>NZ_JBIWIM010000002.1:0-669964 GCF_044764595.1 Streptomyces sp. NPDC093984 | reverse complement strand
CCGTGGACACCGCCGAAGCCACGGAGGCCAAGCCCCGCCGCCGCACCCGCAAGACCACGGAAGCGGCACCCGTCACCGACACCGCCACCGAGGCCGCCGAGGCGACCGAGGTCAAGCCGCGTCGGCGCACCCGCAAGACCGCCGAGACGGCTCCGGCCGCCGACGCCGCGAGCAAGGCCGCGGAGGCCGTGGACACCGCCGAAGCCACGGAGGCCAAGCCCCGCCGCCGCACCCGCAAGACCACGGAAGCGGCACCCGTCACCGACACCGCCACCGAGGCCGCTGAGGCGACCGAGGTCAAGCCGCGCCGCCGCACCCGCAAGACCGCCGAGGCGGTCCCGGCCGCCGAGACGGTCGAGGGCGCGGCGGCACAGGCTGAGGCTCCGGCCAAGCCGCGGCGTACCCGCAAGGCCGCCGAGGCGGCTGTCGACACCGTCGAAGCCGTCGAGGCCAAGCCTCGCCGCCGTACCCGTAAGACCGCCGAGGCCGCCGCGGAGGCTGCCGTGGACGGTGCGGAGGTCGCTGCCGAGGTCACGCCCCGGCGCCGTACCCGCAAGGCCGCCGAGCCCGCGATTCCCGCGCAGGCCGCCGAGGAGCCAGAGGCCAAGCCCCGGCGCCGTACGCGGAAGGCCGTCGCGGCGGAGGCGGAGATCCCGGCGCAGGCGGACGACGCCGCGGAGGCCAAGCCGCGACGGCGCACGCGCAAGGTCGCGGAGCCCGTGGAGGGCTGACACCTCGCGGTAGGCCACGGCACTGGTCATCGATGGCCCGCACCTGTCACACACAGGGGCGGGCCATCGGTGTTCTCTCCGCCCGGTACCCTCACCCCCATGAGCCGTCCCCCCAGCTTCACCCAGCCCCCCGGCGTCCGTGCGCGTCGGCTCGCCACCGAGCGGGGGGAGTTCGCCGTGCTCGAGGCCGACGCGGCGACGGCGCGGGTGAAGGGGACCGCCCTGCTGCTGCCCGGTTTCACCGGCAGCAAGGAGGACTTCCTCCTCCTGCAGCCGCTTCTCGCGGCAGCCGGATACCGGACCGTCGCCGTCGACGGGCGAGGGCAGTACGAGTCCCCCGGACCGAAGGACGACGAGGCACCGTACGCGCAGGCCGAGCTGGCACGGGACGTGATCGCGCAGGCGCACGCCGTCGGCGCGCCGGTGCATCTGCTCGGGCACTCTCTCGGCGGGCACATCGCCCGGGCCGCCGTCCTCCTCGACCCCTCCCCGTTCGTCTCGCTCACCCTGATGGCCTCCGGCCCCGCCCAGATCTCCCTCCCCCAGCAGCAGCGCGTCAAGCTGCTGCACGACGCCCTCGCCGTCCTGGACATGGCCGGGGTCTGGGACGCCATCCAGGCCTTCGAACCGCCGGAGGACATCGACGCCGGAGACCTCGACGAGGGGCTCTCCGACGGGGAGGACCTGCGCCGCCGCTGGCTCCGAAACAGCCCCGCCCAGCTCCTCGCCACGGGCCGGCAACTGTGCGAGGAACCCGACCGCGTGGCCGAACTCGCCGCCGTAGGCCTGCCCGTACACGTCCTGTCCGGCGACCGCGACGACACCTGGCCCGTCCCGCTGCTGGACGACATGGCGCACCGCCTCGGCGCTCACCGCACCGTGGTCCCGCACGCGGAACACTCCCCCAACACCGACCAGCCGGAGGGGACGGCCGGCGCCCTCGCCGCCTTCTGGGACCGGCTCGTCTGAGACCTCGGGACTTCCCCGTCCAGTACCGCCTAGTACTGCGCCTGCAGGTGCTCCCAGAAGCCGTCCCGCAGGGCGCGGCGCAGGTCCGCCTGGCCGCGCAGCGAGTACTGCAGCAGACCCTCCGCCTCTACCAGCAGATCCTGATCGATGGAGCCGGGCAGGTACGGGTGGCCGGGCAGCAGGTCCGCCAGCGAGTCCCGGCCGCGCTCGGCGAGCCACTTGGCGGCGATCTGCGCGCCCACGAAGCGGACGTCGTCGCGAGTGGGGCGGGCCGTGGAGGAGGGCTCGTAGGTCGCGGCCGTGCGGCGGCTCACATACGGCTTGAAGAAGTCGAGCTCGAGTGTGCGCTGGCTGTCGACCTCCCACAGCAGCGGTTCCGCCTGGTTGCGGCCCTCGGGCGCCTCGATGCCCCACAGGTGCACCCGGGCCCCGTACCCCTGCGCCGCCTCCACCGCCGACACCAGGTCCTCGTCGCCGCCGATGAGCGCCGCGTCGCTGATCGCGCGGTGCCGGGCCAGTGACTCGAGGTCGGTCCGGATGAGGGAGTCGACGCCCTTCTGCTGGTTGTTGGCGTTGAGATTGCCGAGCCGTACCTTCACGTCCGGGAGTTCGGCGATGGACTGTTGTTCGGCGGTGTGGATGCGGCGTCTGGCGCCGTCGTACCAGTACACGCGCAGCAACCGGCTGTCCGCGAAGACCTGGCGCGCCTTGTCGATGAAGGCGTCGATCAGACCCTCGGCGTCCAGGTCGAAGGCCCGGCGGTCCTCGGTGCCGGCGACGAGCCGTCCAGCGGCGGCGTACAGGTAGCCGGCGTCGACGAAGATCGCATGAGTCGAAGGCGTCTTCGCCACCTCGGCGAGCATGCGCTGGAGCAGCTCGTTCGTTCGGTCGATGCGGGCGCCGAGCGCCGCCAGGTCGTCGTTCATATGCCTCCATTCTCCCGGCGGTCACGCTGCGAACACAACTGATCCCGATCAGTGCGCCATGAACACAAACCGGCCGTCGACTCGATCGATTACCAGTCAGTAATTAGAGACTCGAAAAATTTCCTTAGCGTAGGGAATGTTTGTAACAAGCATCCCGTTGACTACTCACGGGAGAGGGGCACAGACGCTCCGCGCTCCGCACGCCAGTAGTTCTCCGCAGGAGGATGACCAGACGAAGGGAGAAGCCCATGCGCTTCGAAATCATGCGACTCGACGATGTCGACGGTACCCCCGTGGACTCCACCGTCGTGGACGCCGCCTCCGTCAACCAGATCGTTCAGCAGGCCGCGGCCATCGGGCAGCGGCTGTGGATCCGCCCGGCCGAGACGACCACCTCGTAACGGCATCGACGACACACACTGCGTATACGACCTGCGTATACACGTAGACGACTTCGGAGCCCCGTACGGCATCGCGCCGTACGGGGCTCCGCGCGTTACGGACCCGGACCGGGGCGGTCAGGTTCCGTGGATGACCCGGGTGACACCGTTGATGATCTGCTGCACGGCGATCGCGGAGAGCATCATGCCCGCGAGCCGGGTCACGAGGACCACTCCCCCGTCCTTGATGACGCGGATGATCAGCAGTGAGTAGCGCATGACCAGCCAGAGCACGATGTGGATAGCGAGGATCGCCGTCCACACCGACACCTGGGTGCTCACGCTGTCCGCCTTCTGCACCGCGAGGATCACCGAGACGATCGCCCCCGGTCCGGCCAGCAGCGGCATGCCGAGCGGCACCAGTGCCACGTTGACGTCCTTTGTCTGCTTCGGCTCGTCCGTCTTGCCGGTCAGCAGGTCGAGGGCGATCAGCAGGAGCAGCAGCCCGCCCGCGATCATCAGCGCGGGCACGGAGACATGCAGGTAGTTCAGGATCTGGTGGCCGAGCACACCGAACACGGCGATGACGCCGCCGGCCACGCAGACGGCCTGGAAGGCCATGCGCTTCTGCACCTTGGCGGGGCGGCCGGCGGTGAGCGCGAGGAAGATCGGGGTGATCCCGGGGGGATCCATGATCACGAAGAGGGTCAGGAAGAGGGAACCGAAGACGGCGACGTCGAACATGGGTGCCTTGCGATGAGGTACGGACGAGCAACGAGCATGCGGCGGCGGGCGTCCTGCGGCCGCCGGGTGCCGTCGCCGCGCGCGGAGGCGTGCGACGGCTGGACACGGCGGCGGGCGCCGGGTGCCTTGAAAAGGACGAAGAGGGGAGCTACGGCAGGATCAGGCGTTGCGGGGTCCGCCGGTGCCCGGGACGGGGAACGCGCCGGTGGCCCGCCGGATGATCTCCCCGTACACCTCCGGGTCGGTGGTGTACTCGCCGAGCACGCACGTCTTGCGGCTGCCGTGGTAGTCGGAGGAGCCGGTGACCAGCAGGTCCAGCTCGGCGGCGAGGCCGCGCAGCCGGGCCCGGGTCGCCGGGTCGTGGTCCATGTGGTCGACCTCGATGCCGTCGAGCCCTGCGGCGGCGAGGTCCGCGATGGCGGACTCCGGCACGGTCCGTCCGCGCTTGGAGGCGGCCGGGTGCGCGAAGACGGTCACTCCGCCCGCGGCCTTGACCAGCCGGATCGCCTCGAAGGGGTCGGTCTCGTGCTTCTGCACGTACGCGCGCCCGCCATCGGCCAGCCACTCGGGCGTGAACGCGTCCGAGACGCTGCCGACGACGCCGAGTTCCACCAGGGCAGAGGCGATGTGCGGCCGTCCGACCGAGCCGTCACCGGCGATGCGGGCCACCTGCTCCCAGGTGACCGGCACACCCAGCTCCCGCAGCTTGGCGATCATGGCGTGGGCGCGCGGCACGCGGTCGTCCCGCACCAGCTCGCGCTCGGCGAGCAGGTCGGGCTCCTCGGGGTCGAAGAGGTAGGCCAGCATGTGCATGCTGATGCCCTCGTACCGGCAGGAGAGTTCGGCGCCCGTGACGAGGGTCAGCCCCGCGGGCAGCGCCTCGATCGCCTCCGCGTGACCGCGGGTGGTGTCGTGGTCGGTGAGCGCGACGACGTCCAGTCCGGCGGCAGCGGCGTTCCGCACCAGCTCGGCCGGGGTGTCCGTACCGTCGGAGGCGGTGGAGTGGGTGTGCAGGTCGATGCGCACGACACGTACTCCAGGCGGTGACGGGACGGAAGGGGACGCTCAAGGATAACGGCAGTTCCGGCGCCCCTGTCACACCCGCACAGCGGCTGCGCCCCCTACGGCGTCCCGCACCCTGCGGTGGCTCGTGTCACGGCTCGAGCAGGCGCGGCGACAAAGCCCCGATCGGCAGGAGATCGACCTCCGCGCCCGCGTCCCGCAGATCCGTCAGGACCAGCTCGTCGTACATCAGCAGGCCCGACTGTTCCGGCCAGACGACCGCCCACAGCCACAGTCCGCGCGCCTCGCCCGCGAAGACCGCGCGGTCGCCGGGGACGCCCGAGACATGCCACAGCGGCGTGGGGCGGCCGACGGCGAGCACCTTGGCCTGAGGCGGCTTCTCCACGTTCATGTACGGACCCGGGTCCGGCCCGTCGATGCCCGCGTACCGCGCGCCGAGCCCGACCCCCAGTTCCTCCGCGACCAGGATCAGCTCGCCCATGCCGCCGAGCGGCCCCGGACCCGAGCAGGCCACGGCAGTGGCACGGCCCCCACTGCGGTCGTCACCCGCGTAGGCCACACCCGTGAAGAGCCAGCCGACCGGCAGCGGCCACGGCATCCACACCGGCACACGGGCGCGGTGCACCACGACGCTGAGGGCCTCGACGCTGGGCGGGATCACGGGCTGCAGCGGATGCACGGTGCCGTGCACATCGCACTGCCAGGAGTCGGCAAAGAGTCCGGGAGCCCTGACCCGGCCACCGCACTTCGGGCAACTGGGTTCGCCCCTCATAGGCCCCCACGGTCCTCCCCGTGCCGCGTCGCGTCAAGGACGATCACCCGTCCGGCGTGTACCCCTTACGCCCGCTTCACCTGCGCCAATTAGATGGCAATTGCACTAATTAGAGCTCCTAACTTAATATGTGCATACACCAACTACCTGGATCCACGACTCTGCGAGGAGACCATGAAGAGCGCCACAGGAGGAGAACCCGCCACAGCAGCCGACGCGGACCCGTTCGACGCGGGGGCCGGCGGCATCCTGCGGCAGCCGAAGGCCGTGTGGGCGACCGCCGGAGCGTCCGTCGTCGCGTTCATGGGCATCGGACTCGTCGACCCGATCCTGCCGTCCATCGCCAAGGGCCTACAGGCGACACCCAGCCAGGTCTCCCTGCTGTTCACCTCGTACTTCCTGATCACCGCCATGGCGATGCTGGTCACCGGCTTCGTCTCCAGCCGCATCGGCGGCCGCAAGACCCTGCTGCTCGGCCTCGCCTTCGTCGTGGTCTTCGCGGGCCTCGCCGGCACCTCGGGCTCGGTCGCCCAGCTCGTCGGATTCCGGGCCGGCTGGGGCCTTGGGAACGCGCTCTTCGTCTCCACGGCCCTCGCCGTGATCGTCGGCGCGGCGGCCGGAGGCAGCGCCGCGGCCATCCTGCTGTACGAGTCCGCGCTCGGCCTCGGCATGGCGTGCGGCCCGCTGCTGGGCGCGCTGCTCGGGAACGTCAGCTGGCGCTACCCGTTCTTCGGCACGGCCACGCTGATGGCGATCGGCTTCCTGTGCATCACGGCGTTCCTGAAGGAGCAGCCGAGGCCCGCGCGGAAGACCTCACTGCTGGACCCGATCAAGGCGCTCGGCCACGGCGGCCTCGCCTCCGCGGCGGTCTCGGCGTTCTTCTACAACTACACGTTCTTCACCGTGCTGGCCTTCACGCCCTTCGTGCTGAACATGACGCCGTACAAATCGGGTGCCGTGTTCTTCGCCTGGGGTGTGCTGCTCGCCGTCTTCTCGGTGATCGTGGCGCCGCGCATGCAGGAGCGCTTCGGCTCGCTGAAGGTGCTCGGCGGTTCGCTGGTGCTGCTCGCGGCGGACGTGGCCGTGCTCGGCTACGGCGACCACACCACCGCGATCGTCTGCACGATCGTTTCCGGCGCGTTCATCGGCGTGAACAACACGGTCTACACCGAGCTGGCCCTCGGCGTCTCGGACGCGCCGCGCCCGGTGGCGAGCGCCGGCTACAACTTCGTGCGGTGGTTCGCGGCGGCTGCCGCGCCCTATTTCGCGCCGAAGATCGAGGAGTGGAGCGACATCCACATGCCGTTCGTGGCGGGGGCGCTCACGGCGCTTCTCGGCGCGGTCGTGGTCCTCGTACGACGCAGGGCGCTCACGCTGCCCCGAGCTCTCGACTCCGATCGAGCCGGGGGGACGCCCATGGCCAAGAAGCTCGAGACGCGGCACGCGACCGAGGACGGTGTCACGGTCTTTGCCAGGCGGGCGTTGGTGAGCTTGCTCACCCCCGGCCTTCAGTCCAGCGGGACGGACCTGCGGGAGGGATCCCTCAGGTCCGTCCCGTTCGTCAGCCAGCGTTCCTGAAGGGCCTGTGCGCCGTGCACCCGCTTCCAGGCGGCCTCGTTCGGGGTCATCGGCAGCAGCGGCAGGAACCGTACGGGATCCAGTGGCTCGTCGAGTTCCAGATCGTCGACCAGGCCACCGGGCTCGGCCACCAGGACGGAGGTGAACGGGGCGCCTGGCCACAGCGGTTCGCCCACCTCCAGCGAGGCGCCGGGGGCCACGACCACGCCCTCGACCTGCGGGGACGCGGCGAGTACGGCGAGCGGGCGGAGCACCTTGTCGGTGTCGGCGAGGCCGCCGCGCACGGAGAGGACCAACTCGGCGCGGGGTCCCTTGACGGGGTCGGCGAGCATCGCGGTGGGGTCCGCCATGGGCTGTGCGGACATGCCTAGGGTGGCGTAGCGGACGATGTCGCCCTCGTGGAAGCGGAGCACCTCGATGCGGTCCGTGCCGAGGAAGGTGACCGCCGCGCGCGCGTCCGGTTCGCCCAGCGCGGTCCGCAACCGGGCCTCGACCAGAGGAAGAACATCAACCATGCGGCGAGCATAGAACTCGTCAGCACCGGGCAAAGCGGCGCCTTGACACTTCTGTCGGCTGATACTCTTGGCCGGTGGTTTCGGGCAGCACGCAGTAGGGGTACCTCCCAAGCCCTCACGGCACTGGGGAAGTCCTGTCAGGCCCGGCACCCATGAGACTCCCCTAAGGGGGCACCCTCTAATCAGGGTATGGATCGTCCCTCACCAGGGACCGGCCGGAGGAGGTGGGGCTGTCATGGATCGAAGTCGACCGTGCAGTACCACCCGCTCTTCCAGCCGCTGACGCAGCTGTTCTGACTCCCGTCGGCTGTCACCTCTCGCATCTCGCGTTCGCGTCGCCACGGAAGAGCACTTCGTTTCGCTTTGCCTGATCTGTCTGATCTCAGTCAGTAGCTGAATCAGCAGCGAAGCCCGCCACCGCGACGGTGCGGTGCTCCCCGCTTTGTGGACGTGCCAAACCTCCGCAGCCAGGACGTCCCCATTCCGGGTAGTTCCACCCGTTTTCCGTGGCCTTTCGCTGCTCGTTGCGAAGGAGCCCTGCCATGTCGATGATCCGTGACCTGCGCGCCGTGGTCCGCCCGTCCCGCACCTCCCCGCGGAAGGACAACGGCGCGTACGACACCACGCGTGACCCCGCGACCCCGTCCGCCGTCGTCGACTGCGCCGTCTACCGCGACGGCGTCCGCGTCCGGACGCAAGTGCCGCTCTCCCCGCACGAGGCGATGCGGCTGGTACGGCGCGACGGAGGGTTCGTGTGGATCGGGCTGCACGAGCCGACCGAGGCCGAATTCGCCGGTATCGCCCGCGAGTTCGGGCTGCACCCGCTGGCCGTCGAGGACGCGGTGCAGGCGCACCAGCGGCCCAAGCTGGAGCGGTACGACGACTCCCTCTTCACCGTCTTCAAGACCGTCCACTACGTCGACCACGACCAGCTGACCGCCAACAGCGAGGTCGTCGAGACCGGTGAGGTCATGTGCTTCACCGGGCGGGACTTCTTCATCACGGTCCGGCACGGCGGGAAGGGCTCGCTCAGGACGCTGCGGCACCGGCTGCAGGACGAGCCCGAACTGCTCTCCAAGGGCCCCTCCGCGGTGCTGCACGCGATCGCCGACCACGTCGTCGACGGGTACATCGCGGTGGCGGACGCGCTGCAGGACGACATCGACGAGGTGGAGACCGAGGTCTTCTCGCCGGGCCGCAAGGGCACGCCGCGAGGCACGGACGCCGGCCGGATCTACCAACTCAAGCGCGAGGTCCTGGAGTTCAAGCGGGCGGTGGCGCCGCTGCTGCGGCCGATGCAGCTGCTGAGCGAGCGGCCGATGCGGCTGATCGACCCGGACATCCAGAAGTACTTCCGCGACGTCGCCGACCACCTCGCCCGCGTCAACGAGCAGGTGCTGGGCTTCGACGAACTGCTGAACTCGATCCTCCAGGCCAACCTGGCGCAGGCGTCCGTCGCCCAGAACGAGGACATGCGGAAGATCACCGCGTGGGCGGCGATCATCGCCGTGCCGACGATGGTGTGCGGGGTGTACGGCATGAACTTCACGTACATGCCCGAGCTGCACTGGAAGTACGGCTACCCGGCGATCATGGGCATCACGGTGGGCATCTGCGTGGGCATCCACCGCATGCTGAAGCGGAACGGATGGCTGTGACGGGCCCGACTAGGCTGGGCGGCATGACAAGCGAGCTGCTCGAGAGGGCCCTGGTCGAGGAGGCCACGAAGAAGTCCGGGCTGATCTGGGTCCAGGGCGCGGCGCCGGCCGCGGCCGCGCGTGCGTTGTGGCACGTGTGGTACGAGGGCGCGGCGTGCGTGGTGGGCGACGGACCCGGCGAGCAGCCGCTGCCCGGTCTGGTCGACGGCGGGGACGCGGTCGTGACGGTGCGCAGCAAGGACAAGGGCGGCCGGATCGTCACCTGGCCCGCGAGGGTAGTGGAGTTGGCGCCGGGGTCCCCCGAGTGGGAGGGCGCGGTCGCGGAGCTGAAGGGCAAGCGGCTGAACGCGTCCGACGGGGAGGAGATGCCGGAGCGGTGGCGCCGGGAGTGCCGGGTGCTCCGCCTGGAGCCGCGGGGCACGACGGTGCCGCTGCCGTCCGACTCCCAGGCCGCCCGCCCGGTCCCGACCTCGGCCACGACCCGCCGCCCGATCCCGGCGGCGCTGCCGCGGCTGCTGCGGCGCAAGCGCTGAAGAGCACTCCTGCCCCCGCTCGGCCCCGTGGCCGGGAACTCGGCTGGACGGCGCCCGGCGCCGCAGGCTGTGCCCACTGTCCACCGGCGGCTGTCCGCAGCGGTGGGTGGCTAGGAGGACGGCAGTTGCTTCCCGTAGTCCACGGTCTGGTCCTTCGGGGGCTCCGCCAAGGAGAAGTCCTTCCCCCATTCCGACAAGCGGAGCGTCCCCGCGTTGCCGGCGCGGACCAGGAGCAGGGGATACGGGCTTCCCTCCAGGGAGACGTCCAGGCTGCCGCCTGCGCCCTTGTCGCCGGTGATGCGGATCGTGCGGACGCCGTTCTGCTCGTGGTGGCCGTCGGTCGCCAGCGCGCCGTGCAGCGTGAGGAGCCCGTCCAGCAGGACGTCCTTGTCGGTGAAGCCGCTGAAGCGCTGGTAGGCCGGGTCTTCCGTCGGCACCTTCACGTACTTCCCGTCCAGCTTGCCCGCCGCGGCCGCCGAGCCCCCGCCGCCCTCCGAGCCGTCCTGCTGGTCCCAGAACGCCGCGTCCGCCTTCAGGAACAGGTGCTTGCCGACCCGCAGCAGCCGGAACGTTCCGTTCTTCGAAGTGACCGACCCGCTGCCGCCCTCCCCCTTCAGCCGCATGTCCAGTGTGTAGCTGCCGCCGTTGCTGACGACGGTGCCGGACAGGTGGACCGACGACGCCGACTTGGCCGCCGTACGCGTCCGGCTCTGGATGTTGTCGGCGGGCAGTCTGCCGACCCCGTTGGTCCCGGCGTCCGGGTCGCCACCGCCGCATCCCGCGAGTCCCGCCCCCGTCACGACCAGCGCGCACATCGCGCGCACCAGCGCGGCCCTGCGGGTACGGCCCTGGGGAATGGCGGTCACAGGCGGGGCTACCTCTCATGCGGGAGTCCTCATCGGCGTACCGCAGAGTACCGGTGCCCGAGAGGCCTTCCGGAGCCGGTCCATCCGCACCCCCCGCCAGGGCGCGGCGCACCGGGACGGGCTAGCCTGAAGCCCACGCGAGCGGACAAAACAGCAGGAAAAGGAGGCGCGGGCATGGCCGCG
The DNA here is from genome assembly GCF_044764595.1 of Streptomyces sp. NPDC093984. Classification (NCBI taxonomy): domain Bacteria; kingdom Bacillati; phylum Actinomycetota; class Actinomycetes; order Kitasatosporales; family Streptomycetaceae; genus Streptomyces; species Streptomyces sp. NPDC093984. The sequence goes on along the minus strand of NZ_JBIWIM010000002.1, from coordinate 659,086 downwards.
GGCGCCCCTCGGATCTTCGTCTCACACCTGGCCGGAGTCGCCGTCTTCGACCCCACCGGCGACCAGGTGGGGCGCGTGCGCGACCTGGTCGTCATGTTGCGGGTGGGCCGTCGCCCCCCGCGGCTGCTGGGCCTGGTCGTCGAACTCGCCACCCGCCGCCGTATCTTCCTGCCCATGACCCGGGTGACCGGCATCGAGTCCGGTCAGGTCATCACCACCGGCGTCCTCAACGTGCGCCGCTTCGAGCAGCGGCCCACCGAGCGGCTCGTCTTCGGGGAGCTGCTCGACCGGCACGTCACCCTCGTCGAGACGGGCGAGGAGGTCACCGTCCTCGACCTGTCCGTGCAGCAGCTGCCGGCCCGCCGGGACTGGGAGATCGACCGGGTCTTCGTGCGCAAGGGGAGGAGCGGCACGTTCCGGCGCAGCAAGGGCGAGACGCTGACGGTGGAGTGGTCGGCGGTCACCGGGTTCTCCCTGGAGGAGCACGGGCAGGGCGCCGAGAGCCTGCTGGCCACCTTCGAACAACTCAGGCCCGCCGACCTCGCCAACGTCCTGCACCACCTGTCCCCCAAGCGCCGCGCGGAGGTCGCCGCCGCCCTCGACGACGACCGGCTCGCCGACGTGCTCGAAGAGCTCCCCGAGGACGACCAGATCGAGATCCTCGGCAAACTGAAGGAGGAGCGCGCCGCGGACGTCCTGGAGGCGATGGACCCGGACGACGCCGCCGACCTGCTCGCCGAGCTGCCGGAGGAGGAGAAGGAGCGGCTGCTGAGCCTGATGCAGCCCGCCGACGCGGCGGACATGCGCCGTCTGATGGCGTACGAGGAGAAGACCGCGGGCGGCCTGATGACCACCGAGCCGATCGTGCTGCGGCCCGACGCCACCGTCGCCGACGCGCTCGCCCGGGTCCGCAACCCCGACCTGTCCCCCGCGCTCGCCGCGCAGGTGTACGTCTGCCGTCCGCCGGACGAGACACCCACGGGCAAGTACCTGGGGACCGTGCACTTCCAGCGGCTGCTGCGGGATCCGCCGTACACGCTGGTCAGCTCGCTGGTCGACGACGACCTGCAGGCGCTCGCCCCCGACGCGCCGCTGCCCGTGGTGGCCGGGTTCTTCGCGGCCTACGACATGGTCGCGGCGCCCGTCGTCGACGAGTCCGGCTCGCTGCTAGGCGCGGTGACCGTGGACGACGTACTGGACCACATGCTCCCCGACGACTGGCGCGAAACGGAGTTCCACCTGGACGAGGAGGGGGTCAGCGATGACGCCTGACCGCGAGAAGTTCCCCTCCGGCGCGACCGCCGCCACCCGGCGCCTCCGGCTCGACCAGCCGCAGCCACGGCGCGTCCGCCTGGTGCCGGAGTGGGACCCGGAGGCCTTCGGGCGCCTGTCGGAGCGCATCGCGCGCTTCCTTGGCACCGGGCGGTTCATCGTCTGGATGACCGCCGTCATCATCGTGTGGCTGGGCTGGAACATCACCGCCCCGGCTCACCTGCGCTGGGACCCGTATCCGTTCATCTTCCTGACGCTGGTGCTGTCGCTGCAGGCCTCCTACGCCGCCCCGCTGATCCTGCTCGCGCAGAACCGCCAGGACGACCGCGACCGGGTGAACCTGGAGCAGGACCGCAAGCAGAACGAGCGGTCGATCGCGGACACCGAGTACCTGACCCGCGAGATCGCGGCGCTGCGCTCGGGTCTCGGCGAGGTCGCCACCCGGGACTGGATACGCTCCGAACTCCAGGACCTGATGAAAGAACTGGAGGACCGGCGGCGCTCCGACGGGCATGTCGTATTCCCGGCGGAACGGGCGCGCGGACGTGACGTAGACGACCGCTGACGGGCTTACCCTGGCCACCGCGGCGCGCCGTACCATCTCCTTATGGCTACGGAAGACGCGGTGCGCGAAGCGCTGGCGACGGTGAACGACCCCGAGATCCATCGACCCATCACCGAGCTGGGGATGGTCAAATCGGTGGAGATCGGCGCGGACGGAGCGGTCGCGGTCACCGTGTACCTGACGGTCTCCGGCTGCCCGATGCGCGACACGATCACGCAGCGCGTGACCGAGGCCGTCTCGCGCGTGGAGGGCGTCACCCGCGTCGACGTCACGCTCGACGTGATGAGCGACGAGCAGCGCCGCGAGCTGGCGACCGCGCTGCGCGGCGGCCAGGCCGAGCGCGAGGTCCCCTTCGCCAAGCCGGGCTCGCTCACCCGGGTGTACGCGGTGGCCTCCGGCAAGGGCGGCGTCGGCAAGTCCTCGGTGACGGTGAACCTGGCGGCGGCGATGGCCGCCGACGGCCTGAAGGTCGGTGTCGTGGACGCCGACATCTACGGCCACAGCGTGCCGCGCATGCTGGGCGCGGACGGGCGCCCCACCCAGGTCGAGAACATGATCATGCCGCCGTCCGCGAACGGCGTGAAGGTCATCTCGATCGGCATGTTCACCCCGGGCAACGCCCCGGTCGTCTGGCGCGGCCCGATGCTGCACCGCGCGCTCCAGCAGTTCCTCGCGGACGTGTACTGGGGCGACCTGGACGTGCTGCTGCTCGACCTGCCGCCCGGCACCGGCGACATCGCCATCTCCGTGGCCCAGCTGGTCCCGAACGCCGAGATCCTGGTCGTGACGACCCCGCAGCAGGCTGCCGCCGAGGTGGCCGAGCGGGCGGGTTCGATCGCCGTGCAGACGCACCAGAAGATCGTGGGCGTGGTCGAGAACATGTCCGGCCTGCCCTGCCCGCACTGCGGGGAGATGGTCGACGTCTTCGGCACGGGCGGCGGCCAGCTGGTCGCCGACGGCCTCACCCGCACGACGGGTACGACGGTCCCGGTCCTCGGCAACATCCCCATCGACGTCCGCCTGCGCGAGGGCGGCGACGAGGGCAAGCCGGTGGTCCTCACCGACCCGGACTCCCCGGCGGGCTCGGCCCTGCGCGCGATCGCGGGCAAGCTCGGGGGACGGCAGCGGGGCCTGGCGGGGATGTCGCTGGGGATCACGCCGAGGAACAAGTTCTAGTCCCGGGGCCCGTACGACGAGGGAGCGCCGTCGGTGTGACGGCGCCCCCTCGTCGTACGCCCGGCCGGGCGCCGCAGCGTCGTACATCCGCTAAGCGGCGTAAGCGGTGATGTCCTTGATCACGGCGAAGCCCAGACCGTACGCGCTCATGCCTCTGCCGTACGCCCCGAGATGCACCCCGGCGTCCGTCGCCCCCGCGAGCACCCAGCCGAACTCGGACTCCCGGTAGTGGAACGGCGTCGGCACCCCGTCCACCGGCAGGGACAGCGTCGACCACGCGGGCCCGGTCAGGTCGTCCGCGAGGACCCAGGCAGTCTCGGTCTGCTGGTCCAGCCAGTCGTCCCGCAGGGTGTGGTCCATCTGGCCCGGCCAGGTGAACGACAGCAGCCCCACGCCCGCCAGCCACGCCGCGGACGAGACCGATGTGGCCTCCAGCACGCCGGTGCCGTCCGGGCTGCGCCGTACGGGGTTCTCGGCGACGGTGACCACGACGGCGAACTTCTCCTTGTCCTCCGTGGCCTCGTTGCGCACGGACGGCTCGTCCCCGTGTCCGATGGACCCGTGTTCCACGGTCCCGTCGGCCGCGGTGCCCACCTGCATCAGCCAGCGCGGCCCCGTGAACGCCTCGTCGAGGCCGTACCACGGGAAGGGTGCCCGGAGATAGCCGTCGATCGTGCGGCGGGCGGAGGGGAGCTGTGGTCCGCCCTCCGCGGCCGACGCCTGCGCGTCCACCCGACTCGTCGTCTCCATCTGCCCGGACGCCTCCTCGCTCTCGTCGGACCCGAGCGGCCCGCCCCCCACGGGCGTCCTCGCTCCCAAACGGTCCGCACAACAACTGGGCAGCATAGCCACAGCGCTCCGAACAGCAGGGAAACGCCCGGCGCGTACCACCCCCGCGCGGCGCAATACGGCCGTACGCACGCCGATGGGCGTATGGCCTGCGTCACGTCAGGCGGGCGCCGGGCCGGGCGTGGCGCGCAGGGGTCAGGTGGCGTCCGCGTCGAAGGGCGGGCGCTCGTCGGGGTCGGTGCTCGTGGGCTTCTTCGTCATGTCGACGGTGCCGCCGGTGGGGCCGGAGGACGCCTGCGAGGAGGTGGACGAGTCGGACTCGCGGCTGTGGACCGCGTCCGTGACCTCGGCCATCTCCTTCTTCAGGTCGAAGCCGTTGCGGATCTCCTTCAGCCCCAGGTCGTCGTTCTCCAGCTGCTTGCGGATGAACGTCTTGGGGTTGAGGTCCTCGAACTCGAAGTCCTTGAACTCCGGACCCAGTTCGTTGCGGATGTCCTGCTTGGCGCTCTCCGAGAACTCGCGGATCTTGCGGATCGTGCGCGCGACGTCCTGGATCATCTTGGGGAGCTTGTCCGGACCGAAGACGAGCACGGCGATGACCACGATCGTGACCAGCTCGAGCGGTCCTATGTCATTGAACACCTGAAGCTCCTTGCGATGTCCTCGGTCCTCGGCCCTCGGTGGTCTGTGCGGGTCTTCCGTGGTCCGGGCCGGGTCCACGGTACCCGGCGTTCCTGCCGTACCGGTACTGTCCCGGCACGCCGGCCGCGTGTGCACGGCGGGTTTTCCGGGTTGTTTGCCTTGTCGGGCGGGTTCCGTCCCGCCGTTGCGGGGTTCGCGTCAGCTGCCGTCCGCCGAGCCGAGGACGAGCGTGATCCTCCGTTCGGAGCCGCCGCGGACCACGGTCAGCTCCAGGCGGTCGCCGGGGCGGTGGGCGCGGGTCCTGATGATCAGCTCCTCCCCGGAGTGGACGCGCACGCCGTCGACCTCCGTGATGACGTCGCCGGGTTTGATGCCGGCCTTGTCGCCCGCACCGCCCCGGGTGACGGCGGGGCCTCCACCGGTGCTCTTGGCGCCGACCCGGGCGCCGTCTCCCGTGTAGTTCATGTCGAGCGTGACACCGATCACCGGGTGGGTGGCCTTACCGGTGTTGATCAGCTCCTCGGCGACGCGCTTGGCCTGGTTGACGGGGATGGCGAAGCCGAGCCCGATGGAACCGGCCTGGCCGTTCTGGTCGGATCCGCTGCCGGCCGAACGGATGGCGGAGTTGATGCCGACGACACGGCCCCTGCCGTCGAGGAGGGGGCCGCCGGAGTTGCCGGGGTTGATCGGGGCGTCGGTCTGCAGGGCGTCGACGTACGACACGTCGCTGCCGTCGCCCTTCTCGCCGCCGGCGGTGATGGGCCGTTCCTTGGCGCTGATGATGCCGGAGGTGACGGTGCCGGCGAGGTCGAACGGCGCGCCGATGGCGACGACGGGGTCACCGACCTCGACGTTGTCGGAGTTGCCGAGGGGCAGGGGGGTCAGGCCGTGGACGCCGGTGACCTTGACGACGGCGAGGTCGTAGCCGGTGTCACGGCCGACGACGGTGGCCCTGGCGCTCTGGCCGCCGTTGAACGTCACCGTTATCTCGCCACCGGCTGCCGCGGGTTGGACGACGTGGTTGTTGGTGAGGATGTGTCCGCGCCCGTCGAGGACGAAGCCGGTGCCGGTGCCCTCCTCAGAGGTGCCCTTGACGTGCAGGGTGACGACGCTGGGCAGCGCCCGTGCGGCGATCCCGGCGACGCTGTCCGGGGCGCGCCCCGCGGGCTCCTTCCCGGCCTGCGGCAGCCGCACCTCCCCGATGCCGCCGTCCCGCTCCCACGCGGCGCCGACGACACCGCCGACCCCTCCGGACACGAGCGCGATCAGCACGCCGGCGAGAACGAGCGCCTTCCGGCCGCGCGCCCGCCGGTGCTCCGTGCCGCGCAGCGCGGCACCGTTGTGCTGGAAGGGGGCCCGGGGCGCCCACGGGTCGTAGTTCTGCCAGGGGGAAGGGGACGAGGGGGCGCCGCTCGGGTCGGTGGGGCCACCCGGCACCGGGGCGGTGGGCGGGACCGGTCCGGTGGGCGCCGCCGACATCGCGGTCGGCGTCGCCATCGCGGTCGCGCCGGGCACGGGCGCGCCGGGCACGGGCGCGCCGGGCACGGGCGCGCCCGGAGGCGTGGGCGTGCTCTGCGGGGCGGCACCGTGCGGGGACGTCACCGCCGGGTGCTGGACCGGTGGGGCGGGCGCCCAGGGGCCCGGTTCGCCGTAGGGCGGGGTGCTGTAGGGGTCGGGATCGTGAAGGGCCTGGGCGCGACCGTCGAGGGCGTCGGGCGCGTCGCCGCCCTGCCGAGGGCCGATGTGCCCGGCAGAACCTTCCTGCGCCGGGCCCACGGCGGCCGGGCGCTCCAGCTCGAAATCGCCGTCGCCGCCGGCCGTCGCGGGCTTGGCGAGGACGTCGGCCCCGTCCCCCGTTCCCGCCGCAGCCGGGCGCTCCAGCTCGAAATCGCCGTCGCCGCCGGCCGTCGCGGGCTTCGCGAGGACGTCGGCCCCGTCCCCCGTTCCCGCCGCAGCCGGGCGCTCCAGCTCGAAGTCGCCCTCGGCGTCGGCCTCACCGCGGGTGCGTGCCCCGGCAGGGGCGGGCAGCTCGAAGTCGCCGCCGGACTCTCCGCCCGGCGCCGTACCGCCGTTCGTCGACCCCTCGGCGTCGTGCGCCGCTCCGGACTCGCTCGCCCCCTGCTCCGGTCCCCCGGTAGGGACCGGCTTCCCCTCGTTCATGGTCTCCCTACACCCGCCGGCGGCACCTGGTGCCGCGGATTCCGCGCCCGGGCCGCTTGCGCGGGCGCGGGCACCATGGATTCAACCAGGTTCCCCGCGCGGCCGCGCAGCCGCTCAGTGGCCGGTGTTGGAGGAGGGCGAGGGTGTGGCGGACGTGGACGGCACCGGGCGGGCCAGCAGGCCGGGAGCCGTCGGCCGGGGGGCCGTCGGCAGCGCGAAGGGTCCGGTCTCGGTGAGCGGGCGTATGAGAGGGGACATCGCCGCCGCCCCGGCCACCACAGGAGCGGTCAGCGCGCGGATCTCCGAGACGTCCTGGACGCCGGGAGCGGGCACTCCGGGAAGCAACGGCGCCGAGGACTGCGTGGGCGCGACGGGCGTCCGGTCCAGCGCGCGCTGCTCGAGCAGCGCTCCGGTGGATCGCCGGCGCTGCGTCTCGGGCGACGTGACACCGCCTGTCCCCGGTGAGCGCATCGGGGTCACATTGCTCCCGGCCCCGGAACCGCCGCGCGCCTCCACTCCGGTGTCACCGCCCACGCCGGACACGCCGCCGAGCGCCAGCGCGGCCAGCGAGACGGCGCCGGCGGCGACGAACGCGAAACGCCGCCCACGGGACGCCGGCCGCTCGCTCTCCTGCCGGCCGACGGGATGGATACGGAAGCCGCCGTCCTCCGGGAGGACACGGTCCCCGCGGAGGGCGCGGCTGTCGGAGGGCGACAGCGCCGCGGCGTGCGGGCCCGAGGGGACGTAGCCGAAGGGCTCACCCCTCACTCCGAAGACGCCGGGCCGCGCGGGCAGCCCGGTGCTGCTCTGGAGTCTTCTGCCGAAACCTCCCCCGCCGAGCGGCGTGCCACCGCCGTCGACGTCACCTCCCGTGGGCAGGCCCTGGAGGCGGGCCAGGAAGCTCTCGGAGGGTGGCGGCGGGGCCGCCTCGGCGAAGACGTTCTTCAGCCGGCGCTGGGCGTCGGCCTCGGCCTTGCACTTCGCGCACGTGGCCAGATGGGCCAGCACGCGCTCGCGCATCTCATGACCGAGCTCTCCGTCCACCAGGGCGGAAAGGCGGTCTCCCAGGTGCTGCTCTGCCGGTGTGGGGCGACGGGATCCACTCACGCGGTCGCGCCCCCTCCCCCCAGCGCGGGCACCCGGGGCACGAAGGAGCGGCGCTCGGCCGCGCGGGACTGAGGCGCCCGGTGCGCGAGCGCCTTGCGCAGCTGCGAGCGGCCGCGGTGGATCCGGGAGCGCACCGTGCCGAGCTTGACGCCCAGGGTCGCGGCGATCTCCTCGTAGGACAGCCCTTCGATGTCGCACAGGACCACGGCCGCTCGGAACTCGGGCGCGAGCGTGTCCAGCGCCTGCTGGACGTCCGCGTCGAAGTGCGCGTCGTGCAGGACCTGCTGCGGCGTCGGCTCACGGCTCGCCAGTCGCTCCGCCGCGTCCTCGCCGAGCGCGTCGAAGCGGATGCGCTGCTTGCGGCGGACCATGTCCAGGAAGAGGTTCGTGGTGATGCGGTGCAGCCAGCCCTCGAACGTGCCGGGCGTGTACGTCGACAGGGAGCGGAATACCCGTACGAAGACCTCCTGGGTGAGGTCCTCGGCGTCGTGCTGGTTCCCGGTCAGGCGATACGCCAGCCGGTAGACCCGGCCGCTGTGAGTGCTGACGATCTCCTCCCAGGTGGGCGGAGTCCACGCCTGCGCGTCCGCGTCGGTGGCGAAGGTCGCGATCTGCGCGGTGTCGGCAGCGTGGTGGGTGTCAGCGATGTCAGTCACGGATTTCGGCTCACCCGATGACCTGAGAAGGAGCCGTAGCACCCCTCCCCGATCCGCAGGCGCAGCCGCACCTCCCCTGTCGGCTCTGGTGGTGTCCAGTGGAGCCCCTACCATAGCCACCTCGCCCGTTAGCTCCGGATAAGCGGTTTTACGGGAATTTGATGCCCGCTGATACGGCTGCGTCAGCACTTGCTCGGCACCCACGTCCACGCGTCTGTCCCGGTCCTTCCCCGCGCCCTCTTCCCACTCTCCTCAACGCCCGGTCCCATCTGCGGGTTCCCGCCGTCAACGGATACAGTCACGCCCAAGCAATCACGGGGACAGGAGAGGGTCATTACCGGCAACCGGCAGACGAGCTGGGCGTTCGCCGACGCCTATGTCGCCGAGGACGACGCGCTGCGCTGGGCCCGGGAACGGGCCCGTGAAGCAGGGCTGCGCTCGGTGTCGCCCGGCACGGGCGCCGCGCTGCGCATGCTCGCCGCCACCGTGGACGCCAAGGCGGTGGCGGAGATCGGGACGGGATGCGGTGTCTCCGGGATCCACCTGCTGCACGGCATGCGGCCGGACGGCGTGCTGACCACGGTGGATCCGGAACCGGAGCACCAGCAGTTCGCCCGCCAGGCCTTCCGCGCCTCCGGCTTCGCCAGCAACCGGGCCCGCTTCATCCCGGGCCGCGCCCTGGACGTCCTGCCGCGGCTCGCGGACGCCGGCTACGACCTCGTCTTCTGCGACGGCGACCGGCTCGAGGTGCTCGAATACCTTGCCGAATCGTTGCGTCTGCTGCGTCCCGGCGGGCTCGTCGTCTTCGAGGGCGCCTTCGCCAACGGCCGCACGGTCGACTCGGGGCCGCAGCCCACCGAGGTGCTGCGGCTGCGGGAGCTGCTGCGCACGGTGCGCGAGAGCCCCGACCTCGTGCCCTCGCTGCTCCCGGTCGGGGACGGACTGCTGTGCGCGGTCAGGCGGTGAGCACGGCATGGAGGGCGGGGTGGGTGGGCCGTCCGGGTCGAAGCACCCCCGGGAAGCCCCCCTGGAAAAAGCGGTCCCCGGCACCGCGTACGATGCCGGGGCAGCTGAAATCCGGGGTCTGCCGCGTCAGCCGACGACCTTCTTGAGGGCGTCGCCGAGCGCGTCGGCCTCGTCCGGGGTCAGCTCGACGACGAGCCGACCGCCGCCTTCGAGCGGAACGCGCATGACGATGCCCCGCCCCTCCTTGGTCACCTCGAGCGGGCCGTCGCCCGTCCGCGGCTTCATGGCCGCCATGCTCGTTCCCCTTCCTGAAACCAGCTCATCGTCAGCCGACGGCCCCTTGAAGGGCACGCGATCCTTCACAGGACACGCGACACCGGCATCGAACACATTGCTTCCAGGCCATTATCCCGCATCTCATGACCCGATGACCAACATCAGTCGGCATCGCTTGGGCAACACGCGCGAGCAAAACCACTCAATTCGGCGATGTGACTGTGATACTTCGCCCTCGCACGGACATCCGCCGACCTGATCCCCGCGGGAATTCTTTGACGCAGGTCACACGTACGGTCCGTTCCGCGGACGGTGATCTCGGCCATGCTGTCCTTCGGACGCGGGCGTACCGGCCGGTACGCCCGAGGCGCGACACCGGAGGGGACCACCATGGCCGACACCGTGCTCTACGAGGTGAGCGACGGACTCGCGACGATCACGCTGAACCGTCCCGAGGCGATGAACGCGCTGAACATCGCGACCAAGGTCGCCCTTCGGGACGCGGTGCGGTCCGCGGCGGACGACGGCTCCGTACGCGCGATCCTGCTCACCGCCGCCGGGGACCGGGCGTTCTGCGTGGGGCAGGACCTCAAGGAGCACATCGGGCTGCTGGCCGCCGACCGGGAGACCGGCTCGGGCCGGACGATGAGCACGGTCCGGGAGCACTACAACCCGATCGTCCGGGCGCTGGCGGGCGCGCCCAAGCCGGTGGTGGCCGCGGTGAACGGCGTCGCGGCCGGAGCCGGCTTCGGTTTCGCGCTGGCCGCGGACTACCGGATCGTGTCGGGCACCGCGTCCTTCAACACGTCGTTCGCGGGGGTCGCGCTGACGGCCGATTCGGGCGTCTCCTGGACGCTGCCCCGCGTGGTCGGTCCCGGGCGCGCGGCCGACCTGCTGCTCTTCCCGCGGAGCATCGGCGCCCAGGAGGCGTTGGAGCTGGGCATCGCGAACCGGGTCGTCCCCGCGGACGAGCTGCGGACCGAGGCGGAGAAGGTGGCCGTGGCGCTCGCCGAGGGGCCGACCGTGGCGTACGCGGCGATCAAGGAGGCGGTGGCCTACGGGCTGACCCACTCCTTGGAGGAGACCCTGGAGAAGGAGGACGCGCTCCAGACACGGGCGGGCTCGTCCGACGACCACGCGATCGCGGTGGAGGCGTTCGTGAACAAGGAGAGGCCGAAGTACCTGGGCCGGTAGGTCCGCGGCTGATGGCCGTGCGCCGCCCCCGGTCGATCGGCGGGAGTCAGTCGCCGCGGGCGGCGCAGTCCGCCAGGTGGTCGTTCACCAGGCCGCAGGCCTGCATCAGCGCGTACGCCGTGGTCGGGCCGACGAAGCGTATGCCGCGCTTCTTCAGGGCCCTGGAGAGCGCTGTCGACTCCTCTGTGACCGCGGGGACGTCGGCCAGGGTCGCCGGAGCCGGGCGGGATGCCCCGTCGGGGGCGTACGACCAGATCAGCTCGTCGAGCTCGCCCGGGGCCCACTCGGCAAGCACGCGCGCGTTGGCCAGCGTCGCCTCGATCTTGGCGCGGTTGCGGATGATGCCCGGGTCGGCGAGCAGACGCTCCTGGTCGGCGTCCGTGAACGCGGCCACCTTGGCGATCCGGAAGTCGGCGAAGGCGGCCCGGAAGCCCTCGCGGCGGCGAAGGATCGTGATCCACGACAGGCCCGACTGGAACGCCTCCAGGCACAGCCGCTCGTACAGCGCGTCGTCGCCGTGGACCGGGCGGCCCCACTCCTCGTCGTGGTACGCCACGTAGTCCTCGGTGGACAGTGCCCAGGGGCAGCGCAGCACGCCGTCGGGCCCCGCGATGGCCGCACCGCTCACCGGGGGTCTCCTTCGGTCCGCTCGTCCCCTGCCGGTCCGGCGGCGCGGGCGCCGGCGAGCGCGGTCTCCAGGTCGGCGATACGGGCGTCCCGCTCGGCGATCTCGGCGCCGAGGCGGCCCAGCGCGTCGTCCACGTCTGCCATGCGGTAGCCCCGGACGGCGAGCGGGAAGCGCAGGGCCTCCACGTCGTCGCGGCCGACGGGGCGGTCCGGCGGGAGCGGGTCGTCGAACCGCTCGGGGGCCGCCTCCGGCAGCGGGGTGCTCTCGCCGCCTCCCACCACGGCCAGTGTCACCGCGGCGACCACGACGGCGAGCGCGACGACCAGGAACAAGAACATGAGCATCACTTAAGTCCCCACGCTCGGTGCCGGCGCGCTGCGCGCCGACGCGGAAGTGCCGATGTCGAGTCTGTCTTTCTCTCTGGGTCAGATCGTGCCATGCGTCGCTGACAATTAAGGTCACAGGCGGCCGAGGAACGGGACGGACTGGGAGAGGTCACAGGGGATGCTCAGGCTGGGCAGGCGAGAATTCGGCGAGCACGAGCCGGTGATCATGGCGATCGTGAACCGGACCCCGGACTCCTTCTACGACCAGGGGGCCACGTTCCGCGACGAGCCTGCCCTCGCGCGCGTGGAGCGGGCGGTGGCCGAGGGTGCCGCGATCATCGACATCGGCGGGGTGAAGGCCGGGCCGGGCGAGGAGGTCACGGCCGAGGAGGAGGCGCGGCGGACGGTCGGTTTCGTCGCGGAGGTGCGACGGCGCTTCCCGGACGTCGTGATCAGCGTGGACACCTGGCGGCACGAGGTCGGCGAGGCCGTGTGCGAGGCGGGCGCCGATCTCCTGAACGACGCGTGGGGCGGGGTCGATCCACGGCTCGCGGAGGTGGCGGCGCGGTACCGGGTGGGGCTGGTGTGCACGCACGCGGGGGGCGCGCTGCCTCGGACACGGCCGCACCGGGTGACGTACGACGACGTCATGGCCGACATTCTGAAGGTGACGGTGGGGCTGGCGGAGCGGGCGGTGGCTCTCGGGGTGCCGCGCGAGTCGGTCCTGATCGACCCCGGCCACGACTTCGGGAAGAACACACGGCACAGCCTGGAGGCGACGCGGCGGCTGGACGAGATGGTCGCCACGGGGTGGCCGGTGCTGGTGTCGCTGTCCAACAAGGACTTCGTCGGGGAGACGCTGGACAAGCCCGTGAAGGAACGGGTGTTGGGGACGTTGGCGACGACGGCTGTGTCGGCGTGGCTGGGGGCGCAGGTGTACCGGGTGCACGAGGTGGCGGAGACGCGGCAGGTGCTGGACATGGTGGCGTCGATCGCGGGCCACCGGCCGCCGGCGGTGGCCCGCCGGGGCCTGGCCTGACGGAGTCTTTCCTCGCCCCCACCGCCCCTACCCGTCCCACAGCGCCCCTGGGCCGCGGCCGGGGGGCTGCTTCCGGGGCTACGGAGAACCGGGGCTGCGCACCCCGAAGGGGCGCGGTGAACTGCGCGACCAGCCACGGACGAGCCGCAGCCGGGTACTGGCCCGAGCCACCCCGTCTCGCGGCCCCCAGGCCGAAGGCCCAAACGGGGCCGGAGGCGAAGCCCCGAGGGCGGCAGCCGCCGCGCCGGGGGCGTAGCCGAACCCCGGTGACCCCGCCGCCCCGGTTCAGGCTCAGCGCCTAGCGTCCCGCCTCCTTGGAGACCAGGGCCACCGCCTCGTCCACGTCGTCCGTGAGGTGGAACAGGAGCAGGTCCTTCTCCGAGGCCTTGCCCTGGGCCACCAGGGTGTTCTTGAGCCAGTCGACCAGGCCGCCCCAGTACGACGTGCCGTACAGCACGATCGGGAAGCGGGTCACCTTCTGGGTCTGGACCAGGGTCAGCGCCTCGAACAGTTCGTCCAGCGTGCCGAGGCCGCCCGGCAGGACCACGAACCCCTGCGCGTACTTGACGAACATCATCTTGCGGACGAAGAAGTAGCGGAAGTTCAGGCCGATGTCGACGTACGGGTTCAGCCCCTGCTCGAACGGCAGCTCGATGCCGAGGCCGACCGAGATCCCCTTCGCCTCGCAGGCCCCCTTGTTCGCCGCCTCCATCGCGCCCGGGCCACCACCAGTGATCACCGCCCAGCCCGCCTCCACCAGGCCGCGCCCGAGCCGTACACCCGCGTCGTACTCCGGCGAGTCCACCGGCGTCCGCGCCGAGCCGAACACGCTGATCGCGGGTGGGAGTTCGGCCAGCGTGCCGAAACCCTCGATGAACTCCGACTGGATGCGCAGGACACGCCACGGGTCCGTGTGGACCCAGTCGGTGGGGGCGCGCTCGTCCAGCAGCCGCTGGTCCGTGGTGCTCCTCGTCACCTGGCTCCGTCTGCGCAGCACCGGACCGAGCCGCTGCTCATCCGGCGGAATCTTCTTCCCCTCGGGGTTGCCGGTAGGCATGTGCGCTCCCTCCGCTCGGGGGTGGTTCCACCCCAGCGTAGATCCGCGCGGGTTACGGAGGGGGGACGTGCGGATGTCCGGCTCGGACGACCGTCCCCCACGTCCGGCGGCAGGTCAGGACGTCAGCCAGGCCCGCAGACGCTCCTCCGCGGTGAGGACCTTCGCCGTCTCCACCCGCTCGTCCCGCTTGTGCGCCAAGAGCGGGTTGCCGGGACCGTAGTTGACCGCCGGGACGCCGAGCGCGCTGAAGCGGGCGACGTCCGTCCAGCCGTACTTGGGCATCGGGGTGCCCCCGACCGCCTCGATGAACGCCGCCGCGGCCGGGTGCGACAGCCCCGGCAGGGCGCCGCCGCTCTGGTCGACCACCTCGAACTCCGCCACGCCGCAGTCCGCGAACACCTCACGGACGTGCGCGACCGCCTCCTCCTCGCTGCGGTCCGGCGCGTACCGGAAGTTGACCGTCACGAGGCATTCGTCGGGGATCACGTTCCCGGCCACCCCGCCGGAGACGGCGACCGCGTTCAGGCCCTCCCGGTACTCCAGCCCGTCGATCACCGGATGGCGCGGTTCGTAGGCTGCCAGGCGGGCCAGGATCGGGGCCGCCGCGTGGATCGCGTTCGAGCCCATCCAGCCGCGCGCCGAGTGGGCCCGCTCGCCCCTGGTCCTCAGCTGCACCCGCAGCGTGCCCTGGCAGCCGCCCTCGACCTGGCCGTCGGAGGGCTCGAGCAGCACCGCGAAGTCGCCCTCCAGCCACTCCGGGTGGGCCTCGGACACATGCTTCAGGCCGTTCAGGTGTGCGTCGACCTCTTCGTTGTCGTAGAAGACGAACGTCAGATCACGGTTGGGTTCGGGGACCGTCGCCGCGATACGGAGCTGAACGGCGACGCCCGACTTCATGTCGCAGGTGCCGCAGCCCCACAGCACACCGTCCGCGTCCAGGCGGGAGGGCACGTTGTCCGCGATCGGGACCGTGTCGATGTGGCCCGCCAGGATGACACGCTGCTGCCGACCCAGGTCCGTACGCGCCACCACGTTGTTGCCGTACCGGTCGACCGTCAGGTGCGGCAGGGCGCGCAGCGCCGCCTCGATGGCGTCCGCGAGAGCCTTCTCGGTGCCGCTCTCGGAGGGGAAGTCGACGAGCCGCGCGGTGAGCCGAGCGGCGTCCAGCGTGAGGTCAAGCGGGGTATCGGCCATGTCCTCGACCCTAGCGCGCCCGACCGCGCGGGCCTGCCACAGGAGTTGTCCACAGCGCCGGGCAACCCGCTGTTCACCTCCAGTACCTTGTACGGCGTGTCAGAGCCGTCCCCTCCTTCCGTGCGTCGTGGCCGCTTTCTCCGTTTCGGGGCGGCCTTCGTGGTCCTGCTCGCCGTCGCGGGCTATCTCGTCGTCCAGTACCTCACCGGTTCGGCGGCGCCGAGATGCCGGGTCGTCTCCGGAAAGGACGACGGCGCCTCGTACGAGTTCACTCCGGAGCAGGCGGTGAACGCGGCGACGATCGCCGCCGTCGGCACCACTCGCGGCATGCCGGAGCGCGCGGTGACCATCGCGCTCGCGACCGCCCTGCAGGAGTCGGGCCTGCGCAACATAGAGCACGGCGACCGGGATTCCCTCGGCCTGTTCCAGCAGCGCCCGTCGCAGGGCTGGGGCACCAAGAAGCAGATCATGGACCCGACGTACGCGGCGGGCGTGTTCTACGAGCACCTGGCGAAGGTGCCGGACTACACGGGTCTGCCGCTGACGGTGGCCGCGCAGCGGGTGCAGCGCAGCGGCTTTCCGGAGGCGTACGCCAAGCACGAGCCGGACGCCGTGCTGCTCGCCGCCGCGCTGACCGGCCGCGCGGCGGGCACGCTGACCTGCCAGGGGCGCCCCGCGCCGACGGCGACCGGGGGCCCCGACGCGGTGCGGGCCGCGCTGGTACGGGACTTCGGGCGCGACGTGCTCCAGACGGCCGGCGCGGAGGTGGTCCCCCGGCGCCCGTCGCCGTCCCCCACGGCCACGCCGACGCGGGCCGCCGACGACGCGGTGACGATCCCGGTGCCCAAGAGGTCCACCGCTTCGGGGACCGTCCGTGAGCGCGGCTGGGAGCTGGCGCACTGGGCGGTGGCCAACTCCACGGCGCTGCACATCTCACGGGTCTCCTTCGCGGGCCGCGAGTGGTCGCGCGGAGGCTTCGCCGGCGAGTGGCGTACGACCGGCTCCGGCGACGGGGAGGCGTCGGCCACCGAAGTCCGCATCGTCACCGGGGGGTAGCCCGGGCAGCAGTACGAGTTCTCACTCCTGCGGGTAATGCGCGGCGCGCCTCGTCGACGGGGCGCGCACTTTTTTGCGGGGCCTTCGGGGTATGCGCCGAGCCCCTTGCGAACAAAGGGCTGTAAGGATTCGGCAGGCCTTCCGGCGGGTTGCCGTTTGCCCGATTTCATCCCCACCTGATAATGCGACGCATTGCCAACTCTTTACATTGGCCCACCGCAACCTTCGCGGGCTTCGAGCGGTAGTCACTGCGTCCGAGCCCGGAACGATGAACAGCCGAATCGGCCGAACTCCCGGGCGCAGTCGAATACTTCACCGTTCTCTCCCGTCTAAGGAGCATCATGTCCCTCCCCCTGACCCACCGGATCGCCCGTGCCGCGCTGCTGATCGCGGCGGGAGCGGCGCCCGTGGTCGGTGCGGCCGGCTCCGCCAGCGCGGCGACGACCGATCTGCCGGCCACCCCGAACCTCGGTGGGCTGACCGCCCTGGACACCGCGCAGGTCGGCACCACCGTCGACGGCGCGGCCCAGAAGGCCGACGGTGCGGCGCAGCAGGTCACCGGGGTCGCGGGTGACACCGGCAGCCACGCGGTCAAGGCCGGAAGCCAGGCGGCCCGGAAGGCGGTGCCGGCGGTGAGCCGGACCGGCGGGAAGGTCGTCGGCACGGCGGCGCCGGTCGCGCAGAAGGTGGCCGGGGACGCGGCGGGGCAGGCCGGCGGGCTGCTCGGGGGCGCGACCAAGGGCGGGCTGCCGAAGGGACTGCCGCTGGGCGGCTGACGTCGGGTTCTTTGCGCGGAGGGTCCGGGGAAGCTTCCCCGGACCCTCCGTCTGTTGCAGCTGAGCTCGGCTGGACCGTGCCCGGTGGTGTGGGCTGTGCCCACCCTCCCCCAAGCTCTCGGCTTCGCTCGAGCAGGGGGACCCCCATCGCCCCGGGGGCACCCCCAGGCCGTCAAGGCACTGGGGGAGGCACGACTGCCCACAGCGGTAGCGGTAGCGGTGCCTCTAGCCGAGGCGCTGCACCGCTGCTGCCACCCTCTCGTCCGTCGCCGTCAGGGCCACCCGTACGAACTTCTCGCCCGCCTCGCCGTAGAAGTCGCCCGGTGCCACGAGGATGCCCAGGTCGGCCAGGTGGGCCACCGTCTGCCAGCAGGACTCGTCGCGGGTCGCCCACAGGTACAGGCTCGCCTCGCTGTGCTCGATCCGGAAGCCGTGCTTCAGGAGGGCGGCGCGCAGGGCCGTGCGCCGGGCCGCGTACCGCTCGCGCTGCTCGCGGACGTGCGTGTCGTCGCCCAGCGCGGCCACCACGGCGGCCTGTGTGGGCGCCGACGTCATCATGCCGCCGTGCTTGCGGATCTCCAGGAGCGGGCCGAGGACCGCGGGGTCACCGGCGAGGAAGGCAGCGCGGTAGCCCGCCAGGTTCGAGCGCTTGGAGAGGGAGTGGACCGACACGATGCCGTCGTACGAGCCGCCGTTCACGTCCGGGTGGAGGACCGAGACGGGGTCGGACTCCCAGCCCAGCTCGATGTAGCACTCGTCGGAGAACAGCAGTACGCCGTGCTCGCGGGCCCAGGCGACGATCCTCGTCAGTTCGTCCTTGCCCAGCACCTTGCCCGTCGGGTTCGACGGTGAGTTGAGCCAGAGGAGCTTGAGGTCCCTCGGGTCCAGCTCCGTCGGGTCGTCGTAGGCCACGTGATCCGCGCGGGCCAGGCGCGCGCCGACCTCGTACGTCGGGTAGGCCAGGCGCGGGTAGGCGACCTTGTCGCCGGGGCCGAGCCCGAGCTGGGTCGGGAGCCAGGCGACGAGCTCCTTGGAGCCGACGATCGGCAGGACGTGCCGGTGGGTGACGTCGCGGGCGCCCAGGCGGCGCTCCACCCAGCCCGTGATCGCGTCCCGCAGCTCGGGCGTGCCCCAGACGGTCGGGTAGCCCGGGGAGTCCGCCGCCGCGACCAGCGCCTTCTGGATCAGCTCGGGCACCGGGTCGACCGGGGTGCCGACGGACAGGTCGACGATCCCGTCCGGGTGCCCGGCGGCCGTCTTCTTGTACGGCTCCAGCTTGTCCCAAGGGAAGGTCGGAAGACGGTCGGAGACTGCGGACACGGGGATCGCTCACTTTCTGCTTCGACGGGCGCCCCCGTACGAGCGTACGAGCGCAGGGGCTCCCAACACATCGGTCCCGTCCGGTGCGGGCAGGCACCGTGACGGGACCGAGGCGGCACGGTTGTGCAGACCGCTTACTGATTCGCCGCTTACTGGTTCATCGGGGGCAGCGCCGCGATGAAGGGGTGGTCGCGCTCGATCAGCCCCAGCTTGCTGGCGCCACCGGGCGAGCCGAGCTCGTCGAAGAACTCGACGTTCGCCTTGTAGTAGTCCTTCCACTCCTCGGGAGTGTCGTCCTCGTAGAAGATCGCCTCGACCGGGCACACCGGTTCACAGGCCCCACAGTCGACGCATTCGTCCGGGTGGATGTACAAGGACCGCTGGCCCTCGTAGATGCAGTCGACCGGGCACTCCTCGATGCACGCCTTGTCCTTGACGTCGACACAAGGCTCTGCGATGACGTAGGTCACGCTGTCGTTCCTCCTCGATAGGGCGCTGGCGGGCCTCCTCAGGCTCCGCCGCCTGGCGCGCGGGAGCGCGGCGTCGTCGATGCCCGCACCTAGTATCTCCGTTTCGGGGCATGATCCGAACAGGAGGGGTGAACTGACCTGTGGAAATCTCTGCGGGCGGACGGCTCGAGATCCGCATCACCGCTGCTGACGTGGGAAAACGCGTCTCCGTACGGCGGTGGAACGAACATGCCGCCGAGGGTGAGAAGTTCACCGACACGGTCGGAGTTCTCACATCATGGGATCAAGGTGTGCTGCTGATCACACGGCGGGACGGTCAAAGCGTCCGGATCGCGGAATCGTCGCTGGTCGCGGGCAAGGTCGTCCCCGCCGCTCCGGCGCGTCGCAGGGGTCCCGCGGCGTCCTACGAGGAGCTCGTGCGGATCGCCGCCAGGGCCTGGCAGCCGGTGGAGCGGGAGCGGCTCGGTGAGTGGGAGCTGCGCGCGGCCGCCGGGTTCACGCGGCGGGCCAACTCGGCGCTGCCCCTCGGCGACCCCGGGATGCCGCTGGACGAGGCGCTGACGGCCGTACGACGCTGGTACGCGGACCGTGGCCTGCCCGCCTACATACAGGTCGCGACCGGAGCGGAGGGCACGCAGGAGCTGCTGTGCGCGGAGCTCGAAGCGCGTGGCTGGACGCGGGAAGTGACCGCCGAGCTGTGGACCGGCTCCCTGGCGCCCCTCGCGGACCGAGAGGCCCCCGGGGTGGAGCTGTCCCGCACGGCCGACGAGGCGTGGCTCGCCCGCTACCAGCGCAAGGGGCTGAGCGAGGTGGCCCTGAAGGTGCTGGGCTGCAGGTCCCCCCGCTCGAGCGAAGCCGAGAGCGGGGAAGGCCCCTCGGTGTGGTTCGCGACGGTGCCGGGGGCTCGGGGTGCCGCTCCTGCGGCGATCGGGCGGTGCGTGGTGGACGGGCGGTGGGCCGGTTTCGCGGCGGTAGAGGTCGACCCGGAGCAGCGCCGGCGGGGTCTGGCCACCGCCGTGATGGCGGCGCTGGCCCGGCAGGCCCTGGACGAGGGCGCCTCGGCGGCCTGGCTGCAGGTGGAGAGGGACAACGAGGGTGCGCGGGCCCTGTACGCGGGACTGGGTTTCGGGGCGCATCATGCATATCACCACTACCGGGAGCCGGAGGGCTCCCGCGGACCGGCGGCGTGAGAGGGTTCGAGGTTGTGATGCGTGGCCCCCGTCCCCCGGAGCCGGAGCGGGCCGCCGAGGTGCGGCGGCGGTTCGGTGAGGAGGTGCGGTCCGAGCGGCCCGATCTTGTGACGCTGTGCCTGCTCGTGGGCGCGGCGGCGGACGGGGAGCTGGACGAGGCCGGGATCGACGCGGCGCAGATCGAGCTGGACCGGCTGGCCGGGCTGGTGCCGTTCCGGCCGGACGGGCCGCGGGCCTGGGCCGAGGCGCTGTCGGACGTCCTCGGGGGCCGCTGCGGGTTCCACGGCTCCGCCGCGGACTACGAGCGCCTGGAGTCGTCGTTGCTGCACGCGGTGCTGCGGCGGCGGCGCGGGTTGCCGATCCTGCTGTCGGTGGTGTGGATCGAGGTGGCGCGGCGGGCGGGGGCGCCGGTGTACGGGGTCGCACTGCCCGGGCACTTCGTCGTGGGGTTCGGGCCGCCGGACGAGCAGGTGCTGGCCGATCCGTTCGACGGCGGCCGGGTGCTGACCGGGGGTGACGCCGAGATGCTGGTCGCCGGCGCCACGGGGGCGCCGCTCGATCCTTCGATGCTCACCCCTGCCGATCCGCTGGATGTCGTACTGCGGGTGTTGAACAACATCCGGGCGTGGGCCGCGGCTCGCCCCGAGCGGTCGGACGTCGCCCTGTGGGCGGTGGAGTTGTCGTTGCTGGTGCCGTCGCATCCGGCGCGGTTGCGGTACGAGCACGCGCAGCTTCTGGTGCAGCGGGGGGAGTTCTTGCGGGGGGCCGCGGAGCTCGATGCGTACGCCGACGTCGTTTCCGCCGTCGACGACGCGGCTGCGGAGCGTGTGCGGGGGCAGGCTCGGGCCGCCCGGGCCATGCTGAACTGAAGGGGTACGGCTACAGCCAGCCCTTCTCACGAGCCATCCGCACGGCCTCCGCCCTGTTCCGCACCGCCAGTTTCTGTATGGCGGTGGACAGGTAGTTCCGGACCGTCCCCTGGGACAGGTGCAGCGTCGCCGCCAGCTCGGCGTTGGTCGCGCCGTTCGCCGCCGCGCGCAGGACCTCGCGTTCGCGCTCCGTCAGCGGGTTGGCGCCGTCGGCCAGGGCGGCCGCCGCGAGCGTCGGGTCGATGACCCGTTCCCCTGCGAGCACCTTCCGTACCACCTCGGCGAGTTGGGAGGCCGGGGCGTCCTTCACCAGGAACGCGGCGGCGCCCGCCTCCATCGCGGAGCGCAGATAGCCGGGGCGGCCGAAGGTCGTCAGCACGACCACCTTCAGCGCCGGCAGCTCGCGCTGCAGCTGGGCCGCCGCCTCGATCCCGGTGGCGCCGGGCATCTCGATGTCCAGCAGCGCCACGTCCACCTCATGAGCGCGCGCCGCCGCCAGCACCTCGTCACCGCGGGCGACCTGGGCGACGACCTCGATGTCCTCCTCCAGGCCCAGCAGCGCGGCCAGCGCCTCGCGGACCATCGACTGGTCCTCGGCGAGCAGGACCTTGATCGTACGGCTCATGCCCCGGATCCTACGTGGGCCACGGCACCCACGGGCACGCGTGCGACCAGCCGGAAGCCATGCCGGACGCGCCCCGCCTCCAGCGTGCCGCCGACCTTCTCCAGACGCTCGGTCAGACCCGTCAGACCGTTGCCCGGGCCGTTGCCCGCCCCTCCCGATCCGTCGTCCTCGACGGACAGTTCCAGCATCGGCCCGTCGAGGGTCTGGCGTTGCAGCACCTGAACCGCGCAGCGGCCGGCGCCGCTGTGCCGCACGACGTTGGTGACCGCCTCGCGCAGCGCCCAGGCGAGGACGGACTCGCTCTCCTCCGCGACCCCGGTGAGGTCGGGTTCCGAGGGTATGTCCGCCGTGACTCCGGCCGCCGTGAGGGCGACCTGCGCGCCCGCGAGTTCCGCGGACAGGCGCGGGCGCCGGTAGCCGGTGACCGCCTCACGCACGTCGACGAGGGCCTGACGGCTGACCCGTTCGATGTCGGCGACCTGCTGGGCCGCCTTCTCGGGGTGGTCGGGGAGCATGCGGCCGGCCAGCTCGCTCTTCAGCGTGATCAGGGAGAGCGAGTGGCCGAGCAGGTCGTGCAGATCGCGGGCCAGGCGCAGCCGCTCCTCGTTGGCGGCGAGCTGGGCGACGGTGGCGCGGGCCTTGCGCAGCTCGATCGTCGTGCGTACGAGCTGGCCGACGCCCGTCATCGCGTAGCCGATGAGCACCACCAGGAGCAGGAGGCCCTCGACCGTGTCCATCGCGTCGCCCTGGAAACCGACCAGGGCCATCACGGCGGCCGTCGCGGGGATCGCCCAGTACGCGGCGCGCAGCGGGAGCGTCGCTCCGCAGGCCACCGAGACGTACACGAACAGTCCCAGCCAGTGCTCGGCGCCGAGCGTGAGGTTCAGCAGTGTGGCGAGCCCCGCGAGGGCGACGAGTATCCCGGTGACGAACCGCTGGGTGTACGGCCTGCCGATGTTCCGGAAGACCAGCGACAGATAGACGGCGACGAAGGAGGCGAGGCCCAGCCAGCCGGCCACGGTGCCGCCGGTGGTGTGGCGGCCGGACGCGAGGTCCCGGGCCGGCGAGCTCAGGAACACCAGCCACACGCCGATCCACAGCGTCTTGCGCAGCAGCTCCTTCCGGTTGCGGGGCGGCTGGCCCATGCGCATCAGCCGCTCCGCCCGGACCTCGTCCGACCGCTGGTCTTCCGTCATGGCGCTCACGCCTTCAGCGTGTCCTTCCGGTACAGCCAGGCCGCGCCGCCCGCGAAAAGGGCGAAGAAGACGACCAGGATCACGATGTCCCTGGCGTGGGGGGCCTGGCTCTGTTCGATGGCCTGTCCGAGGGCAGCGTACGCGTGGGTGGGCAGCCACTTGGCGATGTCCTGAAGCCAGGTGGGGAAGGAGGAGGACGGCATCCACAGGCCGCCGAGGATCGACAGGCCGAAGTAGACGATCATCGTGATCGGGCGCACCGCGTCCCCGGACGCGAGGTAGCCGATGGCGACGCCGAGCGCGGCGAAGACCAGGCTGCCGGCCCAGATGGCGCCGGTGAGGGCGAACCACTGCCAGGCGTCCAGCCGTACGTCCTTCACGGCGGCGGCGACCAGGAAGACCACCACGATGGAGGGCAGGCTCACCACGGCCGCGCTGGCCGTCTTGGCGAGGACGTACCCGCGCCCGGGCAGCGTGGTCAGCCTCAGCTGCCGCACCCAGCCGCCTTCCCGTTCCTTGGCGATGCGCTCGCTGTTGCCCATGAGGACGGCGGTCAGGGCACCGAAGGAGGCCATGGAGACCATGACGTACTTCGCGACGCTCAGGCCGGTGCCGTCGACGGTGCCCGTCTGGTTGGAGACCAGCAGGAAGATCACCGACGGGTAGATCACCGAGAAGAACAGGAACTTGCGGTTGCGCAGGGCGCGGGTGAGTTCCAGCCGGATGAGCGAGATCATGACTGCTTGGCCTCCTCGGCCTCGGTGATGGCGACGAACGCCTGCTCGAGCCCGAGCCCGGCGACTTCGAGGTTGCGGGGGTAGACGCCGAGCCCGTACAGCGCGTGGACGGTCGCGTCGGCGTCGGAGGACTGGATCCGTACGGTCTGCCCGGAAACGTCTATCGCGGTCAGGAACGGCAGCGCGCGCAGCGGGGCCTCGTCGATCGGGCCCTGAAGGTCGAAGCGGACGCGCCGGGCGCCGGCCTTGGCCTTGATCTCGGCGGCGGTGCCGTCGGCGAGGAGCCGCCCGCGGTGCAGCACGAGCACGCGGTCGGCGATCGCGTCGGCCTCTTCCAGGTAGTGCGTGGCGAACAGGACCGTACGCCCCTGGTCCGCCTGCTCCCGCATGGTGGCCCAGAAGGCCTGGCGGGCGGAGACGTCCATGCCGGTGGTCGGCTCGTCCAGCACGATCAGGTCGCTGTCGCCCGCGGTGGCGAGGGCGAAGCGGACGCGCTGGGCCTGGCCGCCGGAGAGCTTGTTGACCTTGCGGTCGGCGATCTGGGCGATGCCCGCGCGGGCGAGCACGTCGGTGACCTTGTACGGCCTCGGGTGCAGATCGCAGCCGAGCTTGACCAGTTCGGCGACCGTCACCTCGTCCATCAGGCCGCCGCTCTGCAGCATGGCGCCCACGCGCCCGGCGACGATGGCCTCGCGCGGGCTGGTCCCGAACACGCGCACGGAGCCGCTGTCGGCCGGCTTGAGCCCGAGGAGCAGGTCGAGGGTGGTCGACTTGCCCGCGCCGTTGGGCCCCAGCAGGGCCACGGTCTCCCCCGGGTGCAGCTCGAGCGACAAGCCGTCCACGGCCCGTACGTCCCCGTAGGCCTTGGTCACCTGATCGAACCCGACCACCACGTCGGTGGCCGACACTGTCGTCGTCATGGACCCATCGTCCCGGGGCCGGGGGCGTGCACGGCAGTGCCGGGTGTCGTCACTCCGACATGACAGATGTCATGTCTGCGGCATGACAGGGGGGCGCCCGGTCGTCACCGGGCGCCCCCCTGTGCGGTGCCGTCAGCTCGGGTTCGTGTTGATGACCGCGACCCGGTTGGTCTTGCTCAGCAGCGCCTGGCGCAGGGCGACGTAGACGTCCTGGGGCGTCACGGGCGTCTTCTGGCCGTTGGCCCGGGTGATGAGCACGCCGTCGAACGCCTGGCCGTAGAGCGCCTTCAGGGCGGCCAGGTCGGGCTTGTCGACCAGCTTGCCGTTGACGGCCGTCACCCCGAGGAACTTCCACAGCGACTTCTGCGGACTCATCAGCACCGAGTGCGCCGGGTCCGTCCGCACCGTCACTGGAGCCGACATCGCGGGCTGCGCGAACTCCTTCAGCTCCCTGTCGACCTCGGCGTTCGTGACCGCCGGCTGCCGGGTCGTGGTGGCCACCCGCACGGGCGTGCCGGAGCCGGTCTCCACCTGGGTGCGGTACGCCTCCTCGACGGCCGCGACGGACGCGGGCACGTCGATTCCCTTGCCCGCCTTGCCGTACACGGCAACCGCCCGGCCGGCCTCGAACTTGATCGTGCCCTCGACCATCGACCCGGAGCCGCCCGCTACCCGCTGCAGGGCGGCCTGCAGCTTCTCCTCGTCGACGGGCATGACGGGCGGGACCACACGGTGCTGCCCGAACAGCGAGCCGATCACCGACACCGGGTTGTAGTCGCTCGTCGCGGCGGCGGCGACGGTGGCCTTGCTGTCGAACTGGAGGCCCGCCTGGTCCGGCCTGAGGGGGACCGCCTTGCCGTCGACCGACAGCTGCAGGGGTTTGTCGGTCCGGCTGCCCAGCGCGGCGTCGAGCTTCTCGACCGCCTCGTCCCGGGTGCCGCCGCCGATGTCGACGCCGAGCACCGTGGTGCCCTTGGGCACGTCGGAGTGGTTCATGAGCAGACCGGCGCCGTAGGCGACACCGGCGACGAGGACCACGCCGCCGCACAGGAGGACCAGCTTGCTGCGGCCCTTCTTCTTGGCCGGCTTCGCGGCGCCGGTGTTCTGCTGCCTGGGCGCGTCGGGCAGCTTCGGGGGCGTGTGCGGCGCCGGCGCCTCCGACGGGGAGCCCGGGCCGAACGGACCGCTGCGGTCGCCCGACGGGACGACGGGGATGCCGCTGGTGACGGTGTGCCCGGAGACGTTGCCGCCGGGGCCGCCGAAGCCCTGGGGGCCCGGTTCGGGGGCGGGCTTCTGCGGGGTGAGGATCGCGGTGTCGTCACTGAGCCCGCCGCCGGGACGGCCCTGGCCGGCGGCGGCTCCGGGCACGCCGGGCGCACCGGGCGCTCCGGGGCCTCCCGGGCCGAGCGGTCCGCCGGGGGTGCTCTGGATGCCGGGCGCCAGGAGGCCCGGGCCGCCGGGGCCCGTACCGGGAGCGGTCAGACCGGGGCCGCCGGGGCCGGAGGCGACCGTGCTGTCGCCGGTGACCGGGCCGCTGGTCGGGCCGGACGGGCCGCGCCGGCCCGGCTCCGAGAAGTACGGAAGGTCGTCGCGGCGGGGTTCGGGGCTCTCCTCGGCGCCGATCACCGGGAAGGAGGCCGTGCTGGCCGCCACCGCGTCGGACACGTCGAAGGAGCCGGTGCCACCGCCGTGCCCCGGCGCGACGGGTCCGGCACCGGTGGCACCCGGGAGCCCCGCGCCGTTCGTACCACCCGGGCGTGCGCCGAAGGAGCCCGTGCCGCCCGCGCCCTCTCCGGGTCGTGCGCCCGGCGCGCCGGAAGCGCCGGGGCGCGCGCCACCCGTGCCGTTCGCACTCGGGCCGCCTGGCCGCGTGCCGCCCGCGCCGGGACCGCTCGTCGCACCCGGGCCACCGAAGGCCCCGTTGCCGCCCCGCGCACCCGTACCGGCACCCGCTCCGGCACCAGCGCCCTCGCCCGGCGCCCCCACGCCCGACGTGCCGCTCGCGCCTTGTATGCCCGAAGCCCCGGGCAGCCCCGCGCCGTTGGTCGTCCCACTGCCCGCAGCGCCCTTGACCGCCGCGGGCTTGCGCGGCGCGAACCAGTCGCTCGTCGGCGTCTTCTCCTCGGACTGCGCGGCGGGCTCGGCGGGCGGGTCGAAGGTGCTGAGCGCGCTCACGGAGCTCGTCGCCCGTGTGTCGGAGCCCGCTTCGTCCGTCGCGCTGTCGGCGTCCGCGACGGGGGTGCGCACGACGACCGGCGGAATGGGCCGGGATCCGGGGATGTTGATCCGGATGCGGGTCGTCAGCGTGGTCTCGGTCTTGCGTTCCTCCGACGGCGAGGCCGAACGGCTCGTGTCGACACCGTCCTCGGCAGCCAGGGGGGTACCGTACGGCGGCGTCCCCGACGGGTACGCGGCTGGCCCACGCCCGTTGGGCCCGGCGGACGAGTTGTCAGTTTCACGACTCAAGGCAGGTTCTCCCGGTTGGCTCCACCGCCTGTTTCGACCTCAACAGGTGGGGGTCCCCCCTGCTCGAGCGAAGCCGAGAGCGTGGGGGAGGCTCGGCGGCGCGCACCACCATACTGGCCGCTTGCGCCACGTAGACCGCGCCCGCGAGGAAACCCGCACGGGACCCCCACGTCCGCACCGCGTTTTCCGGGGGACATCCCATGACTCGCAGCGACGAAGTGGTACGTCACTTGCCAAGTCGGGCGCCGGGGCGACCGGGTTGCCGCCCGCGGGCAAGGGTGGCGCACATCACAGCGACGGCCATTCCGCCGAGCAGGAACAGGTACGAGCCGATGCCCGCGCCGAACAGGAAGTCGCCCTCCGGGCGGCTGGCGGTGAGCAGCAGGACGGCGACCATCCACCCGGCGGCGGGCGCGAGGGCCCCCGCGCGGGCCCCGGTGACCTGGGCGCCGCCCAGGAAGGCTCCGGCCGCGCCCGCGAGCGAGAGGAGCAGTCCGCCCGGGAACCAGGCACCCTGCACCAGACCGCCCGCCACGCCGACGACCGCACCGAGCACCAGCAGCCCGAGGTAGGCGGCCATCCGTCCGGCCGAGGGCAGGGTCAGGGGCTGTGCGAGTGCGCTCGACTGTTTGCTCGGCGTCGTCATGGGGCCACTCCCTGGAACAGATCCGTCTCACGGGCCTCGGCGTGCCCGCCGCGCGCCAACTCGTAGTACTCCGTGGTGAACAGGGGCTGCGCGAGCGCGTTGGACAGCGCGAAGTACGGCTCGGCGACCTCGATCTGCGTGGCGTGGGCGCGCATCGCCGCGGCCTTCGCGGCAGCGAACGCCGTGCCGTCGATCTCGGTGGTGACCGCTTGGTCGTCGACCACGCCGGGGACGTCGTCGATGCTCGCGGCCTTGGCGAAGGGCGTCTTGTCGAGGACCTCGCCGAGGCGGGCGAACGCGGCCCGGGCGACAGAGCGCGGCAGCCGGTTCCAGTAGATCTTGGTGATCCGCCAGGGCTCCCCGAGGTCCGGGCGGAAGCCGGGGTCGGCGGCCAGGTCGGCGGCGCGCATGGCGACGCGGTGGGCCTGGATGTGGTCGGGGTGGCCGTAGCCGCCGTCGGGGTCGTAGGTGACGAGGACCTGGGGGCGCACCTCCCGGACGACCGCCACGAGGTGGCCGGCCGCCTCGTCCAGGTCCGCGGACCAGAAGGAGCCCGGCCGGTGGTTCTGCTCGGCGCCCATCATCCCGGAGTCGCGGTAGCGGCCCGGGCCGCCGAGGAAGCGGTGGTCGCCGACGCCGAGTTCGGCCATGGCGGCGGCCAGTTCGCCGACGCGGTGCGGGCCCAGCGCGTCGTCCCGGTCGGGCGCGAGGTGCGCGAGCTCCGGCGGGATCACCTCGCCCTCCTCGCCGAGGGTGCAGGTCACCAGCGTCACCCGGGCGCCCTCGGCCGCGTACTTGGCCATGGTCGCGCCGTTGTTGATCGACTCGTCGTCCGGGTGCGCGTGCACCAGGAGCAGACGCCGGTCGGGCAGATCCGTCATGGGACCACCCTACGAGTCCGTCATGGGACCACCCTACGAGGCCGGCCGTCCTCCGCCCCCGGCGGCACCGGCCGCCGGGTCCCCCTCACGGAAGACTCGGCCCTGCGGGCGGAAGGGGCCGCGCCCCGCGAACGCTAGAACTTGATGCTGCCGATCATCCCCGCGATGTTCGTGGTCAGCTCGCTGATCGTGGGTGCGACCGTGGAGGAGGCGAGGTAGAAGCCGAGGAGCATGCACACGATCGCGTGGCCCGCCTTCAACCCGGACTTCTTGATCAGAAGGAAGACGACGATCGCCAGCAGCACCACCGCCGAAATCGAGAGTGCCACGGCGGCTCACCTCCAAAGATCCCAGGACGCGGGGGGTTCGGACTATGGGGGCAGACAAATCCATGCAGATAAATCCACGCAGCGGGCAGCACGTTCATACCCACTATGCGCTAGTGATCATAACTATCCGTACGTGCGCATCGATCGGCGCACGGCCGCACAAGGGGGCGCATGGCCAATATGGTCGGGGCATGACCACCGAGCCTGCTTCCTTCCCCCGACGGCACGCGCGGACCCAGCGGTTCACGCTCGGCGCGCCGCGTGCGTTCACCGTCGCGCCCGACGGTTCCCGTGTCGTGTTCCTGCGGTCCACCTCCGGCACGGACCGCGCGCACCAGTTGTGGGTCCTCGACCTGGCGGACGGCAAGGAGCGCCCCGCGGCCGACCCGGGCGCGCTCCTCGGGGGCGCCGCCGAGCAGTTGCCGCCCGAGGAGCGCGCCCGGCGGGAGCGCAGTCGCGAGGGCGGCGCCGGCATCGTCGGCTACGCCACCGACGCGGCCGTGGAGTTGGCGTCTTTCGCCTTGTCAGGGCGGCTTTTCACGGCGGAGCTGCGCGCGGGCACGGCCCGTGAACTTCCCGTGGCCGGACCGGTGATCGACCCGCGCCCGGCCCCCGACGGACGGCACATCGCCTACGTGCGAGGCGGCGCGCTGCGCGTGGTCGGCGCGGAGGGCGAGGGCGACCGGGCGCTCGCGGAGCCGGAGTCGGAGTCGGTGTCGTACGGCCTGGCCGAGTTCATCGCGGCCGAGGAGATGGGCCGGTCGCGGGGTTTCTGGTGGTCGCCGGAGTCCGACCGGCTGCTCGTGTCGCGCGTGGACGACACGCCGGTGCGGCGGTGGTGGATCTCCGATCCGGCGCGTCCGGACCAGGAGCCGCAGCGGGTTCCGTACCCGGCTGCGGGCACCGGCAACGCGGACGTACGGCTGTTCGTGGTGGGCCTCGACGGGGCGCGCACGGAGGTCGTCTGGGACCGGGCGCGCTACCCGTATCTGGCGCGAGTGCACTGGTCAGCGGCGGGGGCACCGCTGATCCTGGTGCAGGCGCGGGACCAGCGCAGCCAGCTGTACCTGGCGGTGGACCCGGACACCGGGGCGACCCGGATGGTGCACGCGGACGAAGATCCATATTGGCTGGAACTTTTCGCCGGTGTGCCGTGCTGGAGCCCCTCCGGGCAGTTGGTCCGGGTGGCCGACGAGGGCGGCGCGCGGGTGCTCGCCGTGGGGGAACGGCCGTTGACCGGACCGCAGTTGCACCTGCGGGCGGTGCTCGACGTCGCGGACGCGGATGTGCTGGTGGCCGCGTCGGCGGGCGAAGCCGCGACGGACCCGGAGATCGGCGAGGTCCACGTCTACCGCGTGAACGAACTCGGCGTGGAGCGCGTGTCGCAGGAGCCCGGCGTGCACTCGGCGGTGCGCGCGGGGGCGGTGACCGTGCTCGTCTCCTCGGCCCTCGACCGCCCCGGCGCCCGGGTGCAGGTGCTGCGCGACGGCAAGCGTCTGGCCACCGTGGCGTCGTATGCGGAACACCCCGGTTTGTCCCCGCGCGTGCGACTGACGCAGGGGGGCGCACGCCAAATCCCATGCGCCGTGATTATGCCTACGGACTACTCCGGTGACGCCTCCCTCCCCGTCCTCATGGACCCCTACGGCGGCCCGCACGGACAGCGCGTGGTGGCCGCGCACAATCCGCACCTGACCTCGCAATGGTTCGCCGACCAGGGCTTCGCGGTGATCGTCGCCGACGGGCGCGGCACCCCGGGCCGCTCCCCCGCCTGGGAGAAGGCTGTCAAGGACGACCTCGCGGCGGTCGTGCTCCAGGACCAGGTGGACGCGCTGCACGCCCTGGCCGGCGACTTCCCGCTCGATCTGTCCCGGGTCGCGATCCGCGGCTGGTCCTTCGGCGGCTATCTGGCGGCGCTGGCGGTGCTGCGCCGCCCGGACGTGTTCCACGCGGCCGTCGTGGGTGCGCCGGTGACCGACCTACGGCTCTACGACACCCACTACCAGGAGCGCTACCTGGGGCACCCCGGCGAGCAGCCCGACGTCTACCGCCGCAACTCGCTCATCGACGACGCGGGCCTGGTGGACGCGGCGGATCCGGCCCGCCCGATGATGATCATCCACGGCCTGGCGGACGACAACGTGGTGGTGGCCCACTCCCTGCGCCTGTCCTCGGCCCTCCTGGCCGCGGGCCGCCCGCACGAGGTGCTCCCGCTGTCGGGGGTCACGCACATGACCCCCCAGGAGACGGTCGCGGAGAACCTGCTGCTGCTCCAGCGTGACTTCCTCCGACGCGCGCTCGACTTGGGCTGATCAGAAAAACCCCACAGAGCACAGCAACCATCAATTGAGGAACCACGACGAGACAGCCACCAGGTCCGCGAGAGCGGCGCCGGCTCAGGCGCAAAGAACAGCAACGGGCCGGGATGACATGGCGCATCCCGGCCCGTTTACGGCACCCGCACGGCCGTACGCTGTTCACTGTGCTGCGTCCGTATATCGGAATCGCGTCAGCCAAGTTGCCTGCGTGTTAACGCAGTTCATGTGTGTTTGCGGAGTTATGCGGCTCCTCCGGTGGCTCCTCCGGTGGCTCCTCCGGTGGCTCCTCGGGCGGCACCACACGGATCTCCTCCGCGAAGTGGCACGCCGAGTCGTGCGCGGCCGGTCCCGTCGTCCCCCGGAACTCCTCCGGCACCGCGAGCGGCGGCACCTGGAGCGCGCACCGCTCCCTGGCCTTCCAGCAGCGCGTGCGGAACCGGCAGCCGGAGGGGATGTCCGCCGGGGACGGCACGTCACCGCTGAGGATGATCCGCTCCCGGCGCTCCCGTGCCGCCGGGTCGGGCACGGGCACGGCGGACAGCAGCGCCTGGGTGTAGGGGTGCGTGGGATGCTCGTAGATCTCCTCGTCGGTGCCGATCTCCACGATCTTCCCGAGGTACATCACCCCGACCCGGTCGGAGATGTGCCGCACGATCGACAGGTCGTGCGCGATGAAGACGTAACTCAGTCCGAACTCGTCCTGGAGCCGCGCCATCAGGTTGATCACCTGGGCCTGCACCGACACGTCGAGCGCGGAGACCGGCTCGTCCGCCACGATGATCTCCGGGCGCAGCGCCAGCCCCCGGGCGATGCCGATGCGCTGTCGCTGACCGCCGGAGAACTGGTGCGGATAGCGGTTGATGTGCTCGGGATTGAGCCCGACGACGTCCAGCAGCTCCCGCACCCGCCGCCGCCTGTCCCCCTTGGGCGCGACCTCGGGATGGATCTCGTACGGCTCGCCCACGATGTCGCCCACCGTCATACGGGGGTTGAGGGAGGTGTACGGGTCCTGGAACACCATCTGGATGTTGCGCCGCACCGCCTTCAGCGCGCGCCCGGACAGCCGGGTGATGTCCTCGCCCTTGTACCGGATCGAACCGGCCGTCGGCGGCTCCAGGTTGACCAGCAGCCTGGCGAGCGTCGACTTGCCGCACCCGGACTCCCCGACGATGCCGAGCGTTTCGCCCCGAGCGAGCGTGAAGTCCACGCCGTCGACCGCCCGCACCGCGCCGATCTGCTTCTTGAACAGGATCCCCCGGGTCAGCGGATAGTGCTTGACCAGCCCGCTGACCTCCAGGATCGTCTCAGGACCGGCCATGCAGGCACTCCCTCCAGAAGTGGCAGGCGCTTCCCCGCTGCTCGTCAACCTCGTAGAGCGGCGGCTCGTCGGTGCGGCACACGTCGCGGGCCAGGGGGCAGCGGGGGTGGAAGGGGCAGCCCGGGGGGATGTGCGTGAGGCTCGGCGGCAGGCCCTCGATGGCGTAGAGCCGGCGGCCCTTGCGGTCGAGACGGGGGATGGAGTCGAGCAGGCCGCGGGTGTAGGGGTGAGCGGGGCTCTTGTAGATGTCGTGCACGGGGGCCGACTCGACGATCCGGCCCGCGTACATGACGGCGATCCGGTCGGCGACGTCCGCGACGACACCGAGGTCGTGGGTGATGAGGACGAGACCCATGCCGTACTCGCGCCGCAGCTCGGCCAACAGGTCCATGACCTGGGCCTGCACGGTGACGTCGAGGGCGGTGGTGGGTTCGTCGGCGATGATCAGCGCGGGCTCCAGCGCCAGCGCCATGGCGATCATGATGCGCTGGCGCATACCGCCGGAGAACTGGTGCGGATAGTCCCGCACGCGCTGGCGGGCGGCCGGGATCCGTACCCGGTCCATCAGCTCGATCGCCCGGGCGCGCGCGTCCTTCTTCGACATCCCCCGGTGCACGACGAACATCTCTCCGAGCTGGTCGCCCACGGTGAGGACGGGGTTCAGCGCGGAGAGGGCGTCCTGGAAGATCATGGCCATTCCGGCACCGCGGATCCTGCGCCGCTCCTCCTCCTTGAGGGTGAGCAGATCCCGCCCCTGGAAGAGGACGCGGCCGCCGGTGATCCGGCCGGGCGGCGTGTCGAGGATGCCCATGACGGCCTGCGCGGTGACGGACTTGCCGGAGCCGGACTCGCCGAGCACGGCCAGCGTCTCGCCGGCGTCCACGCTGTAGCCGACCCCGTTGACGGCCCGGGCGATGCCCTCCCGGGTCCGGAACTCCACGTGCAGGTCCCGCACTTCGAGCAGCACGGCCGTCACCTCAGCTTCGGGTCGAGGGCGTCGCGCACCGCGTCGCCGAGCATGATGAACGCCAGCACGGTGATCGCCAGCGCGCCGGAGGGCCACAGCAGCGCGTGCGGGGCGTTGCGGATGTACGGGGAGGCGGCGGAGATGTCGATGCCCCAGGACACGCTCGGCGGCTTCAGCCCGACGCCGAGGTACGACAGGGTCGCCTCCAGGGCGATGTAGGTGCCTAGCGCGATGGTCGCGACGACGATCACCGGGGCGACCGCGTTGGGCGCGATGTGCCGCAGCAGGATGCGGGTGTCGGACGCGCCGAGGGCGCGGGCGGCCTGGACGTAGTCGTGCTGTTTGGCGGTGATGACCGCGCCGCGGGCGATCCGGGAGATCTGCGGCCAGCCGAGCAGCACGATGAACCCGACGACCGGCCAGACCGTGTTGCCGGTCACCACGGAAAGCAGGACGAGCCCGCCGAGGACGACCGGGATGGCGAAGAAGATGTCGGTGGCCCGGGACAGGATCGCGTCCCATCCGCCGGCGAAGTACCCGGCGAGCCCGCCGAGGACCGAGCCGAGGACGGCGACGCCGAGCGTGGCGCAGACGCCCACCGTGACGGAGGTACGGGCGCCGTAGACCGTCCGGGTGTACACGTCGCAGCCCTGGCCGTCGAAGCCGAACGGGTGCCCGGGCTGGGAGCCCTCCTGGGCCTTGGACAGCTCGCAGACGAGCGGGTTGCCGGAGGTGATCAGGGACGGCCAGAGGGAGATCAGGACGAGGAAAAGGATCACCAGCGCGGAGACGAGGAAGACCGGGTTGCGGCGCAGGTCGCGCCAGGCGTCGGACCAGAGGCTGCGCGGCCGTCCGGCCGGGCCTTCCGGTCCCCTCTGCAAGGTGGTCGCCTCGCTGGCGGCGAGGTCCATGGCGCCGCCCATGCCCGTCCCGGCGACGGCCCCCTTCCGCTCGTACCGTGGCTGCTCAGGCATAGCGGATCCTCGGGTCGAGTACGGCGTACAGGAGGTCGACGAGCAGGTTGGCGACCAGGAAGACCAGGACGAGCACGGTCACGAAGCCGACGACCGTCTGGGTGTTCTGCCGCAGGATCCCCTGGTAGAGCTGGTAGCCGACGCCGTGGATGTTGAAGATCCGCTCGGTGACGATCGCGCCTCCCATCAGGGCGCCGATGTCGGTGCCGATGAAGGTGACGACGGGGATGAGCGAGTTCCGCAGCAGGTGCCGGGTGATCACGCGCCGGCGCGGCAGCCCCTTGGCGACTGCGGTGCGGACGTAGTCGGACCGTCTGTTCTCGGCCAGCGAGGTCCGGGTGAGCCGGGTGACATAGGCGAGGGAGACGGAGGCGAGGACCAGGCCGGGCACGATCAGTTCCCCGACCGTGGCCGCCGGGGAGACCGACGGTCTGGTGAGGCCCCACTTCACACCGAGCAGCAGCTGGAGCAGCAGACCGGTGACGAAGGTCGGCACGGAGATCACGACGAGGGTGAGCAGCAGGACCGTGGTGTCGACGGGCCGCCCGCGGCGCAGCCCGGTGACCACGCCGAGCGCGATCCCGAGGACGACCTCGAAGACGATCGCGACGATCGTGAGCCGGATGGTGGGCGGGAAGGCGGTCGCCATCAGCTCGGTGACCTTCTGCCCGTTGAAGGCGGTGCCGAAGTCGCCGGTGAAGACGTTGCCCATGTAGGTCGCGTACTGCTGCCAGAGGGGCTTGTCGAGGCCGAACTCCCGGCGCAGCTGCGCCGCGGTGGCGGGATCGCACTGCCGTTCGCCGCACAGGCCGGCGACGGGGTCGCCCATCACGTTCACCATCAGGAAGATGAGCAGGGTGGCGCCGAAGAAGACCGGGATCATCTGCAGCAGGCGCCGGACGACGTACCGTCCCATGGGGCCTCCGGGGGTGGCGGGCGGGCGTGCGGTTCAGCGGACCTCGATCTGGTCGTAGACCGGGACGCTGAACGGGTTGAGCGCCACGTTCGCGAGGCGCTGGGAGTAGCCGGCGCTGCCGTTCTGGTACCAGAGCGGGATGGCGGCCATGTTGTCCCGCACGACCCCCTCGGCCTGCTGGAACAGCCCGACCGCGGCCGCCTTGTCGCTCTCGGCGTTCGCCCGGTCGACGAGTTCGTCGAAGTCCTTGTTCGACCATTTGCCGTCGTTGGAGGAGGCGTTCGTGTAGTAGAGCGGCTGGAGGAAGTTCTGGATGAGCGGGTAGTCCATCTGCCATCCGGCGCGGAACGGCCCGGCCATCTTGTGCTGGGCGATCTGGTTGCGGAAGTCGGCGAAGGTGCCGACCGGGTTGCCGACGCAGGCACGGTCGTTGCCGAGGGCGTTGTTGATGGAGTTGCACACGGCGTCCACCCACTCCCGGTGCGAGCCGGAGTCCGCGTTGTAGGTGATCCTGAGCTGCCCGCCGGGCAGTCCGCCGCCCTCCTGGATGAGCCTCTTGGCCCGGCCAGGGTCGTAGCGGCACGCGTCGCCGCACAGACCTTCCTTGAAACCGCCGTCGGCGCCGAGGACGGGTGAGGTCCAGTCACTGGCGGGGGTGCGGGTGTGGTGGAAGATCGTGTCGGTGATCTGGTCCCGGTTGATCGCCATGGACAGGCCCGTGCGGACCTTCTCCGTCCCCGGTCTGTTCCAGCGCGGGTCGTAGTAGGGGAAGGCGAGGGTCTGGATGATGCCGGCCGGCGCGGTGATGTACCGGCCGCCGAGATCGGACTTCACGTTCCTGAGCTGCGAGGCGGGCACGTCGTCGCTGAGGTCGAGGTTGCCGGCCAGCAGGTCGGTGTAGGCGGTGTTGCTGTCGGTGTAGACCTTCAGGTCCACGCCGTTGTTGCGGGCCTTGTCCGGGCCGGGGTAGGCGTCCCACTTCCGCAGGGACATCATGAAGCCCCGGGTGTAGGAGCGCACCAGGTACGGTCCGTTGCCGACGGGCTTCTTCAGCCAGTCCGCGTGGTGGTCGAAGAACGCCCGGGGCAGCGGGGCGAAGGCCACGTAGCCGAGGGTGTCCGGGAACGTGGAGAACTTCTGGCCCAGCCGAATGGTGAAGGTACGCGGGCCGGTCACCTTCAGCCCGGAGAGGGTGTCGGCGGTCTGGGTGCCGGAGGCCGGGTGCACCTTGTCGTAGCCCTCGATGTACCCGAAGAAGTACGCGTTCCTCTGGTTGTTCCTCAGGCTCGCGCCGTAGTTCCAGGCGTCGACGAAGGACCGGGCGGTGACCGGCTCCCCGTTGCTGAACCTCCAGCCGTCCTTGACGGTGACGGTGAAGTTCCGCGAGTCGGACGTCCGGATGTTCTCGGCGAGCATGTCCTCGGCCGCGCCGGTCCTCGGGTTGTACCGCTTGAGCCCCCGGAAGACCATGTCGAGCACCTTGCCGCCCTGGACCTCGTTGGTGTTGGCCGGCTCGAGCGGGTTCTGCGGATCGCCCCAGGAGGAGCTGAACACCCCGGGCGCGGTGCCGCCGCCGTCCGCGCCCCCGCCGCAGGCGGCCACCATGAGGGCGGCCACCGCCGCCCACAGGGCGTGCCTGGCTCCACGCATGGGGTGCCTCCTCGAGGGTGTGCGCCTGCCCTCGGCGCCGGGACACTGTCCGTTATCGCCACTATCGACCCGAAGACCCCTCGTCACACGCAACGCCACCCGACTGGCCGCACCCCGTCCGGACCCGGGCCTCCCGTAACGGAAGACCCTGGGCGTCAGGCCTCCACCAGCGGCGCTTCACAGGTGTGGACCAATGATTACCGATCCGCCGTCGGCGACCTCGTTTCCGCAGGCCACAGGGCATTTGACGCACCGTTGACGGGTGCGCAGCGCCGCTGATAGACACACTCATCACCCATCCGGCGTCAGCCGATCCGGCCGGATCGAGCCGTTCCCCGAACCGCCGTCCCCGTGCAGTGATGACGTGAGGTCAGCATCGATGAGCACGCAAGACCAGCACGGCAGAGGGCGCTCGCGCCCGGACCGTCCACGACACCGTTCGGCGCGGCTCGCCGCCGCCGTCACGGTCATGGCCGCTCTGGCCCTGCCCCAGCAGGCCGAGGCGAAGGAGAGCGACGCGGTCCTCACCGTGGCGGTCGCCCAGAGCGTGGACTCGCTGAGCCCGTTCCTCGCGACCCGCCTGGTCAGTACCAGCATCAACCGGCTGATGTACGAGTACCTGACCGACTACGACCCGGAGGACGCCCACCCGGTCCCGGGCCTCGCCACCCGGTGGAAGCCGTCCGCCGACAAGCTCACCTGGACGTACACGATCCGCTCCGACGCCACATGGTCGGACGGGCAGAAGGTCACCGCCGAGGACGCGGCGTGGACGTTCAACAAGATGATGACCGACGAGAAGGCGGCCACCGCTAACGGCAGCTTCGTCGCGGGCTTCCGGAAGGTCACGGCTCCGGACCCCACCACGCTCGTCATAGAACTCAAGAAGCCCCAGGCCACGATGACCGCGCTCGACGTGCCGATCGTGCCCAAGCACGTCTGGGAGAAGGTCGGGGACTTCGGGACGTTCAACAACGACAAGAATTTCCCCGTGGTCGGTGACGGGCCGTTCGTCCTGACCGGTTACAAGCCCGACAGCTATGTGCGGCTCAAGGCCAACAAGAAATTCTGGCGGGGCGCCCCGAAGTTCGACGAGCTGGTGTTCCGGTACTACAAGGACCAGGACGCGGCGGTGGCGGCCCTGCGCAAGGGAGAGGTCTCCTTCGTCGCGGGCTCGCCCTCCCTGACACCCGCTCAGGCCGCGTCCCTACAAGGCGTGAAGGACATCAAGGTCAACGACGCCCCGGGCCGCCGCTTCTACGCCATCGCCACCAACCCCGGCGCCCGGGCGA
Source organism: Streptomyces sp. NPDC093984 (assembly GCF_044764595.1). Taxonomy (NCBI): domain Bacteria; kingdom Bacillati; phylum Actinomycetota; class Actinomycetes; order Kitasatosporales; family Streptomycetaceae; genus Streptomyces; species Streptomyces sp. NPDC093984. Next base: position 621,123 of record NZ_JBIWIM010000002.1, on the reverse strand, counting down.
GGAACGGGCAGAAGTTCGGCGACGGCGCCCCCTCCCTCCTGGACGAGCGGGTGCGGCACGCCCTGTTCATGGCCGTCGACCGCAGGACACTCGTCGACAAGGTCTTCCAGGGCCACGCCGTCGAGGGCCAGGGCTACATACCGCCCCGCTTCTCCACGTACTTCTGGAAGCCGTCGGCGGCCCAGGAGCTGGCCTACGACCCCGCGAAGGCCGCGCAGCTCCTCGACCAGGCGGGCTACCGGAAGAACGCCGACGGCAGACGGGTGGGCAAGGACGGCAAGCCCCTCACCTACCGCATGCTGTGCCACGCCACCGACCCGAACGACAAGGCCGTCGGCCAGTACCTGAAGGAGTGGTGGGGCAAGCTCGGCATCGGCCTGACGCTCGACTGCCTCGACAACGTGACCGACCCCTGGCTCGCCGGCACGTACGACCTCGCCTTCGACGGCTGGTCCGTCAACCCCGACCCCGACTTCGTGCTGTCGATCCACACCTGCGCGGCGCTCCCGGCGACCCCGAAGGACACGGCCGCCACGGACAACTTCATCTGCGACAGGACGTTCGACGACCTCTATGCCCGGCAGCTCGCGGAGTACGACCCCGTCAAACGCGCCGGCCTCGTCAAGCAGGCCGAGTCGCGGCTGTACGACCTCGGGTACATGAACGTCATGGCGTACCCGAACGCGGTCGAGGCCTACCGGACGGACCAGATCGCGTCGATCACCACCATGCCCCGGAAGGCGGGCAACATCTACGGCCAGGACGGCTACTGGAGCTGGTGGTCGGCCGTACCGGCGAACTCCCGTGACTCCTCGGGCGGTTCCTCCTCCACCGGGGTCGTCGTCGGCATCGTCGCGGGCGTCGTGGTCCTCGTCGGCGCCGGGGTGGTCCTCGGCCTGCGGCGCCGCGCCACCGCTGAGGACCGTGAGTAGTGGAACCGGCGCGCGAACTGCGGACACCCGCCGGCACTTCGTACCTGCGGTACGCGGCGGGCAAGGCGGGCGGCGCCGCCGTCTCCTTGCTCGCCGTCCTCGTGACCAGTTTCTTCCTCTTCCGGCTGATCCCGGGCGACCCGGTGAAGTTCATGACGGGCGGCCGTCCGGTATCGGCCGCCCAACTGGCGGCGTATCGCCGTGAGTTCGGTCTCGACCTGCCGTTGTGGCAGCAGTTCACGGACTACTGCGGCAAGGCGCTCACGGGCGACCTCGGCACGTCGTACCAGTTCCGGGCACCCGTCATCGACAAGATCACCGAGGCGCTGCCGAACACGCTGCTGCTCACCGGCACCGCGTTCGTCCTCTACACGGTCCTCGGCATCGTCCTCGGCACCCGCTCGGCGTGGCGCCACGGCGGGCTCGGCGACCGGCTCAACACCGGTGTGGCGCTGACCCTGTACTCGATCCCCTCCTTCTGGCTGGGCCTGCTGCTCATCGTCGTGTTCGCGGTGGGCACGGGCCCCGTCCCGGGTGTGTTCCCGACCGGCGGCATGGAGTCGGGCGGCAAGGAGGGCTTCGGGTACGCCGTCGACGTCGCCCACCACCTCGTCCTGCCGGTGATCACGCTGGTCGCGGTCGAGTACGGGCAGACGCTGCTGGTCACCCGCTCGGCGCTGCTCGACGAGATGGGCAGCGACTATCTGACCACCGCGCGCGCCAAGGGCCTGAGGGACGACCTGGTACGACGCCGGCACGCGGTGCCGAACGCGCTGCTGCCGACCGTGACGCTGGTCTTCGTCAATCTCGGCCGGACGGTCGCGGGCGTCATCCTCGTCGAGACCGTCTTCTCCTGGCCCGGCCTCGGCGGGCTCTTCTACCAAGCGCTGAGCGTGCCCGACCTTCCCCTGGTCCAGGGGCTGTTCTTCGTCTTCGCCTCGGCGGTGATCCTCATGAACACGCTGGCCGACCTGATCTATCCGCTGCTCGACCCCCGGGTGGGCCGATGACGACCGACACGACTCCCCCGGGCGGGCCGACCCGTACCGACACCACTCCCCCGGTGGCGAAGGCGAGCCCGCGCACGCTCGCGTGGCAGCGCCGCCGCCGCTCCGTCGCCCGTTTCTGGGCGCACTACCGCACGCACCGCGCCGGGCTCGTGGGCCTGGCCGTCCTCGTCCTGTTCGCCGCGGTCGCGCTCACCGCGCCGCTGACGGTCGGTTCCGACGTGTCCAGTGTGACCGGCGCCCCGGGCCGGCCGCTTCAGCATCCGAGCGGTGAGTTCCCGCTGGGCACGGACCGGTTCGGGCGGAACCTGCTGGGCCTGGTGGTGTGGGGCTCGCGGATCTCGCTGCTGGTCGGGCTGCTCGCGGCCGTGCTGTCCGTGGCGATCGGCGCGCTGGTCGGGATCACCGCCGGGCACTTCCGGGGCGCGTACGCCACCGTGATGATGCGGATCACGGACTGGTTCCTGGTGATGCCGACGCTGGTCCTCGCCATCGCCCTCGCCACCGTCATGTCCCGCTCGCTCGGCACGGTGATCCTGGCGATCGGTGTGACGTCCTGGCCGACCACGGCCCGGCTGGTGCGGGCGCAGACGCTGGCGGTGGAGTCCCGGCCCTACATCGAGCGGGCGCGGGCGCTCGGCGGCGGCCACGCGCACATCATGCTCCGGCACGTACTGCCCAACGTGATGCCGCTGGTGCTGGCGCAGACGACCCTGATGATCTCCTCGTCCATCCTCGCCGAGGCGACGCTCGCCTTCCTGGGCATGGGCGACCCGACGGTCGTGTCATGGGGCGGTCTGCTCCAGGACGCCCGCGAGGCGGGCGCGGTGAGCTCCGGCGACTGGTGGTACCTGGTGCCGCCGGGCATCGCGATCGCCGTCGTCGCCCTGGCCTTCACGCTGTGCGGCCGCGCGGTGGAGTCCGTCCTCAACCCGCGGCTGGGGGTGGCGCGTTGACGCTGCTGGAGGTAAGGGACCTGGAGGTGACCTACGCCGGCGGGGCCGCCGCCGTGCGGGGTGTCGACCTGGTGCTGGAGGCGGGGCAGAGGCTCGGCATCGCGGGCGAGTCGGGCTGCGGGAAGTCCACCCTGGCGCTGGCCCTGCTGCGGCTGCTGCCGCCCGGTACCCGGGTCGGCGGGCAGGTCCTGCTGGACGGCGAGGACATGCTGACGATGCGGTGGGGGCGGGTCAGGGCGGTCCGCTGGGCGGGGGCCTCCATCGTCTTCCAGGGAGCGATGCACTCCCTCAACCCGGTGCACCGGATCGGCGACCAGATCGCCGAGCCGATGCTGCTGCACCGCAAGGCGACCGCGGCCGAGGCGAGACGCAGGACCGGCGAACTGCTGGAGCACGTGGGCCTCCCGGCCGCACGGGCGACGTCGTTCCCCCACGAGCTGTCCGGCGGCCAGCGCCAGCGCGTGATGATCGCCATGGCACTGGCCTGCGACCCACGGCTGGTCATCGCGGACGAGCCGACGACGGCCCTGGACGTGATGATCCAGGCGCAGATCCTGCGGCTGATCGGCCGGCTCGTCGCCGAACAGGACCTCGGCCTGATCATGATCAGCCACGATCTGGCCGTCCTCGCCGAGACCTGCGACCGGCTGGCGGTGATGTACGCGGGCCGGGTGGTCGAGGAGGGCCCGGCCCGCCGGCTCTACGACGACGCCCGGCATCCGTACGCCGGCGCCCTGTCCGCGGCGTTCCCCCGCATCGGCGACCCGGCCTCCCGCTACGCCCCACGCGGCCTGGCGGGCGATCCGCCCGACCCGTCCGCCCTGCCGTCCGGCTGCGCCTTCCACCCGCGCTGCCCGGTGGCCCTGGACGGCTGCGCCACCCAGGACCAGGAGCTGCGGGACGCCGGCCCGGGCCGCCGGGCGGCCTGCGTGCATGTGTCGCCACACCCCGCCCCCGGTCCGACGGAGGCCACCGAGGACGCGAGGAGCACCCCATGACGACCTCACCGACGACATCGGCGACCACATCACCGACTGCATCACCGCTGCTGAGCGCGGAGGGACTGCGCGTGACCTTCCCCGGGCGCCACGGCGGTGCGCCCTCCCGGGCGGTGGACGGTGTGGACCTCGACATCGGCCCCGGGGAGATCGTGGCGCTGGTCGGCGAGTCGGGCTGCGGCAAGACGACCCTGGCCCGGGCACTGCTCGGCCTGGTACCGCCGACGTCGGGAAGCGTCCGCTTCGCCGGACGGCCGCTCGGCTACTCCGCCCGGGCCCTGAAGGCGTACCGCAGACGCGTCCAGCTGGTGCTCCAGGACCCCAGCGGATCGCTCAACCCCCGGCACACGGTGTACGAGGCGGTGGCGGAGGGGCTGCGGATCCACGGGTACGGCGGAGACGAGCAGACGGCGGTGGCGGGTGCCCTCTCCCGGGCGGGGCTCCGCCCACCGGAGCGCTTCTTCCTGCGCTATCCGCACGAGCTGTCGGGAGGCCAGCGCCAGCGCGTGGTGATCGCGGGCGCACTCGTCCTGGACCCGGAACTGATCGTCGCCGACGAGCCGGTGGCCTCCCTCGACGCCTCGGTGCGCGGCGAGATCCTGGCCCTGCTGCTGCGCCTGCGCACCGAACTGGGCCTGTCCGCGCTGGTAGTGACGCACGATCTGGGCATGGCGTGGAACATCGCGGACCGGGTGGCGGTGATGTACCGCGGCCGGATCGTGGAGACGGGCGGCGTCGAACAGGTCCTGACCGCCCCACGGCACCCCTACACCCAGGCGCTGCTCTCGGTCCTCCCGGAAGCCCCGGGTACCCCTGTCGTCCTGTCCGGCGAACCCCCGGACCCCTCCCGCATCCCCACGGGCTGCCGCTTCCATCCCCGCTGCCAGATCCTGGCCGGCGGGGAGGCGGAACGGGCGGGCGTCGCGGACGCGTGCCGCACCCGGGAACCGGAGGTGCTGGGCGGGGGTGACGTCGGACAGGTGGCGTGCCACTGGGCGCGGAGCGCCGTCTGAGGCAGGGTCGGCCACGGCGGACCCCGTCGACACCAACGGGCGGGGCGGCGTGAGCCGCGGCGCCGCCGGATCATGCCGGTGATCTCCCGCATGATGATCGGGGTCACGAGCCCTAGGTGCAGGTCGCCCCGGTGTGCCCTGGCGGATCTCTGCTCTCGGCGAAGCGGGGACGTGCATGCTCACAGTCCGTGTTTGAGTGGCCCGATGAAGATCTTGGTGCTGGGCGGAACGGCGTGGGTGGGCCGCGAGGTCTCGCGGCAGGCACTGGAACGTGGGCATCGGGTGACCTGCCTGGCCCGCGGGGAGAGCGGCGAGGTGGCCGAGGGCGCCGAGTTGGTCGCTGCGGACAGACGTGACCCGTCAGCGTACGAACGTCTGCCGCGACAGGAGTGGGACGCCGTGGTCGAGGTCTCGTGGCAGCCGGGCTTCGTCCGCGGGGCCCTGGCGGCGCTCGGCGAAAATACGGGCCATTGGTCGTACGTGTCGTCGGTCAGCGCGTATGCCTCGCATGCGCAGCTGGACGCGGACGAGTCGGCGGAACTGCTCCCGGCGGCCGAGCGGGACGAGGTCGACCACGCCGAGTTCGGACAGGCCAAGGTGGCTTGCGAGGAGGCCGCGGCGGCCGCAGTGGGCGACCGGCTGCTCATCGCGCGGGCGGGACTGATCGGCGGCCCCGGTGACCACAGCGGCCGCTGCGGGTACTGGGTCGCCCGCGCGGCCCGCGAGCCGCTGGCCCCGCTGCTGGTGCCGGCTTGCCCTGGCCTCCCGACGCAGGTGGTCGACGCCCGAGACCTCGCTGCATGGTTGCTCGACTGTGCGGAGAACGGCACGACCGGAACGTACGACGCGGTCGGCCCGATCGTGCCTTTCGGGGAGTGGGTCGCGCTGTCGAGGGAGATCGGCGGGCACACCGGGCCAGTGGTGGAGGCAGACAACGACTGGCTGCTCGGGCAGAAGGTGGTCCAGGCCATGGGCCCGGAGTCGCTCGCGCTGTGGGTGGCCGACCCGGACTGGGTTGGCTTCAGCGCCCGCAATGGCGCAGCGGCGACCGCGGTCGGCCTGCGGCACCGGCCTCGGGCGGAGCTCTTGGCGCAGACCCTGTGCTGGGAGCGGGAGCAGGGTCTGAACCGGCCCCGCCGGGCCGGCCTCAGCAGCCGGCGCGAGCGCGAACTGCTGGAAACGTGGGGTAGAGCGGTGCGGAGGCAGGCGCGCGACCGAGAACGACACGACGAAAACCACCAGGACGCACGAGCCAATTCCCCGTTCTCCGCGGGCTACGGCCTGCGAGCACACACAAAGGCGCCCAGCTCTCAAATGAGCCAGGCGCCTTCGGTCGTTCATGTCTGATCAGGCCGCGTGCACGACGTCCTTCTCCTCGGCGAAGTGGCACGCCGACTCGTGGGCCGCGGGCGAGTCCGCGTCCTTGAAGCGCTCGGGGATCGCCAGCAGCGGCACCTCCTCGGCGCACCGGTCCGTGGCCTTCCAGCAGCGGGTGCGGAAGCTGCAGCCCGAGGGCGGGTTGGCCGGGGACGGCACGTCGCCGGTGAGGATGATCCGCTCGCGGTGCTCACGGGCCTCCGGGTCCGGCACGGGGACCGCCGACAGCAGCGCCTGGGTGTAGGGGTGCGTCGGGTGGTCGTAGATCTGCTCGTCCGTGCCGATCTCGGCGATCTTGCCGAGGTACATCACGCCCACGCGGTCCGAGATGTGCCGGACGATCGACAGGTCGTGCGCGATGAAGATGTAGGAGAGGTTGAACTCGTCCTGCAGTCGCTCCATCAGGTTGATGACCTGCGCCTGGACCGACACGTCCAGGGCGGAGACCGGCTCGTCGCAGATGATGACCTCGGGGTTCAGGGCCAGGCCGCGGGCGATGCCGATGCGCTGGCGCTGACCGCCCGAGAACTGGTGCGGGTAGCGGTTGATGTACTCCGGGTTGAGACCCACGACGTCGAGGAGCTCCTGCACCTTGCGGCGCCGGTCGCCCTTGGGGGCCACCTCGGGGTGGATGTCGAAGGGCTCGCCGATGATGTCGCCCACCGTCATACGCGGGTTGAGCGACGTGTACGGGTCCTGGAACACCATCTGGATGTTGCGGCGCACTGCCTTCAGGGCACGCCCGGACAGCTTGGTGATGTCCTGGCCCTTGTAGAAGATCTCGCCGGCGGTGGCCCGCTCCAGGTGCATCAGGAGTTTGGCCACGGTCGACTTGCCGCAGCCTGACTCCCCCACGATGCCCAGCGTCTCGCCCTGGTACAGGTCGAAGGAGACACCGTCGACGGCCTTGACCGCGCCTATCTGCCTCTTGAAGAGGATGCCCTGCGTCAGCGGGAAGTGCTTGACCAGGTTGCGCACCTGCAGAATCGGCTCGCCACGCTCCACCGGAGCCTCTATGGCGGCGACCGCCTCCTCGTCGGAGTGCGCGTCGACCACCTCGACCTCGGAGACGTTCGGCGTGGCGTCGGCCGGGGCGTCCTTCTTGATCGGCTCAGCCATGGATCGTCTCCTTCCAGAAGTGGCACGCGGAGCCGCGGCCGGGCAGCTCGGTGCCGTCCGGCTCGGTGACCGGATGCAGGGCCGGGACGTCGCTGCGGCAGATGTCCTGGGCCATGGGGCAGCGCGGGTTGAAGGCACAACCGCTCGGGATGCGCAGCAGGTTGGGCGGCAGACCCTTGATCGCGTAGAGCTCCTGGCCCTTCTGGTCCAGGCGTGGGATCGAGTCCAGCAGACCCCGCGTGTACGGGTGCGCGGGCCGCTTGTACAGCTCGTGCACCGGGGCGCGCTCCACGATCCGTCCCGCGTACATCACCGCGATCTTGTCCGCCACGTCGGCAACGACGCCGAGGTCGTGGGTGATCAGGATCAGACCCATGTTGTACTCGCGCTGGAGTTCCGCGAGCAGGTCCATGACCTGGGCCTGGACCGTCACGTCGAGGGCGGTGGTCGGCTCGTCGGCGATGATCAGGTCCGGCTCCAGAGCGAGCGCCATTGCGATCATGATGCGCTGGCGCATACCGCCCGAGAACTGGTGCGGATAGTCGTTCACACGGTCCGCGGCGGCCGGGATCTTCACCCGGTCCATCAGTTCGATCGCCTTGGCCTTGGCCTCCTTCTTGGACAGGCCGAGGTGGACGCGGAACATCTCGCCGAGCTGGTAGCCGACGGACAGCACCGGGTTCAGGGAGCTGAGCGCGTCCTGGAAGATCATGGCGATCCGGCGGCCACGGATCTTGCGGCGCTCCTCGGCGGACATCTTGAGCATGTCCTGACCGCGGAAGAGAATCTCGCCCTTGGGGATCTTCGCCGGCGGCATGTCGAGGATGCCCATGATGGCCTGCGCGGTCACGGACTTGCCGGAGCCCGACTCGCCGAGGACGGCGAGGGTCTCGCCCGCGCTGACGCTGTAGTTGACGCCGTTGACGGCCTTGGCCACGCCGTCCCGGGTGTGGAACTCGACGTGCAGGTCGCGCACTTCGAGCAGGGGACCCTCGTGGTCTTCGCGGGGGGCCGGTACAAGTGCGGTGTCTTCGATGATCGTCACGTACGCCTCCCTCAGCGCAGCTTCGGGTCGAGGGCGTCGCGGACAGCGTCGCCGAGCATGATGAACGCGAGCACGGTGAGGCTCAGCATGGCGCTGGGGAAGAACAGCACGTGCGGCGCGGTACGGATGACCGTCTGCGCGGACGAGATGTCGTTGCCCCAGGAGACGGCGCTGTCCGGAAGGCCGATGCCCAGGAAGGACAGGGTCGCCTCGAGCGAGATGTAGCCACCGAGCGCGATGGTGGAGACCACGATCACGGGGGCGACCGCGTTCGGCAGGATGTGCCGCAGCAGGATCCGCCCGGTGCCGGCGCCGAGCGCCCGCGCGGCCTGGACGAAGTCCTGCTGCTTGACGGTGATCACCGAACCGCGCATGACGCGGGTGATCTGGGTCCAGCCGAGGAAGACCATCGCGGCCACCACGGTCCACACCGTGCGGTGGGTGAAGGCGTTCAGGACGACGATGGCGCCCAGCAGCAGCGGAATACCGAAGAAGACGTCAGTGACCCGGGAGAGCACCGCGTCCATCCAGCCGCCGTAGTAGCCCGCGAACATGCCCATCACACTGCCGAGGAGCGCGACACCGAGGGTGGTGCAGATGCCGACGATGATCGAGGCACGTGCGCCGTAGATCACCCGGGAGTAAACGCTTCGGCCCTGCCCGTCGTACCCGAACCAATCGGCCTGGCCGATGTGGCTCCAGTTGGGCCCGGTCAGGTAGTGGTGGGCGAGGTCGGCGTGCTTCGGGTCGGTGGAGGTGAACAGGCCGGGAAAGGCCGCGATCAACACGAGCAGGACGATCAGCACCCCGGAGATCACGAAGAAGGGGTTGCGACGCAGGTCCCGCCAGGCGTCGGACCAGAGGCTGCGCGGCTTGTCCTGTGAGGGGCCGGGGGCCGCCGCGGTGGCGACCGCCTCCTCCAGGGCCGTTTCGGTCGTGAGTGCCTCAGACATAGCGGATCCTCGGGTCCAGGACGGCGTAGAGCAGGTCGACGACGAGGCTGGAGACCAGGTAGACGATCACCAGGACGGTCACGATGCCGACGACCGTGGTGTTGTCGGACTGGTTGATCGACCGGTACAGCGTGTTGCCGATGCCGTGCACGTTGAAGATGCCCTCGGTGACGATGGCACCGCCCATCAGGGCGCCCAGGTCGGTGCCGAGGAAGGTCACCACGGGGATCAGCGAGTTGCGCAGCAGGTGAACGCCGATGACGCGACGGCGCGGCAGGCCCTTGGCCACAGCGGTGCGCACATAGTCAGCGCGCAGGTTCTCGGCGATGGAGGTCCGGCTGAGGCGGGCTACGTACGCGAAGGACAGCGACCCGAGGACGGCGCCCGGCAGGATCAGCTGGGCGATGTTGTTGGAGTCCTGGACCGTCGGAGTGACCCAACCGAGCTGGTTGCCGAAGACCGTCTGGGAGACGAAACCGAGCACGAAGATCGGGATGGAGACCAGCAGAAGCGTGATCACCAGAACGAGCTTGTCGTAGAACTTGCCGCGGTTGAGGCCGGACAGCAGGCCCAGGGCCAGCCCGACAACGATCTCGATGGTGAACGCGACCAGGGCGAGCCGGATCGTCACCGGGAAGACCTCGGACATCACGTCCACGACCTTGCGTCCGGTCACGAAGCTGGTTCCGAAGTCCCCCTTGAGGACGTTGGTGATGTAGTGCCAGTACTGCTCGAACACCGGCCGGTCCAGCCAGTACTCGTGCTTCAGGCGCGCCATCGCCTGTGGGTCGGCAGGCCTGTCGCCCCACAGCGCCCGCACGGGGTCACCGGGCAGGGAGTACACCATCAGAAAGATGAGCAGAGTGGTCCCGATGAAGACCGGGATCATCTGGAGCAGTCGCCGCGCGACATAGCGCCCCATCGAGCCTCCATTGTGAGCCGCTCCGGCGGCCGGCCCTGCCGCGCTCTCCTTGTGGGGGGTGCAGGGCGGCCACCAGTTGCGAACGGTGGGGCGCCCGCGGCATGCGCGGGCGCCTCGGTGGATCGACCGTTGCGGCCTCTTACTTCTTGTAGACCTCGACGTCCGCGTAGACCGGCTTGCCGAAGGTGTCGTAGCTGACGCCCGTGACGTTCTCGGAGTAACCCGCGTTCGTCTTGTAGTACCAGAGCGGGATGGCCGGCATGTCCTTGTACAGGGCCGCCTCGGCGTCCTGGTACAGCTTCACCGACTCCTCCAGCGAAGCGGCCTTGTCGGCCTTCGCCGCGAGCGCGTCGAACTCCTTGTTGGAGTAGCCGCCCTCGTTACCCGCGGCGGTGCTGCCGTACAGGTCCTTCAGGAAGTTGGCGTTCAGCGGGTAGTCCTGCACCCAGCCGGAGCGGTAGAGGCTCTGGACCTTCTTCTTCTGGCGGACGTCGAGCGCCGTCTTGAAGTCGGCCTTCGCGTCGCCCTCGCACTTGACGCCGGTGTTCTGGGTGATGTTGGCGCACACCGCCGTCACCCATTCCTTGTGGCCGCCGTCGGCGTTGTAGAGGATCGAGATCTGCGCGTTGGCGCCGCCCGACTCCTGGACCAGCTGCTTGGCCTTGGCGGGGTTGTACGTGCAGGCGTCGCCGCAGAGGCCCGCCTTGTAACCATCGACGTTCGGCGGGACGAAGCCGGTGGCGGGTTCACGCGAACCGGCGAGCACCGTCTTGGTGATGGTGTTGCGGTCGATGGCCATGGACAGGCCCTCGATGAACTTCGCGTGGTCCTTGATGTTCTTGATCGCCGGCGCGTATTCGGCGACTGCGATGGTCTGGATGGCACCCTGCGGGGCGTCGACCGCGCGCTTGCCCAGGTCCTGGTGGTACTTGGCCATGTCGGTCGGCGCGACCTGGTCCAGCACGTCCAGGTTGTTGGAGACCGCGTCCTGGTAGGCGGCCTCGGAGGTCGTGTAGAACTTGAAGTCGATGCCGCCGTTCTTCGGCTTCGGGCCCGCGTACTTGTCGTACGTCTTCACCAGGAAGTCCTGGTTGTGGTTCCACTTCACGAACTTGTACGGGCCGTTGCCGACAGGCTCCTGGCCGTACTTCTTCGGGTCCGAGTAGAAGGCCTTGGGCAGCGGGTAGAACGCGCTGTAGCCGAGCTTGTACGTCCAGTACGGAACCGGGTTGGCCAGCTCGACCTTGATGGTGTAGTCGTCCGGCGTGGTCAGACCGGACATCTTGTCGGTCTTCGGGTCGCCCTTGTCCGGGTGGACGTCGGCGTAGCCCTTGATGTCCGCGAACCAGGAGGCGTTCTGCTGGGCGTTCTTCGAGTCGGCGCCCCAGTTCCAGGCGTCGACGAAGGAGTGCGCGGTGACCGGCTCGCCGTTGTGGAACGTCCAGCCCTTCTTCACCGTGATGGTGTAGTGGCTTGCGTCGTCCTGCTTGATGGACTCGGCGACGAGGTTCTCGAGCTTGCCCGTCTTGGGGTTGTAGTCGGCAAGGCCGCTGAAGAGGGCGTCGGTGATGTGGCCACCACCGGTCTCCATGACGTTGGCCGGCTGAATGGGGTGCTGCGGCTCGTTGCTCTGGTAGCTGAAGACGCCGTTCGGGTCGATCTTCTTCGAGCTTTCGCTACCCGAGTTCCCGCCGCCGCCACAGGCCGTCGCGCCCAGCGCCACAACCGCGGCTATCGCAACCCACTTGGCGCTCTTGGCACCACGCATGGGGCTCCTCCTCATGAGTCCATTGGTTCACCGCATGGAGGGGCACAAGACACATCACCGTCACCGGTGCCTGAAATGGTCAGGTGCCCCCGCGCTCGTGAGTCGGCGCCGCCAGCGGCGTGACCCGTTGATCCGAGCTCTACGCGCCTAACTATCTGCCATCGACCAGGGACGAACCACACCCCTAAGGTCTCGGTTCCATCACACCTGGTCCGTACATCTTCCAAAATCCGGACAAACGGTTTGCCGAAAGATCCCTGCGAAACGGACTTGTTACACATCTACCGGGGCCGGGTGTCCGCATTCCGGACACTAGGGGGAAAAAATCCGGTTGCGATTACAGTGAAGGTGTGCGGGGGCGCCACTGGCGTATCCGCACACCGATGCGCAGCGTGCTCGAGCCGTTCCTGTTCGGGGTGAACGGCCGCCCCCGCAAAGCCCGTTCGCCGGCGATCCGCCTGGCATGGCCGGAATGCACCTCATCAGCAGGGTAGTGGGCACAGGTCGGGCTGTGCGGCTCCCTGGAGGAAGTGAAGGGTTTTCCCTATCCCGCTGCTTTGCGCGACAGGGCCGGGCACCCCGACTCGCGGAGCGCCCGACCCTGTCGTGGATGGCCGGAAATCAGCTGTGCTTGGCGCGGCTCGCGGCGCGGGCCCGCTCACGCTGGTCCAGCACGACCTTGCGGATGCGGACCGCCTCCGGCGTCACCTCGACGCACTCGTCGTCACGGCAGAACTCCAGGGACTGCTCGAGCGACAGCTTGCGCGGCGGCACGATCGACTCGGCGATGTCGGCCGTGGCGGACCGGATGTTGGTGAGCTTCTTCTCCTTGGTGATGTTGACGTCCATGTCGTCGGAGCGGGAGTTCTCGCCGACGATCATGCCCTCGTACACCTCGGTGCCCGGCTCCACGAACAGCGTGCCGCGCTCCTGGAGGTTCGTCATCGCGAACGCGGTGACGGAGCCGGAGCGGTCGGCCACCAGCGAGCCGTTGTTACGGGTCTGGAGCGGGCCGGCCCAGGGCTCGAAGCCCTCGTGGATGGAGTGGCCGATGCCCGTGCCGCGGGTGCTGGTCAGGAACTCGGTGCGGAAGCCGATCAGACCGCGGGAGGGGACCACGAACTCCATGCGGACCCAGCCCGAGCCGTGGTTGGACATGTTGTCCATACGGCCCTTGCGGACACCCATGAGCTGCGTGACCGCGCCCATGTGCTCCTCGGGCACGTCGATCGTCATGCGCTCGAACGGCTCGTGGACCTTGCCGTCGATCTCCTTGGTGACGACCTGAGGCTTGCCCACCGTCAGCTCGTAGCCCTCACGGCGCATCTGCTCGACCAGGATGGCCAGCGCCAGCTCACCGCGGCCCTGGACCTCCCACGCGTCCGGGCGTTCGGTGTCCAGCACCCGAAGACTGACGTTACCGACCAGCTCGCGGTCGAGACGGTCCTTGACCTGGCGGGCGGTGACCTTGCGGTCCTTGACCGTGGCCTTGGCGTTGGCGCCCTTGCCGGTGCCGCCCTTACCGACCAGCGGCGAGGTGTTCGTACCGATGACCATGGAGATCGCGGGTTCGTCGACCGTGATCAGCGGCAGCGCGATGGGGTTCTCGGGGTCGGCCAGGGTCTCGCCGATCATGATGTCGGGGATGCCGGCGACGGCGCAGATGTCACCCGGGCCGGCCTTCTCGGCGGGCTTGCGGGTGAGGGCCTCGGTCATCATCAGCTCGCTGATGCGGACGTTGCTGATCGTGCCGTCGCGCTTGATCCAGGCGACGGTCTGGCCCTTGCGCAGCTCGCCCTGCTCGACGCGGAGCAGCGCGATACGGCCGAGGAAGTTGTCGGCGTCCAGGTTGGTGACGTGCGCCTGGAGCGGGGCCTCCTCGTCGTAGGTCGGGGCCGGGATGTGCTCCAGGATCGTGGAGAAGAACGGCTCCAGGCTGGTGGAGTCGGCCGGGACCGTGCCGTTCTCCGGCTTGGTCAGCGACGCGATGCCGTCGCGGCCGCAGGCGTAGACGATCGGGAACTCGATCTGCTCCTCGTCCGCGTCCAGGTCGAGGAACAGGTCGTAGGTCTCGTTGACGACCTCGTCGATACGGGCGTCGGGGCGGTCCGTCTTGTTGATGCACAGGATGACGGGCAGCCGGGCCTGCAGGGCCTTGCGCAGCACGAAACGGGTCTGCGGGAGCGGGCCCTCGGAGGCGTCGACGAGCAGCACGACACCGTCGACCATCGACAGACCGCGCTCGACCTCGCCGCCGAAGTCGGCGTGGCCGGGGGTGTCGATGATGTTGATCGTGATCGGGTCCCCGCCGTCCTTCGGGTGGTACTTCACCGCCGTGTTCTTGGCGAGGATCGTGATGCCCTTCTCACGCTCCAGGTCGTTCGAGTCCATGACGCGGTCGTCGACCTGCTCGAGCTGGTGGGCGGCGAAGGCGCCGGCCTGCTTCAGCATGCCGTCGACGATGGTCGTCTTACCGTGGTCGACGTGGGCGACGATGGCGACATTGCGGATGTCGTGACGCGTTGCAGTCACAGCCATATTGCGGCGTACTCCCGGAGTGGTGAGGACGGCTGCGCGTACGTCCTCGGTACGCGCGCCCTGCCGGGCTGAACGTGCCACGGCCTCACCCCATGGTACGGGGGCGCTGCCGCTGAGGGGGGCCGGGTTACGTCGGTGCAGCTCAGGGTGGTTGTGCGGCGTCCGGAGCCGGGGCTGGGCGGGGGGGTGGGTGCGCAACCGCCGCTGCGCCCACCCGTGCCGCCCCAGCGGCACGACCGCCCGCAGCTACGGCGGCTACGACGCGCGCGGCAACTGCGGGCAGCTACCGACAGCTACGACGACGGGCTCGGGGACGGTTTGGCGCCCTTCTTCAGGTAGCCCATGTCCTCGTAGACCGGGGTCTCGAAGCCGAACGAGCCCGCGTTCGCCAGGTTGGTGCGGGTGGCTGTGAGCTGGGGGCGCTGGTAGAGCGGGATCGAGGCCGCCGTGGCCCAGATACGGGCGTCGGCCTTGCGGACCAGGTCCCGTTCCTCGTCCTCGTCCAGCGTGGCGATCGCCTGGTCGAAGAGCTGGTCCACCTGGTCGGTGCCGACCCGCGTGTAGTTTTGTTCGACGCTCAGCGAGCCGTCCGCCGCCGGTACCGGCTTGGCGAAGATCGGCCGGGCGTCGGTCGCGGGGAACGCGGTCGCGGGCCAGGAGTACAGCGCCAGGTCGTAGTCCCCGGACGCGACGTGGTCCTTGAAGTAGCTGTCGTCGGGGACGTCGGTGATCTCCGTGCGGATCCCGATCTTCTGAAGCATGCGGGCGATGCGGTCGCCCACGGTCCGCAGGGTCTTCGAGCCCGGTCCGGAGGGCAGCACGAACCGCAGCTGCAGCGCCTTGCCGTCCTTGGCGACCACCCCGGAGGCGGCGCCGCCCGGCGCGGCTGTGCCCTTGGGCGCGTACGCCCCCGGCGCCCCGCCCGGGCGCCGGCCGTGCTCCTGCTGGAGCTCGGCGTCGAGGTGCCCGCCCGCCTGGTCGTCGGCGGGCTTGTTCACGTGGTCACGGGGGTCGTGCTGGGCGGGCGGCTTGTTGTCCTGGCCGACGATGTAGGCGCCGTCGTTGCCCGTGCCGTCCCCGTGCTCCGCCTTGTGGCCCTGGGGTCCGGCCGCGCTCTTCTTCTTTTTCGGCTCCTCCTTGACCGGGCCGCCGGGCACCCAGCCGGCCTCGGCCAGCAGCGCCTGCGCCTGGACGGTGTCCTGTTTGCCGAGGGAGCCGCTGTTGTCCTGGTAGGCGTCCTGCCCGGCGAGCGCGAGGTGGCTGCCGACCGGCACGGCGGGCAGCCCGAGCGGCTTGAGGACCAGCCCGGCCAGCTCGGTGCGGTCCAGGGCGCGGGCGATCGCCCGGCGCACCCGCTCGTCGGTGAGGGGGCCCCGGGAGCCGTTGAGGGCGAGCTGGGTGTAGGCGGGTTCCAGGGACTTGCGGATCACGAAGCCGCGCAGGGCCTGCTGCTGCGCGGCGCCGGGCGCGCCCGTGGCGCCGCTGGGGGTCGCGCTGGGGGTCGCGCTGGGGGTCGCGGAGGGGCCCTGAAGGGGCTTGCCGCCCTTGTCGCGGGCGGCGAGGGTGATCCGCTCGGCGTCCTCCGGGTTCACCTCCGCCAGGTCGACCTTGCCGTCGGCGAGCGCGGCGGCCCGCTGGTCGAGCGGCACGGCCACGAGCACGATCTGGGAGAGCTTGGCGGGCCGTCCCCACCAGCGCGGATTGCGGGCGAGGGTGACCTCCCCGCCCTTGCGGTCCACCTTGGCGAGGGAGAAGGGCCCGGCGGTGACCTTCAGGCCGCGTCTGGCCGCGTCGTTGAAGCTGTCCGGGGTGCCCGTGACGTCCTTCGGGTACAGCGGCGAGAACAGCGACCGCCAGTCGGCGTACGGCTTGCCGAAGGTGACCTTGACCTCGAGGTTGTTCGCGCCGCGCTCCACCTTCTCGATGCGGTCGTAGCCGGCGTTGCGGGCGGTCCAGTAGGCGTTGTCCTTGCCGGCGAGGGCGCGCCACTGGGCGGCGAAGTCGTCGGCGCCGATCTCCCGGCCGTCGCTCCAGACGGCCTGCTGGTTGAGGCGGTAGACGACGACCTGCTTGGGCTCGGTCGACACCACCTTGGCGGATTCCAGGAAGTCCGGATCGCGCTGGGGGCGGCCCTGCGCGTCCAGCCGGAACAGCGAGGGCAGGACGGCGCCGGCGATCCGGGTGGTCGCGGCGTCGGCGTCCGCCTGGAAGGCGTTCAGGGTCTCGGGCACGGTGTCGACGGCCCAGCGCAGGGTGCCTCCGTCGGCGACGAGGGCGCGGGAGGCGGGAGCGACGTCCTGCGCGGCGACCGGCTTGCTCTTCTGCTCGTCGTCGGCGCTGCAGGCGGCGAGTGCCGAGGCCGCGAGGGCTCCCGCGGTGAGGAATGTGACCGAGCGCAGTACCGCGCGCGGTCCGACGCCGTCGTGGGACATCACGTCTACCTCCGAGGGGCCGCTCCGCGGATGAGCGGGGTTAGGGCGTTATGATCCGGTTTGTAAGTATTGGGGGTATTTGGAGCTGATCAGATGTATGCGCCCACTGAAGAGGAAAGGGGCCGACGGGATGCGGCGACACGACGACGCGGCGGGGCAAGCTCACCCATGTGGCGCAGCAGGCCACCTGTCCGGGCCCCCGCTGCCTTCGCCCCGGCGTGGCGGGAGATTCGAAAACGCACCCGCACACACCCCCGTGCGTCGGCCAATCGCTGCATGTCCCTTCCCTACGGTCGGTGTGACGCGCAACACTCGCAGGCGCACGAGCGTTGCCGGCCCGGTCCCAGGGTCCTTCGTCTGGATCAGGCCGGATCAGTGAGCGGGGTCTGGTGCCGTGCGTCGCAAGGCGGAGGAGGGCGCCATGGCGGTGCCATGGCAACCGACGACAACGCGGCGAGGCGCGGTGCCAGGGCCCGCGAGCCCGGCATGATCCACACGAGAGGCCCTAGGGACCCGTGGAAGCGAGGTCACGTCATGTCCGTGCACGAGGAACTGACATCGGTCCAGCGCTGCCTCGACGACCTGTGCCGGTCGGTGGGGCGGCTGGAGCGGCAGATGGGCAGCGGCGGGCTCGACATCCGCCGTGTCCGCACCGACGCCGACCACCTGCGCGAGAGCGTGGCACTGCTGCGCGAGGCGGCCAGTGCGGCAGGCGCCTTGCGGCGGCCCGATCTCGTCGCCATCCCCGACACCCCGTACGACACCACCCTGTGGACGGACTCGGACGACGAGGGTCTCGGCGCCCGCGACCGGCACGCCCCCTGACGAAGAAGGTGCGTCCCAAGTTGGCCACTGGCACCGAATCCCCCGACACCCACGCCGCCGCGCCCGGCGGCGAGCGGACCGGCAGGCGCGCCGCGATCCCCGGGCGCCACCTGCGCACCGACCGCTGGTGGCTGGCCCCGGCCGGCACCGCCGCCGGGCTGCTGGCCTTCGTCGTGTACTCGACCTGGCGCGCCTTCGCCGACGCGCACTACTACGCCGCGCCGTACGTCTCGCCGTTCTACTCGCCGTGCCTGGCGGAGCGGTGCCGGACCATGCACGCGGGGCCCAACGCGGACCTCTTCGGCAGCTGGTGGGCGATCTCCCCGGCGATCATCATCCTGATCTTCCCGCTGGGCTTCCGCCTGACCTGCTACTACTACCGCAAGGCCTACTACCGCGGCTTCTGGGCGTCGCCCCCGGCCTGCGCGGTGGCCGAGCCGCACAAGAAGTACACCGGCGAGACCCGCTTCCCGCTGATCCTGCAGAACGTCCACCGGTACTTCTTCTACGCGGCGCTCCTGGTGGCGGGCGTCCTGACCTACGACACCGTGCTCGCCTTCCGCGACCAGCACTACCGCTGGGGCCACATGGGGCTCGGCACCCTGGTCTTCCTGGTGAACATCGCGCTGATCTGGGCGTACACGCTCTCCTGCCACTCCTGCCGGCACATCGTCGGCGGAAAGCTCAAGCACTTCTCCCGGCACCCGTTGCGGTACCGGACGTGGGTGTTCATCAGCCGGCTCAACGCCCGGCACATGCTGCTGGCGTGGGCGTCCCTGGTCAGCGTGGCCCTCGCCGACTTCTACGTGTACCTGGTGGCGTCCGGCGCCTTCGCCGATCCGCGCTTGTTCTGACGACAGTGAGGCCTTGTGATGTCCGTGGTCGACCGGCAGGAGTGGGACGTGGTCGTGGTCGGGGCCGGCGGCGCCGGGCTGCGCGCCGCCATCGAGGCCCGCGAGCGCGGCGCCCGCACGGCCGTGATCTGCAAGTCGCTGTTCGGCAAGGCGCACACGGTGATGGCGGAGGGCGGTATCGCGGCGGCGATGGGCAACGCCAACCCGCACGACAACTGGCAGGTGCACTTCCGCGACACGATGCGGGGCGGGAAGTTCCTCAACCAGTGGCGGATGGCGGAGCTCCACGCGCGCGAGGCACCCGACCGGGTCTGGGAGCTGGAGACCTGGGGTGCCCTCTTCGACCGCACGCAGGACGGAAAGATCTCCCAGCGCAACTTCGGCGGCCACGAGTATCCGCGCCTGGCGCACGTCGGTGACCGTACGGGGCTCGAGCTGATCCGCACGCTCCAGCAGAAGGTCGTCGCGCTCCAGCAGGAGGACAAGGAGGAGACCGGCGACTACGAGTCCCGGCTGAAGGTGTTCCAGGAGTGCACGGTCACCCGGATCCTGAAGGACGGGAATCGGGTGTCGGGTGTCTTCGCCTATGAGCGCGAGTCCGGCCGCTTCTTCGTCCTCGAGGCCCCGGCGGTCGTGATCGCGACGGGCGGCATCGGCAAGTCCTTCAAGGTGACGTCGAACTCCTGGGAGTACACCGGCGACGGGCACGCGCTGGCGCTGCTCGCCGGGGCGCCGCTGCTGAACATGGAGTTCGTGCAGTTCCACCCGACGGGCATGGTCTGGCCGCCGTCGGTGAAGGGCATCCTCGTCACCGAGTCGGTGCGCGGCGACGGCGGGGTGCTCATGAACTCCGACGGCAAGCGGTTCATGTTCGACTACATCCCCGACGTCTTCAAGGAGAAGTACGCGGAGACGGAGGCGGAGGCCGACCGCTGGTACGACGACCCGGAACACAACCGCCGCCCGCCCGAGCTGCTGCCCCGGGACGAGGTGGCGCGCGCCATCAACGCCGAGGTGAAAGAGGGCCGGGGTTCCCCGCACGGCGGTGTCTTCCTGGATGTGTCGACGCGCATGCCCGCCGAGGTCGTCCGGCGCCGGCTGCCGTCGATGTACCACCAGTTCAAGGAGCTGGCGGACGTCGACATCACCGCCGAGGCGATGGAGGTCGGGCCGACCTGCCACTACGTGATGGGCGGCATCGCGGTCGACTCGGACACGGCGGCGGCCCGCGGGGTCACGGGCCTGTACGCGGCGGGGGAGGTGGCCGGCGGGATGCACGGCTCCAACCGGCTGGGCGGCAACTCGCTCTCCGACCTGCTGGTGTTCGGGCGCCGGGCCGGTCTGCACGCGGCGCAGTACGCCATGGGGCTGGCCGAGCGGCCCCGCGTGGACGACGTCCAGGTGGACACGGCTGCGGCCGAGGCGCTGCGCCCGTTCTCGGCGGAGGGCCCGGCGCCCGGCGAGGACGTCGGAGAGGAGGGCCGCCCCCCGGAGAACCCCTACGCCCTGCACCAGGAACTCCAGCAGACCATGAACGACCTGGTCGGCATCATCCGCCGCGAGTCGGAGATGCAGCAGGCGCTGAAGAAGCTGGCGGAGCTGCGGGTGCGGGCGCGCCGGGCGGGCGTCGAGGGGCACCGGCAGTACAACCCGGGCTGGCATCTGGCGCTGGACCTGCGGAACATGCTGCTGGTCAGCGAGTGCGTGGCGCGGGCCGCGCTGGAGCGCACGGAGTCGCGCGGCGGTCACACCCGCGAGGACTTCCCGTCGATGGACCGCGCGTGGCGGCGGCTCAACCTGCTGTGCCGGCTCACCGACCCGACCGGGGGCCTGGCGGCGACGGACCCGGTCCGGGGCCAGATCGCGCTCACCCGGGAGACCACCGAACCCATCCGCCCCGACCTGCTCGCCCTCTTCGAGAAGGAGGAGCTGGTGAAGTACCTCGCCGAAGAGGAGCTGTACGAATGAGCAGCTACGAAGCCCGCTTCAAGGTGTGGCGGGGCGATGTGGGCGGCGGCGGCCTGGAGGACTTCAAGGTCGAGGTCAACGACGGCGAGGTGGTGCTGGACATCATCCACCGTCTGCAGGCCACCCAGGCCCCGGATCTCGCGGTGCGCTGGAACTGCAAGGCCGGCAAGTGCGGTTCGTGCTCGGCGGAGATCAACGGGCGGCCGCGGCTGATGTGCATGACGCGGATGTCGGTGTTCGACCGGGAGGAGACGATCACCGTCACTCCCCTGCGCACCTTCCCGGTGATCCGCGACCTGGTGACGGACGTCGGCTTCAACTACGAGAAGGCGCGCGAGGTCCCGTCCTTCGTCCCGCCCGCGGGGCTCGGCCCGGGCGAGTACCGCATGATGCAGGAGGACGTGGACCGCTCGCAGGAGTTCCGCAAGTGCATCGAGTGTTTCCTGTGCCAGAACACCTGCCATGTGGTGCGCGACCACGAGGAGAACAAGCAGGCGTTCGCGGGCCCGCGCTACCTCATGCGGGTCGCGGAACTGGACATGCACCCGCTGGACGCGGCGGCCGAGCGGGGCCTGGACCGCAAACGCGCGGCCCAGGACGAACACGGCCTCGGCTACTGCAACATCACCAAGTGCTGCACGGAGGTCTGCCCCGAGGGCATCAAGATCACGGACAACGCCCTTATCCCGCTGAAGGAACGGGCGGTCGACCGCAAGTACGACCCCCTGGTGTGGCTGGGCTCGAAGATCAGGAGGCGTTCTTCGTAGCAGCGGCGTCCCGGGCGCGCCCGGGTCGCCGGGCCGACAGCTGCGTCGCCGTGCCGACCGGATACAGCCCGAAGCCCATGGCCGCGAGGGGCATATGGGCGAAGGGGGCGCCGTTGAGGGGGCCGAGGAACGCGTAGCCGGACATGCCCACGGCGCCCACCAGCGTGCCGTGCCCCCACAGCCTCGGCCGCATGATCCTGCTCCCGCCCCACGGCGGCACCCAGCCCGTCGCGACCACGGCTGCACCCGTCACCGCGCCCGCCACCAGCGCCGCCGCGGTCACCCCTGCCAGGACCCGGTGCATGCCGGTCATCGTCGTACGCACTCCAGTGCGCGCTCGAGGGGGTAGTCCCCGTCGGGGAGCGGGGTCTGCGGGCGGAGCGTCCTGTGCATCGGGCGCCGCACCCCGGTCGCGGTGCCGCGTGTTCAGCCATACGCTCCGAAATGTGACGCCGCCCCACCGTCGACGCCGGCCGCGCCCGGCCGCCGTGTTCCGAGCCGTGCGGAGGGTGCCTGTCGTGTTCGCCGTGGTGCTGGTGCCGCACCACACCTCCACCGGGGATCTCGTGCTGCCGCTGGTCGCCGCGCTCGCCGCCGTCGCCGTGGCGGCGTACGCGTCGGTGCGGCGCAGGCTGCGCGCGGCGACCCGTACGACGCCCGGCGGGATGCTGCCCACCGTCGTACCGCTGGACGAACTCGACCGGCGCGCGAGGCGGTTGCTCGTCGAGACGGACGACTGTGTGCGCACCAGCCGGGAGGAACTCGGCCGCGCGGCGGAGGCGTTCGGGGACGCGGCCGTACGGGAGTGCGCCGAGGCGGTGGAGTTCGCCGCGGTGGAGCTGGCACAGGCGTTCCGGCTGCGGCAGCGGTTCGACGACGGGGAGGGGCAGGCGCGGGGGCTGCTGGAGGAGGTCGTCGAGCGGTGCGAGGCGGCCGGGCGGCGGCTGGACGCTCAGGCGCCCGAGTTCGACCGGATCCGCGCGCTGGAGCGGACCGCGGGTGAGGCGCTGGAGCGTGCCGAGGCACGGCTGCGGGAGGTGGCGGCACGGGTCCCGGAGGCGGACCGCACGCTCGCCGGGATACGCGCGCGGTACGCCCTGTCGGCCTGTCTGCCGGTGGCCGGCCACGACGACCAGGCGAAGGACCGGCTGCTCTTCGCCACGACCGTCCTGCACCGGGCGCGGCGGGCGTTGCAGGACGGTGCGACGGACGACGCGGTGGCCCTGCTGCGCGCCGCCGAGGCCGCGACCGACCAGGCGACGGTCCTCGTGGACGGTGTGGTCCGGCTCGCTGCGGACCTGACGGCGGCGGAGTGCCTGCCCACGGCCCTGACCGACATGGAGGCGGGCCTCGCGGAGGCCCGCGGACTCCTGGGCACGGACACCGCCCGGGCGATCGCCCACGCCGAGTCGGTGGTGGCGCGGGTGCGGGAGGAGCGGAACGGAGAGGGGCCCTACGACCCCGTGGGCGCGCTGCGGCGCATCGAACAGGTGGCCCTGGGGCTGGACCGGGCCCTGCACCGGGTGGCACGGGGTTCCGGGGCGCTGGGGCGGCTCGAGCAGGCCGTGCTCGTGGCCCGCAGTACCGTCGGGACGGCCGCCGACCATGTGACCACGCACCGCGGCGCCGTCGGCTGGGAGGCCCGGACGCGGCTCGCCGAGGCCGAGCGACGGCTGCGCGGCGCGGTGAACACCGCTGTGCCGCCCGTCCCCGCGCCGGCCGACGCCCTCGCCGACGCCCGTGAGGCCGACGCACTCGCCCGGGAGGCCCGCCGGCTCGCGGAGCGGGACGTACGGGCGTACGGGACGCCGTACGGCGAGGGTCTGCGGACGGGCGGCGCCGTGCTCGGCGGCATCCTGCTCGCAGCGCGGCGCGGCCCTGGCGGCCACGGCGGACCCGCGAGCTTCGGCGGGCCGGCCACCCGGGGGCGCAGGGACGGCGGCGAGCTGTTCCGTGCGGCGCCGGCCGCGAGCGGGCCCCGACCGGGAAACACGGACCCGTCGCCTAGAAGAGGCTCAGCAACGCCTCCGCCGGGTCCGTGACGCCGCCCTCGCCGCCCGGCAGCGGGAGTTCGAACCACACCGTCTTGCCGCGCGGCGTACGGCGCGAACCCCAGGCCGCGGAGAGCATGCCGACCAGTTGCAGCCCACGGCCGCCCTCGTCGGTGTCCCGGGCGCGGCGGCGGCGCGGCTGGACCAGGCCCGAGTCCCACACCTCGCACACCAGCGTCCGGTCAAGCAGCAGCCGGAGTCTGATCTCGCCCTCGCCGTAGCGCAACGCGTTGGTGACCAGCTCGCTGACGAGGAGTTCGGTGGTGTCGACCAGCGGTTCGAGGTCCCAGCTGAGCAGTTGTCCGCGCGCGTACTCCCGGGCCCGGCCCACGCTGCGCGGCTCGCGGGGCAGCGTCCAGTCGCCGACGGAGTCGGCCGGCAGCCCCTGTACACGTGCCATCAGCAACGCGATGTCGTCCTCGCCGTGATGGGTGTCCAAAGTGGCGAGGACGTGGTCGCAGACGTCCTCCAGTGGCTGGGAGGGGTCGGTGAGGGCGCCGACGAACGCCTGCAGGCCCTCGTCCAGGGGGTGGTCGCGGGACTCCACCAGGCCGTCCGTGTAGAGCGCCAGCAGCGCCCCCTCCGGGAGTTCGACCTCGACCTCCTCGAACGGCTCGCCACCCACACCGAGCGGCATCCCGGGCGGCACGTCGAGCATCAGCGCGGGCTCGCCCGGCTCGACGAGCACCGGCGGGAGATGGCCCGCGTTGGCGAAGGTGCAGCGGCGCGTCACCGAGTCGTAGACCGCGTACACACAGGTCGCGAGGTAGACCTCGGACAGGTCGGCCTCGCGGGGCCGGCGGGCGGCACGGGTGGCCTGCTGGACACCCCCGGGGGCACCGAGGCCGCGCGCGATCTCGTCCAGTTGCGCGAGGACTTCGGCCGGTTCGAGGTCGAGCTGGGCCAGGGTGCGCACGGCGGTGCGGAGTTCGCCCATGGCGACGGCGGCGCGCAGGCCCCGGCCCATGACGTCGCCGACCACCAACGCGGTGCGGTGGCCGGGGAGTTCGATGACGTCGAACCAGTCGCCGCCGACCTCGCTCGGCCGCCCGGTGGCCGCGTTTCCCGGCAGATACCGGCAGGCGATGTCCAGGCCGGAGGCCTCCGGGTCACCCGGCGGCAGCAGGGACCGCTGCAGGATCAGCGCCCGTTCGTGCTCGCGGCGGTACAGGCGCGCGTTGTCGATGCAGACCGCGGCGCGCGCGGCGAGCTCCACGGCGAGCGCGCGGTCGCGTTCCCCGAACGGCTCGCTGCCCTTCGTGCGGGAGAACTGGGCGAGGCCGACCACGGTGTCGTGCGCGACCATCGGGACCGCGAGAGTGGACTGGATCAGGCCGCCGTCCTCGGCGGAGATGTGCCGGGGGCGCGCGGTGCGCAGGGCGTCGGCGAAGGCCGAGTTGAAGGAGAAGTGGTGCACCGCGCCGACCTCGACGGGCGCGGGCCCGCCGGCCAGGGGCGCGTCCGAGACGGCGCTGGCGAACGCGACGCGGCGCAGCTCGGCGCTGCCGTCGGGCAGGCCCGGCGGTGTCTCGTCGCCGGCCAGCAGCCCCTGGTAGAGGTCGACGGTGGCGAGGTCGCAGAAGCCGGGCACGACGACGTCGAGGAGTTCGCGGGCGGTGGTCTCCAGGTCGAGGGAGTTGCCGATGCGGGCGCCGGCCTCGTTCAGCAGGGCGAGGTTGCGGCGGGCGGCGGCGGCCTCGCGGGCGGCGGCGCGGCGCGCGGTGATGTCGGTTCCGAGCCAGGCGATTCCGATGGGCCGGCCGCTGCCGCTGTGCACCCGGTAGAGGTTGACGGACCAGTGCTTGCGCTCGTCGGAGCCGGGGACGAACCCGGTGATGTGCATGTCCGTGATGGACTGGCCGGTCTCCAGGACGCGCC
Source organism: Streptomyces sp. NPDC093984 (assembly GCF_044764595.1). Lineage (NCBI taxonomy): Bacteria > Bacillati > Actinomycetota > Actinomycetes > Kitasatosporales > Streptomycetaceae > Streptomyces > Streptomyces sp. NPDC093984. The sequence goes on along the minus strand of NZ_JBIWIM010000002.1, from coordinate 595,720 downwards.
GCAGCGTGGCGGTGATGCGCTCGGCCTCCGGGGACTGCAGGTAGTCGTGGACGGTGCGGCCGCGGTGTTCGGCGGGCGCGCCGCCGAACGTGGAGGCGAACCGCTCGTTGGCGCGGCGTACCCGCAGGTCGGGGTCGATCAGCAGGAAGCCGAAAGGAGATTGGCCGAATATCGCCTGCGAGGCGGCGAGGTCGGTCTCGATGCTGCGAAGGGTGCGGGCGTCGACGATGATGCACACCGCGCCCTGTTCGCCGTCCTCGGTTGTGGTGGGCATCACATAGACCTCGGCGAGCCCCTCGGTCCGCTCCGCGTCGGGCAGCCGGAAGGGGATGACGCCGGTCCACTCGCGGCCGTCCAGGATCTCGGCCATCTTGCGCTGGCCGCGCTCGCGCAGGTCCGCGGCGACGAACGCCTCGATGGGGTCCATGCCCACGGCCCGCTCGGCGGGGATGCCGAAGAGATGCTCGGCGCGCAGGCTCCACTGGTCGACGAGCCCGTCGGGGCCGAGGGAGAAGGAGGCGACCTTGATGTAGTCGTAGATGGAGCCGGGCGGACTGCTCTGCCACAGGGGACCGCCCGCCGGGTCGCGCGGTTCGACGGCCGCGGCGGCATCGACCGCGGCCCCGCCCCTCGCGCCGTCCGACGGGTCCTCGGACTCCGTGGCCTTCGCTGGTATCTCGCTCACGCGAACCGTCCCCTCCAGCTCACCGCGTCCGGCACCGGTCACCGGGGGCGGCTGCCCGCAGTATCCAGCACTACGGTGCCGCACAACACGGTGTTCACGATCACAGCACGATCCCGATGGTTTTTGGACCGGCCGGGCAATACTCCCAGTCTTCTAACCAGGTGGTGCCCGCTCGAACCAAAGAACGCCGCCCGGGCTCCTGGCTCGATCCGATCGGTCGGTGCGCACCCCGCCGACAGCGCCGGCGGCGCGCTGCCGTGCACCGGATGAGCGCGGTCAGCAGGGAACCGCGAGCTCGAACCAGACCGTCTTTCCGATGTCCGCCGGCCGGGTGCCCCAGCGGCGCGAGGAGTGGGCGACCAGCTGCAGACCACGGCCGTCCTCCTCGTCGGAGCGGGCCCTGCGCTCGCGGGGGAAGTCGGGGAGCGGGTCGGAGACCTCGACGCGCAGGGTGCGCACGGGGCCGGCGGCCCGCACGAGGCGGACGCCGATGGGGCCCGAGGCGTGCCGCATCGAGTTGGTGACCAGCTCGCTGACCAGCAGCGCGGCGACATCGCCGAGCTCGTCGAGACCCCAGGCGCGCAGCTGGCCCCGGACGACGGCGCGGGCGGTGCGGACCGCACCGGGGTCTGCGGGGAACGTCCACTCGGCGCTTTCGCCTTGGGTGTCGAGCACGCCGATCACTTCCCAGGCCAGAAGCCCACCCATGTCCGGTTTCGTGGGGTTAATGGGCACATACCCGATATCAATGGCGCCTTACCGCGCACTGGGGCGCACTGTGGCACGAACGGCGTATGGGGCGCCAGCCCCTGGCGCAACACCAGCCCCATCACCACCAGCCGCCGAGATACCGGGACGACCCCGCCGCGGGGCGCGACTTGCGGCTTTTCCGCAGGTGGGGGCCGTGACATTCCGGCCTGCGCGGCGACGGGGGCCCTTCACGAGGCGGGCACAGGTTTTACCGTATCCATGCATAGAAGCCCGCGTTCACACCGCCGGGCACGGTCGTCGAACTGCCGCGGTCCGCCCGGAGGGCGGTAGTTCCAGGCTCTATGAGGCGCCGTGGTGCGGGAGCGGCTGCCACGCGGCCCCTACCGCTTGGACCGCCGCGACGTCCTGATCGAGCCAGTCGACGTCCCAGACCTGCTCGGGGGTCAGCCAGCGCAGCTCGTCGTGGTCCTGGAGGGGCTCGGGGGTGCCGGCGACGAGGCGGGCGGTCCACACACGAAGGACGTACCCGGGCTTGAGGGGCCACTCCCCCGGGACGCGTGCGACCGGCTCCGCCGTGACGCCGAGTTCCTCGCGCAGCTCGCGCACGAGGGCCTGCTCGGGGGTCTCTCCGGGTTCGACCTTGCCGCCGGGCAGCTCCCAGCGGCCGGCGAGTTCCGGTGGTGCGCTGCGGCGGGCGGCCAGGAGGCGGCCGCCGTCCAGCACGGCGGCGCCGACCACCACGATCGGTTGCGTCATGCGCCGGAGCCTACGGGAGCCGCACGAGGGGTCACCCACGCGGGACGGGTCACCCACGCGCTACGGGTGCGGCTCACGCGCCTGCGTTCTGCCCGATGCGCTCTACCCAGTAGAGCTGTTTGTGGCCGCGGTCGGCGAGGCTGTCCACGATCTTCTGTGCCTCGGCGCGGGTGGCGTACCTGCCCACGCGGTAGCGGTTGCCGTTGTCGTCCTGCCGTATGACGAGCCAGGGGAGAGTGACCGTGCTGTCGTCCATCGCGCCCCACTGCTCCTTCCCGCCCCTGCCCGCCCGAGTCCCGCCCCCGGCTTCCGACATGTCCCGCCCACCAAGGAAACCGCACTGCGCATATGCCTGAGCCTACGCCTTACCTTCACGCAGCGAATCCGACTTTTCACAAAGAGGTACGCAACCAGCCATGACGGAGGGGGCGCGCGCCGTCACACGCGCCCCCTAACACGCCCCTGGTGCACGCGGAGCAGCGTGAAGCGCCGGGGGGTCAGGCGGCGAGAAACGACCGGATTGCAGCGGCGGGACAGCCTGGACAGCGGGGCAACCGGGGGCCAGGGAAAGAGACTTGAGGGCGGACGGGCGCGACGGCCGGGGTGAGACTTGTCGGCGGCGGACGCCGCGGGCTCGTCGAGGCGGACACCGCGGGCTCGTTCCAGAGGCGGGGTGTCACGGGTGCTGGTGCTCTCGGAGGCGGGGTGTCACGGTGCTCTCGGAGGCGGGTGTCGTGCACTCCCGAAGGGGCCACCCCGCCCCCTTTCGGCTACTTCACCGGCTTCCGGCTACTCCTACTTCACCGGCAGGTGGTACGCCACCCGGTACCTGTCCGCCGGTACCACCACGTCCGCCGTCTCGACCGGGCGCCCCGAGGCATAGAACGTCCGCTGGATGACCAGGACCACATGGCCGGGGACGCCGCCCAGGGCCAGGAGTTCCTCCGCGAGGCCGGGGCGGGCGCCGACCTCCTCCGTGACGTTGTCCACGATCACGTCGATGGCCGCCATCCGCTCCACGACCCCCATGCCGCCGAGCGGGCCCTCCTCGGGCAGCATCACGGGGGTGCGCCCCGTCAGCGCGAGCGGCTCCCACGACGTGGACAGCATCATCGCCTCGCCCGCGTCGCGGAACACGTACTTCGTGCACATCACCCGGTCACCCGGCTGGATGGCGAGCCGCTCGGCGATCGCGCCGCTCGCCGCCGTCTGCTCGCTGTGCGACTCCCAGGTCCCGCGCACGGAGGCGTCCGCCTGCTCCTGGCGGAACGGGGTCGCGCCGCTCTCCGGCCGGAACCCGGAGCGGGCGACGCGCCGCGGATCCGGCCGCTCCCGGACGTAGGTGCCCGACCCGGAGCGGCCCTCCACCAGCCCCTCGGCCATCAGCACCTTGCGCGCCTCCAGGGCGACCGTGTCCGAGACGCCGTACTCCTCGCGGATGCGGGCCTGGGACGGCAGCCGGGTGTGCGGTGGCAGCAGACCGTCGACGATCTTCTTGCGCAGATCACCCGCGACACGCAGATACGCCGGCTGCTCACCGAAAGTCACTGGCCGCTCCCATCAGGTTGTACAGACAGCAACAGCCTGGCAACCGTCGGTTCCGCCATGCAAGCACGGGCCAAAGAATCACCCGATGTGATGACTTCTCTCTGCCGAGGGCTTACCCAGGCACTTTCTCCCCGTTACGGACGCCGTCACACCTGCCCCGAACACGGAAGCCGCACACCCCTCATGACAGAGAGTCAGGAAGACCGAGAACTAGCCTTCACGCATGACACCTTTGCCGGACTGTTACTGCCCGGCGGACGGCACCCGGGTGGCCGCGGAGTCGCTCGCCTGGTGCTGCCCCGTCTGCTGCGGCCCGCTGGACCTGGACTTCGCGCCCACGCCCGCCCCGCTGAAGTCCCTCGGCGGCCGGGTGAACTCGTTGTGGCGGTACGCGGAGACGCTGCCGCTCGCGGGGCCCTCGATCAGTCTCGGCGAGGGGCGTACACCGCTCGTGGAGCTGACGGACGGCATCTCGGCGAAGCTGGACTTCCTGATGCCGACGCTGTCCTTCAAGGACCGCGGCGCGGTGCTGCTGGCCGAACTCGCGCTGCGCCTGAAGCCCCGGCAGGTGATCGCCGACAGCAGCGGCAACGCGGGCACGGCGATCGCCGCGTACTGCGCCCGGGCCGCGCTGCCGTGCACGGTGTACGTCCCCGAGGGCACCTCGGCCAAGAAGCTGGAGCAGATGGAGGCGCACGGCGCGCGGGTGGTGCCGGTCGAGGGCGGGCGTGAGGCGGCGGCGCGGGTGGCACGCGACGCGGCGGACGAGCCGGGGGTGTTCTACGCGTCGCACGTCTTCAACCCCTACTTCCTGCACGGCACGAAGACGTACGTCCACGAACTGTGGGAGGACCTCGGCGGGCGGCTCCCGGACGTGCTGGTGCTCCCCGTCGGCAACGGCACGCTGCTGCTGGGCGCCTCCCTCGCGATCGCGGAGCTGTACGGGGCGGGGCTGCTCGACCGCCGCCCGGTGCTGTACGCGGTGCAGGCGGCGGCGGTCGCCCCGCTGGCACGCGCGTGGGAGGAGGGCGCCGAGGACCTGGTGGACGTCACTCCCGCGGGGCCGACGTCGGCCGAGGGGATCGCGATCCCGCGGCCGCCCCGGGCCCGCCAGATCCTGCGCGCGGTACGCGACTCGGGCGGCACGTTCCTGACGGTGACCGAGGACCGGATCCGCCACGCCCAACTCGACCTGGCGTCCCGGGGCCTGTACGTGGAGTCGACGGGCGTGGCCTGCTGGGCGGCCGTACGGGAAGGGGTCCTCGGATCCCGCAGTGCGGTGGTGCCGCTGTGCGGGGCGGGGCTGAAGACGGGGCTGGCCGGGCCCTGAGACCACCGGGCCCGGGACGCCCTCCCCGGCCCGGGACGCCCTCCCCGGCCCGGTCGCCCCGCCCGGTGACGAAGAAGCGCTCCCTGCCGATTCTCCACATAATGGGCAAGGTGGGTGACAAGGCCACACTTTCGACTCGTCCCGCCGGCCGCCCCGCCCCCGGCACGGGGCCCGGCCGGAAAGGGCTCAAGAGCGGCGCCCTCGGGATGTTCTCCTCGGTCGTCATCGGCCTGGCCTCCACCGCCCCGGCGTACAGCCTGGCGGCCACGCTGGGCCTCATCGTGGCGGGTGTGGGACTGCAGGCCCCGATCGTCACCATGCTGGCCTTCATCCCGATGCTGATGATCGCGTACGCCTACCGGGAGCTGAACGCGTCCAACGCCGACTGCGGGACCGCCTTCACCTGGGCGACCCGTGCCTTCGGGCCGCGCACCGGCTGGATGGCCGGCTGGGGCCTGATCGTCGCGGACATCCTGGTCCTGGCCAACCTCGCCGAGATCGCCGGGATCTACGGCTTCCGGCTGGTGGGCCTGGAGGGCCTGGCGGCGAGCCGGCTGTGGACCACCGTGGCGGGCGTCGCCTGGATCGTCGTACTGACCGCCGTCTGCTACATCGGCATCGAGATCTCGGCCGCCCTCCAGCGCTGGCTGCTGTGCGTCGAGGTGGCGGTGCTGGTCCTGTTCGCGGTGACCGCGCTGGTCAGGGTCTACACCAGAGCTCCCCCGACGGCCATCCACATCTCCGCCTCCTGGTTCGACCCCTTCCAGGTGTCCTCGGCGAAGGCGCTGACCTCGGGCCTCCTCGTGGCGGTGTTCATCTACTGGGGCTGGGACACCGCCGTCTCGGTCAATGAGGAAACCGTCGACAGCACCCGCACCCCCGGGCGCGCCGCGGTGGTCTCCACCGTGCTGCTCCTGGTCACCTACGCGCTGGTGTCGACGTCCGCGCAGGCGTTCGCCGGGATCGGCAGCTCGGGCATCGGGCTGGGCAACGCCGGCAACTCGGGCGATGTGCTCTCCGGGCTGGGCGACGCCGTCTTCGGCAACCACGGACCGGGGCTGGTGTTCTCCAGGCTGCTGATCCTGATGGTGCTGACCTCGGCGCTGGCCTCCACCCAGACGACCATCCTGCCGCTGGCCCGCACCGTGTTCTCCATGGCGGTCCACAAGGCGGTCCCCGCCCGGTTCGCCCGGGTCCACCGCAGGTTCCTCACCCCGACCTGGTCGACCGTCGGGATGGGCGCGCTCTCCATCGCCGTTCTGCTCCTGCTGTCCTCGTTCAGCCGGGACTTCCTGGCCGACTCGGTCGAATCGGTCGGCCTCGCGATCGCCTTCTACTACGGGCTGACCGGCTTCGCCTGCCTGTGGTACCACCGCAGGGTCCTCACCCGCAGCGCCCGTGACCTGCTGTGCAAGGGCGTGCTGCCGGGGCTCGGCGGTCTGCTGATGCTCGCGCTGTTCCTCTACGCCGCCTTCGGCGTCTACGCGGACCCCCGCTACGGCGCGACGGTCGTCGACCTGCCGGTGATCGGCCCGACGGGCGGGGTCACGGTGGTGGGCCTGGGCGCCCTGCTGCTGGGCTTCGTGCTGATGCTGGTGATCACCCGTGAGCACACCGCGGCCCTCAAGCTCCAGCGGAGCCTGCTCCCGCACCGCCTGCCGCCGCACACCGCCGTACAGGCCGCGAGCCGCTATCTGCCCGCCGACAACGGGTCCGGGGTGGGCGGCGACTGGTTCGACGTCATCCCACTGTCGGGCACCCGGGTCGGTCTGGTCGTCGGGGACGTGGTCGGCCACGGGCTGCGGGCGGCCGCCACGATGGGGCGCCTGCGTACAGGCGTCCGCGTGCTGGCCCGGCTGGACCTGGCCCCGGACGAGCTGCTCGCCCGGCTGGCCGACCTGGTCGAGCAGACCGCGCACGAGCGCGCGCCCGGCCATCCCGCGGGCCACGGCCGGCACGCCGACGAGGCCCGGGGGGTGACCTGCCTGTACGCGGTCTACGACCCGGTGTCGGGACAGTGCAGCCTGGCGCGGGCGGGCCGGTCGCCACTGGCGGTCGTCGCGCCGGACACGGGCGTCGCCGACTACCCGGAGCTCCCGCCCGGCCCGCCGCTCGGAGGCGCCGGCCCGCCCTACCAGTCCACCGAACTGCGGCTCGCGCCGGGCAGCCTTCTCGCCTTCTTCACGGACGGCCTCTTCCAGGCGGCGGACGGCCCCGAGGCCGGGCGCGGTCTGCTCGCCCGGGCCCTCACCGGTCACCGCGAGTCGTTGGAGGAGCTGTGCGACCGGGCGGTGGCCGCGCTGCTGCCCGGGCCGGTGGACGAGGACGCCACGCTGCTGCTGGTCCGCACCCGCCTGCTGGACCGCAACCGGCTCGCACAGTGGGAGCTGGCGGCGGACCCGGCGGCGGTCGCCACCGTCCGCAACACCGTCGGCAAGCAGCTCGGCGACTGGGGTCTCGACGACCTCGTGTTCACCACCGAGCTCATCGTGACCGAGCTGGTCACCAACGCGATCCGTTACGTCGGCGGCCCGATCCAGGTGCGCCTGATCCGCACGGAGCCGATCAGCGGCTTCGCCGCGGGCTCCCTGATCTGCGAGGTGTCCGACACCGGGCACACCGCCCCGAACCTGCGCCACGCGGCGAGCGACGACGAGGGCGGCCGGGGCCTGTACATCATCGCCCAGATGACCCACCAGTGGGGGACGCGCTACACCCCCACGGGCAAGACCATCTGGACCGAGCAGCCGCTGCCGCCCACCGACTCCTCGTAGGGCGCGCCGGTCAGCCGGAGACGGCCGCCGTCCAGCCCCGGTCGACGGTCCGCCTGGCCTTCTCCAGTTGCGCGTCCGTCGGGAACTGCGGTGTTCCCTCCACCGTCGGCAGCCGGGCGGCGGCGGTCTTGTCCAGGGTGCCGTCCTTCCGCATGACGTCCATGAGGACCGGGCGGGCATAGCCGTGCAGCCGGAGGTTCTGGCCCTCCGTGCTGAACAGGTACTCCTGCCACAGGCGGGCGGCCGCCGGGTGCGGGGCGTGTCTGTTGACCGCCAGAGCGTAGTACTGGGCGAAGCTGCCGTCGAACGGGATCGAGACCTGCCAGTCCACGCCCTTGCCGCGGAGCTCGTCGGCGGCGTGGAGGTTGATGTAGTCCCAGTTGACGGTGATGGGTGTCCGGCCGTCCCGGACCGTCGCCGAGGTGGCGGGCAGGGGATTGAAGTTGCCGCTCTTCTTCAGCTTGGTGAAGAAGTCGATGCCGGGCCGGATGTCGTCGAACGACCCGTTGTTCGCCAGCGCGGCGGCGTAGACGCTGGCGAAGGCGGTCTCCGACCGGGTCGGGTCGCCGGCGAGGGCGACCATCCCCTTGTAGGCGGGCTCCAGCAGATCGGCGAAGGTCTGGGGGCAGGGCTTGACGCGCCGGGCGTCGCAGCCGATCGAGATGTAGCCGCCGTAGTTGTTGGACCAGCGGCCCCCGGGGTCCTTCTGGTTGCCGGGGATCGCGTCGAACGCCGCGACCTTGTACGGCGCGAGCAGGTTCTGCCGCACCGCTGTCCGCGCGAAGCTGTCGCCGACGTCGATCACGTCGGGGGCGGTCGGCCGCGTTCCGCTGCTTCTGAGGGCGTTGATCTCGTCCTGGCTGTGCCCCAGTGGGTGCTGGACGGTCACCTTGATCCCGTATTTCCTCTGGAAGCCGTCGATCAGGCCGCCGTAGTCGGCCCAGTCACGCGGAAGCGCGATCGCCGTGAGCCTGCCCTCCTTCTTCGCCGCGGCGGCCAGGGCCCGCATGCCGCCCACGTTCTCCGCGGAGGTCGCCGTCGCCGGCTTCTCGAGCCGGGTGGCCGGTGGGCCGCCGCAGGCGTTCAGGCACAGTGCCGTGAGGGCGAGGCAGCCGAGGACGGCTGCGGCTCGGCCACGGGGTGCGGTCACGACGGCTCCAGACGGGGTGCGGACGGCGCGATCGTGGAGTTCCGGAACTCTCGGGCCTTCAGCCGCGGTACGGGTACCGCGTCGGCCCTTCGGTCATCCAGGCCAGCGTACCCACGCCGGGCGATCGCGCAGGTGAGGCGGTGTGTGCGGCGCCCTCACAGGGCCGTGTCCTCCCACTGGCCGAGCAGGATCTCGCCGAGCCCTTCGGCGCCCGGCGTGGCGCCGCCGTGGAGGGACTGTTCGGCCCAGATGACCTTGCCGGTGCCCGTGTAGCGGGTGCCCCAGCGCTCGGCGAACTGGGCGACCAGGAACAGTCCGCGGCCCCCCTCGTCGGTGGCCTTCGCCCGGCGCAGCCGGGGCGAGGTGCTGCTGCCGTCCGCCACCTCGAAGATCAGGGCGCGGTCGCACAGCAGCCGGACGGAGATGGGTTCGCCGCCGTAGCGGATCGCGTTGGTGATCAGCTCGCTGAGGATGAGCTCGGCGGTGAAGACGTTCTCCTCCAGGCCCCACTCCGTCAGCCGGCGGGCGCAGGCGGTGCGCACCGGGCCCACCGCCGCGGGGTCGCGGGGCACCTGCCACTCGGCGACCCGGTCGGGGCCGAGACAGCGGGTGCGGGCCACCAGCAGCGCGATGTCGTCCGAGGGCCGCTCGGGCAGCAGCGCGTCCATCACCCTCGCGCAGGTGGCCTCCGGAGTGCGGTCGGGTCCGGTCAGGGCGGCGCGCAGGGTCGCGAGACCGGTGTCCAGGTCGCGGTCGCGGTCCTCGACCAGGCCGTCGGTGAAGAGCACCAGCCGAGACCCCTCGGGCACGCTCAGCTCGGTGCTCTCCACGGGCAGACCGGCGCACAGGCCGAGGGGCGGGGAGACGGGCACGGGCGGGAAGTCGACGCTCCCGTCGGGATGGACGACCGCCGGTCCCGGGTGGCCCATGGTGGCGATGGCCAGCTGCCCGGAGACGGGGTCGTAGACGGCGTACTGGCAGCTCGCCCCGGCGATCCCCTGCCCGTCCTCCCCTGCGGTGACCTCCTCGGCGTCGATCTGGGCCACCAGTTCGTCCAGTCGGCCGAGGAGCTCGTCCGCGGGCATGTCCAGGCCGGAGAAGTTGTGCACGGCGGTCCGCAGCCTGCCCATGGTGGCCGCGGCGTGCAGGCCGTGGCCTACGACGTCGCCGACCACCAGGGCCACCCGGGCACCGGACAGCGGGATGACGTCGAACCAGTCGCCGCCCACTCCGGCCTGCGCGGGCAGATAGCGGTAGGCCACGTCGAGGGCGGACTGCTCGGGAAGCCCGCGGGGCAGCAGGCTGTGCTGCAGGGTGACGGCCATCGTGTGCTCACGGGTGAAGCGGCGGGCGTTGTCGATGCTCACCGCGGCCCGGGCGACCAGCTCCTCGGCGAAGGACACGTCCTCCTCGTCGAACGGCGGGGAGCCGCGCCACCGCCAGAAGTCGACCGCTCCCAGTACCACCCCGCGGGCCCGCAGCGGGACCGCCAGCAGGGAGTGGATGCCGTGGTCGAGGATGCGCCGGGACCGTACGGCGTCCTGGGCCACCCAGCTGCCGTCCGCGCTCAGGTCCCTGACGAGGACCGCCGCTCCGCCTTCCATCGCCCGGGCGACGGGGTGGGCGGGGATGAACCGGAACAGCGCGCCGACGGGGTAGAGGAGACGGTCGTCGTGCAGGCCCGCGATCGCGACCCGACGCACGTCGGGGTTCGCCGCGGAGGGCTCCCCGCCGGACAGGACCGGGTCCAGCAGTTCGACGGTGACCACGTCCGCGAACCGGGGCACCGCCACCTCCGCCAGTTCCTCGGCGGTGCGCTTCACGTCCAGGGTGGTGCCGATCCGGCCCCCGGCGTCGTAGAGCAGTTTCAGGCGTTCGCGCGCCACCTCCGCCCGGCCGGACAGCGCGAGCAGCTCCGTGGTGTCCCGGAGCGTCACCACGCTGCCGGCCGGCCCGTGGGGTGCCGTGGGCCGCTTGTTGACCGCGAGGAGGCGGTCGGCCGCGAGGTGCACCTCGTCGGTGGCCGAGCTGTCGGAGGCCAGCAGCCCGGGCAGGTCCTCCTCGAGGCACAGATCGGTGACATGACGCCCCTCGGCGTCGGCCGGCAGGTCCAGCAGCCGCCGTGCCTCGTCGTTGGCCAGCAGCAGCCTGCCCTCGGCGTCGATGATCAGCACGCCTTCCCGTACGGCGTGCAGGACCGCGTCGTGGTGCTCGTACATCCGGGTCATCTCGGTCGGGCCCAGGCCATGGGTCTGCCGCCGCAGCCGGCGGCTCACCAGGGCGGACCCGCCCACGGCGATGACCAGCGCCCCGGCGGCGCCGCCGAAGAGCACCGGCAGCTGCCGGTCCACCCGGTGCTGCACCTTCTCGACCGTGACGGGAACGGAGACGATGGCGACGACCGAGCCGTCGGGGGCCCTGACCGGGACGGCCGAGATCACCGAGAGCCCCAGGGACCCCTGGAAGGTCATGGTGAACGGCTTGCCGGCCGCGGCCTGCGCGTAGGGGCCGATGACATGCTTGCCGATCTGGTGCGGATCCCTGTGGGCGAGGGTGATCCCGTCCAGCCGGTACACGATGACGGCGTCGACACCAGCGGCCTTCCGGGCCGCCTCGGCATGCGGCTGGAGCACCGCGCTCGGATCCGGACTGTTCAGCGCGGCCACGATCCCCGGCGAGTTGGCGAACGTCTGGGCGGCGGCGAGCGTGCGGTTCCGGGCGTCCGCCATGTTGTCGCGCCGGGCCTGCACCACGAGAGCCACCAGCGTGGCGGCGACGAGCAGCACCACGACGGCGAACTGCAGGAGAAAGACCTGCCCGGCGAGACTGCGCACGCTCAGCGAGCCGCGTGGGCGGCGCCGACGGCGCGCAGATCGACCGGATTCTCCAGTCATATCCCCTTTCTATCGTTTACGGGCTGGAACGCGCACACTCAACGGCCCGGGGTGCCGTGCCGCACCCCGCCCCCGGCCTTCCCATCGCCCGGTCGGAACCACCTGACCGAAATCCGCTCGTCCGCCGGTAGTACCCCTGCTCCTCCGCTGCTCCTCCGCGTGCACGATGCCCCTCACCACCGCCCCGGCGAAGATCACCGTGAGGATCTTTCCCGGTTCCCGCACGCAGAGAGGCTGATACAACCCATGCACTTAGCACGCCGGCACGAGCGACGCCCGGCCCCGACAAGACGGGGATGGGCCGTTGCCCTCAGCTGTGCCGTCGCCCTCGTCACCTCGGCTGCCGCGCTCCCCCAGGCACAAGCGGCCACCCGCCCGGCCACCCCCGCCTCCGCTGCCCACCGGCCGGCCATGGACCGGGCGGCCCTGGCGGACGCGCTCGAGGCCATCCACACCGCCGGCGTGTACGGCGCCTACGCGGCCGTGCGGGACGGCGGCACCACCTGGCGCGGTGCCGCCGGTGTCGCCGACCGGGACACCGGCCGTCCGGTGACGCCGGACATGGAGCAGCGGATCGGCAGCATCTCCAAGGCGATGACCGCTGTCGCCCTGCTCCAGCAGGTCGCCGCGGGCCGCCTCGACCTGGACGCGCCCGTCTCCCGGTACCTCCCCGGCCTCGTCCCCGGACAGCGTGGTGACCGGATCACCGTGCGAATGCTGCTGAACCACACCAGCGGTATCGGGGACTACGTCCTCTACGCCTTCCCGTCGTTGCAGACGCTGTCCACGAGCAGCCTGGACGAGAACCGCTTCCGGCACCTCGACCCACGGGAGCTGGTCCGGATGGGAGTGCAGGCTCCGCCGACCGGCGCTCCCGGCGAGAAGTGGTCGTACTCCAACACGAACTACATCATCGCGGGGCTGCTGCTCGGCAAGCTCACCGGCGAGAGTCCCGAGCGGTACATCACGCGCAACGTCATCCGCCGGGCAGGTCTGCGGCACACGTACTTCCCCGTCAGCCCGCGCATCACCGGCCCGCACCCGAAGCTGTACGAGTCCTTCTACGGACTGATCGATCCACCGCGCGACTACAGCGTCTACGACATGTCCTGGGCCGGAACCGCCGGCGCCGTCGTCTCCACCATGGCGGATCTCGACCGCTTCTACCGGCAGCTGCTCACCGGCCGGCTGCTCCCCGCCGCCGAACTGGCCGAGATGGAGACGACGGTCCCGATGACCGACGACCAGGGCAACGTGACGGGGCATTACGGTCTGGGCGTCAGACGGTTCGACTGGGGATGCGGCACGTTCTGGGGCCACAGCGGCGCGGTGTTCGGCGCCGAGACATGGGTGATCTCCAGCCCGGACGGCCGCCGGCAGATGGCGCTCGCCTACAACCTGTCGAAGTACGACAAGCTCGGACCGGACGGCACGGTGACCCCGAGCCCGATCGACGACGCCATCAACACGTTCATGGCGAAGGCTCTGTGCGCTCCCACCACCGGTTCCCCGGCCCTGGGGTCGGCCAGGGTGGACCTCGCCCCGGCGCATGCCTCCGAATGGCGGTCACTGCCGGCCGCGAGGCGCTGACGGCCGTAGAAGCACTGACGGCCGCAGAAGAGGGGGCTGCTCCCGGAGGGACCGGCACCGGTCGGCCGGCTGACCGCTCGGGCGCTTGCGAGGTCATGCCGGTCCCCGCACACGCCGACCGGCGCATGCGGGACCGCATGCGCCGGTCGGACGGCACGCCGCCGACGTCGGCGGCGCCGGGTTACTTGATGTAGACGAGGCCGTCGGTGGTGACGGTGGGACGGCCGCTGGTGCCGACCACCACGACCTTGACCGTGTGCTGGGCACTGCCGGTCCACGTCTTGGTCCAGATCGCCTGCCGGTAGAGGGTGGTGGAGGACTTCAGATCCACCGTGGCGACCTTGGTGCCGTCGACGTAGACGTAGGCCTGACCGGAGGTGGAGGCGCGGGAGACCACCCAGGCGGCTGAACGGCCGGTGAAGGTCCAGGCGAGGCTGGCGCCCTTGGAACCGCTGGAGTAGGACTTGCCGCCGAGGTAGCTGGTGGAGGAGCGAGTGGTCCAGCTGCCGGACTTGGTGGCGGAGCTCTCCTGGAGGATCACCGGGGTGTACGCCGGGGAGACCGTGCGGTAGTTGCCGGCGTAGTCGTAGGCACGCATCGACCAGGTCGTGGCCGTGCCGGACGTGGCGGTGCGGCTGGAGCCGGTGGTGGTCGGACCGAAGGTGGCCGTGGTCGGGGACAGCAGCTTCACGGAGCTGAGCGCGGTGTTGTCGGCGGCCTTCCAGCCGAGGGTGACCGGGACGGCGCCGGTGTTGACGGTGCCGGTGCGCAGGGAGAGCGCCGGGGTGGTGGTGAAGGTCGGCGCCGTCGTCTCCGCCACGACGTTCACCGAAGCGCTGGTGGAGGTCTTGCCGGACTGGTGGACGGCCTGTACCGCGACGGTGTGGCTGCCCAGGGGCAGGGTGGCACCGACGGAGGTGGCGGAGCCGGGGGCGGTGGCCACGGTCTTGCCGTCGACGAGCAGCTTGAAGCCCGAGATGAGCGAGGACGGCGTGGTGGCCGTCCAGTGCACGGTGATGCCGCCCTTGGTGTAGAACGTCGAGCCGGACAGGCCCGCGCCGCCGACCGAGGAGACCTTCAGGCCCTGCACCGGGCCGGACGCCCAGGCGCGGACGGTCGGCAGCTGGTTGTAGAGCGACCCGCCGGGGCACTGCGTGTTGTAGCCGTCACGGTGGCCGGAGATCCGCTGGAACGTGTACTTGCCGCCCGCGGTGAAGCTGGTGCCGAAGTAGTTCGTCTGGGTCGCGCCCGCGGTGAGCTGGACCGTCCCGGAGGGGTCGGCGCCGTACTGGCCGAGCTTCCAGGCCGCCACGCGGGCGATCGAGGCCAGCGCGGCGTTGGAGGCGCTGGTGCTGGTGTAGTCACCGAGCACCGCGATGCCCGCGGACTCCCGGTTCCAGCCGTAGGTGTGGGCACCGAGCACCGGCAGGTCGACGCCGCCCTTGCGGCCCTCGAAGATGGTGCCGCACTTGTCGACGAGGAAGTTGTAGCCGATGTCGTTCCAGTGGTTGACCTGCGTGTGGTACGCGTAGATGCCCCGCACGATCGACGCGGAGTCGGCGCAGGAGTAGTCGTTGGCCCCGTCGGTGTGGTGGACGAAGACGGCCTTGACGTCCGCGTTGTAGTCCGACGGGTCGGGGCTGAGCGACTCGTCGGCGCCCCAGTCGGCGCGCGAGGTGATCGGCGGTTCGGGCACGGTGGACGGCGGTGCGGAGGGCGTGGTGGCCGACGCGCTCGTCGTGGGCGAGGCGGACACCGAGTCGGTCGGGGTGGCCGTGGGCGCGGTGCCGGTCGGCGCCGGGGACGTGGTGGTCTGACCGTCCGTGGGCGTGGTGGTGGTGCCGTCGCCGGGTGCGGCGGAGTCCGTGGGCGTGGCCGAGTCGGTCGGGGTGGTCGAGTCGGTGGGCGTGGCCCCGGGACTCGTCTCGGCGACGAACGCGGCCGGCTCACCGGTGGTGGACCTGGTCTCGGCGTCGGTCACCACGCCCGGGTCGACCAGGTTGACCTCGAGTCCCTTGGGCAGCGGGCCGGTGGCGCCGTTCTTGCGGACGACCTGTACCTGGACGCCGTCGGAGGAGCCGACCCACAGGGCCTCGGAGGCGCCGCGCACACGGGGGCCGGGCTTCTCCAGCGGGTCGACGTTCACTTCGAGGTCGCGCCAGGCGCTCCACTCGCCGGTCTCCAGGCTGCGGGTGCGCACCTGCGCCGTGCCGTCGAGCCGCTTGGCTCCGCCCGTCCATGAGACGCCGAC
The DNA here is from genome assembly GCF_044764595.1 of Streptomyces sp. NPDC093984. Lineage (NCBI taxonomy): Bacteria > Bacillati > Actinomycetota > Actinomycetes > Kitasatosporales > Streptomycetaceae > Streptomyces > Streptomyces sp. NPDC093984. The sequence continues at coordinate 580,031 of NZ_JBIWIM010000002.1, read as the reverse complement.
CATCGAGAACTGCTCGGTGTCCGTGCGCGGCAGCTCCCGCCTGCCGGCTTCGGTGCCTTTCAGCGTGAGGTCGTAGACCTTCACCGGGCGCTTGGCACGGCCCGCCGCCCCATGGTCGGAGGGGCTGGCGACGGCGTAGGTCACCACGCCCCCGCCCCCCAGGACCACGGCACCGAGCGTCAGCCACACCCGACGCTTGAGACTCAGCGGTCTGTACGCATGCGACGTACGACGACTCACGACGTATCCACCCCTCGGGCCCGGCAAAGGGCCACAGAACAAAGTCACGGAGGGCACACCCGTCACAGGGGTGACCCACCCACCCAGCGCGGCCGGGCCGGGGAACATCACAGGGAAACAGGCCGGAGTGACGCAGATCACTGCGCTCGCTTGCCTGCATGGGGTCGCCGGCGCGCTCGATCCGCACGATCGGTGTCGTCCGAATGCCGTCCGGACCGCTGTGACATTCCTGTGCGTCCCGGCGCTGATGATCATGTAGGGGTGGGCGGCGACTCGCGGCACCGCGGCGCGGTTCCACCGCCGCGTGCTCGACGAACGGGCGGACTGGGACAGGTTGTGGGCCAGGGAGGCGAGCCCCGCGGCGGGCAGCCGCGGGACGCGGAGTTGGGTGCCGCCGTCGCGCGGGCTCAGGACGGCGACGAGGCCGCCTTCGCGGTCGTGTACCGGATCGTGCAGCCCGGACTGCTGGGTCACCTGCGCGGGCTGGTCATGGACGACGCCGAGGACGTGGCGTCCGAAGCCTGGCTGGAGATCGCCCGCGACCTGGGCCGGTTCAAGGGCGACGGCGCCGGCTTCCGCGGCTGGAGCGCGACCATCGCCCGTCACCGGGCCCTGGACCACCTGCGCCGCCGTCGTAGCCGCCCCGTGCCCGCCGCGCTCGATCTGGACCTCATGGAGCTGCCGGGGCCGGACAGTGCCCATGACCAGGCGCTGGAGGCCCTCTCGACCGAACGCGCGCTGGAACTGGTGCGCAGCCTGCCCCGTGATCAGGCCGAGGCGGTGCTGCTGCGCGTCGTCGTCGGCCTCGACGGGCCGGCCGCCGCACGTGTCCTCGGCAAGCGGCCTGGCGCGGTCCGCACCGCCGCGCACCGCGGGCTGAAACGGCTGGCCCGCCGACTCGGCGCCTGAGCTGTGACAGGGAAAGGGGTCCATACGCTGAGGCAGTCGAAATGAGCAGCGACGGCGCCGAACGCGTACAACAAACGAGCAACGATCACGCAAGGACGGACACAGGCATGGGCGACCGACACAGCGACGGCGGAGCATTCGCCCGTCGACGCGCCGGCGCGGACGGCCCAGTGGCCCACACGGACAGCTCAGTGGCCCATGCGGACAGCGCGGCCGGTCTCACGGACCTGGAAGCGGCGCTCGGTCACGCGTTGCGTGCCGACGCCCTTGACACGACCGCCGAGCGGCGAGCTGTGGCCGCTTTCCGCGCCGCGCGCGAGGCAGGGCTTCACAAGGAGGCGCGGACCCGGAGGCGGGACGACTGGCGTGCGCGGCGCAGCCCTGCCGGGCCCTGGGTGAAAGCCACCGTCGCCCTCTTCGCCGCCGCCTTCACCCTGGGCGGTGTCGCGATCGCGGCGATCGGCTCCCCCGACTCCGCCGGGAGCCCGCAGGACGAGGCCCCTGGGCAGCGGCGTCCGTCACCGACGGCTTCTCAGCCCTCCAGGACGGCGCCGGAGGCGGCCGAGCCCACCATGCCTGCCACCTCGGCCCCGCAGGACCGTCCGCCCACGGCCGAGGACATCCAGGCCCGATGCCGCGCGTACGCGTCGGTGAAGGGCCGGGGCACGGCGCTGGACTCGACGGCCTGGCAGCGGTTCCTCGCAGCCGCCGGCGGAGAGGACAACGTCGCTGCCTACTGTGCCGACCAGTTGTCACAGGCGCGGACCGGCGACGCGGGCAAGCCCGGCGGTAAGCCGAACGGCAAGTCCGCCGACAAGAAACCCGGGCAGGCGGACCGCACAGGCTGAGGAAGCCGAGGAAGCCCAGGAAGCGGCGAGCGCCGCCCGAGCGAGCTGCCACATGGCTCAACCGGGAGCATCGACCGGCGATTTCCTTCCCACCCCCGGGTGAATCCCACGGGCCCGCTGGGCCTGTGCGCCGAGCCCTGTCCATGGGGTCGGCATAGTGGCGGGGGTCTCCGCACCGCACGCCCAGGAGGAAACGCATGCTCGGCACCGACTTCCGCACCGGGTCACCCAACTGGATCGACCTGGGCAGCCCGGACACGGACGCGGCTGCCGCCTTCTACGGCGCCGTCTTCGGGTGGCAGTTCGTGTCCGCCGGGCCGGAGGCGGGCGGCTACGGGTTCTTCCAGAAGGACGGGAAGACCGTCGGTGCCGTCGGGCCGCTGACCGAGGAGGGGGCCGGGTCGGCCTGGACGACGTACTTCCAGAGCGACGACATCCAGGCCACCGCCCGCGAGGTGGTCGCCGGCGGGGGCGGTGTGCGTGCCGAACCCATGGACGTCATGGGCGAGGGCTGGATGGCCCAGTTCACCGATCCGCAAGGGGCGCGGTTCGCCGTGTGGCAGCCCGGGCGGACCAAGGGCCTGGAGATGACGTCGCAGGACACCACGCTGGTGTGGGTGGAACTGCACGTGGGCGACCCGGAAGCCGCGATCCGCTTCTACCGCGCGCTGTTCGGCTGGCGTTCGCAGGAGATGCAGACGCCCGGCATGACGTACCGGGTGCTCAGCATCAAGGAAGGCGACCAGCAGGAGGGGTCCTTCGGCGGCGTGGCTCCGCTTCAGGACGAGCGGGAGGAAACGCGCTGGGTGCCGTACTTCGCCGTGGTCGACGCCGATGCCACCGTCGCGGCGGTGCAGGGCAACGGCGGGACGGTGCTCATGCCGGCCGCGGACGTGCCGGACGTCGGACGCATCGCCTGGCTGGCGGACCCGGGCCAGGCGGTGTTCGCCGTGCTGAAGCCGAACCCGCGCCAGGGCTGACCCGGCGGCGGGCACGGCGGCGGGGACCGGCCCCGAAGGGGACCGGTCCCGCCTGACCTGCGCAAGCGGCTCGGTGCGTGCCGCCCGGACCGGTGCCGCTGTCCGCGGTGACTGCACACGAGGGACAGGCGGTCCACTCGACCGGGTCGCGACACGTCGCTGCCCGCCGAAAGGCTCGTGTCAGCCCTTCGGTACGAGCTGTACCTCGTCGTGCAGGCCCTTGGCGTCCACGCCGGGGAAGTCGCTGACGTGCCCGTCGCTCCAGCGGACGAGGATGTCGTTGGCGGCGGTGTCGGCGGTGAGAGCGCCCGCGGTGACCACGGCGGCGTTGGCCCATTCCGATCTCGCGGGCCTGATCCTGGTCTCACCGGGCAGGGCCCTGCCGGTCAGCCCGGGGTAGACGGTGGCCTCACCGTCCGACCAGCGCACCAGGAGATCGTCGGTGGCGTTACCGGTGAAGGAGCCTGTGGTGAGCTGACCGGCGTAGGACCACGTCGTGTTCCTCGCGACGATCTGCCGCTTTTTCGTCAGCCTGTTGGCCGCCAGGTCACTGAAGACTGAGACGTGCCCGTCCTTCCATACGACCAGCAGGTCGCCGCGGTGACCGCCCGGTGCGAAGCGGCCGGCGGCCAGCAGCCGTGCGTCGTTCTTCCAGACGGCGGTGTTCGGCGGGGCGAGCTGCTTCTCGCCGTGGAACCCCTTGGCGTCGACAGTCGTGTACTGGGTCATCTCGCCGTCGGTCCACCGCACGACGAGCCCGTCCGTGCTGCCGCCGGCGTTGATGCTGGTGAGCGAGGCAGCCCTGGCCCAGATACTCTTCGGGGCCGCCAGCCGGTATTCGGCGGAGAACGGGTGGACGGTGTCGTCGCCGTCGCCGCCCTGGAAGAGGGTGACCTCACCGTCGTCCCAGCGGACGATCAGGTCCATGTGCCGGGTGCCGCCGGAGCCGCCCGTGTAGTAGCCGGCGGTCATCTGCACGGCGTGCTTCCAGGTGTCCCCCCTCCCCAGGGAGTAGGGCAGCGGCGGCTGCTGGTAGGTGCCGTGGTCGGTGTGGACGGCGTTCTGGGCGTCGTCGTACAGCTGGAAGAACCGGTCGCCGTACAGGGGGCTGTAGGTGATCCGGTTGTACAGCGGGTCCTTGGTGCTCACGTCCGGGCCGCCCTGCATGAAGCCGCCGACGTTGCCGATGATCTGGCCGGTGCCGCCCGACGGGTCGATCGAGGAGAACCACGGTCCGCCGGAGACCCCGCCCCACATGCCGCCGCAGTCGATCTGCATCTGGTAATAGGCGGGCAGCGCGGTCGTCCGGACCCCGGCACAACGGAACGCGCGGTCTTGCGGGTTGTGGTCGATCCTCGGGTAACCGACGACGGTCACCTGGTTGACGAACCCCGACGTCCGGGCGAGAGCGTTCGCGCCCACGACGTCCTGGACGTTCTGTCCGCCGTTGTCGGCGAGGCTCGCGAAGGCGAAGTCCAGGTCGGAGTTCCGGCTCTTGTCCGAGGCGTACTGTGCGTCGCGGAACCATTCCTTGACCGGCCACACTCCGTACGGCTGATCGGCGGCCGACTTGGTGTGGTCGTACATGGGGACGAACGCCGCCCTGTTGCCGACGCAGTGGCCGGCCGTCAGGACGAGGTTGTGCCCTGCGCTGCGCACCACACTCGCCGTGCAGTAGTGCGCCTCCATGTTCTTGTCGGTGGTGAACAGCACGCCGACGGACTTCATGCCGTCGAAGTACTGACCGCTGGTCCCGGCGGCGACCGACGACCGCTTGTGCGGTGCCGCCCAGCCCTGCGGCCGGGCGGTCCGTCCTGAGGGGTCGGTGGCCGAGGCCATGCGCTGGGATGTCCAGAACCGGATCGCGTCCTGCACCGCCCAGGCGCCGTTGTCGGCAGGCGACGACGTGAGGGTGGGGGCGGAGGTGGCGGTGGGGCCTGATGCGGCCCGTGCTGTTCCAGCTGTTCCCGCACAGCACCAGTGCCCCGCACAGCGCCGCGGCAGAACGTAGGCGCAACCCTCCGAACGGTCGACGGCAGTACCGTCACCGTCCAAGAGAACCGCTCCTTCGAGAAGACCGCCCGTACGTACAACCTCACCGTTGCCGACCTGCACACGTACTACGTGCTGGCGGGGAAGACCCCGGTCCTGGTGCACAATTCGAATGGGTGGTGTGGACCAGGATTTAGAACGGCGGCAGAGGCTGGTATCAGCCCGAATGATGCACAGCGCATTCAGAACGCTGCAGACAGGATAGGACAGCCGATCATTGCGGTGGGAAGTCGCGCGAGCGGAACCGCACACGCCGCTTCGGACTGGGACTACATCCTGTCCGGCCCGTCCAGACTCCGTAACAAAATCAAGAACTCCCTCCCGAGAGGAACCGGTGACGGTGAAGGGAGTGGGCACGGCCGGGACTTCTGGCAGACCTACAACCCGAACAGCCCCAGAAAGGATTACACAGAATTGGACAGGGAAAAGCCGTACGTGGTGTTCGAGCCCAGGGGTTAGGTGAATGAAGTGAAGACCTCAGAGCGGATCATCAACGAGGCGGCTCAGGGGATGCGCAGCCTGGACGAGGCGGTGGACTGGTTCTCGTCGCTCGATGAAGGGGAACAGAATTCCGTTCTGCGCGAGATCGTTCTTTACCTGATCCAGGTGCACGTCACTGCGGAAGACGGACGTGAAGGCCTTGCCAGATCCGGCGTCAAGGCAACCATGACCCCTGCGGTTCTCATTGTTCGGGAGCCGATTCTCGAACAAATCGGAAAGATTGCAGGCTTGCCGCCGAATGAATATCTGAAGGCCTTCCGTGTTCTACTGTCCACATTCGCGGTGGCCGACACGCGACGGAGGGATACGGAGTGTCAAGGGGCTTGTAGCCACGCTTGGCACAACTTGTCTTAGCTACGGGCGACCCCGTGTGAGACAAGGCCTGGCTCGAGTGCGGCTCACATCCCCTGGCACCACCAGGGTCATTACCGCATGCCCGGTTTTCTGGTGAGGAAAATATGGGTGTGGCCGGTTCGGGTTCACCCGAACCGGGAGTCAGCGAGTGGCTTCAGCGGTGGGCCCGGCTGCTCGCGCAACGGCGCAGCAAGAAGCCGGGCCAGCCGTTCGGGCCCCCCGCGAAGTCGCCCGCACCGAGACCGCTCATCGGACACGGGCGGCCGCAGCCCCGCTATCGGTCCACTCTGTACCCGGCCACCCCAGCGGTGGGCACGGACGCGGTCAGGGCTCGTCGGATCAGGGTCTGTCTCCCCGCACCATCCCGGCCGACTGCCTCATGGCCAACGGCGAGAGCCTGGCGCCCACGGACCGTTCCCCGCCTGGGACACCTACGGCATCGACGACACCTCGATGACCGCGCCGATCGCCTGGTCGATCACTGTGTACGAGCTGACTGTCTCCTGGAGCCGGCGACCAGCCGTTGCAGCTCGCTGTTCTTTCGTGGATGGGCGGGGGCGGCGGCGCTTTTCCTCCACGCCGTTGAGCTTCAGGGTGACCGTCCGGCCCGCAGAAAAGAAGTTCTGTGGATCTTCGCGGCAACCTTTTCGGCCTCTCTGGCCACTCAGTGGTGTCCGGCCAAGTGGTCCGGTCACATGCAACAGTTGAAAGAGAGCACAGGCATGTCCTTGGAACGAGAGCGCAGACATGTCCCCGGTCCGCCCACGTCATCGGTGGCGTCCCGCGGCGGCGGCCACCGTGCCGACGGCGGCGCGCGCGGTGGTCGTCCGAAGCATCGTGGTCGTCGGTTGCTCGCGCGTCGGGGCCTCTGGGGAGGTCTCGCCATGGTGATCGTGGCCGGCTCGGCTGTCGTGGTCAGCCAGGCTTCGGCGGACCAGAAAACCCCGGACCTGAAGAAGTGGTACGTGCTGGTCAACCGCAACAGCGGCAAGGTGCTGGACGACCGGGGCTCCGCCAAGAACGACGGCGCGGCGGTGGTGCAGTGGGCGCGCCACGGCGGGGCCAACCAGCAGTGGCGGTTCATCGACGCGGGTGACGGGTACTACCGGCTGAAGAACCGGACCTCCGGCAAGGTGCTGGACGACCTCGGCTGGTCGAAGACCGCCGGCTCCGCCATCGTGCAGTGGAAAGACCTGAACGGCACCAACCAGCAGTTCAAACTGGCCAAGTCGTCGAACGGCTACGTGCGTTTGATCAATCACTTCAGTGGCATGGCTGTCGGTGTCCGCAACGCCGCCAAGGCCGACGGGGGCAACGTCGTCCAGAACCGCGACCGGGGCGGCGCCGATCAGCAGTGGAAACTCGTCCCGGCCGGGAGTGTCGGCGGCGCCGGTACGCCCACCGCGCCGGGCAGCGGCGTTTCCGCAAGCCCGACTCCGAGCGACACGCGACCGTCGCCTTCGTCTTCACCTTCGTCTTCGTCGCCCGCGGGTGGGAGCAGTAGTTCGGCCAAGCGGTTCATGGGCAGTGGCACCGTGCTCATCGGCGGCTCGATGTCCGACGCCTCGGCGACCGCCGCGCCGTTCGACGCGCGCTACGCCTATGTGCACAGCCAGCCCGCGCCCTCGTCGGACTACTACTCGGCAGCGCGCTGCAAGGACGCGTGGTCGGGTTGGTGGGGCTGCTGGAACGGCAGCACCACGGCGCCCGGCACTTACGTGACCTGGCGGGACGACGTGGCGGCCCACGCGACGTACAAGGGCAGCTCGCGTCCGCAGAAGATGCTCTGGACCTGGTACTCGTTGCGCGACCTCGGGGATGCGGCAGGTGAGGGCGACGGTCCGGGCGAGGTCAGGGCCATCAACAGGCGTGACCTGCTCACCCGGTACCTGAACGACTACCGTTTCTTCCTCCAGAAGATCGGCACGTCGCACGACATGATCGACCTCGAGCCCGACTTCTGGGGCTTCGCCCGGTCGCTCGGCAATCTGCACCAGGTTCCCGCGCAGGTCTCGGCCGCCAATCCGACGGATTGCGGATCGCAGGAGAACAGCGCCGCCGGACTCGCCCAGTGCTTGATTCAGATGACGCGCAAGTACGCGCCGAACGCCGGCGTGGGGCTGCACCTCTCCTGCTTCGACTGGGAGAGCAACCTCCAGAAGTGCGTCAAGGACTACACGGACCTCGGGGCACGGAACGCCGACTTCCTGGTCAGCGATGTGTCGGACCGCGACGCGGGCTGGTACGCGCAGCCGGCCCACGGCGGCCTTGACAAGTTCTGGACCGACCAGAAGGCCGCCGCCGCGCTGAGGTTCTACAAGACGATGGCCGAGTCCGTCGGCAAGCCGGTGGTCCTGTGGCAGATCCCCGTGGGCAACATGGCGCAGAACAACACCCGCAACCACTACAAGGACGACAAGGTGGACTGGTTCTTCGCCCACATGGACCAGGTCGCGAACGCCCACGTCGCCGGCCTGTTCTTCGGTCCGGGACAGGACGAACAGACCACGGTCGAGTCCGATGGCCGAAACCTGATCAACAAGACGATCGCCTATCACAACTCGGGCGGTACACCGCTCAAGTAGCGGTGAGTAGATGACAGATAGCGAAAGGCGCCCCCATCTCTTCGATGGGGGCGCCTTTCGTCATCCTCGGCGGGCTGAGGGTCAGCGCTTCAGGGTGAGGATGCCGGGGCGGTACGGCAGGTTGTCGTACGAGGTGTTCGGCGGGGTGTTGGGGGACTTGCCCTGGTAGAGGAACTGCAGGTTGCAGGGGTCGATGGTCATGGTCTGGTCGGGGTTGGTGCGGACCAGGTCGCCGTGGCTGATGTCGTTGGTCCAGGTGGCGCCGCTGTTGGCCTTGCCGGCGAAGGGGCTGGACTCGGTGGCGGCCTGCGGGGTCCACGGACCGTTCAGGCTGGTGGCGGTGAAGGAGCGGAAGTAGCGCTGCTCGCTCGCCCCGCGAGCCTCGACGATCATGAGGTACTGGTTCTGGCCCTGGACCTTGTAGACCTGCGGCGCCTCGAAGAGGTTCTTCTCCGTGTCGCTCATGACGGTCGTGTAGGACGAGCCGAAGCTGCCGGGGAAGTTGCCGATCGGCATGGTCGACTTGTAGATCTTGCCGTTGTCACCGGCGAAGAACAGGTGGATGTTCTGGTCGTCGGCGATCAGGGTCTGGTCGATCGGGCCGGTGGCGGAGTCGATGCGGGGGATGCTGCCGGTGAACAGCGGCTGCGGCGCGGACCAGCCGTTGGGGTCGGTGGGGTCGCTGGAGGTGCGGTAGCTGAAGGGCCACGGACCCCACTGGTACGCCAGCACCCAGATCTTCTTGGGCGCGAAGTAGAACAGCGTGGGCGCCACCGCCTTCTGGTTCATGCCGGTCTGGCGGGCCGACGCCATGTCCGACCAGTTCGTGAAGGGGCTGAACGCCATCGAGCCGTAGGCCGATCCCGAGTAGTTCGACCCGTAGACCAGGTGCTTGCCGTTGTAGGTCACGGCGGTGAAGTCCTTCAGCGAGGCCCACCCGTTCGCCGGCTGCGCCAGTGCGGCCGTCGAGGTCCACCGGTAGGTCGAGGGAAGAGCACAGGTGTCGCTCTTCGGCGCCGCGGTCGGCTGGAAGGTCCAGCGCTGGTTGGCGCCGCTGCCGTTGGTGTCCCAGATCTGGACGGGAGTGCCGTTGGCGGTCCGACCGCCGGGGATCTCCAGCGCCCGGCCGCTGGCGACGTTGGTCAGCGTGTAGGAGCCGTCGCTATTCCGGTGGGCCTTCCAGTGCTGGTGGGCGCCGCCGTTGGCGTCCCAGACCGTCATCCTCGTCCCGTTGGCCGTCCGGTTGGCCGGCTCGTCCAGTACCCGGCCGCTGGCGACGTTGGTCAGGGTGTAGGAGCCGTCGCTGTTCCGGTTGGCCCGCCACTGCTGGTTGGAGGCGCCGCTGGCGTCCCACACCTGCAGCGGGGTGCCGTTGGCGTTCTGTCCCGCAGGCTCGTCGAGAACGCGCCCGGCGGCCGCGTTGGAGAGCGTGTAGACGGTGCCGGAGGTGATGCCCCCGGCCTGCGTGCCGCCGCTGCTGCCGCCGCTGCCGGTGCTGCCCAGGGCGGTGAGCACGGCGCTGTAGGCGGGCTTCTTGTTGCCGCCCGCGTCGAACAGCAGCGCGTTCTCACCGGTGCGCCAGGAGTCGCTGTCGCGGATGCCCCACACCGTGATGCCCGTGCAGCGCGCGACGTTCATGCACGCCTTGACGGCGTTGGTGTAGGCGGTGGCGGACGCCTGAGCGATGTCGAGCTCGGTGATCTGCACGTCCACGCCGAGCGCGGCGAAATTGGACAGGGTGGTCTGGAAGCTGGCCGGCGGGCCGCTGCTTGCGAAGTGGCTCTGGAAGCCGACGCAGTCGATGGGCACACCGCGGGACTTGAAGTCCTTGACCATCTTGTAGACGCCCTGGGTCTTGGCGTCGGACCAGTTCTCGATGTTGTAGTCGTTGTAGCAGAGCTTGGCGGCGGGGTCGGCGGTCCGGGCGGTGCGGAAGGCCTCCTCGATGAAGCCGTCGCCCAGCACGTCCTGGAACACGGAGCTGCGGTGCCGGCCGCTGCCGCCGTCGGCGAAGGCCTCGTTGACCACGTCCCAGGCGTAGATCTTGCCCTTGTAGTGGGTCATTTCGGTGGTGATGTGGTTCTTCATCACCGTGCGCAGGGTGGCCGCGTCGGTGATGGACTTGACCCAGCCGGGCAGTTGGGAGTGCCACACCAGGGTGTGGCCGCGCAGGCGCTGGCCGTGCGCGGAGGCGTGGCTGACGATCGAGTCGGCGGCGGCGAAGGTGAAGTGGCCGCGGGAGGGTTCGATGGCGTCCCACTTCATCTCGTTCTCCGGGGTGATCATCTTGAATTCCCGGTCGAGAAGGGCGGAGTACGTGGAGTCGCCGAGCTTGCCCGCGGCCACTGCCGTGCCGAAGTAACGGCCGCTGCCGGCCGCCGCGTCGGCGGCCGTGGCCGGTGCGGCGGCCTCCGGCGTGCGTGCGGCCAGGGCGACCAGGGGTACGGCAGCACCCGCGGCGGCGAGGACCACGGAGGCGGCGATCACGCGGCGGGTCGCCGGACGGCGACGATGAGAGCGGTTCTGATCTGACAACGGCATGTCCTTCTGGCACAGCGGGCCTTGATCCGGCCCCGGATGCCTGTCAGTTGCCGGCGACGCACACAAAGGTTGCCGCGATCAAGGGAAGCACTTTCGCGGCCGCCGCCGTCGCCATGCCGCACAGCGGCGTTCACCGGGTCGGGACGAACCCTCCCCGGACCGACGCGGAGCCGCCCGAGCCCTGTGCGTCGACGCGGTAGCCGTCGCCCGCGGCACTGCGCACGCCGGGGCCGTTGTTGAACTGCGCGGCGAACTCATGGCTCCCGGCCGGCACGGTCAGGCCCGGCTTGAGGACCCAGCGGTAGACCAGCGCGCCGCCGGCCTCCTGGACGGTGACGGTGAAGTCACCGTTCGGCAGGGTCTGCCAGGTGCCGGTGTTCTTCGCCCCGCCGGTCTGCACGATCCGGATCTCGACCGTGAGCGAGGTGAGCGGCTGGGTCGTCTTGAGGACGAGGTTGCTCTGCGTCCAGTAGACGGTGCTCTTCGGATCCAGCGAGCCGGCCGACCACAGCGGCCCGTTCTGGTTCTCGCCGCCGGTCGGCGAGGGACTGGTGGCCGACGGAGTCGGGCGCGAGCTGCCCGGGGTGGTGACCGGGGGCGGCGCGACAGGGGTGGGGCGGGCCGATGTCGGGGGCGGGGAGCTGACGGTCGGGGACGGGGTGGCAGGCGTGGTCACGGTGGGCGGCGACGACGGGGTCGCGACGATGGCGGCGACGGCGAGGCCGCCGGTCGTCAGGATGCCGCCGGCGGCGAGCCCGGCGAGGGCGACCCTGGTCCCGGACCTCGCGAACGGTCGCGCGCGGTGACGGACGGCGGGGCCGGCCATGCCGCGTTCCACCCGGGCCAGCATCCGCGCGCGGTCGGGCTGGTGGGCCTCGGCGGCCTCGCGCAGCCGACGGTCGATGTCCTCGTTCACCGGTTCGTCCTCCTCCCTGGCACCAGGTCCCCGGCCGCGTGTGCGCCCAGTAGCTTTTCCAGCTCGGCCATTCCCTTCGAGGTCTGGCTCTTCACCGTTCCGACCGATATGCCCAGCGCCGCCGCCGTGTCCTTCTCCGACAGGTCGAGGGCGTGCCGCAGCACCACGCAGGCACGCTTGCGGAACGGCAGCCGGGCGAGCGCCTCGCGGACGTCCAGCACGGCCGTCATGTCCGGCCCCTCCACCTTCTCAGGGCTGCGGGACCAGAACAGCGTGATCCGGCGTCGCTCCCGCACCGTGCTGCGGATCCGTCCCCGCGCCAGGTTGGCCACCACACCACGGGCGTAGGCGAGCGGGTGGTCGGCCTGCCGCAACCGGTCCCAGCGCTGCCACAGGGCGACCAGGGCATCCGCCGCGAGGTCGTCCGCCGCGTCGCTCTCGCCGGTCAGGAGGTGTGCCAGACGGGCGAGCTCGGCATAGTGGCGTTCGAAGAATTCGTGGAACTCCGCGGACGCGTCATCGAGGACCATCCCCCGGTCGCCCTCTCCTTGCCATGATGTGCGCGTTAGTTGTGCGTTCAACAACGGGAGCGCAGCCTAACAGTGCCCAGCCCGGGATTCGAACGGCGGTCGTGCTCGGTTGCGGGGCGGTGAAGGCTGACCGGCGGGCTGGTCAATGCCGGGCGAACCGGACGCCGGTCGGCTGCGCGACGTCCGGCTGCACGGCGGTGCCGTGACCGGTCCGCGCCTGCGCCACGGTTGCGGCGCGGCGTGCTTCGTTGCCCTCATGCCCGTCCATCCGGTAGTTCGACTCGGCCTTCCGGCTCCCAGTTGCCGCAGAGGACGAGAAGGTTGCCGCCCCGACGCAGTTTTCTCGGCGACCAGTGCACGGCACGCAAGGCTGCGTGTCCGCGCCGTAGGGACCCCGCGCGCGGCGGCTCAGGTCGGGCGGGGCTCGCGCTCCGACTTCGCCCCGACCGTGTCGATAACCGCTTGGACGGCCGTCACGAAGTCCTGGGGGTCGTCCAGGCCCACGAACTGTGGTGCAACCCGAAAATCCAGGGGCCTGGCCCCGAAGAGCCAGACCCCATTTGACCTGCATGTTTGTCAGATCACCGAAGTGGTGCTCGAGCACCCGCTAGACATTGAAGCGGAACTCCACCACGTCCCCGTCCTGCATCACGTAGTCCTTGCCCTCCATGCGCGCCTTGCCCTTGGCGCGGGCCTCCGCCACCGAGCCGGTCTCCACCAGGTCCTCGAAGGAGATGACCTCCGCCTTGATGAAGCCCTTCTGGAAGTCGGTGTGGATGACGCCGGCCGCCTCGGGGGCCGTGGCGCCCTTCTTGATCGTCCAGGCGCGGGACTCCTTCGGGCCGGCCGTGAGGTAGGTCTGCAGGCCCAGGGTGTCGAAGCCGACGCGGGCCAGGGTGGCGAGGCCCGGCTCGTGCTGGCCGACCGACTCGAGGAGTTCGAGGGCCTCGTCCTCGTCGAGCTCGGCGAGGTCCGCCTCCAGCTTGGCGTTGAGGAAGATCGCCTCCGCGGGGGCGACCAGCGCACGCTGCTCGTCCTTGAAGGCGTCGTCCACCAGCTCGTCCTCGTCGACGTTGAAGACGTACAGGAACGGCTTGGTGGTGAGCAGGTGCAGGTCGTGCAGGAGCTCGGCGCGCTCGCTGCCCTGGACGATCCCGTGCGCGAAGAGCGTGTCGCCCTTCTCCAGGATCTCCTTGGCCTCCTCGACGGCCTTCACCTTCGGGGCGACGTCCTTCTTGATCCGCGATTCCTTCTGCAGGCGCGGCAGGACCTTCTCGATCGTCTGCAGGTCCGCGAGGATCAGCTCGGTGTTGATCGTCTCGATGTCGTCCTTCGGCGAGACCTTGCCGTCCACGTGCACGACGTTCTCGTCCTTGAAGGCGCGGATGACCTGGCAGATCGCGTCCGACTCGCGGATGTTCGCGAGGAACTTGTTGCCCAGGCCCTCGCCCTCGCTCGCACCGCGCACGATGCCCGCGATGTCGACGAAGTCCACGGTCGCCGGGAGGATCCGCTCCGACTTGAAGATCTCGGCCAGCTTGGCGAGACGGGCGTCGGGGACGCCGACGACACCCACGTTCGGCTCGATCGTGGCGAACGGGTAGTTGGCCGCGAGCACGTCGTTCTTGGTCAGGGCGTTGAACAGGGTCGACTTGCCGACATTGGGCAGACCGACGATTCCGATCGTGAGCGACACGTTGCGACTTCCCGTACGTGAGGTTGGAGGACTGGACTGGGCTGCGGGCCCGGGTCCGTCAGGAGAGTGTGCGGGCCGATCCACCAGTCTACGGCGTACCGGGACGCGCTCCGGCGACGTATCGAACGCTTGGACAAGCTCTCGCCAACGTCGTGTGTCATACGCCATTCCGCACATAAACCGACCTAAGTTGGTCCAGTGGAGCAACACAGGACGCGACCCCCGCAACACGGACCGCGACGCGGTGCCCCCCTTCCCCCGCAGGGCCGCCGCAGCGCCGCCGCGCCCGTACGGTCCGGCGCGGCCGCACGGCCTCCCCGGCCCGGCGGTCCCGGCCGGCCCGAGGTGGGCGACGGGGCCGGCTGGGCACGGCCGGCGGGCCAGGGCAACAGTGGTGCGCAGCGGCGCCCGGCGGCTCGGGTGCGGAACGCTCCCCCGCTCGACCAGGCGGCACGGCGGCTGCCCGGCCCCCGGCTCACCGGGCTCGGCGGCGGACTGTTCTGCGGCGCCGTGATGCTGGTGCTGGGGTGTCTCGACCAGCTGCTGTTCGGGGCGTCCCTCACGGTCTACGGCGTGCTGTTCCTGCCGGTGGCCGCACTGACCGCGCTGTGGGTGCGGCGCGGGGACCTGGTGACCGCGCCGGTGGTCGTGCCCATCGCGTTCGCCGCCGGGCTGCTGGTCGTGGCCGACAGCGACGGCGGGGTCGCCGGACGCCTGGTCGGGCTGGTCACCGCGCTCGCCACGCAGGCCGGCTGGCTGTACGGCGGCACGCTGATCGCGGGCGTCATCACGACCGTGCGCAAGGTGCGGATGCTGCGTCGCAAGGTGGCGGCGCGCCGTCGGAGCGGTTGACGTCGCGGGACGCCCGCCCTCACCGAGCGTCCCGCTCCCCATCTGCTTCTGTTCCCCAGCCTGCTTCTGACCGGGTACCCGCTTGTCCCGGTACCGGCTGCTATCCCTGCTTCGCCGCCCTCATCGCCGCGCCCACGATCCCCGCGTTGTTCTGGAGCTGGGCCGGGACGATCTCCGCCTCGATGCCCTCGATGAGCGGCAGGAACTTCTCGGACTTGCGGCTGACGCCGCCGCCGATGATGAACAGCTCCGGCGAGAACAGCATCTCCAGGTGGGCGAGGTACTTGCGCACCCGGCGGGCCCAGTGCTCCCACGTCAGATCGTTGTCGTCCTTGGCCTTGGAGGACGCGCGCTTCTCCGCCTCGTGCCCGCCCAGCTCCAGGTGGCCGAACTCCGTGTTCGGCACAAGGACGCCGTCGGTGAAGAGGGCGCTGCCGATGCCCGTACCGAACGTCAGGACGATGACCGTGCCCGAGCGGCCGCGGCCCGCGCCGAACTGCATCTCGGCCACGCCCGCCGCGTCCGCGTCGTTCACCACGGTCACCGGGAGCCCGCCCAGGCGCTCGCCGAACAGGGCGCGCGCGTCCGTGTCGATCCAGCTCTTGTCCACGTTCGCCGCCGAACGGATCATGGCGCCGCCCGTCACCACGCCGGGGAACGTGAGGCCGACCGGCCCGGTCCACCCGAAGTGGTCGACGACCTCCTTCACGCCGTCCGCGACTCCGTCGGGCGTCGCCGGGTGAGGAGTGAGCACCTTGAAGCGCTCCTGAGCCAGGTCGCCCCGCTCCAGGTCCACGGGAGCACCCTTGATCCCGGATCCGCCGATGTCCACACCGAAGATCTGCATGGGCACCACGGTACGTCGTGGCGCCGGCCGTCACGCCACGGCATCCTGCGCGAGGCCTCCCGCGCCGTCACTCCCGCCGGGTGCGCTACTTCTCGCCGGTGCGCTCGGCCACCAGCGCCGCCGCCTCCTCGCGCAGGTCACGGCGGAGTTCCTTGGGCAGCGAGAAGGTGATGGACTCCTCGGCCGCCTTGACGATCTCGACGTCCTCGAAGCCGCGCTGGGCGAGCCACTCGAGCACCTGTTCCACCAGGACCTCCGGCACGGAGGCACCCGAGGTCACGCCGATCGTCGACACACCCTGGAGCCAGGACTCGTCGATCTCGTCGGCGAAGTCCACCAGATACGCCTCGCGCGCGCCCGCGAGCTTGGCGACCTCGACCAGCCGCTTGGAGTTGGAGGAGTTGCGGGAGCCGACCACGATCACCAGGTCCGCCTCGGCGCCCATCTGCTTGACCGCGAGCTGGCGGTTCTGGGTGGCGTAGCAGATGTCGTCGCTGGGCGGGGAGACCAGCTGCGGGAACTTCCCCTTGAGCGCGTCGACCGTCTCCATGGTCTCGTCGACCGACAGGGTGGTCTGGGACAGCCAGACGACCTTCGACGGGTCGCGCACCTCGACCTTCGCGACGTCCTCGGGGCCGTCGACGAGCTGGATGTGGTCGGGGGCCTCGCCGGACGTGCCGATGACCTCTTCGTGGCCCTCGTGCCCGATCAGGAGGATGTCGAAGTCCTCGTTGGCGTACCGGATCGCTTCCTTGTGGACCTTGGTGACCAGCGGGCAGGTGGCGTCGATGGTGGCGAGCCGGCCCTGCCTGGCCTCCTCGTGGACGGTGGGCGCCACGCCGTGCGCGGAGAACATGACGATGTTCCCCGGGGGCACCTCCTCCGTCCGCTCCACGAAGATCGCGCCCTTCTTCTCCAGGGTCTGCACGACGTACTTGTTGTGGACGATCTCGTGGCGGACGTAGATCGGCGCCCCGTACTGCTCGAGGGCCTTCTCGACGGCGATCACTGCACGGTCGACACCCGCGCAGTAACCCCGGGGGGCGGCGAGCAGAACACGGCGGCCAGACGAAGCAGTCATGCGATCCATCGTAAGGCCGGGCCCGGAGTCGTAGATCGCCCCCGTGGGGAGAGGTTGTGCCGGGCGGCGTTGTCGGTCCCGGCCACTACGCTCGGGCGCATGGCTGTCAACACGTCCGCGGAGAACCCCCTGCCCGTCGGTGAGGTGTCACGGCTCATCGGGGGGTGGATCGACCGGCTCGGGGCCGTGTGGGTCGAGGGGCAGATCACGCAGTTGTCGCGACGGCCCGGCGCCGGGGTCGTCTTCCTGACGCTGCGCGACCCGTCGTACGACATCTCCGTCGGCGTCACCTGCTACCGCCAGGTGTTCGACTCCGTGGCCGACGTCGTGAGCGAGGGCGCCCGTGTCGTCGTCCTCGCCAAGCCCGAGTGGTACGCCCCGAGGGGACAGCTGTCGCTGCGGGCGGCCGAGATACGGCCCGTGGGCGTCGGGGAACTGCTCGCGCGGCTGGAACAGCTGAAGAAGGCGCTCGCCGCCGAGGGCCTGTTCGCGCCCGAGCGCAAGAAGCCGCTGCCGTTCCTGCCTCAGCTCATCGGGCTGGTGTGCGGCCGGGCTTCGGCGGCCGAGCGCGACGTGCTGGAGAACGCGCGGCACCGCTGGCCCGCCGTCCGCTTCGAGGTGCGCAACGTCGCCGTGCAGGGCGTGCACGCCGTACCGCAGGTGGTGCAGGCCGTGAAGGAGCTGGACGCGCTGGACGAGGTGGACGTGATCATCGTGGCGCGCGGCGGCGGCAGCGTGGAGGACCTGCTGCCGTTCTCGGACGAGCAGCTCGTCCGGGCGGTGGCCGGCTGCCGTACGCCTGTGGTGTCCGCCATCGGGCACGAACCGGACAACCCGCTGCTCGACCACGTCGCCGACCTGCGCGCCTCCACCCCGACCGACGCGGCCAAGAAGGTCGTCCCGGACGTCGGGGAGGAGCTGGAGCGGGTACGGCAGCTGCGGGACCGGGCACGGCGGTGCGCACAGGCGTTCGTCGAGCGTGAGGAGCGCGGGCTGGCGCACGCGCTGGCGCGGCCCTGCATGCAGGACCCGCACCGAATGGTCGACGAGCGGGCCGACCAGGTCACCGCGCTGGTCGACCGCGCCCGGCGCACCCTCGGGCATCTGCTCGACCGCGCCGATTCGGAGCTTGCGCACACGCACGCGCGCGTGGTGGCGCTGTCCCCGGCCGCGACGCTGCGGCGGGGGTACGCGGTGCTGCAGAAGGCCGACGGGCACGTGGTCCGC
The DNA here is from genome assembly GCF_044764595.1 of Streptomyces sp. NPDC093984. Lineage (NCBI taxonomy): Bacteria > Bacillati > Actinomycetota > Actinomycetes > Kitasatosporales > Streptomycetaceae > Streptomyces > Streptomyces sp. NPDC093984. Next base: position 561,872 of record NZ_JBIWIM010000002.1, on the reverse strand, counting down.
GCACCGGACGAGGTGACGGCGGGCGAGGCGCTGCGGGCGCGGGTCGCCGCGGGCGAGTTCACGGTACGGGCCGACGGCGAGGGTTCCGTCGGCAACCAGGGATCTTAGGGTGGGCGCATGACCAGCAGGACGGACGAGGCACTCGGCTACGAGCAGGCGCGGGACGAGTTGATCGAGGTGGTGCGGCGCCTGGAGGCCGGGGGCACCACGCTCGAGGAGTCCCTGGCGCTGTGGGAGCGGGGCGAGGAGCTGGCCAAGGTGTGCCGGACGTGGCTGGAGGGCGCCCGCAGGCGGCTCGACGCGGCCCTGGCCGAGGAGGAGGAGGGCGAGGGCCCGGAAGGGGCCGGGTGACCGGGCGGCGCCGCCCGGCGTCCCGTGCCGTCAGCCGGTCTTCAGCGCCTCGGCCATCTTCGTCAGCTGCGCGAACGACGCGGTGCCCGTCACCACGGTCGTGGCGCCCTTGCCCTTGAGCACGAGCGCGTCGTAGCGGCCGCCGGTGTAGCGCTGCCAGGTCTGGCCGCCGATGCGCTGGGTGCCCTTGGTCTCCTGTGCGCCCTGGCTGGCCTCGTCGACGAACGTGGACGCCCTCTCGGTGGACTGCTCGACCGCCACGTACTGTCCCTCGGGGTCCTGGAAGCCGAGGTGCCAGGCGTCGAAGGGTTCGTCCTGGAACCGCACCGAGGTGGCCTTCCAGGTGTCGGGCAGGCCTTCGGGCGCCGCGACCGGGTAGCTCGCGGCCCGGCGCGCGGTGAGCAGCTCGACGCGGTAGTCCACGCGCTTGAGGTCGGGGGCGTGGTCGTCATGGGGGATGAAGAGATAGATGACGCCCGCCATCACCCCGACGAGGGCCAGGGAGAGGATCATGTCCCGGACCGTCTGCTTGCCTTTCATACCTGCCACGCCCCTATCGTCGCAGGTGCCTGGGTCTGCTCATCCGTGGGGTGCCCTGCTCATTTTGTCTGTCCGACGATAGAGTCGGGGGCATCACCCTCATCCGGCCGTCGTCGTATCAGAAAGGTGCGCTCCGATGACCGAGAATCATCATCTGCCGTCCGAGCTCGAAGTTCCCTCCGAGGCCCCGGACCGCAACCTCGCCCTCGAACTCGTCCGGGTCACCGAGGCCGCCGCGATGGCCGCGGGCCGCTGGGTCGGCCGCGGGGACAAGAACGGCGCGGACGGCGCCGCTGTGCGCGCCATGCGCACCCTCGTCTCGACCGTGTCGATGAACGGCGTCGTCGTCATCGGCGAAGGGGAGAAGGACGAGGCCCCGATGCTCTTCAACGGGGAGCGGGTCGGCGACGGGACCGGCCCGGAGTGCGACATCGCCGTGGACCCGATCGACGGCACCACGCTCACCGCGAAGGGCATGCCGAACGCGATCGCGGTGCTGGCCGCCGCCGACCGCGGCACGATGTTCGACCCGTCCGCCGTCTTCTACATGGACAAGCTGGTCACCGGCCCGGAGGCGGCCGACTTCGTCGACATCAACGCCCCCGTCTCGGTGAACATCCGCCGGGTGGCGAAGGCCAAGCACTCCACGCCCGAGGACGTCACCGTCGTCATCCTCGACCGGCCGCGCCACGACGATCTGATCAGGGAGGTCCGCGAGACCGGCGCGCGCATCAAGCTCATCTCGGACGGCGACGTGGCCGGTTCGATCCTGGCGCTGCGCGAGGGCACCGGCATCGACCTGCTGCTCGGCATCGGCGGTACGCCCGAGGGCATCATCTCCGCCTGCGCGGTGAAGTGCCTGGGCGGCACCATCCAGGGCAAGCTGTGGCCGAAGGACGACGAGGAGCGGCAGCGCGCCCTCGACGCGGGCCACGACCTCGACCGGGTGCTGACCACGGACGACCTGGTCTCCGGTGAGAACGTCTTCTTCGTCGCCACCGGCATCACGGACGGCGAGCTGCTGCGCGGTGTGCGCTACCGGTCGGAGACCGCCACCACCGACTCGATCGTCATGCGCTCGAAGTCCGGCACGGTCCGGCGGATCGACTCCGTTCACCGGCTGAGCAAGCTGCGCGCGTACAGCGCGATCGACTTCGACCGGGCGAAGTAGGCCCGTACGGAAAGGGACGCCCTCGGTGCGGAGAGGGCGCCCCTTTTCGTATGCGCCTGATACTTCTCGCCGGCCCGGTCCTTCTCGCCGGCCGGGTCCTTCTCGGCGGCCCGCTCCTTCTGGCCGCCCGGTACTTCGTATGCGCCTGGATGCGCGGCGTTCAGCCGGCCGCCGCTATCGTCCCCCGCGCGGCCTTCTTCAGTTCCAGTTCGCGGCGGCGGCGCCGGGCCAGCACCACACGGCGTTCGGCGGCCGTGAGCCCGCCCCACACTCCGTACGGCTCGGGCTGCAGCAGCGCGTGTTCCCGGCATTCGACCATCACGGGACAGCGCGCACAGACCCGTTTGGCCGCCTCCTCGCGGGACAGCCGGGCCGCGGTGGGTTCCTTGGAGGGGGCGAAGAACAGGCCGGCCTCGTCGCGCCGGCACACCGCCTCCGTGTGCCACGGGGCGTCCTGATCCCTGTCGCGCACTGGCACCCGCTGGTGCGGAACGTCAGCGACCTGCAGGGACGAATGCGGCGGTTGCAGCACGGTCTACTCCTGACGACGGCTTCGCGAGCGAGAGACGATGCAGCAAGGCCTACCCGCTGTGCGCGCGCCTATGCACTGAGTTCCCAACCGCAGGAACTCCAGGGGTTGTTCATGCCTCCGGAATGTGACCGGCGCATGCCGGGCCCGGCCGAATTCACAAGCGTCAATGGCCCAGGTGTTTGCGCAAACTCTTGTCCACCTTGTGTGACACGCGGTCGAGAATGTCGGCGACCGTCTTGCCGCGCTTGGGCTTCGCCTCCACGTTCCCGAACACGGCGAGTCCGTCGACATGGATGACGGGCGCGTCGGGATCCCCCGAATCCAGCGGGCTCACCTCGAAGTTGCCGAGTACGCCACCGCCGGTGCTGCGCAGCGACACGTTCTCCGGGACGCGTATCTGCACGTCGCCGAAGACCGAGACCGCCTTGATCACCACCTGCTGGTACTCGAAGAGCGCCTCGCTGAGGTCGATCTCGACACTGCCGAAGATCGCGTACGCGTGCGTGCGGCGACGGGGGCGCCAGCGGCCCCGGCGGACGGTGCTGCTGAAGACCGCCACCACGCTCTCGTCGGGCTCCCTCGGTATCGAACCCGCGGCGGGCCGGCCCGGCGGCGCGGCGTACGCCGGGGCGGTGCGGCGCGGGTGGGCCGCGGGCAGGTCGCGGACGAACCGGTCCAGCTCACCGACCGTCTTGGCGTGCAGCACACCCTCGACACGCTCGGCGTGCTCCTCGGCCGTGAGGCGCCCCTCGGCGAGGGCGTCGCGCAGGATGTCCGCGATGCGGTCGCGGTCGGCGTCGGAGCAGCGCAGCTCGGCCGGGGGCACGGGCCGGTCGTCGGTCGGGGCGGGGCTCTTGTGAAGGTCCACGGCAGCAGCGTAGCGAAACGCGATAGATCGCGACTAGCCCTCGAACAGGCCTGTGGAAAACCCGCCGGGGAAGCAGCGGAATCCCCGGCCCTCGAACCGTCGAAAGGGGCCTTCGGGACAGAACCCGGGACTGAGCCCTACCTCACAGGTCCACGGTCGGACCCAGGTTCTACGCTGGTGGACGCTGCCAACGGAGGCCAGCCGCTGTCTGTCTAGTGAGGAATGGGCGAGATGCCTGAGTTCGCGTACACCGATCTGCTCCCCACGGGAGAGGACACCACTCCGTACCGGCTGGTGACGCCCGAGGGCGTCTCCACCGTCGAGGGACCCGACGGGCGTACGTTCCTCAAGGTGGAGCCGGAGGCGCTGCGCAAGCTGGCCGAGGAGGCCATCCACGACATCCAGCACTACCTGCGCCCCGCCCACCTGGCGCAGCTGCGCCGCATCATCGACGACCCGGAGGCCAGCGCCAACGACAAGTTCGTGGCCCTGGACCTGCTGAAGAACGCGAACATCGCGGCGGCGGGCGTGCTGCCGATGTGCCAGGACACCGGCACGGCGATCGTGATGGGCAAGCGCGGCCAGAACGTGCTGACGGAGGGCGCGGACGAGAGGGCCCTCTCCCGCGGCATCTACGACGCCTACACCAAGCTGAACCTGCGCTACTCACAGATGGCTCCGCTGACCATGTGGGAGGAGAAGAACACCGGTTCGAACCTCCCGGCGCAGATCGAGCTGTACGCGACGGACGGCGGCGCCTACAAGTTCCTGTTCATGGCGAAGGGCGGCGGCAGCGCCAACAAGTCCTTCCTCTACCAGGAGACGAAGGCCGTCCTGAACGAGGCCTCCATGATGAAGTTCCTGGAGGAGAAGATCCGTTCGCTGGGCACGGCCGCGTGCCCGCCGTACCACCTGGCGATCGTCGTCGGCGGTACGAGCGCGGAGTACGCCCTGAAGACCGCGAAGTACGCCTCCGCGCACTACCTGGACGAGCTGCCGACCGAGGGCTCCGAGCTGGGGCACGGCTTCCGCGACAAGGAGCTGGAGGAGAAGGTCTTCGAGCTGACGCAGAAGATCGGGATCGGGGCGCAGTTCGGCGGCAAGTACTTCTGCCACGACGTGCGCGTGGTGCGTCTCCCGCGGCACGGCGCGTCCTGCCCGGTGGCGATCGCGGTGTCGTGCTCGGCGGACCGGCAGGCTGTCGCCAAGATCACGGCGGAGGGCGTGTTCCTGGAGCAGCTGGAGACGGACCCGGCCCGCTTCCTGCCGGACACGACGGACGCCCACCTGGACGAGGGCGAGGTCGTGAGGATCGACCTGAACCAGCCGATGGAGGCGATCCTCGCCGAACTGACGAAGTACCCGGTCAAGACCCGCCTGTCCCTGACGGGCCCGCTGGTCGTCGCCCGGGACATCGCCCACGCGAAGATCAAGGAACGCCTGGACGCGGGCGAGGAGATGCCGCAGTACCTGAAGGACCACCCGGTGTACTACGCCGGCCCGGCGAAGACCCCCGAGGGCTACGCCTCGGGCTCCTTCGGCCCGACGACGGCCGGCCGCATGGACTCCTACGTCGAGCAGTTCCAGGCGGCGGGCGGCTCGAAGGTGATGCTGGCGAAGGGCAACCGGAGCAAGCAGGTCACGGACGCGTGTGCCGCGCACGGCGGCTTCTACCTGGGTTCCATCGGCGGCCCGGCGGCCCGCCTCGCCCAGGACTGCATCAAGAAGGTCGAGGTCCTCGAGTACGAGGAGCTGGGCATGGAGGCGGTCTGGAAGATCGAGGTGGAGGATTTCCCGGCGTTCATCGTGGTCGATGACAAGGGCAACGACTTCTTCAAGGACCCGGCGCCCCAGCCGACGTTCACGTCGATCCCGGTGCGGGGACCGGGGCTGGCGTAACCCTCCGGGTACGGCGGGGGGCTGCCCCTGGGTTTCGCCCCCGCCGCCCTTACCCGTCCCACCTCCAGGGGCTCCGCCCCTTCGACCCGAGCAGGGGCTCCGCCCCTGGAACCCCGGGCGGGGAATACGTCCCCTGCACCCCTCGCGGGGCTCCGCCCCAGACCCCGCTGAGGCTCCGCCCCCGAACCCCGAACGCGGACTACGTCCCCTCCACCCCTCGCAGGGCTCCACCCCAGACCCCGCTGAGGCTCCGCCCCCCAACCCCGGGCGGGGAATACGTCCCCTGCACCCCTCATGGGGCTCCGCCCCGGGCCCCGCTGAGGCTCCGCCCCAGACCCCTTTCCGGGGGCCAGCCCCCGGGCCCCCGCTCCTCAAGCGCCGGAGGGGCTGATTTTTCAGCCCGTCCGGCGTTTGAGGACGAGGCCGTACGCCGACTGCGGGGGTCTGGGGGCGCAGCCCCAGGGACGGGAAGGGTAAGGGCGGCGGGGGCGGATCCAGTGGCCGCAACCACCCGCCGGCCCGCACCCCCATCCGGCCCACCCCCGCAACAACCCCCATCCGGCCCACCTTCGGAACAACCCCGCCCTCCCCCGCGCTGTACCCCGCATGAGCGAATACCGCATCGAGCACGACTCCATGGGCGAGGTCCAGGTCCCCCTCCACGCCAAGTGGCGCGCGCAGACGCAGCGTGCCGTGGAGAACTTCCCCGTCTCCGGGCAGCGGATCGAGCGCGCGCACATCGAGGCGCTCGCCCGTATCAAGGCCGCCGCCGCCAAGGTCAACGCGGAGCTGGGCGTGCTCGACAAGGACGTCGCCGACGCCATTCAGGAGGCCGCCGCCGAGGTGGCCGAGGGCCGGTGGGACGAGCACTTCCCCGTCGACGTCTTCCAGACGGGCTCCGGCACCTCCTCCAACATGAACACCAACGAGGTCATCGCCACCCTGGCGACCGAGCGCCTCGGCCGGGACGTGCACCCGAACGACCATGTCAACGCGTCCCAGTCGTCCAACGACGTCTTCCCCTCCTCCCTCCACATCGCCGCCACCGCGGCCGTAAGCCGGGACCTCGTCCCCGCCCTCGACCACCTCGCCACCTCCCTCGAACGCAAGGCCGAGGAGTTCGCCGATGTGGTGAAGTCCGGGCGGACGCACCTCATGGACGCCACGCCCGTGACGCTCGGTCAGGAGTTCGGCGGGTACGCCGCACAGGTGCGGTACGGCATCGAGCGGCTCACCGCCTCCCTCCCCCGCCTCGCCGAACTCCCCCTCGGCGGCACCGCCGTAGGCACCAGCATCAACACCCCGCCCGGCTTCTCCGCCGCCGTCATCGCCGAGATCGCCCGCACCACCGGGCTGCCGCTCACCGAGGCCCGCAACCACTTCGAGGCCCAGGGCGCCCGGGACGGGATCGTGGAGATCAGCGGGCAGTTGCGCACCATCGCCGTGGGGTTCACGAAGATCGCCAATGATCTGCGGTGGATGGCCTCCGGGCCGCGCACCGGCCTCGCCGAGATCAGCCTCCCGGACCTGCAGCCCGGGTCCTCGATCATGCCCGGCAAGGTCAACCCCGTGATCCCCGAGGCCGTTCTCATGGTCGCCGCCCAGGTCATCGGGAACGACGCCACCGTCGCCACCGCCGGCGCCTCCGGCAACTTCGAGCTCAACGTGATGATGCCGGTCATCGCCAAGAACGTCCTCGAGTCCGTCCGGCTCCTCGCCAATGTCTCGCGGCTCCTCGCCGACCGCACGATCGACGGCATCGTCGCCCACCGCGAACGCGCCCGCGAGTACGCCGAGTCGTCACCCTCCGTCGTCACGCCGCTCAACCGGTACATCGGCTACGAGGAGGCCGCGAAGGTCGCGAAGAAGGCGCTCGCCGAGCGCAAGACGATCCGTCAAGTCGTCCTGGAGTCGGGTTACGTGGAGCGCGGCGACCTCACCCTCGACCAGCTCGACGAGGCGCTTGATGTCCTGCGGATGACACACCCGTAACGCCTCGCCCCATATCGACGCACATCACCCGCCCGTGACGCGAACCGATGACGGGCACCACAGCGTCGTATGCCTGGGGCACCTAATATCTGTGCATGGCAGAGGGTGGAGCGGTGAGACGAGTGGAAGCGGGCGAAGCAGGCGGAGCCGACGGGGTGACGGGGCGTTGGGCGCCCGGTGACCAGATCCTGTGGCGGTACCGGGAGAACGCGGGCGAGCGCTTTCACATCGCCCGCCCCGTGACCGTCGTACGCGACGACTCCGACCTGCTCGCCGTGTGGATGGCACCGGGGACGACATGCGTGCGGCCCGTCCTCGCCGACGGCACGCCGCTGCACGCCGAACCGCTCCGAACCCGCTACACCAAGCCGCGCACCGTGCAGTTCGACCGCTGGTTCGGCACCGGCGTGCTCAAGCTGGCCCGGCCCGGGGACCCCTGGTCGGTGTGGCTGTTCTGGGACCCGGGCTGGCGCTTCAAGAACTGGTACGTCAACCTTGAGGAGCCGCTGGTGCGCTGGGCCGGCGGTGTCGACTCCGAGGACCATTTCCTGGACATCTGCGTCTACCCGGACCGCAGTTGGGGCTGGCGTGACGAGGACGAGTTCGCGCAGGCCCAGCAGGACGGCCTGATCGGCCCTCAGCTCGCCGAGCGGGTACGGGAGGCGGGACGGTCCGCGGTGGAGGTGATCCGCGCCTGGGGCACGCCGTTCTCGGACGGCTGGCAGCACTGGCGTCCCGATCCGGCCTGGTCGGTGCCGCGGCTGCCGGACGACTGGGACCGTACTCCCGCGTACATGACGTCGTGAGACCCTTGTTGCGCCCCCGCGGTACAACCGTAGGATCGTCCTCCGCAAGGGCGCACCACAGCAACTCCCGCAGTAAGCGCTGGGCTTGACCGAACGTCACCGAGGGGCGGCAGGACGTGAGCGAGGGGTACGAGGGCCAGACCGGGACGGCTCGTCCGACCGGTGCACCAGGAACGGCGTGTGACCTGGCGGGAAATCCGTTCCTGGGGCACGTATTCCGGGTATCGGCTTCACGGCGGGACGAACTGCACGCACGGCGCGCAGCCCCGGACGGATGGATTCGACACGCGTGACGGAGCACCCGACCTCCCACGAGCGCCCCCAGCCGGGCGGCGGCCCCGCGGAGCCCCGCGGGGCGCTCCTGCGTACCCCTGAGCCGCTGACCACCCCGCCGGCCACGGCCTTACCCGCACAGACCCGGGCGGGCGACACGCCCGCCGCTACGCCGCCCTGCGCCCAGCACGGATCGCCGGGCTCTCCGGGCGGCGCCTCCACCCCGCTGCCCGCGGCGGGCGGCACCGAGCACTCGCAGCCGGCCGCGGACGAGCCCGACACGCACCGGCCGCGTCCGGCCCCGGAGGTGATCCCGGTCCAGCCGAGCGGGGAGCAGAACCGTCCGGCCGCCCTGCCCGGCGGCAAGGAGCGGCGCACCGGTCAGGGCCGGCCTAGCGGGCCCATGCCGATGCGGCGCGACGGGGACCGGCTGCGTTTCGTGGGCGCCGCGACCCGGCGGATCGCCCGCGGGATCGACCTGGACGAGATCGTGATGGGCCTGTGCCGGGCCACGGTGCCGACGTTCTCGGACGCGATCCTCGTGTATCTGCGCGACCCGCTGCCGGTGGGCGACGAGCGTCCCACCGGGCCCCTGGTGCTGCGGCTGCGGCGCACCGACCGGATACCGCAGGAGCGGGACCTGGAGGACGGCATCCTGCCGGTTCCGGTGCCCGAGGACTCCGGGGTCGTGGACCTGAGCAACGAGCTGTGCGAGGTGCGGCCCGGCGGTGCGCTCGCCGAGGTGCTGCGCGGGGTGCGGCCGGTGTTCGCGGACGCGCCCGCCGCCCGGGCCGCGCTGCCGGAGCTGCTCGGCGACGACCTGGCGGTGCCCCCGGGCCAGCGCGCCATCCTCGCGCCGCTGCGCGGTCGGCGCCGGGTGATCGGCGCCGTGCTGTTCCTGCGCCGCGCGGAGCGGCCGGCGTTCGAGGCGGACGACCTGCTGGTCGCCGCGCAGCTCGCCACGCACAGCGCGCTCGGCATCGACAAGGCGGTGCTGTACGGCCGTGAGGCGTACATCGCGGACGAGCTGCAGCGCACCATGCTGCCGGAGACGCTGCCGAACCCGACGGGCGTACGGCTGGCGTCCCGCTATCTGCCGGCCGCGGAGACCGCGCGGGTCGGCGGCGACTGGTACGACGCGATTCCGCTGCCGGGCAGCCGGGTCGCGCTCGTCGTGGGCGATGTGATGGGCCACTCCATGACGTCCGCGGCGATCATGGGGCAGCTGCGGACGACGGCCCAGACGCTGGCCGGGCTCGACCTGCCGCCGCAGGAGGTGCTGCACCACCTCGACGAGCAGGCGCAGCGGCTCGGCACCGACCGCATGGCGACCTGCCTGTACGCGGTGTACGACCCGGTCTCGCACCGCATCACCATCGCCAACGCGGGCCATCCGCCGCCGGTGCTGCTGCACCTGGGCGGCCGCGCGGAGGTGCTGCGGGTGCCCGCGGGCGCGCCCATCGGCGTGGGCGGGGTGGACTTCGAGGCGGTGGAGCTGGACGCCCCGGCCGGCGCGACCCTGCTGCTGTACACCGACGGGCTGGTCGAGTCGCGTCTGCGGGACGTGTGGACCGGGATAGAGCAGCTGCGGGAGAAGCTCGCCGCGACCGCCCGGATCACCGGTGCCGACCACCCGCCTCCGCTGGAGGCGCTGTGCGACGAGGTGCTCGACATGCTGGGGCCCGGCGACCGCGACGACGACATCGCGCTGCTGGCCGCCCGCTTCGACGGCATCGCCCCGAGCGACGTCGCGTACTGGGTGCTGGAGCCCGAGGACGCGGCGCCGAGCCGGGCGCGGCGGCTGGCCCGCCGGGCGCTCGACCGCTGGGGGCTCCAGGAGCTGACGGACTCGGTGGAGCTGCTCGTCAGCGAGGTCGTCACGAACGCCGTGCGGTACGCGACGCGTCCGATCACGCTCCGGCTGCTGCGCACCGACGTGCTGCGCTGCGAGGTGGGCGACGACGTGCCGCAGCTGCCGCGTCTGCGGCAGGCACGGGCCACGGACGAGGGCGGCCGGGGGCTTTACCTGGTGAACCGGCTGGCCCGGCGCTGGGGTGCGACCCGGCTGAGCACCGGCAAGGTGGTCTGGTTCGAGCTGAACCGAGGCTGAGAGCACGCCTGCGGAGACGGGCTCTGAGGTACGACAGCGCGAAGGGCGCCCGGTGGCCGGTCCACCGGGCGCCCTTCGCGTACGCCAGGGCCTACTGCCCGCCGCGCGGGTCGAGCGGGTTCTCCGGTGGCGTCGGCGTCGACGGCGAGTTGGTCGGCGACGGCGGGGCCGAGCTCGTCGGAGGCTTGCTCGTCGTGGGCGAACTCGGCGGCGGGGCCGAGGTCGTCGGGGGCTGGGTCGTCGGCTTCTGCGAGGTCGGCGTCGACGACGGCGTGGTGGTCGGCGACTGCGAGAGGGTCGGCGTCACGCTCGGCTGGACCGCCGCGCCCTGGGTGGTGTCCAGGTCGAACTTGCTGACCTCGCCCATCGCCTCGAAGGTGTACGCCGCCCAGATCAGGGCCGGGTAGCTACCGCCGTTGATACGGCCGCTGGGGCTGCCCGGGACGTGGCCCGTGGCACCCGTCATCGGAACCTGGGCATGGGTCTTGGGGTCCTCGCCGAACAGGCCGACGGAGGTCACCAGGTTCGGCGTGAAGCCGGTGAACCAGGCCGACTTGTTGTTGTCGGACGTACCCGTCTTGCCGGCGACCTGCTGGCCGTCGCGCGCCGGGTTGTTCGCCACCGATGTCTTGGCCGTACCGTCGTCGACCACGCCGGTGAGCACCGATGTCACCGTGTCGGCGGCCTCGCGGGTGATGACCTGGCCGCCTATCGGGTTCGGGAAGGTGACCGCGGTGTTGTTGCGCTCGGCCGACTTGATGATCGTCGGGGTGACCTTCTTGCCGTGGTTGTCGAGGGTGGCGTAGATGCCGGCCATCTCCATCGGGCTCGCGCCCATGGAGCCCAGCGTCTGCGCGGGGACCGCCTGCATTCCCTTGGTGTCCATGCCGAGCTTGCCGGCGACCTTCATCACCTCGGTCATGCCCACGTCGACACCCATCTGCGCGAAGACGGAGTTGACGGAGTCGTTCATCGCCGTCTGGACGGTGATGGGTCCGTAGTCCTGGTCGTCCTCGTTCGGCGGGGCGAAGCCGACCTTGGTGCCGTTGTCCACGACCTGGCGGCCGCTGGTGCCGTCGTAGATCGTGTTCGCGTCGATCGGTCGGCCGTCCTGGGTCTTGGCGCCCTCGTCCAGGGCGGCGGCGAGGATGACCGGCTTGAACGTGGAGGCGGGCTGGTAGTCCCGCCGCGTCGCGTTGTTGGTGTAGTGCTTGAAGTAGTCGACGCCGCCGTAGAGAGCGAGGACCTTGCCCGTCTTCGGGTCGACGGAGACGGCACCGGCCTGGACGGCGCCGTCGACGGCACGCTTCTTCTGGTCGAGCTTGCTGGTCAGTTGGTGCTTGACGGTCTGCTCCAGCTCGGTCTGCTTCTTCTTGTCGATGTTCAGCGTGATCGTCCAGCCGCCCTTGGTGATCAGCGCCTCGGCGTCGCTGAGGGTGGAGGCGGTGCCCTGGGCAACGAGCTGCTGCTCCAGCGCCGCCTTGGCCGCGTCGACCAGGTAGCCGGTCTGTCCCTCCATGCCGGGCGCGCCCTTGGGCGCCAGGGGCACCGGGAACTTCATGGTCTGGCGCTTGCCCGCGTCCAGCCAGTGCATCTCGACCATGTTGTTCAGGACGTAGTTCCAGCGCTCCTGCACCAGCTTCTTGCCGGTGTCGGTGGCGATCGCCCAGTCGTACTGGTTCGGCGCCTGGAGCAGGGCGGCCAGGTACGCGCCCTGCTCGACGGTGAGGTCCTTGGCGTCCTTGTGGTAGTAGGCCTGCGCCGCGGCCTGGATGCCGTAGGCGCCCCGCCCGTAGTAGCTGGTGTTGATGTAGCCCGCGAGGATGTAGTCCTTGGACTTCTTGCGGTCCAGTTTCAGCGAGATGACCAGTTCCTTCAGCTTGCGCGTGACGGTCTGGTTCTGGGTCAGGTAGTAGTTCTTGACGTACTGCTGGGTGATCGTCGAACCGCCCTGCGCGCCCTTGCCGGAGAGCGTGTTGACGATGCCGCGGGCCGTGCCCTTCAGGTCGACGCCCGCGTCCTGGTAGAAGGTCTTGTTCTCGGCGGCGACGAAGGTGTGCTGGACGGGCTTGGGGACCTCGGCGAGGTCGACCGTCTCCCGGTTGAGCTTGCCGCTGCGGGTGAGGATCGAGCCGTCGCTGTACTTGTAGACGTTGCTCTGCAGCATGGCGTCGGCGTTCGCCGCCGGGATGGGGGTCATCACGTACAGCGCCACGAACGCGCCCATGACCAGCAGCACGAAGCCGAAGAGCGAGCCGAGGACCGTCTTCCAGGTGAAGAACCGGCGTATGCCGCTCTTACCGCTCTTACCGCCCTTGCCGTTCTTTCCGCGGCTCCTGGCGGCCCGTGCGGCGGCCCGGCCGCCGACCGGCGCTCCGTCCGGGCTGACCGTGCCGACCGCGCCCACCGCGCCCACCGCGCCCACCGACGCGGATCCGGTCGTCCTGGGCGAGCGCTTGGGCGCCGCGCGGCGGCCAGCGCGCTGCCGCGCTCGTCTCTCTTCCGCTCGTCCCATGGGTCGATCCGCTCCGCTTCACTCTCGTGGGTCACACAGGTGGGTGGTTCAGGTCAGCTCAGAAAGCTAACACCGCGCGGTATGACAAAGGGTTGTCGATCACGTCTTTTACGGACGTGAGATCCAGCACCCGCCCCATCGAAACCGACGATCAGGAGGAGTGAAAGGTTGTCCGGGAGGGTAATGTGCTATCACCTAGCTAGATCGAAGCTAGAGACGAAACCGGGGGAGACCACCCATGTCGACACAAGCCGCGTCCGCCGCCACGGACATACCGGAGATGCCCGGCCCGCGCGTGCGGGAGTTCACGGCGCACAGCATCGGCGGCGGACTGGCGCTGCTGCTCGGGCTGGTGGGGCTGGCCCTGGGCGCCGGCCTGATCGCCGGCGGCGCGACGGTGACCGCGTCCGGCGTCAAGGCCGCACTCATCGTCGCCGGCGTGCTGATCGGCCTCGCGGCGTTCCTCGCCATGTGCGGGCTGAACACGGTGGCGCCGGGCGAGGCACGGGTCGTGCAGCTCTTCGGGCGCTACCGCGGCACCATCCGGCAGGACGGCCTGCGCTGGGTGAACCCCTTCACCTCGCGCACGAAGATCTCGACCCGGGTCCGCAACCACGAGACCGCCGTCCTGAAGGTCAACGACGCCTACGGCAACCCGATCGAGCTGGCCGCGGTGGTGGTCTGGAAGGTGGAGGACACGGCCCAGGCCACCTTCGAGGTCGACGACTTCCTGGAGTTCGTCGCCACACAGACCGAGGCGGCCGTGCGGCACATCGCGATCGAGTACCCGTACGACGCCCACGAGGAGGACGGGCTATCGCTGCGCGGCAACGCCGAGGAGATCACCGAGAAGCTGGCCGCCGAGCTGCACGCGCGCGTGGAGGCCGCCGGGGTGCGGATCATCGAGTCGCGGTTCACGCACCTCGCGTACGCTCCGGAGATCGCGTCCGCGATGCTCCAGCGGCAGCAGGCCGGGGCGGTGGTCGCGGCGCGACGGCAGATCGTCGACGGCGCGGTCGGGATGGTCGAGGCGGCGCTCGCCCGGATCGCGGAGCGGGACATCGTGGAGCTGGACGAGGAGCGGAAGGCGGCGATGGTGTCGAACCTGATGGTGGTGCTGTGCGGGGACCGGGCACCGCAGCCGGTCCTGAACACGGGGTCCCTCTACCAGTGACGGTTCCCTCCGGGGGCGCGGACCCCCAGCGTCGGCCGCAGCAGCGCAAGCAGGTGCTGTTGCGGCTCGACCCGTCGGTGTACGAGGCGCTCGCGCGGTGGGCGTCGGACGAACTGCGTTCGGCGAACGCTCAGATCGAGTTCCTGCTGCGGCGGGCTCTGGCGGAGGCGGGGCGCCTGCCGCGCGAGGCGAAGCCGATCCCCCGCCGGGGGCGACCGCCGGCTTCGGACGAGCCGGAAGAGTAGGCGTCGTCCCGGGGCTCCGGCCCCCAGCCCCTCACACCGGCCTGCGGCCTCGCCCTCGAACTCCCCCAAGCTCTTCGAGCAGGGAGGAACCCCCGGACGGGCCGGACATACAGGTACCGCCCGGCCCCGCGGCAGCACGTGTAGCAGAACCGTGACAATCAAGCGCCACCTGCACGGACTCACCCCCTGCCACGGCCTATACGCGCCATGTATACGCCAGGTGTATACGCCGTGTGTACAGTGCTCTGCATGTCCATCGGTCACACTCTCCTCGGACTCCTGGAGTCCGGGCCCCGCCACGGTTACGACCTGAAGCGGGCCTTCGACGAGAAGTTCGGTCATGACCGGCCGCTGCACTACGGCCAGGTCTACTCGACGATGTCCCGGCTGCTGAAGAACGGGCTCGTCGAGGTCGACGGGATCGAGCCCGGCGGCGGGCCGGAGCGCAAGCGCTACGCGATCACCGGCGCCGGCGTCACCGACGTGCAGCGGTGGCTGGCGACGCCGGAGAAGCCCGAGCCGTATCTGCAGTCGACCCTGTACACGAAGGTCGTCATCGCCCTGCTCACGCACCGCGACGCGGCCGGCATCCTCGACACCCAGCGCGCCGAGCACCTGCGGATGATGCGGATCCTGACCGACCGCAAACGCAAGGGCGACCTGGCCGACCAGCTGATCTGCGACCACGCCCTGTTCCACCTGGAGGCCGACCTGCGCTGGCTCGAACTGACCGCCGCCCGCCTGGCCAAGCTCGCCGAGGCGGTGGCCCAGTGACTGCTCCCGCTGGTTCCCTGCTCGCCGCCGAGGGCCTGCGCAAGGCGTACGGCCCCACCCTCGCCCTGGACGGCGCGGAGTTCTCCATCCACCCCGGGGAGATCGTCGCCGTCATGGGCCCCTCCGGGTCGGGCAAGTCGACCCTTCTGCACTGCCTGGCCGGGATCGTGCCGCCCGACGCCGGCTCCATCGTCTACAACGGCCGCGAGATGGCCGGTATGAGCGATGCCCAACGCAGCCTGCTGCGCCGCAGCGAGTTCGGGTTCGTCTTCCAGTTCGGCCAGCTCGTCCCCGAGCTGACCTGTGTGGAGAACGTGGCGCTGCCGCTGCGGCTGAATGGCACCTCCCGCAAACAGGCCGAGCAGACCGCGCTGTCCTGGATGGCCCGGCTCGAGGTCGACGACCTCGCGGGCAAGCGGCCCGGTGAGATATCCGGCGGCCAGGGCCAGCGCGTGGCCGTCGCCCGCGCCCTGGTCACGAACCCGCGTGTGCTCTTCGCCGACGAACCCACCGGTGCCCTCGACTCGCTCAACGGCGAGCGCGTGATGGAACTGCTCACCGAGGCGGCCCGCTCCACCAACGCCGCCGTCGTCCTGGTCACGCACGAGGCACGGGTGGCGGCCTACTCCGACCGCGAGATCGTCGTGCGCGACGGCAAGTCCCGGGACATGGAGCGCCTCGTATGAAGCCCCGTCAGTGGTCGAGAGACCTGGCCATGGGCGCCAGGTTCGCGTTCAGCAGTGGGCGCGAGGGATGGGCCCGGCTCCTGCTGACCGGTTTCGGCGTCGGTCTCGGCGTGGCGCTGCTCCTGCTCACCACCGCCCTCCCCAACGCGATCGCGGTGCGGCACGAGCGGGACAACGCGCGCGCGGACCACACCTACAGCCAGGAGAAGAAGCCGAAGGCCGACAACACCCTGGTGATCGCCGACATCGCCACCACCTATCGACAGAAGGACATCCGCGGACGGCTGATGGAGCCCGAGGGCCCCCGGGCGCCGCTGCCGCCCGGTCTCGACAGGTTCCCGGAGCCGGGCACGATGGTCGTCTCGCCCGCCCTGAAGAAACTGCTCCAGTCCGACGACGGCGCCCTGCTGCGGCAGCGGCTGCCGTACCGGATCACCGGCACCATCGGGGAAGACGGGCTCATCGGCTCGCACGAACTGGCCTACTACGCGGGCGCCAAGGGGCTCGCCGCGAAGATCAACCCCCCGGACGTGGCCCGCATCGACATGTTCGGGGACAACGGGACCACGTCCGAGAAGACGGACCCCGTCCTCCTCCTGCTGACCCTGGTCGTCTTCGTCGTCCTGCTGATGCCCGTCGGCGTCTTCATCGCCGCGGCCGTGCGGTTCGGCGGCGAGCGGCGCGACCGCAGGCTGGCGGCGCTGCGGCTCGTCGGCTCGGACAGCGGGATGACCCGGAGGATCGCCGCCGGCGAGGCGCTCGCGGGGTCACTGCTCGGACTGTTCTTCGGCACGGCCTTCTTCCTGTTCGGACGTCAGCTCGCCGCATCCGTCGAGGTGTTCGGCGTCAGCGTCTTCCCCAGCTACATGAACCCCTCTCCCACGCTCGCCCTGCTCGTGGCGGTCGCGGTCCCGGCGGCTGCGGTCATGGTCACCCTGTTCGCGCTGCGCGGTGTCGTCATCGAACCGCTCGGCGTGGTGCGCACCGCGAAGCCCGCGCGGCGCAGGCTGTGGTGGCGCCTGCTCCTGCCGCTGGCCGGGCTCGCGATGCTCTACCCCATGCTCGGCAAGGGCCACAGCAACGGGAACTTCAACGAGTACCTGGTCGTCGGGGGTGTCCTGCTGCTGCTGGTCGGCGTCACCGCGCTGCTGCCGTGGGTCGTCGAGACGGTCGTGGCCCGGCTGAACTCCGGCGGCGTGGCCTGGCAACTTGCCGTCCGCAGACTTCAGTTGAGCAGCGGCACCGCCGCCCGCATGGTCAACGGCATCGCCGTGGCGGTGGCCGGCGCGATCGCCCTGCAGATGCTGTTCTCCGGCGTCGAGGGCGACTACACGAAGCAGTCGCGGCAGAACGTGTCACGGGCGCAGATGCAGGTGAGCCTGCCGAGCGACGTCCGCGTCGCCCCAGCCGCCGAGGAGTTCGGCCGGACCAAGGGCGTGCGTCAGGTCATGGCGTTCTCCGGTTCTCAGATGGGCGAACGACGCAAGGACCCCGAGACCAGCAGTGACGTGACCGTCGGCGACTGCGCGGCCCTGCGCGAGGTGGCACACCTGCCATCGTGCCGGGAGGGTGACGTCTTCGTGCTGCGGGGCGCCGAATACGACACCGACACGCCGGCCCTGGCCAAGCCGGGCCGCACCCTGTACCTCGACCCCTCGTACGGCGACGAGAAGGGGACGGAGTTCGCCTGGACGGTGCCGCAGGGCCTCAAGCAGGCGCAGTCACGTGAGGACCCGACCGGTGTGCGGCGCGGCGGTTTCCTGTTCACCCGCGGGGCACTGCCCGCACAGGCGGAGCGCGGCTTCCGTGGGGAGATCTACCTCGCGCTCGACCGCTCGGTTCCGGACGCCCCCGACCTGGTACGGAACACCGCGGCGCGGGTCGCCCCGTACTCGACCCCCATGACCTGGGCGGCCACCGAGCAGTCGGTGCGCTTCACCTCCATCCGCAGGGGGTTGTTCGTCGGCGCCGCGTGCGTGCTGATGCTGATCGGCGCGAGCCTGCTCGTCTCCCAGCTCGAGCAGTTGCGCGAGCGCAAGAAGCTGCTGTCGTCGCTGGTCGCCTTCGGCACCCGGCGCCGCACGCTGAGCCTGTCGGTGCTGTGGCAGACGGCGATCCCCATCGCGCTCGGCCTGCTGCTGGCCTCGGTGGTCGGTCTGACGCTGGGCGCCGTCCTGCTGAAGATGTCCGCCGCCACGGTGAGCGTGGACTGGGCGAGCGTGCTGACGATGACCGGTATCGGCGCGGGGGTCGTGCTGCTGGTCACCGCGCTCAGCCTGCCGCCGCTGCTGCGGCTGATGCGGCCGGACGGGCTGCGCACGGAGTAGCCGGTGTTGGGGCCCGGTCAGTCGCCGGGCCCCAACACCCGTACGGGGAGCGGCCGCAGCGCCTCGCGCAGGGACGCGGCCAGCTCCTCGTACTCCGGACCGCGCGCGGCGCCCGCGCGCATGGCGAAGGCGACGCGCCGGGTGGGGGCCGGGTCCGCGAAGTAGCCGGTGAGGAGCCGGCCGTTGCGGGTGGTCTCCACCTCGACCGCGGTGCGGGGCAGCAGCGTGACGCCGAGGCCGCCCGCGACCAGCTGGACGAGGGTGGACAGGCCGGCCGCGGTCGTAGTCACCGGGACGCCCTCCCGTCGCCCACCACCACCCTCGACCGAGGGGCTTCGCCCCGCCCCGCTGATTCCGCGGCCCGCCTCCCGGCAGATGTCGAGGGCCTGGTCGCGCAGGCAGTGCCCCTCGTCCAGGAGCAGCAGGTTCAGCTCGCGCAGCGCCTCGCGGGGAATCCCCTCCCGGCCGCCGAGCCAGTGGTCGAGCGGGGTGACGAGGACGAAGTCCTCGTCGAAGAGCGGGAGTTCCACGACTCCGGGCACGCCGAGGGGGACGGCGAGCAGCAGCAGGTCGAGGCGGCCTGTGGTCAGCCCGTCGAGCAGGTTCGCGGTCTGCTCCTCGTGGACCTGGAGGTCGAGGTGCGGATAGCGGTCGTGGACGAGGTTGAGGACGGCGGGCAGGAGGTACGGTGCCACCGTCGGGATCACGCCGAGCCGCAGCGCCCCGGTGAAGGGGGCCCGGACGGCCTCGGCCTCCTCCATCAGCGCGCCGACCTCCTCCAGCACCGCCTTGGCCCGTACGGCGAGGCGCTCACCGGCGGGTGACAGGAGCACTTTGCGGGTGGTGCGCTCCAGCAGGGTGACGCCGAGGACCTTCTCCAGGGCGGAGACGGCGCCCGACAGGGCCGGCTGGCTCATGCCGATCGCGGCGGCGGCGTCCCGGAAGTGGAGATGCTCGGCGACGGCGGCGAAGGCGCGCAGCTGGGCGAGCGTGGGCTGGCGGCGCCCGTCGGTCCTGGTCCCGCCCACGGCCATGCTCTTACTCCCGGTTACTGATAGCTGGCGCCGATCAACACGACCGAGTGTAGCTATTTCCCTAATCAATGCACGCTGTGCCAGCATCGGAACAGTCCAACCCATGAGAAGCACCTTGCGCTCGAGGTGCTTCTGTGCTGCAAGGAGAGCGTGTGCTCACTGTCGGTGACAAGTTCCCCGAGTTCGAACTGACCGCCTGCGTCTCGCTGGAGAAGGGCAAGGAGTTCGAGCAGATCAACCACAAGACCTACGAGGGCAAGTGGAAGATCGTCTTCGCATGGCCCAAGGACTTCACCTTCGTGTGCCCGACCGAGATCGCGGCCTTCGGCAAGCTGAACGACGAGTTCGCCGACCGTGACGCCCAGATCCTCGGGTTCTCCGGCGACTCCGAGTTCGTGCACCACGCCTGGCGCAAGGACCACCCGGACCTGCGTGAGCTGCCGTTCCCGATGATGGCCGACTCCAAGCACGAGCTGATGCGCGCGCTGGGCATCGAGGGTGAGGACGGCTTCGCGCAGCGTGCCGTCTTCGTCGTCGACCCGAACAACGAGATCCAGTTCACCATGGTGACGGCGGGCTCCGTGGGCCGTAACCCCAAGGAGGTCCTGCGGGTTCTGGACGCCCTGCAGACCGACGAGCTGTGCCCGTGCAACTGGAACAAGGGCGAGGAGACCCTCGACCCGGTCAAGCTGCTGGCTGGTGAGTGACCTATGTCCCTCGACTCCCTGAAGTCCGCCCTGCCGGACTACGCCAAGGACCTGAAGCTCAACCTGGGCTCGGTCATCGGCAACTCCGAGCTGCCGGCGCAGCAGCTGTGGGGCACGGTGCTGGCGACGGCGATCGCGTCGCGCTCGGCGATCGTGCTGCGCGAGCTGGAGCCGGAGGCGAAGGCGAACCTCTCGCCGGAGGCGTACACCGCGGCGAAGTCCGCGGCAGCCGTCATGGCGATGAACAACGTCTTCTACCGCACGCGGCATCTGCTGTCGGACCACGAGTACGGCAGCCTGCGGGCAGGGCTGCGGATGAACGTCATCGGCAACCCCGGGGTCGACAAGGTCGACTTCGAGCTGTGGTCGTTCGCGGTGTCGGCGATCAACGGCTGCGGGATGTGCCTGGACTCGCACGAGCAGGTGCTGCGCAAGGCGGGCGTCGAGCGTGAGGTCGTCCAGGAGGCCTTCAAGATCGCGTCTGTCGTCCAGGCGGTCGGTGTGACGCTGGACGCGGAGGCGGTTCTCTCCGAGTGATCCGGCCGTCGAGGGCCCCGCTCACCCTTGGTGGGCGGGGCCCTCGACGTTGTCGTAGCCGTCCCCGGGGGCTGCGCCCCCGGACGCCTCTCCGGCCGGAACGACTTCGTCCTCGATCTCCCCGAGAGGGGGTGCCTCCGGACGGGCCGGTTGCTGCCGACCGGTGTCACCGAAGGCCTGTTCGGCGGCGTATGACCGCAGGTAGCCCACCACCGTGTTCGTCACCGCCACCAGCGGTACCGCCACCACGGCGCCGCCGATACCGGCCACCATGCCGCCGGCCGCGACCGTCAGGACCACGGCGAGGGGGTGGACGCGGACCGCGCGGCCGAGGATGAACGGCTGGAGGATGTGGCCCTCGATCTGCTGGACCGCGAGGACGACCACGAGGGTCATCACCGCGGTGAAGACGCCGTGCGTCACCAGCGCCACGATCACCGCCAGCGCGCCGGAGGCGACTGCGCCCACCAGGGGGACGAAGGAGAAGAGGAAGATGAAGACGGCCAGGGGGACGGCCATCGGCACGTTGAGGAAATAGATGCCGATGCCGATGAAGATGGCATCGATGAGGGCGACCAGGACCGTGCCCCGGACGTAGGCCGTGAGGGTGCGCCAGGCGCGCGGTCCGGCGCCGGCCACACCCGGGCGGGCGGCGGCGGGCACCAGCTTCAGGAACCACTGCCAGATGCGCTCGCCGTCGTAGAGCAGGAAGAGCGTCGAGAAGAACACCAGCAGGATGCCGGTCAGGGCCTCGACGATGACCTGTACGCCCTCCAGGCCCGCGGACGTTATCTGGTCCGTGTTGGCGCCGATCGCCTCGCGGAGGTTCTTGGCGATCTGGTTGATCTGCTTGTCGGTGACGTGGAAGGGGCTCTTCAGCAGCCAGTTGCGCAGGTCGTCGATGCCGTTCTGGATCTGGGTGGAGAGTGCGTCGATGTTCTCCACGACCTGCCAGGTGACGAACCAGCCGAGCAGGCCCAGCAGGACGAAGCCCAGGATCACGGTGAGCGCGGTGGCCGGGCCGCGTGGCACACCGCGACGTTTCAGCCGGGCGACCGTCGGCTGGAGCAGTGCGGTCATCAACAGCGCTATGACGAAGGCGAACACCACCAGCTGCACGGTGCTGATGACCCTCATCAGCACCCACACCGTGCCGGCGAGCACGAGGAGCCGCCAGCCGGCCTCGGCCGCCACCCGTACGCCCCAGGGCACGGCCTGGGCGGGGTCGGGGCGGCGTCCGCCGGACACCGGCGGGGGCGGTGCGACGGGCCGCGGGGGCACGTCCGGGGCGGGGCGTGACGGTCCGGGCTCGGCGTGCTCCTTCTCCACCTCGGCGCGGCGCTCGTCCAGGCGCTCGCTGATCTCGGTCAGCCCGGCCCCGAGCCGACCCAGCCACCCTGGCACTCGCGACATGATCCGTCCTCTTCCCCCGCTTCTCCGGGTGCTCCCCACCACTCCCCCCTGGAGTCGTCGGTTCCGACCGTACATGGTGGGGCGGCGGTCCCTGAGACGGCCGCAGCCCCTCACCCATAGACGGTGAGAGGCTGTGCAGGGTTGAGCGCCGCGCGGGCGGGACCGGCGGCTCAGTACCAGCTGTTGGCCTGCCAGAAGGACCAGGCCTGGCAGGGGCTGCCGTAGCGGCTGTCCATGTAGTTGAGGCCCCACTTGATCTGCGTGGCCGGGTTGGTCCGCCAGTCGGCGCCCGCGGAGGCGTACTTGCCGGCGGGCAGCGCCTGGAAGAGGCCGTAGGCGCCGGAGGAGGCGTTGACCGCCTGGTAGTTCCAGCTGGACTCGTGGTTCACGATGTTGCTGAAGCACTGGAACTGGTCGGCCGCCACCATCTGACGCGCCATCGCCTGGATCTGCGCGACGGTGTACGAGCTCTGGACCGGGAAGCTCGAGGAGTCACGGCTCGCGTCGCGGCTGGCCTTGGCCTCCGCCTCCTTGCGCGCCTTGGCTGCCTCTTCGGCCTGCTGCGCCGCCTTCTGCTTGGCGATCGCGTCTGCGGCCGCCTGCTTGCGGGCCGCTTCCTCGGCGTCCTTCTTGGCGAGCGTGTCCGCGGCGATGGCCTGCACGTCCGCCTGCTGCGTCAGCGACGCCGTCTGGACCTGGGCCTGCTGACCGGCGGGTATGTCGGCGAGGAGCGTCGAGTCGGCTGCGGTCGCCTCGGCGTCGTTCGTCTGGGCGGTGCTGCCCGAGGCGACTCCGACGACGCTTCCGACAGCGGTGACCGCCGTGGCCGAGGCCACTGCGAATCCCCGGACCGAGATCGGGCTCACACGGTTTCCTTCCAGCATCGTCCGCTTCGGTGACCCTGGCGGACGCGATCGTGCCCCTGACACTGGCCTCCCACCTGCGGGGTCACGGGAGGCACGGGCCCGGTGGGCAACTCCCGCTGGGGGGAGCGCCGTGTGGTGCTCGGGCGGCATACGACGGCTCTATGCAGTTTGGTGTCTCTGTGGCGCGGTACCTCCCCCAGGGCTTAACGCCTGGGTGGTGCCCTCAGGGGGTACAGCTATGTCGTATGCGGGGCCTGACAGGAACGAGACTCTGCCGTAATCCGGCGCCGCGTTGCAATTCTGAGATGAGTGTGAAAGCTCACATCCCGTTTGGACCACGGAATTCTCAGGATCTCCCGCACACGACAGCGCCGCCCGGCTAGGCTCTACGCCTTTGCCGGACGGCGCCAACTCATGGGTAGCTATCCCATGTTGAACACTTGGGTCAGATCTGCCCGTCCTCGAGCATTTCGGTCACAAGGGCAGCGATCTGGGACCTCTCGGACCGGGTGAGCGTGACATGCGCGAAGAGCGGATGCCCCTTCAGTTTCTCCACCACGGCGACGACTCCGTCATATCGACCGACGCGCAGATTGTCCCTTTGCGCCACATCATGGGTCAGAACGACCCGCGAATTGGCGCCGATTCGGGACAGAACGGTCAGCAGTACGTTCCGTTCGAGTGACTGCGCCTCGTCCACGATCACGAACGCGTCGTGCAGCGAGCGGCCACGGATGTGGGTGAGCGGGAGGACCTCCAGCATCCCGCGCGCGGTGACCTCCTCGATGACCTCGCGGCTGGTGACCGCGGAGAGGGTGTCGAACACCGCCTGCGCCCAGGGGCTCATCTTCTCGGCCTCGGTGCCCGGCAGATAGCCGAGCTCCTGCCCGCCCACCGCGTACAGCGGGCGGAAGACCATCACCTTCTGGTGCTGCCGCCGCTCCAGCACGGCCTCCAGTCCGGCGCACAGTGCGAGCGCCGACTTGCCGGTGCCGGCCCGGCCGCCCATCGACACGATCCCGACGTCCGGGTCGAGCAACAGGTCGAGCGCGATCCGCTGCTCGGCGCTGCGTCCCTTGATGCCGAACGCCTCTCGGTCCCCGCGCACCAGGCGGACGTCACCCTCCGCCGTGACCCGGCCGAGCGCCTTGCCCCGCTCCGACTGGATGGTCAGACCGGTGTGCACGGGCAGGTCGGCCACCTCGGGGACGTGCACGTGACCGTCCTCGAAGAGGATGTCCACCTGTTCGGCGGACAGGGTCAGTTCGGACATCCCGGTCCAGCCGGAGGAGTCCGTGATGGCCAGTTCCGCGCGGTACTCCTCGGCGAGGAGGCCGACGGAGGACGCCTTGATCCGAAGCGGCAGGTCCTTCGACACGACGGTGACGTCGAACCCCTCCGCCTGCAGGTTCCGGGCGACCGCGAGGATGCGCGAGTCGTTGTCCCCGAGGCGGTAGCCGGTGGGCAGAACGCTGGGGTCGGAGTGGTTGAGCTCCACCCGGACGGTTCCGCCGAGGTCCCCGATCGGGATGGGGGCGTCGAGCCGGCCGTGCCGCACACGGTAGTCGTCCAGGTGGCGCAGGGCCTGCCGGGCGAAGTAGCCGAGTTCGGGATGGTGCCGCTTGGCCTCCAGCTCCGTGACCACGACGATCGGGAGCACGACCTCGTGCTCCTCGAAGCGGGTCATGGCATTGGGGTCGGCCAGCAGGACGCTGGTGTCGAGAACGTAGGTGCGCCGGTCTGGCTTGGGGCGCTTTGTGCTGGTCACCACGGAAGGACGTACCCCCTCGGATGAGGTCGGGGAGCGACGAGGTGGAGCTGGACCGGTCGTCGGCCGCGATGCACGGGCCGAGGACCGGCCCTCCGCGTCTGCGTCCGTGCTGTGACCGCACGGTCGGGCTGGTGCAAAGGGCCTCCCGGGCGGACGGCCCCGTGCCGTCCGCTGAGATACGACACCCGTGGTTCGGGTGTCGACCTGTCTGGCTTATGCCCTCGAAAATGCGCCGCCATGCCACGGCATATGACGGCGCCCCGGTGAACTCCTCGTTACATCCCGTCCCCCGACCAGGTGACGCCAGGGAGGTGCGGGCGGGTGCCGACGGCCGGCGCCCGGGGTGTCCTAGCCGCCGTAGCGGCGGTGCCGCGCCGCGTAGTCACGCAGTGCGCGCAGGAAGTCGACCTTCCGGAAGGCCGGCCAGAAGACTTCGCAGAAGTAGTACTCGGAATGGGCCGTCTGCCACAGCATGAATCCCGACAGACGCTGCTCGCCGCTCGTACGAATCACCAGATCGGGGTCGGGCTGGTCACTCGTATAGAGGTGCCGGCCGATCATGTCGATGTCGACGGACTCGGCGAGGTCCTCCATCGAGGTGCCCTTCTCACGGGCATCGAGGAGCATGGAGCGTACGGCGTCGGCGATCTCCTGACGGCCGCCGTAGCCGATGGCGACGTTGACGAGTATGCCGTCGACGTGGGCGGTGGCCTCCTCGGCCTCCTTGAGGACGGTCTGCATCTGCGCGGGCAGCAGGTCGAGCGCGCCGACGTGGTGCACACGCCAGCGGCCGTCGGCGGCGAGGGAGCGGACGACGTCCTCGATGATCCCGAGGAGCGGGACCAGCTCCTCCTTCGGCCGGTCGAAGTTGTCCGTGGACAGCAGCCAGAGGGTGACGACCTCGACGTCCGTCTCAGCGCACCAGCCGAGGAACTCCTCGATCTTGTCGGCTCCGGCCTGGTGCCCCTGCGCGGTGGTCGATCCCGCGGCCTTCGCCCAGCGTCGGTTGCCGTCCATGATGACGCCGATGTGCTTGGGCACCTGAGCGTGGTCCAGGTGGCCTTCCACCCGGCGTGCGTACAGCCTGACGAGCAGGCCGCGCAGCTTGTCGCGCAGGTTCACGTGATTGTCAGCCCCTCCGTGCGGATCAGACAGGCGCGGTCGTGCGCGATCCCCGTCAGATGGCGGTCCCCGAAGCCGAAGCCTACCGCCGGAGAGGGCGGGGACGGCCAACGGGTGTCTGCGGGTTGGTTTGGGTTCGTGGGTGTGAATGGGGGCGGGGGTGGGGGGATTTGGGCTGATTGGCTACCCGCGTACGGGGGGTACGGAACCGGCTCTGGTCAGCTCGTCCGGAGGTTTCCCCTGCTCGGGTGACTTGGGGGTTTGGGGACGAGGCGGTCGGGCCGGCAGCGGGGGCGGGCGTGAAGTCCTGGGGGCTGGGGTGAGCCGGCAGGGGGCGGACCTGGGGGATGTAGCCCCGCAAAGGGGGCCGGGCGACGAGCCCCGGCAGGCGTCCCGGCGAGGAGCCCCCGGTAGGCGTCCGGGCGGCAGTCCCGGCAGGGGCCCGGGCGACAGCCCCGGCAGCGGCCCGGGCGACACAGCCCGTGGCTGCAGCCGGGCGACGCCCCCAGCAGGGGCGGGGGTGCGGAGCTTCCGGGGAGGTGGGGGGTCCGGGGGCGGAGCCCCCCGGGACGGGACGGGTATGGGCGGCAGGGGCGAGGCCTTCGGTGGTGCCCGGCGCAAGGGCCTGCCGTGGGCGGGTGGGCGGGTGGGCGGGAAAGGAAAACGGGCCGGTCCGTGGGGGGGAGACGGACCGGCCCGAGGGGGGGTTTCCACCATAACCCTTCGTAAGGGATTCCGTGTGCATCGGCGTCCAACAACTACTCTCCGAAACCAGGCGGCAACGCCCCGATGGCCCCGGAACCCCTCATTCAGAGCCCGATCATGGCCGAAACCCGGCGGATTCCCGGGTAATCCGGCCGAAACCCAAGGGATCCAAGGGGCTTGCGCCCACTTGTGGGTCACCTGGCGACATGCCCCGCCATACTCCGCCCGGGTGACCCGCGCCAGAAGTCCTCACTTGACGCCGCCCGCTAACTTCGCAGTCATGCCCATGCTCACCACGCCGGAGACGCCCCACCCGGTGCCCTTGGAGGTCGCTCGATCCACGCGGGCCCGGCGGCGCGGGCTGCTCGGGCGCGACGGGATCGACGGCGCGCTGCTGCTGAGTCCGGCGAGCGCGGTGCACACCCTGGGGATGCGGTTTTCGATCGACGTGGCGTATCTGGACCGGACCCTGCGGGTCATGGCGGTACGGACGATGCCGCCGGGCCGCATCGGCCTCCCCCGCCCGCGTGCGCGCCACGTCCTGGAGGCGGAGGCCGGGGCGATGGAACGCTGGGGGATCAGACCCGGCGTACGGGTCGGCGTACGAGACCCGTGACGCCGTACCGGCGCCGTACCGGCACGAAGTGCACGGCACCGCGCAGCCCCCTCCACTGCGCGGTTCCGCCCGCGCAGCTTCACTCACGCGATTTACCTTGGTCTGAACTTACTCGAGCCACCGGGACCGACGGGAGTCGGCCCCCATAACGATGCGGAAAACCTACGCCCCGGGCTTCCGCGCCTCGATCAGGAACCGCGTGCTGTGCGCGACGAACGGCCCCTCCGACACGATCCGCTCGTGCAGGGACCGCAACCGGTCCTCGTACCGCTCCACGGTGAAGTCCGGCACCATCCAGATCACCTTGCGCAGGAAGTGCACGACGGCCCCGATGTCGTGGAACTCCATGCGCAACCGGGCCTCCCGCAGATCCACGAGGTCCAGTCCGGCTGCTTCGGCCTCGGCGCGCGCCCGCCGCGGATCACGTCCGCCGCGCACCTCCTCCGGCTGCGGCCCGAGGAAGTACTCGACGACCTCGAAGGCGCTCGCCGGACCGACCTGCTGCGAGAGGTACGTGCCGCCGGGGCGCAGCACACGCGCGATCTCGCCCCAGTAGGTGCGCACCGGGTGCCGACTGGTGACCAGGTCGAACGCGGCTTCCGCGAACGGAAGCGGCGCGTCCTCCGCCGAGGCGACGACCACCGCTCCGCGCGGATGGAGCAGAGCGGTGGCCTTGGCGACGTTCGGCGGCCACCCCTCGGTGGCGACGGTGACCGGCGGCAGCGCCGGCGCGGAGGCCAGGACCTCCCCTCCCCCGGTCTGGACGTCGAGCGCGGCGGACGCGCGGGCGAGCCGCCGCGCCATCGTCCGGGCATACCCCCACGGCGGCCGCTCCTCGGTGGCCCGTCCCTCGAACCAGGAGAAGTCCCAGCCCTCGACGGGAGCCTCGACGGCCTCGCGGACGAGCTCTTCGAACGAACGGTGGGTGGACATGCCGTGATCTTCCCAGCGCCACGGAAGCGGACGCGACCGAATTACGGGTGGCCGGTCCAGGGGACGAAACCGGGCAGCGGACGAAACCGGCCCAGCGGCCGGTCGGCCTACGGCACGAGCGGCCGTACCTCCTCGGCCACGAACCGCACGAACCCCTCCGGGTCCGGCTCGTCGCCGGTCGGCTCCAGGACCACCGTGCCGGCGCCCGCCTCCGCGAGCTGCTGCACGGCCTTGGCGACCGTGCCCGCGTCCCCGGCCACACCGTGTCCCACCCCTCCCTCCCGCTCGATCGCGGCGCGCAGCCGGGCGGCGGCGTCCGGACCTGTGGTGGCGCGGAGGTAGACGACGACGGGGTGCGGGTCGGTGCGACCGGCCGCCTGGCGTCCTTCGTCGACGATCCCACGGGCCGCCCGCACGCCCTCCGGTGACGTGGCGGCGGTCAGGAGCGTGCCGTCCGCCGCCTCACCGGACAGCCGCAGCGAGCGCGGACCGGTGACCCCGGCGAGGACGCGGACCGCCTGCGCCGGCGGCCAGTCCAGGGCGACGCCGTCCAGCTTCACGTACCGCCCGTCCGTGGTGACCCGCTCGCCGCGCAGCAGGGCCCGCAGCGCGTCCAGGTACTCCCGCAGCAGCGTCATGGGCGACTCGGCGCGGGCACCGACCTGTCCCATCCAGCTCTGGACGCCGTGCCCGACGCAGAGGACGGCCCGCCCGGGGAACATGCGCTCGAGCGTGGCGGCCTCCATAGCGGTGAGGGCGACGTTCCTGAGCGGGACGGGTAGCAGTCCGATGCCCACGCGCAGCCGTTCCGTCCAGGCGAGCGCGGCGGACGCCGTGGAGATCCCACCTTCCAGGAAGCAGTCCTCCCACAGCCACAGTTCCTCCAGACCCGCCTCCTCCGCGAGCCGCGCGATCGTCCGCAGTCGCTCCGGGGGCAGCTGGGGGCGGAACACAGCACCGAGTCCAGTCATGCGGCCTTCCTACCCAGCGGCTGCCGGCCGGGCAACACCTTTACCGGCCGCCCGTCTCCGGGCGCCCGTAGTGCAGGAGCACGACACCGTTGCCGAACCGGCGGGAGTCGATCAGCCGGAGGGTGGTGAGTGCGTCGCCCTCCGGGAACAGTCGTCTGCCGCGGCCGAGGAGGACCGGGTGGACGTACACCCGGAACTCGTCGACGAGGTCCTGCCGCAGGAACTCCGCGGCCAGTTCGGCGCCGCCGAGCGCGAGGTCGCCGCCCTCCTGTGCCTTGAGCGCGAGGATGTCGTCGACGACCACGTCCCGGACGATGGTGGTGTGCCGGCCGGCGTGCTGGAGGGTGCGGGAGAACACCACCTTCGGCATGTTCCGCCAGATGCCCGCGAACTCGACGACGGGGGCGGAGGCGTCGGGGTCCCGGTCGGCGTCGGGCCAGTAGCCGTCCATGAGTTCGTAGGTGACCCGCCCCTCGAGGAAGGCGCCCATCTCCTTCAGGACGTCGTTGAAGTGCCGGTGGAGTTCGTCGTCGACGACATGCCAGTCGATCTCGCGGTTCGGGCCCTCCATATAACCGTCCAGGGACACCGACATCATCAGGACGATCTTCCTCATGGCCCACCTCATCGACGTCCGACCGGCACCGGCGCCCACGGTACTCAGCGAAGGCGCCTCCTGATCGGTTCCTCCCGGAGTGTCAGCCGCCGGAAATCGCCGCGCCGCCGTCGCCCGACGTACTGGCGCCCGCCGAGCCTCCCCTCGGGAACGACACCTCCACGCGGCGGTTCTTGCGGCGCCCCTCCTCCGTGGAGTTGTCCGCGATCGGGTAGTCCTCGCTGTAGCCGCGCACCTCGAAGGTGACGTTGCCGCCGAGGCGGGCGGCCAGTTGGTCGTGGACCGCCTCCGCGCGCTGTTTGGACAGGGTCAGGCCGTGGGCGTACGAGCCGAGGTTGTCGGTGAAGCCGAAGACGCGGACGGTGGTCCCGTTCTGCTTCTTGATCTCGTCCGCGATCGCGTCGATACGGGAACGGGCCTCCGGGTTCAGCTTGGAGCTGTCCTTGGGGAACAGCACCTCGGCCTGGAGCGCGAAGGTGACGTTCTCGTTGGTGTCCTCGCGCCGCTCCTCACCACCGAGGTCCTCCACGACGGACTTGATGTCCAGCACCTTGGCGGGCGCGAGAGCGGCCCCGTCGGCGAGCTTCAGGCCCGGGCTGGTGGGGTCGATGGAGGGGGGTGGGGAGGTGGTTACGGTGCCGGGGGGTGCGCTGGGGTCTCCGTCGTCCGCGAAGGCCGGCGGCGCGGCCAACGAGAGCGCGGTGAGAACGGCAAGAGCCGTAAGGGCGGTCGCGGCGGTGCGAGCGGCGGGGGGCATGGTCTCTCACCCCTCGGAGATCTCGATGGAGGCCGGCGGCATGGCGCCCACCTGGAAGTCGACCTTGCTGGTGCCTTCGGGCGGGGCGGGGAACTGAGCGAACCATTGCGCGGTCGCGCCTTCCCGCACACCGCCGGTGAACTGCGTGCACAGGCACCTGCCGGAAGTATCGCGGAGGATCAGGTACTTCTTCTTGCCCTGTTGGTCGATCAGGCTAGCCCCGGCGATGGAGCCGCCGTTCCTCTTCAGCTCCTGTTCGTTGCCGCGCCAGTTCGCGGCGACCCACAGCATGCCGGTGTTGTTCGTGACCGTCCCCTCGACGGTCACGAAGCCCCCGCTGTCGCGCCGGGCCGAGGTGACCGTGAGCGTAAGCCCGTTCTCCCCTTTGACCTCGGCGAGCACCTGGTCGGCCTGGGGCGCCTGCGACATCTTCTGACCGCTGCTGCTCCGAGAGGGAGCGGCGGAAGTCGTGGCGTCCTTGTCCGACTTCTCATCGCCTCCCCCACCGCAACCGGCCACCGTAAGGAGCAGCCCGGCGGTGATCGCGACCGCGCTCAGCGCCCTGCGGCCCTTCATGGTGTGCCGAAAATCCATCGGTACGGCTTCCTTTCACTCGGCCAGATGCACGGAGAACAGCACGGACGCGTCAGGAAGGTCGACCGGTTTGAACTTCTCGGGGTCGATGTCCACGGTCTGGCCGTCGCAGTTCAATTTCACAGGTTTCTTGGGGTCCGCTTTCGCGTCGAAGTCGCAGCGCGGTTCGATGACGGCGATGGCATGGGCCTTCGCATGCATGCCCTCCGTACCGGGAATGACCGAATCACCCACCGTGTAGTTCGTCTGCACAGCCACCTGGAATCCGGGATAGCCACCCCTGGTCACCGGCTGGGCTTCGCCCTCGAGGGCCGAGTCGTTCTCAGCAGCCAATTGCTGTGCGGCGGCGGTGGCTCCGTCGTCAGCAGGCAGCCGACCCCCCAACCAGGACAGCCAGTCGTCTTCCTGCCCAACGGCGGCCTCGAGACGGTCGATCAGCTGATCCCGGGCGTCCTGCGCCGCCGCCAAGGCGGCAGCGTCCGCCGCGGACTGAGCTCCATTGCGAGCGGACGCTGCTTGGGCGAAGGCGAAGAAGGCGAACGCGGCGAACAACAGGATCCCTGTCAGCCAGATGTAGAGGGGGAGCGTCTGTCCCCGGTCGTCCGCCAGGTGCCGTACGCTCAGCCGCCACCGATGACGCTGTTCACCGCACGCATGATGGCCCCCGAGATCGCGCCGTCGAGTCCGAGCCCGTCGATCATCGTGAAGATCCCGGCAATGATGATCATCAGCCCGGCATACTCCACGAACCCCGCCCCCGCATCCCGTCCGGCCCCCCGCATCCGGGCCCCCACGGTCCGCCCCCACGTTCCCACTCCGCGCCTGATCCTGCTCATCACGGCCCCGGCCCTCCCACCCGATGCGGCAACCATCAACCGAAACACCGTAGGTGAGAGCGCCCTCACTCTTCGTGGGCCCAGGGGCCCAACTTCCGGTCGTCGGCGTGCTCATCGGCTCCACCCCTCCCGAGCCGTCCCCAGCCAGTGAGCGATCGCTTCGCTCCGCGATGAACTGTGCAGCTTCGCGAAGATGCGGTTGATGTGGTTCTTGACCGTCTTCTCGCTGATGAAGCAGGCGGCGGCGATCTGCCGGTTGTTCATGCCGGCCGCGATGAGGTCCATGACCTCCACCTCCCTCGAACTCAGCCCGAAGGCCGACCGCCCCGCGACGCGGCGCCGCAGACCCCCCGCCCGGGCGGGCGGAACCCCCGACGACTGTGCCACAACTGGTTGCAGGTGCGAAGAGACTTCCTTGTCTTCGTAGGAAACGCCGAGCGAAGACCGGACAGCGCACGGGGACACCGTCCTCCGGCCCTCCCTCAGGCCCCGTACGGCCGCGATCAGTTCCGCCGCCGTGAACTCCCCGTGGACCAGGTAGCCCGAGGCCCCGCGGCGCAGGGCCTCCGCCACCACCTCGGGTTCTCTGCTGTACGTCAGCATCATCACGGGGGCCTGGGCGGCCAGTCGCGGCAGTGCCGTCAGGCCGTCCGTGCCCGGCATGCGGTGGTCCAGGAGGATGACGTCGGGACGGTGCCGGGCGGCGTGGGTGAGTGCCTGGGTGCCGTCCGCCGCCTCGGCCACCACCTCGATGTCGTGGTGGACGGACAGCAGGGCGGTCAGGCCCGCCCGGACGACGGGATTGTCGTCGGCGACGAGGACGCGCAGGCGCGGGCCGGGATGTGCCTGGTCAGGCAGGTCAGGCATGTGCGGCCTCCTCTTGCGGGGTGGGGGAAGCGGTCGCGGGGAGGGGGAGGTGCAGGTGGATCCCGGCGCCGCCCAGGGGTGAGCGGCCCAGGCTGAGGTGGCCGCCCAGGGACGCGGCGCGTTCCGTCATGCCGAGCAGGCCGAAGTGGCCGGTTTTCGCCAGGCTCTCGGGTGTGACCGACGGGGGCAGGCCGACACCGTTGTCTTCCACGCGTAGGACCAAAGCGGCGTTGCCGGGCGCCTGCAGTTCGATCCGTACCCGGCTCGCCCGGGCGTGGCGGTGGGTGTTCTCCAGCGCCTCCGAGACGATCGCCAGGACGTGCTGGGCGGTCGTGTACGGCAGGAGCAGGGAGGCGTCCGGTTCTCTCAGGGCCACTGTCGTGCCGGTGCGGCTCGCGAAATCCTCCGTCAGCAGGGTGAGCTCGGCCGCCAGGTCCAGGTGAGCCGGCGTGACGCCCGTACGGCGTCGCAGGTCGGAGAGCAGGTCGCGGGACTCCGCCGCCGCTCTGCGCGCGGCCCCGGCGACCAGCATGGCCTGGCGCTTGAGCGTGGCCGGGTCGCCGTGGTCCGCCGAGGCGGCCAGTGCCTGTGCCGCCAAGGCCAGGCCGTGCAGCGTCTTCGCCACCGAGTCGTGCATCTCCCTGGCCAGGCGGGCCCGTTCGGACTCCACCGCCTCCGTCGCGGCCAGGCGGGCGTTGGCTTGGGACAGCGCCTCGCCGGCCGCGCCGAAACGGAACATCAGGTTGCGCAAAGTCACACCGATGATGCCGGCGGCGACGCAGAAACCGGCGATGAGGAGCGTGCTGGCAGCCGCGCCGGGACGGTGTTCCCAGGCCCGGAAGACCGAGAACACCACCGCGAGTTGCAGACCCGTGAGCACCCCCGCGCCGCGCCAGCCGTACAGCAGGCCGGACAGCAAGGGCGTGCAGACCGTGGCGTACGCGAGGGGGGAGGCCGGGGAGGCGGTCAGGAGCAGTGTGGCGACGAAGAGCAGGTCCAGCGCCATCAGCGTGGGATGCGCGAGGAGGCGGGGGCCCACGCGGTTCCAGTCGCGGAGCACGGCGTACGAGGCCGTGACGCCGAGAACGGCTGCCGCGACGACGGCGTAGCGGGGACCGTCCTCGGGCGCGTTGGCCAGGGCGAAGGGCGTGCCGATCAGGATCAGGGCGAGGCGTACGGCCACGGTCTGGCGGCACAGCGCCTGGAGCGCGCCGAGCTGGAGGCGGACGCTGGCGGGAGCGGGGGCGTCGTCCTCCAGGTACCCGGGGGCGGGGTGACTCGTGCGGCTCATCGTCACCGACCCAGAATCGATCCGAAGTCCGTCCCCGACCCCAGGAACATCCCCGTCGCGATCAGGATCATCGTCGCCGGGAGCATGAAGACCAGGGTGACCAGCGTGGCCTTGGGGATCGTCTTGGCGGCGCGGCGGCGGGCGTTCTGGGCGTCCGTGCGGCGCATGTCCGTGGCCAGCTGGATCAGGGTTTCGGCGATGGGCGAGCCCAGCTCCTCGCCCTGTTGCAGCGCGGAGACGAACTGGGCGACCTGTTCGGAGGAGTTGCGCCTGCGCAGTTCGTCGAAGGCCTGGCGGCGGCTGACGCCCATGTCCATCTGGCGCAGGGTGATGCGCAGTTCGTCCGCCCAGGGGCCCTCGTACTTCTCCGCGACCCGGTCGAGGGCCTGCCGGAAGCCGAGGCCCGCCGAGACGACGACCGCGAGGACGTCCAGGAAGTCCGGGAGGGTGCGGTCGATGACGTCCTTGCGCTCGCGGACGGCCTGCCAGATCAGGGCGTCGGCGGCGAACAGCCCGAAGGCGAACGTCACGGCGGCGAAGAGCAGCTGACCGTTCGTGAGGAACATCAGGCCGAGGACCAGGCCGAAGATGCCGTAGACCGCCCGGCGTGCGGCGTACCGGTTCAGGGTCAGGCCGCCGGGGTTGCCCGCCATGTCGATGCGGCGGCGTTTGGCCTCGACGCGGCGGGGACCCATCAGGCGCAGCACGAGGGGGGCGAAGCGGATGCCGAGGCGGTCGACCGCCGAGCCCGCCTTGGAGACCCGGGTCGCGCCGACCTCCAGGGCGAGTGCGAGATCGCTCGGGAGTTTCGCCTCCGCGCGGATCATCCGGATGCCGAGGAGGACGCCCGCGACGGACACCGCCGTCAGCAGGGCGAGGAGCAGCGGAAGCATCG
This sequence comes from Streptomyces sp. NPDC093984, assembly GCF_044764595.1. Taxonomy (NCBI): domain Bacteria; kingdom Bacillati; phylum Actinomycetota; class Actinomycetes; order Kitasatosporales; family Streptomycetaceae; genus Streptomyces; species Streptomyces sp. NPDC093984. The sequence goes on along the minus strand of NZ_JBIWIM010000002.1, from coordinate 527,078 downwards.
CGTTCTCCCCCTCACACTTCGATCTTGCCGAGGCGGCGGATGACGAAGAAGCCGATCGTGTAGAGGCCGAGGGAGAGCAGAACCAGGCCCTGGCCGAGCGGGGAGCCGGTGACACGGGCCAGGGCGCCCTCGTTCGAGGAGTTGACCAGGATGAGCGAACCCAGGCCGAGCATCGGGACCGTGAAGGCCGTCGCGTTGACCTCGGAGAGCATCGTGCGGACCTCGCGCCGGGTCTCCTTGCGGTCCTCCAGGGTCTGGGTGAGGTTGCGCAGCGAGCTGACCACCGAGCCGCCCGCCTTGTTCGCCAGGACGAGGGTGGTGACGAGGACGATCAGCTCGCGCGAGGGGAGGCGTTCGGCCAGTTCGTCCAGGGCGTCGTCGACCGAGCGGCCCAGCGACAGCTGGTCGGCGACCCGGGCCAGTTCCTCGCCCGCCGGGGCCTCCAGCTCCTCCGCCGCCATGGCGAGCGCGGTGCGCAGGGCGAGTCCGGCGGCCGTGGCGTTGGCCAGCAGGCGGGCCACGTCGGGGAGCTGGTTGATGAACGCCTCGATGCGTTTCTGCCGCTGCCAGTTGAGGAAGATGGCCGCGCTCCAGATGCCGACCAGGCCGGCGATCGGGCCGAAGAAGGGCGCCAGGGTGGACGCCGCGATCAGCCACAGCGCCGCGACGACGGCGGCGACGTAGGTGAAGAACTCACCCGCCGTCAGGTCCAGGCCCGTCGCCGAGAGGCGTATGTGGATGGCGCGTCCCAGGCGGGTGCGGCGCAGCCTGCGGTCCACTGCCGTGAAGCGCCGTACGCGGCCGGCCGCCGTACGGATCGGGCCGCCCGCGGCGCCGGAGAGCCGGTCGACGAGCTCCCGGCGCTGGGCGCGGCCGGAGGCGTACGAGTGCACGCCCACGACGGCGAGGGTGCCGGTGAGGACGGTGGCGCCGAGGGCGAGGAGGGCGGGGTCGTTCATGACCGGCTCCTGAGGTGGGCGTGGATCATCCGATGGCCTGCCTCGTGTGCAGTACGTCGAGGGCGTCCGCGACACCGAAGGCCGGCGGAAGCGGTTCGCCCGCGCCGTACAGCTTCTCCGCGACCGGTCGCGGCAGCGGAAGGTGCTCGAAACGGCCGCGGACGATCCGGTCGGGGCCGAGGGGCTGGGGCACGAAACGGGACACGGTGGCGACGCGGAACTGTTCGCGGCCGTGCGACACGACGAGTGCGATCTCCACCACCTTGCGGGAGCCGTCGGGGTACCGGGCGAGCTGCACGACCACGTCGACGGCCGAGTTGATCTGGTCCTTCAGCGCCTCGAAGGGGATCATGACCTCCGACATCGAGCCGAGGGTCTGCAACCGCATCAGCGCGTCCTCCGCCGAGTTGGCGTGGACGGTGGCGAGGGAGCCGTCGTGGCCCGTCGACATCGCCTGGAGCATGTCGAGCGTCTCGCCGCCGCGGACCTCACCGACGATGATCCGGTCGGGCCGCATCCGCAGGCTGTTGCGGACCAGGTCGCGGATGGTGATCTGGCCCTTGCCCTCGACGTTCGGCGGGCGGGACTCCAGACGGATCACGTGCTCCTGCTGGAGCTGGAGTTCGGCGGAGTCCTCGATGGTGATGATGCGCTCCTGGGAGGGGATGAGCCCGGAGAGCGCGTTGAGCAGGGTCGTCTTCCCCGAGCCGGTGCCGCCGCTGACGATCAGGTTGAAGCGGGCGCGGACGAACGCGGCGAGCAGCATCAGCATCTGCTCGTCGAGCGAGCCGAGGCCGATGAGTTCGGGGAGCGTGTAGGCGCGCGGGAAGCGGCGGATGGTGAGGGTGGGGCCGGTCAGGGCGAGCGGCGGGATGATGACGTTGACGCGCTCGCCGGTGGGCAGGCGGGCGTCGACCATGGGGTTCGACTCGTCGACGCGGCGGTTGACGGTGGAGACGATGCGTTCGATCGTCTGCATCAGCTGCTCGGCGGAGGCGAAGCGGAGCGGGAGCTGTTCGACGCGGCCCGCCCGCTCCACGAAGATCGAGTCGGGGCCGTTGACCATGATCTCGGTGATGGAGGCGTCGGCGAGGAGCGGTTCGAGGACACCGAGGCCGAGGGCCTCGTCGACGACCCGGCGGATCAGCTGGGAGCGCTCGGCGGAGGACAGGACCGGGCCCTCGCGGCTGATGATGTGGCCGAGGACGCGTTCGAGCCGGACCCGGCGCTCGGCGGTGGCGAGGCCCGACATCTCGGCGAGGTCGATCTCCTCCAGGAGCTTGGCACGGTAGACCGCGACGAGGTGTCCGTCCTCACGGGCGGCTCCCCCGTCGTCGGGGGCGGCGATACGGGAGCGGAGGCTCATGCCGTCGTCAGCTCCTTCCCGGGATGAAGGGTTCCGGGTCGTTGGGCATGGTGGCGCGGCGCGTGACGGTCCAGCCGCTGAAGAGGGGGATGACTGCCGGGACGCGGACGGTGACGGTGGCGGTGGTGGTGTCGGCGCCCCGCTCCACGACAGGCTCCGCGCTCAGCCATCCGCTGACTGCGGCCCGGCCCGCGGCATCTCCGGTGCCCTTGTGCAGGGAGTCCGCGCGAGCCGCCGCTCGGGCCGCCGACCCGGCCTGGTTGATGCCGTAGCCGATGAGGCCGAGCTGGATGGCGGCCATGCCGATGACGAGCAGGATGGGCAGGAAGCCGGCGAACTCCAGGATGGAGACGCCTCGGTCGTCCCAGCGGCGGGTGCGCTCGGCCCGCGTGCGGTGGCGGCGGAAGAGGCCTTTCACGGGGCGTCTCCCTCCAGCGCCGCTCCAGCGGTGCCCTCCACGCGCCAGCCCGGGTTGAGACCCGGGAAGAACAGCGGTACGTCGGCCTTGACGGTCGCCTTCATCACCGGCCCCTCCGGGATGCAGCCGATCTCCGCGCCACTCCAGGCGTCCGGCAGGTGCTCGGCGCCCGCCGCCTCGCAGGCCCCGGTGTAGTCCGTGCCTCTGGTGGCCGCGAACGCCGCCGTGGCCGCCCGAGCCGCCTCGTCCGCCGCGTTGCCCGCCAGTGAGTACGTGTAGCCGTACAGCACGCACTCCCACAGCAGCGCCAGCACGACCAGCACCAGCGGGAACATCCCGGCGAACTCCAGGGTCACCGACCCCCGGTCGCCGCCCTTGCGCCACAGGCTCAGCGCGCCCCGGTCCGACGGCGCCCGGCGCCGCCGCCCGCCGCCCTCCTGCGCCTTGACCAGCTCCAGCTCCCCCGCCAGCGCCCACAGCGCCTGCTTCACGGTGGAGCGGGCGTCGAGGTCCTGGAGGCGTCCGGCGTCCACGACCGACTGGAGTTCCTTGAAGGCGGCCGGGACCGCGGCGCGGGCCACCTTGGTGCCGGTGACGCGTTCGACGAGGGCGGGCTGGATCTCCGTACCGCGCGAGTGACGGTTGACGACGGTCAGCGTCTCCTCGGCCTTGCGGATCTGGAGCCGGTCCCACAGACGGACCATCCGCTTGGCCGCGCGGACCGCGACCACGTCCGGGGTGACCAGCAGCACGGCGTGGTCGGCGATCTCGACGGCCGCGGCGGTGGCGGCGGTCATCTGCGCGCCGCAGTCGACGATCACCACGTCGTGGCGGGAGCGCAGCGCGCCGAGGACCTGGCGGGTCACCCGGTCGGTGACCTCCTCTCCGCGTTCGCCCTCGGCGGGCGCGAGGAGCAGTCCGATGCCGCTTTCGTGGGTGTAGAGGGCGTCCTGGAGGACGCGCGGGTTGATGTCCGCGATCCCGGCGAGGTCGGCGACCGAGCGCCGGAACTGCACGTCGAGGTAGGAGGCGATGTCCCCGGACTGGAGATCGAGGTCGACCAGCGCGACCGTACGGCCCGAGGCCCGGGCGGCGAGCGCGAGGTGCACGGCCGCGACCGTGGCGCCGACGCCGCCCTTCGCGCCGGTCACCGCGACCACGGTCCCTCCGGGTCCGGCGTACGGCTCGGGGGCGCCGCTGCTCAGGTGGCGCCGCATGCCGGCGGACCAGGCGGCGGCGGCCTGGACGCGTTCGGCGAGGGCGTCGTAGCCGAGGGGCAGGGTGACGATGCCGCGGGCGCCGGAGTCCATCGCGGCGGTGAGCACGCCGGTGCTGGTGTCGGCGGTGACGAGGACGACCCCGACCGCCGGGAACCGCATCACCAGGTCGCGGATCAGGTCCAGCGCGGGCACCGGCCCGATCCGCTCGTGCACGAGGACGACCTCGGGCAGCTCGTCGAGGGAGTCCCCGGCCAGGCGCGCCAGGGTGTCCAGCAGGGCCGTGGAGTCGTGCACGGGCGGGGCGGGCTCGGCGTCCGGTAGCTGGCCGAGCAGGGTGGTGAGCGAGCGGGCGGCGTCGAGGTCGCCGACGGCGGGGAGGACGCGGACGGTCATCGGCGACACCCCGCACCGTCGGACGGCCTGGGGACAGGCCCGCTGGGGGCCGGTACGGACCTCATGCGCGGCCTCCTACTTGTCCTGGTCGAGGGTGTACGTACGCTCGCCCGGCGCGATGGTGGTCTGGGAGCCGCCCGCGACCAGGGCGAGCCGGACGTGTGTGGCGAACGACTCGGCGTACGCGACCCGTTGGGCGTCCGCCGTGTCGAGCGCGAAGGTGATGGGGACCGCCTCGGTGGCGGTGCGTCGCCGGTCGTCGCTGGACTGGCCCGGGTCGAGGGCGGTGAGCTTGCCGACGTCGAGGACGCGGGCGTTGGTCACGATGACCTTGGACTCGTCCTTGCCCTTGTCGTTCTCGGCCTTGAAAGTGGCGTAGATGTTGACCCGCGAACCGGGGTCGATCTTGCCCGCGACGCCGGTGGAGGCGTCGATCATGATGGCGATCTCCTGTTGCCCCGGCTCGAGTTCGGGCCGGTCCACGATCATGTCGCTCTGGAGCAGGGAGCCCTGCTCCAGCCGGGTCACGGCGATCTTGCCGCGGATCCGGGCCAGATCGGTGACGGCGGTGGCGGGCAGCCAGCGCTTCGGCATGGAGATCTTCTGGAACTGGCCGGGGGTGAGTTCCTTGTAGGGATCGATGTCGTTCTTGAGACGGTACGCCGTGACCTCGGGGCCGACCTTGGAGTTCACGTCGCGGATCACCGACAGCACCCCGGCGAAGGCGCCGACGGCGGCGAGGGCCGAGAGGACCAGCAGGATGACGCCGCGGCGCTGGCGTGAGTTCATGACGCGGACAACCTCGATCGGGGCGGGAAACGGCGGGTCGGGCGGTAGAGCGGTCGAGCGATCGGACGGTCGGACGGTCGAGCGGTCGAACGTTGTGCGAGACGTACTGCGGACCAACGCGTACGGGGCTACGTGCCGCCGCGCGGCAGGGCGGCGCGGACGGTCGTGGTCGCCGGTAGCTGTTCGGGGGGTGGCGGGAGGGGCGCGGCGCAGAACCCGCAGCGGTCGCCGATGAGTTCGAGTCCGCACCAGTGGCAGGTCTCGCGCCGCACGGACGACACGAGCTGGTAGAGCACGGACACGTCGTGCAGGCCGGCCGCGAACTCGACGAGCCGGTTCGTGCCCCACCAGCGGGCGGAGTCCTGCGGCAGAGGCACGGTCCCGACGCCCTGGACCCGCCAGGCGGGGGCGAGTGAGGCGGTGACCCAGTCGGAGGGCGGCTGCCCGGAGGCGACGAGCATCCGGGTGCCGAACTCGGGGCCGGGTAACTCCTCCTGACCGACGCGGACGAGCCGGGGGCGGGGGCCCGCGAGCACGGCGAACTGCGCGCCCGGCACCCACGACTTGGCGTGGGACGTGAGCGGGACGGGGACGCGGTCCAGCTTGGCGACCGAGCCCAGGAGGGCGCCGGCGTAGATGTAGTGGGCGAGCAGGCGCGCGGAGGACGCCAGGACGCCGGGGCTGAAGTCGCAGACCGACAGCTGGCGCAACTGCTGGGCGAGCAGCGCGAGTCCGAGCGGGGGCAGGTCGATGCCGAGCAGCGCGACGCGGTCGCTCTCCAGGACGGAGCGGACGGTGCGCAGCCGCTGCACGGCCGGGTCGTCACCGGAGGCGGGGTGCAGCGCGATGACGTACCCGTGCTGCTCGACCAGCGCGTGCATGCCGGTCAGGGACGCCTCCAGCGTGGGCTGGGGCTGGACGGCGGCGGTCGGCGTCTGCCGGTCGAGCGGTGGGAGCACCAGGTCGGGACTGGTGACGGCTATCGCGGTCGGCACGGCTGCTCACCACCCCGTTCACTGCGGCGGGGTGGTCAACCACCGCCTCAGATGGCCCCTGTGACGTTCTGTTGCGTCGTCCTGCAACAGCACCATATCCACGGCATGCCCCGCTCAACACAGAATCGGGAAGATCATCTCACCGAAGGTGGGGACATGATCCACACAGAGTAGGGGCATATGCCCCAACTCCGGGCGCCCGCAGGACTGTTGAAGGCGCACGAACCCTTGACACCGGGATTGGTCTGGACCAAATTCTTGGGCATCAGGCGGTGGCCACCGTTCCGCAATGCCCTCCTGCGCTTTCCTCCCTTTCCTCTCCCCACATCGGAGGCCGAAGTGGACCGCGTACCAGCCCTGCCCCGCCGCAGACGGACCCTCGCCGGGGCCGCCGTAGCCGCCCTCGCCCTCTCCCTGCTGAGCGCCGGCCACGCCGCCGCGGCGGACGTCAACAACGCGAAGAACGCCGGCTTCGAGTCGGGCCTCGCCAACTGGACCTGCTCGGCGGGCAGCGGCACGACGGTGTCCTCCCCGGTGCACGGCGGCACGGCCGCGCTGAAGGCGACACCCGCGGGCCAGGACTACGCGCAGTGCGCCCAGACGGTCGCGGTCAAGCCGAACTCCACGTACACGCTGAGCGCATGGGTGCAGGGCGGGTACACCTACCTGGGCGCGACAGGGACGGGCACGACCGACGTGTCGACGTGGACGCCGGACTCGACGAGCTGGAAGCAGCTGTCCACGACGTTCACGACGGGCGCCTCGACGACATCGGTGACGGTGTACCTGCACGGCTGGTACGGACAGGCGGCGTACTACGCCGACGACGTGTCGGTGTACGGCCCGGACGGCGGCGGGGGCGGCGACCCCTCCCCCACGGTCCCGTCGCCGCCCACAGGCCTGGCGGTCTCCGGCACGACGTCCTCTTCCGTATCCCTGTCCTGGAACGCGGTGACGGGCGCGACGGGCTACAACGTGTACCGCGGCGGCACGAAGGTGACGTCGGCGACCGGTACGTCCGCGACGGTGACGGGCCTGTCCCCCTCGACGTCGTACTCCTTCCAGGTGACGGCGACGAACGCGGCGGGCGAGTCGGCCAAGTCGGCGGCGGTGACGGCCACGACGGCGTCGTCCGGTGGCGGGGGCGGGCTCCCGAAGCACGCGGTGACGGGCTACTGGCAGAACTTCGACAACGGCGCCACGGTGCAGCGGATCTCGGACGTGCCGTCGCAGTACGACATCATCGCGGTGGCGTTCGCGGACGCGACGAGCACGCCGGGCGCGGTGGGCTTCACCCTCGACTCGGCCGGCCTGGGCGGCTACACGGTGGACCAGTTCAAGGCGGACATCGCCGCGAAGAAGGCCGCGGGCAAGAAGGTGGTCGTCTCGGTGGGCGGCCAGAACGGCACGGTGTCGGTCAACGACGCGGCGTCGGCGACGAACTTCGCGAACTCGGTGTACACGCTGATGCAGACGTACGGCTTCGACGGGGTGGACATCGACCTGGAGAACGGCCTGAACGCGACGTACATGTCGCAGGCGCTCAGGCAACTGTCGTCCAAGGCGGGATCATCGCTTGTGATCACGATGGCCCCGCAGACCATCGACATGCAGTCGACGTCCAACGCGTACTTCCAGACGGCGCTGAACGTGAAGGACATCCTGACGGTCGTCAACACCCAGTACTACAACAGCGGTTCCATGCTGGGCTGCGACGGCAAGGTGTACTCACAGGGATCGGTGGACTTCCTGACGGCCCTGGCCTGCATCCAGCTCCAGGGCGGCCTGTCCCCGTCCCAGGTGGGCCTCGGGGTCCCCGCCTCGACGAGCGCGGCGGGCAGCGGCTACGTGTCGCCCTCCGTGGTGAACAACGCCCTGGACTGCCTGGCGAAGGGAACCAACTGCGGCACGTTCAAGCCGTCGAAGACGTACCCGGACCTCCGGGGCGCGATGACGTGGTCGACGAACTGGGACGCGGCGTCCCAGAACGCGTGGTCGAACTCGGTGGGCCCGCACGTGCACGCGCTGCCGTAGGCAGGGGCTGACCGCGCTGGACGGCCCGCCCCTCCGGTGGAGGCGGCGGGCCGTGCGCTCAAGGACGGGACTCGTCCGGGTCTCAGTCGGTACCCGACTCGATCGCGGCGTGGTCGAGCAGTTCCGCCTCGTCGGCGGTGCCCTCTCCGCGGGACGCGATCGTCTCCGCGCCACCCTCGGGCATCGCGCCGATCAGACCGGTCGAGGCCGCCTGTGCGGCGCCGATCAGCGCCGGGTCCGGGCTGCCGCCGACCATGCCGAGCCGGGCGTACTGCTCCAGCTTGGCGCGGGAGTCGGCGATGTCGAGGTTGCGCGTCGTCAGCTGGCCGATACGGTCGACCGGGCCGAAGGCGGAGTCCTCGGTCCGCTCCATGGAGAGCTTGTCCGGGTGGTAGCTGAACGCCGGTCCGGTCGTGTCGAGGATGGAGTAGTCCTCGCCGCGCCGCAGCCGCAGCGTCACCTCACCGGTGACCGCCGTCCCCACCCAGCGCTGCAGCGCCTCGCGCAGCATCAGCGCCTGCGGGTCCAGCCAGCGGCCCTCGTACAGCAGCCGGCCGAGACGGCGGCCCTCGGTGTGGTAGCTGGCGAGCGTGTCCTCGTTGTGGATGGCGTTGACCAGCCGCTCGTACGCCGCGTGCAGCAGCGCCATGCCCGGGGCCTCGTAGATGCCGCGGCTCTTGGCCTCGATGACGCGGTTCTCGATCTGGTCGCACATGCCGAGGCCGTGCCGGCCGCCGATCGCGTTGGCCTCGAGGACCAGGTCCACCGGGGAGGCGAACTCCTTGCCGTTGATGGTGACCGGCCGACCCCGCTCGAAGCCGATGGTGACGTCCTCGGGGGTCACCTCGACCTCCGGGTCCCAGAACCGCACGCCCATGATCGGCTGCACGATCTCGATGCCGGTGTCGAGGTGCTCCAGGGACTTCGCCTCGTGCGTCGCGCCCCAGATGTTGGCATCGGTCGAGTACGCCTTCTCGGCGCTGTGCCGGTAGGGCAGGTCGCGCTCCAGCAGCCACTCGGACATCTCCTGCCGGCCGCCGAGCTCGCTGACGAAGTCGGCGTCCAGCCACGGCTTGTAGATGCGCAGGGAGGGGTTGGCGAGCAGACCGTAGCGGTAGAACCGCTCGATGTCGTTGCCCTTGAAGGTGGAGCCGTCGCCCCAGATCTGCACGTCGTCCTCGAGCATCGCGCGCACCAGCAGGGTGCCCGTGACGGCCCGGCCGAGCGGGGTGGTGTTGAAGTAGACGCGGCCGCCGGAGCGGATGTGGAAGGCACCGCACGCCAGGGCCGCGAGGCCCTCCTCCACGAGCGCGGCCCGGCAGTCCACGATCCGGGCGACCTCGGCGCCGTAGGCCGTGGCACGCCCGGGCACGGAGGCGATGTCGGGCTCGTCGTACTGGCCGAGGTCGGCGGTGTAGGCGCAGGGCACGGCGCCCTTCTCGCGCATCCACGCGACCGCGACAGAGGTGTCGAGACCGCCGGAGAAGGCGATCCCGACTCGTTCACCGACAGGCAGGGAAGTCAGCACCTTGGACACGAGGCTAAGTGTATGCACACTCTCGCATGATTATGCAACCCCGGGGTCTCGACGGCTCTGCTCCCGTGTCGCAGAGACGGTCACCCGGGCCCGTCGCGTCTGAGACGGAGTGGTCTGCCCGGCGAGCAGCGCGGCCAGGGCGAGGACGAATCCGACCAGCTGAAGGCCGGTGAAGGACTCGCGGAGCAGGAGTACGCCGAGGGCGGCGGCGACGAGCGGGGAGAGCAGCCCGAGCAGGGCGGTCGCGGTGACCGGCAGGGTGCCTATGCCGCGGAACCACAGGGTGTAGGCGAGCAGACCCCCGACGAGCCCGAGCCACAGGTAGCCGGCCACCGCCGGAGCGCCGATCCGGTCCGGGACGCCCTCGGTGAGCAGCGCGGCGGGAAGCAGCACGACCCCGCCCGCGGTGAGCTGCCAGCCCGCGAACGTCATGGCCCCCACGCCCGCGGGGCGCCCCCAGCGTTTGGTGAGGGTGACACCGAGCGCCATGGCCCCTGCACCGGCCAGCCCGGCGGCGATGCCGAGCGGGTCGAGGGCGGCCTTCGGCCCGATGACGACGAGCCCGACGCCGGCCACGCCGATGACGCCCCAGGCCAGACGCCACACGGAAGGACGCTCCCGTAGAACGGGCACGGCGAGGAGGGCGACGACGATCGGCTGGGCCGCGCCCAGGGTGGCCGCGACACCACCGGGGAGCCGCTGGGCGGCGAGGAACAGCAACGGGAAGAACACGCCGATGTTGAGCGCGCCGAGCACGCCCGCTTTCACCCACCACGCGCCGCGGGGCAGGGTGCGGGTCAGGGCCAGGACGAGCAGCCCGGCGGGCAGTGCCCGCATGAGCCCGGCGAACAGTGGATGCCCCTCGGGCAGCAACTCCGCCGTGACGCTGTACGTCGTGCCCCACACGGCGGGCGCGATCGCCGTGGCGAGCGTCGAGCCCGCCCGGCCGACGGGGACGGCAGGGGTGGCAGGGGCGGCCGTTGCGGCCGTGCTCACGCTTGTCGTAGTCACCTCATCACTGTCGGCCCTCGCCCGTCGATGAATCCAACACATGCTTGTCATGGCATCCATCTCTCAGGACGATCGGTGCATGGATCTGCAGCAGATGCGGTACGTCCTCGCGGTCGCCGAGACCGGCAGCTTCACGCGGGCCGCCGAGCGGTGCTTCGTCGTCCAGTCGGCGCTCAGCCACCGGATCGCGAACCTGGAGCGCGAACTGGGCCTGAAGCTGTTCGCGCGCACCAGCCGCCGGGTGCAGCTCACCGCGGCAGGGGAGGCCTTTCTGCCCGCCGCCCGGCAGTGCCTGGAGGCGGCCGAGCGGGCGGGCGTGGACGCCGCGGCAGCGGTGGGAGAGGTACGTGGCCGTCTGGCCGTCGGCGTGATCCCGACCGTCGCCGCGGTCGATGTCCCGGCCGCGCTGCACCGGTTCCGCGACGAGCACCCGCGGGTACGGATCGCGCTGCGCGTCGGCTCGAGCGACGAACTCGCGGCCGGGGTGCGCGAAGGCGGACTCGACGTCGCCTTCCTGGGGTTGCCCGAGACCGACCGCCCGCTCGGCGTGCGGGCGCGGGAGCTGGCCCGCGACCGTCTCGTGGCCGTCGTCGGCACCTCGCACCCGCTCGCCGCCGCCGACGAGGTCGACCTTTCACGGTTGGCCGAGGAGACCTTCGTCGACTTTCCCGCCGGCACCCCTGGACGGGCTCAGAGCGACCAGGCGTTCACCGCCGCCGGCCTCGCCCGTGAGGTCGCCTTCGAGGTCACCGCCGCGGACCTGATGACGCGCATCGTCCGACAGGGCCTCGCGGTCGCCCTCCTGCCCACGGCGTTCACCCGCGATCTGCCGGACGTGATCACCGTTCCGGTCACCGAGGGCCCGGTGCGGGTCGAGCACCTGGTCTGGAGCGACTTCAACCCCAGCCCTGCCGCGCTGGCGTTCGTCGACACCCTCGAACTGCCGTGAGGAGGGCAGGCGGGTCGGCCGCTGGGGGTCATCGCATCGGGAGTCAGCCCTTGAGGAGTGAGCCCATGGGGGGTCAAGCCCATGGGGAGTCAACCCATGGGGGGTCAAGCCCATGGGGACTCAGCCCATGGGGACTCAGCCCATGGGGACTCAGCCCATCGGGCGGTAGTGCGCCAGTACCGCCGCCAGTTCCGCGAACCACGCCTGTGACTCCTCGCGGCGTTTGGCGTTCACCACACACTCGAACACGCGGCCGTCGACGTGCACGACCGCCACCATCAGCACCTTCTCGTCGGCGCCGGGGCGGTAGTGGACGCTGCGGATCACCGGCCACGGGAAGTCCGCCGTCAGACCGCGCATCTCGAAGGCGACGCCCGAGGCGTCCACCACGACCGAGTTGTGACGGTCGGCGGCCAGGAAGTCGGGTCCGGGCGGGACCTGGGGCGTCGAGGGCGCGTACGACGGGTACGGCGTGTAGGCCGGTGGCGGCGGTCCGAAGCCCGGTGGTCCGGCCGGTGGCGACGGGTGGCCGTATACGGGGGCGCCGGATGCAGGGGGATGGTGTCCAGGGGGCCCGTATCCCGGGGGACCGTATCCCACGGTCAGTCGTCGCCCTTCTCGGCGGCGGGTTCCTCCTCGCCGTCCTCGAAGTACGCGTCCAGCACCTCGTCGAGCCGGGTCTCCCACTCCTTGAAGCGTGCGCGGGAGTCGGCCTCGATCTCGATGGGGTACCAGCGGCGTTCCGGGGTGTGCACGGTCACCGTGAATCGCTTCCCGAAGCGCGCGGTCTCCGTCTCCACGGCGCCGATCTCGTCCCAGCGGAACTCGCACTCCTGGTCGTCCAGTCGGAGCCGTACACCGCTGCGATCGGCGACGATCCGGGCGCGGCGGTCCGCGGCCTCGAACACCGGGCCGTCAGGGGCCTCTTGTTCCTCGCCGGGGGACTCCTCGCCGGGGCCTTCCCCGGCGGCGGCCTCCTGCTCCGGTACCCCGGCGGCGGCCTCCTTGTCCGGAACCACGTCCTCCGGCTCTACGGAGTCATCCGGCTCCACGGAGTCGTCCGGTCCGACGGAGTCCTTCTGGTCCACGGACACGGGTGAGGTGAGCCCGGGGATGAAGGCCGGGTCGACCCCGGCGCCGTCCAGGGGCTGGCTGCTCGAACCAATGCGCTGCTCCACAGCGGGCAGTATGGTCGAAGATCCTGTGCCGGACACAGCCAGCCCCTGCATCGTTATACGAATCCAGCCCGATGTCCTACGTCTTGGGTGTCTTACGTCTCGGGTGTCTTACGTCCTGGCGTCTTGCGCCGTGGCCCTCACGTCGTCACCGGACGGCTAGACGAAGAGGCTCACCACCGCCGCCACCGCGAACCCGGCCACCGACAGCACGCTCTCCAGCACGGTCCACGTCCGCAGCGTGTCCCGTTCGCTGATCCCGAAGTACTTGGCGACCATCCAGAAGCCGCCGTCGTTGACGTGCGAGGCGAAGATCGAGCCGGCCGAGATGGCCATGATGACCAGGGCCGTGAACGCCTGCGAGTGGTGGCCCTCCGTCAGCAGCGGGGCGACGATGCCCGCCGTCGTGACGATCGCGACCGTCGCCGAGCCCTGGGCCACGCGCAGGACCAGGGAGATCAGGTATGCCAGCACGATCACCGGCAGGCCCACGTCGTGGAACGTGTCGGAGAGCGCCTGCGCGACCCCGCTGCCCTTGAGGACCGCGCCGAAGACACCGCCCGCGCCGACCACCAGCAGGATGTTGCCGACCGGCTTGAGCGAGGCGGTGGACACCGTCTCGAGCGACTTGCGGGACCAGCCGCGGCGGATGCCCAGCAGGTAGTACGCGAGCAGCAGCGCGATCGTCAGCGCCACGAAGGGGTGGCCGAAGAACTCGATGACCGAGCGGCCCGTCGAGGGGTCGAAGGCGATCGAGGAGAAGGTGGCCAGGAGGATCAGGACCAGGGGCGTACCGATGATCGTGAAGACGATCGAGAGCGGCACCGGCTTCTCCGGCGGCGTCACGCCGGCCGCCCGCTGCTCCTGCTCGAGCGCCGCCTTCGCCTCCTCGGCCGCCTCGACCATGTCCTGCGGTACCGGGACGAAGATCCGCCTGCCGATCCACGCGGACCACGCCCACGCGGCCAGCACGGCCGGGATGCCGCAGACGACGCCCATCAGGATGACCATGCCGAGGTCGACCTTGAGCAGACCGGCGGCGGCGACCGGGCCCGGGTGCGGCGGCAGGAACGCGTGGGTCATGGACAGGCCCGCGAGCAGCGGCAGGCAGTAGAGCAGAATCGACTTGCCGCCCCGCTTCGCCGCCGCGTACACGATCGGGGCGAGGACGAAGATGCCGACGTCGAAGAAGACCGGGATGCCGAAGATCAGGCCGGTCAGGCCCATGGCCAGCGGTGCGCGCCGCTCGCCGAACAGGCCCAGCAGCCTGGACGCCAGCACCTCGGCGCCGCCGGAGACCTCGAGGACCGCACCGAGCATCGTGCCGAGCCCGATGATGATGGCGACATGGCCGAGGGTGCCGCCCATGCCGGACTCGATGAGGGAGACGGCGTCGGAGCGCTGGACCGTGCCGAAGAGTTCGGTGACCGACAGGCCCGCGCCGAGGCCGACGGCTATGGAGACCGCGAGCAGCGCCACGAAGGGCTGGAGTCTCACCTTGATGATCAGGACGAGCAGCAGCACGATGCCGAGCGCGGCGACGGTGAGCAGGCCGGCGGTGCCGTGGACGAGGGTGAGCAGGCCGCCGGTGTGAGGTGGGGGCGGTGGCGTGGGGGACGCCGCGAGCGAGGAGAAGGGCATGGGCATGACAGGGGGTCCTCTTGCTTCTCGTAAGTCCATGGGGGTTCGGGGCAGGGGTGATCGCGGCGCGGCGCCCCAGGGGGTGGTGGGCGCCGCGCCGTGACGGCGTACGGAGTGCGGGAGTGAGCGGGAGCCGCCGGTGCGTCAGCCGAGGACGGCCAGCGCGTCGATCTCGATCAGCAGGCCGGCCGGGAGGCCCACGTAGACGGTGGTCCGGGCGGCGGGCGGCTGGGTGAGGCCCTGCTCCTCGAAGTAGGCGTTGTAGATCTCGTTCATCTCCGCGAAGTGGTCCACGTCCGTCAGATAGACGCGGATCATCATGACGTCGTCCCAGGTCGCGCCACCCTCCTCGAGGATCGCCTTGACGTTGGCGAGGGTCTGGAGGGTCTGCTCGCGCAGGGTGGGTCCCGCGGGCGTGGGCGGCTTGCCCTCCTCGGCGGGCAGGAAGCCGACCTGGCCGGCGACCTGGAGGATGTTCCCCTTCTTCACGCCGTGCGAGAACTTCGCGGGCGGGGTGGTGTGGGTCTTCGGGGTGAGGGCGATCTTGTCCGTCATTCGGGGTCCCTTACTGGTGTTCTGCCGGAGTACTCGCCGCTGATCGCGTCCGCGGTACGGCGCACCTGCGGGAGCAGGGTGAGGAGTTCCTCGGCGGTGACGACGACGTTCGGTGCGGAGACCGACATGGCGGCGACCACCCGTCCGTCGGCGCCGCGGATGGGGGCGGCAACGCAGTTGATGGACTCCTCGTGGCCGCCGAGGTCGGTGGCCCAGCCCTGTTCGCGCACCTGCTCCAACTCGCGCAGGAACGCTGCGGCGTTGGGGGTGGAACGGGCCGTGTAGTGGGGGTAGTCGAGCTTCTCCGCGAGGGCGCGGCGCTCGGCGTCGGGCAGGTCGGCGAGGAGCAGCTTGGCCACGGCCGCGACGGTGATGGCGACGGGCTTGCCGATCCGGGAGTACATGCGGACCGGGTAACGGCTGTCCACCTTGTCGATGTAGAGCACCTCGTTCTCCTCGTAGACGGCGAGGTGCACGGTGTGGCCGCACTCCTCGTTGAGGCGCACGAGGTGGGGATGGGCGATCTCGCGGATGTCGAGGTTCTCCATCGCCTCCTGGGCGAGGGCGAAGAGACGGGCGCCGAGGCGGTAGCGCTGGTCGGACTGGCGGTAGACCAGGCCGTGCTCGTCGAGGGTGCGCAGCAGGCGCAGCGCGGTGGACTTGTGCACACCGAGCCGGTCGGCGACCTGTCCGAGATCGGCGGGTCCCTCGGCGAGCAGCGGCAGGATGCTCAGCGCCCGGTCGACGGTCTGGCTCATGGCGTGGGTACCTCCTCCTCGGCCCGCGGTGCGGCTTCGGTCCAGCCGGGGCCGAGTCGAAGTGTCCCCCACGCGGTGTCGTCGAGGGCGGCCAGGCGGTCGGCGTGGTCGCGGGCGGGGGGCGTGGCGAGGTCGCCGGGGACGGTGAGCGCGGCGGCGGCCATCAGGTGGCCGTGGCGCAGCCGGTCCCGGACGGGCAGTCCGCGCAGGGTCGCGGAGAGGAAACCGGCGGCGAAGGCGTCCCCGGCTCCGACGGCGGCCACGACGTCGACGTTCAGCGCGGGCACGAAGGCGGCGGTGCCCGTGGCGTCCTCGCCCTGGCCGTCGGTGTCCTTGCCGAGCGCCGTCGCCCCGCCCCGACCGTGCTTGACGACGACGATCTGCGGTTCGGGCAGCGCCTCCCGGACGGCCCGGGCGCCGTGCAGTCCCCACGCCTCCCGCGCCTCGTCGTCCCCCACGAACACGATGTCCGCGCCCCGCGCCAGTTCCAGCAGCACCCGGACTCCCGCCGCGTCGCGCCAGAGCCCGGGACGGTGGTTGACGTCGAAGGAGACCAGCGGGCGGCCGGGGCGGGGCGCGGTCAGCTCGCGCAGCAGGTCCAGGCAGGGCCCGGACAGCGCGGCCGTGATCCCGGACAGGTGCAGCACGCGGCCGGCGCGCACGGCGTCCAGGTCGACGGTGTCCACCGTCATCGCGGAGGCCGCCGAGCCGGCCCGGTAGTACGCCACCTCGTGGGCGTCGCTGGCCCGGTCCCCGGCCGTGCGGAAGTAGACGCCCGTGGGCCGCGCCGCATCCCTCCGTACGGACGACACGTCGACGCCGTACGCCCCGATCGTCTCCACGAGGTGGTCGCCGAAGCCGTCCGCGCCGACCCGGCTCACCCAGCGCGCGGAGTGCCCGGCGGCCGCGAGCACGCAGGCCACGTTGGACTCGGCCCCGCCGATGGCTCGCTCGAAGGACGGAACGTCGGCGAGCCGCCCCGGCACCGTGGGCAGGAACGTGACCATGGACTCGCCGAGCGCGACGACGTCCACGACGTCGGGGGCCTTGCGGGATCCGTCGGTGGTCACGATGGTCATAGCTCCTCTGTGGGGTGCGGGTTCGGCCGGCGTCCGTTGACCCCGTGTCGGCCGAGATGTTAGACAGCCGTAAGCGAAACGCGCAATGACCGTTGCACATACTGCAACACCCCAGATCAGGAGGCTCCATGGGCACCGAGGCGCTCGCCCGCCTGGCCGATGAACGCGTCGACCACCGCTTCAAGGGCCTCCCGCCGGACGCCGAGGGCCTGACCGTCGGCGAGCTGGCCGCCCAGCGCCGCAATCTGTTCACCGGCGGATTCACGACACCCGTGCTGGCCCTCTCCGCCGAGCGCCTCGAGCACAACCTGACGCTCATGGAGACGTACGCGGCCCGTCACGGCCTCGCCTTCGCCCCGCACGGCAAGACGTCGATGGCGCCGCAGCTCTTCCACCGCCAGATCGAG
The DNA here is from genome assembly GCF_044764595.1 of Streptomyces sp. NPDC093984. Lineage (NCBI taxonomy): Bacteria > Bacillati > Actinomycetota > Actinomycetes > Kitasatosporales > Streptomycetaceae > Streptomyces > Streptomyces sp. NPDC093984. Next base: position 509,792 of record NZ_JBIWIM010000002.1, on the reverse strand, counting down.
CACGGCGCGTGGGGCATCACACTCGCGGTACCCCACCAGGTGCGCGTGGCGCGGGAGTTCGGGATCCAGCGGGTCTTCCTCGCCAACGAACTGGTCGACCCCGCGGCCCTGCGCTGGGTCGCCGACCAACTGGCGGCGGACGCGGACTTCCGGTTCATCTGTTACGTCGACTCCGTACGCGGCGTCGAACTCATGGACGCGGCGCTGACCGGAACCGCCCGCCCGGTGGACGTGGTCGTGGAGCTGGCCGCCGGTGAGGGGGCCCGCACCGGCGTGCGGACGGAGGCGGAGTGCGCGGCGGTCGCGGACGCGGTGGCCGCCACCACGACGCTGCGGCTGGTCGGGGTCGCCGGATACGAGGGCGAGGTGCCGCAGCCGGACCCCGACCGGGTGCGCGCGTGGCTGCGCCGGCTGGTCGCGCTGGCCGTCGACCTCGACATGGCCGGGCGCTTCGCCGGATGCGACGAGATCGTGGTGAGCGCGGGCGGCAGCGCCTGGTTCGACGCGGTCGCGGACGTCTTCACCGAGATCCCCGAACTCTCCGCGACCGTCCTGAAGTTGCTGCGCTCGGGCGCGTACGTCTCGCACGACGACGGCCACTACCGCAGGATCACCCCGTTCACCCGGATCCCCGAGGAGGGCGGGCTGGAGCCGGCGTTCCGGCTGTGGGCGCAGGTGGTGTCCCGGCCCTGCCCGGAGCAGGCCTTCGTCAACGCGGGCAAGCGCGACGCGGCCTACGACCTGGACCTGCCCTTCGCCCAGGTGGTGCGCCGGGACGGCGAGGAGCGGCCGGCCACCGGCGTCTCGGTGACCGCCCTGTCCGACCAGCACGCCTGGCTGCGCACCACGCCGGAGGCGGACGTCGAGGTCGGTGACTGGGTCGGCCTCGGCCTGTCGCACCCGTGCACGTCGTTCGACAAGTGGCAGCTGATCCCGGTGGCGGAGGCGGACGGCACGGTCGTCGACTACATCCGCACCTTCTTCTAGGAGATCCCGTGGACGGTATGGACCCCGTGGACTTCACCGACCTCGCCGATCTCGTCATCCGGGACGCCGACGTCGTCGACGGCACCGGCGACCCCTCCTACCGCGCCGATGTTGCGATCAAGGACGGCAGGATCGTCTCGATCGTCAAGGAGGCCGCCCAGGCGGGCTGCCAGCGCCCCCGGGCGGTGCGGGAGCTGGACGCAGAGGGCCTCGCCCTCTCCCCCGGCTTCATCGACATGCACGCGCACAGCGACCTCGCCCTGCTGCGCGACCCCGACCACAGCGCCAAGGCCGCACAGGGCGTGACGCTCGAGGTCATCGGGCAGGACGGGCTGTCGTACGCCCCGGTCGACGACCGCACGCTCGAGGAGGTGCGCCGCGCCATCACCGGCTGGAACGGGTACGGCGACGACATCGACTTCACCTGGCGTTCGGTGGGCGAGTACCTGGACCGCCTGGACGAGGGCATCGCGGTCAACGCGGCCTATCTGATCCCGCAGGGCACGGTGCGGATGCTGGCCGTCGGCTGGGAGGACCGGGAGGCGACACCCGAGGAGCTGGACCGGATGCGGCGGCTGGTCGCGGAGGGCATGGAACAGGGCGCGGTCGGCATGTCGTCCGGGCTCACCTACACGCCCGGCATGTACGCGAAGGACGCCGAACTCACCGAACTGTGCCGGGTGGTGGCCTCCTACGGCGGCTACTACTGCCCGCACCACCGCAGTTACGGGGCGGGCGCCCTGGAGGCGTACGAGGAGATGGTGGGCCTGGCCCGGGAGGCCGGCTGCCCCCTCCACCTCGCCCACGCCACCATGAACTTCGGCGTGAACAAGGGCCGCGCCCCCGAGCTACTGTCCCTGCTCGACGAGGCACTGGCGGCGGGCGCCGACATCACGCTGGACACCTATCCCTACACCCCCGGCTCCACGACGCTGGCGGCGCTGCTGCCGAGCTGGGCGGGCGAGGGCGGCCCGGCGCAGATCCTCAAGCGGCTCACCGACGACACGACGGCCGAGCGGATCCGGCACCACATGGAGGTCGTCGGCGCCGACGGCTGCCACGGCGTGCCCGTCGAGTGGGACACCGTCGAGATCTCGGGCGTGACCGACCCGGCGCTCGCGTCGTACGTCGGCAGGAGCGTCCAGGAGTCGGCGGACCGGCGCGGCGAGAGCCCGTGGACCCTCGCCCGCCGCCTGCTGATCGAGGACCGCCTCGGCTCGACGATCCTCCAGCACGTGGGCCACGAGGAGAACGTGCGGGCGATCATGCGGCACCGCGTCCACACCGGCGGCTCGGACGGCATCCTCCAGGGTGACAAGCCGCACCCGAGGGCGTACGGGACCTTCCCGGAGTATCTGGGCCGGTATGTACGGGAGTTGGGGGTGCTGTCCCTGGAGGAGTGCGTGGCGCATCTGACCGGCCGCCCGGCGGCCCGCCTCCGCCTGCCGGACCGGGGCCTGGTGCGCGAGGGCCACCGCGCCGACCTGGTGCTCTTCGACCCGGCCACGGTCGCGGCGGGCTCCACCTTCGAGCGGCCGCGCACGCTGCCGACGGGCATCCCGTACGTCCTCATCGACGGCCGCTTCGTGATCGAGGACGGGCGGCGGACGGACGTACTGGCGGGGCGGTCGGTCCGCAGGACTCCCGTGTGACCGCCCGCCCCGCGGCGGGTGGTGCTACGGCTTGGGCAGGACGCAGCCGCTCGCGCTGAGGTTCAGCTTGTTGCCGGCGCCGAAGCAGGCCGGGATCTGGTAGGTCTCCTCTGCGTAGTTGATGCCCTGGCGGACGGTGACGTTGCCGCTCGCGTCGACCTCGCAGGGGTTGTTCTCCGTGCAGCGCTCACCGTCCTCGTTGCCGGTGTTGTTGACGGCGACGACCTTGCCGGTGGCGTTGTCGATGACGGGCGATCCGGAGGTGCCGCCGATGGTGTTGCAGGCGGAGGTGTAGCGGACCGAGTCCTTCCAGGTCCAGTCGCCCTCCTTCAGGCGGTACACGAACCCGTCGATGTTGCAGCTGTAGATGCGCTTCCAGTAGCCGGAGACGACCTTGATGGCGGTGCCGGCGACGGGGTGGGTGTCGGCGACGGTGAGCGCACTGATGCCGTAGGAGCTCTTGATCTGCGCGTAGGTGCGGGTGAGCTGGTAGATCGTGATGTCCGTGTCGGTCATCGTCGAGTACGCGACCTTGCTCGCGCGCAGTGTCGCGATCCTGGTGCCGGACGAGTTGAGCAGGCCGAAGGAGCGGCTGGAGGCCTGGTCGACGATGACCTCGCCGGGTGCGGGGAATCCGGTCTCCAGGCAGTGGCCGTTGCTCAGGACGAGCGCGGGGTCGCTGTCCGCGGAGTTCGGGAAGCGGATGACGGAGCCGGAGCAGTTGCTGAGCGAGACGGTGCCGGCGAAGTCGACGGCCTGGATCGTGGCCGTCCTGTCCTTCGTCGCCGTCCCGGCGGACGCGGCGATGGCCGCTGGGGCGGCCGCCGTGACCGTCGCCGTCCCGGCGGGCACGGGTGCCGCGACCGCCGGCGCCGCGCCGGCTCCGGCCAGGGCCAGAGCGAGGAGCGTGGCGGCGAGAGGCTTTCTCATGTGGGGGGTCCCCTCTCGATGAGGTGCGATGACGTGGACGGCCGGAGGTCTTCCGGCCGACCCCGATTTGTCATGCGCATTGTGATTGGAGGGGCGTGCGGGGACAAGGAGCGGTTTTCGGCCGCGATTTCAGGCCGCGGGCTCCAGGCGCGGGCTCCGGGCGGCTGTTCCTACTTCGGCGACTTGGTGGCCCCCCGCCCACGGCCGGGCTTGCCGCCGGAGTTGCCCGGCGTGGTGGTGCTCGCGGTGACGGTGGGAGAGGCGGAGGGCGCCCCGGCGGTGGGCGCGGCCGATGCGGGCGTCCCGGAGGCCGCCGGCGCCGAGGCGGCGGCTCTGGAGCCGCCGGGACTGGCGGACGCCTCGGTGACGGCAGCCGATGCGGCGGTACGAGACGGCTCGGTGGCGGTGGAGGATGCGGTGCCGGTCGCCTCCGTGGGCGACGCGGACGGTGCCGCCTTCGGCCGGGCGGACTGCCCGGCGTCCGCGGGTGCGCCGGAGGAACCGGAGCCGAAGCCGCCGGCGAGTGCGACCACGACGCCCACGGCACCGAGCGCGCCCACGGCGAGGGCCGCACGGCGAGGCAGGGGGGAGCGCGACGGGGTCCGGGCCCGGCGCCGCGAAGCGCGGGTCTCCCCGACGGCTCCGGGATCACCGAGGCCGTCCGGGGTCACAGCGGTCACCGGCAGCTCGCGGGTCTCGTCGTAGGCGTTCTGCCAGCCATGAGCGGCCGCGGGATCGACGTAACCCTCGTAATCCGGCTCCGCTACGGCATACGGGTGATACACGTTCGGCTGATTCCGGTCCTCGCCGCCGTCCGGATGTGACTCACCGGCGGGGTACCCGGCTGCCGCGCTGTTCGCGGCGTTCGACCCGTATGCCCCGTCATTCGGGCCGTACGCCCCGTCACCGGGGTGATGCTGCCATGACATGTGGGCGCATTGTAGAGGCGAGAGGGATTGGTGGTGCAGTCGCGGCGACAACCGGCCGATCTCTCCCGTCTCACGTGGTGGAAAACACGCCGCGTGCGCCGTTACGCGGCCGTAAGCTCGCGGACATGCAGGTGATCCAGTCCACGAAGCTCGCCAACGTCTGCTACGAGATCCGGGGCCCGGTTCTCGAGGAGGCGATGCGGCTGGAGGCGGCGGGGCACCGCATCCTCAAGCTCAACACCGGCAATCCGGCCGCCTTCGGCTTCGACTGCCCGCCCGAGATCCTCGAGGACATCCTCCGCAACGTCTCGACGGCGCACGGCTACGGCGACGCCAAGGGCCTGCTGGCCGCGCGCCGGGCGGTCGTGATGCACAACCAGACCCTCGGCATCGAGACGGACGTCGAGCACGTCTTCATCGGCAACGGCGTCTCCGAGCTGATCGTGATGGCCATGCAGGGCCTGCTGGACGACGGCGACGAGGTGCTCGTACCCGCACCCGACTACCCGCTGTGGACCGCGGCGGTGTCCCTGTCGGGCGGCACGGCCGTCCACTACCGGTGCGACGAGCAGTCCGACTGGATGCCGGACCTCGCGGACGTGGAACGGAAGGTCACCGACCGCACCAAGGCGATCGTCATCATCAACCCGAACAACCCGACGGGCGCGGTGTACGACGAGGCGGTCATCCGGGGCCTGACGGACATCGCCCGCCGCCACAACCTCCTGATCTGCTCCGACGAGATCTACGACAAGATCCTCTACGACGGCGCGCGGCACATCCCCACCGCCGCGGTGGCCCCGGACCTGCTGACCCTCACCTTCAACGGCATGTCGAAGGCGTACCGGGTGGCCGGCTACCGGGTGGGCTGGATGTCCATCTCGGGCCCCCGGGCGCACGCGGAGTCGTACATCGAGGGCCTGACGATCCTGGCGAACATGCGCCTGTGCGCGAACATGCCGGGCCAGCACGGCGTGGTGGCGGCGCTCAGCGGCCGCCAGACGATCAACGACCTGGTACTCCCGGGCGGACGGCTGAAGGAGCAGCGGGACGCGGCATACGACCTGCTGACCCAGATCCCCGGCGTGACCTGCGTGAAGCCGAAGGGCGCGCTGTACCTCTTCCCCCGCCTCGACCCGCAGGTCTTCAAGATCAAGGACGACCGGCAGATGGTCCTGGACCTCCTGCGCCGCGAGAAGATCATGGTCGTCCAGGGCACGGGCTTCAACTGGACCGAGCCGGACCACTTCCGGGTGGTGACGCTGCCGACGGTGGCGGACCTGACGTCGGCGATCACCCGCATCGGGAACTTCCTGGACGGCTACAGCCAGCCGTGACGCTCGCGCTGGCTCCTGTGGCGTCAGTGCCGACCACATTCCGAGATTCAGCCAACTTTAGACGAGTTCTAAGCTAAGATGGCTTCCTGTCAGACGTCAGGAGGCCATCTCATGTACGAACCGATCCGCACCAAGTCGGTCCACACGATGGCCGACGCCACCGACGCCGACTTCCCGCACCGTTCACGCGAGGAGGAGCTGGACATCCAGCTCGCGGGTCATCTGGCGGCACTTCTCACGGTGACGGACGAACTGCGCGCCCTGGCCCCCTCCGCCGACCTGGACACGGCCGCGGAACGGCTCGCCGAGCAGGTCACGCGGTTGCGCGGTGGCGTGGCACCCCTGCGCGCGACGACCACCGCACGCGGGTCGGAGCCGCGCGTCACGGCCCTCCACCACCGCGCCCACACACTGGCGGGCCGCGCCCTGGTGGTGGCCGCGTCCCGCGCGGACACGGCTGCGGCGATCCTGTCGGCGGAACGCATGGACGCGCACAGCGCCGCCCTGACCGACCCCCGCGAACCGATCACCGCGGGCTGACCCCCCGAGCCGCCCGACGGCTCCCTCGACGGCCCCGGTCCGCGTGGACACCCAGAGACGCGCGGACCGGGCGCCACAGCACTACGGTGTGAGCACTTTCGAGCGCAGCTTGCTCCGAGCGAACTCGAGGTTCTCCACCACACGGTCGCGATGCTCAGCAGGCAGCTTCCCGCTTTTCAGCAGACGTTCGCAGCACCTCTTCGACTCCTCGTACTGTCCTACCCAGAAGGCGGAGACCGCGAGTTCGTCGAGCGCGCGCCAGTCGTACCAAGCGAATTCGACAAACAGGATGTCGTTGGGACGCGGGAGCGCCGCCGCCCGCCGCGCAGACTTGTACGCAACGTCCCATCGCGGCCCGTTGAGCCGAGCCAGGCGCGCCAGGTCGCCGAGGGCTTCCGCGCGTGTGGGACGGCTCTCGTGCGCGCGAAGGTAACGGTGCATCACCTCGAGGAGTGGCTGCTCAAGCTCTTCGGCGAGCCGTGCGGCGTAGAGGCCGGCGCAGTAGACCTCCTCGCCCCAGCCACCCATGGCGACGCGGCGGTCATAGGCCTCGAGGGCCTTCTCCGGCTCACCGGCGTCGCGCCAGCTCTGGGCGAGATAGAAGACGTAACGGGCGTTGTCCGGCTCCTTGACCAGACCTTCCTGAAGGATCTCCGCGTCGCGCAGGTACTTCTTACGCAGGCCCTCACCCCTGAGGCGGCCCCCGCCACCCACAATGAGCATGTTGACGCCTTCGAGGGTCCCTTGGGAGAACCGCGCGTCGCACTCGAGGTACTCATGCAGGACGCCGACGTACCGCCACGGCAGCCGCGTGGAGACCAGGGTGGTGCGCCAATGGACAAGGGGTCCGTGGTGGATGGCTACGCGGTAGGCGTCAAGGGTCAACTTCGGCACGCGGAAGCCGGGCTGCACCTCCATCACGTCGTCGGCATCGATGAAGAGGAGGTAGTCGGCACTGCTGCGGGCGAGTTCGATCGCCTCGGTGCGGCTTCCGTCGTATCCCTTCCATGGCCGTTCGTACAGTTCACCGGGCAGATCGCTGTAGACCTCTCGAATGACGTCCTGAGTACCGTCGGTCGAGCCCGTGTCCACGATGACCCAGGTGTCGATCAAGGGCCTTACGGATTCGAGACAGCGTCGGATCACCGGGGCTTCGTCCTTGACGATCATGTTCAGACAGATCGTTGGCTTCACGTGTCCCATCCAGCTCAGCAGCGGCTAATGACCGATATGTGACGCTATCCAGCCACTCAAAGCGACGCAAAGAGGCGGGACCGAAGCAGATTTTTCCCATCGCCTCGAGCGACCGCGGTCACGGCCTTGCCGGCCAAGCGCAAGTGGCGGCCGAACGTTTCGGCGAACCACAGGCTTGTGCGTGCATTCGGGTGGTCTGGTGCGCCAAGTGCCTGCCGAATGGCGGCGACTTCAGGACGGCCTCGTAACGTCGGCGGAAATGAAGGTGGTTGGATTCCGGTCCTGCTGGCGCCGCCACGGTCTGTTCAGCGCCGGCGGCCCGAGATCAGCCACACCCATCCACCCCTCACGATTCCACGAGATGTGACAAAGTGAAACGTACGAGATTGTGGGCAGGGCTGGCCGGAGCCGCGGCGATCGCCACCGGCGTGACCTTCTGGGCGATTCAGTCCGGGTCGCCCGAGCTCCCGGATTCCAAGGCCATGTCGGCGACCCAGAAGACCCAGGAAACGGGTCGGCTCTTGCAAACCGCCCTTGAACAGCAGCAACGGCATGACTCCCAGGGTGCCGCCCGAGCCTACAGGCGCGTACTGGACCTGGACCCCGACAACAAATTCGCGTGGTACGGCCTCGGCGTCATCGCGCAGACGAGCGGCAACACATTCGAGGCCCGTGCGTCCTACGACAAGGCCCTGAAGATCGATCCGTCCTTCATGTCGGCTCTCTACAGCGAGGCGATGATGCTGAAGACGAGCGATCCCGACCGGGCCGTGGGACTTCTGAAGCGTGCTGCAGCCGCCCAACCGAAGGCGGCCACGCTCAATATGCAGCTGGGGAAGATTCTGGCGGCGAAGGGCCGTGACGACGAGGCCAAGGATGCGTTCCGCCGCGCAGTGGCGGCTGATCCCTCGCTCCGTCCTCAGGTACCGGAACCATACCGGGATTCCGTGAACCACTCACCGACGCCGATCCCCAAAGAGAGCATCGGATGACGTCGCCCTCGAGTGCGGTGGGGGCCTTCGCCCTGCGTGATCCCGACAGCATGTCCGTCCAGCGGGTCGAGCGGCTCGCCGAGGGGCTCATCGGGCACGTTTCGCCACGGCCGACGAGATGACCGGGCCTGCCCTTCCTGCGGGAGCCTGTGCCTCCTGCAGGAAGGGCTCCGCCGTCTTCCGCGCCCGTCCTGGGGGGCCTGCCACCTGCCGCGTAGCCTCCTGCGAAAGCCGTTCACGCTGCTGTCCCGCCATAACGAGCAGGCAAGTTCATTGAGACCGCGGGCGCGGGCACAACGCGGACGATGCCCCGGGGCCCGAGCCTCGGAGCATCGTCACTCATTCCCGCATGACACAGGCAGCTACGGAACCGCCTCCGACATGGAGTTACCCCGGAATGATGCCGCAGACCACCCAGGCGGTGAGCGTCCCTCCTGCTCCGGACCTGGTCACCGTCCACCCGGAGGCCGGATTGCCCACCACACCGATGGGATTGCTCGCAGTGAGCGGGGAGCCGGTCGACGAGACGCCTCCACCGCCGAGGGCTACGTCGTTCCCGGTGCAGTCGACGCTCGCTGTGTCGTCAGCAGTGGGAGCAGTCGGGTCGTCGACGACCGGCGCGGACACCAGGATGTAGGTGTCCTCAGGCGAACCGGTGGCCCCTGTACCACCGGTCGCGCCGGTACCGCCGGTCGCGCCGGTACCGCCGGTCGCTCCCGTGCCGCCGGTGGCGCCCCTGCCGCCGGTGGCGCCCGTGGCACCCGTGGCACCCGTGGCACCCGTGGCACCGGTGGCCCCGGTGGCGCCCTGCTTGCCCTTCTCGCCCCTGTCGCCCTTGTCGCCCTTGTCGCCCTTCGGCCCGCGGTCGCCCCTCGGCCCGTGGTCGCGGTCGCCACCGACAGCGCTCTCGACGCCGTTCGGATTGGGCAGCGTCACAGCGCTGTCGGCGCCGGACTTGTGGATCGCGTCGGCGATGGCCGTCGCGCTCGGGGCGACATTGAGCGCTACGGCAAGCGCGCCCGCCGACACCAGCGTGGCGGTCTTCGCGCGTGAACTTCGGATCGTTCTACGGCTCACCAGAGAACCTTCCTTGAACGTGGATTGACCACACCTCAAGCGCGGGCACTTGATTTCCTCCGCATGGGTGTCACAGCGCCTGCGGCTACGGACGGTGTCATCCTCGACCCTCGACGAATGAATGATTACTGATCGGACCCGTGTCACACACGAAGATCACCCGTGCGGCCCCCTGCATCGCACCAGTCATGCACGTCGACGGCGCATTGAGGCTCAACTTCCGTTCAGTCACGCCCAATTGTCCGGACACCTCACATCAGCAAACACTCTTGCTCAACGGCCACTTACGGCGCCTTACCACATGGGTACGCACTCATTCCGATCGCGGTACCGAATTCATGAAAGTCGGTGAAACTCAGCGATTCACGGTCCACCTTGAAGTACGCACAAGGCTTCCGGGTCCCGTCGTAACCACCCACGCGACGCCTGCTGCGAGGGCGTGGGGTCACCCTGCGACGCTCGCTCTTCCCCGATAAGACGATCAGTCTGCCACGTCACCGAGTCACGGACACCTCTGTAGGCGATATTACCGCGCGTGACTTCCATTCAGGTGATCGCTCGGCCCATCCGCCGTTGCGGCTGCCCCGCCCTATATATAACGGGGCAGTTCCTGCAACAGACCGTGGGAGATCCACATGGTAATCGCCACGCCGCTTCCCCAGCCACGCGAGGAAGTCCGGAGCACCGAAGCGGTCCGACCCGCAAGACTCAGAACGGGGCCGTGGTGGTGGCCGTGCGTCCTCACCCTCGGCCTGAGCAGCCATGGCCTCGCCGCCCCTCTGCTGAGCCGCGACGAACTGGTCACCTGGGACGTGGTGAACCGCGACACCGGCCAGATCCTCGCCACTCTCCAGAACGTCGACGCGGTGCACGGCACCTATTACCTGCTGATGCACATGTGGGTGAGTCTCTTCGGTGATTCCGTTATTTCCCTGCGGCTTCCCTCGGTCTGCGCGATGGCCGGAGCCGCCTCCGTCACGAGTCTGATCGGCGACCGGTTCTTCGGGCGCCGCGCCGGAATTCTCGCCGGAATCCTCTTCGCCTTGGTCCCGGCGGTGACCCGCTACGGACAGGAGGCGCGCAGTTATGCGCTGGTGATTCTCATGGTTGCCCTCGCGACACTCCTCGTCCTCCGGGCTCTGGACAACCCCCGCAGTCCGTGGCGTTGGGCCGCCTACGCGCTCACGCTGACGGGCGTCGGACTTCTCCACCTCATCGCGCTGTCCGTCGTACTCGCCCACGCCTGCGTGATCGCGGCGCGCGCACGAGACGACCGCTCCGTGTGGTGGAAGTCCGCCCTGACCCTCCTGGCGGTTGCCGTCTGCGTCGCCCCGCTCGCCCTGCTCGGCCGTTCCCAGGCCCACCGCCAGCTGTACTGGGTCCCGAAGCCCGATGTCTGGGCGCTCTCCTCCATCTGGCCTGACGTCTTCGCATCCGCTGTGTGCTGCGGAGCGCTGATGGCTCTCGCATGCCTGGCCCGCCCGCCCCGCAAGGCTCCCGCGCTCCTGTGCGCCGCCTGGGCCGCTCTACCGGCCGTCCTCGTCTGGCTGGCCTCCCACGGAGACGTCTCCTACTTCCGTCACGTGTACATCCTCTTCAGCCTCCCGGCCTGGGCACTCCTGGCCGGCGCCGGCCTCGCCGCGACCTTTCACTCCCGGAAGGCGACCGCAGCGCTCCTCGCGGCGCTCGCCGTCCTCACCCTGCCCGACCAGAAACGCATGAGGGAGCCGTTCGAGCACAACGCTCCCGTCCCCCTGGACTACGCCGCTGCGGCAGACATGGTCACGAGGTATCACCAACCCGGCGACGCCGTCGTCTACGACCGCCAGGACACCTGGAAGCTGGACAGCGGGGTCCAGTACTACCTGCCCCGCGACCTGAAGATGCGCGACGTGTTCCTGGCCAGGACCCCCACGGCCATCAACGATCTGTACGCGGTCCAGTGCCCTGTCCCGGACCTGTGCCTCAGAGGCGCGCAGCGCATCTGGCTGCTGACCCAGGGCGTCGGCCAGGATCCCTTCAACGCCATCAGCACGGACCAGGCGAGCGCTTTGCGGACCCGGTACCGGGCGACCATGAGCACATCCGTGACGGGGATGACCGTCACCCTGCTCGTGCGCAAGGAGAAGAGCTGAACCACCGGTGGTGCTCCGCACGGTTCCTCCGGAACCCCACGGCAGCAGGTTCCGGAGGCTCGTACGCCTGTTGTCCGCGACGGCGAACGCAGCCGGGGCCGAACGGGGGAAGCCGGCCGTAACGGGCGGGTCGTGGCTACGTCCTGCTCCGCCGTGCCACTACGGGTGGGGCATGGCACTACTCTCCCCTACCGCCGCCCAGGACACGTGCGCTGCTCCTGCCCCGGAAACAGAGCACGACCGGTGGATGTCATCCGTCGGCCTGTGGCTGTGGCCTTCGATGGTCACCCTGGCCGTGGCCACGTACCGCATCGGCGAACCCGTCCTCGGGCGCGACGAGTTGACCAGCTGGGACATGTCTGGCCGCAGCATCGGCCAGGTGCTGGCCACAATCCAGCACGTGGACGGGGTGATTGGCGCGTACTACCTGATCCTGCACGGCTGGAGCATCCTCTTCGGGGACTCGGCCACGGCTCTTCGGATGCCGTCCGCATTGGCCGTGGCCGGCGCTGCCGCCTGTGTGGCACTGATCGGACAGCGGCTGTTCGGCCGCCGCGCCGGAGTGGCAGGCGGCCTGTTGTTCGCCCTTGTCCCCGGGGTAAGCCGATTCGCTCATGAGGCCCGTCCCTACGGCCTGGTGATGCTGGCCGTGGCCCTGGCCGCGCTGCTGCTGCTGCGGGCCCTGGAGCGCCCGGGCAACCCGTGGCGATGGGCGGGTTACGCCCTCGGCTTGACGGCTGTGGGACTGTTCCACCTGTTGGCACTGACGTGCCTGATCGGGCATCTGGTTCTTGTGGCCCTACGGGCTCGGCGCGAGCGTCGAGCGTGGTGGGGCTTCGGCTTCGCGGTCCTGGCCGGTCTCGCCTCGTTGATCCCGGTGGTGTTGTTGGGCAGGGCACAGACCGTCCGGCAGATCTACTGGATCGCCAAGCCGACGGCCTGGAGCCTGATCGACATCTGGCCGCAGCTGTTCTATACCGGCCCATGCGCGGGCACGATGATCCTGCTGGCCATGATTGCGTACCGCGAGCGCCGCGGCGCCGTCGTCTTCTGCGCCGTGTCCGCCGTGGCACCCGTGTTCCTCATCTGGGCGCTCTCCCACGGGGAGATCTCGTACTTCTACTTCCGGTACATGCTGTTCACCCTGCCGGCGTTCGCGGTTCTCGCCGGGGCCGGGCTCGCCGCCGCGGCGCGATCCCGGCTGACACTCGCGTCGGTCTTCGCGGCCCTTGCTCTGCTCACGGCACAGGAACAGGAATCAATGCGCGAGCCGCTCGCGCACTACTGGTCGGGCGGCCCCGACTTCGCGGCTGCCGCACAGACCATTCAGAAGTACTACGTGCCCGGTGACGCGGTCGTGTACCCCCGGATGGAAGAGGAAGCCATCGCGCTGGGCGTCCGCTACTACCTTCCTCGCGATCTGAAGCTGCGCGACGTCTTCCTCGCGGAATCGCCCACCGACCGCGACGACCTGGCGGCGACCGAGTGCCCGCAGCCGGCGCGATGCCTGCGGGGCGAGGAGCGGATCTGGCTGGTGGTGAGGGGGGACCAGACGGATCCCCTGAACGGGCTGCCCGCGTACCAGTCAGCGGCTCTGCGCGCCCACTACAGACTGTCCGGTGTCGAGCGTCCCAGCGGTCTGGCAGTGGCTCTGTTGGAGCGCACCTCGTAGTGGTGTCGACCACCTGACGTCCAGGCCGTGAAGCGGGACCGAATGTCCGTGCTGATTCCCGCAGTTGCGTCCGGTACCCGAGCAGGACCGGCCACCGCGAAGGCGCAGTCCGCCCGGCGGGCCCGCCAGGCGCTGCCTTGGGCATCGAGGGCACCTTGCGACAGGAGGCGGAAGTGTTCGGCGGGCCAGGACGTGGGTGCTGCGCGGCATGAACTTCAGGGATGAGGCGCCTGCTTCACCAGGCTCGCGCTGTAGCGGCGTCATCGCCCTGGCGCGCCGGACCCTGCCGGACACGCCGCAGGTGCGAGCCGCGCGCTGATCGTGGCCCGTGCGGTTGTAGGTGTTCAGTGGCCTGCCACAGCCCGGCATGGCGTGTCTGCGTCCCCCTGACCTGCACCGGTGTATAGGTTCGCGAACGATCGTCCACGACGGCGGAATGAGTCCAACCGATGAGCGCGATGCCGACCGTTATCCCTGCCCAGCCCGCACAGCGCGACGGCAGGCTTCCAGCCGGCCCGGTCCCCCTGCGAGAGCGATCGCGCAGGCTGGTCCGGCGCTATGGGCCGGCTGTCGGATGCTACGCGGTGTTGAAGCTGGTCGGCTTCGCGGTCTTCATGTGGCTGCTCGACTACTCCGGCTACCACCTCACGAAGTCTCCGCGCCTGGGCGGCGGCGCCCACCCCTGGGACGTACCCGGTTCCTTCGACGGCTGGTGGTACCAACAAGTCGCACAGTTCGGGTACGACCCACAGCTGGCGCCGGTGGTCAATTCCCCTTGGTACACAGTCCAGCAGAACTCGTCCGCGTTCTTCCCGCTCTACCCGGGCCTGATGCGCCTGGTCTCCGAAATCACCGGCCTCGGCCTGTACGGTGCCGGGATGCTGGTCTCGGTGGTTGCTTCACTATTCGCCGCGGCCGGTGTCTTCGCCGTGGCGGAGCGGCTCGCGGGGGTCCGAGCCGGTGTGATCGCGGCCGGTCTCTGGGCGGTCATTCCCGGATCGGGCGCGGAGTGGGCGCTCTACGCGGAGTCCACCTTCGTCGCGCTCACTGCGTGGTCCTGTTACGCCGTCATGACTGGGCGATGGATCACTGCCGGAGTACTCGCCCTGATGGCAGGGCTCAGCCGGCCGACCTCGGCGACCTTGATCGCAGCGGTGACCCTGGCAGCGCTCGTCGCGCTTTTCCGGCATCGGGACGAAGCCGCACGCCCTCTGATCGCAATGACGCTGGCGCCGCTCGGGCTGTTGGGGTACGTGGGCTGGGTCGGCTGGCGGATGGGCGACTGGGCTGGCTACTTCAAGCTCCAGCGCGGGGCCTGGCTGCACTTCTTCGACGGGGGCCGGTTCACCGTCACCACGATGCGCAGCATCCTGCTCGGGCGCAGCGACTATATGTTCGCCGCCCCCGTCCCGGACCTCCTGGCCGCACTGATCATCCTGGCGCTGCCGATCCTGCTCGTCCTGCTGGTGCGGTTGCGCCCACCCGCGGTGCTGATGGTCCACACCCTGGCCACCGTCGCTCTCCTCGTCGGCAGCCAGCAGCTCTTCTCCAACGTCTCGCGCTTTGTGCTGCCCGCCTTCCCGTTGTTCATCCCGTTCGCCATTGCCCTGAGCAGACTGAGCCGGCCTGCCTTGGCGATCGTCCTCGGAACTTCCGCTCTCGCCTCCGGCTGGTTCGCCGGATTCGCGATCTTCGAATTCGGTGCCCCATAGCAATGACAGCCTGCCAACTGCCCGTCGGAGTCGGCCCGGGACCGTGCATGAGGCCGGGGCCCGCCCCGTACGCCGTTGTACGAGACCGGGCCCCGGCCCTGTTGAGACACGGTGCCGTCACCGCGGCCGGTCTTGACGACGTCGCAGGTCAGGGCAAGTCCGACCGGCCGCGGAGTTCGGATGGGGCGTCAGCCCAGGCGCTGTACCAGGGCGCGGTACTCGTCCCACAGCTCCTTCGGGGTGTGGTCGCCGAAGGTGTTGAGGTGCTCGGGGACCAGGGCGGCCTCCTCGCGCCACACCTCCTTGTCGACCGTCAGGAGGAAGTCGAGGTCGGACTCGGAGAGTTCGAGGCCGTTGGTGTCCAGGGCACCCTTGGCCGGCAGGATGCCGATCGGGGTCTCGACGCCCTCGGCCTTGCCCTCCAGGCGCTCCACGATCCACTTCAGGACGCGGCTGTTCTCGCCGAAGCCCGGCCAGACGAACTTGCCCTCGTCGTTCTTGCGGAACCAGTTGACGTAGTAGATCTTCGGCAGCTTGGACTGGTCCTTGTCCTTGGCGACCTCGATCCAGTGGGCCATGTAGTCGCCCATGTTGTAGCCGCAGAAGGGGAGCATGGCGAAGGGGTCGCGGCGCAGCTCGCCGACCTTGCCCTCGGCCGCGGCGGTCTTCTCGGAGGCGACGTTCGCGCCGAGGAACACGCCGTGGTTCCAGTCGAAGGACTCCGTCACCAGCGGGACCGCCGTGGCGCGCCGGCCGCCGAACAGGATCGCCGAGATCGGCACGCCCTTCGGGTCCTCCCACTCGGGCGCGATGATCGGGCACTGCGAGGCCGGGACCGTGAAGCGGGCGTTGGGGTGGGCTGCGGGGGTCTCCGACTCCGGAGTCCAGTCGTTGCCCTTCCAGTCGGTCAGGTGGGCGGGCGACTCCTCGGTCATGCCCTCCCACCAGATGTCGTTGTCGTCGGTGAGGGCGACGTTGGTGAAGACCGCGTTGCCCCACAGCGTCTTCATCGCGTTGGCGTTGGTGTGCTCACCGGTGCCGGGCGCGACGCCGAAGAAGCCGGCCTCGGGGTTGATCGCGTAGAGCCTGCCGTCCTCGCCGAACCGCATCCACGCGATGTCGTCGCCGATCGTCTCGACCGTCCAGCCGGAGATCGTCGGCTCCAGCATGGCGAGGTTCGTCTTGCCGCAGGCGCTCGGGAAGGCGGCGGCGACGTACTTGGACTCGCCCTGCGGGGGCGTGAGCTTGAGGATCAGCATGTGCTCGGCCAGCCAGCCCTCGTCACGCGCCATGACCGAGGCGATACGGAGCGCGTAGCACTTCTTGCCCAGCAGCGCGTTGCCGCCGTAGCCGGAGCCGTACGACCAGATCTCCCGGGCCTCCGGGAAGTGCGAGATGTACTTGGTCGAGTTGCAGGGCCAGGGCACGTCCTCCTGGCCGGGCTCCAGCGGGGCGCCCAGCGAGTGGACGGCCTTGACGAAGAAGCCCTCGGAGCCGAGCTCGTCGAGGACCGTCTGGCCCATGCGCGTCATGGTGCGCATGGAGACCGCGACGTACGCGGAGTCCGTGATCTCCACGCCTATCGCGGAGAGCGGCGAGCCGACCGGGCCCATGCAGAAGGGCACGACGTACATCGTCCGGCCGCGCATGGAGCCGCGGAACAGGCCCTTCTCGCCCTGGAAGATCTCCCGCATCTCCGCGGGCGCCTTCCAGTGGTTCGTCGGACCCGCGTCCTCCTCCTTCTCGGAGCAGATGAACGTCCGGTCCTCGACCCGGGCCACATCCGTCGGGTCGGAGGCGGCGTAGTACGAGTTCGGGCGCTTGATCGGGTCGAGCTTCTTGAAGGTGCCCTTGCGGACGAGCTCATCGCACAAGCGCTCGTATTCGGCCTCGGATCCGTCACACCAGACCACGCTGTCCGGCTGCGTCAGTTCGGCGATCTCGTTGACCCACGAGATCAGGTCCTTGTGCTGGGTGGGGACGGTTGAGGGAGCCGCGATGTCGCGCGCCACGATCGCTCCTAGATGAGGGATTTTGTGTTGATTGCCCCGTGGGGGCTGCGACCCGGATGCTTCGTAGCCGCTCATCCGGTGCCGACCGCACTCATTTGATCATCCGACGAGATTGCGCATCTGTCCAGAGGACGTCACACCTGAGCGGAGTGGGGATCGCCACACGTCGCCGCGTTTCTTTGCGTGCACGTAGAGTTCGACAGAAGGTTTTTTTGCGCGGCGGCCGTACCCCCACAGACCGGACGGGCGGGGTGATATCGGTCGCACTCTGATCCACAACTTACGGTTCCGTAGGTACCATGCGGCGCATGACTGCGTCCGTCCCCGACGCGCCCACGGACTCGCCGGCAGCAGGCCGCGGTCCCGTAGCGCTCTCCTTGCCCCACCCGGTAAAGCCGAAGCTCCGCGGCTGGCTGCACCTGGGGATGTTCCCGGCCGTACTCGTCGCGGGCCTCGTCCTCACGGCCCTCGCGGACTCCGCGAGAGGCCGTATCGCCTGCGCTGTCTACGCGCTGACGGCCTGTCTGCTCTTCGGCGTGAGCGCGCTCTACCACCGCGGCAACTGGAGCCCGCGCATGGACGGGGTGCTGCGCCGGCTCGACCACGCGAACATCTTCCTGATCATCGCGGGCACCTACACGCCACTGACCGTGCTGCTCCTGCCGGGCGCGAAAGGGGAGTGGCTGCTGTGGGGGATCTGGGCCGCGGCGGCGGCCGGCATAGTCTTCCGGGTCTTCTGGGTCGGCGCCCCGCGCTGGCTCTACACGCCGTGCTACATCGCGATGGGATGGGCGGCCGTCTTCTTCCTCCCCGACTTCATGCAGGCGGGCGGGATCGCGGTGCTGGTGCTCATCGTCGTCGGCGGGCTGCTCTACAGCGCGGGCGGCGTGATCTACGGCATCAAGCGGCCGAACCCGTCACCGCGGTGGTTCGGATTCCACGAGGTCTTCCACTCCTTCACCCTCGCCGCGTTCGTCGTGCACTACGTGTGCATCTCGCTGGTGGCGTACCAGCACGCGTAGCCCTACCCTGCGGGAGTCGCTACCACTTGACAGCGTCCGTCGTGTGAGAGTCATTGCCGCTTTTGGAGCCCGACTCGGTCTCGAACGGCACGTGCGGCAGCCCTGGCGGTCCTCCTTAAGCGCCCGCTTCCCCGCCTCCGCTGCCTTGCAGACCCGCCTCGTGCGCCCGTCCACCACGCTGAGCATCCCGTCACCCTAAGAGCCGGTGCAGCGTCGGACACGGTGCGGCTACTGCTGCACACACTGTGTAACCGACACGGCGCGGTTCGCCCGTCCGGCGCGGGTCGCCCTCTAGGGTGTCCGACGCCGGACGTAGGGGACGAACACATTCATAGCAGGGCGGACCGACTCGGAGGCGGGCACAGATGACCACCGTCGAACAACAGCCGGATCAGACCTCGGGGGTGACCGCCGAACCCGCCACTCCCGGGCAACGACCACCGGGCCGACTCCGAAGCATCGCCGGGCCGATCACCCGTGCCGTCCGGCCCTTCGACATCACCGTCGCCGCGTTCTTCCTGCTCGCCGCCCAACTCCTCTACGTGAACCTCTGGGGCGACCTGGCCCACCAGTACCTGACCGACTCGGGAGGAGACCAGAACCAGGCCGAGTGGTTCATCGCGATCACCGCCCAGAACGTCGCGCATCTCCACAACCCGTTCTTCACCACCGTCCAGGGGTTCCCCGACGGAGTGAACCTGATGGCCAACACCGTCATGCTCGGCCTGACCGTGCCGCTCACACCGATCACGCTGGCGTTCGGGCCGCACGTGACCTACGCGCTCTTGCTGACGTGCGGCCTCGCGGCGACGGGCATCGCGTGGTACTGGGTGCTGCGCCGGTGGGCGGTGCGCAGCCGTCCAGCGGCCGCGGTCGGTGCGGCACTCGCCGCCTTCGCTCCACCGATGATCAGCCACGGCAACGCGCACCCCAACTTCACGGCACTCTTCATGATCCCGCTGATCATCGATCGGGCGCTCTGTCTGTTCCGGGGTGACCGGGTCGTACGGGACGGAGTGCTGCTCGGCCTGTTCACGGCCTACCAGATCTTCATCGGCGAGGAGGTGCTGCTGATCGCCGCGGTGGGGATGCTGCTGTTCGCCGCCGCGTACGCCCTCGCGGACCGCGGCCGCGCGCGGGACGCCGTGAAGCCCCTCCGGAGGGGTCTCCCGATCGCGCTCGCCGTGTCCCTGCCGCTGGTCGCAGGGCCCTTGTACTTCCAGTTCTTCGGACCGGGCAGCTACACGGACGTGCCGCACGGCTATGGCCTCGTCGTCAACAGCCCGCTCTCCTTCCTGCAGTTCTCCGGACGATCGCTGGCCGGCGACCAGGCGATCGCAGACCGGTTCGCCGTGAACCGCCTCGAACAGAACGCCTTCTACGGCTGGCCCCTCGCCGCGCTCGCGCTCGCGATCGCCGTCCGTCTGTGGCGGCGGCCGCTGGTCAAGGCATTGGTGTGCACCGCGACCGGTGGGGCAGTGCTCTCCATGGGGCCGCGCATCGAGATCCCCGGCACCGACGTCGTCCTGCCCGGACCGTGGCGGCTGATTCTCGACCTGCCCCTGTTCGGGTCGGTGATCGAGAGCCGGTTCGGCATGGTCTGTGCACCCGTGCTGGGCGTGCTCGTGGCGCTGGCGGTGGACCGCCTCGCGGCCACATCCGATCTCCGGCTGAAGATGTGGGGGCTCGCTGCCGTCGCCGCGGCTCTGCTGCCGATCGTGCCCACCCCGTACCCCACGAACGCCCGGCCGCCCGTGCCCGACTTCATTGCCCACGGGACATGGCGCCAGTACGTCGGCGAAGGCCAGACCCTCGTCCCCGTACCGCTCGCCCACTCGTACACCACCGAGTCGCAGCACTGGCAGTCCGCGACCCGTATGGCCTTCACCATGCCGGGCGGTTACTTCATGGCGCCCAACGGCCCCGAACGCATCGGTAATTACAACCCTGAACCCCGCCCCACCTACAGGCTGCTCGGGACCGTGTACGCGAGCGGGAGGGTTCCGGAGATCGGCCCGCAGCAGAAGGCCGAAGCCGAGGAGGACCTTACGTACTGGAAGGCGGGTGTCGTCGTGCTCGCGCCAGGGTTCAACGCTGCGCCTCTGTACGACACCCTGAAACAGCTCCTGGGCCGGGACGGCACCCTGGTCGGCGGAGTCTGGGTGTGGGACGTGAATTACGGCACGTTCGCCGCTCGGACCCTGGCAGGCGAACGGCCCGGTACCGCCTGAACGGACCCGGTGCTGTCGGCAAATGGCCCGGCTCCGGCCGGAAACGCCGCACCCTCGCCGGGAAACGGGGAAGGCCGCCGGGCTGCGGGCGCGGCATAGGGCGTCCTGGAGCCGATCGGTGACGGGGATGACCGTCAGTCTCGGCCCCTCCGCCATGGCCACGGCTTGTCCGCCGTGGCCATTTTTGCTGCTCGGAGAAACTCTCTCTTGACTGGAACTTGATTTTGACAGTTACTCTCATTTCATGGTCACTGTCACGCACGACGAAGCGGTGCGGCGCGATCGACGCCGTTGGTGGGCCCTCGGGGCCCTGGTCGCGAGCATGCTGGTGCTCGGATTCGACATGACGATCCTCAACGTGGCGCTGCCCACGATGGCGCGGGCACTGGGGGCCACCACCGGTCAGCAGCAGTGGATGGCGGACGCGTACGTCGTGGTCTTCGCGGCGCTGATGCTCCCAGCCGGCCTGCTCGGCGACCGTTTCGGGCGGCGGCGCATGCTGATCACCGGACTCGGCCTCTTCCTGGCGGGCTCCCTGGTGGGCGCCCTGGCCGGGGGCGTGACCGGGGTGATCGTCGCCCGTGCCGTCATGGGCGTCGGAGGGGCATTGATCATGCCGCTCGCCCTGTCCGTGCTGCCCTCACTGTTCACGCCCGAAGAGCGCACCAAGGCCGTCGGCGTCATATCGGCCGCATCGGCGCTCGGCATGCCGCTCGGCCCGATCATCGGCGGCTGGCTGCTGAACCACTTCTGGTGGGGCTCGATCTTCCTGATCAACGTGCCGATGGTCGGCATCGGCGTCGCGGCCTGCCTCCTCCTGCTGCCCGAGACCAGCGACCCGGCTGCTCCAAGGGTGGACGCCGTCTCCACCGCGCTCACCGCGAGCGGGCTCGGCGCGTTCATCTACGCCATCATCGAGGCGCCCGGGCGGGGCTGGGGCGACCCACTCGTCCTCGCCCTGTTCGCCGTCGGCACCGTACTGCTGACCGGCCTCGTCCTGCGGGAGCGCCGGGCGATCCGGCCCATGCTCGACATGACGCTGCTCACACAGCGGGGCTTCCTGCTCAACACGATCGCCGCGACCCTGGTGATGTTCGTGCTGTCCGGCCTGATGTTCGTGCTACCGCCCTACCTCCAGGCCGTGCTCGGCCACGACGCCTTCGGTACCGGACTGCGTCTGCTGCCGATGATGGGCGGCCTGATGATCGCCGCGCGGGGGGCGCAGCCGGTCGTCGCCCGGTTCGGCGCACGGGCCGTGGTCAGCGCCGGCCTGGTGGCGCTCGCCTTCGCGGCGTTCCTCGGCAGCCGTACGACGGTGGACTCCGGGTACGGCTTCACCGCGCTGTGGCTGTCCCTCGTGGGCGTCGGCTTCGGCTTCTCGGTGGTCCCGGCCATGGACGGGGCGCTGGCCACCCTGCCCAAGGACCGGGCCGGCAGCGGCTCCGGACTGCTGATGACGCTGCGCCAGGTCGGCGGCGCCATCGGCATCGCCCTCCTCGGCAGCCTGCTGGCGGGCGCCTTCCGGGACCGGCTCGACGTGACCGGGCTGCCCGGACAGGCGGCGCACACCGCCGGAGACTCGGTCGTCGCCGCGCACATCGTGGCCCAGCAGGCGGGCTCGGCCCACCTCGCGGCCTCCGCGAACAGTGCGTACGTCCACGGCATGGGTCTGGTCCTGCTGGTGTGCGGCCTCGCGGCCCTCGCCTCGGCCTTGCTGGCCGCGGTGTTCCTGCCGGGCGCGGCCGCCGCGCGGAACGAGCCACGAGAGGTCTCCGAGATGGTCACCTCCCAGGCCGATGCCGGACAATGACCCGCATGACGGCCGCACGTTCCCCCTACTCCCCCGCCGACCGCCCCCGACTCGGACTGCGGGAGAGGAAGAAGATCAAGACCCGTGAAGCGATCCGCACCGCGACGTACGCGCTGATCAAAGAGCAGGGGTACGACGCCACGACGATCGAGCAGATCGCCGACCGGGCCGAGGTGTCGCCGTCCACCGTCTTCCGTTACTTCCCGACCAAGGAGGACATCGTCCTCACGGACGAGTACGACCCCCTGATGCTGGAGGAGTTGCGCGCGCGGCCCGAGGACGAGCCGTGGATGGACTCCATCCGGTACGTGATGGGCAAGGCCCTCGACCTGAGCGAGCAGGAGGATCCCGAGGTGCTCCGGCTGCGGGCGCACCTCGGGGTCCAGGTCCCCGCCGTCCGCTCCCGGTACTTCGAGAGCATGTCGGAGACCGGGCGCCTGCTCCGCCAGGCCCTCGCGGAGCGCACCGGCCGCGACCCGGAGAGCCTTGAGGTGCGCGTCTGCGCCATGGCGCTCATCGGCGGCATGATGGAGGTCTCCATGTACTGGGCGGAGAACGGCTTCGAGGGCGGACTCCGCGACCTGATGGACCGGGCGCTGGACGTCATGGAACACGGACTCGAGCGGAAACCCGAAGGCTCCTGAGCCGCCCGCGTGCCATCCTGACCAGGTGAACGGACCCGAGATCCACATCGAGTTCGCCCCCGAGCTGGGGCTCTTCGTTCCGCATGCGCGGCGGGGGCGCCCCACGCAGGTCGTCACCGACGGGGCGTCCACGCTCGGTCATGTCGTCGAGTCGCTCGGTGTGCCGCTGACCGAGGTCGGGGCGCTCGTCGTGGACGGCCACGCCGTGGCCGCGTCCCATGTGCCGGCTGCCGGGGAGACCATCGAGGTGCGTCCCGTCGAGCGGCCCCAGCGGGTGCCGGGTGCCCCGCTCCGCTTCCTCCTCGACGTCCACCTCGGCACCCTGGCCCGCCGGCTGCGGCTGCTCGGCGTGGACACGGCGTACGAGTCCACGGACATCGGGGACGCGGCGCTCGCGGCCCGGTCCGCCGCCGAGCGCCGGGTGATGCTCAGCCGTGACCGGGGGCTGCTGCGCCGCCGCGAGCTGTGGGCGGGCGCGTTCGTCTACAGCACCCGGCCCGAGGAGCAACTCCGCGACGTGCTCGACCGGTTCGCGCCCGAGCTGCGGCCCTGGACGCGCTGTACGGCCTGCAACGGCCTGCTCCGCGACGCCACCAAGGACGAGGTCGCCGACCAGCTCCACCACGGCACGCGACGGACGTACGACGTCTTCGCCCGCTGCCTCGACTGCGGCCGCGCGTACTGGAAGGGCGCGCACCACGACCAGCTGGAGGCGATCGTGGAGCGCGCCCTCGCGCAGGGGTCCAGCCCGGGCTAACGCCTCTTCGTGTCACCCCGGGAGCACGCCACCCCGTCCCGGTTCGGGTCGAGGCCCAGCGGGTCGTCCTTGCCGTTGACCTTCAGGCGGCCGTAGTCGTTCGCCTTCAGCCAGGCGCAGTGGGCGGCCGTCGTCTTCTTCACCTGGGGCGGGAAGACCGTCGGTACGCAGACGTTGACCGAGCCGTAGTGGCGGTCGCAGCCGGAGATGGCCGGGCTGACCTTCTGCGAGGTGCGCTTGGTGCCGGCGCCCGTCGTCGTGCCCTCCAGAGAGTCGGCGAAGGAGTGGACGTGGGCGGTGGCGGTGTCCGCGCTCAGGGCGGCCGGGCCCCGCAGGTGGATCCACTGGGCCATGGACGGGACACCGTTCGCGTCGACCGCGAAGAGCATGTACCAGCCGGGCGGCGCCAGGTTGGGGTTGCTCGTCACGTTCAGGTCGACGTTGTCGCCGTTCACCGACAGCGGCAGGTCCACGAACCGCTGGTTGGGGTCCGAGGAGTGGGTGACCGCCGCCGGACGGATCAGCTCCGCCTTGGCGATGGGCCGGTCGACCGTGATGCGCTGCGTGGTGCCGTACGTCCACTCGTTCGTGATCACCGAGGTGATCGTCGGGCGGGTGCCCTTGAACAGGTACGGCGGGGAGTAGATCGACACGTTGTGGTTCCACGTGCCGTTGCCCGGGTTGTCGCCGGTCGCCATGATGCGGCCGTCCGGCAACAGGAACGCGGAGGAGTGGTAGCCGCGGGACTGGGGG
Source organism: Streptomyces sp. NPDC093984 (assembly GCF_044764595.1). NCBI lineage: Bacteria > Bacillati > Actinomycetota > Actinomycetes > Kitasatosporales > Streptomycetaceae > Streptomyces > Streptomyces sp. NPDC093984. Next base: position 485,406 of record NZ_JBIWIM010000002.1, on the reverse strand, counting down.
TCGGCGGCCACCGGGTCGAAGGTGGAGGTGTTCGGGTCGAAGATCGACGCCTCGTGGACCGGGTCGGCGCGGTTGTGCAGGCCGCCGCCCGTCTCCAGCACCTTGCCGTCGGGCATCAGGACCGCCGAGACGTACATCTTGCCCTGGTTGCCGGTCTCGGCGACCTTGCCGGCTCCGAGGTCGACCGTGCCCTGCGGCAGCGGCGGCCCGGCGACGTAGGCCGGGCTGGGCTGCTTGAGGTCGATGATGTCCGTCAGGCGGTTCGCGTCCGGGTTGGAGTCGATGTTGCCGCCGCCGATGGTGAGGACCTTCTGGTCCTGCGCCGGGGGCAGCAGCACGCTCGCCGACTGGTCCCGCTGGTCCTTGTTCTGCAGGCCGGGGATCTGGGTGACCGTGTTGGCGTTGTAGTCGTAGATCGCCGAGCCGGTGCCCGGGATGTTGTTGCCGAAGACGTGGCTGCCCGAGTAGAAGAGCCGGCCGTCCTGCATCAGGATCATCGACGGGTACAGGCCCCAGTACGACCAGGTCTGGTTGACCTTCCACAGCGGCAGCCACTGCTGGTCCTTGTCCGACCAGTACTCGGTGGTCACCGAGCCCGTGGAGTCCTCGCGCAGCCCGCCGAAGGAGATCACGTCACCGTTGCCGAGCTCGGTCGCCGACGGGTACCAGTGGCCGTCGTTGAGGTCGTTCATCTTGGAGTACGTCTGCGTCTTCGGGTCGAAGATGTAGGAGTCCTTGAACCCCTCGTAGCCGTGCCCGCCCGGCACGGGGTACGCCTTGTTGCCGCTGAGCACCAGCACCCGCCCGTCCTGGAGCTGGACGTGCCCGGCGCAGAACATGTCCTTCGGAGTGGGGATCACCTTGTACGAGCCGTTCGACGGGTCGTAGACGGCGCTGGTGAACGAGCCCGCCGCGAAGTTCTCCTCGCTGTTGCCGGAACCGGCGATCAGCAGCACCTTGCCGTTGTTGAGCACGACGGAGTGCATGGAGCGGACCGGGTTCTGGGTGGGCAGGACCTGCCAGCCGCCGTTCGCGCACTGGTCCGTCGTGCCCGTGCACTGCGCCGGCGGCAGCGGGTCGGCGACCTGCTCCATCGTGTAGTCGTCGGTGGTGACGGACCCGGTGCCGTACACCGACACACCCCAGGTGATCAGGTCGGTGCCGTCCGGGACCGCCGGGGTGCGCACGCTCGTCTGGGCCCAGGCGGCGCTCATGTCGAGCGTCTTGAGGTCGGTCCAGTACTGCCAGCCCGCCGTCTTGTCGTGCCGGAAGAGGGTGAGCGAGGTGTCCGGGGTCGTCGACTTGTACCAGAGCGACAGGTCGTACTGCTTGCCCGGCGTGACCACCGGCGCGCAGCTCGCCGACTCGGTGATGAGCGCCTTGCGGTCACCGCTCACGCGGCGCGTCAGCTCGACCTTCATGGCCTTGCCGCCGGTGTGGGCGTCGCTGGTGGTGGTGAAGGCGAAGTCGTTGTCGCCCCAGCCGGACTTCTCCCAGCAGTACGGCATCCCGTCGGTTCCGGCGGTCTCGAAACCGGGGTTCTTGACCAGGTTGGCGGCGGACGCGGGCTGCGGCGAGGTCAGGAGCAGGCCCGCGGTCAGGCCGGTCACGGCGAGCAGGGCGGTTCTGCGTCTGCGGGATATGCGGAGTCTGCGGACGATTCTCATGCGGCTCTCCTTGATGTGCGGCTCCCGCTCCCGGGGGTGCGGGAGCGGCGCGGGAGGTAGACCAGCGCCTCGGTCCCCACGAAGCGCAGGACGAAGGTCATGACCAGCGCGAGCGCGGTCGCGGGCAGGACGCCCACGCCGAACGTGCCGACCAGAGTCGCGATCAGCGGGATGCGCAGCACCAGGTCCGCGTTGGCGAGGAGCGCGAACCGCCCCACCCGGTCCCACCAGCGGCGGTGCCGGCGCCGCTCGCGGAACAGCAGGTGCTCGATGAGCAGGAAGTTCCAGGCGACGCCGAGCTGGTTGGCGAGGATCTCCGCCGGCAGGTAGTGCACTCCGAGCCTGGTCAGCGCCCACAGGCCGAGCAGGTTCGGTACGAAACCGGACGCGCCGATCAGCCCGAAGGCGACCATGCGTGCGAGCGGGGAGGCGGTGCGCAGCCCCACCAGGTGACGCAGGAAGCGGAAGCCCTCCTGCGCGGTCGACTTGGACCGGCCCGCGAACCGCTCCTGGAAGACGAACGGCACCTCGGTGACCTCACGCGGCCTGCTGCGCACGGCGAGTTCCAGGAGGATCTTGTAGCCGAGCGGCTGGAGGATCTCCGCGGTGACCGCGCTGCGGCGGATCGCGAAGAAGCCGCTCATCGGGTCGCTGATACCGCGCAGCCTGCGCGGGAACAGCGTCTTGGCCAGCCAGGTCGCGCCGCGGGAGACGGCGATCCGGTAGCCGCCCGCGAGGCCGGCGCGGCTGCCGCCCTTGATGTAGCGGGAGGCGACCACGAGCCCGGCGTTCGTGCGCTCTCCGGTGCCGATCAGCTCCGGGACGAGGGAGGGCGGGTGCTGGAGGTCGCCGTCCATGACGACGATCCAGTCGGAGCCGGCCGCCTTCAGTCCCTCGACGACGGCCCCGCCGAGCCCGCCGACCGGCTCCTCCCGGTGCAGCAGGGTGACCGGGAACGGGCAGTCCTGCGCCGCGCGGACGATCACGTCCGGGGTGTCGTCGGTGGAGTCGTCGACGAAGAGGACCTCGCAGGGCAGGCGGGACGGCACCGACTCGGTGATCCGGTGCAGCAGTTCGCGGATGTTCCCCGACTCGTTGAAGGTCGGGACGACGATGGTGACGGCGCCCGGCTCGGGTGGCTCGCCGGCCCGTACGGCCGGATCGCCGAGTTCGCCGGGGACGGTGGATTCCTGGCTCATCGGCCGCCCCCCGCCGACTGGTCGATCCGGCGGATCTCGATCCGGTCCGGCCCGGTGCCGAAGGCGGCGACCGGCGTGGAGTGCCGGAGAGCGGCCCTGACGCCCGGCAGGTTCACCGAGTCGCGCCGCACCGTCGGGGAGGCGACCACGTAGTCGAGGTCGCGCCAGCCGCGCGGCATCGTCCTGGTCACCGCCGGGTCGAGGTCGGCCTTGTAGAACCAGATGGCGCCGAGCCCGGGCCGGTACCCGGCGTGCACCAGGTCGAGCCAGAGGGCGTCGTCGACGAGGACCCGGGTGTCCTCCGGGTCGCTCACCTGGGTGCCGAGCCAGTGCGAGGCGGCCCGGTAGGGGGCGTTGGCGTCGGCGGTGACGGCGGTGCGGTCCCCGTCGTACCAGCGGGGCACGACGTACGCCCCGGCGGCGGCCACGAGCAGCGCCGCCACGGCGTACCGCGCCCAGGTGAGGTACGGCTTCTCGGTCCCGCCGCGCCACCGGTGCAGCACCAGGTGGACGACGCTCGCGGCGGCGCCCGCCAGGACCAGGGCGAGGAACGGCAGCGCCTGGATGACGTACATCGCGGGCAGGTAGCCGCTCGGCCGCATCGCGACCAGGGTGAGGACGGCGACGGCGAGCGCGGGCCCGGCGAGCGTCCGTGCGGTGACCGACCAGCGACAGGTGAGCAGGATCAGCAGCGCCCCGGCGAGGCCGCCGAGCGGCAGGACACGGTCGTAGTAGAGCCAGGAGTGCAGGACGCCATAGGACCCGGAGCCGGGGTCGAGGATGAATCCGGAGCCGGCCCGGCTCATCTGGTAGCGGATGCCGTCCCACAGGGAGACATGGCCGGCGCCCGGCAGCAACTCGCCCTTGAGCAGGGCGAAGAGGGGGTACGACAGCCCGATCAGCACGCACGCCGTGATCGCGCCGGTGAGCGCGAACTTCCGGGTGTCGCGGTGGCTGTGGCGCCACATGGTGAGGAAGACGGCGGGCAGGACGACGAGCATCGTCTCCTTGGTCAGGACGCCCGCGGCGGCGGCGAGGCCCGCGCCGAAGTGGTGCCAGAGGTGACGGCTCGGGGAGGCGGCCAGGGTGAACGCGAGCAGCGTCCACATCACCGCGATGTTGTCGAGGAAGATCTCCCGCTGGAGCACCACCGACAGCGGGGAGAGCCCGAAGAGGACCATGGCCAGTCCGGAGGCCCACATCGGCAGCTTCAGACGGCGGGCGAGGACGTGGACGAGGACCGCGCTCACCGCGCTGACCAGCAGCATCGCGACCCGCATCGAGCCGACCGTCATCAGGCCGGCGTCGAGGTGGGCGGGGATCCAGGTGAGCAGGGCGATCTGGACCCAGCCGAGCGGCGGGTGGTCGTACCAGTAGGTGTAGTGGGCGAGCCCGTGGCCGTTCTGCACGGCCCATGCCTGGGCGAGGTAGGTGCCCTCGTCGTCGCTGAGGGTCGGGTAGTCGGCGATGTTCCAGCCCTGCACCGTCAGGATCGCCGCGAGGAGCACGCCACACAGGATCAGATCGGGACGAGAGCCGCGGAAGCGGAACGCCTGACGGGGGACGGGGACGGTTTCGGGGACAGGTGTGCCCTGCGCGGGGACCTTCGTCTCGGTCGCCGCGGGAAGAGTGGAGGTCACGCAGCAAGGTCCTCTCGGGACTCGCGGATCACGCCGGCCGTGGCCAGGTGGGCGCCGACGTGGCTGGTCAGCTCCCAGTCGTTGCGGCCACGCTGCTCGCGCCAGACGGCGCGGATCGCGGCGCCGGCGAGGAGCACCTGGTAGAAGGGGCCGCCCACGATGAGCTTCACGTAGTGGACGAAGCGCACGCGCAGCCCGTACTGCTTGCCGAAGTCGTGCAGTCCGACGACCTCGAAGACGAAGGTGACCGCGGCGGTCACGAGCGGCAGGAAGGTGAGGAAGGCGACGCCGACCGGAACGTCCAGGAAGAGGGCGACTGCGGCGTTGAGCGGGATGATGACGCCGGAGAACGCCTGCAGGAACGGCGTCATCAGGGTGTAGCGGGCGAGCAGCCGCTGCCCGAAGCCGGGCAGTTGCCTCCAGTCCTTCTTGCGGTAGACCTGCAGGAAGCCCTGGTTCCAGCGGGTGCGCTGCTTGAGCAGCGACATCAGCGAGCCGGGGGTCTCCTCCCGGGTCACCATGTCGGAGTCGTAGGCGACGACGACCTTCTTGCCGACGCTGGAGAGCCTGACGCCCAGGTCGCAGTCCTCCGCGAGGCAGTCGGGGTCCCAGCCGTCGGCCTCCCGGAGGACCTCGGTCCGGACGAAGACGGTGTTGCCGCCGAGCGGGATGAACCCCTTCTGCGCGTGCAGGTGCAGCCGGGAGCGGAACCAGAAGAAGTACTCCAGGCAGTTGCGCAGGCTGTACCAGCTGGAGTGGAAGTTGATCAGCTGCACCCCGCCCTGGACGACGTCCGCGCCCGTGGTGCGGAACGCGTGGTCGACATGGGCGAGCAGCTCCGGGTGGACCTGGTCCTCGGCGTCGAAGACCCCGACGACAGCGCCGCGGCAGTGCGGCAGCGCCGTGTTCATGGCCTTCGGCTTGTTCTTCTTCTCGTGGTGGTCGACGACGACGCGGACCCGTGCGTCCCGGGCCGCGGCCCTGCGGGCGACCTCGGTGGTCTCCGGGTCGTCGTGTCCCACGATGACGATGATCTCGAAGTCGGTGTGGGTCGACTCGAGCAGCCGCTGGATCGTGTGGTCCAGCACGGCCTGCTCGTGTCTCGCGGGCAGCAGCAGCGAGAACGACACATGCTCGGCGCCGTCCGGACTGCTGAACCGGGTGGAGGCGAGCACCTCGGGCGTGCGCCACGCGTGCATCTGCCACCACAGAGTGAAGGCCGCCATCCAGAACAAGGCCAGCGAGACGACGGCGATGAAGACAGACGTCAGCAAATAGATCCCCCCAGATCCCCGAACCCCCTGTCGCGACAGTGCGTTACTTCTGTCGCGCCACTGTGGAGAGACTAGGAGGGAACTGTGAAGCCCGGGAGCTCTTCCGATAAATAGCTTGTTTCGGAACAGTCAGCTCCTTACGGGGATCTATCCGAACACCTGCTCAATCCGACCATCTGGAACCAATCGTTCCATGAGGCGTTTCAGCTGCTCAGCGCCGTGCGGAGCCGTTCCGGGTCGGTGGTCGGGGCATCACACGTGAAGTTACGGCAGACGTACGCGGTCGGTTCATCACCAACCAGAATCCGGTCAACCAGGAGCGGCAGTTCATCACTCTCCGGGGTGCCGATGGCCACGACCGCGCCGGGTGCCGTGCCCAGAAGTGCCGTGCGGTGCAGGGCCCTGGTGGCGGGGTCGTCGAGCGCCGGGCCGACGACCGCGACCTCGCGCGGCCCGTCGAGGAGCGCCTCGGCGACCGCGAGCCCCCACCCGATGAAGCGCGGCACCCGCGGACCGAGCGCCTTGACGACACCCAACGCCCGCTCGGCGGCGGCACGGTGGGGTTCCGCACCGGTCTGGGCGGCGTACGACAACAGCGCACCCGCGGCGGCGGTCCAGCCCGACGGGGTGGCGTTGTCCGTGGGGTCCTGGGGGCGGCGGATGAGCTTCTCGGCGTCCGCGGCCGTGTCGTAGAGCGTTCCGCTGTCGTCGGTGAACCGCGTGAGCACGTGATCGAGCAGGAACCCGGCGAACTCCAGCCACACGCCCTCACCGGTGACGGAGGCGAGCGCCAGGAAGCCCTCGGCGACGTCCGCGTAGTCCTCCAGCACGCCCGCGTTCGCACCCACCCGGCCGTCCTTCGACGTACGGGCCAAGCGGGCGTGCTCGTCCAGGTGCAGCCGTACCAGCAGGTCGGCGGCGCCGAGCGCGGCGTCCACGAGGTCGGGGCGGTCGAAGAAGGCGCCGGTCTCGGCGAGCGCGGCGATCGCGAGGCCGTTCCAGGCGGCGACCACCTTGTCGTCACGGCCGGGGGCGGGGCGCTCGGCCCGCTTGTCCAGGAGGCGGCGGCGGATCGACTCGATCCGCTGGGCGTCGAACACGCCTTCCTGCTGGGGAAGCTGCAGTACGGAGGAGCCGTGCTCGAAGGTGCCTTCCTCGGTCACCTCGAAGTACCTGGCGGCGAGTTCGGCGTCGTCGGCGCCGAGGGCCTCCCTCAGTTGCTCCGGGGTCCACACGTAGTACGCACCCTCGACGTGCCGGCCCGTGCCGTCGTCGCTGTCGGCGTCCAGCGCTGAGGCGAACCCGCCCTCGGCGGTGCGCAGTTCCCGCACCATGAAGTCGGCCGTCTCCAGGGCGACCCGGCGGGCGAGGTCGGAGCCGGTGGCACGCCACAGGTGCGCGTACACCCGGCACAGCAGGGCGTTGTCGTAGAGCATCTTCTCGAAGTGCGGCACCACCCAGTCGCGATCGACCGAGTAGCGGGCGAAGCCGCCGCCGAGCTGGTCGTAGATGCCGCCTCGGGCCATGCGCTCACAGGTGTCCTGCGCCATCTGCAGGGCGCCCTCGGAGCCGGTGCGGGCGTGGTGGCGCAGCAGGAACTCGATCACCATGGACGGCGGGAACTTGGGCGCCCCGCCGAAGCCGCCCCGCTGCGCGTCGTACTCACGGGTGAGTCCGAGGAGCGCCTGGGCGAGCTCCTCCTCGCCGGGCGCCCGCGTGTCGCCGTAGCTGATCTCGCGCTGGGCGAGGTCCCGTGCGATCTTCCCGGCGACCTCGGTCACCTCGTCCCGCCGATCGGCCCAGGCCTGCTGGACTCCTTCGAGGACCTGCCGGAAGGAGGGCATGCCGTGGCGGGGGGCAGGCGGGAAGTAGGTGCCGAAGTAGAAGGGCTCGGCGCCTGGGGTGAGGAAGACGGTCATGGGCCAGCCGCCGTGGCCGGTCGCGGCCTGGACGGCCTCCATGTAGACGGCGTCGACGTCGGGGCGTTCTTCGCGGTCGACCTTGATGCTGACGAAGTGCTCGTTGAGGTACGCGGCTGTCGCGTCGTCCTCGAAGGACTCGTGAGCCATGACATGACACCAGTGGCAACTGGAGTAACCGACGCTGAGGAGCACCGGCACGTCCCGTTCACGGGCCTCGGCGAAGGCCTCCTCCGACCAGGGCCACCAGTCGACGGGGTTGTCGGCGTGCTGGAGCAGATACGGGGACGTCTCATGGGCCAGTCGGTTCACCGTTCCACTCTCCCACGGCGACGGGCACCGCGGAGAACAGCGGTCCGACCGGGCGCGCCCACGGGGACGTGCTCGCGTGTGCGGGCGCCCGTCGGCCACCACGGCGGTGTCGCCCGGCGGTGCCGAATCGGCCGGGACCGTTCACGGCACCGCGGAGCGCGAGCTCATCCGGCGGGGAGAGGGGGAGCCGGGGACGAGCGGGGAGCCGTCAGCCCTGCTGAGCCTTGGGCGTGCCCTTGGCCGTCGCCGGGCCCGAGCCCTTCTTCCCGGCTTCCTCGCTCGAGGCGTCGGCGTCCTCCTCGAAGGACACCTTCCCCATGTGCTTGTTCATGGACTTCATCAGTCCCCACACGGCCAGTGCCATCACCGCGAAGACGATGAAGCCGAGGACACCGGGGGTGACCTTGTTCTCGTCGACGTCGGCCAGCGGCACCAGGTGCGTCACAGCCAGGCTCACGCTTGCGCTCATGTCAGGCATTGTCCCTCAGGGCCGGCGGACGCCTGCAAAGAGGTCGTCCTCAGGCAGCGAGGTGTCCACGAGCGACTTCGCCAGCTCGTACTCCTCCGTCGGCCAGACCTCCTTCTGCAGCTCCAGCGGGACCCGGAACCAGCCGCCGTCGGGGTCGATCTGCGTGCGGTGCGCGATCAGCGCCTTGTCGCGGATCTCGAAGAAGTCGGCGCACGGGATGTGGGTGGTCAGGGTGCGCTCGGCGCGGTTGAACTCGTCCCACCGCTTCAGCCACTCCCCGTAGGGCGACTCCAGCCCGCGCTCGAGCATCGCCTTGTGCAGGGCTTCGGTCCGGGGCCGGTTGAAGCCCTGGTTGTAGTACAGCTTCAGCGGCTGCCAGGCAGGGCCGAACTCCGCCTCCGGGTACTTCTCGGTGTCCGCCGCGCCCTCGAACGCCACCATCGAGATCTTGTGCGTCATGATGTGGTCGGGGTGCGGGTAGCCGCCGTTCTCGTCGTAGGTGGTGATCACCTGGGGACGGAAGGAGCGGATCCTCCTCACCAGCTCGCCGGCCGCCTTGTCGACGTCCTCCAGGGCGAAGCAGCCCTCCGGCAGCGGGGGCAGCGGGTCGCCCTCCGGCAGTCCGGAGTCGACGAAGCCGAGCCACTCCTGCTTGACGCCGAGGATCTCGCGGGCCTCGTCCATCTCCTTCTTGCGTACCTCGTGGATGTGCTCCTCGATGTACTTGTCGCCCTGGAGCTTCGGGTTGAGGATGGAGCCGCGCTCCCCGCCCGTGCAGGTCACCACGAGCACGTCCACCCCCTCGGACACGTACTTCGCCATGGTGGCCGCGCCCTTGCTCGACTCGTCGTCGGGGTGGGCGTGCACGGCCATCAGTCGCAGTTGGTCAGTCAAGACTCGATCCTCGGTCAGTCGGCAAGTCGGCGCCCGGTGTCATGCGGCGCGATGGGCGGCTTCTATAGTGACCGAACCGGGGGGCGAAAAATTCCGGGCCCGGTCTCCGGACGTCCTTTTCGGGACATCCGTCCCGGCCCCCGGCCGAGAGGACGATCATGACCACGGTGAGCACGCGACTGCCCGAGGACCGCTACGGGCGCTCCTCGGACGAGCGCGCCGACCGCACGCTCAAGATCGTCGGCAGTGTGCTGGGAGCGGCGCTGCTCGTGCTCGTCGGCTGGTTCGCCTACCACTATGTCGGCCAGAACAAGATCAGTGGCCAGGTCATCACGTTCGAGGCCTCGCAGGACACGGTCAAGGCCCACCTGGAGGTACGCAAGGACGCCGACGCCACCGGCTACTGCACCCTGCGGTCCCAGGCGGCCGACGGCACCGAGGTGGGCCGCGCGGACTTCCGGTTCGGCGGACACGCCACACAGATCGACAAGGTCGTCACGCTGCGCACGACCGCGCCGGGGACGACGGCGGAGCTGCTGGGCTGTCACGCCGACTGACGTCACTCGTGTCGCGTAGCCTCTGACCTGGGTTGACGTAATTCTGATGGCTTATGTCCTCCCCCTTTCGCCGGTGAATTGTTAGGCTCGTGGTTTCGCCCACCCGTGGAGGAACATGCTTCTGGGTAGGGCGATGCTTTGTATTCCAAGTACCGACGAGGAGCACCTGTGACCCAGACCAGCGAGAACGTCACCTGGCTGACCCAGGAGGCGTACAACCAGCTCAAGGCCGAGCTGGAGTACCTTTCTGGTCCTGCGCGCACGGAGATCGCCGCCAAGATCGCGGCCGCGCGCGAGGAGGGCGACCTGCGTGAGAACGGCGGGTACCACGCGGCCAAGGAGGAGCAGGGCAAGCAGGAGCTCCGTGTGCGCCAGCTGACCCAGCTCCTGGAGAACGCCAAGGTCGGCGAGGCTCCGGCGGCCGAGGGCGTGGTGGCACCGGGCATGGTCGTCACGATCGCCTTCGACGGTGACGAGGACGACACCGTGACCTTCCTGCTGGCCTCGCGCGAGTACGCGAGCGGCGACATCGAGACCTACTCGCCGCAGTCCCCGCTGGGCACGGGTGTGAACGGCAAGAAGGTCGGCGAGGACGCCGAGTACGAGCTGCCGAACGGCAAGAAGGCCATGGTGCGGATCCTCAAGGCCGAGCCCTACCAGGGCTGAGGCCGAGCCCTGCCAGGGCTGAGCCTTCTCCCGGCTCTTCCGACACTTCGAGGCCCCTGGGCGCTTCGGCGCGCCCAGGGGCCTCGTCGTGTCCGGGGGCGTTGTCACGCCCGGGAACAAGGGCCGGTGGCCTCCGGCTGAGCCGCCGGAGGCCACCGTGGGGTCATGCCGTCGCCGAGCGGTACTTGCGGACCGCGAGCGTACGGAAGATCACGAGGATCACCACCGACCAGATCAGCGAGGCCCACACGGGGTGCTGCATGGGCCAGGCGTCGGGCGTCCGGAAGCCCGGGGGAAGGTTGCCGAACAGCTCGCGGCACGCCTGCACAGTGGCGCTGAACGGGTTCCACTCCGCGATGTGCCTCAGGAAGGACGGCATCTGGTTCGCGTCCACGAACGCGTTCGAGATGAAGGTCAGCGGGAACAGCCAGATCAGGCCGCCCGAGGTCGCCGCTTCAGGAGTGCGCACGGACAGGCCGATCAGCGCGCCGATCCACGAGAACGCGTATCCGAGCAGCAGGAGCAGGCCGAATCCGGCGAGCACCTTGCCGAAGTTCTCGTGCGCCCGCCAACCGACGATCAGGGCGACGACCGCCAGGACGACGAGGGTGAGCGCCGTCTGCACCAGGTCGGCGATGGTGCGGCCGGTCAGCACCGCGCCACGTGCCATCGGCAGGGAGCGGAAGCGGTCGATGAGGCCCTTGTGCATGTCGTCGGCGATGCCCGCCCCCGCGCCCGCCGTCGCGAACGTGACGGTCTGGGCGAAGATGCCGGCCATCAGGAACTCGCGGTAGGCCTGGGTGGTGCTGGACGAGCCGACCTGGATCGAGCCGCCGAACACGTAGGTGAACAGCACCACGAACATGATCGGCTGGATCAGCCCGAAGATGAGCATCTCGGGAATCCGGCCCATGCGAATCAGATTCCGCTGGGCGACGACCAGTGAGTCGCGGACGGACCGGACGACGGGGTTGGCGGGCGCCGCGACGGGCACGGCGTCGGTTCCGGCACTCACTTGGCGGTCTCCTTGGTGCGCTTGCGGGTCTTGGGGTCCTCGGCCGCGCCGTTCTCCTCGGGTTTCTCCTCGGCGGCGTGGCCGGTCAGGGACAGGAAGACGTCGTCGAGGGTGGGGCGGCGCAGCCCGATGTCGTCCATCTCGATGCCGCGGCTGTCCAGCTCGCGGATGATCTCGGCGAGCAGCTTGGCGCCGCCGACGACCGGGACCGTGAGCTTGCGGGTGTGCTCCTCGACCGTGGTGTCGGCCTTGCCGAAGCGGCTCAGCACCTCGGCGGCGGTGGCGATGTGCTCGCGCTCGTGCACCACCACCTCGACGCGCTCACCGCCCGTGCGTGCCTTGAGCTGGTCGGAGGTGCCGCGGGCGATCACGCGGCCGTGGTCGACGACGGCGATGTCGTGCGCCAGATGGTCGGCCTCTTCGAGGTACTGGGTGGTCAGCAGCAGCGTCGTGCCGTCGGAGACGAGCTGTTTGATGACCTCCCACAACTGCTGGCGGTTGCGGGGGTCGAGGCCGGTCGTCGGCTCGTCCATGAACATCACGGGCGGCCGGACCACCAGGGCGGCGGCGAGGTCGAGCCGGCGGCGCATACCGCCGGAGTACGTCTTGGTGGGGCGGTCGGCGGCGTCCGTGAGGTGGAACTGCTCCAGCAGCTCGGCCGCCCGCTGCTTCGCCGCCTTGCCGCGCATCTGGTAGAGCCGGCCCACCATCTGGAGGTTCTCCCGGCCGGTCAGGTACTCGTCGACCGCGGCGAACTGCCCGGACAGGCCCACCGAGCGGCGAACCGCGTCCGGGTCCTTCAGCACGTCGATGCCCGCGACGAGCGCCCTGCCGCTGTCGGGGCGCAGCAGGGTGGTCAGGCAGCGGACCGTGGTGGTCTTGCCCGCGCCGTTGGGCCCGAGGAGCCCGAGCACGGTGCCCTGGGGGACGTCGAGGTCGACGCCGTCCAGAGCCCTTACGTCGCCGAAGGTCTTCACCAGGCCTTCGGCATGGATGGCGCCTGGCATATGAGTTCTCCACGTCGTCGGAAAAAACGGCGAGCCGCCGGGGACAGGGGTATGGCAAAGTACGCGCAAAACGCGATGAGGGCGAGACCCGTCACAAGGTGATGAGGCACCAGGTGACAACAGAGACACCATAACGCGATGTATCGCGTCTCTCAACGGATTTTCGCCGACTGCTGCCGACACGCCCCCGACCTCAGTCGATGACGGTGTAGCCCGCCTCCCGCAGCGCGTGCCCGACCTCCGCGCAGTGCTCCGGGCCCTTCGTCTCCAGGTGCAACTCGACCTCCGCCTCCGTGAGCCCGAGCCGGGGATCGGTCCGCACGTGGCTCACGTCGAGGACGTTGGCGTCGACCAGCGACAGCACCCCGAGGAGCGTGGCCAGGGCGCCCGGGCGGTCCGTCAGCCGCAGCCGTACGGCCAGGTAGCGGCCCTGGGCGGCCATGCCGTGCCGCAGGATGCGCTGCAACAGCACCGGGTCGACGTTGCCGCCGGACAGCACCGCGACCACCGGGCCCTCGAAGGCGCCCGGATCGCTCAGCAGCGCGGCGACCGGGCTCGCGCCGGCCGGCTCGACGACCAGCTTGGCCCGCTCCATGCAGAGCAGCACCGCGGCGGACAGCGCGTCCTCGGACACCGTACGGACCTCGTCGACGAGCTCGCGGACGATACGGAACGGCACGTCACCGGGCCGCCCCACCCTGATGCCGTCGGCCATGGTGGCCGCGCTCTCGACCGACACCGGCCGCCCGGCCGCCAGCGAGGGCGGGTACGCGGCCGCGCCCCGCGCCTGCACGCCCACCACCCGTACGTCCGGCCGCAGCGCCTTCACCACGGTCGCGATGCCCGCGACCAGCCCGCCGCCGCCGGTGCCGACGACGATCGTGCGCACATCGGGGCACTGCTCCAGGATCTCCAGGCCCACCGTGCCCTGACCCGCGATGATGTCCGGGTGGTCGAACGGGTGGATGAACACCGCGCCCGTCTCCGCCGCGTACTCCTGCGCGGCGGCCAGCGTCTCGTCCACCACCTGGCCGTGCAGCCGTACGTCCGCCCCGTACTCGCGGGTCGCGCTGATCTTCGGCAGCGGGGCGCCCTTCGGCATGAACACCGTGGAGCGCACACCGAGCAGCGCGGAGGCGAGGGCCACGCCCTGCGCGTGGTTGCCCGCGCTCGCGGCGACGACCCCCGCGGCACGCTCCTCGGGCAGCAGCCCCGCGATGCGCACGTACGCGCCGCGCAGCTTGAACGACCCGGTCCTCTGGAGGTTCTCGCACTTCAGGTGCACCGGGGCGCCGACCAGCTGGGACAGGTGCCTGCTGCCCTCCATGGCGGTGACACGTGCGACGCCCGAGAGCATCTTCTGGGCGCCCCGGACGTCGTCCGGCGTCACCGTCGGCAAGGAGTCGGCCGTGCTGTAGTTCATGACCACCAGTCTCGCAGTTCACGCCCGTCCACAGCGGCCGTGACCAAGGCGCGGAACGGGTTTGCACAGCCCTGGTACGTCCTGCGCCCCGGCCGCGTACCCTGTCCCCCAACCCAGCTCCCCACGCACGAAGTGAGCCCCCGGCGATGCCCACAACACCTGAGATGTCGATGGACATGACCGACATGAGCGCTGTCGGTGACACCGGTCTTCTGGACACGCTGCAGCACGAGGTCGCGGTGTTCGCGCGCCGTGCCGAACAGACGCGGCTCGGCGGGGTCGGGCAGGTGCGCAACTCCATGGACCGTGCCGCGTACCTGCTGCTCAACCGCTTGGACAAGGAAGGCCCCATGGGCGTCAAGGCGCTCGCCGCGAGCATGGGCATCGACTCCTCGACGGTCACCCGGCAGGTCGCCCCGCTGGTCGACACCGGTCTCGTCAAGCGCACCTCGCATCCGGAGGACGGCCGCGCGGTGGTGCTCCAGCTCTCCCCGCGCGGGCAGTCCCGGCTCGAGGAGGTACGTTCCTCCAGGCGCCAGCTCATGGCCGAACTGACGCACGACTGGGCGCCGGAGGAGCGTGAGACGTTCACCGCGCTCCTCACCCGCTTCAATGGCGCGCTCTCCGCCCGGCAGGGCACGCAGGGTGTCGCAGGACCGGAGTCCCAGCCGGCGTCCTGAGCCCCGCACGCGTACGCCGTGACGCCGACACACGCGCGTGCGGGTGCTCCAAGGCTCTTGACCCGGGGGGCACCGCCGGTCTCCTATGAGAGCGGGTCCCTGTCGTCCGTACGCCGTCCGGCGTGCCGCACGCCCTCGACGCCGTACGTACGCGGCGGGTCCCGTCCCCTCACGGTCACCCTCAGGCGGGAGGCGCGGTGCGAGAACGGCATGCGTCCCACGGCGCCCGCCGGGCCCGGGAGTTCCAGGCGTTCGTCGCGGGCGCCGCCGGGCGGCTGCTGCACGCCGCGACCCTGCTCACCGCTGAGGCCCCCGACGACAACCCGCGCGCACGGCGCCTGCTGACGCTGGCCCTCGCCCAGACGTACGCCTCCTGGGACCGGCTGCGCGGCGAGGACCCCTACGCCCGGGCACGCCACCACCTGGCCACCCGCTTCGCGCGCGAGGCGTGGCACCAGTACGGGGCGCTCGGCCGGCACCGGCCGGCCCCGGGCAGCCCGCTGGTGAACCTGTCGCCGCAGGAACGGCTGATCCTCGTCCTGAGGATGTACGAGGGGGTCGCCGAGGAACAGACGGCGGCGCTGCTCGGCCTGCCCGTCGAGCGGGTTCGGGCCATCTGCGCCCGGGCGACGGCGACACTGCTGCATCCCCCGGCAAGGACGGCACCGGCGATGCCGGCACCGGAGGTGGCGCCGTCGTGACCGTGCCGTACGCGGACGTGCGCGGCCCCCGGCCCACCGCGCACCGGCGGACCGCCCTCCCCGGGCCGTGCACCCGAGGAGGCGCCCGGTGAACGTGTCCGAACGGGAGGCGACCGTGCGGCGGATGCTGGAGCGGACCCCGCCTCCGGTGCCGCCGGAGCTGTACGGGGACGTGGTGCGGCGCGGCACCCGCCTGCTGCGCCGCCGCACGCTGGCCCTCCGTGTTCTGTGGCTGGCCCTGGTGGCCGCGGCGCTCGCCTTCACCGTATGGGCGTCGGTCGCCCGCCCCTGGGTGGAGCCGCCGTCGACGACGACTCCACCGATCGGCGACTGGTGAGGCAGAGGCTGAGGCGGTGCCTCAGCCGAGGGCCTGCTTCAGGTCCTCCAGGAGGTCGTCGACGTTCTCGATGCCCACGGAGAGACGGACCAGGTCGGCGGGGACCTCGAGGGCCGAGCCCGCCGCGGACGCGTGCGTCATGCGCCCCGGGTGCTCGATCAGGGACTCGACACCGCCGAGCGACTCGCCGAGCGTGAACACCTTGGCCCGGTTGCAGACCTCGACGGCCGCCTCCTCGCCGCCCTCCACCCGGAAGGACACCATGCCGCCGAACGCCTTCATCTGCTTCGCCGCGACCTCGTGACCGGGGTGCTCCGGCAGGCCCGGGTACAGGACGCGCTTCACGCGCGGGTGCCGGCTGAGCATGTCGGCGACCTTGGTGGCGTTCTCGCTGTGCCGGTCCATGCGCACGGCGAGTGTCTTGGTGCCGCGCAGCACCAGCCAGGAGTCGAACGGGCCGGCGACCGCGCCCATCGCGTTCTGGTGGTACGCCAGCTGCTCGCCGAGCTCCTGGTCGTTCACGATCAGTGCCCCGCCGACGACGTCGGAGTGGCCGCCCATGTACTTGGTCAGGGAGTGCACGACCACGTCCGCGCCGAGCGCGAGCGGCTGCTGGAGGTAGGGGGTGGCGAAGGTGTTGTCGACGACGAGCCGGGCGCCCGCGTCACGGGCGATCTGAGCGACGGCGGCGATGTCGGTGATGCCGAGCAGCGGGTTGGAGGGGGTCTCCACCCACACGACCTTCGTCCTCGGGGTGAGGGCGGCCCGCACCGCGGCCGGGTCGCTGGTGTCGGCGACCGACCACTCGACGCCCCACCGGGAGACGACCTTGGCGAACAGGCGGAACGTACCGCCGTACGCGTCGTTCGGGATCACCACGTGGTCGCCGGGGGCGAGCAGCGTACGCAGCAGGCAGTCCTCGGCCGCCAGTCCGGACGCGAACGCGAGGCCTCGCCGGCCGCCCTCCAGGGCGGCGAGGTTCTCCTCCAGGGCGGTGCGGGTGGGGTTGGCGCTGCGGCTGTACTCGTAGCCGCCGCGCAGCCCGCCGACGCCGTCCTGCTTGTAGGTGGAGACCTGGTAGATCGGCGGGACGACCGCGCCCGTGAGGGGGTCGGCGGTGTTCCCCGCGTGGATCGCGAGGGTCTCGAAATGCTGACTGATGTGCCTGTCGCTCATGGGTTCCGAGGGTAGTGCGCCCGCGGCCGGGGCGCGGGATCGCGAGGCCGGGCGCCCCGGAACGGGGCGCCACGGCTGGGGACGGGGCCCTCCGCAGCCGGAAACGGGGGCCGCCGCACCCGGGAACGGGGGCCGCCGCACCCGGGAACGGGCCCGGGCGGCGGGGTTTTCCACAGGCGCGGCGACCAGGATGGCCAAGTGTCGGACCGGTCTGGTTCGCTTGGGCCATGGTGATTCTTTGGGTCCTGATGGCACTGGCCCTGTTCAGCATGGTCCTGCTCCCCGTCCTCATGCGCCGGCGAGCGGGCATCCAGCAGGTCTCGCCGGGTGACCCGGACGCCGCGGACCCGGCGAACTACGGGTTCGTGCGCCAGGAGGAGCTGGACGTCCGCATGCCCGGCCCCGACGAGGACCTGCTGGACGTCCTGGACGTGGTGCAGCGCACGCAGGACTACCGCGCGGCCGCCCAGCTCCTGGCCGGCACGGAGGCGGAGGGCGAGACGCGGTGGCAGCGCGTACAGGCCTTCGCGGGCGCCGCGTCCCTGGAGCTGCAGCAGCGGCCCGGCGGGGTGAGCGAGACGCCGGGCGGACAGTGGCTGCGGGTGTGGCGGGCCGAGGCGCCCAAGGACGCGGGGGGCGCGGCCGTGCACGCGGAGTTCCTCGTGCAGCAGGCATGGCGCACGTCGACGCCGGGCACGGAGGAGTTCCGGATCATCATGGAGGAGGCCAGGTCGGCGTGCGGGGAGGCGGCGCTGCTGGCCCCCGGCGACCCGGTCCCCTACATCATCGAGCTGTCCGTGGCCCGCGGCCTCGCCTACCCGCAGCCGGAGTTCGAGCAGCTGTGGCTGAAGATCCTCGACCGGGCGCCCACCCACATGGGGGCGCACCTGGCGGCGCTGCACTACTGGTGCGAGAAGTGGCACGGCTCGCGGGAGCTGGCTTACTCCTTCGCGGAGGCGGCCGCGGCCCGCGCCCCGCGGGGCTCGCTGCTCGCGGCCATGCCCCTGTTCGCGGTCTTCGAGCACCTCCCCGAGGTGAACCTGGTCAGCAGCTTCTACCAGAGCGAGGTCGTGACGAAGGCCATCCACGGCGCACTGCACGCGGTGCACTCGGCCCGCCCCGACGACCCGATGCTGGCCCACGTCCGCCATCTGCTGGTGTTCTTCCTGGTCCGCAGCGAGCGCTGGGCGGAGGCGATGGCCCAGCTGGTCCACGTCGACGGCCACGTGGGCGCGCTGCCCTGGACCCTGACCGCCGATCCGGCGGCGGACTACGCGGTGTACCGGGCGCTTGCGGTGGCCGGGTACGAGGCGAACGGGGGGAGCCCGGCGACCCTGTCGCGCTGACACGCTGAGCAGGACGGCTGGGACGGGGCCGAGTCGGCCCGGGCCCCGGAATGTCCCGGGAAACCCGCACGTTGACCAACACCCGACCGAGCGCATCGGCATCGGCCCCTCCCCGTGATCCTCTGGAGACCGCATGTTCCTGCACAGCCGTACGCCCCAGCTGCCGACCCCTGAGCAGGCCCTGTCCGGTCGCCCCGAGCCGGCCTTCTCGGTCCCCGGGCGGCACGAGGTACTCGGCACTCCCCTGCTCGGCCCCTACCCGGAGGGCCTGGAGATCGCCGACTTCGGCCTGGGCTGTTTCTGGGGGGCGGAGCGCAAGTTCTGGCAGCTGCCGGCGGGCATCCACACCACGCTGGTCGGCTACCAGGGCGGCTACACCGAGAACCCGATGTACGAGGAGGTCTGCTCGGGCCTGACCGGGCACACCGAGGCGGTCCGCGTGGTCTACGACCCGAAGCAGATCTCCTACGAACGCCTGCTCCAGGTCTTCTGGGAGTCCCACAACCCGACGCAGGGCTTCCGCCAGGGCAACGACGTCGGCACGCAGTACCGCTCCGCGATCCACACCCACTCCCCCGCCCAGGCGGCCGCGGCGGAGGCCTCCCGCGAGGCCTACCAGAAGGTCCTCACGGCCTCGGGCTACGGCTCGATCACCACGGAGATCCTCCCGGCGGAAGGCCGCGACTTCTATCCGGCGGAGGCACATCACCAGCAGTACCTGGACAAGAACCCGGCGGGTTACTGCGGCCTCGGCGGGACGGGGGTCAAGCTGGGTACCCCGTTCGAGACGAACTGGGGGGCGTCCTGCCCGACGGGCGTCGCTCCGGCGCCGGAGGCCGCGGAGAAGTAGCCCTCGAGCTCGCTGACCTCATCGGCCGTGCCGCCGACCCGCCGTCGGGACGGTGGCACGGCCGGTTGTGTTCGCGGGCGACCCGGCAGGCGGACTCCGCGAGCCGCCGGGTTCGGATGTGCGGGTCGGCATGTGATCGACCGACGAGTCGACCAGACACTCGACAAGTTCGAGGCACCGCAGCAGGAACGGTCTGAGTCGCCCGCCATCGTGGAGGTACGGCGGCGTTCCCGGATGGCTCACCCCGGCGCCTCACGCACCGTGAAATCATATTCACCGAAATACCGCTGCACAGATTTTGGTAATTGCGCCGGCCAGGTACTTCATCTGACTGCCGAAACGATTCTCCGTCGATTTATTCCCCCAAATGCCGGATACCTGGGCGCCCCGTGGTGCTCGTTAGGTGATCGTGACTTGGAACGAACCGGAAGATCAGACCCCCGTCGGAAGTGGCGCCGGCTGGCACGAGTCGGCCGGCGGTGACGTGCGCCTCAAGGGTTGTTCGGATCTTCTTGAGGACTTCCTCAAGAAGATCAGTGACATGGAGAGCGAATACCTGCGCGCTCTGGACGGAGCTTCCTGATACAGAGCTCGGAGGAACTTCGAGAATGGACAGGCTTCAAGGCGAGCCAAGCCTCTACGACTTTCAGTTCGCCCTGAGATCCGATCATGATGTGCTCGGCCAGCACTCTTATCATGTCGATCCCCTCGAGACGCATCCCGTGTGGAGCGCACCCGGCCCGGACATCGCGCCCAACGGCTGGGATCCCGACGAAGAGCTGGCCCAGATGCTCTCCACCGTGTCGGCCGTGGACCCCGCTCCGCCCTCGCTGGACGGCCAGCACCGCCACCGGATCGACCGGCGGCGCCCCCGGCCGGCCCACCACATCCTCGACGGCGGTCAGCGACTGAGCCCCGTCACGCTCCTGGTCGCCACGATCGCCGCGTGCGCGGTGGCGATGCTGGGCTGGTCCACCGCCTACTCCTACAACCAGCTGCGCGAGATCGCCGCCACCGTCCTGCCCGCGCCGCTCGCCCAGTGGTGGCCGCTGACGGTGTACGGACCGTGGTTCGTGGCCGCGCTGTCCATCCTGCGGGCGGCCTTCCAGCACCGCACCGCCCGGCGGTCCTGGTGCGTCATCCTGATCGCCTCGGCGACGGCAGTGGCCCTGTGCATCAGCCACTCCTCGTACTCCGTGCTCTCGATGGTGATCGTCGGGATTCCGCCGATCACCGCCCTGGTGTGCTTCCGGGAGCTCGTCGGCCAGGTGTCGTGCAAGTACCGCCCTCGGCACGCCGCCCCCGTCAAGGAGCCGGCCGGCGGCGGCTGACCCACGACTCCGCGCGAACGGCACACGGATCGGCACCCGCCCCGAGCGAGCGGGTGCCGATCCGTGTGGTGTGTTGTCACCCCGCCATGGACGGAGTGCGTTGTCATCCCGCCATGGACGGGGCGTACGGCGACAGGGCCGGAGCGAGCTGCACTCCGGGAGCCAGGCCGAGGGCCACCAGGGCGTCGGGCAGGCCGCGCCCGACGCGGGCCGCCTCCAGCGTGCCGGGGGCGGCCAGTTGGCGGCAGCTCCCGGCGATGATCTCGAACAGGTGCTGCACCCGCCCGGCGCCGCGCGGCAGCAACTGGCCGTGGAAGTCCTCGTGGTGGGCGAGAACGAGGGCGGCGAGACCGGCGACATGGGCCGATGCGGTGCCGGTGCCGTCCAGGGCCGTGTAACCGCCGCGCGGGGCGCACGACAGGACCGCCACGCCGGGGGCGGCCGCGTCCACGCCGGGGCCGTAGCTGCTGAACGGTGCGGCGAACAGCCCTTCGGGTGTCAACTGCGGCCCGATGTGAGTGGCTTGGGAGGTGTCCTGCGGGTACGAGCCGAAGACTCCCAGCGCGCCGACGGTGAACACGGTGGGCAGCGAGCCAGGGAAGCCGACCGGCCCGCCGGTGTCGCCCGCGGGTGCGACGCAGGCGATGCCCGCGGCGTAGGCGTCGGCGAGTTTGCGGGAGACCAGCGCCGAAGGGTACGGCGCGGCCACCGCGAGATGGGCGACGTCGACCTCGTGCTCGATGCAGTGGTCCAGAGCGGCGATCAGGTCGCTGAAGTGCCCGCCGGGCAGCACCTGGCAGACCTCGATCTCGGCGTCGACGGCGATGCCGATGATCCCCTTGCCGGTGTCCGCGCCGGCGATGACGCCCGCCGCGTGGGTGCCGGTGCCCAGGGTGTCGTGGGCCCAGCCGTTCTCGGTGCCGCGCACCAGATCGACACCGGAGCGCACGCGCTGCCGAAGATCGGGGTGCTCGGTGCTGACGCCCGAACCGATGACCGCGACCCGGACGCCGAAGGCGCGGAACGTGGGCGGCAGCCGGTCCAGGCGCATGGCCTGCTGGCCCCAGCCGTACTGCTGCCGCTGCTCCAGCTCCGGGTACACCTGGGCCAGCGGGGTGAGGGTGACCAGGTTCTCCTGCGTCGCCGACAGGTCGGGCCGGTGGACCCATCGGTCGGCGTAACCGCCCGCGGGGCGGACGTAGAGGGACTGGACGGTCTCCGCGGTCTCGGTCGCCAGGGTGAGGGTGACCGTCCCGTCGGCCGCGGTGATGCCCTGGCTCGGCCAGGTCGCCCCGATGAGGAACACCCCCGCGCCCGCCAGCGGTTCGCCCTCCGGGCCGCACACGCGCAGCGAGATCTCCGCGGGCTCCTCCAGCGGCATGACCAGCCCCGGATCGCGCAGGGGCAGCACGCCCGCGGTCGGTGCGGAAGCGGGTCCGGTTCCGGACAGGGGCAGATCCGGTTCGATGTGCACGTGCAGCGACCGCATGGCCGGTACCTGGGCCTCGGCCGCCTCGACGACCGCGATCTCCGGGCAGGAGGGCCGCATTCCGGCCGACTTCAGCTTCTCCGGCGACCTGAGTCTGCGGGTCACCGTCACCTCGGGCATACGCTCCAGCCGGTCGCACAGCGCGTCCATGCCGAGTTCGGCGACTCCCGGGGGGAGAAGGCTCTGCGGCAGGGGTGTCACCATGTACCGGGCCCGGCGCGGCTGCACCGTGATCGGTGACGTGCCGCCCTTCCTCTGTGGCCCCGTCTCCTTGCCCTCGGGCCCCATCCCGCCGGCACCCGCTCCCTCGGACCCGCTCTCCCGGTTGTTTCCGGGTCTTTCCTTGACCATTGCGTCCACCTTCACCACGCCTGCGTCGTTCGTGTGCTCCTGATCCGGTGACGGGCGGCCGCGCTTCCACAGTGATGCGGTGTGCCCGGGAACCGCTCCTGGGCACACCGCATCGCGCGCCGCCGGACGTCAGCCGATACCGAAGGGCATCTGGCCGAAGCCGAAGCCGGGCTGCTGGTACTGCTGCTGGTAGGGCTGGCCGAACTGCTGGCCACCGCCGCCCCACTGCTGCGGACCCTGCTGCATGCCCTGCTGCTGCATGCCCTGCTGGCTCTGCTGGACCAGCGTCAGGATCGCGATCGGCAGCGCCTGCTGCACGGACTGCTCCACCGCGTGCCGCACGCCCTGGCGCAGCGTCGTGTGCAGCGCGATGGCCAGGTACGGGTGCGCCTGGTGGGCCATGCCCTGCTGCTGAAGCTGCTGCTGGACCTGCTGGATCTGCTGCAGCGTCTGCTGCATGCGCTGCGCGATCTGCTGACTCGCCTGCTGACAGGCCTGCTGGATGGTCTGCTGGACGACCTGCGCGATCGGCTGCTGGCCGAGCTGCTGACCGAACTGCTGGCCGAACTGCTGGCCGAACTGCTGCTGGGGCTGGGTACCGGTCATCACCGACATGAATGCTCCGTTCGATGGCACCAGGGGTGAAAGCCGACATAGAGAACCTATGCGGACTTTGTCGGAAGATTCCGACGCCCTGAAGCTAAGGTGGCGCACTCTCGATCGCAATCCGATGACCATCTCAACCGACCCTGCGGTGGGATCGGTTCGGCGAGGCGTTCGGAGCGCGCCACCCCCGGCGGCCCAAGGCCGACGCGGCCGGGACCGGGGTCCGGACCCGGCCGCGCGACCGCACCTCCAACCGGATGAACCTCAGTCCCCACCGCTCCCGTAGGGCCTCGTCAGGATCTCCAGGTTGTGACCGTTCGGGTCGTCGAAGTACGCGCCCCGGCCGCCGTCGTTGTGGTTGATCTCGCCGGGGCGGTGGTGGTACGGGTCCGCCCAGTACCTCAGGCCCCTGTCCCGGATACGGGCGAAGATCACGTCGAAGTCGTCCTCGGAGACCAGGAACGCGTAGTGCTGTGGGGTGATCGAGCCGGTGGTCTCCATGTAGTCCAGCGTCACGCCGTTGGGGATCTCCACCGGGGTGAACGGGCCGAACGGCTGCGCCACCTCGAGCCCGAGCAGATCGGCGAGGAATCGGGCGGACGCTTCCTTGTCGTGCGCGGCGACGATCGTGTGGTTGAGCTCCACGGACATGGTCGGGCCTCCTGTCCCCCGGTTGCCGGAACCACTTTCCAGGCTAGGCAGCGGCAGGGGGCGGCACATCGGTCTCCGGGCCCACGCCGCTGCGACCTTCGACCGACGACGCGCGTGAGGCGGCCACAGGGGCCGCCTCACGTGGTGCTGTCGGGGGATTTCTCAGATGGTGGCCGTGTCGATCACGAACCGGTACCGGACGTCGCTGCTCAGCACCCGCTCGTACGCCTCGTTGATCTCGGAGGCGCTGATCAGCTCGATCTCGGCGCCGACGCCGTGCTCCGCGCAGAAGTCCAGCATCTCCTGGGTCTCCCGGATGCCGCCGATGCCGGAGCCCGCGAGGGTCTTGCGGCCGGAGATCACCGAGAACAGGTTGAGCGAGATGGGCTCCTCGGGGGCGCCCACGTTCACCAGCGCGCCGTCCGTCTTCAGCAGCGACAGCAGCGCGCCGAAGTCCATCGGCGCCGACACGGTGGACATGATCAGGTCGAACGTGCCGCGCAGCTCCTCGAAGGTCTTGGGGTCGCTGGTGGCGTAGTAGTGGTCGGCGCCCAGCTTCAGCCCGTCGTCCTTCTTGCGCAGGGACTGCGAGAGCACCGTCACCTCGGCGCCCATCGCGTGCGCGAGCTTGACGCCCATGTGGCCGAGGCCGCCCAGGCCGACGATCGCGACCTTCTTGCCGGGGCCCGCGTTCCAGTGGCGCAGCGGGGAGTACGTGGTGATGCCGGCGCACAGCAGCGGGGCCGCCGCGTCGAGGGAGAGGCCGTCCGGGATGCGGACGACGAAGTTCTCGTCGACGACGATCTTCTCGGAGTAGCCGCCGTAGGTGGGCTCGCCGTCCTTGCCGATGGCGTTGTACGTGCCGACGCCGCCCTTGAGGCAGTACTGCTCCAGGCCCTTCTCGCAGTTCTCGCACTCGCGGCAGGAGTCGACCAGGCAGCCGACGCCCACACGGTCGCCGACCTTGAACTTGGTCACACCGGGGCCGACCTCGGAGACCACGCCCGCGATCTCGTGGCCCGGAACCATCGGGAAGATCGCCTCGCCCCAGCCCTCACGGGCCTGGTGGATGTCCGAGTGGCAGATGCCGGCGAACTTGATGTCGATCAGGACGTCGAACTCGCGGACCTCGCGGCGCTCGATCGTGGTGCGCTCGAGCGGGGCCTTCGCGGCGGGTGCGGCGTACGCAGCAACGGTGGTCATGCCGAGTTTCTCCTAGGGGTCGCGCAGCCCGGCTGCCTACCACCGGGCACGGCGTCCAGCCTGCCCGAGGGCAGCCGAGTCACCCAGGTCACGGTTCTGCCTACGACCAGCGGTCCTACCACTGGCGGGGTCAGGCTCCCGGTCGTACGACCGGGAATACTGGACGTATGGACGAACAGCTCGACTCCGTGCCGGAGCCCGCCGCGGGAGCCGGTCAGGCCCTGGACCGGCGCGCCGAGCTCAGCGAGTTCCTGCGCACCCGCCGGGCCCGGCTCAAGCCGGAGGACGTGGGGTTGCCGGACTTCGGCCGCCACCGCAGGGTGCCGGGGCTCAGGCGCGAGGAGCTGGCGCAGCTGGCAGGCGTGTCCGTGGCGTACTACACGCGTCTGGAGCAGGGCAACGGACGGAACGTGTCCGCGGAGGTGCTCGACGCGATCGCCCGCGCGCTGCGGCTGACCGACGCCGAGCACGCGCATCTGACGCATCTGGCCAAGCCGAAGGCGCACAAGAAGAAGCCGTCGGGCAGGACCCAGCAGGTACGGGCGTCGCTCAGGCAGCTGCTGGACTCCTTCGACGGGGTGCCCGCGTACATCGTGGGGCGGCGTGCGGACATCCTGGCGTGGAACCGGATGGCCGCCGCCGTCTTCGGGGACTGGGCGCAGCTGCCGCCCCAGGAGCGGAACTGGGCGCGGATGACGTTCCTCAAGCCCGAGTACCAGGACCTGTTCGTGGACTGGGAGCAGAAGGCGATAGACATCGTGTGCCAGCTGCGGTACGAGGCGGGGTGTCACCCGGACGATCCGCGGCTGTCGGCCCTCGTCGGGGAGCTGTCGGTGAAGAGCGAGGAATTCCGGCGGCTGTGGGCGACGCACGACGTCAAGGAGAAGAGCCACGGGATGAAGCGGATGCGGCATCCGCTGGTGGGCGACCTCGCGCTGCAGTGCGAGTCGTTCCGGGTACCCGACGACGGTGAGCTGGCGATGGTGACGTATCACGCCGAGCCGGGCTCGGCGTCGGCGGAGGCGCTGCGGCTGCTGGCGAGCTGGGGCACGGACGCGACCCGTGCGGGCACGACCGCACCGCACGCCTGACGGTCGCGGGTTCGACGCGCCGCACGCCCTGACGGTAGCGGGGACGACGCGCCGCACCCTCTGACGGCCGCAGCGCGCCGCACCCCCTGATGGCCGCGCACAAAGCGCGCCGCACCCCGGACGGCCCACCGGAGGCATCGCTTCCGGTGGGCCGTCCGCCATCTGTCCGCCATCTGTCCGCCGTCTATCGGCTCACTTGGCGTAGAACGCGTTGTAGATGGAGATCGTCGACTTGTTGCCCTTCTTGTCGGCGATCTTGGCGTGGAACGACAGGCCCTGGCCCTTGGCCGGGTTCTTGTACGTGACCCTGCCGTTCTTGACCGTCAGCTTGGTCCAGGTCCTGCCGTAGTCGTACGACACCCAGACCGAGAGCGACCGGAGGTTGCGGCCCGCGGCCGCGCCCTGGACGGTGACCGGGATGGTGACCTTCTTGCCGGCCTCGACGCGGCTGTCCAGGCCGGTGGCCGCACCGAAGCGGACGGTCGAGGCGGGCAGCTGGGCGCTGTCCGCCTTCTTGGACTTGAACGTCCAGCTCGCGTCGATGCGGGTGGACGCCGCCGCGACCTTCACACTGCGGATGACCGAGGTCGTCAGCGTGTACGTGGCCTCGGCGGAGGGAACCTCGAAGAGCTTCACGCCGAACAGCGGATCGTCGTTCGAGCCGACCTTGGTGCCGCCCCGGTACAGCGTCGTCTTCACCGACATGAACTCGGAGGATCCGGCGTGCCCCTGCCCGTCCGCGAACAGCGGCAGGTATCCGTAGATCTCGTTGCCGGCCCGGAAGAGGCCGTAGTCGGAGTTGATCACCGGACCGAAGACCGCGGTGTTGAGGGTCTTGGTGTAGGTCTTGCCTCCGGTGAGGACCTGCGGGTCGCCCAGCGTGTAGTACGCCTCCGAGACCGGGAACCCGTCCGCGTCCTTCTTGCCTCCGTACTGCGAGAAGTCGAACGTCCACTGCGCCTTGTCACCCGTGGACACGTGGAACGTGCGCGTGCCGCGCAGGTTCTGCTCGACGGGGATGCTGGAGCCGCTGTCGGTCGGTGTCTCGGCGTAGGCGCCGACCGCGCCGGTCTTGCCGCTGCTCGCGGCTCCGAGGTTCAGCTTCAGCGTGGCCAGTTCGTCCGCCTTGTAGTGGCGTACGTGTGCGCCCTGAAGCTGCTTGACCGCGGAGCCGGTGAACACGTCGTACTCGGCCGTGCCGCCCTTGGTCCACTGGCCGAACCAGGACTGGGAGAGACCGGAGGGGACCGCCGGGCCGACCTGCGCCAGGCGGATGTCCGCGAACGACGGAGCGGACAGGGCCAGGCCGGTGCCGGCCGGATCGTAGACGTACGACACCGTCGCGGACCGCGGCTCGGCCGACGCGTCCGGGACCGTGATGTCGGCGGACCTGGCCTTGTTGAGGTCCAGGGTGATGGCGGTGTCCCTGGTGACGCTCACCTTGGGCTGGACCAGCCAGTCGACGCCGCCCTCGATCGAGGTCGGGTCCTTCACGGAGAGGGAGTCCAGCAGGTACGTGCCCTTGGGCACGCGGATCTTCACGGTCGTCGCGGAGCTCTGGGAGAAGTACTCCTTGCCCGCGTCGGCGCCCGAGGCCGCGACCAGGTCGCTGAGGTGGACGGGCGTCTGTCCGTCACGGTCGACGTACTTCAGGGTGACGTCGTACGACTCCGTCTCGCGCTCCACGGCCGCGGCCGTGCGCACGCTCTGGCCGCCGCCCGTCGCCGTCACATACGCCGAGTACGCGCCGTCGACGGTGCCGCCCAGCCTGCTGTTGACAGAGACCGGGACCGACGCCGTGCCACCCGCCGGGACGGTGACCGTCTTCGCGCCGAGCGTGAAGAAGCCCGAAGGAGCCGCCTGGCCCTTGGGGTTGGTGGCCGTCAGCGACAGCGTGAGGGTGACGGCGGTCTTGCCGGTGTTGCGGTACGTCAGCTGCTTGGTGACCGGCGTGTCGTCGGTGTGCGGCCACTGCGCGGTGCCGAAGCTCAGGGACGACGGTTCGGCGAGCATGGTCTGCTTGATCGCCCTGTCCACGGCGATACGGCCCGAACCCTGCTGGAACGGGGTGTGGTTGCCGCCCTTCGCCGAGCCCGTCAGCGCCGACTTCAGCTCGGGATACGTCCAGTCGGGGTGCTCCTGCTTGAGGATGGCGGCGGCGCCCGCCACGTGCGGGGTCGCCATCGACGTACCGGAGATGGTCAGGTACCCGGCCGGGTTCTCGCCGACCTCCTGGTCGATGAGGCTGCCCGGGGCCGCGGCGGCGGTGATGTCCACGCCGGGCGCGGTCACATCGGGCTTGATGGCACCGTCGAGACCGGGGCCACGGCTGGAGAAGTCCGCCAGCCGGTCCTTGTCGTCGACCGCGCCGACGGTGAGCGCGTCGGCCGCGCTGCCCGGGGAGCCGATGGTCTTCTCGCCGCTCTCGCCCGCGTTGCCCGCGGCGATGGCGAACAGGATGCCCTTCTGCTCGGAGAGCTTGTTCACCTCGGCCTCGAGCGGGTCGATGTCGGGCGTGTCGGCGCCGCCCAGGCTGAGGTTGACGATGTCGGCGCCCTGCTGGGCGGCCCACTCCATGCCCGCGAGGATGCCGGAGTCGTCGCCGTAGCCGTCGTCGTCGAGGACCTTGCCGCTGAGGATCCTGGCGCCGGGCGCGACGCCCTTGTACTTGCCGTGCGACTTCGCGCCGGTGCCGGCCACGATGGACGCCACGTGCGTGCCGTGGCCGACCTTGTCGGCGGTGGTGGCGGAGGTGGAGAAGTTCTTGGCCTCGATCACCTGGCCCTTGAGGTCCGGGTGGTCCGCGTAGACGCCGGTGTCCAGCACGGCGACCTTGACGCCCTTGCCCGTGTAGCCCGCGGCCCAGGCCGCCGGGGCGCCGATCTGGGGGACGGACTTGTCGAGGCTGGCCTTGCGGACGCCGTCGAGCCAGACGTGCGCGATGCCGGAGGCGGTGGCGCCGCCGTCGGTGACGGCCTTCCACAGCTCGGCCGCGTCCCGCTGGGGTGTGAGGACCGCGTCGGCGTTCAGGGACGTGAGGGTCCGGCGGAGCGTGCCCGCCTCGCGGACGTCGGCCTTCGCGGTACGGGCGGCGCCCTTGTAGCCGACGATGACCTTCAGGCCGTTCTTCTGGTCCGCGCGGGTCCGCGACGAGTTGAGCTCGGTGACGTCGAACAGGCGCCGGTCGATCTTCCCCTCGGCGATCAGAGCGGCCGCGTCGGCCGGCACCACGTAGGTGTGTCCGGCGGCCTTGCGGACCTGGACCGGAACGTTCTCGCGGCCCTTCGCCCGCTCCAGGCCCACGACACGGCCCTTGGCGTCGACGACGACGCGGTCACCGGTGATGAGAGTGATCCGGTGCTGGGCCGTCAGACCGCCGGCGGGGCCGTGGGCCGCGGGGGCGGGCTTCGCCGACGCCGGGCTGGTCATGCCCGCCGCCAACGCGACGGCGGCCGCCGTTGCGACGGCCGCCGCGCACGCTCTGTTCACTTGTCTGCGCAAGACTCCCCCTGGAGATGAGGTACCGGGCGAATCCCCATTCACCCGGCCGGGGGTTGGTCTCGTACATGCACACGTCATCCCCCCGGATCACGCAGTATGCCGGGGGATGATCAACGCCTCAATACGGGGGCCGTAACGACTTCGAACGACCGGGCGTCCACGAGACGGCCCACCGAACGTCCTGCCGAATGTCCTGCCGAACGGCCTACGGGGCGGCCTGCCGAGGGCCTACGAGCGGCCCACGGACTCCCCGGCTTCGTCAGCGGGTCTGCAGGCGCTTCGCACCCCGGAGACCGGACACGGCAACGCGCCGCATCGCCATCACACGATGCGATTCCTCCCCGGCCTGAGCGCCGGAGGCATCCTTGCAAGAATCAGGTGACGAACACGGCCGCAAGCTCGGGACGGACCCTGATGAAGTCGTGAACCGGACATAAAAGAACGAGGAGAATGCTGCGGCCGCACGGGGACCGGCCGACGCAACGCCGAGGCGCCCGCAGCCCTGTCGGGGGCTGCGGGCGCCTTCGAGACGTACGGGTGGGGTCCCGCCGGCGGCGGCGTCAGACGGCCGAACCCGCCTTCCACTGGGCCCAGCTCATGTTCCAGCCGTTGAGGCCGTTGTCCGGGGACACCGTCTTGTCGCCGGTGTTCTGGACGACCACCACGTCACCGATCAGCGAGTGATTGTAGAACCACGCGGCCGGCGTGCTCGGGTCGTTCGCGCCCTTCTTGTCCTGCAGGCCGACACAGCCGTGGCTGGTGTTGACGTTCCCGAAGACGGACGGGGCACCCCAGTAGTTGCCGTGGATGAAGGTGCCCGACGTGGTCAGGCGCATGGCGTGGGGCACGTCCTTGATGTCGTACTCGCCCTTGCCGTCGGAGTCGGTGAAGCCGACCGTCGCGCCGTTCATCCGGGTCTGGGTGAACTTCTCCGAGATCACCATCTGACCCTCGTAGGTCGTGTGATCCGGCGCGCCCGCGGAGATCGGTATGGTCTTGATGACCGTGCCGTCCTGCGTCACCTTCATCTGCTTGGTCTTCGCGTCGACGTACGAGACCTGGTTGCGGCCGATCTTGAAGGTGACCGTCTTCTGCTGCACGCCGTATATGCCGCTCGCGCCCTCGACGCCGTCGAGGTTCAGCTTCATCGTGACGGTGGAGCCCTCCTTCCAGTACTGCTCGGGACGGAAGTCGAGCCGGTTGGCGCCGAACCAGTGACCGACCACCTCCTGCCCGCTGCTGGAGGTGACGGTGATCCCCTTCTGCACGGCGGCCTTGTTGGTGATCGCCTTGTCGAAGTTGATCGAGACGGGCATGCCCACGCCGACGGTCGTGCCGTTGTCCGGCGTGAAGTTGCCTATGAAGGAGTGCGCCGGAGCGACGGTCGTGAAGGAGGCGTTCTCGTGGGCGTCGCGGCCCGCGGAGTCCTTGGCCGTCACGGCGATCTTGTACGTCGTGGCCCGCTCGAGCTGGGTGGTCGGCGCCCAGCTGGTCTTGTCGGCGGAGATCTGCCCGGCGACCGGGGTCCCGGACGCGGTGGTCATGGTGACCTCGGTGAGCGTGCCCTTGGCGACCGTGACCTTGGCGGCGTTGTTGATGGAGGCGTTGTCGGAACCGTCCGCCGGCGTGATCTTGATCTGTGCCTCGGAGGTCTTCTTGGCGGCCGCCTCGTCGACCGAGGCCTGCGAGTCCTTGTCGTCCCCGCCGCCACTCGCCGCCGAGTTGCCTCCGCTACACGCGGAGAGCACCAGCACCCCGCCGAGCAGTGCGGACGCGGCCATCAGGCCCTTGCGCCGCTTACTGTCCGTCATCACACGCTTCTCCATGGTTGCCGAATCCCCAAAAACCCCGTTGAGTCCCCCGTAAGAACCCTCAACGCTACGACCGGTTCGTCCGGTTCCACATCCGTGGCCGGTGTGGGACACACCACGCCGGCCCGACGGGTGCCCGAGGAGTCCCGGTGTCATGCGAGACACCGGGGAACGCCTCTTGAGACGACGGTGCCCCGGGCGCCGGTTGCCACCCGGGGTCACCATTTTCCCAAGACATGTCAGCCGAGTCGGACCCCCTCGTCGTCCTCGTCGCCCCCCGGCTCATCATCCTCGCCGAGCGCCCAGTCCGGCGAATCGGGGTCGTAGTCGACGATCTCGCTGCTCCAGGAGGCCTGGGCGAGTTCGACGCCCGGTACCTCGCCCAACAGGACGGACGGCTCGACGAGATACGCGACGGCCTCGGCCGTGTCCTCCGTCACCGCGCCCTCGGTGTAGGCGCGCTCAGTCTCGGGCATGTCCGGGTCGTCCGCGATCCGGCGCAGGGCGGCCTTGGTGACGGCGTCGACATCGTCGATCTCGACGACCAGTTCCACACGAAGGCGGACATACCGTGATGTCTCAGAAGTGCTCATGGCGCGCAGCGTACGGCCCGGAGAGCTCGCGACTTTCCCACGACCCGCGCCTTTCACTAGCATCGCTCCACACGGCCAATTCGTAAGCGCCCCAGGGGGATCGGAATTTCGTGTCCGCCGCACGTCGATCGTCGTCCACCACCCGCCGGACGTTGCTGACCGCCACCGCCGCGGGGACCCTGCTGGGTGCCCTGTGGTTCGTGCCGTCCGCGAACGCGACCCAGAACACGCCCGAGAGTCCGCGGATCGCGACCTCGACGACCACCGACCGGACGACGACGGACACGACGAGTGTGACGGACACGACGGGTGTGACGGGCGCGACGGCCCACACGCAACTGGCCGACACCGGCAGCGTGGACACGACGCCGTACGTCATCGGGGGGACGCTGTTCCTGGGCCTGGGAGCGGGTTTCGTGACGTATTCGGTACGACGGGAACGCACCGAGGGCTACTGACTCCCACCGCCACGGAAGCCGGAAACCGGCGCACCGGCGGCTGTGGGCCGCCCGTCACGCCGGTTCCCCGCTCGGCGGGATCAGTTGACCCGTACGATCTGCCAGAGCTGGTTGTTCCCCCCGTTGTCGCTCCACTGGATGACCGACGCGCCGTTGGCCGTGGAGGCGCCGGAGACGTCGGCCAGCAGTCCGCTGCCGGCGTCGACCAGCTTGTAGAAGCCACCTCCCGCGGCCGTCAGCGTCCACTTCTGGGAGCCCGCACCGGACGACGCGCTCTGGACCAGTGAGGTGCCGGTCGAGGGGGAGCCGTTCTGCACGTCGAGGTAGAGGCCGCTGTGGACGTTCCTGAGCGTCCACGAACCACCGCTGGCGGACTGGAAGGTCCACAGCTGGCAGTCACAGGCCGTGTTCTGCCACTGGTCGAGCGCCGTGCCCGCGGTGGTCGAGGCGCTCGGGACCTCCAGGTACTTGCCGCTGTTCTTGTTGACGAGGACGTACTGGCCGGTCGACAGCGTGGGCGGGGCGGTCTGGGTGAGCGTCCAGCGCTGGCAGGCGCAGCCGGTGTTGTCCCACTGCCCGGCGGCGGTGCCGACGCTGGTGGAGGCGCTCGGGATCTCCAGGTACTTGCCGCTGTTGCGGTTGACGGCCGTGAAGCCGCCCGCCGGGCTCGGGGCGACGGCCCACTCGTGGTCGAGGGTGCCGTTGTCGTCCCACTGCAGGACCGCGGCGCCGTTGGCGGTGGACGCGTTCTGCACGCCCAGCACCTTGCCACTGGCCACGTTGAAGATCTTGAAGTAGCCGGACGCCTGCTGGACGAACTTCCACTGCTGGTCGGTGGCGTTGTCGGCGTTCTGCTGGGTGGCGCCCACACCGTTGGTGGTGGAGCCGCCCACGATGGTCAGCATCAGCTTGCTGTTCGCGTTGGCGGCGGTGTAGGTCGCGCCGTCCGAGATGCCGCCGCCCAGGTCGATGGTGCCGTAGGTGACGGGGTTGAGCCCCGTACTCGTCAGGTGGCCACCGCTGAGGATCTCCAGGCTGTGGCCGTCGGCCAGCGGGACCATGCCGCGGCTGTAGCCGCCCGGGGTGTTGGACGCGATGCGCGTCCAGGTGCCCGCCGCGCCGTTCTGCGTGTTCAGGAAGATGTCGGTGCTGCTGTTGGCGCTGACCGCCAGGGTGCCGTCGGGGCCGCCGGTGGGCAGCCAGACGATGTAGGGGGAGCTGGTGGGGACGTAGCCGTCGGTGGTCTTCAGCGCGATGCCGGTGGCGGACCCGAACGCCTCCGGGTTGGAGGAGATCTTGTAGTACACCGCGAAGCCGCCCTCGGGCGCGCCCCAGTACTCGTACGTCATGACGTAGTTGCCGTTGGGGAGCTTCGCGATCGTCGGCATGCCCGGGCGGTCGCTGTACGTCGAGGTGGCGACGTCGTTGACGACCGAACCCCAGGTGACGCCGTCGGTGGTCACCTGGTGCACGATCTTCTGGCCGTAGTTGGGGTCGCGCTGGTCGGAGTAGTAGACGATCAGCTTGGAGCCCGAGACCATCAGGAACGGCTCCCAGACCGGGGTCTGCCCGTTGGTCGGGTCCGCCTTGCCGCCGGTGGCGATGGTGCTGACGAACGACCAGGTGCCGCCGTGGTCCGTGCTCGCGTACAGGTCGAGCTCGGTCGTGGACAGGTCGCTCGGGATGGAGTTGCCCGCGGCGAGGATCGTGCCCGCCGGGAAGTTGCCGATGGCGGTGGGCAGCTCGTACAGGAACGGCTGGTAGCGCATGCCGTAGCCGTTGTGCGTGTCGCTGATGCTGGAGATCCGGGTCCAGCTGTTGCCGTTGTCGGTGCTGCGGTAGATCGGGAAGACGGGGGTGCCGGAGGAGTACTGCTCGAACGTGGCGAGCAGGGTGCCGTTGGACGAGCCGCTGTACTGCAGGCGCACGGCCCGCGGATACAGCGAGCCCGGCGAGGGAGTGCCCGAGGGCGGGGTGTACATGGTCTGCGAGGCCCGCGAGACGGCGTGGGCCTTGCCCGGCGCGGGCAGGACGAGGACGGCGGCCGCTGCGAGCAGCGCGAGCAGCAGCGTGATGACGTGGGGACGTGGAACGGCGCGGTGTCCGGCGCCTTCCCTGTCGGTGGACATGTGCGGCTCCCTTGTACTGAGGGGCAGGGAAGGGTGTGCACGTGGTGCACAAGACCCCGCCGCCACCGAGGACTGGGCGGTGACGGCGGGGGGCTGGTGGGGTGAGGGCCCTGGGGCGGTGGGGTGACGGCTCGGGGGCCGGTGGGGTGACAGGCGGCGGCAGAGATGTCGTCCCCGCCGCCACCGAGGCCGGTGAGCGGTGACGGCGGGGGGCTTGGTGGGGCGTCAGCCGGCGGTGGGGCGCAGCCGGATGACGTTCCAGGAGACGGGCGGCAGGCTCACGGTGAGGCGGCCGTCCGTGACCGCGCCGGTGTCCACGCCGCGCGGCCGGACCCTCTCGGGGTCGTCCACGGTGTTGGTCGCGCGCAGGTCCGCATCGGCGAGGACGGAGTGCTCCACCGGCGCGTAGCCGGGGAAGGCCCGCAGGTCCAGGGCGAGTTCCACGTCCTCGGTCTGGTGCCGGTTGACCGCGAAGACGGTGAGTTCGTCGGCGCCCTCCGCCTCGGACACATGGGTGGCGACGGCGTCCAGGACGGGAACCTCGCCGAACCGTGCCGTCTCGTACACGGGCGCGGCCGGCTCCACCCGCAGCACCGTGCCCCGGGCGTGCCGCGCCGCCTGGGCGAACGGGTGGAACGTCGTCTGCCGCCAGCTGGGACCGCCGGGTTCGCTGCGGATGGGCGCGATGACGTTGACGAGCTGGGCGAGGCAGGCGGCCGTGACGCGGTCGCTGTGCCGGAGCAGGCTGATCAGCAGGCCGCCGACCACGACCGCGTCGGCGACGTTGTACTCGTCCTCGATCACGCGCGGGGCCACGGCCCACTCAGCGGGCTTGCCCTGCGCCTCGAAGCGGCTGTTGTACCAGACGTTCCACTCGTCGAAGGAGAGGTTGATCCGCTTCTTGCGGCGCAGCTTGGCCCGGATGTGGTCGGCGGTGGCGACCACCGACTCCACGAAGCCGTCCATGTCGACGGCGGAGGCGAGGAAGCTGCCGAGGTCGCCGTCGAGTTCCTCGTAGTAGGCGTGGCAGGAGATGTAGTCGACCTGGTCGTACGCCTCCTCCAGCACGGTCGCCTCCCAGGCGCCGAACGTCGGCATCGAGGAGCTGGAACTGCCGCACGCGACCAGTTCGAGGTCCGGGTCGATCATGCGCATGGCGCGCCCGGTCTCGGCGGCCAGGCGGCCGTACTCGGCGGCGGTCTTGTGACCGGTCTGCCAGGGGCCGTCCATCTCGTTGCCCAGGCACCACATGCGGATGCCGAAGGGGTCCCGGGCACCGTTCTTGATCCGCTGGTCGGACCAGGCGGTGCCGCCGGGGTGGTTGGCGTACTCCAGCAGGTCGAGGGCCTCCTGGACACCCCGGGTGCCGAGGTTGAGGGCCATC
The DNA here is from genome assembly GCF_044764595.1 of Streptomyces sp. NPDC093984. Lineage (NCBI taxonomy): Bacteria > Bacillati > Actinomycetota > Actinomycetes > Kitasatosporales > Streptomycetaceae > Streptomyces > Streptomyces sp. NPDC093984. The sequence goes on along the minus strand of NZ_JBIWIM010000002.1, from coordinate 449,676 downwards.
ATGGGCTCGACGCCGGCCTTGCGGGCCCAGCCGGCGAATTCGTGCAGTCCGAAGGCGTTGGTCTCGGTGCTGTGCCAGGCGAGGTCCAGCCGGGTCGGCCGGTCGGCGACCGGGCCGACGCTGTCCTCCCAGCGGAAACCGGAGACGAAGTTGCCGCCGGGATAGCGCACGGTGGTCACGCCCAGCTCGCGCACCAGCTCCAGGACGTCACGGCGCAGACCGTCCTCGTCGGCCTGCGGATGGCCGGGTTCGTAGATGCCGGTGTACACACAGCGGCCCATGTGCTCCACGAACGAGCCGAAGGTACGGGGGTTGACGTCGGCGACGCGGAAGGCGGGGTCGACGGTCAGGGAAGCGTGCAGCATGGAAGGTCGCTCCGGGGGGTGCGCGGGGTGGCCGGGAAAGGAGGTCGGGCGGGGATCACTTGAGGCTGCCGACGGTCAGACCGCCGCGCCAGTACCGCTGCAACAGGAGGAAGGCGATGACCAGCGGCAGGATCGCCACCAGCGAGCCGACGACGACCAGGCTGAACAGCGCGTTGGCGCCGCTCTGCACCATCGCCCCCTGGTACCAGGACGTAAGGCCCACGGTGAGCGGGAACAGCTTGTCGTTGTTGAGCATCACCAGCGGCAGGAAGAAGTTGTTCCAGGTGCCGACCATGGAGAACAGCAGCACGGTGACCAGGGCGGGCCTCAGCGTCGGCAGGGCCACCGACAGCAGGACGCGCATCTCCCCGGCGCCGTCGACGCGGGCGGCCTCCAGCAGCTCGTCGGGCAGCGACTCCTGCACGTACACCCGCACCAGGTAGACGCCGAACGGGTTGAGCAGCGAGGGCAGGATGACCGCCCACATCGTGTTGGTCAGCTCCACCTTGCTCAGCAGCAGATAGGTGGGGATGGCCAGCGCGGTCGCGGGGACCATGATGGCGCCGAGCAGGCTTGAGAAGAGCAGGTTCCGGCCGGGGAAGCGGTACTTGGCGAAGGCGTAGCCCGCGAGGGTCGCCACGGCGGTGGCGCCCACCCCGCTGACGCCCGCGTAGATCGCGGTGTTGCCGAGCCAGCGCAGGTACTCGCCGTCGTCGTAGGTGAACAGCTGCTGGAGATTGGTGAAGAAGGAACCGGGCGAGCGGAACCACAGGGCGGCGGTGGTGAACAGCGCGTCGTTGTTCTTGGTGGAGGCCACCAGCAGCCACCAGAAGGGCAGCAGGAAGTAGAGGATCATCGCCACCATCACCACGTTGACGGTGACGCGCCCCTTGGCGGCGGTGGGGCGCCGGCGGGGGGCCGGGACGGCGACGGCGGTGGCAGCGGCAGTCGTCACTTCAGTCCGCTCCTTCGGCGCGTGAGGAAGAGGAAGATGTAGGAACCGATGAAGACCACCGCTCCGAGGGCGAAGGAGATGGCGGCGGAGTAGTTGAACTCGGAGTACTGGAACGCCAGGTTGTAGGCGTACAGGTTGGGCGTGTAGTCCGGGGTGATCACCGAGCGGGCGGTCGGCTGCAGGACCCGTGGCTCGGTGAAGAACTGCAGGGTGCCGATGATGGTGAACATCAGCGTGAGCACCAGCGCCGAGGAGATCATCGGGACCTTGATGCGCAGCGCCGTCTGAATCTGGCTCGCTCCGTCGATGCGCGCCGCCTCGTAGACCTCGCGGGGCAGGCCCTGCAGCGCCGCGTAGAGGACGATCATGTTGTAGCCGGTCCACTGCCAGGTCACGACGTTGCCGAGCGACGTCAGCATCAGGTTGTGCGAGAGCAGGTTGACCGATCCGAGCCCCAGGGCGTTGCTGATGGAGTTCACCGGGCCGAACGTCGGGCTGTACAGGAAGCCCCACATCAGCGCGCCGATCACCGCGGGCACGGCGTACGGCATGAACAGCGTCATCCGGAAGACCTTGGCGAGCCTGCTGGTGACCTCGTCGATGATCAGCGCGCCGACCAGGGCGAGGGCGAGCATGACCGGGATCTGCACCAGGCCGAAGACCACCACGCGGCGCACGCCCGACAGGAACTGCGGGTCGGTGAAGGCCTGCTTGTAGTTGGCGAACCAGCTGAAGTGGTCGCCTCCCACCAGGGTCGAGGTCCTCAGGCTCAGCCAGAAGGCATAGCAGAGTGGGGCGATGAGGAAGGCGAGGAACAGCAGCGTGAACGGGGTGACCAGCAGCAGGCCCATGCCGCGGTGCCGGGTCCGGGCCTTCAGCCGCCCGGACCGCGGGCCGGCACCGCGGCCGGCCGGGACATCACGGCCCTTGGCGGCCGCCGCTGCCGAGGGCGCGGCCGCGGCGGCCGCCGGTGACCCCTGTCGGAGCAGGCTCATCAGATCTCCTTGAGCGTTGGGGCAGGGCCCCCGCCGACGGTGAGGAGGCACGGTGGCCGGCGGGGGCGGTAGGCGGGGCGAGACCCCGGAGGGTTACTGGCTGACCTTGAATCCCTGCTTGGACGCGTAGCCCGCCACCTGCTGCTGGATGTTGTCCGCCACGGACGACCAGGGGGTCTGGCCCTGGAGGGCCTTGCCCACCTCACTGGTCTGCGTGTTGTAGGCGTAGTCCTGGAACGGGCTCCAGTCGAAGGTGCCGATGTTGTTCGCCGCGGGCCCGAAGATCTTGTTGACCTGCTGGCCGCCGAAGAAGTCGTACTTCTTGTCCTGGAAGTACGAGCCGTTCAGGATCGGGGTGGCGAGCGGGAACAGGTACGCCTGGTCGATGCCGATCTTCCAGGCGGCCTCGGAGGTGCCGAACAACTCCCGGGCGACCTCGGTGGCCTGCTTCGGGTTCTTGGTCTGGCTGGTGACCGCGAAGGTCGAACCGCCCCAGTCGCCCTGGGCGTTGCCGCCCGCCGTCCACTGCGGCAGCGGGGCGGCACGCCACAGACCGCCGGTCTTCTTGGCCACGCTCTGCAGGTAGCCGGGGCCCCAGCCGGCGGCCAGGTAGGTGGCGTACTTGCCGCTGCTGAGCCCGTTGTAGAAGTCGGTGGTGGCGTACGACGCGGTGTCGACCAGCTTGTTCTTCACCAGGTCGCCCCAGTAGTCGTACACCTTCCTGGCGCCGTCGTCGTTGAGCTTGACGCCGATGTTCGGCAGCTTGCTCGCCGAGTAGGTGTACGGGCGGGCGCCGGCCTGCCACATCAGGCCCTGCAGCCAGCCCGCCGCGGACTCGTCGCTGCCGAAGTCGGTCATGTACGCCTTCGGGTCGGCGGCGTGCAGCTTGGCCGCCTCCTGCTTGTACTCGTCCCAGGTGGTGGGGACCTTCAGCTTGTACTTCTTGAAGATGTCCTCGCGGTACAGCATCGCCATCGGGCCGCCGTCCACGGGGATGGCGTAGACGTGGTCGCCGTCGGAGACCTGGTTCCAGGCCCAGGGAACGTAGTTCTTCTTGTCGTCGTTCGCGCCGTACTTGCCGATGTCCAGCAGGCCCTTGGTGAGCTGGATCGTCGGCAGCTCCTGGAACTCCAGCATGACGACGTCGGGGGCGCCCTGACCGGCCTTCAGCGCCGTCTTCAGCTTGGTGTACTCGTCCTGGCCGACGCCTGCCTGCACCCAGTCGACCTGGACGTCCTTGTGGGTCTTGTTGAACTGGTCCACGACCTGCTTGAAGTCCGGGTACCAGGCCCACACCTTGATGTGCACCGGGCCGCCGCCCGCCGCGCCCGAGCCGCTGCCGCCGCCCGAGCCGCCGGAACCGCAGGCCGCGACGAGCACGCCGGCGAGGGCGGCGGACGCCGCCACGAACCCCCGGCGGAGGAGGCGGGGCTGTCGGCGGGCCACGCGGCGGGAGCCGTCTGTCGGATGCTGTCTGCTGGTAGACATGCGCATTCTCCTGAGTGAGGTGCCTGGGGAGCGGAGGCAGAGGCCGGGGAGAGGAGGGTGCGGGGGAGGAGGTAGGAGGCCGAGGAGGGCGTTCGATATTCCGAACAGCATTCGGAACTCAGGTCATTGACGGATGTTCGGGATGCTGTGCGGGGGGTTCGGTTCAGACCATTTCTGCTACGCTTTTGCAGCGCTGCAGAAGTGTTAACCCACAACTTGCCGCGCTGCAAGAGGTAACGCAGCGGAAACTTCAACCGGCTCGAACCCGGCTGCACCGGACGAAGGTGAGATATGGGAAGAGGCGTGACCCTGCGCGACGTCGCGGCCCGCGCGGGCGTCTCCAGCCGCACCGTGTCCAACGTGGTGAACGGCTACGCACCGGTCTCCGAGGCCACCCGCGCCCGCGTCCAGCAGGCCGTGGACGAACTCGGCTACCGGCCGAACGTGCTGGCCCGCAACCTCGCCGCCGGGCGCTCGGGCCAGATCGCGGTGGTCGTGCCGTATCTCGACACGCCGTACTTCGCCGAACTGCTGCAGGGCATCATCCGCGCGGCCCGGGTACAGGGTTACAACGTCCTGATCGACCAGACCGACGGCGACGCGGAGCACGAGAGGCTGTTCCTCAGCGGCGGCTCCCAGCAACTGCTGTTCGACGGCGTCATCTTCAGCCCGCTCGGCCTCGCCCAGTCCGACCTGGCCGTCCGCGATCCGGTCCTTCCGCTGGTGGTGCTCGGCGAGCGGGTCAGCGACGGCGGCTTCGACCACGTCGGCATCGACGACGTCACCGCCTCCCGCGAGGCCACCGAGCACCTGCTCGGCCTCGGCCGGCGGCGTGTCGCGGCGATCGGCGACCAGCCCTACCGCACCGGTGAGGCGGCCCAGCTGCGCACCCGCGGCTTCCGGCTGGCCCACGAGCGCGCCGGGATCCCCGTACGGGAGGAGCTGATCATCTCCACCCCGCGCTTCAACCGCTCCGACGGCGCCACGGCGATGGCACACCTGCTCGACCTCGAGGAGCCGCCGGACGCGGTGTTCTGCTACAGCGACCTGGTGGCGCTGGGTGCGATGCACACGCTGGCCGCGCGCGGGCTGCGCGTCCCGGAGGACGTGGCGATCGTCGGCTACGACGACATCGAGGACGGCCGCTACTCCAACCCGTCCGTCACCACGGTCTCCCCGGACAAGAAGATGATCGCGGAGACGGCGGTGGAGCGGCTGCTGAAGCGGATCGGCAGCCCGACGCCCGTACCGGGGCTGGAGATCCGGGCGCCGCACCGACTGGTGGTGCGGGAGAGCACGGTGGGCCGGCGGGCGGCGGGGGCGGAGTAGCGAGGGGCTGTGCCGCGGCGCTGGGCCGGCGGGCAGCGCAAGCGAGGGGTTTCAGTCGGCGGTGGTGCGCGCTCTCTGCCGCATGCGGCCGATGTGTCCGCCGTGGGCTTCGCCGACGTGCGGGATGCTCGGACAGAGCCAGGACGTGTCGATCGAGGGGGCGCGCGGGGGGCGGTCCGTTCTCCAGGACGACCTGGCCAGGGGCCGGTGGATGCGGGGGCCCGGAGAGGTGGTGGCCTCCGGCAGGTTCCTGTCCAAGTACGGTCTGCGTCTCGGGCGACTCGTTCACACTGGCCGCGGCGGACGGGCGGCAGGAGCGTGTGACCCTGGTCGGGGAAGTCATGTCCGGGCCTGCGGACTGGATGCGCGCGGACTGGACGACGGTGACCGCCCTGATGCCGGATGCGCAGGCCGACCAGTACTGGGTGCGGCTCACTCCTGGAGCGGATGTCGGCGCCTATGTGACGGCCGTTCGGGCCGCCGATCCCGGCCTGTACCCGAGCGAGAAGACCTCGGTGAACGCCGGGACGGTGACCGTGATCAGTTCCGCGTCCGCGCTGACCGTGATGCTGTCGGTGGTCGCCGCGATGGGGGTGTTCAACACGGTCGTTCCGAGCAGCCGGGAGCGGCGGCGCGACCTGGGGACGCTGAAGTCGATCGGCATGACACCACGGCAGGTCACGGTGATGCTGGTGGTGTCCATGGCCGGGCTCGGCCTGCTCGGCGGGCTCCTGGGGCTGCCGCTGGGAGTCGCGGCCTACCGCCTGGTGATCCCGATGACCGAGCACAGCGCCCATCTCGCCTTCCCGGCACGGATGCTGGACGTGTGGCATCCGGGCTCGGTGGCCCTGCAGGCCCTGGCCGGGGTGGCGATCGCCGCACTGGGCGCGGTGATACCGGCGCGTGCGGCGGCCCGGCAGACCATCGCCCGGGTCCCGCGCACCGAGTGAGGGCGCGCCGCGTCGGACGAGGTGGTCAGGCCTTCTCCGGCAGGTGCCCGCACGCGGGGCCACCCCCTGGGGCGGCCCCGCACCGGGTGCTTCAGGCCAGCGGTCCTGTGACCGACTCCACCGCCGCGAGCAGGCGGCCGTCACGCAGGAACGCGTCCGCCGCCGCGAGGTCCGGGGCCAGGAACCGGTCCGGGCCGGGGCCCTCGGCGCCCGCCTTGCGCAGGGCGGTGATCGCCGCCTGGCTGGCGGGGGCCGGGGTCAGGCCCTCACGCAGTTCGATGGCGCGGGTCGCAGCGTACAGCTCGATCGCGAGGACACGGGTCAGGTTGTCCACCGCCGTACGCAGCTTGCGGGCGGCCGACCAGCCCATGGAGACGTGGTCCTCCTGCATCGCGGAAGACGGGATCGAGTCGGCGGAGGCCGGTACGGCGAGCCGCTTCATCTCGCTGACCAGCGCCGCCTGCGTGTACTGGGCGATCATCAGGCCCGAGTCGACGCCCGCGTCGTCCGCGAGGAACGGCGGCAGGCCGTGTGAGCGGTTCTTGTCGAGCAGCCGGTCCGTGCGGCGCTCGGCGATGGACGCGAGGTCGGCCGCCGCGATGGCGAGGAAGTCCAGCACGTACGCCACCGGCGCGCCGTGGAAGTTGCCGTTGGACTCGACACGCCCGTCGGGCAGGACCACCGGGTTGTCGACGGCCGAGGCCAGCTCGCGCTCGGCGACCAGGCGGGCATGGGCCAGCGTGTCCCGTCCGGCGCCCGCGACCTGGGGGGCGCACCGCACCGAGTAGGCGTCCTGGACGCGCGGCGCGTCGTCCTGGTGGTGGCCCGTCAGACCCGAGTCCTTCAGCACCGCCAGCATGTTGGCGGCCGACGCGCCCTGCCCGGGGTGCGGGCGGATGGCGTGCAGCTCCGGCGCGAGGACCTTGTCCGTGCCGAGCAGCGCCTCCAGGGAGAGCGCGGCCGTGATGTCGGCCGACTTGTACAGGGTGTCCAGGTCGGCGAGGGCCATGAGCAGCATGCCGAGCATGCCGTCGGTGCCGTTGAGAAGCGCGAGGCCCTCCTTCTCGCGCAGCTCGACGGGGGCGATGCCGTGCTCGGCGAGGAGTTCGCCGGCGGGACGTACGACGCCGTCGGGGCCCTCGGCCTCGCCCTCGCCCATGAGGGTCAGCGCACAGTGGGACAGCGGGGCGAGGTCGCCGGAGCAGCCGAGCGAGCCGTACTCGTGCACGACCGGGGTGATGCCGGCGTTGAGAATGTCGGCCATGGTCTGCGCGACCTCGGGGCGCACGCCGGTGTGTCCCGAGCAGACCGTCTTCAGCCTGAGGAACATCAGCGCGCGCACGACCTCCCGCTCCACCCGGGGGCCCATGCCCGCCGCGTGCGAGCGGACGATGTTGCGCTGCAGCTGGGTGCGCATCTCCTGGCTGATGTGCCGGGTCGCCAGCGCGCCGAAGCCGGTGCTGACCCCGTAGACGGGGTCCGGCTTCGCGGCCAGCGCGTCCACGATCCCGCGGGCCGCCGCCAGGGCCGTCAGGGCTTCCTCGGAGAGCTCGATCCGGGCGTCCGCGCGCGCCACGGCGAGAACGTCGGAAGCGGTCACCCCGGACGTCCCCACCACCACAGTGTGCATATCCATATTCAGGAGCGTACGCAGTGAATTCCAAGATGTCACCAGTGGGGTGCGGGTTCACCCCTTACCGACCTCCGCCGGCTCAGTGCCGGCCACGGAACCTGGCCTCCGGGCAGCTCAGTGCCGGCCACGGAACCTGCGGCGTTCCCCGGCGGGCGGCGGCTCGTCGGCCAGGCGCACGACGGGGTCGTCCGGTCCCTCGCGGCCGGCGACCACGGGCTTCGGGGCGTGCAGGGCCTTCGCCCGGTACTGGGCCGCGTCGGCGAGCCGGAACAGCCGGCGGGCCGAGCGGACCGGGCCGATCGGGTCCTGGGTGGAGGCGACCCCGCAGGCGACACCGTCGCCGATCTCCAGTTCGGCGGCCCGGCGGCACACCTCGTCGGCGGCCCGCACCACCTCGTCGGCCGACGGGCCCACCGTCAGCAGGCAGAACTCGTCACCGCCGAGCCGGGCGACCAGCGCACCCGGCAGCATGGCACCGCACAGCGACAGCACCGACCCGAAACGTTCCAGCAGCCGGTCGCCCACGGCGTGTCCCTGTGTGTCGTTGACCCGCTTGAGCCCGTTGACATCGCAGACGACGAGCGAGACCACGACCCCGTCGGCCCGGTGCTGTTCGATCGCCTCCTCCAGACGCACGTCGACGGCACGGCGGTTGGCGAGGCCGGTGAGGGCGTCGGTGAACGCGAGCCTGCGGGCCTCCTCCAGGCGCTCGGTCTGCGCGATGCCGGCGGCCACGACGGAGGCGAGGACGGTGGCGAAGTCGGCGTCGTCGCCGTCGAAGGAGGGCTCACCGGCCGGGCGCGCCACATACAGCTCGCCCCAGGCGCGGCCGTGCAGCACCACGGGCGCGACGACACAGCAGCCCCGGCCGCGCCGCCGCAGCGCCGCGACCCGCTGGTGGCAGTATCCGGCGTGGCCCGCGGCCGGCCCCTCGGCGGTCTCCACCCAGGCGCTCGGGCCGCCGCCGCCCGCCCAGCGCTCGTGCAGGAACTCGGTGATCTCCGGGAACTGGTGCACCGGGTAGGCCTCGTGCTCGGGGAACTCCTCCTCCTCGGGCGCGCGCTCCCCCACGTTGACGAGGACCCGCAGCCGTCCGGCCTCCCGCTCCCACACCGACAGCGCGGCGAAGTTCCCGGCGAGCGCCCGGCACGCGCCCAGCGCGGCGGCCCGCCAGGCCTCGCGCGGAGTGTGCGCCGCCGCCATGCCCTGCGCCAGCGCCACCACGGCCCTCAGCCGACTGTCCTCAGCCACGACTCCAGGCTAGGGCGTGTCCCGAAGGTCCCGCCTGCCTCGCGAGGCCGTGCACCCACTGTCGCCGCGGGCGAAAACCGACGTACGTCCAGTACGAGGGCTTCCGCCCGGCACTCCCCCAAGCCTCTTCGAGCAGGGGGTGCCCCAGGGCAGGCACCTGACGCCGCAAGGCCGCCCTTCGGGCGAACGACGGGACCTCCGCGACACGTCCTGGGCCCGTGTCGCGGACCTTCCCGGCGTCGCGACGCCCGCGCTCGTCCACTACTCCTGGGCCGTGTCGCGGACCTTCGCGGCGTCGCGACGCCCGCGCTCGTCCGCTACTCCCCCGGCCACTGCGGCGTGCGCTTGTCGTTGAAGGCGGCCACGCCTTCCGCACGGTCGCCGGAGAACGCCACCGAACGCCATGCCGCGTCCTCGACCTCCAGCCCGGTGCGCAGGTCCAGGCCGTGGCCGAGCCGCAGGGCGCGCTTCGCGGCGCGCAGGCCGACCGGGGAGTTCGCGGCGATCCGGGCGGCGAGGGCGAGCGCCTCCTCACGGTCCCGGCCCTGCGGTACGAGGTCGTCGACGAGGCCCAGCTCCCGCGCCTCGCCCGCTTCCAGGCGCCGGGCGGTGAAGATCAGCTCCGCGGCGCGCGCGGCGCCCACGCGGCGGGGCAGCAGCTGCGTGCCGCCGCCGCCGGGGATGACCCCCACGGACACCTCGGGAAGCCCCACCACCGCGGTGGAGTCCGCCACGATCAGGTCGCAGGACAGGGCCAGCTCGAAGCCGCCACCCAGCGCGAAGCCGTGCACGGCGGCGATCGTCGGCATCGGCAGCTCCAGGACGCCGGTGTAGGCGGCGCGGGCGAGGGGGCGCTGGCGCATCAGGTCGGCGTCCGTGAAGGAGTTGCGCTCCTTCAGGTCCGCGCCCACGCAGAACGCCCGCTCGTGCGTCGACGTCACCACCGTCACCCGGGCGTCCCGGTCGGCGGACAGATGCGCGCACGCGTCGGCGATCGAGCGGGCCATGTCCGTGGACACCGCGTTCATCGCCTTGGGCCGGTCCAGCGCCAGCTCCGCGACATACCCGTGCCGCCGCACGACGACGTACTCGCCGAACCGCCGCTCGTCCCCCTGCTCCGCCATGACACCCTCCCGGTTAACGCGGGTTAACTACACGACGCCCCGATCATCGCAGCCGAGGCGGCCCCGCGAAAGCCGCCGCGCACCTTCGGCGGGTGTGGGCCATTGACCGGCCCCTGTCCCCGTTCGGGTGAATTCGAGGCACCTCCGCATCGCCCGCCCCCTGTCCCCACATAATCTGCGCACCGCTACGGCACTTGGGGGAGTGCGGGCGACCGGGGAGGGACGGGCGATGACGGACACGGCCACCGACGACACCACGACGACGGTGCACAACGGCCCCGGGCCCCTCTGGTTCCGCCCGATGGGCCGGCACCGCAAGCCCCGCCACCGGCGCCTGGCTCTCGCCGTCGGCGGGTTCGCGCTCGCCGCCGGGGCCCTGAGCCTCGTACGCCTGGCACCCGAGTCGGTGACGGGCGGGGGCGGCACCGCGGAGGCCGAGCCCCGGATCGGCGCCGCCCAGACCGCGGCGACAGCCGGGAGCGTGCCGTCCAGGGGGGCCGCGGGGCCGTCGACGACCGCCCTCAAAGGAAAGGCGAGCGCGGCGCCGGCCCTCTCGGGTGACCCGAGCCCGTCCGGGCGTCCGGCCACGCCGACCCCGCGCGTCACGGATCCCGCGACCGGCATCCCGGAGGCACCCTCGACCCCCACGGCTTCTCGTTCACAGGCCCCCGAGCCCCCGGTCACGACGCCGGCCGCGCCGCCGTCCGCTCCGCCCCCCAACGCGACCACTCAGGCACCCGCGCCGTCGGCACCGGCCACCTCGAACCCCCCGGGGCTGTGCGTGCCGCTCGTGGGGCTGTGCGTCCACGGCCTGTGAAGCCACACCGACCCACACCGACCCACACTGACCGCGAGGACCGGGAGGAGCGCCTACGCCCCCGGCCCGTCCCGCCGGGTCAGCAGCCACGGCTCGATCACACCGAGGCCGCGCACCGGCCGCTGCCACATCGGCTGGAGCGCGAAGCGGTAGGTGGGCGGCTCCTTGCCCTCCTTCTCGGCGGCGGCCGCGGCCTCCGCGGCCTCCGTCTCCGAGGCGGGGGCCTCGGCCGTGCGGATCAGCTCCACTGCGAAGTCGTGGTCCACCAGGACGGCGTCGCGGGGCGCTATCGACGTGAGCCGGCTGGCCAGGTTCACCGTCGTGCCGAAGACATCGCCCATCCGGGTGGTGACCGTGCCGAAGGCGATGCCGACCCGCAACTCCGGCATGGTCTCGTCGTTCGCCATGGTCTCGATCAGGCGCAGGGCGATCTCCGCGGCCGTACCGGCGTCGTCCGCCGCGTAGAGCACCTCGTCGCCGAGCGTCTTGATGAGCCGCCCGCCGTGCGCGGCGACCAGGTCGGCCGCGGTGGTCTCGAACGCCTCGACGAGTTCGCCGAGCTCCTCCTCCTCCATGCGGCGCGTCAGGCGGGTGAAGCCGACGAGGTCCGCGAAGCCGACGGCGAGGCGGCGGTCGACCATCTCCTCGTCGTCCGCGGCCTGCACCACCCGGCCGGTGGCGGCGGCGAGCTGGCGCCGCCAGACGTAGACGAGGAACTCCTCCAGTTCCGGCAGGAGCAGCTCGACCAGCGGGTACGTCACCTCGGTGCGGGTCATGCCGGGCTCGGGCGGCTCGGTCAGGCCCTCCAGGAAGGAGTCGATCTGCCACTCGGCCAGGCGGGCGGTGGTCTGTCCGGTGGAGCGGGCCACCTGTACGGCCATGGCCTCGCTGAGCAGTCCCGCCTCGACGAGACCGGCCAGGCGCCGCAGAGCGAGGACGTCGGCCTCGGTCAGGGCCCTGGCCTGGCCTATGTCGGCGAAGCCCATGGCCCGCCAGAAGCGGGACGCCAGTTCCATCGAGACGCCCGCGCTGCGGGCCGCCTGGAAGGGGGTGTAACGGCGCTCGGCCCCCAGGATGAGCTGCTCGAGGCGGAGCGCGAGGGGGTTCTCCTCGGACTCGGCGTGTGCGTCGCGCCCCGGATCACCGTCGGGGGCGGGGTGTACGCCCGTGCCCGAGCCCGTGTCGTCGACGGTCACGCGTGCTGCCCTTCCGATCTGCCGCGGTCAGGTATCGACCGCGGTCAACTCTACGGCAGGTGTGCGGTAGCTCACTCCCCAGCGGGCTCACCGGGCGCCACGCGGCACGTAGCCGGCGTCGGTGACGGCACCCGGCGTCGGGCTGACCCACCTGGGGCTCCGCCCCGGACCCCCGTGTCGGCCTTCGGCCTCGTCCTCGAACTCCCCCAAGCTCTCCGAGCAGGGAGGGCCCCCGGACGGGCTGAGAGACGCTCACGCAGGCCGCAAGTGCACGACATCCCCGGCACCCACCGGCTCCTGCATCCCTTCCTCCGTCGCCAGTACGAGGCGCCCGTCACCGTCGATCGCCACCGCCTCCCCCGTGATCGAGCGGTTGCCCGGGAGTTCCGCTCGGACCAGGCGGCCCAGGGTCGCGCTGCCCGCCGCGTACGTCTCCTGCAGGCCGCTCGCCGCCGGGTCGCCGTCCGCCGCGCGCCAGCGGCCGTACCAGTCCTCCAAGGAACGCAGTACCGCACGCAGCAGCGGGTCGCGGTCGGTGGTGCGGGCGCCCGCCAGGGCGAGGGAGCCCGCCGTGGGCACCGGCAGCTCGTCCTGGCGCAGGGTGACGTTGATGCCGATGCCGATCACGACCCCCTCGTTCCCGGCCCGTTCGGCGAGGATCCCGCCGGTCTTGCGCTCCTCCTCGCCCACGGTGACCAGCACGTCGTTGGGCCACTTGAGTGCCGTGTCGACGCCGGCCGCCTGCGCGAGTCCTGTCGCGACGGCGACTCCGGCCAGCAGCGGCAACCAGCCCCAGCGGGCCACGGGCACCTCGGCCGGGTTGAGCAGGACCGAGAAGAACAGCCCGGAGCGGGGCGGAGCCGTCCAGACCCGGTCCAGCCGCCCGCGTCCCGCGTTCTGCTCCTCGGCGACCAGGACGGCGCCCTCGGCGGCCTGACCGGCCGTGGCGCGGGCGACCAGGTCGGAGTTGGTGGACCCGGTGCGCTGCACCACGTCGACCCCGGTCCACAGCCCGCCCTCGCGCACCAGCCCCCGGCGCAGCGCGGCGGTGTTCAGGGGTGGGCGGTCCAGGTCGGACCAGCGGCTGCCCTCACCTGCGGCACCGTTCGACCTGTCGTTCGCGTCAGAGGAATCTCGCGGCATCATGCAAGCCACCCTAGGTGTGGTAAACGCCGCACTGCCGATCGGTAGGCACAGCACTACGCTACGGATGAGTAACCGTCCCTTCTTCTGAGCACTTACAGCACCTACAGGTAGCACCTCACCCTCACGTCCCCACTTGAGCAGGCAGGGAGCCGCATCCCGATGTCCGAGCCGGAAGAGATCGACATTCACACGACCGCGGGAAAGCTCGCGGACCTGCAGCGCCGCGTACAGGAGGCGACGCACGCCGGCTCGGAGCGCGCGGTCGAGAAACAGCACGCGAAGGGCAAGCTGACGGCCCGTGAGCGCATCGAACTTCTGCTCGACGAGGACTCGTTCGTCGAGCTCGACGAGTTCGCCCGGCACCGCTCCACCAACTTCGGGCTCGAGAAGAACCGCCCGTACGGAGACGGTGTCGTCACCGGCTACGGGACCGTGGACGGCCGCCCGGTCGCGGTCTTCTCCCAGGACTTCACGGTCTTCGGCGGGGCGCTGGGCGAGGTCTACGGGCAGAAGATCGTCAAGGTGATGGACTTCGCCCTGAAGACCGGCTGTCCGGTCATCGGCATCAACGACTCCGGTGGCGCCCGGATCCAGGAAGGCGTCGCCTCGCTCGGCGCGTACGGGGAGATCTTCCGGCGCAACACGCACGCCTCCGGTGTCATCCCGCAGATCTCACTCGTCGTGGGTCCGTGCGCGGGCGGTGCCGTCTACTCGCCGGCCATCACCGACTTCACGATCATGGTCGACCAGACCTCGCACATGTTCATCACCGGCCCGGACGTCATCAAGACGGTCACCGGCGAGGACGTCGGCTTCGAGGAGCTGGGCGGCGCCCGCACCCACAACTCCACCTCCGGCGTGGCCCACCACATGGCCGGGGACGAGAAGGACGCGATCGAGTACGTCAAGCAGCTGCTGTCGTACCTGCCGTCGAACAACCTCAGCGAGCCCCCGGCCTACCCGGAGGAGGCGGACCTCACCGTCACCGAGGAGGACCGCGAGCTGGACACGCTGGTGCCGGACAGCGCGAACCAGCCGTACGACATGCACACGGTGATCGAGCACGTCCTGGACGACGGCGAGTTCTTCGAGACGCAGCCGCTGTTCGCGCCGAACATCCTCACCGGCTTCGGCCGGGTCGAGGGCCGCCCGGTGGGCATCGTCGCCAACCAGCCGATGCAGTTCGCCGGCTGCCTGGACATCGACGCCAGCGAGAAGGCCGCCCGTTTCGTGCGGACGTGCGACGCCTTCAACGTCCCGGTCATCACCTTCGTCGACGTGCCCGGCTTCCTGCCCGGCGTCGGCCAGGAGCACGAGGGCATCATCCGCCGCGGCGCCAAGCTGATCTTCGCCTACGCCGAGGCCACCGTCCCGCTGATCACGGTGATCACCCGCAAGGCGTTCGGCGGGGCCTACGACGTCATGGGCTCCAAGCACCTGGGCGCCGACCTCAACCTCGCCTGGCCGACCGCCCAGATCGCCGTCATGGGCGCGCAGGGCGCGGTCAACATCCTGCACCGGCGCACGATCGGCGAGGCCGACGACCCGGAGGCGACCCGGGCGCGGCTGATCCAGGAGTACGAGGACACGCTCCTCAACCCGTACGTCGCGGCCGAGCGCGGTTACATCGACGCGGTGGTCATGCCGTCGGACACCCGCCGCCACATCGTCCGCGGCCTGCGTCAGCTGCGCACGAAGCGGGAATCCCTTCCCCCGAAGAAGCACGGCAACATCCCTCTGTAACCCGCGGGACCCTTGGGAGCCGTCATGAACATCAAGGTCATACGGGGCAATCCGACCCCGGAGGAGCTGGCCGCCGCCCTGGCGGTGGTCCGCGTCCGCGCCGCGGCGGCGGCCGCCACGCCGTCCGGCGCGGCGCAGCGGGACTCCTGGGCCGACCCGGCCCGTGTCGCCACCCACCGCGTCCCCCAGCCGGGCCCGACGGCCTGGGCCCGGACCTACTGGCCCGGCTGACCCGCGGCCCCTCGGCCACGTCCGGGGCGTCTGGGCCACCGCCCGCCTCGCCGCGGCGGCGGCCCGAGTGGGCGCGCACACCCGGCACGTCCGCGACGGCTTCCGACGTCCGGCACGTCCGCGACGGCCCAGGCACGTCCGGCCTTCGCGACGGCTTCGGCACGTCCGGCACCTTCGCGACGGCTTCGGCCGTCACCAGCACCCCGCGTCGTCCGGTGCAGGTGACCGCCGAAGCCGTGTGCCGTCGGCAGTCGGCAGTCGGAAGTCGGGCGGCCAGACGGCCTGGCCCGGCGGTCGGCGCCAGAAGTTGAGTACGGGTACTCAGGCGCCGCCGCGGCTGGCCGCCGGACGATGGAAGGCATGCTGTGGTCCGACCCCGAGAACGAGCCGCCCGAGGAACTCCGCGAGACACAGGAGATGTTGAGGCGGCTGGGGGTCCTCATGGCGCTGGCCATGGTGCTGGCGATGATCATCATCGGCACCAGATGAGGGCCGCCTATACGCTGAGCGCATGACCGATCAGCCGCGCCGCCGTCTCGTTCTCGCCTCCCAGTCCCCCGCTCGGCTCGGACTGCTCCGACAGGCCGGGCTCGACCCCGAGGTGATCGTCAGCGGGGTCGACGAGGACGCCGTCACCGCCCCGACCCCCGCCGAACTCGCGCTCGCGCTCGCCGAGGCCAAGGCCTCCGTCGTGGCGGCGAAGCCCGAAGTCAAGGGCGCCCTGGTGATCGGCTGCGACTCCGTGCTCGACCTGGACGGCGAGGCCCTCGGCAAACCCTCGGACGCCGAGGAGGCGACGGCCCGCTGGAAGTCGATGCGCGGCCGGGCGGGCACGCTCCAGACCGGCCACTGCGTCTACGACACGGTCAGCGGGCGGTACGCGTCCGCCACCGCGTCCACCGTGGTCCGCTTCGGTGAGCCGACGGACGAGGAGATCGCCGCCTACGTGGCCTCCGGCGAGCCTCTCCACGTCGCCGGAGCGTTCACGCTCGACGGCCGCTCGGCGCCCTTCATCGACGGCATCGACGGCGACCACGGCAACGTCATCGGCATCTCGCTGCCCCTCATCCGCCGGCTGCTGGCCGAACTGGGCGTGGGCATCACGGAGTTGTGGGCACCGCGGGAGCGGTGAGCGAGGCAAGCCCGGGCTCTGTCGTGACGACAGGGCCCGGCGACGTTCAGGGGGTGACGGGCGCGGGGCCGCCGTCCTCCAGAGGCCCGGCCCGCTCCGGGGACTCGGCGGGCTCCGGGGCCTGCCGCGCGGCCCTGTCGCCGTCCTCCGGGCCGCCGCCGGCGGGCGGCGCACCGGCCGACGCGGCTCCAGGGCGGTCGTACGTCATCAGGGTGAGCACGATCAGTGCGAGCACCAGCATCATGAACCCGAACGCGCCCCAGCCGACCAGGCCCACCACGAACGCCCCGAGCAGGCCGTGCACCACCGCGGCGCTGATCAGCAGGATGCGCCAGACGCCGGACGGCGCTCGGTCGCGCACGGCGACCAGCAGGGCGGCCAGCCCGCACACCGCGAAGTAGAGCCCGAAGACGACACCGGCAGCCTTCGACGACACGGACATGGCGTGCGGATCGACGCCGGCCATGGACATGTTCTGCCGGTCGACGACCACTCCGAGGAACCAGTTCAGCAGCGCGACACCGAACGCCTCCACGAAGAGGACGATCGCCACGACCCATGCCACCGGTCTGCGGACCACCGGCCTCCACCCACCTTCGAGTGCCCTGGGGTTTCCTTCAGCATCGCGAACGCTACTAACGGGTAAACCTTCGGACAAGAGGTCCGGCAGGAGCAAAGATTCGTTGGGCCATTAGTAGGGACTCCACAAAGAAACACGACGGGCGGCGGGACTACTTCATAGAGACCTTCGCCACGTCGGAGGGCTAGGGTTTTCCGGTGGATTCCCATGTGCGGCGGTGCGACAAGGGACTTCGCAGGTTGAGTGAGCCTCGTTTCACGCTCCGTGTGGGCAAGCTCACCACTGGGGATGGGTCGAAACGTCGTGTCGGCAGTCCCTAAACTCGGCTTGTTTCAAGGAGAGGGAGCCAACGTGCGCAAGGTGTTGATCGCCAACCGTGGCGAAATCGCTGTCCGCGTCGCCCGGGCCTGCCGGGACGCCGGGATCGCCAGCGTGGCCGTGTACGCCGATCCGGACCGGGACGCCGTGCACGTCCGCGCCGCGGACGAGGCGTTCGCCCTGGGCGGTGACACCCCGGCCACCAGCTACCTGGACATCGACAAGGTCCTGCAGGCCGCCAAGGACTCCGGCGCGGACGCCGTCCACCCCGGCTACGGCTTCCTCTCCGAGAACGCGGACTTCGCCCAGGCGGTGCTCGACGCCGGGCTGATCTGGATCGGCCCGCCGCCGCAGGCCATCCGCGACCTGGGCGACAAGGTCGCCGCCCGCCACATCGCCCAGCGCGCCGGCGCCCCGCTGGTCGCCGGCACCCCCGACCCCGTCTCCGGGGCCGAGGAGGTCGTCGCCTTCGCCGAGGAGCACGGGCTGCCGATCGCCATCAAGGCCGCCTTCGGCGGTGGCGGACGCGGCCTGAAGGTCGCCCGCACCCTGGAAGAGGTCCCCGAGCTGTATGAGTCGGCGGTGCGCGAGGCGGTGGCCGCGTTCGGCCGCGGCGAGTGCTTCGTCGAGCGCTACCTGGACCGGCCGCGGCACGTGGAGACCCAGTGCCTGGCCGACAAGCACGGCAACGTGGTCGTCGTCTCCACCCGTGACTGCTCGCTGCAGCGCCGGCACCAGAAGCTGGTCGAGGAGGCCCCGGCGCCGTTCCTGAACGAGGAGCAGGTCGCCGAGCTGTACCGCGCCTCGAAGGCCATCCTGAAGGAGGCCGGCTACGAGGGCGCGGGCACCTGCGAGTTCCTGGTCGGCCAGGACGGCACCATCTCCTTCCTCGAGGTCAACACCCGTCTGCAGGTCGAGCACCCGGTCACCGAGGAGGTCGCCGGGATCGACCTGGTCCGCGAGATGTTCCGCATCGCCGACGGCGAGCCGCTCGGTTACGGCGACCCCGAACTGCGCGGCCACTCCTTCGAGTTCCGCATCAACGGCGAGGACCCCGGCCGCAACTTCCTCCCGGCCCCCGGCACCGTGACGACGTTCGCCCCGCCGTCCGGCCCCGGCGTGCGCCTGGACGCGGGCGTGGAGTCGGGATCGGTGATCGGCCCGGCGTGGGACTCGCTGCTGGCCAAGCTCATCGTGACCGGCCGCACCCGCAAGGAGGCCCTGCAGCGGGCCGCCCGCGCGCTGGAGGAGTTCCAGGTCGAGGGCATGGCCACGGCGATCCCGTTCCACCGCAAGGTGGTCACCGACCCCGCGTTCGCTCCGGAGGTGCACGGGCAGGACGGCCCGTTCACGGTCCACACCCGCTGGATCGAGACCGAGTTCGTCAACGACATCAAGCCCTTCACCGCCCCCGCCGAGGCGGAGGCCGAGGAGGAGCCGGGCCGCGAGACGGTCGTCGTCGAGGTCGGCGGCAAGCGCCTGGAGGTCTCCCTCCCGTCGTCCCTGGGCATGTCCCTGGCCCGCACGGGCCTGGCGGCCGGCGCGAAGCCGAAGCGGCGCGCGGCCCGCAAGTCGGGGCCCGTGGCCTCGGGTGACACCCTCGCCTCGCCGATGCAGGGCACGATCGTGAAGGTCGCGGTCGAGGAGGGCCAGGAGGTCAAGGAAGGCGACCTGGTCGTCGTCCTGGAGGCCATGAAGATGGAGCAGCCGCTGAACGCGCACAAGGCGGGCACCATCAAGGGTCTGAGCGCGGAGGTCGGTGCCTCCATCACCTCCGGTGCCGCGATCTGCGAGATCAAGGACTGACGGCACGCTCTGACCGACACGGACGGCACAACGCCCGGCGGACCGGAAGGACCGGACCCGCCGGGCGCCTGCTTGCCTGACGGCTGTCCGTGAGCCGAGTCGTCCGACGGACGAGGAGTCGGGCGGGGCGGGCGCCGTTCGGCGCCGGCCACCCGGATCGTGGCCCCGGCGGGGCCGAACGCCTGCGACCGTGTGTCAGCGGCGGCGCAGGTCCGCCACCCGGGCGCGCTCTCCGGAGGAGTGCTCGCCGAGGGCCGTGGCACTGCGGAGCTGTGGCCCGGGGGCCTGGCCGCGACGGGGCCCGGGGAGGGGCACGTCCCGACGTTGCCGGCCGCCCGCCGGGACCGGATCCGCGGCCGAGGCCCCGGCGACCGCGATCTGCACACCCTGGTCGGCCAGCGCCTGCAGCTCCGTCGCCGCGCGGTCGTCGTGCGCCGGGGGCTCGTCCGTCACCAGTCGGGTGATGACGTCCGTCGGCACGGTCTGGAACATCGTGTCCGCGCCCAGCTTGGTGTGGTCGGCGAGCACGACCACCTCGGCCGCCGCCTGGACCAGCGCCCGGTCCACGGACGCGGACAGCATGTTCGACGTGGACAGGCCGCGCTCGGCGGTGAGTCCGCTCCCGGACAGGAATGCCTTGGAGACCCTGAGACCCTGGAGGGACTGCTCCGCGCCGCTGCCGACAAGGGCGTAGTTCGAGCCGCGCAGGGTGCCGCCGGTCATGACCACCTCGACGCGGTTGGCGTGCGCCAGCGCCTGGGCGACCAGGAGCGAGTTGGTGACGACGGTCAGCCCGGGCACCCGCGCGAGCCGGCGGGCCAGCTCCTGCGTGGTCGTACCCGCTCCGACGACGATGGCCTCGCCCTCTTCGACGAAGCTCGCGGCGAGGTCGGCGATGGCCGTCTTCTCGGCGGTCGCGAGGTGGGACTTCTGCGGGAAGCCGGACTCCCGGGTGAACCCGCCCGGCAGGACCGCACCGCCGTGCCGGCGGTCGAGGAGTCCTTCGGCCTCCAGTGCGCGCACGTCCCGCCGTACGGTCACTTCGGAGGTCTGGACGACGCGGGCGAGCTCACGGAGCGACACTGCCCCGTTGGCCCGCACCATTTCGAGGATCAGTTGGCGACGTTCTGCAGCGAACACGAAACTGACAGTAACCCCAACGACCGTCTGCTTTCAGCAGTTTGCGCCGAATAACAGAAGTTGTTCGCACGGCAGGACGGAAAGTGGTATAGGCGCCCGACCCATGCCCATCCGGGCCGCCCCTGCCGCGCGCATCGTCGGCCGCCCGCCGTGACCAGCCGCCTGACCTGCGGGTCGGCCGGAAAGCGGGCGCCCGGGCCGTCAGCCTTCGCCCGATGTCTTCCGGGTGTGCAGCTGCCGTGCCACCTCGGCGATCGAGCCCGACAAGGACGGGTACACGGTGAAGGCGTTCGCGATCTGTTCGACCGTCAGATTGTTGTCGACCGCGATCGAGATGGGATGGATCAGTTCCGAGGCGCGCGGCGCGACCACGACACCGCCGACGACGATCCCCGTGCCCGGGCGGCAGAAGATCTTCACGAAGCCGTCGCGGATGCCCTGCATCTTCGCGCGCGGGTTGCGCAGCAGCGGCAGCTTGACGACGCGGGCGTCGATCTTGCCCGCGTCCACGTCGGCCTGCGTGTAGCCGACGGTGGCGATCTCGGGGTCCGTGAAGACGTTCGAGGAGACGGTCTTCAGGTTGAGCGGGGCCACCGCGTCGCCCAGGAAGTGGTACATGGCGATACGTCCCTGCATCGCGGCCACGGACGCCAGCGCGAAGACACCGGTCACGTCACCGGCCGCGTACACGCCCGGAGCCGTCGTCCGGGAGACCTTGTCCGTCCAGATGTGCCCGGACTCGCGCAGCTTGACCCCGGCTTCCTCCAGGCCCATCCCGCTGCTGTTGGGTATGGCGCCGACGGCCATCAGGCAGTGCGAGCCGGTGATCACGCGGCCGTCGGAGAGGGTGACCTCGACCCGGTCGCCCACGCGCTTGGCGGACTGCGCACGGGAACGGGCCATGACGTTCATGCCGCGGCGCCGGAAGACCTCCTCCAGGACGGCGGCGGCGTCGGGGTCCTCGCCCGGCAGCACACGGTCGCGCGAGGAGACGAGGGTGACCTTGGACCCGAGGGCCTGGTAGGCGCCGGCGAACTCGGCACCGGTGACACCGGACCCGACGACGATCAGCTCTTCGGGCAGCTCGTCGAGGTCGTAGACCTGGGTCCAGTTCAGGATCCGCTCGCCGTCGGGCTGCGCGTCGGGCAGCTCGCGCGGGTGGCCGCCGGTGGCGATGAGCACGGCGTCGGCGGTGAGCGTCTCCTCGCTGCCGTCCGCGGCGCGCACGACGACCTTGCGCGAGCCGTCCAGGCCCTGCATGCCCTCCAGCCGGCCGCGGCCGCGCAGGACCCGGGCGCCGGCGCGCGTGACGGAGGCGGTGATGTCGTGGGACTGGGCGAGCGCGAGCCGCTTGACCCGTCGGTTGACCTTGCCGAGGTCGACCCCGACCACGCGAGCGGCCCGCTCCAGGGGCGGCGTGTCGTCGGCGACGATGATTCCGAGCTCTTCGTACGACGAGTCGAAGGTGGTCATCACCTCGGCCGTCGCGATGAGTGTCTTGGACGGCACGCAGTCGGTCAGCACCGACGCCCCGCCCAGACCGTCGCAGTCGACGACGGTCACCTCCGCGCCGAGTTGTGCGGCCACCAGCGCCGCTTCGTATCCGCCGGGTCCGCCACCGATGATCACGATCCGAGTCACGTACTCCATTGTCCCGCACCCTTCGGGCGGCGCTCCTCCAGGGGGCGGCCGGTGATGCTTCTGTTACGGCAGAGGCGCCCGAAACGCTGCCGTACCCTCGACTCCATGTCGCTCTACGCCGCGTACGCCGGCAACCTCGACGCGCGGCTGATGACCCGCCGCGCTCCCCATTCGCCGCTGCGCGCCACGGGCTGGCTGAACGGCTGGCGGCTGACCTTCGGGGGCGAGCACATGGGGTGGGAGGGCGCCCTGGCGACGATCGTGGAGGACCCGCTGTCGCAGGTCTTCGTCGCGCTGTACGACATCGCGCCGATGGACGAGGAGTCGATGGACCGCTGGGAGGGCGTGGGCCTCGACGTCTACCGCCGGCTGCGCAGCGTCCGCGTCCACACGCTGGACGGCGAGGAGACGGCATGGACGTACGTCCTCAACGCCTACGAGGGCGGCCTCCCCTCGGCCCGCTACCTGGGCGAGATCGCGGACGCGGCGGAGTCCGCGGGGGCGCCGCACGACTATGTGATGGAGCTGCGCAAGCGGCCCTGCTGACCCGTTTCGCCGCGTTTTCCTCCCTTTCACCGAAAACGGCAAGACAACGATCGCATTGCCGTGACCTCCGTCATCTACGCGCGTAGGCAAAGACCGGCTACCCTCATGCGCGTGAACGCATCTCTTCTTCCGGACGACATCCAGGGCGACCCCTACGCCGCCGCCGACGCCGCCGCCGCGCGCCTGCGCGAGCTGACGGGCGCCGAGACCCACGACGTCGCCCTCGTGATGGGCTCCGGCTGGGCTCCGGCCGTCGACGCCCTCGGCGCACCCGCCGCCGAGCACCACGTCACCGAGCTGCCCGGCTTCCCGCCCCCGGCCGTCGAGGGCCACGGCGGCAAGATCCGCTCGTACCGGATCGGCGACAAGCGTGCCCTGGTCTTCCTCGGCCGGACGCACTACTACGAGGGCCGCGGCGTCGCCGCCGTCGCGCACGGCGTCCGCACCGCCGTCGCCGCCGGCGCCAAGACGGTCGTGCTGACCAACGGCTGCGGCGGCCTGCGCGAGACGATGCGCCCGGGCCAGCCGGTCCTGATCAGCGACCACATCAACCTGACCGCGACCTCCCCGATCGTCGGCGCGAACTTCGTCGACCTCACCGACCTGTACTCCCCGCGCCTGCGCGCCCTGTGCAAGGAGATCGACCCCACCCTCGAGGAGGGCGTCTACGCGCAGTTCACCGGCCCGCACTACGAGACCCCGGCGGAGATCCGCATGGCCCGCACCATCGGCGCGGACCTGGTCGGCATGTCGACGGTCCTCGAGGCGATCGCCGCGCGCGAGGCGGGCGCCGAGGTCCTGGGCATCTCCCTGGTCACGAACCTCGCCGCCGGTATGACGGGCGAGCCGCTGAACCACGAGGAGGTCCTTCAGGCGGGCCGCGACTCCGCCACGCGGATGGGCGCGCTGCTGGCGCAGGTGCTGGAACGGCTGTAGGGCACCGTCGCACGGGGTGCCCTCCCTCTCGGGGCTCCGCCCCCGGATCCCCGGGTCGGCCTTCGGCCTCGTCCTCGAACTCCCCGAGCTCTTCGGGCAGGGGAGACCCCCAGACAGGCTGACTGCGCCGGCCTGGGCCGAGAGGCGCCGACCGACATGCCGCGGCACCCGGCTCCCGCACCTACCCGGCCGCCGTGCTGCACTGGACGGGAAAGCGAATGCCCGACGCACCCGCCCGCCCGACGCACCTGCCCGCCCGACGCACCTGCCCGCCCGACGCACCTGCCCGCCGCCACACACACCCGCCCACACACATACGCAACGCCACCGACCACACGACGAGAGGTTGACCCGACGTGCACGACGAACTCATCGCACGGGCCAAGGCGTGGCTGGCCGAGGACCCCGACGCGGACACCCGTGACGAACTCGCCAAGCTCATCGACGCCGAGGACCACGCCGAGCTCGCCGCGCGTTTCAGCGGCACCCTCCAGTTCGGCACCGCCGGCCTGCGCGGCGAACTCGGCGCCGGCCCGATGCGCATGAACCGCTCGGTGGTCATCCGCGCCGCCGCCGGCCTCGCCGCGTATCTCAAGGCCAAGGGTCACGGCGACGGCCTCGTCGTCATCGGCTACGACGCCCGCCACAAGTCCGCCGACTTCGCCCGGGACACCGCGGCCGTCATGACGGGCGCGGGTCTGCGCGCGGCCCTCCTTCCCCGCCCCCTGCCCACCCCCGTCCTCGCCTTCGCCATCCGGCACCTCGGCGCGGTCGCCGGCGTGGAGGTCACCGCCAGCCACAATCCGCCGCGCGACAACGGCTACAAGGTCTACCTCGGCGACGGTTCCCAGATCGTGCCCCCGGCGGACGCCGAGATCGCGGCCGAGATCGACGCGATCACGACCCTCACCGCTGTCCCCCGCCCGGAAGCCGGCTGGGACACCCTGGACGACAGCGTCCTCGAGGCCTACCTCGCCCGCACGGACGCCGTCCTCGCCGCGGACTCCCCGCGCATCGCCCGCACCGTCTACACGGCGATGCACGGCGTCGGCAAGGACGTCCTCCTCGCGGCCTTCGCCCGGGCCGGCTTCCCCGAGCCGGTCCTCGTCGCTGAGCAGGCCGAACCCGACCCAGACTTCCCGACCGTCGCCTTCCCCAACCCGGAAGAGCCCGGCGCCATGGACCTGGCCTTCGCCAAGGCCCGCGAGACGGACCCCGACCTGGTCATCGCCAACGACCCGGACGCCGACCGCTGCGCCGCCGCCGTCAAGGACGGCACCGACTGGCGCATGCTCCGCGGCGACGAGGTCGGCGCCCTGCTGGCGGCCCACCTGGTCCGGCGCGGCGCGCGCGGCACCTTCGCCGAGTCGATCGTCTCCTCCTCCCTCCTCGGCCGCATCGCCGAGAAGGCGGGCCTGCCGTACGAGGAGACCCTCACCGGCTTCAAGTGGATCGCCCGTGTCGAGGGCCTGCGCTACGGCTACGAGGAGGCGCTCGGCTACTGCGTGGACCCGGACGGCGTACGCGACAAGGACGGCATCACCGCGGCGCTCCTGATCACGGAGCTCGCCTCGCAGCTGAAGTCCGAGGGCCGCACGCTCCTGGACCTCCTCGACGACCTCGCCGTCGAGCACGGCCTGCACGCCACCGACCAGCTCTCGGTCCGCGTCCAGGACCTGTCGCTCATCGCCGCCGCGATGCGCCGCCTGCGCGAGCAGCCTCCGACCGCGCTGGCGGGCCTGCCCATCACGAAGTCGGAGGACCTCACCCGGGGCACGGACACGCTCCCGCCCACGGACGGCCTGCGCTACACGCTCGACGGCGCCCGCGTGATCGTCCGCCCCAGCGGTACGGAGCCGAAGCTCAAGTGCTACCTGGAGGTCGTGGTCCCGGTCACGGCGCACGCCGACCTCCCGGCGGCCCGGGCAAGGGCCACCGAGCTACTGGCGTCGATCAAGCGCGACCTGTCGGCGGCGGCCGGCATCTGACCGGCCTCGGCCGCTCGGTTGCGGCCTGGCCGTGGCTGCCGCGGTGGCGGGTACCTCGCATGGAAGGCTGCCCGCCCCGGGGCCGGGGGCCGGGGTTGCTATGACGCCAACCGCACCCGCAAGGGGGATGGGAGACCGTGCCGCGTGGCGGGCGCCGCCCGCCGGGGTGTCTGCCCGAAAACTGCAACAGAAAGCGCAGATGTGCTGCACTCTGCGCACCCACCCACCCACTACCCACCGGCCGTACGCCGCTTTGCCGACCCGGCGTGCATCCGAGACGCTGATGCGCCGCCCAACCCCCAGCACATTCCAGACACCAGGTTCCTTGAACTCCGCCGGGCCCCCCGTTCCTCCGGGCCGCTCGCTCGCTTCTCACCCGTGCTGGAGCGGGACTGGTCAAGGGTCGGCCGCAGGCCGATCGGCGCAGCCGACGCGGAACGCAGCGCAGCGGAGTGCAGCGCCCTTGACCCGGCCCGCGCAAGCACGACCCTGACAGAGAAGCGAGCGGCCCGACAGCCACTCCCCGACCACCGGACGACCCCAGGCAACCCCCGAGCAACCCCGGCCCCCGGCCTCCGCTCAGCCCACCGCCAGCAGAATCGCCAGCACCACCGCTCCCGCGACCGCCGGCCCGGCGATCTCGTAGGCCCAGCGGACCGTCACCTCGCCCTGAGCCGTCTCCTCGTTCTCTCGGGTCTCGTGCAGCCGGCGCAGGTCATCCATGATCTGGTCGGTCCCGGCGCGGACGGGACCGGTCGGGCCTGCGGGGCCCCCCGGGCCGGCGTCCAGCGCGCCGAGGCCGAAGGGACGAGGCCGCAACTGCCGGTCCCTCCCGGGATCCCCCGCCCCGGCGGCCCGCGCCTGCTGCCGTGCCGCCCTCTTGCGTGCCCGCATCGACACGGGCACAGCCCACAGCTGGTACTTGGTGCCGGACTTGGCGATGACCTCGTTCGAGTAGCCCGAGCGCAGAGCGGCGACCTGGCCCCAGGGCAGGACGATCACGCGGAAGGGGTTGCGGATGCGCAGCCGATCGTCGTTGGCGTACACGGCCGGCCGCAGGGTGAAGGCGACCACCAGCGGTACGACGAGGATCATCGCGGCGAGCACCAGCCACGGGGTGCGGCCGTGGCCGGTGAACAGCGCGTCGAAGCCGAGCCACGCGACGATGACGAGCAGCAGGACACCGCCCGCGATTCCTCCGGACGACCGGTGGACCCGGTCCCTGAACTCGGGGGCCGGCGGCTGCGGCGCTGGTGACTCGTGCTCGGGCGTCGTCATGGTCCCGATTCTGCACGACGGGGCCGGCGCGGTCGTGGGCGGTCTCGCCGGGCATCGCGTCAGCGTTGCGATGCGCACACGGGGGTGTACAGCCGCTACGCGCGTAGATATGCTCGGCTGGTGACCATGCCCACCACTGCACCCACAGCACACGCCCTGTCGGACGTCACCGCGTCCGACAGTACGCTGCGCCGCTTCCTCCACGGGCTGCCCGGCGTCGACGCGGTCGGCCTCGAGGCGCGCGCCGCCTCGCTCGGCACCCGATCCATCAAGACCACCGCGAAGGCGTACGCCATCGACCTCGCCATCTCGATGGTCGACCTGACGACGCTGGAAGGCGCGGACACCCCGGGCAAGGTCCGGGCGCTCGGCGCCAAGGCGGTCCACCCCGACCCGACGGACCGTACGACCCCGACGACCGCGGCGGTCTGCGTCTACCCCGACATGGTGGCCGTCGCCAAGGAGGCCGTCGCGGGCTCCGGCGTGAAGGTGGCCTCGGTCGCCACCGCCTTCCCGGCCGGCCGCGCCGCCCTCGACGTGAAGCTGGCCGACGTGCGCGAGGCCGTCGCCGCGGGCGCCGACGAGATCGACATGGTCATCGACCGCGGGGCGTTCCTCGCGGGCCGGTACCTGAAGGTGTACGACGAGATCACCGCCGTGAAGGAGGCCTGCGGGGCGTCCGCCCGTCTGAAGGTCATCTTCGAGACCGGCGAGCTGTCGACGTACGACAACATCCGGCGCGCGAGCTGGCTCGGCATGCTGGCGGGCGCCGACTTCATCAAGACCTCGACGGGCAAGGTCGCCGTCAACGCCACGCCCGCCAACACCCTCCTCATGCTGGAGGCGGTGCGCGACTTCCGCGCCCAGACCGGCGTCCAGGTCGGCGTGAAGCCGGCCGGCGGCATCCGCACCAGCAAGGACGCGATCAAGTTCCTCGTCCTGGTCAACGAGACCGTCGGCGAGGACTGGCTGGACAACCACTGGTTCCGCTTCGGCGCCTCCTCGCTGCTGAACGATCTGCTGATGCAGCGTCAGAAGCTGGCCACCGGCCGCTACTCCGGCCCCGACTACGTGACGGTGGACTGATCACCATGGCATCCGCATTCGAGTACGCACCGGCGCCCGAGTCCCGCTCGATCGTCGACATCGCCCCCTCCTACGGCCTGTTCATCGACGGCGAGTTCACCGAGGCGGCCGACGGCAAGGTCTTCAAGACGATCTCGCCCAGCACGGAAGAGGTGCTGTCCGAGGTCGCGCAGGCCGGCGAGGCCGACGTCGACCGAGCGGTGAAGGCCGCCCGCAAGGCGTTCGAGAAGTGGTCCGCGCTGCCCGGCTCCGAGCGCGCCAAGTACCTGTTCCGCATCGCCCGCATCATCCAGGAGCGCAGCCGCGAGCTGGCCGTCCTGGAGACGCTGGACAACGGCAAGCCCATCAAGGAGACCCGCGACGCCGACCTGCCCCTGGTCGCCGCGCACTTCTTCTACTACGCGGGCTGGGCCGACAAGCTGGAGTACGCCGGTTTCGGCTCGAACCCGAAGCCCCTCGGCGTCGCGGGCCAGGTCATCCCCTGGAACTTCCCGCTCCTGATGCTGGCCTGGAAGATCGCCCCGGCGCTCGCCACCGGCAACACGGTCGTCCTGAAGCCCGCCGAGACGACGCCGCTGAGCGCCCTGTTCTTCGCGGACATCTGCCGCCAGGCAGGCCTGCCCAAGGGTGTCGTCAACATCCTCCCGGGTTACGGCGACACCGGCGCCGCCCTCGTCGCGCACCCGGACGTGAACAAGGTCGCCTTCACCGGTTCCACGGCCGTCGGCAAGGAGATCGCCCGCACGGTGGCGGGCACGGAGAAGAAGCTCACGCTCGAACTGGGCGGCAAGGGCGCCAACATCGTCTTCGACGACGCACCGATCGACCAGGCCGTCGAGGGCATCGTCACGGGCATCTTCTTCAACCAGGGCCAGGTCTGCTGCGCGGGCTCCCGCCTGCTGGTCCAGGAGTCGATCCACGACGAGCTCCTCGACTCCCTCAAGCGCCGTCTGTCCACGCTCCGCCTGGGCGATCCCCTGGACAAGAACACCGACATCGGCGCCATCAACTCCGCCGAGCAGTTGGCCCGTATCACCGCGCTCGCCGAGCAGGGCGAGGCGGAGGGCGCCGAGCGCTGGTCCCCTGCCTGCGACATCCCGGAGAGCGGCTACTGGTTCGCCCCGACCCTCTTCACGAACGTCACCCAGGCCCACACCATCGCCCGCGACGAGATCTTCGGCCCGGTGCTCTCCGTCCTCACCTTCCGCACGCCGGACGAGGCCGTCGCCAAGGCGAACAACACGCAGTACGGCCTGTCGGCGGGCATCTGGACCGAGAAGGGCTCCCGGATCCTGGCCGTCGCGAACAAGCTGCGCGCCGGTGTCGTCTGGTCCAACACGTTCAACAAGTTCGACCCGACCTCGCCGTTCGGCGGCTACAAGGAGTCGGGCTTCGGCCGCGAGGGCGGCCGCCACGGCCTGGAGGCGTACCTCGATGTCTGAGAAGTCCGAGAAGATCGAGCGGCTGTCGGTCTTCAAGACCTACAAGCTGTACGTCGGCGGGAAGTTCCCGCGTTCCGAGAGCGGCCGGGTGTACGAGGTGACCACGAAGACATCGGCCGCCGACGCGGCGGGCAAGGGCAACTGGCTGGCCAACGCTCCCCTGTCCTCCCGCAAGGACGCCCGTGACGCGGTGGTCGCCGCGCGCAAGGCGTTCGGCGGCTGGTCCGGCGCGACCGCCTACAACCGCGGCCAGGTCCTGTACCGCGTCGCGGAGATGCTGGAGGGCCGCAAGGACCAGTTCGTGCGCGAAGTGGCCGACGCGGAGGGACTGTCGAAGTCCAAGGCGAGCGCGGTCGTGGACGCGACCGTCGACCGCTGGGTCTGGTACGCGGGCTGGACCGACAAGATCGCCCAGGTGATCGGCGGCGCCAACCCGGTCGCGGGCCCGTACTTCAACCTCTCCTCCCCCGAGCCGACGGGCGTGGTCGCCGTACTGGCCCCGCAGAAGTCGTCCCTCCTCGGCCTCGTCTCGGTCGTGGCCCCGGTGATCGCCACGGGCAACACGGCGATCGTGGTCGCCTCCGAGAAGGCCCCGCTGCCCGCCCTGTCGCTGGGCGAGGTGCTGGCCACCTCCGACGTCCCGGGTGGTGTCGTGAACATCCTGTCCGGCCGTACGGCGGAGATCGCCACGCCGCTGGCCGCGCACCAGGACGTCAACGCGATCGACCTGGCCGGCGCCGACGACGTCCTGGCGAAGGAGCTGGAGATCGCGGCGGCGGACAACCTGAAGCGTGTTCTGCGTCCACAGCCTGTGGATTACTTCGAGACGCCCGGCATCGAGCGCATGACGGCCTTCCTGGAGACGAAGACGGTCTGGCACCCGACGGGTTCGCTGGGCGCGTCCGGTTCGTCGTACTGACGCCGGTCCGCGGGACGACCGGCGGACCTCCCGCGCCCACAGACAGCAGAGCCGCGCTTTTCCCCCGTCCGGGGAAAGCGCGGCTCTGCGTCGGTGGCCGCAGGTCGGGAAGCGGTCAGCGCAGCGCCCCGACCACCTGCCCGACCACGGGCACACTGCCGAGCGACTCCGCCTCGGCCACGGGCCGGGTCAGGGAACGGGACGACAGCGGCTTGAAGTCGGCGAGTTGGGTGGCGACGCCGTTGTCGAGCGGGTCGACGCCCGTGCCGGCGAGCGGGTTGGGCTTCAGGCCCGCGAGCGGCCCGGCGGCGTACCGCACGGGCCCGGTGACGTACCCCACGGTTCCCGTCAGTGCCGACACCCCTGCCTGCGGGTCGGCCTTGCCGAGCGACGTGGGCCGGGTCCGCATCACGTCGGCCAGCGGGCCGCCGTCCGCCGCGGACGCCGAGGCGGCGCCCGCCCCCAGGGCGACGCCCGCGGTCGCGAGAGCGACGAGCGCGCGCTGGGCGGTGGGGGACTTGGGGGAGGCGTGTCGTGCCATGGCTGCTGCCACCTTCTGCTGCTGAACGTGAGAATGTCGCCACGCAGCGTAGTTGAGGTGTGATCTGCGCTCCAAACGTCGACCCGCGGGGTCCGCAGGGTGTACGGAATGCGTCACACTGGTGTCTCGTGAGTCTTCATCCTCCGGCCCCCGCCCGCGTCGTGCTGCTGTGCGGCCCCTCCGGCTCCGGCAAGTCCCTCGTCGCCGCCCGCTCCGGCCTGCCCGTGCTGCGGCTCGACGACTTCTACAAGGAGGGTGAGGACCCCACACTGCCCCTGGTGGAGGGGAGTTCGGACATCGACTGGGACCATCCGCAGTCGTGGGACGCGGACGTCGCGGTCGCGGCCATCGCCGAACTGTGCGCCACGGGCCGTACGACGGTGCCGGTGTACGACATCTCCCTGAGCGCGCGTACGGGCGAGGAGACGCTGGACGTCGACCGTGCTCCGGTGGTCATCGCGGAGGGCGTCTTCGCCGCCGAGATCATAGAGCGCTGCCGGGAGCTCGGGGTGCTCGCCGACGCGCTGTGCCTGACCCGCGGACCCCTCACCACGTTCCGCCGCCGCTTCCTGCGCGACCTGAGGGAGGGCCGCAAGTCGGTGCCGTTCCTGCTGCGCCGCGGCTGGCGGCTGATGCGCGCCGAGCGGTCGATCGTGGCCCGGCAGACGGCGCTCGGCGCGTACGCCTGCGACCGGGACGAGGCACTGAGCCGGCTGGCCGCGGCGGCCGCGGGACGGCGGGCGTCGGTGGGTACGGCGGCGTAGCCCGTCCGCCTGAGGACCGCGCAGAAACGAGAAACGGGACTGGTTGGACCCCCCGGCCCTCCAGTCCCGCTCTCTTGTGCTCCCCCGTGTTCCCCCGCGGTTCCCCCGTACCGCTCCCCCGTTCCCCCGTGCTCCCCCGTGTCCCCCCCGTCCCTCAGGCGACGAGCTCGCCGAAGGACTCCTCCTGGTCACGGCCGAAGCTGAGGACCTCGTCCTCGCGCAGCCGGCGGAGCGACCGCCAGATGCTGGACTTCACCGTGCCCACACTGATGTCGAGGATCTCCGCGATCTCCGGGTCCGTGCGGCCCTCGTAGTAGCGCAGGACCAGCATGGTGCGCTGGAGTTCCGGCAGCCGGGCGAGCGCCTGCCACAGGACGGCGCGCAGCTCCGTACCGCGCATCGCGTCCGTGTCGCCGGGCGTCTCCGGCAGCTCCTCGGTCGGGTACTCGTTCAGCTTGCGGCGGCGCCACGCGCTGATGTGCAGGTTGGTCATCGTGCGCCGCAGGTAGCCGCCCACGGCGGCCTTGTCGCTGATCCGGTCCCACGCCCGGTAGGTCGAGAACAGCGCGCTCTGCAGCAGGTCCTCGGCCTCGAAGCGGTCACCGGTCAGGTGGTAGGCGGTGGCGTACAGGGAGGCGCGGCGCTCCTCGACGTAGGCGGTGAACTCCGCCTCCGTCGCAGAGCGGCGCTCCCCCGAGTCCTCCCCGTACGCGGCTCCCCCGTGTGTTTCCCCCGTGTGAGCGTCGACCACCGTCATGAACGCGGTGTGCTGACGCCCGGTGCCGCGGGCGCACCCCCGCCCTCCCCCACGCTCGAACGCGTTCGCGCGGGAGGGACCTGCGTCCGCACCGGACTTCTCCGTGGTCCGGGCGACGTCGTGCAGACGCGTGACCACTGCGCTCGTGGCTGTGCCGTGCAGCGTGTTCATCTCGCGCCCCCCGTCGTGGAGTCCCGGTCGTCGGCTCGCTTCCTTGCCTGTGCCGAAGAGCTTGCCCGGGCCAGTTCATGGCCGTGTCCGTCGACTGTCACAGAGCTGTCACAGGGGTCGTCCGCAGTCGTGCCACAGCCCGCTCACAGAGAAGAGCGATACGGCTACGCAGGCGTTGCGGGCGGTGGCTCCCTGCCGTGCGGGAGGGGCCGGAGCAGCCGGACAGTCGAAACACGGCCACGGCATGGGCCAGAATGACCCCCGTGCCTTCCCTGTTGCTGATCGAGGACGACGACGCCATCCGAACGGCCCTGGAGCTCTCTCTGACGCGCCAGGGGCACCGTGTGGCCACCGCTGCCACCGGCGAGGACGGTCTGAAGCTGCTGCGCGAGCAGCGGCCGGACCTGATCGTGCTGGACGTGATGCTGCCCGGCATCGACGGGTTCGAGGTGTGCCGGCGCATCCGGCGCACCGACCAGCTGCCGATCATCCTGCTGACCGCGCGCAGCGACGACATCGACGTCGTCGTCGGGCTGGAGTCCGGCGCCGACGACTACGTCGTCAAGCCCGTGCAGGGGCGGGTGCTGGACGCCCGGATCCGGGCCGTGCTGCGCCGCGGGGAGCGCGAGGCCAGTGATTCGGCGGCCTTCGGCAACCTGGTCATCGACCGGGCCGCGATGACCGTCACCAAGAACGGCCAGGACCTGCAGCTGACCCCGACCGAACTGCGTTTGCTCCTGGAGCTGAGCCGGCGGCCCGGACAGGCGCTGTCCCGCCAGCAGTTGCTGCGGCTGGTGTGGGAGCACGACTACCTGGGCGACTCGCGGCTGGTCGACGCGTGTGTGCAGCGGCTGCGCGCCAAGGTGGAGGACGTACCGTCCTCGCCCACGCTCATTCGTACGGTCCGTGGGGTCGGATACCGGCTGGACGCCCCTCAGTGACCGATTCACCAGGGGGAATCCGCGGCTGGGCCGCGGCTCGCAGGACCGTACAGTCCCGTCTGCGCTTCACGAGTCTGCGGCTGCGCCTGGTCGTGGTGTTCGGGCTCGTCGCACTGACCGCCGCCGTGTCGGCGTCCGGCATCGCGTACTGGCTGAACCGTGAGGCCGTGCTCACCCGCGCCCAGGACGCGGTGCTGCGCGACTTCCAGCAGGAGATGCAGAACCACGCCAGTTCGCTGCCGCCGCACCCGACGCAGGACGAGCTGCAGCACACCGCCGGCCAGATGGCGAACAGCAGCCAGCGGTTCAGTGTGCTGCTGATCGCGCGGGACGAGCGCGGGAAGACGGTCGTCGGCAACTCCGACCTGGACTCCTTCACGCTGGAGGACGTGCCCGCGTCGCTGCGGAAGGCCGTCGACAAGCAGCAGAAGGTGTCCTCCACCAACAAGTACGCCCACCACCTGTACTGGCAGCGGATCGTGGAGGGCGGCAAGCCGTACCTGGTGGGCGGCGCCAAGGTGATAGGCGGCGGCACGACCGGCTACATGCTCAAGTCCCTGGAGCCGGAGGCCAAGGACCTCGACTCGCTCGCCTGGTCGCTCGGTATCGCCACCGGTCTCGCGCTGATCGGTTCGGCGCTGCTCGCGCAGGCCGCCGCCACGACCGTGCTCAAGCCGGTGCACCGCCTGGGCATCGCCGCCCGGCGCCTGGGCGAGGGCAAGCTGGACACCCGGCTGCGGGTGTCCGGCACGGACGAACTGGCCGAGCTGTCACGGACGTTCAACCGCGCCGCCGAGTCCCTGGAGAAGACGGTCGCGGACATGAGCGCCCGCGAGGAGGCCTCCCGCCGCTTCGTCGCCGACATGTCCCACGAGCTCCGGACGCCGCTGACGGCGATCACGGCCGTCACGGAGGTGCTGGAGGAGGAGCTGGACGCGGAGACCGGCAGCGTGGACCCGATGATCGAGCCGGCCGTGCGGCTGGTGGTCAGCGAGACCCGGCGGCTGGGCGACCTCGTCGAGAACCTGATGGAGGTCACCCGCTTCGACGCGGGCACGGCCCGGCTGGTCCTGGACGACGTGGACATCGCCGACCAGATCACCGCGTGCATCGACGCCCGCGCCTGGCTGGACGCCGTCGAGCTGGATGCCGAGCGCGGCATCATGGCCCGCCTGGACCCGCGCCGCCTCGATGTCATCCTCGCGAACCTGATCGGCAACGCCCTCAAGCACGGGGGTTCGCCGGTACGGGTCTCGGTGCGCGAGGAGGGCGCGGAGCTGCTCATCCGGGTGCGGGACCACGGCCCCGGTATCCCCGAGGACGTCCTGCCGCACGTCTTCGACCGCTTCTACAAGGCGAGCGCCTCCCGCCCGCGCTCCGAGGGCAGCGGCCTCGGTCTGTCCATCGCGCAGGAGAACGCGCACATCCACGGCGGCAGCATCAGCGCCGCGAACTCCCCGGAGGGCGGGGCGGTGTTCACACTGCGCCTGCCGCGCGACGCGTCGCCGCTGGTCGAGCAGGAGACGCGGAACGGGAACGGCACCGAGGAGAAGGCGCGATGAGGGCACGGGGCGGACGCCTGACGGCGATACGGGGCGGTCGCCCGGCGGTGCTGCCGGGCGGACGCCGAGTGGCAGTACGCGGGCCACGCCCGGTGGCCGTACGCGGCACACGCCCGGTGGCCGTACGCGGCACACGCCCGGTGGAGGTGCGCGGCACACGCCCGGTGGAGGTGCGCCGCGCGCGCCGCTGGCTCGCCGTGCCGTTGCTGGCCGCGCTGCTGGCCGGGTGCGGGATCCGGGCCACCCAGGTGCCGACGGACTTCGGGCCGGCGCCGTCCCGGGTGCCGTGCGCGCTGTCCGGTGCGGACCTGGCCACGCAGGCGGGCCGCGGCATTCCCGTCCAGGTCTTCCTGCTGTGCGCCTCGCAGCTGGTGACGGTGGACCGTTCCGTGCACATCCCGGACGGCACGGCCGAGCGGCAGCGCCGGGTGCTGGTGGCGCAGGGGCTGCTCGACCAGCTCGCCATGACGCCGTCGCCCGCGGAGAAGCAGGCCGGCTACACGACGGACGTGGTCGGCGGCATCACGGTGGGCGGCCCGCGCGGCAAGGACCCGGAGGGCACCTTCCGGCTCAGCAGCCGCCCGCAGGACCTCACCCCCTCCGCCCTCGGGCAGATCGTCTGCACGTTCGCCGACTCGGAGGCGACCGCCGCCGACGACGGGACGGTCGTCCTCGGCGGCCCGGACGACCGGCCGCTGCGCCGCTACCGGTGCACGGCTCAGGTGCGCTCGCACCCGGGGGCGGTGCCGCCGCCGTCGACCGAGGTGACCGGCGGGTGAACCGTAGGGGCGTGCCGCTGTCGAGAGGGTGAGCGCGCGGAGGCCCGACGAAGGAGGGCTGAGCACGGTCGCCCTCCCGACACCGGCACAGGCGCCCCGAAGGTGAGCGAGCCGACCAAAAGGGGAACCGATCGTGCCGGGAGCGGCGTCTAGGGGGGCGTGCAGCGTCAAGGCTCAATCGGCGGCAGCGCCGCGATCCGCGTCCGTGTGGCAGGGGGTGTCCTCCTCGTCGCACACCTCGCGCTCGTCGCCTGGATCACGCTGCGCCCGCTGGACGTGCCCTGGGTGAGGCCCGCCAACCTGCATCCGTTCGCCGGTATCAGAGCCGATCTCGCGCTGGGCTGGCCGGCGGCCGCCCGCCGTATCGGCGAGGGGCTCGCGCTGCTCGCACCGCTCGGGGTGCTGCTGCCCGTGACGGGCGGGCGGCTCGTCGTCTCCCCGCTCGCCTCGCTGGCCCGCACGGTCGCCGCGGGAACCCTGATCTCCGTGGGCATCGAGCTGCTGCAGACCGGGGTGCCCGGACAGGTCGTGGACATCGACGCGATCCTGCTGAACACCGTCGGGGTGGCGCTGGCGCACCTCCTGGTCGTGCCCGTGGCACGGTTCCGGCTGCGCCGGCGGATGGAGTCCCACGGCCTGGGCGCCCACCCCCGGGAGGAGCCCGCTCAGGGTCGGACCCCGACGATTCCCAGGGTCGGGATAGCTCCGTAGAGTGACGCTTCGTCCGCTTCGCCCCCGTAGCGTGGAACACGTCGAAAGCGCCGATGAGTTCGGCGCCGGCCCCCGGACTTCCGGCAGCCGCCGGAGCGGGGTTCCACCACGGTTCGCGAAGGAGCCACCATGACCGCCCTGTCCCGCCCCACCCACGGACGGATGATCGGCGGAGTGTGCGCAGCGCTGGCACGGCGCTTCGGCACCTCCGCGACCACGATGCGCGTGATCTTCCTGCTGTCCTGCCTGCTTCCGGGCCCGCAGTTCCTGCTCTACATAGCCCTGTGGATCCTGTTCCCCTCGGAGGACAAGGCGGCGGCCGGCACGGCCTGGTGACCCGCCGAGGGCAGGCACGCCGATGGGCGCCCCGAGCGGGGCGCCCATCGTGGTCGTGGGGGCGGGTTCGCTCAGCCCAGCGGGATGCCGTTCACCGGCAGGCCGTGCGTGGGCAGCCCCTGCACCGGCAGCCCGCCGAGCAGCCCGGCGGCCGGTGCGACGGGGCCGTTGCGGAGGGCCTTCTCGGCGGCGGGCTGCGCGGCGGCCACCACGGTGCCGAGCGCGTTCTGGCCCTGGCCGAGCGCCTGGTCCGCGCCGGGCAGCGTCTTGGCGACGTTGCCCACGGGCAGCGCCTGGGTGACGGAGTCCAGTGCGGCGGTGTCCGGCACGGCGGGGGCCGCGCTCGCGACACCCGCGCCCGCGGCGGCGAAGGCGGCGCCGAGGGCGGCGACACCGAGGGTCCTGGCAGCAGACTGCTTCATGTTGAACGCGTCCTTGGGTCCGTTGACGGAGATCTGAGCGGTCCAAAACCGTAAACACGCGCCGACGGGCTCCGCAAACATACGAATACGGCCGGACGATGATCGCCCGGCCGTACCGAAACAGCCCTCCGTCACTCCTCGGAGGTCCCAGAACCCCTGGTGGAGGCGGTCTGCTGGAACAGCCATTCGGACTTCAACTCGGCGTATCCCGGCTTGATGACGTCATTGATCATCGCCAGTCGTTCATCGAAAGGAATGAATGCTGACTTCATAGCATTGACGGAGAACCACTGAAGGTCGTCGAGCGTGTAACCGAATGCCTCGACCAGGTGGTCGAATTCCCGGCTCATGCTCGTCCCGGACATCAGGCGGTTGTCCGTGTTCACCGTGGCCCGGAAATGCAGCCGCCGCAGCAGCCCGATGGGGTGGTCGGCGTACGAGTCGGCGGCGCCGGTCTGGAGGTTGGAGCTCGGGCACAGCTCCAGCGGGATGCGCTTGTCGCGCACGTACGAGGCGAGGCGCCCGAGCTTGACCGTGCCGTCCTCGAGCACCTGGATGTCGTCGATGATGCGTACGCCGTGCCCGAGCCGGTCGGCGCCGCACCACTGCAGGGCCTGCCAGATGGACGGCAGCCCGAAGGCCTCCCCGGCGTGGATGGTGAAGTGGTTGTTCTCCCGCTTGAGGTACTCGAAGGCGTCGAGGTGCCGGGTGGGCGGGTAACCGGCCTCGGCTCCGGCGATGTCGAAGCCGACGACACCCAGGTCCCGGTACCGGTTGGCGAGTTCGGCGATCTCCAGGGCGCGGGCGGCGTGCCGCATGGCGGTGAGCAGGGCGCCGACACGGATGCGGTGGCCGGCCGCCTTGGCCCGCCGCTCGCCCAGCCGGAAGCCCTCGTTGACCGCCTCGACGACCTCCTCCAGAGTGAGCCCGCCCTCCAGGTGCTGCTCGGGCGCGTACCGCACCTCGGCGTAGACGACACCGTCCTCGGCGAGGTCCTCGGCACACTCGGCGGCCACACGCACCAGCGCCTCGCGGGTCTGCATCACGCCGACGGTGTGGGAGAAGGTCTCCAGGTACCGCTCCAGGGAACCGGAGTCGGCGGCCTCGCGGAACCAGACGCCGAGCTTGCCCGGGTCGGTCTCGGGGAGGTGGGAATACCCGGTCTCCCGGGCGAGGTCGACGATCGTGCCGGGGCGCAGACCACCGTCGAGGTGGTCGTGGAGCAGGACCTTGGGAGCCCGGCGGATCTGGTCCCAGCTCGGGGTGTTCTGGTGCTGGCTCGTCATTGCCGCACCATACGCCCTACGCGCGTAGAGCACGGGGTGCGGCAAGGCGTCGATACGCAAAGGTGACCCATCGGCCAGGTTTCGTACACCGTCGCTTCTGACACTGTTCTGTCATGGCACATCAAGCGACGCCGGTTCGCAGGGCCCGGCTGGGGAGGGCGCTCGGCCCGGAACCGACGGCGGTGAGCGGTGCGGTGCTGCTGCTCCCCGGCGGTGACGAGACGTCCTCCCGAAGACCGCTCCCTGTGATGGCCACCGCCTCGGTCCGCGCGCTCGGCCGCCGGCTGACCCGGGCCGGGCACGGCGAAGGCCTGGTCACGCATGCCGTGCACTACCGCTACCGGGGCTGGAACGGCAGCGAGGCGCATCTGGCGCAGGACGCCGACTGGGCCGCCGAGGAGGTCGTCCGCCGCTACGGGGACGTGCCCGTCTGTCTGGTCGGCGTGGGCATGGGCGGCCGGGCGGCGCTGCACGCGGCCGGGCACACGGCCGTCAACTCCGTTGTGGCGCTGTCTCCTTGGCTGCCCGAGGAGGACGTGGCGGCGCCACCCGAACCGGTGAAACAGCTCGCCGGACGCCGGGTGCTGATCGTGCACGGCACGAACGACGAACGCACGGACCCGGAGCTGTCGTTCCGCCTGGCGGCGCGTGCGAAGAAGGCGAACCGCGACATCTGCCGCTTCGAGGTCCACTCCGACGGCCACGGGTTGCACCAGTACCGCTCGGAAGTCCACGCCCTGGCCGAGGACTTCGTGATGGGCTCGCTGTTCGGACGGGCGTTCTCCCGCCCGGTCCAGGACGCACTGGCGGCTCCGCCGCCGCTGGGGTTGAGGATGCCGCTGGCTGCGGGGTTCGGGAGGTCGTTGAGGAGGTGAAGCCGGGGGGAACCCCTTGAGGGGCGGGGGACTTGCGTCGACGTGCGGCTCCGCCGCGCGGGCGCGAGCGAACACGACGAACCTGTGCCTCAGTCCGGGAGAAGCCGCCCCCTCCTCGACAGCAGAAACTTCTTGAAGGCCGCCACCGGCGGCGTGTCCACGTGCCCCGCAAGCCACGCCACGCCGATCTCCCGGGCCGCCCGCGGCGCGGTGACCGTGAGCTCCACGACCCCGGGCCGAGGCACGGCCGGCGGCGGCAGCAGAGCCACGCCCAGCCCCGCCGCGACCAAGCCGCGCAGCGTCTCGGCCTCCTCGCCCTCGAAGGCGATCCGCGGCTTGAACCCCGCCTCGCGGCACAGGTCGTCGGTGATGCGCCGCATGCCGTACCCGGGCTCCAGGGTCACGAACGTCTCGTCGGCGGCCTCCGCGAGCCGCACGCGCCTGCGGCTCGCGAGCCGGTGGTCGGCGGGCACCACCAGCCGCAGCTTCTGCTCGTCGAGTCGCCGGGCGACCAGATCGGGCGCGTCGGGCACCGGAGAGGTCAGGCAAAGGTCCAGCTCCCCCGCCCGCAGCCGCTCCAGCATCGCCTCGCCGTAGTTCTGCACCAGGCTGAAGCGGACGCGCGGATGGTCGGCGCGGAAGGCGTGGATCAGCCCGGGCACGGTCT
This sequence comes from Streptomyces sp. NPDC093984, assembly GCF_044764595.1. NCBI lineage: Bacteria > Bacillati > Actinomycetota > Actinomycetes > Kitasatosporales > Streptomycetaceae > Streptomyces > Streptomyces sp. NPDC093984. The sequence continues at coordinate 409,829 of NZ_JBIWIM010000002.1, read as the reverse complement.
CGGCGCCCATCGTGTGCAGAAAGCCGAAGGCGACCTTGCCTGCGGCCGGGTCGGCGTCCGCGCGCACCTCCTCCGCGGCCCGTTCGATCTCGGCGAGGGCGCGCTCGACGGAGGCGAGGAACGTGCGCCCCGCCGGAGTGAGCGCGACCGTGCGGCCACGCCGGGCGAACAGCTCCACGCCCAGGTCCTCCTCGAGCCGTGCCAGGGCCCGGGACAGGGTGGACTGCGGGACCTGCATCTCCTGCGCGGCGCGCGTGACGTGCTCGGTGCGGGCGACGCCCGCGAAGTACGCGAGGCGCGGCGCGAGCAGCGTGACGATGTCTTCTGCGTCACTTGTGTCACTGAACGATGACAGCCGAGCGGCTGACCTCTGCTGATGCATCACAGGAACGATTATGACGGTTCTGTGCATTGGACGGATCAGCGGTCGTGTCCGTACGTTCGAGGCATGCCTGCTGCCGATACCGGGGCGTCCACCGCCGTGGACGCCGATGCCGTCACCGTCCCTGCCCCCGACTCGCGGATGACCCCGAGTGGCCCCGGCTACCGCCGGATGAGCCTCGCGCTCTTCCTCGCCGGCGTCGCCACCTTCGCGCTCCTCTACTCCACGCAGGCCCTGCTGCCGCTCGTCTCCCGCGACTTCGGGGTGACGGCGAGCGCGGCGAGCTGGACGGTGTCCGGCGCGACCGGCGCGCTGGCGCTGTTCGTCCTTCCCATGAGCGCCCTGTCCGAACGCTTCGGACGGCGCACGCTGATGACGGCGTCGCTGGCCGTGGCGGTGACCGTCGGACTGCTCGTCCCCTTCGCCCCGTCGCTGGGCTCCCTGATCGTGCTGCGGGCGGTGCAGGGCGCGGCGCTGGCCGGGCTGCCGGCGTCGGCGACCGCGTACCTGGCCGAGGAGGTACGGCCCAAGGCCCTGGTCACGGCGATCGGCCTGTTCGTGGCCGGGAACAGCGTCGGCGGGATGAGCGGCCGGATCATCACCGGCTGGGTCGCGCAGGAGTGGGGCTGGCGGGTGGCCGTCGGCGCGGTCGGCGTGATCGCGGTCGCGTGCGCGGTGGCGTTCCGTCTGCTGCTGCCGGCGCCCAGGCACTTCACGGCGGGTTCGCTGCGCCCGCGGGTGCTGGCCCGCACGGTCCGCGACCACCTCGCCAACCCGCTGCTGCGCCGGCTGTACGCGATCGGCGCGCTGTTCATGACGGTGTTCGGCGGTGTCTACACGGTGATCGGCTACCGCCTGACGGAGGCGCCGTTCGGGCTGCCGCAGGGCATCATCGGCTCGATCTTCCTGGTGTACCTGGTGGGCACGGTGTCGGCGTCGACGGCGGGGCGTCTGGTGGGCCGTCTGGGCCGTCGCGGGGCGCTGTACCTGGCGGGCGGCACGACCACGGCGGGCCTGCTGCTCTCCCTGGCGCCCTCGCTCCCCCTGGTCCTGCTGGGCCTGGTCCTGATCACGGCCGGGTTCTTCGCGGGCCACGCGGTGGCGTCGTCGGCGGTCAGCCACACGGCGAAGGAGGGCCGCGCGCAGGCGTCGGCGCTCTACCAGTCGGCGTACTACGTCGGCTCCAGCACGGGCAGCACGCTCGGCGCGGTCGCGTTCCACGCGGAGGGCTGGGCCGGAACGGTGGGCATGGGTGTGCTGGCGGTCCTGGGCGTCGTGGTGATCACCCTGTTCGGGTCGCGGGCGGCCCGCGTCGCCGCGCGCCGGGAGCCGGTGCCCGCACACTGAGCCGGGCCGGCCAAGGTCGTCCTCGAAACCCCTGCGACCTGGGTGTTCATGCGCTCCGGGAGCCGTTGTCAGTGGGCTGCTGTAGCTTCCGAAGTGCTGGGGCGCAATGGCGCGCGACAGGAACGGCCACAGGGGTGGGTGGACCATGGGTGAGGGCACGGCGACGGTGGATGACCTCGACGTCCGGCTGGAGAAGCACAGGGTCGAGCTGACGGGGTACTGCTACCGCATGCTCGGCTCGTCCTTCGAGGCCGAGGACGCGGTGCAGGACACGATGGTCCGCGCCTGGCGGAGCTACGAGAAGTTCGAGGGCCGCTCCTCCTTGCGCTCGTGGCTGTACCGGATCGCGACGAACGTCTGCCTGGACATGCTGAACGCGGGCAACAAGCGGGCCCGCCCGATGGACCTGACCGAGGCCACGCCACTGGAGCGGGCCGCCCTCTCCCCGCGACCGGACCACACGTGGCTGGAGCCGATGCCCGACGCCCGGGTACTGCCGACGACCGGGGACCCGGCGGAGGCGGCCGTCGCCAAGGAATCCGTCCGCCTGGCCTTCATGGCGGCCCTGCAGCAGCTGCCGCCCAAGCAGCGCGCGGTCCTCATCCTGCGGGAGGTGCTGGCCTGGAAGGCGAGCGAGGTCGCCGAACTGCTCGGCACCTCGGTCGCCTCGGTCAACAGCGCGTTGCAGCGGGCGCGCGCGACGCTGGCGGAGCGGAGCGGGGACGGCGCCGACGCCGCCGTCTCCGACCCCCTCGACGAGGAGCAGCAGAAGCTCCTGGAGCGCTATGTGGCGGCCTTCGAGGGGTACGACATGGCGGCGCTGACGGCCCTGCTGCACGAGGACGCGGTGATGACGATGCCGCCGTTCGACCTGTGGCTGCGCGGCACCTCGGACATCACCGGTTTCATGACCACGCTCGGCGCCGCCTGCGCGGGCTCGCGGCTGGTGCCGGTCGCGGTGAACGGCCTGCCGGGCTTCGCCCAGTACAAGCCGGACCCGGAGAAGGGCGGCTTCACGGCCTGGGCGGTGCAGGTGCTGGAGACATCAGCCGGCCGGATCTCCGGGTTCCACTGCTTCCTGGACACCCAGCGCTGGTTCCCGTTGTTCGGCCTGCCCCTCCAGCTCGAAGGGCAGGCCGACGAGGTCGAGTAGCGCGCGCAGCGCGGGCGCCGGGTCGCGCAGCCGGATGCGGCCCCCGGCCCGCCGGGCGGCGAGCTGCAGCCGGGCCAGCACCTCCACGGTCGCGAGCTGCACGGGCCTGAGGGCGCCGACGTCGCATACGACGACCCCGCCCCCGCTGTCCTCCAGAAGCCCCCGCACGTCGTCGCCCAGCCGCGCCACCTCGTCGGGAGCGACGAGTCCGGCGAGCACGAGTACAGGGGGTGTGTCGGCGTCCACGGAGGGTTGACCGGGCGGACGCCGGCAAATCATCGGCAGCGGTTTCGCCTCTATCTAGTCGACCGGAAACTCGCTGGTGTCGATGACGAGATCGAAGGGAGCCGGAAGCTTGATGGCCTCACCGAACTTGGCGGTGCTCAGCGGGCGGTAGACGTCACCCTTCGGTTCTCCGTAGAGCGTCGCGGTGGGGCCTTCGGGGGCCCAGCGGTCGACGAGGAGGTAGAGCGGGATGCCTGCGGCGGCGTAGGCGGCGGGCTTGCTGATGCGGTCGTGGCGGGCGTTGGACTTGGAGGTCACCTCGACGACGAGTTCGGCGAGGGCGGCCGGAATGTGGGTGTCTGTTTCCGCGCACAGCGGCACGGGGGCCACCACAAGGTCCGGGATGAGCATGCCCAGGCGCGACGGCACGGCGATGGCCAGCGTCTGGAAGATTCCCCAGTCATCGGGGATCACGGAGTAGAGGCGACGCTGGATGCGTTCCGCGATCACATTGTGGCGCGGGGCCGGAGCAGGTGACACGGTGATGATCCCCTCGATGATCTCCACCTTGCTGCCCTCAGGCCATTCCATCTCCTCCCAGAACCGGACGAGCTCGTCCCAGCTCTGCTCGGGGTCATGGCTGACGGTGAGTGCGCTCATGGCGATCTCCTATCGGTGCGTCACCGATCCCAGCATGCCGAACGGGACCGGCGGCGGTCCACCGATCCCGTTCACCCGAAAGGGGAAACGCCTGGTCAGGCGATACGTTCCAGCACCACCGGCGACGCCGTGAACTCGGTGTCCGCCGCCGCGATGTCGTACGAGCCCTCCACCGCCTCCAGCGCGTACGCGAAGCGCTCGGGGGTGTCCGTGTGCAGGGTCAGCAGGGGCTGGCCCTCCGTGACCGTGTCGCCCGGCTTGGCGTGCATCTCCACGCCCGCCGCCGCCTGCACCGGGTCCTCCTTGCGGGCGCGGCCCGCGCCGAGGCGCCAGGCGGCGACGCCGATGTCGTAGGCGTCGAGGCGGGTCAGGACACCCGACGACGGGGCCTTGATCACGTGCTGCTCCTTCGACCTCGGCAGCGGCGCGTCCGGGTCGCCGCCCTGGGCCGCGATCATGCGGCGCCAGACGTCCATCGCGGAGCCGTCCGCCAGGGCCTTCGCCGGGTCCGCGTCCTTCACTCCGGCCGCGTCCAGCATCTCGCGCGCCAGGGCGATCGTCAGCTCCACCACGTCGGCCGGGCCGCCGCCCGCCAGGACCTCCACCGACTCGCGGACCTCCAGCGCGTTGCCCGCGGTCAGGCCGAGCGGGGTCGACATGTCGGTCAGCAGCGCGATCGTCTTCACGCCGTGGTCCGTGCCGAGGCCCACCATCGTCCGCGCCAGCTCACGCGCGTCGTCCAAAGTCTTCATGAAGGCGCCCGAGCCGACCTTCACGTCCAGGACCAGCGAACCCGTGCCCTCGGCGATCTTCTTCGACATGATGGAGGAGGCGATCAGGGGGATGGCCTCCACCGTGCCCGTCACGTCGCGGAGCGCGTACAGCTTCTTGTCCGCGGGTGCCAGGCCGTCGCCCGCCGCGCAGATCACGGCGCCGACACCGTCCAGGACGGACAGCATCTCCTCGTTCGACAGCAGCGCGCGCCAGCCCGGGATCGACTCCAGCTTGTCCAGCGTGCCGCCCGTGTGGCCGAGGCCCCGGCCCGACAGCTGCGGGACCGCCGCGCCGCACGCGGCGACCAGCGGGGCCAGCGGCAGCGTGATCTTGTCGCCGACGCCGCCCGTCGAGTGCTTGTCGGCCGTCGGGCGGGAGAGGGACGAGAAGTCCATGCGCTCGCCCGAGGCGATCATCGCCGCCGTCCAGCGGGCGATCTCGCGGCGGTTCATGCCGTTGAGCAGGATGGCCATCGCGAGCGCGGACATCTGCTCGTCGGCGACCTCGCCCCGCGTGTACGCGTCGATGACCCAGTCGATCTGCTCGTCGCTCAGCTCACCGCGGTCCCGCTTGGTGCGGATGACGGAGATGGCGTCCATGGCCATGGGTTCCTTCCGGAGGTTCGAAGGACCTTCAGGTCCGAAGGTGTACGGCCCCCCTGAGCCGTAGAGATCAACTCAGAGGGGCCGCACAGGAGTTACTTGGTGAGATGGTCCGGGCCGAAAGCCTGGGGCAGCATCTCCGACAGCGGCAGGACCCCCGCCGGAGAGTCCACCAGCAGATCGGGGCCGCCGAACTCGTACAGCAGCTGGCGGCAGCGACCGCACGGGACGAGCAGCTCGCCCTCGCCGTTCACGCAGGTGAAGTGTGTGAGCCGGCCGCCCCCAGTGTTCTGCAGCTGTGAGACGAGCCCGCACTCGGCGCACAGGCTCAGGCCGTAGGAGGCGTTCTCGACGTTGCAGCCGGTGACGGTCCGCCCGTCCTCGACGAGGGCCGCCACGCCGACCCGGTAGCCGGAGTAGGGGGCGTAGGCGCGGGACATCGCCGCGCGCGCCTCCTCCCTGAGGGCCGCCCAGTCGAACGTCGCGGGCTCGGTCACTTGCCCTGTCCCTTCCGGTACCGCATGCCGTCGGCCTTGGGCATCCGCAGGCGCTGCGCGGACAACGACAGTACAAGCAGGGTGACGACGTACGGGGTGGCGCCGACGAAGTCGCTCGGGACCGTGTCGGTGAGCAGGTACCAGACCAGCACCAGGGCGGCCATGACCAGGCTGACCGCGCCCTGCACCATCGCCTTGCGGTACAGCTTCCAGCCGGCCAGGGCGACGAGCAGGACGATCAGCAGGAGCAGCAGCGCGTGGACGGTCGTACCGCCGTTGCGCAGCTGGAGGGCGTCGGAGTAGCCGAACAGGCCGGCGCCCATCGCCAGGCCGCCCGTGCGCCAGTTGCCGAAGATCATCGCGGCGAGGCCGATGAAGCCGCGGCCACCTGTCTGGCCCTCCAGGTACGTGTGCGAGGTGACCAGCGCCAGGAAGGCGCCGCCGAGGCCGGCGAGGCCGCCGGAGACGGCGACGGCCGCGTACTTGTAGGTGTAGACGTTGACGCCGAGGGACTCGGCGGCGGTCGGGTTCTCGCCGCAGGAGCGCAGCCGCAGACCGAACGGGGTGCGCCACAGCAGCCACCAGCTGGCGAGGAACAGCACCGCTGCCAGGACCGTGATCACGGACAGGTGGGTGACCAGGCCGCCGAGGATGCCGGCGATGTCGGAGATCAGGAACCAGTGGTGGTTCTCGATCGAGTGCAGGCCGTCGGAGAGGCCGGGCACGGTGACGTCGGGCAGGTTCCCGACCGGCGGGGACTGCTTGGGGTTGCCGCCCGCGTTCGCCGCCGCGCCATTGGTGAAGAACAGCTTGGCGAGGTACTGGGTGGCGCCGAGCGCGAGCAGGTTGATCGCGACACCGGAGACGATGTGGTCGACGCCGAAGGTGATGGTGGCGACTCCGTGCACCAGGCCTCCGACGACACCGAAGCCGATGCCCATCAGCAGGCCGAGCCAGGGGCTGGTCTGCCAACCGACCCAGCCGGCGCCGAAGGTGCCGAGGATCATCATGCCCTCGAGGCCGATGTTGACCACACCGGCGCGCTCGGACCACAGGCCGGCGAGACCGGCGAGGCCGATGGGCACGGCGAGGCCGAGGGCGGCGCTGATCTGGCCGGCGGAGTCGAGGTCCTGCGAGCCGGTGATCATGCGGACCGCGGCCAGGAGCAGGAGCGCACCCGCGACGATCATGAGGATCTGGCCGAGCGAGCGGCCGGAGCGCTGGGGCGCGTCGCCCGCCTTGGGCGCCGCGGGCGGCGGCGCGTCGGTCATCGTGGCAGTCATCACGCCACCTCCTGCTTCTTCGTCTGGGCGGCGGCCTGGGCGGCGAGTTCGGCGCCGACCTTCTGCTGCTGGCGCTTCAGGCCGTAGCGGCGTACGACCTCGTAGGCGATGACGACGCACAGCACGATGACGCCCTGGATGACGCCGAGGATTTCCTTGTCGTAGCCCTGGAATTCCAGGTGGTTGGTGGTGCGCTCCAGGAAGCCCCAGAGCAGGGCGCCGAGCGCGATGCCGACCGGGTTGTTGCGGCCGAGCAGCGCGATGGCGATGCCGGTGAAGCCGATGCCCGTCGGGAAGTCACTGCTGAACTGGTAGCTGTCGTTGAGCAGGGTCGGCATGCCGATGAGACCGGCCACCGCACCCGAGATGATCATGCTGGTGACGACCATCTTCTTCACCGACACACCGCTGGCGGTGGCCGCGCTCTCGGACTGGCCGACGGTGCGCAGGTCGTAACCGAACCGGGTGCGGCCGAGCACGAACCAGTACGCGATGCCGACGAGCACGGCGATGAAGATGAAGCCCCACAGGTCACCGGCCGGGCCGGTGTTGATGCTGAAGAAGTGCGAGGCCGAGGGCAGCGGCTTGGTGGCGACGACGGTGCCGCCCTGCTGGAGCTGGGCCAGCTTTCCGGGCTGGAGCAGGTAGGCGATGATCGCCGTGGCGATCGAGTTCAGCATGATCGTCGAGATGACCTCGCTGACGCCGCGGGTCACCTTCAGGATTCCGGCGATGGCCGCCCACACGGCGCCGGTCGCCATGGCGCAGAGCAGGATCAGCAGGATGGAGAGCCAGCCGGGCAGGGTCAGCGCACCGCCGAGGACGGCGGCGAAGAACGCGGCGAGCCGGTACTGGCCGTCGACGCCGATGTTGAACAGGTTCATCCGGAAGCCGATGGCCACCGAGACGCCCGCCAGGTAGTAGGTGGTCGCCTTGTTGAGGATGTAGACCTGGCTGTCGCTGGCGAAGCCGTAGGTCACCATGTCGTTGAAGGCGGGGCCGGGGTTCTTGCCGGTCGCGAGGATCACCAGGGCGGTGACGACGAGCGCGGCGACGACCGCCAGCACCGGCGCGGCGATGCCGAGGAACAGCCGCTCCTTGTCGATCCGTGAGGTCAGCTTGTTCATCGCGCGTCGTCCTCTGTGTGCTCCAGGTGGCCGGTGGCCGCACCGGTCATGGCGGAGCCCAGCTCTTCGGGGGTGATGGTGGCGGGGTCGGCGTCGGCGACCAGACGGCCGCGGTACATCACCCGCAGGGTGTCGGAGAGCCCGATCAGCTCGTCCAGGTCGGCCGAGATCAGCAGCACGGCCAGGCCCTCGCGGCGGGCCTCGCGGATGTAGTCCCAGATGGCCGCCTGGGCGCCGACGTCCACACCGCGGGTGGGGTGGGCGGCGATGAGCAGCTTGGGTTTGTGGCTCATCTCGCGGCCGACGATCAGCTTCTGCTGGTTGCCGCCGGACAGCGAGGCCGCGGTGACGTCGATGCCGGGCGTGCGGACGTCGTAGGCCTGCACGATCCGCTCGGTGTCGGCGCGGGCCGCCTTGATGTCGATGAGGCCGCCGCGCGAGTTGGGCCTCTCGGTGACGTGGCCGAGGATGCGGTTCTCCCACAGCGGGGCTTCCAGCAGCAGGCCGTGGCGGTGGCGGTCCTCAGGGATGTAGCCGATGCCGGCCTCGCGGCGGCTGCGGGTGGGGGCGTGGGAGATGTCGATGCCGTCGAGGGTGATCGCGCCGGTGTCCGGATGGCGCATGCCCATGATCGCCTCGACCAGCTCGGACTGGCCGTTGCCCTCCACACCGGCGATGCCGAGGACCTCGCCCTTGTGGATCGTGAAGGAGATCTCGTCGAGGATGATCCGCTCGACGCCGTCGAGGTCGGTCTGCGTCAGGTGCAGGCCGTCGACCTTGAGCATCGAGACGTCCGTGACGGTGGACTCCGCGGTCTGGGGGGTGGGCAGCTCGCTGCCGACCATCATCTCGGCGAGCTGCTTGGGGGTGGTGCGCGACGGCTCGGCGGTGCCGACCGTCGTACCGCGCCGGATGACGGTGATCTCGTCGGCGACCGACAGCACCTCGCCCAGCTTGTGGGAGATGAAGATGACGGTGAGGCCCTCGGACTTCAGCTCACGCAGGTTGTCGAAAAGCGCGTCGACCTCCTGTGGCACGAGCACGGCGGTCGGCTCGTCCAGGATGAGGGTCTTGGCGCCGCGGTAGAGGACCTTGAGGATCTCCACGCGCTGGCGGTCGGCGACGCCCAGCTCCTCCACGAGCACGTCCGGGCGGACGTTGAGACCGTACGCGTCCGAGATCTCCTTGATCTTCGCGCGGGCCTTGTTCCCGATGCCGTACAGCTTCTCCGCGCCGAGGACGACGTTCTCCAGCACGGTGAGGTTGTCGGCGAGCATGAAGTGCTGGTGCACCATGCCGATGCCGCGGGCGATGGCGTCACCCGGGTTGTGGAAGACGACCTGTTCGCCATTGACCGTGATGGTGCCCTCGTCCGGCTGCTGCATGCCGTAAAGGATCTTCATCAGGGTGGACTTGCCGGCGCCGTTCTCGCCGCACAGGGCGTGGACGGTGCCCGTGCGGACCGTGATGTCGATATCGCGGTTGGCGACGACGCCGGGAAAACGCTTGGTGATGCCGCGCAGTTCGACGGCAGCGGGAGGGCTGGACGCGTTGATGGCGCACTCTCCTCGGGGAAAGGGGCTGCGTGGGGGAGGTGGCGGGCGTCGGCGACGCTAGCGCGGCAACTCTGCGCTACACGCGTAGAGTTGACACATTGTTATGGCTCGGCGGGGGGCTTGCGCAAGCCGCCCCCGCGCCGAGCCTGAAATCCGGCGGTCCGGCCGGATCGCCTGATCGGCGGGCCGGCCGGACCTGTCAGGTCACGGGGTCGTCTTGACCTTGATCTGACCGTCGACGATCTTCTTCTTCGCGGCGTCCAGCTTGGGCTGGATGTCGCTGATGAAGCCGCCGCTGGTGGCCAGCGAGACACCGCCCTTGGCCAGCGAGTAGACGTTGTTGCCGGTCAGCGGCTTGCCGTCCTTGACGGACTTGATGAAGTCGTACACACCGACGTCGACGTTCTTGACCATCGAGGTCAGGATCGAGCTCTTGTACTGGGCCAGACCCGGGATGTTGTACTGGTCGGAGTCCACGCCGATGGCCCAGGCGCCCTTGGTGCCGTGCACGGCCTCGATCGCGCCGTTGCCGGAGGAGCCGGCGGCCGTGTAGATCACGTCGGCGCCGTTGTCCAGCATGCCCTGCGCGGCCTGCTGGCCCTTGTCGGGGCTGGAGAAGCCGGAGAAGTCCTGACCGTGGGACAGGTACTGGACGTCGACCTTGACCTTCGGGTTGGTGTCGTGCACGCCCTGGACGTAACCCGCCTCGAACTTCTTGATCAGCGGGTTGTCGACGCCGCCGATGAAGCCGACGTGGTCCTTCTTGGTCTTCAGCGCCGCGGCGACACCGGCGAGGTAGGAACCCTGCTCCTCGGTGAACGTGATGCTGTTGACGTTCGCGCCCTGGACGACCGAGTCGACGAGGCCGAAGCTGGTCTTCGGGAACTTCGCGGCGATCTTGGTCACAGCAGGGGCGTAGGAGAAACCGACGGCGACGATCGGGTTGTAGCCCGCGTCCGCCAGGTCCTGCAGGCGCTGCTCGCGGTCGGCCTCGGTGTCCGAGGTCTTGGCGGTCAGCTCCTTTATGGAGCCGCCCAATTCCTTCTCGGCCTTGTCGGCACCACGCGCGGCGGAGTCGTTGAAGGAGCGGTCACCACGGCCGCCGACGTCGTAGGCAAGGCCGATCTTGAGGCCCTTGCCGCCGCTGGAGGACGACGAGCTGCTGTTGTCGGAGGAGGTGCTGCCACAAGCAGTGGCAGTCACGGCGAGGGCTGCGGTCGCGATACACGCAGCGGAAAGCTTGGCCACCCGGCGCATGGAATGAGACTCCTTTGTGCGAGCGCCCAATCCAGGCGCTGGTTCCGCGGCAGCGTAACGCGCGTAGACAATCCGGAAAACCCCTCATTGCCAGAGCGTTATCCGACCGTTTTGAACCGTGTGCCCCCGGACCTGCATTCACACGGCAGACCCGCCGCCCTCGGCGCTCGGACGTGATGTACGCGATAGTTGCGCCACCAAGATCCTCCTCGGGCCGGATCTTCTCGCGGCCGCCCACCGCCAGTATCCCTCAGCGAGACGCGTCCCCGCAGGTCGGACCGGCCTGCGGGGCCCTCGGACGGGGTTCCCTCACGTCCACGGGCGCCGTGCCCAGGGGTGCGGTCCGATGCCCCGCACGATCCCTGCGGTCGTGCGGGGGCGGTTCCGTCCTTGCCCGATGCGGTGATCAACGACTTCTGGTGAGGACCTCTAACGCTCCTGCGCGTCCAGCAGTGCCGCCGCCGTGAACAGTTCCACGCCCACCGTGATGGCGTGCTCGTCCGCGTCGAAGTCACCCTGGTGCAGGTCCCGCACCACGCGGTCCCCGGGGCGGCGGACGCCGAGGCGGGCCATGGCGCCGGGCACCTTCTCCAGGTACCAGGAGAAGTCCTCGCCGCCGAGGCTCTGCTCGGTGTCCTCCACGGAGTGGGCACCGCGCCGTGCGGTCATCGCGTCGCGCAGCAGTTCGGTCACGCCGGCCTCGTTGACGACCGGGGGCACCCCGCGGACGTAGTTGATCTCGGGCTTGGCCTTGTACTGGTTGGCGATCTCGTCGACCGCCGCGTGCACCAGGTCCGGCGCCTGCCGCCAGGCGTCGAGGTCCAGGCAGCGTACGGTCCCGGAGATCTCGGCGTGCTGGGGGATGACATTGCAGGCGTGCCCGGACTCGATGCGCCCCCAGGTGACCGAGAGCCCGCTGCGCGCGTCGACGCGGCGCGCGACCATCCCCGGCACCTCGGCGGCGACACGCGCGGCGGCCAGCACCAGGTCCGTGGTGAGGTGCGGGCGCGCGGTGTGGCCGCCCGGGCCGTCGAGCGCGACCTCGAGCCGGTCGCAGGCGGAGGTGATGGGACCGTGCCGCAGCCCGATGCGCCCGGCGTCGACCTTGGGGTCGCAGTGCACGGCGATGATCCGCCCGACCCCCTCCAGGACCCCGGACTCGATGGCGTCGGCGGCCCCGCCCGGCAGGACCTCCTCGGCGGCCTGGAAGACCAGTCGCACCGGCCGCGGCAGCCGCCCCTCGCGGTGCAGCTCGGCGAGGACGAGTCCGGCGCCGAGGACGACCGTGGTGTGCACGTCGTGGCCGCAGGCGTGGGCGCGGTCCGGCACGGTGGACCGGTAGGTGCAGTCGGTCTTGGTGTCCGGGATGGGGAGCGCGTCGATGTCCGCGCGGAGCGCGAGCATCGGGCGTACGCCGTCCGGGTCGCCGATGTCACACACGAGTCCGGTCCCGGTGTCGAGGACGCGCGGCGTGAGACCCGCCTGCTCCAGGCGGGCCTTGATCGCGGCGGTCGTACGGAACTCCTGGTGACCGAGTTCCGGGTGCATGTGCAGGTCGCGACGGAAGGCGACGAGTTCGGCGTGCAGCGCCTCGGACAGCGCGCCGGGAAGCACCGCTTCCCCCGGGTGATCGGCCTCGGACTCTAGGGACATCAATTGGTTCACCCTTTGAAGGGTAAGGCGATCGGGCGGCCGACCTCCCTGCGGTCAACAAAACTTCAGCCCGTCAGGGGAGAAAAATCTAGCCGCACGCCGCATGGTCGGCTGTGGGGATGGGTAAACTCGCCGGGCTTTCCGGGCGACGGAATCGGGCCGGGGGTCGAGAGCGGGGCCGCGGGGGTGACCGCGGCGGCGTCCCGGCGCCGTGGGGGGCGCCCGGTGATCCCAGTACGGGACCGCTTCCGTGTACGAGCGTCCCGTTACGTGAACGCTCGAAGGGTTCCGAGCGATTCCCGTACACCACGGATACCACGTCACGCCGCCTTCCCGTCGTGGAAGCGTCACCTCCCCTACGACTCCCCCACCCGGGCGGGGCCTCACATGGCGAAGTGGCAAGCGCTTGAAAGCAGCCCTTTGCCCGTGCGCCCGCGCGGGTGGGGCCGCCCGCCGTGAACGCCGGTAACCGGACTTCGTACGGACCACCCGGGCGTCGTACGACGCATGGTCCCCGGGCGCCGTACGGCGCATGGCCCCCGAGGCGTCGTATGACGCATGGCCCCTGACTGCGCCGACCGCTTCCCCGACGATCCGGCGGGACTCCGGTCCGGCCGCAGGTCTATCCCGCCGCCACGTCCTGCTCGGCGGCCGCCACGTCCGGTGGCCCCCCTGTCCCCGACGACACCCGGTCCACGTCCCGCGCGGTGTCCGTCACCCCCGACAGGAAGCCCTGCGCCCGGGGCGAGGCGTGGTCCGTGAGCCAGGCGGGGTCGATGTCGCACACCGCGACGCGGACCTCCGTGCCGACCAGGGCCAGCGGCAGGGTGTGGACGACCGTGGAGGGGAAGCTGAGGATCGTACGGCCGACGGGGCCGCGGCGGGCGATCAGTTCCAGGGGGAGATCGGGGCGGACCACCTCCAGCCCCGTCTCCACCGCCAGCTTGTGGAGTTTCTCGGGGCTTTCCCGGCGGTGGGCGAAGTAGCGGGTCGCCCCGTGCGCCGTGGCGAGCGACCGCACCGCCTCCAGATAGCGCTCGCCGTCCACCACGCCCGTCTCGACGAGGGAGGTGCCGACCAGGTCCGCGCCCTTGGTCAGGCGTGGCGGGCCGAAGCGGGCCCTGGTCCAGGCGAAGTCGTTCGGCGTGATCGTGACCCCGGCCGGGGCCTCGTCGATCGGCATGGAGGAGAAGACCTCCACCGTGCGCCGGGTGCCCGGCGTCAGCCTGCGGCGCGCCGAGGACGACACGGGGGCGAACAGCAGGTCCCGGGGGCCCCGGCGGCTGCCCTTGCGGTGCCAGCGCACCAAACGTTCACCGCGGGCGAGCTGGGCGACGAACTCCATGGTCGCGGTGCCGTCGTCCACCACCACCAGCTCCCGGGCCCCGGTGATGGTCAGCAGCAGCTGGACGTAGCGGGAGAACGGGTCCCCCATCACCACCCGGTGCGCCCGGCGCAGCAGCGGGGTGAGGCCGCCGATGGTGTGGAAGGGGGCCAGGGCACCGCCCCGCGCCTCCTCCCAGCGGACCTGGTACCCCTCGTCACGGGCCAGTTCCGCCATGCGGCGCAGCTGGCCCCGGGTCATCGGGTCGGTGGGCGCCAGCACCACGAGGGTGAGCCCCTCCGGCGCCGTACCGTCCCGCGCGCCCCCGTCCCGCGACGCCGTACCGTCCGCCGCGCCCCCGTCCTGCGGCGCCGTACCGTCCGGCCCTCCGCTGTTCCCCGCCGCGCCCGCGCCGTCCCCCGTCGTACCGTGCGGCTCCCCGCCGTCCCCCGCCGTACGCCCCGCGCCGGAACCCCGGCCCCCCTGCGCGGGAATCCCGCGCGGCCGCCGGCGCCCCTGCGCGGGGATCGCCGCCGCGCGCCCGGGCGCGGTGCCCCCCGCGGTGCCCAGGGCGTGCGCGTGGGCCCACTCCAGCACGTTCAGGAGCTGTACCGGGCTCTCGACGAAGGCGAGCGTGGAGTGGGGGTGGCCGGCGGATCCGGCGCGGGGGCTCATCGGCTCACGACCGTCCCGTAAGGCGCTCAGACCGCCACCGGCTCGCCGGCGGCCGCGGCGATCTCCGCCTCGGCGACGACGCCGGTGACGCGGCGCAGCTTCTTCATCGGGCCGAGCTCGGAGTCGTAGACCTTCTTCACGCCGTCGCCGAGCGCCGCCTCGATGGTGCGGATGTCGCGCACCAGGCGCGTCAGGCCCTGCGGCTCGACCGAGGCCGCCTGGTCGGAGCCCCACATGGCGCGGTCCAGGGTGATGTGGCGCTCGACGAACACCGCGCCCAGGGCGACCGCGGCCAGCGTGGTCTGCAGGCCGGTCTCGTGGCCGGAGTAGCCGATCGGGACGTTCGGGTACTCCTTCTCCAGCGTGTTGATCACGCGGAGGTTGAGCTCCTCGGCCTTCGCCGGGTAGGTCGAGGTGGCGTGGCACATGAGGATGTTGTCGCTGCCGAGCACCTCCACCGCGTGGCGGATCTGCTTCGGGGTCGACATGCCCGTGGACAGGATGATCGTGCGGCCGGTCGCGCGCAGGGCGCGCAGCAGCTCGTCGTCGGTGAGGGACGCGGAGGCGACCTTGTGGGCCGGGAGGTCGAACTTCTCCAGGAAGGCGACCGCCTCGGTGTCCCACGGGGACGCGAACCAGTCGATGCCCTTCTCCTTGCAGTACTCGTCGATCCGGCGGTACTCGTCCTCGCCGAACTCCACGCGGTGGCGGTAGTCGATGTAGGTCATCCGGCCCCAGGGGGTGTCGCGCTCGATGTCCCACTGGTCGCGCGGGGTGCAGATCTCGGGGGTGCGCTTCTGGAACTTCACGGCGTCGCAGCCGGCCTCGGCCGCCACGTCGATCAGCTTGAAGGCGTTCTCCAGCTCGCCGTTGTGGTTGATGCCGATCTCGCCGCAGATGTAGACGGGCTTGCCCGGGCCGACCTCGCGGGATGCGAACGTACGCAGACGGGAGTTGGTGCTCATGGCAGGAACTGTCCTTACTTGTGGAGGGAATCGAGAGAGGGGCCGAGGATCCAGCTGGCGATCTCTCGGATCGCGCCGTCGCCACCGGGGACGGTGGTGACCGCACGGGCGGCGCCGCGTACCACGTCGTGGGCGCTCGCGACCGCCACGGGCCAGCCGACGAGGGCGAGGCAAGGGAGGTCGTTGACGTCGTTGCCGACGTAGAGCACGCGCTCGGGCGCGATGCCCTGCTCCTCGCACCACTGCTTCAGCGCGAGGTCCTTCCGGTCGATGCCGTGCAGGACCGGGATCTTGAGCTTCCGGGCCCGTGCGGCGACGACCGGGTTCACTTCCGTGGAGAGGATCAGCATCTTCAGCCCGCTCTTGCGCAGGGCCGCGATGCCGAGTCCGTCCCCGCGGTGCACGGAGACGAACTCCTTTCCATCGGCGTCGATCAGCACCCGGTCGTCGGTCTGGGTGCCGTCGAAGTCCAGTACGACTGCGTCGACGTCGTCAGCCGTGGGCAGCGAACCGGGGAGGTCCGCGTCGAAGAGGGGCGCCAGAGCCCGTGCCCGCGCCAGGTCGTGCGGGTCGTCGATCTCCAGGACCCGCGCCGGGTCCGTCCGCACCAGTTCCGTACGGCCGAAGAAGCGGTGCCGGTGCTTGCGGAAGCCGGCCGCGTCCATCGCGTAGGCGGCGCCGGTCTCCAGCAGGTCCTGGGGGCGGTCCTGGCGGCGCGGGCGGAAGGACTTGTCGTGGTTGACGCCGTAGCCGCCGCCGACGGCCGCGTCGGCCTCGGCGACGGTGCCGGCGGCTGCCTCGTCCGCTGCGTCCTCGGAGTCTCGCCAGATGAAGCCGTGGAAGGGGGCCACGGTGACCGCGCTGTCCGCGCCGTTCTCGACGATCGCGCCCGCCACCCCGTCGATGTCCTCGCGGACGATGAACGGGCTGGTGCACTGCACGAGCAGGACGACGTCGACGGACGCGCCGTGCAGGGCCTCGTGGGCGTCCATGGCGTGCAGGACGGCGGCCTCCGAGGTCGCCGTGTCACCGGCGATGGCGGCCGGCCGCAGCACGACCTCGGCGCCGGCCTGGCGCGCGGTCGCCGCGATGGCCTGGTCGTCGGTGGAGACCACGACGTCCGTCACCAGGCGGGTCGCGAGGCACTCGCGCACCGCGCGCGCCACCAGCGGCACACCCCCGACGGGGGCGAGGTTCTTGGCGGGCACGCCCTTGGAGCCGCCGCGCGCGGGGATCACCGCGAGCACCCGGCGCACCGAAGCGACTTGGCCCGCTTCCGGGTTGGGCATGGGGTCTACTCCTTGAAGAGAGGTCACAGCTCACCCATCCGCCGGATGACGGGCGCCACCCGCTGCACCCCGTGCCGGTACGCGCCCCGCGCCGCGCGGCGGACGATCTGGCGTACGGGTCCGGGCGCCTTGTCGGCGGCGGGCGCGCCCGGCAGCGGGCTGCCGTCCGGGGCGAGGTGGTGGCGGGCGAGGACGCCGGGCAGATAGCCGGGCGCGGTGACGGGGGTGTAATAGGGCTTCAGCGGCGGGAGTTCACCGGTGGTGAGCAGCGCCCCGATGCGCGCCCGGGCCTCGTCGAAGGCGGTGGCGTACGAACCTCCCTGGGAGGGGGTACCCCCGGCAGCGACGCCCTGCCGGGCCACCCACTCCGCATCGGGTGTCGGCTCGTGTCCGGCGTCGAGCTGGTCCCAGGAGGCGAGGCAGCCCGAGCCCACGAAGTGGTGGTTGCCGAGCGCCTCCCGCACTCCGAGGTCGGTGAGGACGACGGTGGGGATACGGCGGTGCAGCGATTCCAGGGCGGCCGTCGAGCTGACCGTGACCAGCAGGTCGGTGTGGTCGAGGACCTCGCCCATGTTCCCGTAGACCAGGCGGAAGTTGGCCGGCAGGTCGTGCCGCTGGGCCAGCTTCTGGTAGGGCAGTTCCTCGATGTGGGTGGTGTGCTCGCCCGGCTTGGAGCGCAGCTTGAGCAGCACCTCGCGCTCGGGGTGGCGGCGCGCGTGCTGGACGAGCCGGTCCAGCAGGTACGCACGGTCCTTGCGGGTCTCCGGGACGGAGGGCTGTGCGGCGAAGACGACCGTGTAGGGGTCCTTCTTCTCGTACGGGGCGCCGCCGAGGAAGGGCAGCGCCACCTCGGTCACCGACGAGGCGTCGGCGCCCACCCCCTCGTAGAGGGCCCTGAACCGCTCCGCGTCCTGGCGGGAGTTGGCGAGGACCAGGTCCGCGCCGTGCCGCAGCAGCAGGCCGTCGGCGAGCTTCTCGTAGACGACGCCGACGTAGCCGGTGACCACCACCGGCCGCTGCGGGCGTCCCTGCCAGGCGTGGGCGAGCCCGTGCAGCATCGCCTGGACGCCGCCGCCGACGAGGGCGAGCACGAGGACGTCGTACGTCTCCTGCGTCATCTCGCGCAGGAATTCGACGGCGGTGACCTCGCGGAGGGAGTCCGCGCGGACGCCGACCTCTCTGAGCTGGCGGGCGGTGGGGGTGGCGCGGCCCCGCAGGAGGAAACCGTCGAGCCGGATGTCCGAATCGGCTGTTTTATCGGATGTTTCCGTCGATTCGGTGGTCTCCGGGAATTCCGTCGGTGAAATGCGGGCAGCGGTGAGCGCACCCCATTTCCACCGGGTGTCGGAATCGGCTAGGACGGCGACCCGCAGGCGCCTCGCAGTACTTGCTGGCACGTCGAAGACGCTAGGAAGGGATTTCGAGGCGCAGCCGAAGCAGAATGCAACAAAGGGTTAACAGCACGCCGACGAACAGCGAATCAGGCCGTGAAACCGCCGGGAAACAGCTGGGTTCACTATTCCGCCACGCGTCGTTCACTCCCCATCAAACCGCCGGTCAAGACGAATGCCGGGCCGCCGCCTACCGTCACAGGCGTGGTCAAGCTCTCCGTCATCGTGCCGTTCTACAACGTGCAGCAATACGCGCCCGACACCCTGAAGAGCCTGCGCGCGAACGCGCGCGAGGACTTCGAATTCATTCTCGTCGACGATTGCTCGCGCGACGAGACACCGGACATCCTCGCGCGTGCGGAGCGCGAGCTGCCAGGCGCGGTGTATGTCCGGCACGAGAAGAACGGGGGGCTGGCGACCGCGCGCAACACCGGGATCGACACGGCACGCGGCGAGTACCTCACGTTCCTCGACGGGGACGACTGGCTCGCCCCCGGCTACTATCCCAAACTGGTCGCCGCCATCGAGGAGTTGGGCTGCGACTTCGTACGCACCGACCACGTCCAGTGCACCGGGCGGGCGCGTGCGATCCACCGGGTGCCGCACGGCCGGCGCGGGGTGGTGATGAACCCGCGCGACGCGATCCTGCCCGCCGACCGCTCCACCTCCGTCGACTACGCGTACGCCTGGGGGGGTGCCTACCACCGCCGCCTCGTCGACCGCGGTCTGCTGCACTTCACCGACGGCCTGCGCACCGCCGAGGACCGGCCCTGGATCTGGAAGCTGCACCGGGAGGCGGAGTCCTTCGCCGCGGTGAGCCTCATGGGCGTCTACTACCGGCGCGGTGTCGCCTCCTCGCTCACCCAGATCGGGGATGTGCGGCAACTGGACTTCATCCGCGCGTTCGACCAGGTCGTGGCGGAGACCGCCGGGGACCGGGACGCCGACAAACTGCTCCCCAAGGCCGTGCGCACCTATTGCGCGATCATTTCTCACCATCTGGGATCCATCGAAAGGTTCGAGCCGCCGGTGGCACGGAAACTGAAGTCGATGAGTGCTGTCGCGCTGCGGCGCATGCCGCAGGACGTGCTCGACGACGCCCTGGACTCCATGGACATCGAGCGGGCCTCGCGTCTGCGCCGGCTGCGCCGCCGTCCCGCCCCCGCGGGGGTGGCCGCGTGAGGACGCAGATCTTCCTGGCCTCGACGCTGTACGGCACGGCGACCCTGGCCGCGGCACTGGACAGCGAGTGCTTCGCGCCCGCCGACCGGCGCATCCTGCTCGTGTCCAACAACGCGGCGACGCCCGAGACCACGCCCGGCCTGGACGAGATGCCCGGCTTCGAGCGGCTGCGCGGCCGCTTCGACGAGGTCATCTCCTGGAACGAGACCATCCACCCCTTCCACCCGGGCGGCTGGGCCCCGCGCCTGGACGACGTCCCGCTGTGGGAGCGGCACCTGCGGCTCCTGTGGAACCTCGGCGACGACGACATCGAGCTGGCCGTCGAGTCCATCCAGGTCAACCCGGCGCTCGGCGTCTGCCAGATCTTCACCGGCGCGCCCGTCACCGTCTACGCGGACGGCCTGATGAGCTACGGCCCCACCCGCAACAAGATCGACCCGCTGGTCGGCACCCGCGTGGACCGGCTGCTGCACCTGGACCTGGTCCCGGGCCTGAAGCCGCTGCTGCTGACCGAGTTCGGCGTCGAGCCGGAGATCGTGCCGACGGACGCGTTCTCCAAGGTGCTCGCGGAACTCGAGGACACCGGCGACGCGCTGCCCGCGGTGGAGGCCCCGGCGCTGCTGCTCGGCCAGTACCTCTCGGCGCTCGACATACTCACCGCCGTGGAGGAGGAGAACCTCCACGTACGGATGCTGAAGGGCGCCGTCGCCCTCGGGCACACCCGGGTGGTGTTCAAGCCGCACCCTTCGGCGCCGGCCCGCTGGTCGCGCGCGCTGGAGAAGGAGGCCGAGAAGCTGGGCGCCGACCTGACGGTGCTCGACACCCCGGTCCTCGCCGAGGTGCTGTACCAGCGCATGCGTCCGGCGCTGGTCGTCGGCTGCTTCTCCACCGCGCTGCTCACCGCGTCCGCGTTCTACGGCCACCCGGTCGCCCGTATCGGCACCGAGACCCTGCTGGAGCGGCTGGCCCCGTACGAGAACAGCAACCGCGTCCCGGTCACGATCGTCGACGCGCTGCTGCCCGAGCTGACGGCCCGGAGGGCGGTCGAGGACCAGCGCCGGGGCATGGAGGTCGAGGACCTCGACGCGCTCGTACGGACCGTGGGCTTCGCGATGCAGCCGAAGATCTACCCGGATCTGCGGGCGCACGCCGAGCGCTATCTCACCGAGCACCTGAGTCCGCACACCTGGCGGTACTTCAAGCGCCGGCGCCTGACCTCGCTGGCGCTGCCCGGCGGGATCCCCGTCCAGCTGGCGTTCATCCCGCGCAACGCCACCGTCCGCAGGGTCGCCCGCCGGGCCCGGGCCCTCGGACGCGGGCGCGCCGCCCGGGGCTGAGCCCCCGCAGCACGGCACCGCCCCGTCCCCGTCCGGTTCTCGAGGCGGGGACGGGCTGTTTCACGGCGGCGCTCTCCACGCCCCGACTCTCGGCCCGCTCAGAGGAATTGGCCTGCTGTTCACCTCGCCGCCCGTTCGGATGACCGCTGCCGGGCAGATGCTGGGCAGTTCTCGCACCGTTTCCGTTCGCACAAGGGAGTGCCCCGTCCTCATGGTCGCCACAGCAGAAACGGCTCCACCGCCCCGCCGGCTCGACGACGTCCCCGGCTGGTTCCCCGTTCTCGACCAGACGCTCTTCAACTGGTTCCTCGACCGGCAGGAATCCGCAGGGATGCGCGGAGACCTGCTGGAGATCGGGGTGTACATGGGCAAGAGTGCGATCTTCCTCGGCCGGCATCTGAGGGACGGCGAGGGGTTCACGGTGTGCGACCTCTTCGGGGGCGAGGCACCGGACGACGCCAACCGGGCGGAGTCGACGAAGTCGTACAGCGCCCTGACCCGGCAGGCCTTCGAGCAGAACTACCTCTCCTTCCACGACGCGCTGCCCCGCGTCCTGCAGGGACCGAGCTCGATGGTGCCCGACGAGGTCCCGCCGCGCTCGTGCCGGTTCGTCCACGTCGACGGCTCGCACCTGTACGAGCACGTCCACGGCGACATAGGAGCGGCCCACGACCTGCTGCTGCCCGGCGGAATCGTCGTCCTGGACGACTTCCGCTCGGAGCACACCCCCGGTGTCTCGGTGGCCGCCTGGGAAGCGGTACTGAACAGGGGCCTGCGCCCGATCTGCCTGAGCACGCAGAAGCTGTACGGGACCTGGGGCGATCCGGAGCCCGTCCAGGAGGAACTGCTGGCGATGGTGGAGGGGCGCGAGGACTGCCACCTGAGCGTCCAGCAGGCCGCCGGCCACCGCATCATCCGCCTCAAGTCCAAGGGCATGCAGGCACCGCCGTTCCCGCCGTCGCGGCACGCGGACATCCCCGAGCCCCCTGCGGCCACGATCCCCACGCAGCCCACCCGGCGGCCCGCGGACCCGCCGAAGCGTCCCGCCATCCCGCGCAGCCGCTCCCGAAAGCTCGCCGCGGACCTGCTCCCGCCGGTGGTCACCCGCGCGATCCGCAAGGCCCGCAACCGCTGAGCGGCGCGCTGACGCCCGGGGCCGCCGCGCGTTCACCCGGGCCGGGGCCGGTCCGGTCGAAGGCGCACAGCCCGGTTCAGCCGGCCTGTTCCCTGTCGTGTGGCGACCTGCCCGAGGGCTGGCCGGTCCGCACGAACGGACGGTGACGGGCTAGGCGCTCGCCAGCGAAAGCTTCACGGCGAACCCGAGGAACAGCAGGCCCACGGCCGAGGTGGCCCCCGCCGACAGCCGCTTGCGCCGCCGGAAGGCCGTCGCTAGGCGCGTGCCGCTGAATATCAGGGCGCTGAGGTAGAGGAAGCTGGCGAGCTGGGCGAAGGCGCCGAGGACGACGAAGGACAGCGCAGGGTAGGCGTATCCCCGGTCGACGAACTGCACGAAGAAGGCGACGAAGAACAGGATCGCCTTCGGGTTGAACAGGCTGATGACGAGGGCGCGGCGGTAGGGCCGCTCCTCGGCGGGGGCGGCGGGAACGGCGGCCGGCGTGTCCTCGGCGGCCTTCTCCCGCCGTGCACGCCACATCCCGACGGCGGCGCGCAGCATCCCGACCGCCAGCCAGCTGAGATATCCGGCGCCGGCGTACTTCACGACTGCGAACAGCACGGCGTTCGCCTGGAGCAGCGAGGCGACCCCGGCGGCCGACAGCGTCATCAGCACGGTGTCACCGCACCACACGCCCGCCGCGGCGGTGTACCCGGCCCGCACCCCGCGCCGGGCGGCGACGGACAGCACGTACAGGGAGTTGGGCCCGGGCAGCAGGACGATGAGGACGAGTCCTGCCAGGTAGGTGGGGAGGTCGATGACGCCGAACATGGCAAGGAGTGTCGCACGGGGGTACGACACTCCACCCCGCCGGTACGACGGTCAGAAGACGTCCGACGGCACGTACGTACCCCACACCTCCCGCAGCGCGTTGCACACCTCGCCCACCGTCGCGCGGGCCTTGAGGGCGTCCTTCATCGGGTACAGGACGTTGTCCGTGCCCTCGGCCGCCTTCTTCAGCTCCTTCAGGGCCGCGTCCACCGCCGGCTGGTCGCGTTCCGCGCGGAGCTTGGCGAGGCGTTCGGCCTGCTGGGCCTCGATCGCGGGGTCGACGCGCAGCGGCTCGTACGGCTCCTCCTCGTCGAGCTGGAAGCGGTTGACGCCGACCACGACCCGCTCGCCGGAGTCGGTCTCCTGGGCGATGCGGTAGGCGTTGCGCTCGATCTCGTTCTTCTGGAAGCCGCGTTCGATCGCCGCGACGGCGCCGCCGAGGTCCTCGACCTTCTCCATCAGCTCCAGCGCCGCCGCCTCGACCTCGTCCGTCATCTTCTCGATGACGTAGGAGCCCGCGAAGGGGTCGACCGTCGCCGTCACGTCCGTCTCGTAGGCCAGCACCTGCTGGGTGCGCAGTGCCAGACGCGCGCTCTTGTCGGTCGGCAGGGCGATCGCCTCGTCGAAGGAGTTGGTGTGCAGCGACTGGGTGCCGCCGAGCACCGCGGCCAGGCCCTGGACGGCGACCCGGACGAGGTTCACCTCGGGCTGCTGGGCCGTCAGCTGCACGCCCGCCGTCTGGGTGTGGAAGCGCAGCATCATCGACTTCGGGTTCTTCGCGCCGAACTCGTCCTTCATCACCCGCGCCCAGATCCGGCGGGCCGCGCGGAACTTGGCGACCTCCTCCAGGATCGTCGTGCGCGCCACGAAGAAGAACGACAGGCGCGGCGCGAAGTCGTCCACGTCCATCCCGGCCGCGACCGCCGTGCGCACGTACTCGATCCCGTCGGCGAGCGTGAACGCGATCTCCTGCGCGGGAGACGCGCCCGCCTCCGCCATGTGGTAGCCGGAGATCGAGATCGTGTTCCACTTGGGGATCTCGGCCTTGCAGTACTTGAAGATGTCCGCGATCAGCCGCAGGGACGGCTTCGGCGGGAAGATGTACGTCC
Source organism: Streptomyces sp. NPDC093984 (assembly GCF_044764595.1). Taxonomy (NCBI): domain Bacteria; kingdom Bacillati; phylum Actinomycetota; class Actinomycetes; order Kitasatosporales; family Streptomycetaceae; genus Streptomyces; species Streptomyces sp. NPDC093984. The sequence goes on along the minus strand of NZ_JBIWIM010000002.1, from coordinate 386,096 downwards.
CGCGGGCGATGTACTCCTTCAGGACGTCGTTCTGGATCGTGCCCGTCAGCTGGTCGGCGGACACGCCCTGCTCCTCCGCCACCAGCTGGTACAGGAGCAGCAGCAGGGCCGCCGGGGCGTTGATCGTCATCGACGTGGACACCTTGTCCAGCGGGATCCCGCCGAACAGCACCCGCATGTCGTCGACCGAGTCGATCGCCACGCCCACCTTGCCGACCTCGCCGTGCGCGATCGGGGCGTCGGAGTCGTGGCCCATCTGGGTGGGCAGGTCGAAGGCGACCGACAGACCCATGGTGCCGTTCGCGATCAGCTGCTTGTACCGGGCGTTCGACTCGGTCGCCGTGCCGAAGCCCGCGTACTGGCGCATCGTCCAGGGACGGCCGGTGTACATCGACGGGTACACGCCGCGCGTGAAGGGGTACGCCCCCGGCTCGCCCAGCTTCTCCGCCGGATCCCAGCCCTCGAGGGCGCCCGGCCCGTACACCGGCTCGATGGGCAGTCCGGACTCCGACTCGCGCGCCATGGTGTGTGCCTCCGCGTTGCTTCGTTGCTTCGTACTCGGCTTGGTGGCCTGGCTTCGTTACTCGCCAGTACAGACGACCCTCGCGACGGACTGTAGCGGCGGCCCTGCGCGCGGTGGAATGCCGCACGCTGGGACCTTGCTCACAACCATGCCCCCTGGTTCGCCGTCGGTCACGCGCGGGGAACATCTGAGGAGATGCGATCGGACAGAGGCGTCCGGTGAGACGGCGGGGGGTCGGTATGCGTACCAGGGGCATGGGGAAGTCGCTCGTCGCCGTCGCCGGGGCCGCCGTGCTCCTCGCGGCCGCCGGCTGCACGGCGCAGCCGGGGGACGCGGGCGGCGCAGACGGCGGGAACCGCTCACCGGTGCACATCGAGGTCCCACGCACCCCGTCCGGCGCCGGGCGCACGGCGTCCGGGGACGCGGCGCCGAGCACCGCCGCACCCGCCCCGAAGCCCTCGCCCGCCACCCTGTGGCGGCACGGCGACTCGGGCCGCGGGGTGCGCGAGCTGCAGGCCCGGCTGCGTCAGGTCGACTGGCTGTTCGACGGCCCGACGGGGACGTACGACGACCTGACCGAGAACGCCGTCAGGGGTTTCCAGGGCAAGCGCGGATTGCCCCGGACGGGTGAGGTCGACTCCGCCACCTGGCAGCGGTTGCTGGCCATGACGCACGAGCCCGGCACGTGGGAGCTGTACCTGATGGGCGGGCAGCCGGCCGGGGCCCCGGACCGGCGCTGTATGACGGGGCGGGTGCTGTGCGTCAGCAAGACGAGCCGCACGTTGCGCTGGATGGTGGACGGACGGACGCTCTCGACGATGGCGGTGCGCTTCGGCACGGAATACACCCCCACCCGCGAGGGTGTGTTCCGCGTCTACTGGAAGTCACGGGACCACGTGTCCACGCTCTACCACTCGCCGATGCCGTACGCGATGTTCTTCAGCGGCGGTCAGGCGGTGCACTACTCGTACGACTTCGCGGCGCGCGGCTATGCCGGGGGCTCGCACGGATGTGTGAACGTACGGGACGAGTCGGCGATCGCGGCGCTGTTCGCCCAGGTGCGGGTCGGCGACAAGGTCGTCGTCTACTGGTAGACGCCGGACGGAGGATGTGGGGCGCGGGCGGGACCGGGGGAACGTGTCCCGCCCGCGCCAGTGCACGAGCCGTGGGTACGGGGGGAACCCCGGCTCCGTGCGACGGCCGATGACCAGTCGGCTCACTCAGTACTGCGCCACGGCGGCCGAAAGTGTCACACCTCCGGCGAAGAATTTTTCAGGAGAAGCGAAACCGCAGGTCAGCACGGCACGGCGACGGCTCAGCGGTTCTCGGCGGAGCCCAGCGCGCTGTACGTCGGGCCCGGGGACGCCGTGTGCGTCGGGGCGGCCCCGACCAGGCCGCGGGGTGCGGTGGGGGCCGGCGCTATGTGGCCTTCGCCGTCACCGCCGTTGCCGCCCTGGTCGCCGTCTCCGCCGCCGGTGTTCCCGTTCCCGCCGCTGTTCCCTTTCCCGTCGCCGCTGCCGTTCCCGTCGCGGCCCTTGCCGCTCCCGTCGCTGCCGGAACCCTCGCCGCCGCCCAGGACGCCCTTGCAGTACGCCTTCACCCGGCCGCTGCCGCCCGCCGCGTCCGACAGGTCGCGCAGCCGCTCGGGGCCGAGGAGCTTGCCGCCGGCCATGTCACGGCAGGACGAGCGCACCTCGGCCCACCGGTCACCGGTCCGTCCCGCGGCGCGGTCGCCGGCTTCGCCGGGCCGGCCGGTCGCGGTGGAGCCGTCGCGTGCCTCGTCGCGCGAGGAGCCGTCCCGCCCGGGCGAACCGGTCGTGCCGCCCGGTGTCGCGGACGAGGGGCCTCCGGTTCCTGTCGCGCCGGGCGTGGGAGTGGCCGAAGGCTGAGGGGACGTCAGAGCGGGCGACACGGACGCGGCGGGTCCAGGCTCGTCGCGGAACGGTGTCGGCAGCACTCCGGTTCCGGCCGCCACCGCGACCCCGCCGATCATCCCGGCGGCCACCGTGGCGGCCAGCCCGAAGCGCACCGTGCGCCACCGGCGGGCCCGCCGCCCGCCCGCCTCGGGACGGCCGAGACGGACGAGTCCGGCGTCGGCGGTGGGGGTCCCCCCTGCTCGAGCGAGGTCGAGAGCTTGGGGGAGGGGCGCCGGCTGCGGGTGGAGCGCCGCCCCGTTGTCGTGCCGGGCCGCGCGGGCGGCCCGGAACGCGGCCACCGCGGCCTCCTCACCCGGGAGTTCCTCGCTGGTCGGAGAGGGTGTGGCGGCCAGAGCGGCGAGTGCTTCGGCGAGCCGTTCGGCGCGGGCACGCGCGTCGGCGTCGACGGGGGCCGGGGGCTCTCCGCGCAGCAGACGCTCCGCCGCGTCCCTGTCCAGCCACCTGTCCTGCTCGTCGGCCATCACATGTCCTTCTGCGTCCGCGAACGCGTATGCGTCACACCGGCGGACGACACCTCACGTCTGTGCGCGTCTCGCTGGGGAGGCATGGCGCCGAGCGCGCCAGCCGATTCCGGATCCGTGTCCGGATTCACGTCGAGCAGCTCCGCGAGCCGCTTCAGACCGCGGTGCGCCGCCGTGCGGACGGCTCCCGGGCGCTTGCCGAGGGTCTCGGCGGCGGTCTTGGCGTCGAGACCCACGACCACCCGCAGCACCACCGCCTCCGCCTGGTCCTGCGGAAGCTGGGCGATGAGGGAGAGCGTGCGGTCGGTCGCCAGGGCCTCGATGGCCTCCCCGGCCGTGTCCGACTCGGCGGGTTTCCCGGTCAGTTCGGTCTCGTCGCCGCCGATCGCGGGGCGGCGGCCGCGCATCCGTATGTGGTCGAGGGCCCGGTTGCGGGCGATACGGGCCGCCCAGCCGCGGAACCGGTCGGCGTCACCGCTGAACCGGTCGAGGTCACGGGCGATCTGCAACCACGCCTCGGAGGTGACGTCCTCCGCGTCCGGGTCTCCGACCAGCGTGCGCACATACCCGAGCAGCCGCGGATGCACCGCGCGGTACACGGTACGGAAAGCGGTCTCGTCCCCCTCCTGTGCCGCAAGTACCGCGGCCGTCAGCTCCGCGTCGTCCCCCAGCACCCGAACTGCCCCTCTGTGCGCCTGGTCCGGCACCGCTCGCGCGCGCCGGGTTCTCGCCGTCGTGATTCCTCGTCCTGCCTGTGGTCTTCAGGCCGCTCGTGGTCTGCGGCGGTTGCATCACCCGTTATTGCTGATCGTCGCGGTCGGCGCGAAAGGCACGTTACGGCCTGAAACCGCTCTTCGTCCACGTCCGTACGACGTGCAACCAACCCGTGACGCGGCGAGGTGTGACAGAAAACGCATCCACGGCGCTGTAGAGAGTGACGGGCCGCCGCGCGGCCCGTACCGCGCGACGGCCGGGGCCTCTCCTGTGGGGGGTGGCGGCCCCGGCCGTTGCTTCGCGGCGTCGGCCCGCCGCGCGGGCGACGCGCACGAGCCACCGGCGCGTTGGGGCCGGCGTGGGGGCGCCGGACTACTTGTTCTTCTCGCGGGCCTTGGCAGCGCTTTCGGACTGTTCCGCAGGCCCGGGAGTGCGGGAAGCCGCTGGAGCCCTGCTCGCCTTCCCCGCCTTGCCGGATTCACCCGACTTGCTCGGTTTGCCGTCGTTCTGTGCCAACTGCTCGGCACAGTAGGCGGCGACGTTCTGCTCACCGCCGGCGGCCTCGACGAGCCGCTCCCATGCCGTCGAACCGACGGCGTCGCCACGGTTCTTCACCTGCTCGTAGGCGCGGCAATGGGCCTCGGTGTCCTGGGCGGTGTCCGGGCGGTCGGAGGAGACGGAGGTGTCCGGCACAGGGGACGTCGCCGACTCCGGCGCCCCGCTCGACCGGTCCGGCGCGCTCGGCGACGGCTGCCGCCGCCCGTGACCGCCGCCATCCCCGCCGCCCGAGGAGCCGTCCGGGCCGATCGCCGCGAACGCGACTCCGCCCAGGGTCAGTCCGGCGAGGAACAGGCAGACCGTGACCTTCACCGACGACCGCACACGCCGGTGCCCGAGCGGCCGCCAGTCGTCGCGGCGCCGGGTCCGCGCCTGGGGCGCACCGGCCTCCCGGACGGCCCGGAACGCGGCCACCGCCCTCTGTTCGGCCTCGGCGTCCAGGGCACCCTCGCGCAGCGCGGCGGCGAGCAGCGCCTCCAGCGCGGCGCTCCCGGCCGCGCCCGCGGGGGCGGACGCGGTGCCGCCGGGGTGCACGCGCCGACGGCCGAACACCTGGCCGTCGCTCTGCCGTTCACCCATGTCCGCACCCATCTCTGCCCGGCGGCCGGCCCGGTCGTCGTGTCCGCCGCCGCTGCCGCTCACTTCGACTCACCCAGCGTCCCGGGGCCGTCATCCGTCACACCCCGGTCTCCCGCGCCTTCGACGCGAAGCCTGCGGGCCAGACGCTTCAGCCCCCGATGGGCCGCGGTACGCACCGCTCCGGGCCGTTTGCCGAGGACGCGGGCGGCGGCGGGGCCGTCCAGGCCGACGACCACACGCAACAGCACGGCCTCGGCCTGGTCGCGCGGCAGTTGGCGGATGAGTTCCAGGGCGTGCTCGGTGGAGATGGACTCCAGCGCCTGGTCGTGGGTGCTGTGCGCGCCCGGCAGTTCGAGTGCCTCCTGCTCCAGCCCCGACGATCGGGGCCGTACCCGCCGGCGGCGCAGGTGGTCGAGCGCGCGGTGCCGGGCGATGGTCGCCGTCCAGCCGCGGAAACCCGCCCCGTCGCCCTTGAACCGGCCCAGGTCCCGGGCGATCTCCAGCCAGGCGTCGGACGCCACGTCCTCCGCCTCGTCCGCCACGAGACCGCGCAGATACCCGATCAGCCCCGGCTGCACGATCCGGTACGCCACCGCGAAGGCGGCTTCGTCCCCCTGCTGGGCCCGCGCGACCGCAGCGCCCAGCTCCGCGTCGTACGGGTGTACGCGGCGCGGTTCCCCTCCCTGACCCAAGACTGTCCTCGCCCCATGCCGAGTTCGCGGCGGGTTTGTGTGTAACACCCACGATCATCAGCGTCAGGGCTCACAGAAGTGTCACAGCCCGTCAGGCGGCGGCCGACCGCCGGGCCCGCCCGTGCAGCGTCAGCCGGAAGGTCTGCAACGACTCCTCCGGGCCCCCGACCTCGAATCGGTTGCGGACCTTGCCGAGGGGGTGCCACACCCGCCCGTCCGGCATGCGCACGCCGACCGACTGCCCGAAGCAGGCGCAGCGCTCGCCTGCCTCGCCTGCCTCGCCCATGCCGATCCCACCCCTTCTCGACCGGAGAACGCCAAACCTTTTCGCGTTCCGCGCGTCTGCGCCGTGCCGACCGCCGAGCTCCCGTGCCCGCTCGGCGCGGCCTTTGTCCCGCTTGTCCGTGCGGTGGCGTAGACGGTCCCACCTCCTGTACAACCGGGCGCCTTCCGATCGTGAAGGAGTGCGCGCGTGAGACCCCGTTCCGCCGTTGCCGCGCTGGCGGTTTCCGCTGTGTCCCTGCTCTCGTTGTCCCTGGCCGGGTGCGCCGAGAGCGGCGGAACCGGAGCCCCGGCGGAGTCAGCCGCCGCGGACGTCGGCGCCAGGCCGAAGGCGGCAGCCGCCGCACCACGGACACCCGAGGAGTTCCTCGCCCGGGCCAGGGAAGCGATGTCGGGGCAGAAGGGCTGGACGTTCGCCGTGAAGGGGAACGAGGACCTGGCGTCGCAGGGACAGCACAGCACCGCCACGTACACGGCCACGCTGCGGCGCACGCAGAGGCCCATGGCGCTGCACTCCACGGGAACCACGTACGCCAAGGGCGTCGCCAAGCCCGAGGAGGTCTACGTCGTCGACGGGACGGGGTACGTCAGGAAGGGCGCGGCCGGGTCACGGTGGAAGAGCGGCCCGCTGTCGGATCCGGGGATCGCGGACGTGGTGCAGGACCCGGTCGCCGCGCTCACGGCGTTCGGGAACTACGCCCGGGAGGAGTCGGGCGACGGCGTCTCGGTCGTGAAGTCGGGCGGTACGGTCGAACTGCGGGCCGAGGTGGCGTCGGTGAAGCTCCCCGCCGCACGGGACCGGGGCGTCGTGAAGCAGGCGGTGCGCGAACTCACGCCGACCCTTGAGCAGTTGCGCACGGCCGGCGTCAGGACGCCCGAGAGCCAGGTCCTGGTGGAGCGCGTCGAGGAGGTGCTCTCCCTCGACTCCGCCACGTACCGCATCAGGTCCCACCGTTTCCGGTGCACCTTCCTCATCCCCTACGGCGGGCAGACGATGCGTTACAGCCAGGACGTGACCGAGCGCACGGAAGGCACGTTCACGGGGACCATCACCCTCCCGACCGGCCTCGGGTGAAACCTCGGCCGGCCGCCTCGGCCGCCGTGGCGGCCGAGGCGGACCCTCAAGCCGTCCCGCTCGTCGCGTCCCGGCACAGCAGCCGCAGCGAGCCGTCGCCGTGGTAGCAGCGGCGGGCCTCGTCGATGGGGTCCCACAGGCGGCCGTCGGGTGTGCGCACCCAGTGGTCGCCGCCGGACGACCACCACTCCCCGCCGGTCAGCCGGACCACCACCTCGCCCGCGTACGCCCCGAACCCGCGCAGCGCGCTCTCCACGGCGGCGTAGGGCGCGCCCTGACGGCTTATCTCCTCGATCGTGCGGTCCACACGCCACAGGCTCTGCGCCGAGTAGTCCAGCCGCAGCCGGGCGCCCTCGCGCATGGCCGTGACGGCGTCGGCGGCCCAGCGGACGGGCTTGGTGGCGGCGTGGGGCCTGGTCACCTCAGTTGCGTTCACACCCGGAAGAGCGCCCTCCACCGCCGCGGCGTCACGCCGTCCGGAGGGGGTCCCCGACACCGGCGCAGGACCGCCCCACCGCACCACAGGACGGTCACAGGATCCTTGCAGCGGAGGGGGTTTACGGGTCTGTGAGCCTCCGAGGCTACGAGCGGCCCCGTGCCCGCCGGGAGACCACGGCCCGCAGCACCCGGCGCCCCTCGGTCGACACGTCGAGGGCCCGGCGCAGTCCGCCCGCGCCATGGTCCGCGACCAGCTCCAGGACGGCGACCTGGCGTCGCAGTTCGGCGGCGACGAGCGGCGGCATGCGGTCCGTACGGCCCTCGCGGCGGGCAGCGACCGGGGCGTCGTCGGCGGCGGGGTCCAGCAACCGGTGGATCTGCAGCGCGGCCACCGAGCAGGCGTCGGCCCACCGGCGCAGGGCGTCGGCGGACGGCTCGGCGGGGACCGCCTCGAGCATGCGGCGGGCGAGCCGTGCGGCCTCGGCCTCGGGGGCGCACTCGGCGTCCGCCCCGGAGCCCTCCCCCACCGCCAGTTCGGAGCGCGCCTTGGTGAGCCGCTGCTCCCAGTCGTGCCCCTCGACGAGGCTCGCCCACAGCGGCCGCAGGACCTCGTCGTCGCCCCCGAGGAGCGGCACGCACCGATCCAAACAAGCCAGTCCGCTCGCCGCGAGTGCCCGCTCGTCGGCCTGCGCGATCAGGTCCACCAGGCTCATCAAGCCTCCTCGAAACGCCTCGTCGGGGCGCCTCATCCGTACGGAGCCCGCATCTTCCCTTACTGCGTGCGACGGACCGGGAGTGTCACAGTCACACCAGGGGAGCTGTCGAGGCGTTCGAGGAGGACATTTTCGGCCATCGGGCCTGCCCGAGGAGGCGTTTCAGCCCAGCCGGCCCGCCAGCGCCCTGAACTGCGTCCAGGACAGCGACGGGGTCCGCGAGTCCCACAGCTTCTGCGCCGTCGCCCGCAGCGGCATCCGGATACCGGCCGCCACCTGGTCCTGCGTCTGGGCGTTCGGGCGGTCGCTCCAGACGGCGAAGACGCCGCCGAGGATCTGCCCGTCGTACCGCGCGGGCACCGCCGTCGTGCCCCGCAGCACGCGCGGGGTCCACTGTTCGTAGATCCGCTGCCCGGTGGGGTAGACGAAGGTCTGCGGCTGGCCGAGCACGTAGTAGAGGTACTCGTCGTTGTAGTTGATCACCTTGCGGCCCGCCAGGTAGTCGGTCGGCGGCCGGGCGCCCAGCTCCTTGCCGGTCCAGTACGCGGCCTGAAGGTCCCCGGCCGGCTGCACGGAGCTCGACCGGTAGAAGCCGTCGTTCCAGGCCCGCATGGTCCTGCCGTGCGCGCGCATCACGTTCGCGCGGTCGTTCAGCCAGCCGGTCGCGAGGTCGGCGACGCCCGCCTTCGGCCCGAACCGGGCCCGCGCGGCGGCGGCGAGCTGCGGGTAGGAGGCGGCCGGGTTGCGCGCCATCAGCGCCAGGTACTCGTCGCCGCCGAGGTGCCAGTACGCGCCGGGGAACACGCCCGAGAACTCGCCCAGCAGATCGTCGACGATCTTCGCCGCCGCGGGCTTGGAGATGTCGACCGCCCCGCGCGTGGCGACGCCGGAGGCGTTGCGCAGCTGGATCTCGGGGTGGGCGGCGATGACGGCGCCCAGGTGGCCGGGCGAGTCGATCTCGGGCACCACGGTGATGTGCCGGCTCGCCGCGAGATCGACGATCCTCTTCACCTCGGCCTTGCTGAGGTGCTGCTTGGAGACGATCTCCGGGTGCGAGGAGGACTCGATACGGAAGCCCTGGTCGTCGGAGAAGTGCAGACCCAGTTCGTTGTACTTCAGGTCGCCCAGCTCACGTATGCGGTCCTCGATCCAGCCGGCCGTGTAGTACTTGCGGGCGATGTCGAGCATGAACCCGCGCCGCGGCTTGGCGGGCGCGTCGTTCACGACGCCCTCGGGCGCGGTGCCGCCGCCGCGCACTTCCTGCTTGAGGGTGCGGGTGCCGTAGAAGACGCCGGCCTCGCCGGGCCCGGTGATCTTCACCCGCCCGTTCGTGACGGTCAGCGTGTACGACTCCTGGTTGCCGCTGCCGGCCAGGCCCAGCTCCACGTCACCGGCGCCGGCGCCGGTCTGCCCGCCGTACGCCATCCCCAGCTCCCCGGCGAGCAGCCGCCCCTCGTCGGCGAGCTGAGCGTTGTCGACCACCACCCGGTGCCCGGAGGCGGGCCGCCAGCCCGGGCCCCGCGCCGCGGTGAACCGGCTGACGGCGGGGATGGTGCGGGGCGGCTGCGACAGGGGGTAGGAGCGGGACGGGACGGAGCGGGCGGAGCCCGTGGACGCCGCCGACGTGCCCACGGAGGCCCCGGCCCCGTTCGGCGAGCCGCCACCGGAGGGCCACAGCGTCACGGCCGCCGCCACACCACCGGCCACCACGATCCCGGTGGTCGCCAACAGCAACCTGGTGCGCCGTACGTGCGTCTTACCCTTGGGGACCTGCCTGCGGCCGGTCACCAGGCCACACCCGTTTCGACAACGGAGCACGGCCGCACCGTGCTCCTCTGCATGCATATGCGTATCGGTATTCGCCCGACCTTGGACCGCACGCGACTCACCTCCACACTCTGCCCCCCTGACGTTCCTTTCCGAAGCTACGACCCCTGTCCGGCCCACGTGTCCACGAGAGGCCCCGAAACTCTCCCATCCGGGTGAAATCCGGGCAGCGACTGGACGCCGACCGGATCGCCGTCGCTAACGTGGCGGCGCGTTTCTCACACGATCCCCTGCCGACCCGCACGTGGCGCGCACGAGCCGTCACGCCAGCCGCCGAGGACCCACGCTGCCCGCGCACCGTCTCCCGCACCTCCCCGGCCACACCGCCCTCCCGGCGCAACACCGCACCGAGTCCGCCACGGGCCTGGGGCGGTTCAACCGCGCACCCGCCGACGACGTCCGGCGCGCCCTGCTCACCTGCTGCCGCAGCCTGCGCTGGGCCCACCGGGTCGCCGAGCACCGCCCCTACCCGGACCTCGACTCCCTGCTCGCCGCGGCCGACGAGGCGACGTACGACCTCACCCCCGCCGACCTCGCCGAGGCCCTGGCCGGGGAATCTCTCGCCCCGCTCCCCGACGGCACGTACTCAGCCGCCCACACCGCCCTGAGCGCGGCACACGCGGCATACGAGAGCAAATTCGGACACGTGTTCATCATCTGCCTGGACGAGGTGGCGCCGGACGAGCTGCTGGACCAGCTCCTCGCGGCCATCCGGTCACGATTGGCAAACGATCCCGAGGAGGAGCGGGTCCTGGCGACAGAGGAACTGCGCCGCCTGGCGAGGGGAAGGCTGACGCGCCTGGTACGGGACTTTTCCGACCAACCCGTGCTGGACCGTGCCCCATAGGGCGCGGGGCTGTGACGGCATGCGGCTCCGTCGCGTCGACGCGCACCACCACAAACCGCCCGTACCCGGCGGAAAACCACAGCTCCCACCCCGGTAGCCGCCCGGCCGATAAGCCATCCGTGCTCGTTTGAGTGCCTGATTGATCACACCGGCAGGCCCCCCGTAAGCGCCGCAGGCAACCGTCGCTACCATGCTGGGGGCCGGTGGACCGTACCCGGCCGGGCCCGACCGACACAGAAAGCCGGCGCGGCCCTAGTCCCCGCTCCCGGAGGGTTCTTCCGTGCCGGCTGGAACGCTGTACCGCGGCCGGGAAGGAATGTGGTCCTGGGTGGCTCACCGAGTCACCGGCGTCCTCATCTTCTTCTTCCTGTTCGTACACGTGCTGGACACCGCTCTCGTCCGTGTCTCCCCCGAGGCCTACGACAAGGTCGTGGCCACGTACAAGACACCGATCGTCGCGATTCTGGAGTACGGCCTCGTCGCCGCCATCCTCTTCCACGCGCTCAACGGCCTCCGCGTCATCGCGGTCGACTTCTGGTCGAAGGGCCCGCGCTACCAGAAGCAGATGCTCTGGACCGTCGTCGGTGTCTGGGTCGTGCTGATGCTCGGGGCGATCTACCCCGTCCTCGGCCACGCCGCTCGTGAACTCTTCGGGAGCTGAGGCGCATGTCCACCACTGAAACCACCACCTCCGGCATCGGCCCGGTCGAGGGTGCCCCGCTGTACGACGTCGACAACCCGGCGCCGGTCATCGAGCCGCCCCGCAAGCGGACGAGGAAGACCCCCAAGTCGACCCGCGGCAACTTCGAGATGTACGGCTGGCTGTTCATGCGCCTGTCCGGCATCGTGCTGGTCGTCCTGGTCATCGGCCACCTGCTGATCCAGCTCGTGCTGGACGGCGGTGTCTCCAAGATCGGCTTCGCCTTCGTGGCCGGCCGCTGGGCCTCCCCCTGGTGGCAGGTCTGGGACCTGACCATGCTGTGGCTCGCGATGCTGCACGGCGCCAACGGCCTGCGCACGGTCATCAACGACTACGCCGAGCGGACGAACACGCGGCTGTGGCTGAAGGGCCTGCTGTACACCGCCACGGTGTTCACCATCCTGCTGGGCACGCTGGTGATCTTCACCTTCGACCCGAACATCCGCTAGGCACGGGGCTGCGAGAATCATGAAGATCCACAAGTACGACACCGTCATCGTCGGCGCCGGTGGCGCCGGTATGCGCGCCGCCATCGAGTCGACGAAGCGCAGCCGCACCGCCGTGCTGACCAAGCTCTACCCCACCCGCTCCCACACGGGCGCCGCGCAGGGCGGTATGGCCGCCGCGCTCGCGAACGTGGAGGAGGACAACTGGGAGTGGCACACCTTCGACACGGTCAAGGGCGGTGACTACCTGGTCGACCAGGACGCCGCCGAGATCCTGGCGAAGGAGGCCATCGACTCCGTCCTCGACCTGGAGAAGATGGGCCTGCCGTTCAACCGCACCCCGAACGGCACCATCGACCAGCGCCGCTTCGGCGGTCACTCCCGCAACCACGGCGAGGCCCCGGTCCGCCGCTCCTGCTACGCGGCCGACCGCACCGGCCACATGATCCTCCAGACGCTGTACCAGAACTGCGTGAAGGAGGGCGTGGAGTTCTTCAACGAGTTCTACGTCCTGGACCAGCTGATCACCGAGGTGGACGGCGTCAAGCGCTCGGCCGGTGTCGTGGCGTACGAGCTGGCGACCGGTGAGATCCACATCTTCCAGGCGAAGGCCGTGATCTACGCCTCCGGTGGCTGCGGCAAGTTCTTCAAGGTGACGTCGAACGCGCACACGCTGACCGGTGACGGTCAGGCAGCCGTGTACCGGCGGGGCATCCCGCTGGAGGACATGGAGTTCTTCCAGTTCCACCCGACCGGCATCTGGCGCATGGGCATCCTCCTGACCGAGGGTGCGCGCGGTGAGGGCGGCATCCTCCGCAACAAGGACGGCGAGCGCTTCATGGAGAAGTACGCGCCGGTCATGAAGGACCTCGCCTCCCGTGACGTCGTCTCCCGCTCCATCTACACGGAGATCCGCGAGGGTCGCGGCTGCGGTCCCGAGGGCGACCACGTCTACCTGGACCTCACCCACCTGCCGCCGGAGCAGCTGGACGCCAAGCTGCCCGACATCACCGAGTTCGCGCGGACGTACCTCGGCATCGAGCCGTACACGGACCCGATCCCGATCCAGCCGACCGCGCACTACGCGATGGGCGGCATCCCGACGAACGTCCAGGGCGAGGTCCTCGCGGACAACACCACGGTGGTCCCGGGCCTGTACGCGGCCGGCGAGGTCGCCTGCGTGTCGGTGCACGGCGCCAACCGCCTCGGCACCAACTCGCTGCTGGACATCAACGTGTTCGGCAAGCGGGCGGGCATCGCCGCCGCCGAGTACTCCCAGACGGCGGACTTCGTCGAGCTGCCGGAGAACCCGGAGGAGCTCGTCGTCGCCCAGATCGAGCGGCTGCGCAACTCCACGGGCAACGAGCGCGTGGCGGAGCTGCGCCGTGAGCTGCAGGAGACCATGGACGCGAACGTCATGGTGTTCCGCACCGAGCAGACGATCAAGACGGCGGTCGAGAAGATCGCCGAGCTCAAGGAGCGCTACAAGAACGTGGCGATCCAGGACAAGGGCAAGCGGTTCAACACGGACCTGCTGGAGGCCGTCGAGCTGGGCAACCTGCTCGACCTCGCCGAGGTCATGGCGGTCTCCGCGCTGGCCCGCAAGGAGTCCCGCGGCGGTCACTACCGCGAGGACTACCCGAACCGCGACGACGTCAACTTCATGCGCCACACCATGGCGTACCGCGAGGTGGGCGACGACGGCACCGAGTCCATCCGTCTCGACTACAAGCCGGTCGTCCAGACCCGCTACCAGCCGATGGAGCGTAAGTACTGATGGCTACCCCTGTTCTGGACAAGGCCGAGGCGAGCGCTTCGGGCTCGGCAGCGTCCCCCTACATCACGGTCACCTTCCGCGTCCGCCGCTTCAACCCCGAGGTCTCGGCCGAGGCGACCTGGCAGGACTTCCAGCTGGAGATCGACCCCAAGGAGCGGGTCCTCGACGGTCTGCACAAGATCAAGTGGGACCTGGACGGGTCGCTGACCTTCCGCCGCTCCTGCGCGCACGGCATCTGCGGCTCGGACGCCATGCGGATCAACGGCAAGAACCGCCTGGCGTGCAAGACGCTGATCAAGGACATCAACCCCGAGAAGCCGATCACGATCGAGCCCATAAAGGGCCTGACGGTCCTGAAGGACCTGGTCGTCGACATGGAGCCGTTCTTCCAGGCGTACCGGGACGTGATGCCGTTCCTGATCACCAAGGAGACGAACGAGCCGACGCGTGAGCGTCTGCAGTCGGCCGAGGACCGCGAGCGCTTCGACGACACGACGAAGTGCATCCTGTGCGCGGCCTGCACGACCTCCTGCCCGGTGTTCTGGAACGACGGCCAGTACTTCGGCCCGGCGGCCATCGTCAACGCGCACCGCTTCATCTTCGACTCGCGTGACGAGGCCGGCGAGCAGCGGCTGGAGATCCTGAACGACAAGGACGGCGTGTGGCGCTGCCGCACGACGTTCAACTGCACGGACGCGTGCCCGCGCGGCATCGAGGTCACCAAGGCGATCCAGGAGGTGAAGCGGGCGCTGATCACCCGCCGCCTCTGACGTTTCTTCGCCGTACGTCACCGAGGGCCCCGTTTCCGCTGGAGACGGGGCCCTCGGGCATATGCCACACCATCGGGTGAACGTGGCTGCGAAGGACGCACGGGCGTCTCCCGGCCTACGATGATGCTCTCGACACCAGCCCACGGGAGGCACCTGATGTCCGCAGCATCCGTCGAGCAGCCCTTCGAGCACGAAGAGCCGGTCAGCCTCACGACCATCGCCGACGAGATCATGGAGCGTCATCCGGGCTACCGCGTCGAGATCATCGGAGGCCATCTCCTCGTGACCCCGTCCCCGGATGCTCCTCACGCTCGAGCCCTGACCAAACTCATGCGCCCGTTCATCACGGCTGGACTCGACGACGGCGAAACCGAGGTCCTCCAGAACGTCGGTCTGTGGCTGCCCACCGACACCGAGGACTACGCCATCCCCGACCTCGTGGTGGTCGACGCGGACATCGACGACCACTTCGTCGAGAACAACTGCTACGACCCGGTCTGCTTCCGCCTCGTCCTCGAGGTCACGTCCGGCAACTGGAAGAACGACCTCAAGACCAAGGCCGCCGCCTACGCCGAGGCCGAGGTGCCCGTCTACGTCGTCGTGGACCGCAGGCACCAGCGCCTTCACGTCCTCACAGACCCCACCGGGAACAGGTACGAGAACCATCGTCCGTACGCTCCCGGTGAGATCGTCACCCTCCCCGACTCCATCGGCGCCAAAGTCACCCTGGATGTCGAGGAGATCCTGAAGGCAGGTCAGCAGAAGCCCCGGTAGGGCCCCCGCCCCCTCAGCCCCGCAGCACCCGCCCCTGCTTGTCCGTGCGGTCGTTGCTCGTCAGGAAGAGGATGCCGTCGATGAGCGACCAGATGCCCAGGCCGCCGCAGGTGAAGAGCTGGGCGATGCCCACGCCCACGGAGCCGACGTAGAAGCGGCCGATGCCGAGGCCGCCCAGGAAGATCTGCAGGATGCCCGCGACGATCTTGGACTTGTCGGAGTACGGGCGGCCCTGCGGGTCGATGCCGTAGGGAGCCTCGGGGGTGGGGACGGTCATGGGACTGCTCCTGGAAGTGCCGTAGTGGATCACGGAGAACCGGAATGGTTGGCTCCGGAATGAGGCCAGGAGGGATCCCGCCGCGAAGATGGAATGAGAGATCCGACCGGGATCCGGTCGGAGATCTTCTGTCGTCGCCCCCCTGTGAGCTGGGAGCTTAGGAAAAGAGAGCGCAAGGGCGGGAGAGGGTGTGAATGATTGTTCCTCTTCCGTGATCAAATCCGGACAGCCGGCGGTCACATCAAGCCGACGCGACTCAACTCCCGCCCGCTAGAAGGCGTTACGAACCACCGTCCACGCCACCGCCAGCCCCAGGACCAGCACCTGTGCCCGCGTGCTCAGTTGTGGCTGCCAGCGACGGCCGCGCAGCCCTTCGACCGCCCAACGGCCCAGCAGGGCGAGGGCGTACGGCGAGGCGAGCAGCAGCGCCCTGTTGTCCAGCCACGCCTCGGTGAAGTGACCGTGCATCAGGTCGTACACCATGCGGGTGCCGCCGCAGGCGGGACAGAGCAGGCCCGTGAGGAGCCGGAACGGGCACTGGGGCAGCAGGTGCCCGGGCTCGTGCGGATCGGTGACGTACAGATAGCCGGCCCCGGCCGCCCCGGCGGCGAGTACCGCCAGGGGCGCCACCGCCGGGTGCCGCAGTACGGACTGGGGAGACACCCGGGCTCAGCCGCGCAGGACGCGGCCCTGGGAGTCGGTCTGGTTGCTGCCCGTCAGCAGGATGATGCCGTCGATCAGCGCCCAGATACCGAAGCCGCCGCAGGTGAAGAGCTGGGCCAGGCCCAGCCCGACGTTGCCGATGTAGAAGCGCCCGACGCCGAAGGTGCCGAGGGCGAGTTGCAGCACACCGGCGACGATCTTCGACTTGTCCGAGTACGGACGCCCGTACGGGTCGTAGCCGTACGGGGCGTTGGGGTCGCCGGTGTACATCCCGGGCGGCACGGCGCCAGGCGCGTACCCGTACTGCGGATACCCGTACCCCGGCGGCGGGCCCGGGGGCTGGTTCGGGTACCCGTGACCGTAGGGACCGGGCTGCTGCGGCTGTTCGCTCAAGGACTGCTCCTGGGACCGGTTGCGGGGAGCCCCGCGAAGATACGACAAGACGAGAAATGAGCCCGGTCATCATGCCCGAGACACCCCCCGAGCGCAGAAGCGGGGGGCGCCTGGAAGATCACATGTGGGGGTGGGACGATCACATGTGGCGGTGGCTCAGATCCAGTTCAGCCGCCAGAGGCGGAAGACGCCCGTGCCGTCCGACAGGTACTGGCCGCCGCCGACGTCCTCGCTGTTGACCACGTACTCCTTGCGCTGCCACAGCGGGATCAGCGGGACGTCCTGCGCCACGATCTGCTGGATGCGCTGGAAGTCGTCGGCGGTCCGGCTGCGGTCGGAGTAGCGCTGGCTGTCCAGGATCAGACCGTCGACCTGCT
The DNA here is from genome assembly GCF_044764595.1 of Streptomyces sp. NPDC093984. NCBI lineage: Bacteria > Bacillati > Actinomycetota > Actinomycetes > Kitasatosporales > Streptomycetaceae > Streptomyces > Streptomyces sp. NPDC093984. The sequence goes on along the minus strand of NZ_JBIWIM010000002.1, from coordinate 369,273 downwards.
TGTCGCTGTAGCCGTTCTTCATGCTGTTGCCCGTGCCGACGAGCGGGGCCGTGAAGGTGTCGGGGTCGGGGAAGTCGGCGACCCAGCCGACGGCGTACGCGTCGAGCTTGCCGCTCGCGTACCGCTCCTGGAAGTCGGTCCACTCATATCCCTTGACGTCCACCGTGAACAGCCCGGTCGCCTCCAGTTGGCGCTTGAGGTCAGCGGCCTCCTCCGCGGCGGCGCCCCGACCCTGCGCGTAGCCGTAGGTGAAGTGGACGGGCACGCTCACGCCCGCGGCGGTGAGCAGGGCGCGGGCCTTCTTGGTGTCGGGCTTGGGGTAGGCGTCGAAGAACGACGTGGTGTGCCCCGTGATACCCGCCGGAATCAGCGAGTACAGCGGGTCCGTCGTCCCCTCGTAGACGGTGCTGACCAGTTCCTCGCGGTTGATGACGGCGGCGATGGCCTGGCGGACACGGCGGTCGTGCAGCGGTGAGCCGGCGGCGGTGTTCAGGACGAGGTTGCGGATCTCCGCGCTGTCGGCCTCGGTGACGCGCTGGCCGGGGTCGCTCGGCGAGAGGTTGGCCAGCACGGAGGGCGGCAGCTGACGGGTGGCGACATCGACGTCCTTCGCCTTCCACGCCTTCTCCAGGGCGCCGGGGTCGGCGTAGTACCGCAGCTCGATGGGCCGGCCGGTTTCCTTGACGTCGCCCTTGTAGTGCTTGTTCGGGGCGAGGACGGCCTTGTCGTCCTTCGTGTACGACGTCAGGGTGTACGGCCCGGTCCCGTCGACACCGTTGTCGGTGCGCAGCTTGTCCTGCGGGTACTTGGTGCGGTCGACGATGGAGCCGGCACCGGTGGCCACCTTGAACGGGAAGGTCGCGTCCGGGGTGGACAGATGGAAGGTCACGGTCAGCCCGCTCGCGTCCACCGAGCGGAGGGTGTCGAGGAGGGTCGCGGGACCGACGTCGGAGTTGATGCGCTTGACCCGGTCGAAGGAGTACTTGACGTCTTCGGCGGTCATGGCGCGCCCGCTGGGGAACGTGACGTCCTCGCGCAGCGTGCAGCGGTACGTCTTCAGGTCCGTGCCCACGAACGCGCAGCTCTGGGCGGCGTCCGGCACCGGTTCCACACCGTCGGGTTCGAAGGTCAGCAGTGACTGGAAAACGCTGCTGAACAAAGCCCACGATCCGGCGTCATAGGCCCCCGCCGGATCGAGTGACGTGACGGCGTCCGTCGTCCCGACCGTGATGGTCCTGTTGTTGTTCTCCTTGGCCGGCAGCAACTGCCACCCGCCCACTCCCGCACCTGCCAACACCAGCACAGCCGCGAGAATCCGCATGCGAACCGATCGCATCGGCGCCCCTCCCCAGGCCCTCAGCGCATACCACTCCCCTGTGGTGAGGATCACCTAACCACAGTGTTTCAAGTGGGGGAAGAGGCATTAGTTGAAGATGAGAGAGAACTTACCCAGGGGTTGTTTCCGTCAGGTTTCGGCCAAGCCTTCAGGCCTGGCGGGAGGCCAGTTCGACGACCGTGATGTCCGACGGGGCGCCCACCCGCGTCGGCGGCCCCCATGCCCCCGCTCCCCGGGACACGTACAGCTGGGTGTCGCCGTAGCGGTCCAGGCCGGCGACCGTGGGGTTGGCCGCGGCCGCGACGAAGTTGCCCGGCCAGAGCTGGCCGCCGTGGGTGTGACCGGAGAGCTGGAGGTCCACGTGGTGCCTGACCGCTTCGTGGATCTGCAGCGGCTGGTGGGCCAGGAGGACCACCGCGCGTGAGGTGTCGCGGTCGCCGAGCGCCTTGGTGAAGTCGGGGCCCTCGCCCTCGCTCTCGCCCGCCAGGTCGTTGACTCCGGCGAGGTCGAACGCGGGCAGTTCCGTGCGGGCGTTCTCCAGGGGGTGCAGGCCCAGTCGGCGTACCTCCTCCACCCACTGGTCCGCGCCCGAGAAGTATTCGTGGTTGCCCGTGACGAAGTAGCTGCCGTGACGGGCCTTCAGCCGGGACAGCGGGGCCGCCGCCGGGCCCAGGTCCTTGACGCTGCCGTCGACCAGGTCGCCGACGACCGCGATCAGGTCGGGCTGGGTCGAGTTGATCGTGTCCACGACCTTCTGCGCGAAGCCCCTGCCCAGCACGGGGCCCAGGTGGATGTCGCTCACCACCGCGATCCGGAAGCCGTGCGCCGCGCGCGGGAGCCTGGCCAGCGGCACCGTCACCCGCTTCACCGCGGGGCCGCGCAGGACGCCGTAGGTGCCGTGGCCCACCGTGCCGACCGCGGCCGCGGCCACCGCGCCACCGACGACCCGGGAGACGAACAGGCGCCGGGACGGGGCGGACTGTTCCTGTGGCGGCGCGGGCTTCGGACCCGCGGGCTCCGGGTCCGCGGGTGCCGCTCCCGCCGGCACCGCTGCCGGTACCGGTGCCTTCTCCTCCGCTCGCGCCCCGCGCTCCACCAGGCGCCGCACCAGCGGTCGTGCCAACTCCCCCGCCACCAGCGCCAGCAGCAGGTACAGCGTCAGCGCCATCCACAGGAAGCCGGGCCAGCCGAGGACGCGTTGCAACCAGAACGGGGCGCCGGCGCGCTCGGCGACCAGGGCCGCGACCATCAGAACCGGTCCGGCGACGACCACCGCCGTGCCGGCGCGGCGGGCCGGGCCCGGCCCGCGGGTCGTGTCGCGGACCAGCCGGCGCCACGCGTACCAGTGCAGGGCGACGAGCGCGGCGAGGACGGCGAGGGCGACCAGCGCGAAGACGACGACCACGGTGCTGTCCCCGTCCCCGCTATGACGTTCGCCGCAGCGCGCGCAGTCCGCGCAACCCAATGACGCCGATGACAGTCCCAAGGACAAAGGAGACGACGGCGAGCGTCAGGTGCACCCAGAAGTACGCCGTCGGATTCCCCGCGTCGTCGAACGCGAGTCCGCTGCCGTCCTTCCAGAGGTTCTTGACGAAAGTGATCCAGATGACCCAGCTCCACACCCCGAAGGCGAGCAGGAACCAGGAGATGGGGCGGCTGAGCTTCATACCTTCAGTATCGCCGGTCGCGGGCGGGCACCGGCCCGGGGGTGCGCGGCAACGGCCGGGACGGGTCGGGACTTCCCCGTCGGCGCCCGGTACCTTCGCGGTCGTGTCCGCCTTGAAGAAGATCGTCGGGCGCCGCCTGCCGGTCGCCTCCGCCGTCGTGCTGTCCTTCTCGCTCGCCGCACCCGCGACCGCGTTCGCGGCCCCGAAGACCCCGGCGGCCTCGCCCTCGGCCACCCCTCCGGCCGTGATGTCGACCGTCGGCGGCGAGCAGCTCGGCAGGCCGGGCACCCAGGTGAACCTGGGCAGCGGTGCCCCGGTGCTGCCGAAGGACGTCACCGCGCGCTCCTGGATCGTCGCCGACGCCGAGTCCGGTGACGTCCTCGCCGCCCACAACGCGCACTGGCGGCTGCCCCCGGCGAGCACCCTGAAGATGCTGTTCGCGGACACCGTGCTGCCGAAGTTCCCGGCGAGCGAGACGCACAAGGTGCTCCCCTCCGATCTGGCCGGCATGGGCGCCGGATCCAGCCTGGTCGGGATAAAGGAGGGCGAGACCTACACCGTCCGCGACCTGTGGCTCGGCGTGTTCCTGCGCTCGGGCAACGACGCCGTGCACGCGCTGTCGGCGATGAACGGCGGCGTCCCGCAGACCGTGAAGGACATGCAGGCGCACGCCGAGGAGCTGCAGGCGCTCGACACGCACGTGGTCAGCCCGGACGGCTACGACGCCCAGGGGCAGGTGTCGTCGGCGTACGACCTCACTCTGATCGCCCGCTCCGGACTGCAGAAGAAGGACTTCCGGGACTACTGCTCCACGGTGCGGGCCACGTTCCCGGGCGAGACCACCGAGAAGGGCGGCAAGAAGTCCCGCGGGTCGTTCGAGATCCAGAACACCAACCGGCTGCTGGCCGGCGACTACGACATGACCCCGTACCGGGGCATCGCGGGCGTGAAGAACGGCAACACCACCAACGCGGGCGCGACCTTCACGGGGGTCGCCGAGCGCAACGGCAAGGTGCTGCTCGTGACGGTCATGAACCCGGAGAAGCACGACCACAACGAGGTCTACAAGGAGGCCGCCCGGCTGCTCGACTGGGGCTTCGGCGCCGCCGGCAAGGTGACGCCGGTCGGCGAGCTGGTCGCGCCGAAGAGCGCGGCCACGGGCACGGACCCCACCGGGACGCCGTCTCCGGCCGCCGCGGCCGGGGGGCCCGGCAAGCCGGTGGCGGCCTCGGTGCGGGAGGGCGGCTCCAGCGGGATGGGCGTGGCGCTCGCCATCACGGCCGGCCTTCTGGTGCTGCTGGGCGCGGGTGCGTTCCTGGTGAACCGCCGCTGGCCGCTGCCCGATCTGGTACGTCGCCGGACGCGTCCCTGACCTGTTCCGCCTCCTTCTCCTTGCGCTGCGTCGCCGTCCAGGCGGCGCAGAACAGCACGAGCTTGGAGGTGAAGTTGATCCACAGCAGCAGCGCGACGGGCACGCCGAAGGCCCCGTACATGCTCTTTCCGGCGACGCCCTGGATGTAGCCGCTGAGCAGCAGTTTGAGCAGTTCGAAGCCGACCGCGCCGATCAGGGCGGCGACGAGGAGACGGCGCCGCCGCGGCTCCACGCCGGGCAGCAGGGTGAGGACGTAGAGCAGGACGAGGAAGTCGGCGAGGACGGAGACGGCGAACGCGGCGATCCGCAGCAGGACGCTGCCCCAGCCGCCCCGGTCGAGGCCGAGCTGCCCGGCCATCCAGTCGACCAGCGCGGTGGCGACGGTGGACGTGGCGAGGGTGACGACGACCGCGCCGCCGAGGCCGACCAGCACCAGGCCGTCCTTGAGCGTGCGCACCAGGGGGTTCGCGGTGTCGTCCGGCAGCTCCCACACCGCGCGCAGGCAGTCCCGCATCTGGCCCACCCAGCCGATGCCGGTGAACAGCAGCACGGCCCCGGCGATCACGCCGACGGTACCGGCGTTCTGCACCAGGCCGTGGATGTCGAGCTGGCTGGAGATGCCCGGGAACTGCTCGGCGATCTTCTTCTGCACGGTGTTCTGCTGGGCCTGGCTGAGGGTCGCGGCGCCGATCGCGGCGGCGACGGTGAGCAGCGGGAAGAGCGCCACGAAGCTGACGAACGTCATCGCGGCGGCGAGCCGGGTCCACTTCACGCGGTCCAGGCGTTCGTAGGAGCGCCAGGCGTGCGTGGCCGTCAGGCGCGTGACCAGTGGCCCGATGCCGGGGAGTCTCTTCAGCCAGTCCATGATCGGTCCCTCCCCTCGTGAACCCGGTCCGTACCCCGGTACTCCGGTCTGTATCCGGTTTCCCCGCATCGCCCATTTCAGTGAGGAGCCGCAGAGAGGAGAGATATGGAGCGGTATGACTGATTTGGCGTGATACGGCCGCGGTCACGCCCGCCGCGAAGGACGCCCACCGTCCGCCCCGGTCCCTGCTGATCCCGGGCGGCACGGAGATCGCCCTGGCCACCGCCCGCCGCCTGGCCGCCCACCGCACCCGTACCCGTATGGCCATCCCTGGGGGCAGAGATCCCCTACAGGCTCGGCAGGGTGGCGTTCTCGGCCGGGGCGGCCGCCTGCGGCGGTACGACCGCGCTGCCGAAGGGGTACTCCCGCAGCTTGCGCCAGACGCCGTCCGCGCCCTGCTCGTACAGCGCGAAGCCCGTGCAGGGCCACTCGGCCGCGTAGTCCGCGAGCTCCTCGTACGCCCGGTCCATCGACGCGTCGTCGATGCCGTGCGCCACCGTGACATGCGGGTGGTACGGGAACAGCAGCTCACGCGCCACCGGCCCGGAGGGGTCCCGGACCTGCCGCTGCAGCCGGGAGCACGCCTCGGCGCCCTCGACGACCTTCACGTACACCACCGGCGACAGGGGCCGGAACGTGCCCGTGCCGGCCAGCCGCATCGGGAAGGGGCGCCCGGCCGCCGCGACGGCGACGAGGTGCGCCTCGATCGCGGGCAGATCCGCGGAGTCCACCTCCGTCGGCGGCAGCAGGGTGACATGCGTGGGAATGCAACGCGCCGCGGCGTCGCCGAAGCCCGCGCGCAGCTCCTGGAGCTCGCTGCCGTGAGGCTCCGGGACCGCGATCGACACACCGATCGTTACGGTCCCCACGTCGTCTCCCTGTCGTCGTGTCGGTCGTCGTGTCGGATTCGTGCACAGCCGTCCGGCTATCGACTGTACGGCCACGACCGCCCGGGGGGCAGGCGCAACCGCAGTGATGTACAGCGCTCTTGGCCGTGGCGCGTCCGTGCGCCGGTACGCGCCGGTCCCGGCCGTCAGTGCTTGGCGGGCAGGAAGCCCACCTTGTCGTAGGCCTGCGCCAGCGTCTCCGCGGCGACGGCGCGGGCCTTCTCCGCGCCCTTGGCCAGGATCGAGTCGAGGGACTCGGGGTCGTCCAGGTACTGCTGGGTGCGCTCCCTGAACGGCGTCACGAACTCGACCATGACGTCGGCGAGGTCCGTCTTGAGCGCGCCGTAGCCCTTGCCCTCGTACTGCTGCTCGAGGTCCCCGATCGGGGTCCCGGTGAGGGTCGAGTAGATCGTCAGCAGGTTGCTGACGCCCGGCTTCTGCTCCACGTCGTAGCGGATCACGGTGTCCGTGTCCGTGACGGCGCTCTTGACCTTCTTCGCGGTGGTCTTCGGCTCGTCCAGCAGGTTGATCAGGCCCTTCGGCGTGGACGCCGACTTGCTCATCTTGATGGACGGGTCCTGGAGGTCGTAGATCTTCGCCGTCTCCTTGAGGATGTACGGCCGCGGGATCGTGAACGTCTCGCCGAAGCGGCCGTTGAACCGCTCGGCGAGGTCGCGGGTCAGCTCGATGTGCTGGCGCTGGTCCTCACCGACCGGGACCTCGTTCGCCTGGTACAGCAGGATGTCGGCGACCTGGAGGATCGGGTAGGTGAACAGGCCGACGCTCGCGCGGTCTGCGCCCTGCTTGGCGGACTTGTCCTTGAACTGGGTCATGCGGCTGGCCTCGCCGAAGCCCGTGAGGCAGTTCATGATCCAGGCGAGCTGGGCGTGCTCGGGGACGTGGCTCTGGACGAAGAGCGTGCACCGCTCCGGGTCGAGCCCGGCCGCGAGCAGCTGGGCGGCGGCCAGGCGGGTGTTGGCGCGCAGGTCCTTCGGGTCCTGCGGGACGGTGATCGCGTGCAGGTCGACGACCATGTAGAACGCGTCGTGGGTCTCCTGCAGGGCCACCCACTGGCGGACGGCGCCGAGGTAGTTGCCGAGGTGGAACGAGCCCGCGGTGGGCTGGATACCGGAGAGCACGCGAGGACTGTCAGAGGCCATGTTCACCATTCTCTCAGGTCCGGGGGGCCGGGCTGGAACTGGCCGGGAACAGCTGTGATCCGATCTTTCTGCGACGGTGTAACAAAGAACATGACAACTGAGGGGGGTCGCGTGCGCGGGCTCGGCGGGCTGGTGGGAGCCCTGGTGACGACGGCGGTGGCGACGGTGGTGGCGCTGGGCGGGGCGGCCGCGCCGGCGCGGGCCACGAGCAGGGACATACCCGATATGGCGCTGGTCGTGGCGGGCGATTCGGGCCGCACGACGACCTTACGCCCCGGTGACCGGCGGTTCGCGCTGCTGTGGCAGTTGCTGGCGCCGACTCGGACGCGGACGGAGCGGGTGCCCGAGGCGTGGCAGCGGGGGCGGTATCCGCCGGCGCGGGCCACGGTGGTGTGGGCGCTGACCGGCATCGGCGGCTGGCCCTACACGCGGCGGGCCCCCGGGGGCGACGTGGCCATCGAGCGGCAGGACCAGGTGTTCCTGGCGGCGGACGGCACGCCCTGGGTGCGGTCGGACCCGGCGCCGGACGTGGCCGACGACGACATCCGGTGGCGGCGGGTGCCGAAGGACGTCTTCGAGCGGTTGGAGCGGGACGGGCTCTTCGGGGCCGCGCCCGCCGCGCCCGGAGGTGGTCTTCGGGACGACCTGCGCTGGGCGGCCGTGGGACTCGGGGCGGGGCTGGCGCTGGGTGCCGGTGGCACGTTGGCCGTACGACGGCGCGCGGCGGCTCAGCGGGTGGCCGAGCCGCCGCGGCAGGAGCTCATCGATCTCGGAGAGCTCGGGTGACCGGCAGCGGTCAGCCCAGGTCGATCTCCGGGTACAGCGGGAAGCCCGCCACCAGGTCCGTCGCCCGCTGGGCGATCTCCTGGGCGACCTTCTCGTCCAGGACGTGGGCCGCCTTGGACGGGGCGCCGGACTTGGTGGTGCCCGGCTCGGTGGTGGTGAGGACCCGGTCGATCAGGCCCGCCACCTCGTCCATCTCCGCCGTGCCGAGGCCACGGGTGGTGAGCGCGGGCGTGCCGATGCGGATGCCGGAGGTGTACCAGGCGCCGTTCGGGTCGGCCGGGATGGAGTTGCGGTTGGTGACGATGCCCGACTCCAGCAGGGCGGCCTCGGCCTGGCGGCCGGTGAGGCCGTAGGAGGTGGCCACGTCGATCAGGTTCAGGTGGTTGTCGGTGCCGCCGGTCACCAGCGTGGCACCGCGGCGCATCAGGCCCTCCGCCAGCGCCCGGGAGTTGTCCACGATCCGCTGGGCGTAGTCCTGGAAGGCCGGCTGCCGGGCCTCCGCGAGCGCCACCGCCTTCGCGGCCATCACGTGCGGGAGCGGGCCGCCGAGGACCATCGGGCAGCCGCGGTCGACCTGGTCCTTGAGGGAGTCGTCGCACAGGACCATGCCGCCGCGCGGGCCGCGCAGCGACTTGTGGGTGGTGGTGGTCACGATCTGGGCGTGCGGCACCGGGTCGAAGTCGCCGGTGAGGACCTTGCCCGCGACCAGGCCCGCGAAGTGCGCCATGTCGACCATGAGCGTGGCGCCGACCTCGTCGGCGATCTCGCGCATGATCCGGAAGTTGACCAGGCGCGGGTAGGCGGAGTAGCCGGCGACGATGATCAGCGGCTTGAACTCGCGGGCCTGGGTGCGCAGGGCGTCGTAGTCGATGAGGCCCGTGGCCGGGTCGGTGCCGTAGGAGCGCTGGTCGAACATCTTGCCGGAGATGTTCGGGCGGAAGCCGTGGGTGAGGTGGCCGCCCGCGTCCAGGGACATGCCGAGCATGCGCTGGTTGCCGAAGGCGCGGCGCAGCTCGGCCCAGTCCTCCTCGGAGAGCTCGTTGACCTGGCGGACGCCCGCCTTCTCCAGGGCCGGGGTCTCGACGCGCTGGGCGAGAACGGCCCAGAAGGCGACGAGGTTGGCGTCGATGCCGGAGTGCGGCTGGACGTAGGCGTGGCGGGCGCCGAACAGCTCGCGCGCGTGCTCGGCGGCCAGCGACTCGACGGTGTCCACGTTGCGGCAGCCGGCGTAGAAGCGGCGGCCGACGGTGCCCTCGGCGTACTTGTCGCTGAACCAGTTGCCCATCGCCAGCAGGGTGGCCGGGGAGGCGTAGTTCTCGGAGGCGATCAGCTTGAGCATCTCGCGCTGGTCGGCGACCTCCTGGCCGATGGCGTCGGCGACCCGGGGCTCGACCGCGCGGATCACGTCGAGGGCGGCGCGGAAGGCGGTGGACTCGGTGGAGAGGGGCTGCTGCTCTGTCATGTCGGCCTCCGGGCGGCGTGGCTTGAAGCGTTCACGGTTCACGGTTGGCCCAGGCGCACGGCACTCGCTCGCATCCGGGCCGCTCCCCGATGGTCGGTCCCATCCCAGCGCGCCAGTCACGGCCCGTCGATCAGCCTACCGGGCGTGGCGGCGCGGTCCGTTCCCGTGTCCATCATGCGAGCGACGAATGGGAAGGGGCATACGTCCGCCTGGGGCCGGAAGGGGGCCTGCCCGGCCGCGGGCGGTGCTCGGCGTCGGAGAGACCGTGTCTAGAGGATCACGTGCGGCAGGAAACGCGCGTACTCGTCCGTGACCAGGCCCGAGGACTCGCGGATGCCGAGGCCCGCCGACTCGTCCTCGACGACCCAGGCGCCGAGGACGACGTGGTTGCCGTCGAAGGAGGGCAGGGGCGCCAGTTCCTGGTAGCAGCAGGGATCCTCCCGCACGACGGGCGCGGCGCCCGGCGCGTGGACCGTGACGCCCTCGCCCTCGCGGCCGAGGAGCGGCTTGGCGACGTAGCCCGTGGTGCGGGCCAGCTCCCGGGGGCCGTCCAGGTGGGCCGGGAGCAGGTTCGGGTGGCCGGGGTACAGCTCCCAGAGGATCGCGAGCAGGGCCTTGTTGCTGAGCAGCATCTTCCAGGCGGGCTCGATCCACAGGGTGCTGCCGGTGCCGCCGCCGTTGTCGAGGGTGTCGAGGACGTGGCCGCCGAAGCGGTCGGTGGTGAGCCATTCCCAGGGGTACAGCTTGAAGCAGCTGCGGATGAAGCGGAGCCGGTTGTCGACGAAGCGCTCCGAGAGCGGGTCCCAGCCGATCTCCTCCAGGGAGATCCAGTCGGTGTCGAGACCGGCCTGCTCGGCGGTCTCCTTCAGGTAGGCGACCGTCATCAGGTCCTCGCCGAGTTCGTCGCCGGCGGAGTGCGCGAAGTACAGCGGGCCGCCGGGCGGGAGCAGCCCGGCCTGCCTCTTCCAGGCGGCGACGAGGCGTTCGTGGAGGGAGTTCCACTGGTCGGCGCCGGGGAAGCGGTCCTCCATCCAGAACCACTGGGCGCTCGCCGCCTCCACGAGCGAGGTGGGCGTGTCGGCGTTGTACTCCAGGAGCTTCGCCGGGCCCGTGCCGTCGTAGCGCAGGTCGAACCGGCCGTACACGGAGGGGAGTTCGGCGCGGCGGTGCCAGGCCTCGGCGACCGCGGCGGCCACGCGCGGGTCGGTGATGCCGAGGTCGGCGAAGCGGTCCGTGGCGACGATGTGCCCGGCGGCGGCCAGGCACAGGGCGTGCAGCTCCTCGACGACCTCTTCGAGGGCCTCCACCTCGTCGAGCGTGAAGACGTAGTAGGCGCTCTCGTCCCAGTAGGGGCGCAGGGAGTCGTCCGGGTAGCGGGTGAGGGGGTAGATCAGGCCCTGCGCCTCGACCGTCTGCTGCCAGCCGGGGCGGGGCTCGGTCGTACGGCGTTCCACTGCGGCTCAGCCGCCGGACTTGCCGTGACCGCTGCCGAAGCCGCCGCGGTCGACGCCGCCGTGGCTTCCGGAGCCGCCGGATCCCTTGCGGGGCTTGGTGAAGGAACCGCCGTTGACGAAGCCGCCCTTCTTCTTGCCGCCGTAGTACCAGCCGCCGTTCACGGACGTCTTGGTGGACGTGCAGTTCTTGTCGGAGACGACCTTGTAGCCCTTGCCGAGGGTGTAGCTGTCGCGGTCGACGCATCGCTTGTCCGGGTCCGAGGAGCAGGCGGTGAGGGCGGCGGCGAGGAGTCCCACGCCGCCGAGGACGACGGTGCCCGAGCGCAGTTGCCGGCGTGTGTCCGCCATGTTCGTTGATCCCCCGTCGAGTGAGAAGTCGAGTGAGAATTCGTTGAGCAGTCGGTGAGACTGTGCGGCAATCAGACTAGAGACCGCAGCCGTCACGTTCACGCCTGCCCCTGGCCTCGGGATGTCTCCTACAGTCGCTCTGTGCTTGTGGGAATGGTGTCCGCGCTGGGCGCGGCGGTGTGTTTCGGTACGGCGACGGTGCTGCAGGCGGTCGCGGCGCGGGCGGCGGGCACGGGCGGTGGCGGGGACGCTGCGCTGCTGCTGCGGGCGGTGCGCCAGTGGCGGTATCTCGCGGGGCTCGCGCTGGACGGGCTCGGGTTCCTGTTCCAGATCGCGGCGCTGCGGTCGATCCCGATCTACGCGGTGGGCGCGGCGCTCGCGTCCAGCCTGGCGGTGACGGCCGTGGTCGCGGCGCGGCTGCTGCGGGTGCGGCTGACCGGGAGCGAGTGGGGCGCGGTGGCGGTGGTGTGCGCGGGGCTCGCCATGCTGGGGCTGGCGTCCGGGGCCGAGGGCGAGCGGGGCGGGTCGGCGGGGCTCCGGTACGCGATGCTGGCGGCGTCGGTGTGCGTGCTGGTGTTCGGGCTGGCCGGGGGCCGGTTGCCGGGGCGGGGGCGTTCGCTGGTGCTGGGGCTGGGCGCCGGGTTCGGGTTCGGGGTGGTCGAGGTGGCGGTGCGGCTGATCGACTCGCTGGCGCCGTCGGGGCTGCTCGCCAATCCGGCGGCGTATGCGCTGGTGGTGGGCGGCGGGGCGGCGTTCGTGCTGCTGACGACGGCGCTGGAACGGGGGTCGGTGACGGTCGCGACGGCGGGCCTGGTGGTCGGCGAGACGGTGGGCCCGGCGGCCGTGGGCGTCGTGTGGCTGGGCGACCGCACGCGGGAGGGGCTGAGCTGGCTGGCGGTCCTGGGGTTCGCGGTGGCGGTGGCGGGTGCGCTGGCGCTGGCCCGGTTCGGCGAGGCGCCGGCGGAGGCCGCGGAGGCCGCCTGAAGCCTCTCGTTCGGATCAAGCCGCGCTCGCGGGGGTCTGACCCGAAGAAAGAACCCTAGGGCAACGCACGGCACAGCGCCTCCAGCGCCCCCGACCACGCGTGGTCCGGTGGTGTTCCGTAGCCCACGACCAGGGCGTCCAGTGGCCGTGTGGTTGCGGACGGGTGGCGGTAGGCCGACAGACCCTGCAGTGACAGGCCCTGCCAGGTGGCCGCCCTGATCACCGACGCCTCCGTGCCCGGGGGCAGTTGCAGCACCGCGTGCAGGCCGGCCGCGATGCCCCGGACGCGTACCTCCGGGGCGCGGGACGCGAGCGCGGCGACCAGGGCGTCACGGCGGCGGCGGTAGCGCAGGCGGGCGGCGCGGACGTGGCGGTCGTAGGCGCCCGAGGTGAGGAACTCCGCGAGGGTGAGCTGTTCCAGGACACCGGTGGCCCAGCCGCCGGCCCGCTGGACGGCCAGCACCTCCGGGAGCAGGGACGCGGGCAGGACCATCCAGCCAAGGCGCAGCCCGGGGGCGAGGGACTTGCTGGCGGTGCCCAGGTAGACCACGTGATCCGGGTCGAGGTCCTGCAGCGCGCCCACGGGCTGGCGGTCGTAGCGGAACTCGCCGTCGTAGTCGTCCTCCAGGACGAGGCCACCCGTGCGACGGGCCCAGTCGACCACCGCGGCCCGGCGCTCCGGGCGCAGGGCGCCGCCGAGGGGGAACTGGTGTGCGGGGTTCAGCAGCACCGCCGGTGTGCCGGTCAGGTCGTCCGTCCGCGTGCCGAGGTCGTCGAAGGGCAGCGGTACCGTGCGCAGCCCGGCCCGCTGAAGGATGTTCCAGTGCACGAACAGGCCGTACGACTCCACGGCCACCGAGCCTGCCCCGCGGTCCCGCAGCACCTCGCCGAGGAGCTTCAGGCCCTGCGCGAAGCCGGAGCAGACCACGATCCGCTCCGGGTCGGCCCGCACACCCCGGACCCGGGAGAGATAGCCGGCGAGCGCGGTGCGCAGTTCCACGCGGCCGCGGGGGTCGCCGTAGCCGAGGGCGTCGTGCGGGGCGGCGGCGAGGGCGCGGCGGGCGGCCTTGAGCCATGCGGTGCGCGGGAACGAGGCGAGATCCGGGGTGCCCGGCGTCAGGTCGTAGGGGAGGCGACCGCGCTCGGGCGGGTGCGGGGCGGGCCGTTCGGGCGGCCCGGCCACCGGGCGCTCGGCCACCCGGGTGCCCGAGCCCTGGCGCGCGGTGAGCCAGCCCTCGGCGACGAGGTCGGCGTAGGCGTCGGCGACCGTGTTGCGGGCGATGCCCAGGTCGGCGGCGAGCGAACGGGAGGACGGCAGCCGGGTGCCGGGCGCCAGGCGGCCGGTGCGGACCGCGTCGCGCAGGGCGTCGGTCAGGCCCCGGCGCAGCCCCGGGCCGGTCGGCTCCAGATGCAGGTCGATGCCCAGAGTGGCCCACGTTTTCCCCATGGAAATGGACCATACCCCTGGGCTGCTTCGCGCCTAGGGTCGAAGCATGACGACGAATGAGAACACCACCGTTGAGTACGCCCCCGAGCACACCCCCCGCATGAACTGGGCCAAGCACGCCCCCGAGGTCTACAAGACGATGGTCCGGCTCGACGCGGCCGCCGGACAGGGTCTGGACCCGAAGCTGCGCGAGCTGGTGAAGATCCGCGCCTCGCAGCTCAACCACTGCGCGTTCTGCCTGGACATGCACACCAAGGACGCGCTCGCGGCGGGCGAGAGCGTGGAGCGGATCATCCAGCTCAGCGCGTGGGAGGAGTCGCGGCACTTCTACACCGAGAAGGAGGTGGCCGCGCTGGAGCTGACCGACGCGGTGACCGTGCTGACGGACGGGTTCGTGCCGGACGAGGTCTACGAGAAGGCCGCCAAGCACTTCGAGGAGGCCGAGCTGGCACAGCTGATCGCCGCCATCACGGTGATCAACGCCTGGAACCGGTTCGGCGTGACGACGCGTGCGGTTCCGGGGCACTACCGGCCGGGCCAGTACAAGTGACGGTGCGCACGACGTATCTGCACGGCGAGGTCCGCGCCTCGATGCAGGCGCTGAGCGCCGCGGCGAAGAGGGGCCTCGGCGATCCCGCCCTCGCCGAACTGGTCCAGATCCGTGCCTCGCAGCTCAACCACTGCGCGTTCTGCCTGGACATGCATCTGGCGATCGCCCGGAAGCACGGGGTCGACGAGTCGCGGCTGGACCTGCTGAACGCCTGGGAGGAGGCCGGGGAGGTCTTCGACGAGCGGGAGCGGGCCGCGCTGGCGCTGACGGAGGCGGTGACCCTGCTGACGGAGGGCTTCGTGCCGGACGGGGTGTGGGAGCGGGCCGCCCGGCACTTCGACGAGGCACGGCTCGCCCACCTGCTGGCTCTGATCACCGTCATCAACAGCTGGAACCGGCTGATGGTGTCCCGGCGCATTCCGGCGGGGAGCATGGAGTGGTGAGCAAAGTCGACACCTTCCGCGCCCTGCACCACGGACGCCTCCCCGGCGATCCCCTCGTCCTGCCCGGGCCCTGGGACGCGGCGAGCGCGCGCGCCTTCGTGGACGCCGGGTTCCCGGCGCTCGCCACGCCCAGCGCCGGGATCGCCGCCTCCCTGGGGTACGCGGACGGGTCCACCCCCGCCGACGAGATGTTCTCGGCGGTCGCACGGATCACCCGGGCGGTCGACGTGCCGGTGTCGGCCGACGTGGAGGACGGGTACGGGCTCGCCCCGAAGGAGCTGGTGGAACGGCTTCTGGAGGCGGGCGCCGTGGGGTGCAACCTCGAGGACTCCAGCGGAGGTGCCCTCATCGACCCGCGGCAGCACGCCGAGCGGCTCGCCGAGATGCGGGCCGCGGCAGGCGACCGGCTGTTCCTCAACGCCCGCGTCGACACGTTCACGTGCGGGGACGGTGACCCGGAACGGGCCATCGAGCGGGCCGCGTTGTACGTCGCCGCGGGCGCCGACTGCGTCTATCCGATCGGCGCCCCGGCGAACGTACTGCCGCTGCTGCGGGCCGGCATCCAGGGGCCGCTCAACGCCTACGCCAAGCTCGACGGCGAGAGCCCCTCGCCCGCCGAGCTGGGTGAACTGGGCGCCACCCGGGTCACGTTCGGGCCCTGGCTGCTGCGGCGGGCGACAGCGGCGCTGGGCGAGATCGCCCAAGGGCTGTAGGCGGGATCGACGGGATCAGGACAGCCACGCCTTCCAGGTGGACTCGTGGCTGTCCACCCACTTCTTCGCCGCCTCGTCCGGAGTCAGCTTCTGGTCGGCGATCATCAGGGCGACCTCGTTCTGGTCCTCCGTCGTCCAGTTGAACTTCTTCAGGAACCGCGCCGCCTCCCCGCCCTTCTTCGCGAAGTCGGCGTTGAGGTACTTCTGCAGCGGCGTGTGCGGGTACGCGCAGGCGACCTTGGCCGGGTCCGCGTCGCAGCCCTCCTTGTACGGCGGCAGCTTCACCTCCGTCATGGGGACCTTCTTGAACAGCCACTGCGGAACGTACCAGTACGTCAGGAAGGGCTTCTTCTCCTTCGCGAACTGCCTCATCTGCGTGATCTGCGCCGCCTCCGAACCCGCGAAGACCACCTGGTAGTTCAGCTTCAGGTTCTGCACCAGCGCCTTGTCGTTGGTGACGTACGACGGCGAGCCGTCCATCAGCTGGCCCTTGCCGCCGCTCTCCGCCGTGCGGAACAGGGAGGCGTACTTGTTCAGGTTCTTCCAGTCGGTGATGTCCGGATGCTGCTTGGCCAGGTATGCCGGCACGAACCAGCCGATATGACCGGTGACCCCGAGGCCGCCGCCGCGGGTGATCGTCTTCTTGTCCTCGACGTACCGCTTCTCCTGGTCCGGGTGGCCCCAGTCCTCCAGGATCGCGTCGACCCGGCCCTGGCTGAGCGCGTCCCAGGCGGGCACCTCGTCGACCTGGACGGTGTCGACGCGGTAGCCGAGCTTGTGCTCCAGGACGTACTGCGCCACGGCGACGTTGGCCTGGGCGCCCACCCAGGACTGCACGGACAGGGTCACGGACTTCGAGCCCCCGGCATTCGCGAAGGGCGAGGCCTGCTTGGTCATGTCGGCCGCGCCGCACCCGGCGAGCAGCGAGCATGCGGCCGCCGTCGCGGCGATCAGCGCCGTCCTGCGGTTCAGTGTCATGTCACGCTCCCTTCGTCGCGCGTCGCTCGGTCGGCTGGGTCACCCGGTCGAGCATCAGACCGAGGCAGACGATCGCGATCCCGGCCACCAGACCGGTCGCCAGGTCGCCCTGGGCGAGGCCGAAGACGACGTTGTAACCGAGCGCGCCGCCGCCGACCAGGCCGCCGATGATGACGACGGCGAGCACCAGGACCACGCCCTGGTTGACCGCGAGCAGCAGGGCCGGGCGGGCCAGCGGAAGCTGGACCTGACGCAGCTGCTGGCCGCTGGTCGCGCCGAGCGAGCGGGCGGACTCCAGCGCCGCCGGGTCCACCTGGCGCAGGCCCTGCGCGGTGATCCGGACGACCGCCGGAAGGGCGTACACGACGGCGGCGGCGACGGCCGGGGCACGGCCGACGCCGAACAGCGCGACGACCGGGATCAGGTACACGAACTGCGGCATCGTCTGGAAGACGTCGAGGACGGGGCGCAGCAGCCGCTCGAAGCGGTCGCTGCGGGCCGCCGCGATGCCGGTCGCGAAGCCGACGACGAGGGTGACGGCGACGGCGGCGAGCACCTGCGACAGCGTGTCGAGGGACGGCTTCCACACACCGAGCACGCCGATCGCGGCCATCGCGAGGACGGCGGTCAGCGCGGTGCGCCAGGTGCCGATCAGCCAGGCCAGGGCGGCGACGATCAGCAGCACCGACCACCAGGGCAACCACTGCAGACCGGCGCGGACCGGGTCCAGGACCCAGGTGGTGAAGCGGCCCGCCCAGTCGGCGGTGCCGCCGACGACCGGGACGCCGGAGTACAGGTGGGCGGTCATCCAGTCGACGGCGCGGTTGACGGGCTCGGCGATGTTCACCGTCCAGCCCGTGGGCCAGTCGAGGCGGCCCGCCAGGCGCGCGGCCACGGCCACGGCGACGGCGGCGAGGGCCGCGTAGGCCCAGGGGCGCGCGCTGCGCTGCTCCTGCCCGATCCGGTTGCCCGCCGCTGAGGTCACCCGGTCCAGGACGACGGCCAGCAGCACGATGGGGATGCCCGCGGCCAGCGCGGCGCCCACGTCGACCGACGCCAGCGCCTGGTAGACGCGGTCACCGAGACCGCCGGCGCCGATCACGGAGGCGATGACCGCCATGGACAGCGCCATCATGATCGTCTGGTTGAGGCCGAGCAGGAGTTCCTTGCGGGCGAGCGGGATACGGGCGGTCAGCAGGCGCTGCCGTGCGGTGGCGCCGAGGGAGTCGACCGCCTCCAGCACCTCCTTGTCGGCGCCGCGCAGGCCGAGGGCGGTCAGACGGGCCATCGGCGGGGCGGCGTAGACGACCGTGGCGAGGACGGCGGCGGGCACGCCGATGCCGAAGACCAGGACCACGGGGAGGAGGTAGGCGAACGCCGGCAGCACCTGCATGGTGTCCAGCACCGGGCGCAGGGCGCGGTCCAGACGGTCGGACAGACCGGCGCCCAGACCGAGCAGCCCGCCGACGACGACCGAGGCGAGGACCGCGACCACCATGAGGGCGAGGGTCTGCATGGTCGCCACCCACATGCCGAGCAGACCGCAGGCGAGGAACGCCGCGGCGGTGCCGAGGGCGAGGCGCACACCGGCCACGCGCCAGGCGACCAGAGCGGCCGCGACCGTCACGCCCGGCCAGCCCGCGGCGAGCAGGACGAGGTAGACGGCGCGCACGGAGAGGACGACGGCGTTGCTGATGTAGCCGAAGAAGTACAGGAACAGGGGGTGGCTGTCCCGGTTGTCGATGATCCAGTTGCTGGCCGTGGTGAGGGGCTTGGAGAGGTCGACGGTGAGCGCGCCCGGCCAGCCGGCGCCCGGCCAGCGGGAGTTCACCAGCGGTGCGAGGACCGCGGTGACGACCGCGAGCACCAGGAGCTTGCGGGCGGCGCGGGTCTTGACGAAGCCGGGCAGCAGGGGGCGTGGGGCGCTTGCGGTGACCGTGGCCATCAAGCGTCCTCCTTGCTGGTGCTGAGCGGCGGGCGGTGCGCCGGGCCCTGCTTGCCGGGTGCTTCCGTCACACCCGGCTTGGCGCGCGCGGGAGTGACCCCGTCGCCCAGCTGCGCCGCCACGGCGGCACGCTTGCCGGCGGCCACGGCGGCCATCCCGGCCGCGGACTTCCTCGCCCGAGCCGTCGCGGCCGACGTCTCCTTGTCCGTGGTGCCCCCGGTCGGCGCCTCGTTGCTCGCGGCGACCCCGGCGACCACCCCGAGCAGGGCCTCCGGGTCCACCAGGCCCAGACAGCGGCCGTCGTCCACCACCCGCGCCGGGGCGCCCGCCCGGGCCACCGCCTCGATCGCCTCGGAGACCGTGGCGTCCGGCGATACCGCCGGGCCGCTGCCCGCCTCCTCCAGGGACGCGGTGCGCATGGCGCTGCGGACCGTCATGACCTGTTCGCGCGGGACGTCCCGGACGAACTCGCGGACGTAGTCGTCGGCCGGGGAGCCCACGATCTCCTCCGGGGTGCCCAGCTGGACCACGCGGCCGTCGCGCATCAGGGCGATGCGGTCGCCCAGTTTGAGCGCCTCGTTGAGGTCGTGCGTGATGAAGACCATCGTGCGGCCCTCCTCGCGGTGCAGCCGGACGACCTCCTCCTGCATGTCGCGCCGGATCAGCGGGTCGAGCGCGCTGAACGGCTCGTCGAACAGGAGCACTTCGGGGTCGACGGCGAGCGCCCGGGCGAGCCCGACGCGCTGCCGCTGACCGCCCGAGAGCTGGCCGGGGCGGCGGTGCTCCATGCCCTCCAGGCCCACCTTCGCGACGACCTCGGCGGCCTTCTCACGGCGTTCGGACCTGCCGAGGCCCTGGATCTCCAGACCGTAGGCCACGTTGTCGAGGACCGTACGGTGCGGCAGCAGGCCGAAGTGCTGGAAGACCATCGCGGCCCGGTGGCGGCGCAGTTCGCGCAGCCGGGACCTGTCCATGGCGCGGACGTCCTCGCCGTCGATGACGATCGTGCCCGCGGTCGGTTCGATGAGGCGGGTCAGACAGCGCACCAGCGTGGACTTGCCGGAGCCGGACAGACCCATGACGACGAAGACCTCGCCCTTGCGGACGTCGAAGCTCACATCGCGCACGGCGGCCGTGCAGCCGGTGCGTTCGCGCAGCTCGGCGGGGCTCAGCGCACCGAGCTCCGGGTCGGAGGGGACGCGGTCCGCCTTGGGTCCGAAGACCTTCCACAGGCCGTCCACGGAGAAGACCGGCGTGCTCATCACGCACCACCTCCGATCAGGTCGGCGGCCTTCTCCCCGACCATCAGCACCCCGATCATCGGGTTGACCGCGGTCATGGTCGGGAAGACGGAGGCGTCGGCGATGCGGATGCCGTCCAGGCCGCGGATGCGCAGCTCGGGGTCGACGACGGCGAGGTCGTCGGTCTCGGCGCCCATGCGGCAGGTGCCCGCCGGGTGGTACACGGTGTGGGCGGCCTTGCGGGCGTACTCGCTCAGCTCCTCGTCGCCGGTGATGTCGGGGCCTGGGCACACCTCCCGCTTCAGCCAGCCCGCCAACGGCTCGGTCTTCGCGATCTCGCGGGCGATACGGATGCCGTCGACGAGGGTGCGGCCGTCGTAGTCGTCCTCGTCGGTGAAGTAGCGGAAGTCGAGGGCGGGCTTGACGGACGGGTCCGGGCTGGTGAGGTACAGCCGGCCGCGGCTCTTCGGCTTGGGGATGTTCGGAGTCATCGAGACGCCGAACTCCGGCCGCTCGTAGCCCAGTCGCTCCGGGTTGTCCGTGAACGGGATCTGGTAGAAGTGGAACATCAGGTCCGGGCCCGCGTGTTCGGGGTCGCGGCGCACGAAGAGCCCGGCGTCGGAGTCCATCGCGGAGTTCTCGGGGATCGGGCCGTGCGTCTCCCAGACGATGACCGACTCCGGGTGGTCGAGCAGGTTCTCACCGACGCCCGGCAGGTCGTGCACGACGGGTATACCGAGCTGCTCCAGGTCCGCCTTGGGGCCGATCCCGGAGTGCAGCAGCAGCCGCGGGGAGTCGACGGCGCCGGCACACAGCACGACCTCGCGCCGGGCCCGTACGAGGATCTCCTCGCCCTCCTTGGTCCGCACGTGCACCCCGCGGGCGCGCGTGTCCTCCAGCTCCAGCTTGTACGCCCACGTCTCCAGCAACAGCGTGAGGTTGGCGCGTTCGTCCATCACCGGGTGCAGATACGCCACCGACGCGCTGGAGCGCTTGTTGTTCTCCGGGTGGTAGGCGAGGTCGAAGAAGCCGACGCCCTCGGTGAACGGCTTCTTGTTGAAGCCCTCGACGCGCGGCACGCCGAGCGCGGCCTGGGCCGCGTCCACGAAGTCGCGGGCGATGGCGTTCCGGTCGTTCTCGTCGACGGGGACGATGTTGTTCTTCAGACGGGCGTAGTACGCCTCCATCGGTACGGCGCCCCAGCCCTCGGCGCCGGCCGCCTCCCACTCGTCCCAGTCGGACGGCAGCGGCTTGAAGGCGATGAGGGTGTTGTGCGAGGAGCAGCCGCCGAGGACGCGGGCGCGGCTGTGCCGGATGTGGGAGTTGCCGCGCGGCTGCTGCGTGGTCGGGTAGTCGTAGTCGAGTTCGCCGCCGAGCAGGCCCATCCAGCGGCGCAGGGTGAGGACGTCGTCGCGGCCGACGTCGCTCGGGCCGCCCTCGATGACGGCGACGGTGACGTCCGGGTTCTCGGTGAGGCGGGAGGCGATGACGGAGCCTGCGGTTCCGCCACCGATGACGACATAGTCGTACTCGTGGGTGGTTTCGGACATGGGCGTCGTGCTCCAGGGATACGGGGAGGTGGGGGGAGTGCGAGGTGGGGGGAGTGCGAGGTCGGAGGGGGAAGGTGGGGACGAAGGTGGAGTGGGGTGATCGGTCGCGGGGCGGGGCTCAGCCCGCGAACCACCGCACCGGCTTGGGGGCGAGGTTCTGGTAGACGTGCTTGGTCTCGCGGTACTCGGCGAGGCCGGCGGGGCCGAGTTCGCGGCCGATGCCGCTCTTGCCGAAGCCGCCCCACTCCGCCTGCGGGAGGTAGGGGTGGAAGTCGTTGATCCAGACGGTGCCGTGGCGCAGCCGGCCGGCGACGCGGCGGGCACGGCCGGCGTCGGCGGTCCACACGGCGCCGGCGAGGCCGTACTCGGTGTCGTTGGCGAGGGCGACCGCCTCGTCCTCGGTGCGGAAGGTCTCGACGGTGAGGACGGGACCGAAGACCTCCTCCCGGACGACCTTCATCTCCCGGTGGCAGTGGTCGAGGACGGTCGGCTCGTAGAACCAGCCGGTGGCCGGCCGGGTCTCGCCGGGCTCGGGCCGCTTGCCGCCGCAGCGCAGCACCGCGCCCTCGGCGAGCGCGGAGGCGACGTACGCCTCGGTCTTCGCGCGCTGCTGTTCGGAGACGAGCGGGCCGCACTCGACGCCCTTCTCGGTGCCGCGGCCGAGCTTGATCTTCTCGGCGCGCCGGGCGAGTTCGGCGACGAAGCGGTCGCGGACGGACTCCTCGATGATGAGGCGGGCGCCCGCCGAGCAGACCTGGCCGCTGTGGATGAAGGCGGCGTTGAGGGCCTGGTCGACGGCGGTGTCGAAGCCCTCCTCGGTGGCGCAGGCGTCGGCGAAGACGACGTTGGGGTTCTTGCCGCCGAGCTCCAGGGCGATCTTCTTGACGCCCGCGGCGGCGGCCTGCGCGACCTTCGTGCCGCTGACCAGGCCGCCGGTGAAGGAGACGAGGTCGACGCCGGGGTGCTCGGCGAGCCGGGCGCCGACGGAGTGCCCGGGCCCGGTGACGATGTTCGCGACCCCGTCGGGCAGCCCGGCCTCGACCAGCAGGTCGATCAGCGCGATCGTCGTCATCGGGGTGATCTCGCTCGGCTTGACCACGAAGGTGTTGCCGGCCGCGAGAGCCGGGGCGATCTTCCAGCTGGCCTGGAGGAGCGGGTAGTTCCAGGGTGTGATCAACGTGCACACGCCGACGGGTTCGTGTACGACGACGCTGTGGACGTCCGGTGAGCCGGCGTCCACGACCCGGCCGGCGCCCTCGCCGGCGACCAGGTTCGCGAAGTAGCGGAAGGCGTCGGCGACGCAGTCGATGTCGACCCGGCCCTCCTCGACGGTCTTGCCGGCGTCCCGGCTCTCCAGCAGGCCCAGTTCTTCACGATCGCGTACGAGAAGGTCGGCGACGCGGTGCAGCAGCGCGGCGCGCTCCGCGACGGGCGTGTGCGGCCACGGCCCCTCGTCGAAGGCGCGGCGCGCGGCCTCCACCGCGGCGTCGGCGTCCCGCTCGTCACCCTCCGCGACCACCGCGAACGGCGTGGCATCCGCCGGGTCGAGGACCTCGCGCGTCGCACCGGAGAGGGCCGTGCGCCACTCCCCTGCCACGTGGATCGTCTGCTTCGCCTGCCGTGCCTGCTGTCCGGCCATGATCGGTACTGCCTTCCGTTCCTGTGCGGTGCCCCTGTGTCACGCCGGTGTGACTTCGGGAGCCCGGTGCACCTGCCCCCGGCCTGTCGATGCATGCGGGATCCGCGGCCGAAAGTGCGGAGCGTCACTAAAAATGCGGTCGAAAAGGGTGAAAAGTACGCTGAGCCACTGGAGGTGACGTGATGTCCCGAACCCATGGCTTCGCGATCGCTACGAGCGCCGTCTCTATGGCGCTGCTGTTGCCCCCGATGTTGTTCTCTCCGCCGACGAGCGCCGCCACCCCCGCCCGGACCGGAGGCAACCAGAGCCCACAGGAGCTGGCCGCGCAGGCGGAGCGGGGGCTGCGGAACGCCAGATCCGTCCGGCTCGTCTACGAGGACCGCAGCGCGACGGCCAGGTCGAGCAAGCGTCTGCCGACGGCGATGGACCTCGCCCTCGACCGGGCCGGCAACTGCGCCGGCACCATGACGCTCGGGGGACACGGCGGCACCGTCCAGATCGTCAAACGGGGCACCGAGGTTTGGCTGAAGCCGGACGCGGCGTTCTGGAAGGCGGAGTACCCCGGCAAGCGGGGTGCCGGCCTGGCCACGACGTTCGGCAACCGCTACATCCACGGCTCCACGTCCAGCAACCTGCTGGCCGGCATCGCGAGCACCTGTGACCTCCGTGAACTCCAGGAGGTCGCGAAGGTCTCCGCACCCTCCTCCCTGAAGGAGGGCCTCGCGACGACCCTGAACGGCACCCGGGTGGTCCCCCTGTCCTTCCAGGTGAACGGCTTCACCTCGACGCTGTACGTCACCACCGGCAAGGACCACCGCCTCTACCGGGCGGCCCAGAAGGGCCCGGACACGGATCTGAGCCTGACCTTCACGGGCTACAACGTGCCGGTGCCGAGGACGACCCCGCCCGCCGGCCAGACGGTGGACATCTCACGGGTTCCGCAGCCGCCGCGGAGCTGACGGAGAGGACAGGTGCCCCGGGCACGAAGAACGGGCCCCGCTCCGGACGCAACCGGAACGGGGCCCGTGGCGCAGGAGCGCCGACGTGTCAGATGAGGCCGAGGCCGCGGACCGCCTCGCGCTCCTCCTCGAGCTCCTTGACGGAGGCGTCGATGCGGGCGCGGGAGAACTCGTTGATGTCCAGGCCCTGGACGATCTCGTACTTGCCGTCCTTGGTGGTGACCGGGAAGGAGGAGATCAGGCCCTCGGGGACGCCGTAGGAGCCGTCCGACGGGATGGCCATGGAGGTCCAGTCGCCCTCGGCGGTGCCGTTGACCCAGGTGTACACGTGGTCGATGGCGGCGTTGGCGGCGGAGGCGGCCGACGAGGCGCCGCGGGCCTCGATGATGGCGGCGCCGCGCTTGGCGACGGTCGGGATGAAGTCCTCGGCCAGCCACTTCTCGTCGTTCACGACCTCGGCGGCGTTCTTGCCGGCGACCGTGGCGTGGAAGATGTCCGGGTACTGGGTCGCGGAGTGGTTGCCCCAGATGGTCAGGCGCTTGATGTCGGCGACCGTGCTGCCCGTCTTCTTCGCGAGCTGGGTCAGCGCGCGGTTGTGGTCGAGGCGGGTCATCGCGGTGAAGCGCTCCGCCGGTACGTCCGGCGCGGCGGCCTGGGCGATCAGCGCGTTGGTGTTGGCCGGGTTGCCGACGACCAGGACCTTCACGTCGTCCGCGGCGTGGTCGTTGATGGCCTTGCCCTGCGGCTTGAAGATGCCGCCGTTGGCCTCGAGGAGGTCACCGCGCTCCATGCCCTTCGTCCGCGGGCGGGCACCGACGAGGAGGGCCACGTTGGTGCCGTCGAAGGCCACGTTCGGGTCGTCCGTGATGTCGATGCCCTGCAGGAGCGGGAACGCGCAGTCGTCGAGCTCCATGGCCGTGCCCTCGGCGGCCTTGAGGGCCGGCGTGATCTCCAGGAGGCGCAGCTTGACCGGCACGTCCGCGCCGAGCAGCTGGCCGGAGGCGATGCGGAAGAGCAGTGCGTAGCCGATCTGGCCGGCCGCGCCGGTGACGGTGACGTTCACGGGAGTGCGGGTCATGGCGTTCTCCGTATGACAGCTGGCGGTGGGGCGTCGTCGCCCCGGGGTGAGGGATCCCCGTCGCCGGTTCTTGGCCGGCGCCCGCCGCGATGATCGATCACGGTTACGAATGATCGATCTCTTGGCGTCAAGAGAGATCCAGCCGTCAGGCTATCGCGCATCCGGCATCCCGCACGGCCGGGTCCGTGTGGCCCGGCCCACAACCCTCATGAGGCGGCGGCCGCCTGCTCGATGAGGGGGGACTGAGCGGCGGCCGCCGTGGGGGATGTCCTACCGGAAGGCGGTTTCGGCCCTCCGGCGCTGCCGGACTCCCGTGGGGGTGTACGGTCCGCTTGCCCCGCGACGGGAGGCTCATGCGTGTCATGGCGTGATTCTTTTGCGCGAGAGACGCACGGCACCCGTCCGCGCGCCCCTCGCTGTCGCCGCCGTGCTACTTCGTGCACCCCTTCTGCCCCGACGCCAGCGTCACACAGGCCTTCGCCGCGGCCCCGCCCTTCACCGCCACCATCGGGGTGTACGCGTCGGTGTCCCCCGCCGTGGTGACCGATCCGGTCTGCTTCCTCGCCCCGGCCGCGGACACCTCGACCGTGTCGCCCTGCGCCGCCCGGGTGATACGGGCCCACGCGGCGCCGCAGGTCCTGCTGTAGCGGACCTCGACGAGGGTGGTGCCGACGGTGACGCTGGTGCTGGTCGTGGCCTGGGTGCCGCCGCAGCCCATGGTCTCCGGGTCCTTGCCGGTGCAGCCGGCGCCGGCGCACTTGACGCCGGGCGGCAGGTCGGCCTCCGGGCTCGGCGAGGCCGCGGACGGCTTGCGGGCGGCGGCTTTCTCGTCGTTGCCGCCGGTGAGGTGGAAGGCCGCCGCGATCACCAGCAGCGCTCCGACGAGGCCCGCCACGAACATGGTCAGCCGGCGCCTGCGGCGCACGTCGCCGGACCCGCTGCCGCCTTCCGGCCGGGCGTCCGAGGGCGCCGGTCCGTGCGGCCCGGACAGGTCCGGGGCGGGTGCGGGGGCCGGGGCGGGTGCGGGGTCCGGTGCGCCGGAGTTGGGCGCCGTGGCCGGGCTGCGGCGGGCTCCCGACGGCCCCTTGAGCCCGGCGAGTCCCCAGGAGTTGCCACCCTTCGAACCGGCGCCCGTCGAGCCGGCGCCCGCCGAACCGCCGCGCACCGCACCCGAGTCGCCCGCCGCGTCCGGGGTCTGCTCGGGCGTCGGCTGCGGCGGCACCGTCGGGGACACGCCCGCGGGGCCCGCGATGCCCGGCGCCACCGTGGCGCTGCGGGCCGTCCTGCCGCCGCGGCCCTGGTTCTCGGTGGCCGCCCCGAACTCGCCGAGCGCGGCGCGCGCCTGGGAGATCCGGATGGCCTCCATGGTTCTGTCGTGGCGCATCTCCGCCCGGCTCCAGGCCCGTTCGGCCAGCTCCCACATGGTGGTCAGATGGACGGGATGGGTGTCGGTCACCTCGGCCAGCGCGACGATCGCGCCCTTCGGCGCGAGCAGCCGGCCGTTCAGGTACCGCTCCCAGGACGTCTTGCTGTAGCCGGTGCGGTCGGCCACGGCGGAGACGCTGAGACCGCTGCGGTCCACGAGCCGCCGCAACTGTGCCGCGAATTCCTTGACCTGCGGATCGAGTTCATCGGGCAAGGCCTTCCAGCGAGGCATTGCTTCCCCCCTCTTCCCCCGGTACATCCTGTTGTTCCCCCGTGCGTGGTGCCCGCTCCCGGTCCCCGTTGTGGCTACCCACGCCGGACGCGCCCGGCCGGGGCTTCCGCCCCCGAAGCGGGGCGCACGGAGGCAGTCGGACGGGAGCGAGCGCCGTCGCACGCCCCCGTGGGTCTCCGGACCAGTGTCCACCGCCTGTTCGTACGGCCGAACAGAACGCCCGGTTCGCCACGCGGGACGCCCCGGACCGTCCCGGTTGGACACGTTAGCGGCCAAGTGCGAACGGTTCGCGGTCGATGCGCGAACTTGTCAACACATCGACACAACGGGGACACAGCGGCGACCTCAGCGGACACGGGGGGACTCAGAGGACTCAGGGGGACCCCGGTCACCTCACCGAAGGATCACGACCCGCAGGGTCACGACCCGTGGGGTCACGACCCGAAGGTCACGACCCGTGGGGTCACGACCCGAAGGTCACGCCCCGTGGGGTCACGACCCGAAGGTCACGCCCCGCGGGGTCACGACCCGAAGGTCACGCCCCGCGGGGTCACGAGCCGAAGGTCACGGCGCCGACGACGGCGACGACGAGCAACGCCAGCAGCCCGAGAACCGCGGCGAGAAGGAGACGGCGGCCGGCGGGCCGCGGCTCGGGCTCCTCCTCGAGCCGGTCCCACCACGGAATCGTCGGCTCCTCTTCGTACTCCCCCGGGACGGGAGCGGGCGCCGGAGCTCCTGCGGGAGCGGTGGCCGGACTTCCGGCTGGGGCGGGAGCGGTGGCTGGACCTCCGGCTGGGGCGGGAGCGGCGGCCGAGCCTCCCACCGCGGGAGCGGTCGCCGGAGCTCCCGCCGGGGCGGAAGCAGTAGCCGGACCCCCCGTCGGCGCGGGCGCCGGGGCCGGTTGCCGGGGCCAGGCGCGCACCGCCAGCTCCCAGCGGACACCGAAACGTTCGGTCTCTTCCGCCTCCAGCCCCGCGACCCGGCACAGCGCCGTGACCGCCTGGCGGGGCGCCGGCTGGGTGGCGTTGAGGTAGCGCTGCCAGGAGGACTTGCTGTACGCGGTGCGGGCGCCGAGTGCGACGAGGCTGAGCCCGGTGCGGTCCTTCAGGAGCCGCAGCTGTTCCACGAAGTGCCGTACCTCCGGCGGCAGATCGTCCGGCAGCGGCTGCCAGGCGCCCATCCCTCACCCCTCCGCGTCACCCGGTCAAAAAGCGTGTTTCCGTTCGATTGACGACGTCAGGGGCGAAGCCGGTTCCGTTGCGGGGCGCGGACACCGTAGCGGAACGGTCACTTCCGTGCCACAGCGAACTGTCAGGTATTGAACAGCTCCAGCATGTACATGAAGGTGTTTCCGGCGCCCGGTTCCGGACGGGGGTCGGGACCGGGCGCCGCCCGAGGTCGAACACGCACTGTTCGGTAAGGACCGTTCAGAACGGCCCGTCCCTCTACGGTCCGTTCGGGATGGCGCTTCGCCAACGGACCGCCCAGGTACGCCCACTCAGGTACACCCCACTCAGGTACGGACCGCTCAGGTACGGACCGTGAAGTGCAGCGTGTCGTCCAGGAACGGTATCTCCAGCCACGGATGGGGCTGCGCCATCATCGCGAGCAGCACGATGGCCAGGCCCAGGACCCCGTACGTGATCATGTCCGTGAAGCGGGACCGCACCGCGAGCATGCCCACGTCGGGCAGCGCCCAGCGCATCACGGCGCCGCCCAGCAGCGCGACGCCGATCAGGATCGTGCCGAAGCGGAACGCGTCCAGCGCGGTCACCAGCAGCCCGAGGCCGACGACGGCCAGCACGGCGAGGATCGGCCACTGCCGGGCGGGCGCGGGAGCGTCACGGGGCGCGGCCCTGCCCCCGCCCTCGGGCCGCGCGGTGTCCCGGGTGACCCGCGGAAACCGCCGGGTCACGCGCCGTGGCACACCGTCCGCGTCGGGGGCGCTGACCGCGTCCGTCACCACCGGCTCGGTGTCGGCTTCCCGCTCCTGCGCGGCCCCCTTCTCGGGGTCGCCCGCAGGCCTGGCCTCAGCCGACACTGCGCTCCGCCGCCTCGACCACGTTGACGAGGAGCTGGGCGCGGGTCATCGGGCCGACACCGCCCGGGTTCGGGGAGATCCAGCCGGCCACCTCGGCCACGTCCGGGTGGACATCGCCGACGATCTTCCCCTCGGCGTTGCGCGAGACACCGACGTCGAGGACGGCGGCGCCCGGCTTCACGTCCTCGGCCCGGACCAGGTGGGCGGAGCCCGCCGCGGCGACGATGATGTCGGCGCGCTTGAGGTGGGCCGAGAGGTCGCGGGTGCCGGTGTGGCACTGGGTGACCGTGGCGTTCTCGCTGCGCCGCGTCAGCAGCAGCGGCATCGGGCGCCCGATGGTCACGCCCCGGCCGACGACCACGACCTCGGCGCCCTTGATCTCGACGCCGTAGCGGCGCAGCAGGGTGAGGATGCCGTTGGGGGTGCAGGGCAGCGGGGCCGGCTCGTTCAGCACGAGACGGCCGAGGTTCATCGGGTGCAGGCCGTCCGCGTCCTTGGCCGGGTCCATCAGCTCCAGGATCCGGTTCTCGTCGATGCCCCTGGGCAGCGGCAGCTGCACGATGTAGCCGGTGCAGGCCGGGTCCTCGTTGAGCTCGCGGACGACCGCCTCGATCTCCTCCTGGGTGGCAGTCGCCGGCAGCTCGCGCTGGATCGACGCGATGCCGACCTCGGCGCAGTCGCGGTGCTTGCCCGCGACGTACTTGCGGCTGCCGGGGTCGTCCCCGACGAGGATCGTGCCGAGGCCGGGCGTGACGCCCCTCTCCTTCAGCGCCGCCACGCGGGCGGTCAGATCGGACTTGATCGCGGCTGCGGTGGCCTTGCCATCGAGAATCTGGGCGGTCATGGTCCCATCCTCGCGGATGACCCGGCCCCGGTTCCAATCCGGGTGGGAACCGGTTCGGACGGTCGTCGGCGGGCGCGCCCGGACCGGGAGGATCGCGCACATTGCGACTGCACAACACATGTTTCCGCCGACTGGACAAATTGTCACCGCTGCTAGAACGATGAACGGCACAGTTCTGCGGTTCGTGTTCGGGGGGCAACCGCTCGGTTCGTGACGTTCCTCCGCGCAATCCGCACCGTCCCCGCATGTATGCGTCAACGGAGGAAACCGGCCATGAGTTTCGGCTCGCCCAACAACCCCTACGGACAGCCGCAGAACCCCCAGGAGGGGTACGGCTACCCCCAGCAGGGCCAGCAGTACCCCCAGCAGGGTCAGCAGCCCGGCTACGGCTACCCGCAGGCGCCGGGCGTGCCGCCGCAGGGGGGCTACGGATACCCGCAGCAGCCGGGCTACGCGGGCGGCGGCGCCCCGGCTCCCCGGGTGGCGTCGATGGGTCGCCGGTTCGGCGCCCGCCTGATCGACGGCGTCGTCTTCGGCGTCATCTACGGGATCCTCGCCGTCGCGGGTGTCGCCGGTGCCGTGGGCGCGGCCAAGGACTGCGACCCGAACGCCGCCGACTACAGCACCTGCATCAACAACGCGAGCTCGGACATCGTGGCCAAGTTCACGGCCGTGATCGGCATCCTCGCGGTCATCGGCCTGCTCTACGAGTGGCTGATGGTCGGCCTGGTGGGCCGCACCCTGGGCAAGATGGCCGTCGGCCTGCACGTGGTGAACGCCGAGACGGGCCAGAAGCCGGGGCTGGGCAAGTCCTTCATCCGCTGGATCATCCCGATCGTCGGCTCCATCGCCTGCGGTATCGGCCAGCTCCTGGTCTACCTGTCCCCGTTCTGGGACAAGTCCGGCCGCCAGCAGGGCTGGCACGACAAGGCCGCGGGCACGATGGTCGTCCAGAACTGACCGCAGACACGACGCGCAAGGGCCGTGCCTCGCCCCGACAAGGGGAGAGGCACGGCCCTTGCGCGTCGGGTGCAGCCCGCGTCAGGGGGTGAAGTGCCGCGGCGGGGCCGGCGTTCGCCCGATGGCGCCCGCCGGCCCCGCACCACGGTGTCAGTGGAAGAAGTGCCGCGTCCCCGTGAAGTACATCGTCACGCCCGCCTTCTGTGCGGCCTCCACGACCTGCTCGTCGCGGATCGAACCGCCGGGCTGCACGATCGCCTTGACGCCCGCGGCGATCAGGATCTCCGGGCCGTCGGGGAACGGGAAGAAGGCGTCCGAGGCGGCGTACGAGCCGCGCGCCCGCTCCTCGCCCGCCCGCTCGACAGCGAGCTTGCAGGAGTCCACCCGGTTGACCTGGCCCATGCCCACGCCGACGGAGGCACCGTCCTTGGCGAGCAGGATGGCGTTGGACTTGACGGCGCGGCAGGCCTTCCAGGCGAAGGCGAGCTCCTTCAACTCCTCGGCGCTCAGCGCCTCACCCGATGCCAGGGTCCAGTTGGCGGGGTCGTCGCCGTCGGCCTGGAGGCGGTCGGTGACCTGGAGCAGCGCACCGCCGTCGATCTGCTTGATCTCGGCGGGGTTCTCCGGGGCGTTCGGGGCCTTCAGGACGCGGATGTTCTTCTTCTTGGCGAGCGCCTCGAGCGCGCCCTCCTCGTAGTCGGGCGCGACGATGACCTCGGTGAAGATGTCGGCGACCTGCTCGGCCATCTCCCGGCTCACCGGGCGGTTCACGGCGATGACGCCGCCGTAGGCGGAGACCGGGTCGCAGGCGTGCGCCTTGCGGTGCGCCTCGGCGACGTCCGCGCCGATCGCGATGCCGCACGGGTTGGCGTGCTTGATGATGGCGACACAGGGCTCGGCGTGGTCGTACGCGGCACGGCGCGCGGCGTCCGTGTCCGTGTAGTTGTTGTACGACATCTCCTTGCCGTGCAGCTGCTCCGCCTCGGCCAGGCCACCGGTGCCGTCGACGTAGAGGGCGGCGGGCTGGTGCGGGTTCTCGCCGTAGCGCAGGGTGTTGCGGCGCTCGTAGGTGGCGCCGACGAAGTCGGGGAAGACCGAGTCGTCGACGGGCGCGTACGAGGACGCGAACCAGGAGGCGACGGCGACGTCGTAGGCGGCGGTGTGCTGGAAGGCCTCGGCGGCGAGCCGCTTGCGGGCGGTGAGGTCGAAGCCGCCGTCGCGGACGGCGGCGAGGACGTCGGCGTACCGGTCGGGGCTGGTCACCACGGCCACCGACGGGTGGTTCTTGGCGGCGGCGCGGACCATGGAGGGGCCGCCGATGTCGATCTGCTCGACGCACTCGTCGGGGGAGGCGCCCGAGGCGACGGTCTCGCGGAACGGGTAGAGGTTGACGACGACGAGGTCGAACGGCTCGACGCCCAGCTCGGCGAGCTGCTGCCGGTGGGTCTCGAGGCGCAGGTCGGCGAGGATGCCCGCGTGGACCTTGGGGTGCAGGGTCTTGACCCGGCCGTCCAGGCACTCGGGGAAGCCGGTCAGCTCCTCGACCTTGGTGACGGGGACGCCGGCGGCGGCGATACGGCCGGCGGTGGAACCGGTCGAGACGAGCTCCACGCCCGCCTCGTGCAGGCCACGGGCGAGCTCTTCGAGCCCGGTCTTGTCGTAGACGCTGACGAGCGCGCGCCGGATGGGCCGCTTGGTGCTCTCGGCGGTCACTGGATAACTACCTTTCGTCCCTCAATGCGATAGCCGTTGCGGGCGATCCGCCCCACGACCTCGACGAGCAGTCTTCGCTCGACTTCCTTGATGCGCTCGTGCAGAGCGCTCTCGTCGTCCTCGTCCCGGACCTCGACCACGCCCTGCGCGATGATCGGCCCGGTGTCGACGCCGTCGTCGACGAAGTGGACGGTGCAACCGGTGACCTTGGCGCCGTACGCGAGCGCGTCACGCACACCGTGGGCTCCGGGAAAGCTGGGCAGGAGAGCGGGGTGGGTGTTGACGAACCGCCCGCCGAACCGGGCGAGGAACTCCTTGCCCACGATCTTCATGAACCCGGCGGAGACGACGAGGTCGGGCTCATAGGAGGCGACGGCCTCGGTGAGGGCCGCGTCCCACGCGTCCCGGCTCTCGTAGTCCTTCACCCGGCACACGAAGGTGGGCAGCCCGGCGCGCTCGGCGCGGGCGAGGCCCTCGATCCCGTCGCGGTCGGCGCCGACGGCCACGACCTCGGCCCCGTAGGCGGCGGGGCCGGCCTCGGCGATGGCGTCGAGAAGCGCCTGCAGGTTGGTGCCGGAACCGGAGACCAGGACGACCAGGCGCTTGGCCGCGGACTCGGTGACGGTCTCGGCCACGGACTCGGGCACGGCGGGGCCCTTTCTCGGCGAAGTGTGCGTGTGGTCGCTCGGGAGAGCGTTTGTACGGTCGTACGAATGCTTCGCGCCCCGGGATACGGGGAAGTCTACGAAGCGGCCGACCGTCAGCAACGATACCGGCACACCGGCAGGCCCCCGGGCGACGGGGGCGTGGCCGGAAGGTAGCGTCTGGGGAGGAGCCACCCGGAGACGCGGCCCGGAAAGCGGTCAGAGGCGGGGGAACGCCGCACCTGCGCGGGACGTTGACCGGGTGAGGGGGACGCCCGCGGCACCGCCTGCGCGGGGGGTGCGCCCGCCGCATGGCGAGCTCCGTGGACGAACCGCCCGCCCGTACCACCAAGGGGAAGACGCACACCTGATGCCGGACCGCAGTCTCCGACTCCCTCCGCTGCTGCTGCGCGAGCGGCACCCTTCGCCTGTGCCGCCGCAGGAGAGCGACGGGGCACCGTCCGCGGGCGACGGATCCGTCGGGGACGGCCGGAGGCCCGAGGAGGCACCGGCGGACGACAATCCGTTCGCGCCGCCGCCGGAGGGCACACCGGACCGGCCCTGGCAGCCTCGCCGCCCCGGCCAGGGGCAGGACGGCTCCGGCGAAGGCGGACGTTCGCCCTGGGGCGGCCAGTGGAGCGACCGGCAGCCGGGCCCCGCGGCGGGCGGCCGCTTCGGCGAGCGCCCGGGCGGTCCGGGTGGCCCCGGCGGACAGGGCGGCCCTGAGGGTCCGGGCTCCGCCGGCCCCGGTGCGGGACCGCGCTGGGACCCCGCGGACCCGGTCCAGCGCCGTGCGCGGTACGCACTGCTGGGCGGTATGTGGGCGTTCTTCTTCGCGCTGTTCAGCTGGCAGTACGTGGCGCTGCTGCTGGGCGCGCTGTCGCTGTACTGGGGCGTGAGCGCCCTGCGCGCGAAGCCCCGCACCCCCGACCCGAACAGCTCCGCGTCTCCGGCCCGTCCCCAGACCACGGCAGCGATCAGCGGTCTGGTCACGGCGTCGCTGGCGCTGGCGCTGGTGGCCACCACGTTCGCGGCCCAGCTCGTCTACCGGGACTACTACACGTGCGTCAACGACGCCTTGACGACGGCGTCGAAGCAGTCCTGCAACGACCTTCTGCCGAAGGACCTGCGGGGGGTACTGGGGACGAACGGCTGACCTTCCCGACCGGCCGTATCGCATCCGCGCCCTTGGCCGGAATCTCCTCCGGTCCGGTGGACGGAAATCCCCTGCCGTCCTGTGGGTGCTGTGGACGGAATCCTCTCCGGTCCGGGGGACGCAATCCCCTCCGGTTCCGTGGCGGGATCCCCTCCGTCCTGTGGGCGGAATCCCCTCCGGTTCCGTGGACGCAATCCCCTCTGGTCCCGTGGGCGGACTGCGCCGTCACGACTCTTCCGGTGGGGTGGGCATAGGGTCCGGTCCGTCCGGCAGGAATGGATCCACGTCCGCCGGCAGCACCTCGTACGGGAACAGGTCCGGGTCCTGCCAGGCCCCGTCCACCCGCGCCCCCACCGGTTCCGACGCCACCGTCGCCGGCACGGGAGTCACTGCGGAGGCGACCGGAACCTCGACCCGCCGCTCCTCCACCTCCCGGGCCTCCGTCCCCGGGACCTCGGCCCGGGGCTCCTCCATCTGCCGCAGAGACCACCACCGCACGACCACCGCGACCGGCACCCCCACCCCCGCGACCCATCCAGCGGCGGCGCCCCCGACCTGCCACCCCACCGGCCCGAACCGTGCCAACGCCGCGACCCCGAGCGGCCCCCCGGACACCTCCGCGAGCCCTCCGAGCAGCAGGCCGCACATCACCGCCGCGCCCAGGACACCCGTCACCGTCCGCCCGACGGACCACACCGCACCCCGCCCACGCCCCGGACAGGCACAAGCGCCCCGTGCCATGAACCACCCCACCACCACCCCCGCCGCGACCGGCACCACCCCCACCACCCAGCCCAGCAGCCCGCCCCCGCCCCCGCTCCCGGGCACCGCTGCCAGCAGCGGAAACGGCGGCATCAGCGACGGCACCGTCGCCGGCGACCACGGCCCCATGCCATGCCCCGCCCCCAGCAGGAACCCGGGCCCCAGCGCGTACGCCGCCGCCCACACCGCCGCGTTCGGCGCCAGGGCGACCGCCAGCAGCAGCACCGCTCCCCGTCCCGCCCACCCCTGCGTGACCTGGAGGAACGACTCCCGCACCACCGCGCCGTGCCACACCAGCGACAGCCCCACGAGCAGCGCGCCCCCGCCGACCAGCACGGCCGTCCCGGCCAGGGCAGCCCGTCCGGCGCTCGAGAGCAACTCCTGTTCGCCACGGTCGAGCACGCGCAGCGCCCCGGTCGGCCGCTCGTACGCCCTCCACACCCCCACCCCCGCCGACACCGCGGTCACCAGCGGCAGGCAGACGAGGGTCCACACCCACGACGGCCGAAGCGCCCCCGCCGAGGCGTACAGAGCCGCCACCAGCCCCACCCCGACGTAGCCCGCCACCACACCGCACCACGCCGGCCCGACGGCAACCGGCTCCGCTCCTCCCCTGCCCTCCGGGCCCTCCGGGCCGTTCATGGCCTTCATGGTCTCCGCGCCCTCCATGGCCTCCCCGTCCGTCGCCTCCCGCGCCGCCCGGTACAGCAGCCACACCGGCACCACGGCCGCCAGCAGCGGTGTGATGCCGACGGGCGCCGGCACCCCGGACAGCGTCTCGGTGCGGAAGAGCGCCACCCCGTGCGCCAGCAGCCACGACGCGGCCGCCACCCTCAGCGCCCCATCGGGCCCGTCGTCCGGGTACGGCGCGCTGACCCACAACACGATCGCGAGCAGGGCGAACGCACCGAGCCCCGCCACCGCGGCAAGGGCTCCACTGAGCAAGCCCGCACCCAGCCCGGGCCACCGGTCGCGCGACCGGGCGAGCAGGGACGGCAACGGAATGCGGCGGTCGGTCCATTGAGTCACGCCGCCATGCTCCCAACGACACGCGCTTTCCCGGCGTAACGCATGAAACCCGGATGTGTCGTTAAAAATACTTTTATGTACTTTTCGGCACGGCAGGCCGCCTGATGAGGCAGACCCTCACGCCTCATCAGGCCTTCGACGCGCTGTACGAGTACTGCGCCCCCGCGCTCGTACGGCAGGCGTACCTGCTCACCGGCCGGCGCGGCCTGGCCCGTGAGGCGGTCGAGCGTGCCTTCCAGCTGGCGTGGCAGCGCTGGCCCGAGGTGGCCGTGGACCGCGATCCCGCGGGCTGGGTACGAGCGGCGGTGCACGACCGGGCGCTCTCCCCCTGGCACCGTTTCCGCCTTCACCACCGGCTGCCCGAGCCGCCGCCCCCGGGACCCTCGAACCGCGCCCTGCTGCACGCGCTCCTGAAACTGCCGCCGACCCAACGGCGCACCCTGCTGCTCTACGACGGCCTCGGCCTCGACCTGCCGGACGTCGCGGCCGAGACGGAGGCGAGCACCCCGGCCGCCGCCGGCCGTCTGCTGCGCGCCCGCGCCACGCTGGCCAGGCTCGTACCGGACCAGGCGGAACCGGAGATCCTGCCCCGCCGGCTCGCCGAACTGGCCTCCTCGGAAGGCCTCCGCGCCCCCAAGGCGCCCTCGGTCCGCTCCCACGGCGAACGCCACACCCGCCGCTGCGCCCGCGCGGCGATCGCCCTGACGACGGCGGTCATCGGCGCGACGACCCTGACCCTGCGCACGGCCCCGAACCACTACGAGCCCCCGGTGGGCCGGGGCACTCCCGTCCGGGACATTCCCCCGCGCCTGGCCCAGGGCCCCCTGTCCCAGCCGCAGACAGCCCTGCGCAGCAAGCTGATGTCGGCCCCGCACCATGGCCCGGCCCGGCTGACACCGCAGCCCCGCTGAGCGGTCGGCCGCCGCGGCGGCTCCCGGAAAGCCCGGTGGGCCCGCACCCCAAGGGGTACGGGCCCACCATGCGTTCAGCCGGGCGGAGTTCAGCCGGCCAGGATCTCGCGCGCGAGCTTCGCGGTCTCCGTCGGCGTCTTGCCGACCTTGACGCCCGCCGCCTCCAGCGCCTCCTTCTTCGCCTGGGCGGTGCCCGACGAACCGGAGACGATGGCGCCCGCGTGACCCATGGTCTTGCCCTCGGGCGCGGTGAAGCCCGCGACGTAGCCGACGACCGGCTTGGTCACGTTCTCCTTGATGAAGGCCGCGGCCCGCTCCTCGGCGTCGCCGCCGATCTCACCGATCATGACGATCAGGTCGGTGTCGGGGTCGTCCTGGAACGCCTTGAGCGCGTCGATGTGGGTCGTGCCGATGATCGGGTCACCGCCGATGCCGACGCAGGTCGAGAAGCCGATGTCCCGCAGCTCGTACATCATCTGGTACGTCAGCGTGCCGGACTTCGAGACCAGGCCGATGCGGCCCGGCTTGGTGATGTCGGCCGGGATGATGCCGGCGTTCGACTGACCGGGGGTGATCAGGCCGGGGCAGTTCGGGCCGATGATGCGGGTCTTGTTGCCCTTCTTGCCGGCGTACGCCCAGAAGGACGCCGTGTCGTGCACCGCGATGCCCTCGGTGATGACGACGGCGAGCGGGATCTCGGCGTCGATGGCCTCGACGACCGCGTCCTTGGTGAACTTCTCCGGGACGAAGATGACCGTGACGTCGGCGCCGGTCTTCTCGATGGCCTCGGCCACGGAGCCGAACACCGGGATCTCGGTGCCGTCGAAGTCGACGGTCTGGCCCGCCTTGCGGGGGTTCACGCCACCGACGATGTTGGTGCCGGACGCCAGCATGCGGCGGGTGTGCTTCTGGCCCTCGGAGCCGGTCATGCCCTGGACGATGACCTTGGATTCCTTGGTGAGGAAGATAGCCATGGTTGTGTGTGACCTCGTCCCTTACTTCGCGGCAGCAGCCAGCTCGGCGGCCTTGTCGGCCGCGCCGTCCATGGTGTCCACACGCTGCACGAGCGGGTGGTTGCGGTCGTCCAGGATCTGGCGACCCAGCTCGGCGTTGTTGCCGTCGAGGCGCACGACCAGCGGCTTGGTGACCTCTTCGCCCTTGGACTCGAGGAGCTCCAGGGCCTGCACGATGCCGTTGGCGACCGCGTCACAGGCGGTGATGCCGCCGAAGACGTTCACGAACACGGACTTGACGTCCGGGTCGCCGAGGATGATCTCCAGGCCGTTCGCCATGACCTCGGCGGAGGCGCCACCGCCGATGTCGAGGAAGTTGGCGGGCTTGACACCCTTGTGCTTCTCACCGGCGTAGGCGACGACGTCGAGGGTGGACATGACCAGACCCGCGCCGTTGCCGATGATGCCGACCTCGCCGTCGAGCTTGACGTAGTTGAGGTTCTTCTCCTTGGCCGCGGCCTCGAGCGGGTTGGCCGCCGCCTTGTCGTGGAGCTCCTCGAACTCGGGGTGACGGAACTCGGCGTTGTCGTCCAGGGACACCTTGCCGTCGAGGGCGATGACGTCACCGGAGGCGACCTTGGCCAGCGGGTTCACCTCGACCAGGAGGGCGTCCTCCTTGATGAAGACCTCCCACAGGCTGACCAGGACGTCGGCGACCTTGTCGGCGACCTCGGCCGGGAACTTGGCCGCGGCGACGATCTCCTGCGCCTTCGCCTTGTCCACGCCGTCGATGGCGTCGATGTCGATCTTGGCGACGGCCTCGGGGCGGGTGGCCGCGACCTCCTCGATCTCCATGCCGCCCTCGACGGAGGCGATGGAGAGGAAGGTGCGGTTGGCGCGGTCGAGGAGGAAGGAGACGTAGTACTCCTCGACGATCTCCGGGGCGGTCTGGGCGATCATCACCTTGTGGACCGTGTGGCCCTTGATGTCCATGCCGAGGATGTCCGTCGCGCGGGCGACCGCCTCGTCCGGGGTGGCGGCCAGCTTGACACCGCCGGCCTTGCCGCGGCCACCGACCTTCACCTGCGCCTTGACGACCGACTTGCCGCCCAGCCGCTCGGTGATCTCGCGCGCCGCCTCAGGCGTGTCGATGACTTCACCGGCCAGCACCGGTACACCGTGCTTGGCGAAGAGGTCCCTCGCCTGGTACTCGAACAGGTCCACGCGCTTCCGTCCCTATCAGTGATCTCGCGGTTCGTTGGATGCGTGGGCGTGCCGCGAAGGGCAACGTGACGTCCGCTGTGTCACAAGGGAGGCGCACACGGTGTCCGAGCGCGCGGCATGTCCGTCTCGCAGGTTATCGCCGCTCGCGGGGCCTCCATAAATCGGGGGTCACACCTGAGCGGTGATACCTGTCACATGATGCCGCATTCTCTGGCACGCCGTGCCAGCGGTGAAGGGCCTCACCGGGCCGGGGTCGCCCCGGTGAGGCCCCGTGAACGACCCCGAAGGGCTCAGGGCGGCTGATCCCCACCCCAATGAGGACCGGCCTACCCTTTCCGCAAGGTTCCGGGCGGACGAACCGACGGCTTTCGGCCGTCCGGAGATCGGCAGGGGTGCCGGGCGGCGGGCAGACCTGTTCCGCCCTGGCCCGCGCGGCAGGTCTCGCGGGGAGGAGGTGCTGCCCTGATCGGGGAACTCGGGAATGTCCCGGTGCCGGTCCGCACCGTGAGGTGTCCCGCTTCGGGATTCCTCGCGCGTAGCCGTCAGGCCGTCTCCGGTATCGGCAGGGGCCTCTTCTCAATCGCCGCCGCCATCACCTCCGGGAAGAGATCGGGCGTGCACGCGAACGCCGGTGCTCCGAGCGCCGCGAGCGCCGCCGCGTGCTCCCGGTCGTACGCGGGTGCCCCCTCGTCGGAGAGCGCGAGCAGCGCCACGAACTGCACCCCGGACGCCTTCATCGCCGCCACCCGCTTGAGCATCTCGTCACGGATGCCTCCCTCGTACAGGTCGCTGATGAGGACCACGACCGTCTCCGTGGGCCGCGTGATCTGCGACTGGCAGTACGCCAGCGCCCTGTTGATGTCGGTGCCGCCGCCGAGCTGGGTGCCGAAGAGGACGTCGACCGGGTCCTCGAGCTGGTCGGTGAGGTCCACGACGGCCGTGTCGAAGACGACGAGCCGGGTGGCGATGGACCGCATGGACGCCAGCACCGCCCCGAACACGGACGCGTACACCACCGAGGCCGCCATCGACCCCGACTGGTCGATGCAGAGGACGACCTCCTTCTTCACCGACTGGGACGCCCGCCCGTATCCGATCAGCCGCTCCGGCACCACCGTGCGGTACTCCGGCAGGTAGTGCTTGAGGTTGGCGGCGATCGTGCGGTTCCAGTCGATGTCCCGGTGGCGGGGGCGGGTGATACGGGCGCTGCGGTCGAGGGCGCCGGTGAGCGTGGCCCGGGTGCGGGTGGCGAGCCGCTTCTCCAGGTCCTCGACCACCTTGCGCACCACCGCCCGCGCCGTCTCCTTGGTGGTCTCCGGCATCGCCTTGTTCAGCGAGAGCAGCGTGCCGACCAGGTGCACGTCGGCCTCGACCGCCTCGAGCATCTCCGGTTCGAGCAGGAGTGTGGACAGCCCGAGCCGGTCGATGGCGTCACGCTGCATGACCTGGACGACGGACGAGGGGAAATAGGTGCGGATGTCGCCGAGCCAGCGCGCCACGGACGGCGCGGACGCCCCGAGTCCGGCCGAACGGTCCCGCCCCTGCTGCGGTCTGTCCCCCTTCCCGTACAGCGCGGTCAGTGTCCCGTCCATCGCCGCGTCCTGCCCGGTCAGCGCGTACCCGGTGCCGTCCGCCGCGTCTCCGCCGAGGACGAGCCGCCAGCGCCGCAGCCGCTCGTCGGCTCCGGCGGTGTTCGCCCCGTCGGTCGTGTGCGTGTTCATCCGGCCACCCCCACCAGGTCGTCGACATCGCTGCCGTCGGGTCCGTCCAGGCCGAGCAGCAGGCGCAGCACCGGGACCACGGCGTCCGCCCGTCCCGTGTCGAGGTCGGTGCCGAACCCGGGGACACCCGCGCCGGTGGCCGCGGCCCTTCCCCGCACGTCCGGCCCGCGGCGCACCAACTCGCCGAGGGTGCGCCGCACTCCGGGCTCGTACGCCGAGAACGTCCGCCGCAGCAGCGGCAGTACGTCGGTGAACGCCTCCGCCGGCACCCCGGTGAGCCAGGCGTCCACCAGCGCGAGCAGCCGCTCGTCGTGCACGAGCAGCATCCCGCCGCCGGAGCCGCCCCCCACGAATCCCTCGATCCAGGCGGCGGCGTCCGCCGGTGGCGTCCCCGGCGACAGCACGAGCCCCATCAGCCGTGCGGCCTGGTCCTGCGCCAGCTCCCCTTCGTCCAGGAGCAGCCGCACGGCCCTGCCGCGGATCACCCCGGGCACGGTGTCCCGTCCGCCGAGCACCCTGAGGACGGCACGCCATCGCCCCCGTATGTCGCCGTGGTCCGCCGCGATGCCGTCCCCGAGCAGCCCCACCGCCCCGTGAACGGCGTCCACATGGCGCCGCATCTCCTCGGCCGCTTCCGCGTCCAGTGCCGCGCACGCCGGTGGCAGCCCGACGAACACGCGCTCGGCGAGACCCGCCGCGACGTCCGCGAGGGCCCGGGTGTCCGTACCGCGC
This sequence comes from Streptomyces sp. NPDC093984, assembly GCF_044764595.1. Lineage (NCBI taxonomy): Bacteria > Bacillati > Actinomycetota > Actinomycetes > Kitasatosporales > Streptomycetaceae > Streptomyces > Streptomyces sp. NPDC093984. Next base: position 328,062 of record NZ_JBIWIM010000002.1, on the reverse strand, counting down.
ACGTCCCCGTAGCGCAGGGAGCGGACCAGGGCGGGCAGGGCCTGGGCGAGGTGGCCGACGTCGGCGTCGAGGGCGGCTCGGTCGGCGAGGACCCGCATCACCACGGGCAGCGCCGCCGGCAGTTCCGCCAGCAGGCACCGCTCGGCGAGCGCGGTGACGTCGGCGAGGGCCTGCGCGGCGGTGGCGTCCGCCTCGGCCCTGGCGGTCGCGGCGGCGAGCACGGTCGTCCCCCACACCCCGGCCTCGGCGACCCGCACCGCGAGCTCCGGTTCCCAGCGCAGCCGCCAGGTCTCCCGGAACGTCCCCGTGCTGCCCCGCGAGGCCGCGGACTCCCCCCAGCCGATCCCGAGGAGCCGCAGCCGGTGCAGCAGCCGGCTGCGCTCGGCGTCGGTGTCCTTGCGCAGGTCCAGCTCCACCTCCCGCTCCAGCGGCTCGGGTTTGAGCCTGAGCCGCTTCTGCAGCCGGGCGAGGTCCCGCTGCAACGGCACGGCGGGGGCCGATTCCGGCACTTCCCCCATGTCGTCGCCGACCACCAGCCGGTCGCGCACCAGCGCCAGCGGCACGTCCGAGCCCTCGCACATCACCGCCCGCACCGCGTCGGTCGTCTCCGAGAGGCCCGGAAGCGGGCGCCCGCGCAGGACGGCGAGGGTCTCGGCCAGTCGCACCGCCTCGATGACGTGCGCGGACGACACGATCCGGTCCTCCTCGCGGAGCAGCCCGGCGACCTTCGTCAGCCACCGCTCGACGGGCCGGTCGGCAGCGCGGAACAGATGCCCGTACCAGCCCGGCGAGTCGATGCCCGCCCCGTACCCACTGGCCCGGGCGAGCCTGCGGTGGGTCCAGGGCACCCAGGTCATGTCCGTCTTCACCTTGGGCAGGCCCTTCAGCAGCGCGCGGTCGGCGGTTACGGAGGTCCGCTCGCGCAGCGCGGGCACGTGCCAGGCCCCGCACACCACCGCCACGTCGGTCCCGAACTCCCGCTGGGCGGCGCGCACCTGAAGGCGCATGTACGCCTCCCGCACGAGGTCCCGCTCGTGTCCCCCGGCGCCGCACTCCTCCCGCAGGGCGGCCATGGCCTCCCCGAGCACGGCGAACGGCGCGAGCGGGTCCCCCGTCCCCACGCCCCGGTGCTCGACGACGTCCTCCCACCATCGCTCCGGGTCGTCGTACCCGGCGGCCTCGGCCAGCACGGCGAGAGGGTCGACGCGGACGGTGGTCTCGGAGCCGTCGACCTCGTCGGGCCCCTCGGCCTCGGTCCCCGTGGCCTCTTCCTTGTCCCACGCCAGTGTGTGCGCCGCCGGCAGGTCGATGAACCGGGCCGGAACCCCCTGGCACAGGGCCCAGCGGATCGCCACCCACTCCGGGGAGAACTCGGCCAGCGGCCAGAAGGCCGATCGTCCGGGCTCGTCCACGGCGTGAGCGAGCAGGGCGACGGGGGGCCGCATGTCCGGGTGGTCCGCGAGCGGGATCAGGGCGTCCGCCTCCGGTGGCCCCTCGATCAGCACGGCCCCGGGTCGCGCCGCCTCCAGTGCTGCTCGCACGGCCCGTGCGGATCCCGGCCCGTGGTGCCGCACCCCGAGCAGCAGTGGTCCCCTCCCCGGGGAGTCGGTGTCTTTCACGCGGTCACCTCCCGGCACGCGCGGTAGAAGTCGGTCCAGCCGTCGCGCTCGCGGACCACCGCTTCCAGGTACTCCTGCCAGATGACGCGGTCGGCCGCCGGGTCGCGGACGACGGCGCCGAGGATGCCCGCGGCGATGTCGCTCGGACGCAGCACGCCGTCGCCGAAGTGGGCGGCCAGCGCCAGTCCGTTGGTGACGACGGAGATCGCCTCCGCGGTGGACAGGGTGCCGCTGGGCGACTTCAGCTTGGTCCGGCCGTCCGTCGTGACCCCGCCCCGCAGTTCGCGGAAGACCGTCACCACGCGGCGGATCTCGTCGATGCCGTCGGGCACGGCCGGCAGGTCGAGCGAGCGGCCGATCTGGTCGACCCGGCGGGAGACGATGTCGACCTCGGCCTCCACGCTGTCCGGGAGTGGCAGCACCACCGTGTTGAAGCGGCGGCGGAGCGCGCTCGACAGGTCGTTGACCCCGCGGTCGCGGTCGTTGGCGGTGGCGATCAGGTTGAAGCCGCGGACCGCCTGCACCTCTTCGCCCAGCTCCGGTATCGGCAGCGTCTTCTCCGACAGGATCGTGATCAGCGTGTCCTGGACGTCGGCCGGGATGCGGGTCAGTTCCTCGACGCGGGCGGTCATCCCCTCGGCCATGGCCCGCATGACGGGGCTCGGCACCAGGGCGTCGCGGCTGGGGCCGTGCGCGAGCAGCCGCGCGTAGTTCCACCCGTAGCGGATCGCCTCCTCCGGGGTCCCGGCGGTGCCCTGCACGAGCAGGGTCGAGTCGCCGCTGATGGCCGCCGCCAGGTGCTCGGACACCCAGGTCTTGGCCGTGCCGGGCACGCCGAGCAGGAGCAGGGCGCGGTCGGTGGCGAGCGTGGTGACGGCGACCTCGACGATCCGGCGCGGGCCCACGTACTTCGGTGTGATCACGGTGCCGTCCGGCAGCGTGCCGCCGAGCAGGTAGGTGGCGACGGCCCACGGCGACAGCTTCCAGCGGGCCGGTCGCGGCCGGTCGTCCTGGGCGGCCAGCGCGGCGAGTTCGTGGGCGAAGGCGTCCTCGGCGTGCGGCCGCAGCGCTTCCTCGGGCGCGGTCTCCTTCTCCTGCCCGGCTGTGAGCACGGGTGCGGACTCCGGCCCGCCGGGGCTCGCGTCCCCGCCTCCGTTCGCGGGCGCGGACGGGCTCGGGTTCGCTTCGACGGACTTCTGGTCAACGGACGCACGCATGGCCGTATCCCCCTCCAGCTCGGCCGGTTCGGATCTGCCACCAACCGTGCACCACACCACTGACAATGCGTGGTGACCTGCGCAGACGCCGTCGCGAGGGCCGATTGTCAGTGCCGGGACCTACCGTCGACGACATGACTTGGCAGGGGGAGCGCTGGACCGCGGAGCAGGTGCTGGCACTGGCACCTGATGCGGCGTCACGCAAAGCGGGAAGCAAACTCGGCACGGCCGGGCCGTGGTCGGAGACGGGCAGTTCCGACGAGGGGACGGTGTGGGGGCTGTGCAAGGGCAGTGGCAGCAAGCCGTATCAGACGGTCGTCGACATCGCGGACGCGGCCGGGCCTGCGTACAAGTGCAGTTGTCCGAGCCGGAAGTTCCCGTGCAAGCACGCGCTGGGGCTGCTGCTGCTCTGGGCGGGCGGGGACGGCGCGGTGCCGCGGGGACAGGAGCCGGACTGGGCGGAGCAGTGGATCAAGGGGCGCCGTCAGCGTGCGCAGGAGAAGCGGGCGGCCGGTGGTTCCCCGTCGGCCGCGACCGCCGATCCGGAGGCGGCCCGGCGCAGGGCGGAGCGGCGGGCCGAGCGGATCACGGCGGGGGCGACGGAGCTGGAGCAGCGCCTGGCCGACCTGCTGCGCGGCGGCCTGGCCGCGGCCGAGCAGGCGGGGTACGGGCTGTGGGAGGAGACGGCGGCCCGCATGGTGGACGCGCAGGCTCCGGGACTCGCCGGGCGGGTGCGGGAGTTGGGGGCCCTCCCGGCGTCGGGTCCGGGCTGGCCGGTGCGGTTGCTGGAGGAGTGCGCGCTGCTGCACCTGCTGGACCAGGGCTGGCTGAGGCGTGAGCGGCTGCCGGAGGGGCTGGCGGCGACGGTCCGTTCACGCGTCGGCCTGGCGGGTTCGCCCGACGGCTCGCCCGTGCATGACCGCTGGCTGGTGCTGGCGCAGTACGACACCTCGGACGGCCGGCTGACCACACGCCGGATCTGGCTGTACGGGGAGAAGTCCGACCGCACGGTGCTCCTCCTTTCCTATGGAGCGGCAGGGCGCGCGCCGGAGCCGGCCCTGCCGGTGGGGCTGGCCTTCGAGGCCGACGTGTCGCCCTATCCGGGCGCGGGGCAGTTGCGGGCGGCGCTGGGTGAGCAGTTCACGCCCGCGTCTCCCGCAGTGACGAGACCGCCGGGGGTGACCACTGCGAACGCGGCGGCGCGGTACGGGGAAGCCCTCCGGGCCGACCCGTGGCTGGACTCGTACCCCGTGACGCTGGGCCGGGTCATACCGACCCCGCTCGACGGCTCCTGGCAACTGGCGGACGCGGACGGCGGCACGGCGCTGCCCCTGACGCCGTCGGCGGGCAACAGACCGGGCCTGTGGCGGCTGGTCGCGCTGTCGGGCGGCGCTCCGGTCACGGTCTTCGGCGAGTGCGGCCACCGCGGCTTCACTCCGCTCACCGCCTGGCCGGAGGGTGCCGGAGAGGCGGTCCCGCTGTGCTGACGACGCCCGAGCGACCAAGTACGGATCCGGAAGGGGCCGACATGAATGCGACTCCCGCTCCCCAGGGCACGTCCCCCGCCGTGCCCTGGGAGGAGCTTGTCACCGTGGCCCTGCTGGGCACCGACCGGCGCACCCCGCCCTGGCTGCCGCCCGGCCCGCAGGCCCCGGCCGCGCTGCTGGACCTGGCCGCCGTGGAGACCGTCCGCCGCAGGGCCGGGCTGCGCCCCGCACCGGCCGGACCGCGCCCGGAGCCCGCGGCGGCGGACCTGCGCCCACCGCTGCCGCCCGCGGCGGCCCGCAGACTGGCCCTGCTGCTGTCCGACCGCCCCGGCACGGGCGGCGGCGGCCGCCGGGGGACGGCACCCGACCTCATGGAGCTGCTGCCGCAGTGGCTGGCGCTGGCCAACGAACGCGGCTACGCGCCACCCCCGCAGGCGCTGCCGGCGCTGCTGGACGCGGCCCGCGCCCGCACGGATCTGCGACCGGCGGCACTGACGTTCGCCGGCCCGCGCGCCCTGTGGCTGGCCCGGATGAACCCGGAGTGGCGCTTCGCGCTGCGCTCCGTGCCCGGCGGGGGTTCCGATCTGCCGCCGCCTCAGGAGCCGGACCGCGTCCGACGACTGTGGCAGGAGGGCCTGTTCGCCGAGCGGGTGGCCCTGCTCACCGCGCTGCGCGCACGGCACCCCGCTCTCGCCCGGGACCTGCTGGCCGGCACTTGGGCGACGGAGCGGGCCGAGGACCGCCTGATGTTCCTCGACTCGCTGCGCACGGGACTTCAGCCGGCGGACGAGCCCTTCCTGGAGCAGGCGCTCTCCGACCGCAGCCGCAATGTGCGGGCGACGGCGGCGGAGTTGCTGTCCGCCCTGCCGGATTCCGCGCTGGCCGGGCGGATGGCGGCGCGGGCGGCGGCCTGCGTCGCGGTCGACCCCACCCAGGGGGAGTCGGTGATCGTGGTCGAGGCGCCGCACGAGTGCGATCCGGGCATGGAGCGCGACGGGGTGGTGCCGAAACCACCGGCGGGACGAGGCGAACGGTCGTGGTGGCTCGGTCAGTTGGTCGAGGCGGCGCCGCTCGGCACATGGCCGGCGCGGCTCGGGGGGCGTACGCCGGAGGAGATCGTCGCGCTGCCGGTGGCCGACGACTGGCGGAGCGAACTGCACGCGGCCTGGTGCCGGGCGGCGGTACGGCAGCGGGACGCCGCATGGTCGCGGGCCCTGCTGGGCCCGCCGTCCGCACCGGAGGCCGCGGGCCCTGGGGCGGTGTCGCTGGCGGAGCGGGCGAAGCTGCTGTCGACGCTGGCCCCCGGGGACCGGGCCGACTGGGTCGCCGGGTTCATCGCGACGCATGGCCTGTCCGAGGCGTTCCAGCTCCTCGGGGTATGCGCGGTGCCCTGGGCCGCTCCCTTGGGCCGGGCCGTCGTCGACGCCCTCAACATCGCGCGGGACGCCGGAAGTTACCCGTGGAGCTTCAGCGGGGTGATGGGGCTGGCGGAGCGGTGCCTGGACCCGGCGGAGGCGAGCCGCCTGGACGCGCTGACGGCGATACCGGACGAGCCGGAGGACGCGTCGCCGGGTGCTGGCGGCTACTGGGCGGAGGCGTTCCAGCGCCTGACGACGACGCTGCGGCTGCGGGCGGCGATGGCGGAGGAACTGCGGGGTGCGTGAGCCGTGGGTCCACGCCGGCCCCTCGGTCCCTCCGCTCCGGACGCCGATCAGCCCGCCGCGGCCGGCGGGCTGTGCCCGGCCTCCGCCAGGTGACACCTGCGAAAGGCGCGACGCCGCCGCCTACGGAGCGTTACGCCCCGGCCGGCTGCCGTACGTTCGCCCGTACCCAGTCCACGATCGACGCGGTCGTCGCCCCGGGCGTGAAGATCTCCGCGACGCCCTTCTCCTTCAGCAGGGGGATGTCGGCCTCGGGGATGATGCCGCCGCCGAAGACCAGGATGTCCTCCGCGTCGCGCTCCTTGAGCAGGTCGATCACCGCGGCGAACAGCGTGTTGTGCGCACCGGACAGGATCGACAGCCCGATCGCGTCGGCGTCCTCCTGGATCGCCGTGTCGACGATCTGCTCGGGCGTCTGGTGGAGACCGGTGTAGATGACCTCCATTCCCGCATCGCGCAGCGCCCGCGCGATCACCTTGGCCCCGCGATCGTGGCCGTCGAGCCCCGGCTTGGCCACCACCACGCGGATCGGACCGGCTGCCACACCCATCACTGCCTCCATGAAGCGACTACACACACCCTGTACCGATCGACCGCCTGCCGCCACATCACCGCACCGGCGGACACACGGACCGCACGGTCGGCACGCCTCGAACCGGCGGATCAGCCCCGCCGGCACCGGCGCCCCGCGCCGTACCGACCCGGGAAGTGAACGAACGTTATCGCCAGCATCCCGCAACCGGCAGTTTCACGGTGGTGACCGAGGGGGAAATCACACAATGGGACACGTTCGCCGCGCAGGGTCCCCCCTCCCCGCGGCACACGGGCCGCAGCAGCGGTTCGAGCGCCGTGGACCGAGGGGATCGTGCGCAAGGAGAGCCGCACCAAGGCGGCCGCACCACCGCCCCGCCAGCGGGGCGCCGGTGGTGGTGGGGTACGCCGGCGAAAGGAATGCAAGGGCACGAAAGCGGGAAGCACCACCCGTACGAGGAGGACGGGACACCGCGCCACGAGGACGGGCGGGTTCATGTCACCACGACGAAAACGGCGCCCGTCGCGTCACCGGCGCCGTACGTGCCGCACCCGCGGCACGGCCGTACCCGCGGCACCTGCCCCACAGGCCACCGCCACGGCTTTCCATGAGGGCACACGGGGGCACGGAGACGTCCTCGCGCGTGCCGACGGGAGGTCGGCCAATGAAGGTCACCGGGGTAGTAGAGCCTCTGGTTCCGCTGTGCCAGCGCCTGTTCCCCAGCAGACTGGCCGGACTCTCCATCGCGCTGCTGAAGGCGACCGCCCTGGAGCTGGCGATTCTCGCCGGGCATCTGCTCCTCTACCCGTCGGGGATCATCCAGGAGCGTCGCTGCGCCCCGCTCCCGCCCCCTCCGGACACCACCACACTCCCCACCGAGGCCAAGCCTCCGGTGATCCTGCTGCACGGGTTCATCGACAACCGCTCGGTCTTCGTCCTCCTGCGGCGCAACCTCGCACAGCACGGCCGTCAGCACATCGAGTCACTCAATTACTCTCCGCTGACGTGTGACATCCGCATCGCGGCCGAGCTGCTCGGCCGGCATGTGGAGGAGATCTGCGAGCGCACCGGGCAGCGGCAGGTGGACGTCGTCGGCCACAGCCTGGGCGGTCTGATCGCCCGGTACTACGTGCAGCGGCTCGGCGGCGACCTCCGCGTCCGCAGGCTCGTCACACTCGGTACACCCCACTCCGGCACCCGCGTCGCCCCGCTCGCGAACGCGCACCCCATCGTCCGCCAGATGCGTCCGGGCTCCGAGCTGATCGAGGAGCTGCGTGAGCCGGCGCCCGGCTGCCGTACGCACTTCGTGAGCTTCTGGAGCGATCTGGACCCGCTGATGGATCCACTCGAGGCGGCGTGCGTCGACCATCCGGACCTGGTGGCGCAGAACATTCGGGTGAGCGGCATCGGCCATCTGGCCCTGCCGGTGCACCCCGCGGTCGCGGCCGGGATACGACAGGCTCTGGACCTCGAGGAGCCGACGGCGGCCGCGGCCCACACCGGCGGCCTCACGGTGGCGTGACTCCCACCGCGCGCCACGCCTGACACAGCGCCCGGCGTCCGTGCCCGACCCCGCGACCCGGCACCCGACACAGCACCGGCACAGCCGCTGACGCCTCCCTGACACCCGCACGCTCTCGAACATTCATCGAACGCAGCACCAAGGCCTTGTGCGGTGACCGCCGAAACACGGCCGAATGCCCGTTTCCTGCCCACCGGAAACCTGCGGAAGATTGTCGCGCCCGCGTACCGCCGGGTACAGTCGCCGCACTGCTCTGGCAGCCCCTGTTGTCGAGGCGAAAGAGAAGTCGGTGCACGACCGTCACCCGTCGGGGACCGCAACTCCCCCGGCTCCGGCCCCCGATGCCGCCTCGGCGCAGTACGCGCCGTACGGCCCGCAGGGTGGCCAGTACGGTGAGTTCACGACCTACGCCGACTCCACCGCGACCTTCGCGACCGATCCCCTCTTCGGCGACCTTCCGGGTGACGGCGGGACCGGTTCGTACGACACCGGCCAGTGGTCCACCGGTGGCCACGACACCGGCAGCCACGAGACCTTCGGCACCGGCACGCACCAGACGCTGCACTACGACCCGTACGCCGCCCAGCACCACGCCGCGTTCGACACCGGCGCCCATGACACGGCGGCGTGGGCGACGGGATACCAGCAGCTGGCCGCCATCCCCGCGCAGGCTCCGGCCCCCGACGCCACCGGCCAGTGGGACGCGCGGGCCTGGCTCGAGGCGGAGCAGTCGGCGGGCCTCACCCAGCAGTGGGATTGGGGCACGCAGACCTTCGACACGGGCACGTACGACGCCACGCAGTGGAACTCGGCGGGAAGCCCGGAACACGAGTCGGAACAAGCGGCCACCGGCGGCTTCGAGCACGCCGCCCCCAGCTCTTTCGCCGACGCCGAGCCTTTCGCCGATGCCGAGCCCTTCGAACACCAGGCGGCCACCGCCACCTTCGATCAGCTTCCGTCCGAGCGGCACACCGACGACGACGCCCCGTCAGGAGCGGCCGACGACGTCTCGCTGCTCGACGACCAGGAAGAGCGCGCACCCCTTCCGCCCTCACGTGCCGCATCCCGCGCCGCGAGCCGTTCCCGGCGTCGCACCCCGGCGAGGCGGTCCGCGCTGCTGACGGTCGCGGTGCCGTCGGTGTGTGTGATGGGGGTTGCCGGAATCGCCGCGGCGACCGTCGGCGTGGGTGGGGACGACGGCAAGGACACCACGGCGAGCGCCGCCGACACACCGGTGAAGCCGTCCGCCGCCAACAAGAAGCTGGACTCCCAGCTCGCGAACCTCTCCGCCGGCGCGAACGACTTCGCGGACCGGGCGAGTCGCACCCAGGAACGTATCGACCTCAAGGCCCAGCAAGTGGCAGAGAAGAAGAAGGCGGCGGCCGAGGCGGCGCTCAAGGAGCGGCTGCGCCCCAAGTTCGCGCTGCCGGTCCTGCAGAGGGGCCTCAGCGCCTACTTCGGCCAGGCGGGCGTCAACTGGATGTCCGTGCACACCGGCATCGACTTCCCGGTGGCGTACGGGACGACGGTGATGGCAGCGACCGACGGCACCGTGCAGACCAAGTGGAACAGCGCGTACGGCAACATGCTGATCCTGACCGCCAAGGACGGTACGCAGACCTGGTACTGCCACCTGTCCAGCTACCGGGTCCCCTCCGGTACGACCGTGAAGGCCGGTCAGCCGATCGCGTACTCCGGCAACTCGGGCAACTCCACCGGACCGCACCTCCACTTCGAGGTGCGGCCCAGCGGAGGCGCCGCGATAGACCCGCTGCCATGGCTGCGGAGCCACGGGCTCGACCCGACCTGACCGACTCGGGCTCGACCCGACCGACCGGCTCCCCGAACGACCGGTCATCGACCGGCTCCCCGACCAACCGGTTACCGACCGGCTCCCCGACCAACCCGGCTCTCCCGACCGACCGACTCAGCGGCGAGCCCCCGCCGTTCAGCGAGGGCCCGGAAGCAGGGCTACAGCTTCTCCACCGGCGCGTACCGCAACAGCAGCCGCTTCGGCTTCTCATCCCCGAAGTCGATCGTCGCCTCCGCGTTCGACCCCGTGCCCTTCACGGCGACGACCGTCCCCAGGCCGAACTGGTCATGGGTGACACGGTCGCCCACCGCCAGCGAGACCACCGGCCGCTCCGTCGCACCACCCCGGCGCGTGGCGAACCCGGACGCGCCCGCCGCCGACGAGCGCGAACGGGACGACGACAGCGAGGCCGCCACCCCCGAGAGCGGCCCGGACGACGGCGCCGCGGAGGAACCGCCCTTCCGCTTCCACTCCACGTGCTGCTCCGGGATCTCCTCCAGGAACCGCGAGGGCGGGTTGTACGACGGCTGGCCCCAGGCGCTCCGCATGGCCGACCGCGTCAGGTAGAGCCGCTCGCGCGCACGCGTGATGCCGACGTACGCCAGGCGCCGCTCCTCCTCCAGTTCCTTCGTCTGCCCGAGCGCGCGCATGTGCGGGAAGACGCCGTCCTCCATGCCGGTCAGGAAGACCACCGGGAACTCGAGGCCCTTCGCGGTGTGCAGGGTCATCAGCGTGATGACGCCGCCGCCCTCTTCCTCGTCGGGGATCTGGTCGGAGTCGGCGACGAGTGCGACCTGCTCCAGGAAGTCGGCCAGGGTGCCGCCCGGAGCGGCAGCCCCTGCGGCCTCCGCTTCCTCGCCGCGCTCCTGTTCGAACTCCAGGGCCACGGCGGCGAGTTCCTGAAGGTTCTCGATCCGGGTCTCGTCCTGGGGGTCGGTCGAGGACTGCAACTCGGCGAGGTAGCCGGTGCGTTCGAGAACGGCCTCGAGGACCGTGGCCGGTCCGGCGCCCGACTCCACGATCGTGCGCAGCTCCTCCATCAGCGCGTTGAACCGCTTGACCGCGTTGGTGGAGCGGGCCGCCATGCCGTATGCCTCGTCCACGCGGCGCAGGGCCTGCGAGAAGCTGATCTTCTCGCGCTGAGCGAGGGCGTCGATCATCGCCTCGGCGCGCTCGCCGATGCCCCGCTTGGGCACGTTCAGGATGCGCCGCAGCGGCACGGAGTCCTCCGGGTTCGCCAGCACCCGCAGGTAGGCGAGGACGTCCCGGACCTCCTTGCGCTCGTAGAAGCGGACGCCGCCGACGACCTTGTAGGGCAGGCCGACGCGGATGAAGACCTCTTCGAAGACACGGGACTGGGCGTTGGTGCGGTAGAAGACGGCGACGTCCCCGGCCTTGGCCTCGCCCGCGTCCGTGAGGCGGTCTATCTCGTCGGCGACGAACTGCGCCTCGTCGTGCTCGGTGTCGGCGACGTAGCCGGTGATCCGGGCGCCGGCGCCCGCGTTGGTCCACAGGTTCTTCGGGCGGCGGGACTCGTTGCGCTCGATGACCGCGTTGGCGGCGGAGAGGATCGTCTGCGTGGAACGGTAGTTCTGCTCCAGCAGGATCGTCGTGGCGTCCGGGTAGTCCTCCTCGAACTGGAGGATGTTGCGGATGGTCGCGCCGCGGAAGGCGTAGATCGACTGGTCGGCGTCGCCGACGACGCACAGTTCGGCGGGCGGGACGTCGTGCTCGTTCGGCGGGACGTCCTCGTCGTGCGCGCGGGTGCCGACGAGTTCGCGCACCAGGGCGTACTGGGCGTGGTTGGTGTCCTGGTACTCGTCGACGAGAACGTGGCGGAAGCGGCGGCGGTAGTGCTCGGCGACGTCCGGGAAGGCGCGCAGCAGGTTGACCGTCGTCATGATCAGGTCGTCGAAGTCGAGCGCGTTCGCCTCGCGCAGGCGGGACTGGTAGAGCGCGTACGCCTGGGCGAGGGTCTTCTCGAAGCCGTCGGACGCCTGGGCGGCGAAGTCCTCTTCGTCGATCAGTTCGTTCTTCAGGTTGGAGATCTTGGCGCTGAAGGACTTGGGCGGGAAGCGCTTGGGGTCGAGATCCAGGTCGCGGCAGACGAGGGCCATCAGGCGCTTGCTGTCGGCGGCGTCGTAGATGGAGAAGGAGGACGTGAAGCCGAGCTTCTTGCTCTCCCGGCGCAGGATGCGGACGCAGGCGCTGTGGAAGGTCATCACCCACATCGCGTTCGCGCGCGGACCGACGAGCTGCTCGACGCGCTCCTTCATCTCGCCCGCGGCCTTGTTGGTGAAGGTGATGGCGAGGATCTGCCCGGGGTGGACGCCCCGCTCGGCCAGCAGGTACGCGATGCGGTGGGTGAGCACGCGCGTCTTGCCGGAGCCGGCGCCGGCCACGATGAGCAGGGGGGAACCGGCGTGCACGACGGCCGCTCGCTGGTTCTCGTTCAGCCCCTCCAGCAGCGCCGCCGTGTCGACGGCGGGGCGGTGCGCGCCGTTGCGGTAGTACACGTCCCTGCCCGGTGGCAGGTCGAACTTCCCGCCGAACAGATCGTCCGGAACCGGCTCCGGAGCGTGCTGGTCCTCGGGCGGCGGGGGCTCCTCCTCGTGGGCCGGAGTGGCCTTGAGGTCCGCCAGGAAGCTGTCGTCAAAGAGGCTGCTCATCGCTCTCCGAGTCTAGGCCGCCCCACCGACAGCCGGTCCCCGCCCTGGAAACTCGCCCGCGAAAGCGACCGCCCGAGCCGTCTCCACTGCCGGAATCAACCGTTCCTGCGCTCCAGGAGAACGCTGTGCCCGCCGGACCCATGGGGCCGGGCACGCGCGCGTGGGGTTGTTTTCCGTCGTCGCGCGCGTGCCCCCGTACGCAACCCGTGTGCGCGTCCCTAGCATCGGGCGCATGTCAGGCACCTCCGCGCTGCGCACCTGGTGGGCGCCGCGTCCGCCCGCCACCGGGTCCGCCGTCATGGCGACCGGCATCCTGTCGGTCGGGCTGCATCTGACCGGCCAGCAGATCCTCTCCCGCCTCGCCCTGGTCCTGGCGGGTGCCGCCTGGCTGGGGCTCGCCGCCGACGTCGCCCTGCAACTGCTGTGGGACCGGGAGCAGTGGCGGGCCCGGGTCGGCTCGCCGGCCGCGCTCACCATGGTGCCGGCGACCACCGTGCTGGGCTCGGGAGTGTCCGCTCTGAACGGGCAGCCGCTCGCCGAGGCGCTGCTCGCGCTGGCCGTGGTGCTCTGGGCCTGCCTGGTCCCGTTGACCGTGCCGGACTGGGAGCGCCGGATGCCCGGCGCGGTGTTCCTGGGGTGTGTGGCCACGGAGGGGATCGCGGTGCTCGGGGCGGTGCTCGCGGCGGCCGTGGGGGTGGCGTGGCTCGCCCACACGGCGCTGGTGTTCTTCTGGCTCGGGCTGGTGTTCTACCTGATCGGGCTGGGCTGCTTCGACCCTCGGCAGGTGGTGACCGGGCCGGGCGACCACTGGATCTCCAGCGGCGCACTCGCCCTCTCGGCGCTGGCCGGTTCGCAGCTCATGAGCGCCACGCACAAAGGGCTCTACCTGTGGAACAACGACGACAGCGGCGTCCTGCGCGGTGTGACCGTCGCCCTCCTCGTCCTCGCCCTGGCCTGCTACGTCGTCCTGGCGGTGGCCGAGGTGCTGCGGCCCCGGTTCCGCTACGACGTCCGGCGCTGGTCGACCGTGTTCCCGATGGGGATGACGGCGGTGGCGGCGCTGTCCGTCGCCTCCTCCGTCGGCGTGCCGTGGCTGCGCGGCCTCGGCCGGGTGTTGCTGTGGATCGCGGTGGCCGCCTGGCTCCTGGTCCTCGCCGGAGCCGTCGCGTCCGCCGTGGACGGCGTCAGGTCCAGAGCACGGCGATGAAGATGTTCGCCAGGGTCGCGGCGCCGACGAGGCCGAAGAGGGGCTTCTCGACGGTCTCCTCGTCCCGCTTCACATAGACCAGGCCGAGGATGACGATCAGCAGGGCCAGCTTGATCCCGATCTTGATCGTGTTGACCGAGTGGTGGTCCGCCTGGTTGAGGCCGACCAGCGCCACCCCTGTGACCAGCATGGTCAGCGCGCCGTGCAGCATGGCGGGCACGAAGCGTGCCGTGCCCTGGCCCATCGCCTTCATCTGGGTGAGGAAACCGCCGAGGAGCGCGGCGATGCCGACGATGTGCAGTCCGACGAAGAGGTGGATGAGTACGTCCATGGGGCCGGAGCCTAATCAGCGCGCCTGTGCCCGCTGACACCGCCCCGGCGGATGTGAAGGTGCTCGCTCGGCCCTCCGGACCGGCCGCATATATGCGCCCTATAGCACTCGGCAGCCGCCCGGTGCGCCGGATCCGCCGCATTGGTCATCGCAGAGTGTGAAGACGGCGACCCGGCATCGGGGACACGGTCACATACGGTCACCGTCAGTCCGGTCGCGCCACTTCCGTACATCCGGTCTCCGCCGCATCACGGACGGGTTTAGCGTCCTCCCCCAGGTGTCCGGCTCCCCATCGCCGCCCGGGCCAGGGGCGGTCGTCGGGCACCACCGCCGAGAAGGTCCGGCGGCGGCCTGTTCCCCCTGTGCGGACCGCCGCCGGACGCGTGACACCGCCCGCGGCCCCGGCGGTCGTACGGAAAGGACGTGACGTCCAGGTGGCAGCGCACCGCAAGCCCAGACAGCGTTCGCTCGGGGGCGGCACGGCCCGCACCGCCGCCACGATCGCCCTCGCGGGAGCGGCTACCGCGACCGGCTTCGACGGCACGGGGCACGCCGAGCCTCCGCTCTCGCCGGCCCAGGTCAAGGCCAAGGTCGACAAGCTGTACCAGGAGGCGGAGGCCGCCACCCAGAAGTACGACGGCGCCAAGGAGCAGGCGCAAGAAGCGCAGAAACGGCTGAACGCTCTGCGGGACGAGGCCGCCCGCCGCACGGACCGGCTGAACTCCGCCCGGGACGCCCTGGGTTCCTCGGCCGCGGCGCAGTACCGCGACGGGGGCCTCGACCCCGCGGTGCGGCTGCTGCTCTCCTCGGATCCCGGGCGGTACCTCGACAACGCCGCGTTCGCCGAGCGGGTGGACAGCCGCCAGGCGGCGGCCGTGACACGGGTACGCGACCAACTGCGGGAGATCGAACGGCTGCGCGGTGCGGCACGGGTCGAACTGGCCTCACTGACGTCCCGGCAGGCGGAGCTACGGCGGCAGAAGCGGACGATCACCGAGAAGCTGGGCGAAGCACGAGAGCTGCTGTCTCAGCTCACGCAGGGGCAGCGGCCAGGGACCTCGGCGGACGGAGACGCGGGGCGGGCGTCGCGGTCCGTGGGGCGCGATCTGCCGGGCGCCGTGCCGGCCGCGACAGCGACGGCCGAGGCGCCGGACGCCCGGGCGGCGGCCGCGGTGGCGTACGCGTACGGCAAGCTCGGCAGCCCCTACGTCTGGGGCGCGACCGGCCCGAACGCCTTCGACTGCTCGGGCCTGGTGCAGGCCGCGTACCGCTCGGCGGGCATCTCGCTGCCCCGGACGACCTACTCCCAGATCAGCGCGGGCCGGCGCGTCCCGCGCTCCGAACTCCTCCCCGGTGACCTGGTGTTCTTCTACTCCGGGATCAGCCACGTGGGGATCTACGTCGGCCACGGCCAGATGATCCACGCCCCGAACCCGTCGGCACCGGTCCGCATGGCACCGATCGACGAGATGCCGTTCGCGGGGGCCACGCGGGTCGTCTGATCCGGCGGGTCCGTGCTCACACCAGCCGGCGTGCCGTCGCCCACCGTGTCAGCTCGTGCCGGTTCGACAGCTGCAGCTTGCGCAGGACCGCCGAGACATGGGACTCGACCGTCTTCACCGAGATGAACAGCTGCTTGGCGATCTCCTTGTACGCGTAGCCGCGGGCGATGAGGCGCAGGACCTCGCGTTCGCGCTGGGTGAGGCGGTCCAGGTCCTCGTCGACGGGCGGCGCGTCGGTCGAGGCGAAGGCGTCCAGGACGAAGCCGGCCAGGCGCGGCGAGAAGACGGCGTCGCCCTCCTGGACGCGGAAGATGGAGTCGACGAGGTCGGAGCCGGTGATCGTCTTCGTCACATAGCCGCGGGCGCCACCGCGGATCACGCCGATCACGTCCTCGGCGGCGTCCGACACCGACAGCGCCAGGAAGCGCACCGGCTGCTCAGGGTCGGCCATCAACGAGGCGCAGCGGCGCAGCACTTCCACTCCGCCGCCACCCGGCAGGTGGACGTCGAGAAGGACGACCTCGGGGCGGGTGGCGGTGATGACGGCGACCGCCTGGTCGACATCGGCCGCCTCACCGACGACCTCGACGCCGGTCAGCTCCGTCTGCCCGATCTCTGCCTGGACTCCCGTACGGAACATACGGTGGTCGTCGACGAGTACGACCCGCACCCGCCGGTCCGCGTTTCCGCCGGACACCGAGGCCTCCCCGTTCGCGTCGCTCATGACGTCGTCTCCGCCCTCTCCATCTCCAGCTCGACCTCCGTGCCGCCGTCCGGAACCGCGCGCAGCCGTGCCGTGCCGCCGTTGCGCTCCATACGGCCGATGATCGATTCTCTGACACCCATGCGGTCGCCGGGTATCGCGTCGAGGTCGAAGCCGGGGCCGCGGTCGCGGACGGACACGAACACCGTCTTGCCCTCGACCTCGGCGTAGACCTGGACGGCGCCGCCCTCGCCACCGTACTTGGCGGCGTTCACCATCGCTTCGCGCGCGGCCTGCATCTGTGCGCCGATCCGTTCGTCCAGGGGGCAGTCGCCGACGATGACGACCTCTATGGGGACGCCGTGCTTGTCCTCCACCTCCGCCGCGTTGCGCCGGACCGCCTCCGCCAGGGTGTCCGGCTCCTCGGCCTCGTCCTTGCCGGTGCCCTCCGGTTTGTACAGCCAGGCGCGCAGGTCGCGCTCCTGGGCGCGGGCGAGGCGGCGCACCTCGTTCGCGTTCTCCGCGTTGCGCTGGATCAGGGTCAGGGTGTGCAGCACCGAGTCGTGGACGTGGGCGGCGACCTCGGCGCGCTCCTGGGCGCGGATGCGCATCAGGCGTTCCTCGGACAGGTCCTGGGTGATCCGCACCAGGTACGGTCCGGCGAGCAGCGTGATGCCGACGAGGACCGCCAGCGCGGCCTGCAGGACCGAGCCGAGGTGGGCGGCGGAGCCCTGCAGTACGAACATGCCGGAGACACCCGCGGTGACCAGCAGGACACCGGCCGCGGCACGCAGCAGGGTGAGCGTGCGGCGGCGGCTGCCGACCTCCATCCAGCGGGCCCGCCGCGCGTTGTCCGCCTGGCGCCAGACCAGAGCGACGCCCGCGGCGACGAGGACGGCCGGTATGAGGTAGACCTTGGCGACGCCGTCGAGCTTCATGCTGCCCACGAAGGTCAGCGCGACGACGACCATCAGGAGCAGAGCGACGATCTGCCCCCGGTCGGGCTTGCGGGCGACCAGTCTGCGGCGGCCGTGGGGTGAGTTCTCGGTGCCGACCAGGGACGGGGAGCGCCGTTCGTCGACGCCGCCGACCCCGAGCGGGACGAAGAACCAGAACGCCGCGTACAGCAGCGCGCCGAAGCCGTGTGCCAGGAACAGGCCTACGAAGACGAGGCGCACCCAGATCACGGGCAGCCCGAGATGCCCGGCGAGCCCCCGCGCCACGCCCCCGAGCCAGCGTCCGTCGCTGCTGCGGTAGAGCTTGCGCGGCGGCCGCGGATCGGCGAGGGGCAGCGTTGCGGCGTCCGGCATGCCAACGATGGTCACACGACCGGACCGGCCGGGCATCAGGGTCGGCCCCTTAGACACCCCTGATCTCCGAATGACGGGTGATCGAACACTTCCCCCGGCAGCCTGTCAGGGCAGATTTCAGGGTTGGGCCAGGGTCGTCCCGACTGCCGCCCGGCGCCTGCGGCGGCGACCATGGACGCATGACAGATCAGCAGCACGCGGCAGCGGGGCACGGCCACGGCCCTGGTGCCGGGCACGCCTCCACCGCGGGGCGCGGCCCCGGCGGGGAGCGGGGTGCCCGGACGCCGGGGGACGGCGCACCGGACGCCGCCCCGCAGCACGCCGTGCCCGCGTCCGGCCCTGCCGCGCCCGCTGCGCATGAGGAGCCGCGCGCGCATGCGGGCGCGGACGTGCGGCAGGATGCGGCCGTGCGCGAGAACGGAGGCGAGGACGCCGCCATGGGCCAGGACGCGGGCGGACACCGGGAGCCGGGCGCCCGCACGGGTGCGGCGGCGCGCGAGCGGTCCGGGGCCGGGAAGGCCGCGCCCGGACGCGGCGGAACCGCCACGCCCGACGGCGCGGCGGGCGCCGAGGAGCCCGGCCGGTTCCGGCGTGACCGGCGGCACAAGATGCTGGCGGGGGTCTGTTCGGGCCTGGCCCGGCAGTGCGACATGGATCCGGTGATCTTCCGGATCGTGCTGGCGGTGCTCTCTGCGGCGGGCGGCCTCGGCCTCCTCTTCTACGGCTTCGTCTGGCTCCTCGTGCCCTACGAGGACGAGGAGGAGAACGAGATCCGCAAGCTGCTGACGGGCCGCGTCGACGGTCAGGCCCTGGCCGCGGTGCTCTTCGCCCTGGTGGGCTGCGGAATCTTCCTGTCGATGCTCAGGAACGGCAGCGTGCTGACCTTCGCCGCCGTCCTGTCCCTGCTCCTCGCCGGCGCGGCGTACTGGTCGCTGCAGCGCGGCGCTCCGGACCCCGACCCGCTCACCGCGCAGGCGGTGGCCGACGCCCCGCCGGAGGCCACGGCACCGCCCGTCCCCGCCTCCTACCCCTCCTGGTGGCGCGACCCCATCGTCAAGGACGGCACCCACGTGGGCGGTACGGGCTATCTGTGGGGCCCGACGGACACGGTCGGCCGAGACGTCGCGGCGGCGGTCGCCATCGCCCGTGGTTCCTCCTACTCCGAGCGCATACGGACCGAGCAGCGGCACAGACCACGGGGGCCGCGCTGGACAGGCGGCTGGGTGTTTCTCCTCGCCCTGCTCGCGGGTGGCCTCGGCACCCTGCTGACCTGGGACGACCGGGCGCTCGGCACGAGTCTGCAGACGGGCCTGGCCTGCGCGCTGGTGGTGTTCGGCGTGGGCATAGCGGTCAGCTCGTTCCTGGGCCGCACGGGTGCGGGCTCGGTCTTCCTCGCGGTGCTCACGGCGGCCCTGCTCGCCGCCTCGGCGGCCCTGCCGAAGGACATCGGCACCCAGTGGAGGCATGCCACCTGGGCGCCGGCCTCGGTGGCCGCCGTGCGGGAGAAGTACGACCTGGGCACCGGTGTCGGCACTCTTGATCTCAGCCGTCTCAGGCTCGCCGCGAACCAGACGGTGACGACACGGGCCCAGGTGGGGGTGGGTCAGTTGAAGGTGGTGGTTCCCAGGGAGGCGACGGTGGAGCTGAACATCGACACAGGGGTCGGCGACATCCGGTTGCCGGGCGAGACCGACAAGGACGTGGATGTGGAGCCGGGCAAGCACCGGCAGGTGACGCTCACCCCCGCGGCGGGGACGAAGAAGGCGGCCACGCTCCGCCTCGACCTCGAGGTCGGCGTGGGACAGGTGGAGGTGGACCGTGCTGCGTCATGAGTTCCAGCCGGGCCGGCTCGTGGCCGGGGCCTTCCTGGCCGGTTCGGGCGTCGCTTACGTGGGTGATGCCGGCGGGGCGTGGGAGACACCGTGGTTCGCGATCATTCCGATCGTGATCGGCGGCCTCTGTCTCGCGGCCGTGACCGGCCTGCTGGCCCGCGCGATACGCAGGCATCGGGCGCCCCGCGCCGGCCGGCAGGCCGGGGCGGAGGAGGCGAGGGCGGCCGCGGTGCCGCCGGCTCAGCGGTAGCCGCCCGTGCGTTGCCGTCGTCGGGCGCGCAGGGCGGCGTCGAGGGACAGGACCGGGGTGCCCGCGAGGACCAGGGGGATCCAGGCCATCAGATAAGCGAGGTCGTTCCCGTAGTAGTAGGGGGTCGAGGCCCAGCTGACGGTCAGCCACAGGCTCAGCGAGATCAGCGCGCCACCGAGCGCGGCGAGGCGTCCCAACAGGCCGAGGAGCGTGCCGATTCCGACGGCGAGTTCACCGAAGGCGATGGCGTAGCCGAAGCCGACGGGATGCTTCAGGGCCAGGTCGACCAGGGCCGGGATCGCCGACGAGCCGCGCACGGAGTGCATCAGCTCGCCGATGGACCCGGTGCCGGAGGCGTGCATGAAAGCGCTGTTGGTGAGCTTGTCCAAGCCCGCGTACATGAAGGTGATGCCGAGGAAGACGCGCAGTGGAACCAGTGCGTACCGCACGGCGGTGTCCCGCCAGGTGCTGCCCTCGTCGACGTAGGAGGTGTGGGAGTCCGTGCGAATGCCATGAACCATCGTGCCGCCGCCTCTCGCCCGCCGTGCCCAGCCCTTGCCCCTCAACAGACCATACGTACGAAAGGGGGCAACCGCTCAACCACTGCGCACACACTTTTCCCGCTCCTTGGCCCGGGAGTTCCGCATCGGCCCGGGATCGACGGGAGGACGCCCCCGCTCGGCAGGGCGGCCCCAGGGGCGCCCCGGCTGGGCCGAACGAGGCACCGCATCCGGCGGTCACGAGACTCCGGAGCCTGCTCGCACAGGCCGTGCCTGGTCACTCCGTCACGTCGATGGCCACCCGGTTGGTCTCCACCCCGGCAGCCGTCACCACCTGCACCTCGACCCTGCCCGGTTCCACATCTGCCGGCACCGGCACCGTCAGCAGGGTGTCCGTCGGGTTGCTGAAGCCGCCGACGACCGGGACCAACGGGACATGGACGTGCACGGCGCCGATGCGGACCACCATCCGGGACAGCCGGTCCGCGCTCTGGGCGCCGGGCGGTACGAAACCGGCGCCCCGGATCTCGATGTCGTCGCCCGTGCGGATCGGCGCGTCCAGGTCCCCCGCCTCCCGCGCCCGGACCACCGAGAGGATCACCGGACGTCCGCCCTCCGCGTACTTCCCGGCGAGGTAGGTGGCCGCCGAGACCAGGACCAGCAGCGCTAGTCCCCACGGCAGATCGGGGAGTTGGTCGGGGCGGCGGGCCAGCCGTACCACCGCGAAGACCAGGGCGACCGCGCTGACGATCACATACTGCGTGTCCGGGAAGCTGCCCCGCCCCGAGTCGTCCGTGAGCAGGTCCGCCGCCCGCGGCCGGTCGGCGCGCACCTTCTGCAGCCGCTGCCCGAGCACCCGCAGCCCGACCACCCGCCGCACGAGCACCGCGATCCCGCACACCACGGCGACCACTGTCACCACACCCACCCCGCGGGCGAGGCCGAGCCCGGCGATCAGCTCGTCGCGCCGGCCCTCGGCCGAGGCCGCCGTCAGTTCGACGACCAGCACCAGCACCGCGTACAGGACGAACAGCACCCAGCCCGCCCCCACCGCACGGGAGGTCGACAGCCGGTTGTCCTCCCCGATGACGGGCGCGAACGCCCCGCCGCGCGCCCGGTGCAGGTACCCGGCGGCGGTCAGCGCCCCTCCCACCAGCACCGCCGCGACCAGCCCGGCCGTGCGCGCCGCGGTCCACCCGGCGCCGATCGCGGTGAGCGCCTGTGCGAGCAGCAGGACGGCGACGGCACCCCACACCGCGATCGCCGTGCGCCGCCACAGCCGGCCCAGCCAGGCCTCGGCGTCCGCGCGACCGCGCTCGGCGACGACCGCGGCGGACTGGGTCAGCTCGTCGGACACCCACTGACGGGACGCGGACGCGGAGTGCGCGACCGCCGCGGGCAGCCCCCGCCCGGACGCGAACTCCTCCCGCTTCGCCAGGAACTCGGCGACCGCGCGCCGGTGCCCCTCGCGTGCGCCGTGCGGGCAGTCCCCGCAGGTGCAGCCACCCTCGTGCGCACCCGGGCCGCTCCCGCGCCGTTCGCCCTGCCTCGCCTCCTGCACCGTCACGCCCGCCGCCGCCTTCCCCGCGCCCGAACACCACACCGCGTCCGGCCGCCGATCGGGCCGGACTACGCTCACCGGAGCCACCCGGCCCCGCCTTACAACTGCCGTGTGACGACAGCGAATTGTGCCTTACGGAACACCTCCCGCGTCCGTCAGGTCCGGTCAGGGCGGGTGAAAGCGCGAACCCCCGGTTGACCTGGCCGACCGCCGTCGACATACCCCTGGCCGACCCGCCGTCGCCCCTTTTGACCCGTGCGGCGCCGGCGGGTCAGCCGAGCAGATCCGGTTCGCGGCGGGTGATGTCCTGCCACAGCGGCTGGTAGTTGATCCAGGCCACCAGGTCACCGCCGAGTTGCTCCCGGGTGGCCACCGCCTGTCGGTGGTCGATGAGGACGGGGCGTCCCGCGGCTTTCGCGGTCAGCTGCACCTGACAGGAGCGTTCCATCGACAGGAACCACCAGGCGGCCGCGTCCACCGAGTCGCCGACGGTCAGCAGCCCGTGGTTGCGCAGGACGAGCGCCTTGCGGCTGCCGAGCGCGGTCGCGATCCGGCGGCCCTCCTCGGCGTCGACGGCGACGCCGCTGTAGGCGTCGTACACGGCGTGATCCTCGTAGAAGGCGCAGGACTCCTGGGTGATGGGGTCCAGCAGATCGCCGAGTGCGGCGAGGGCCCGTCCGTGCGCCGAGTGGCAGTGGGCGACGGCGACGACATCGGGGCGAGCGGCGTGGACCTGGGCGTGCACGGTGAAGGCGGCCTGGTTCACGTGGTAGCGGCCGTCGATCACCTGGCCGTCCTGGTTGGCGAGCACCAGGTCGCTCACGGTGACGTGCCGGAACGACATTCCGAAGGGGTTGACCCAGAAGCAGTCCGTGAACTCCGGGTCGCGTGCGGTGATGTGTCCGGACACCCCGTCCTCGAAACCCAGCCGCCCGAAGATCCGCAGGGCGCCCGCGAGCCGTTCCTTGCGGTGCCTTCGCTCGTCCTCGACCGACTCGTGCATCGGCGGCATGGCGAACCGCAGCTGGTCGGTGGGCAGGGGCGGGGGCGGAGTGGGGCCGTGCATGGATCCTCCGGCACTTGACTTCCTCAACGGGCCGGAAGGTACCGCCGGTCGGACGAGGATGACAGCGCTGATTGGTAAAGATGCGGCGCAGGACCGGGAGGCGGCTCGAACCCGAGCCGGATGCGGCCGACACCCGAGACCCGCGGACCCGACACCCGAGCCCGGCGAATCCAACACCCGAGACCCGCCGACCCGACACCCGAGCCCCGCGGATCCGCTACCCGAGCCCGGCGAATCCAACACCCGAGACCCGCGGACCCGACACCCGAGCCCCGCAAAGCCGACACCCGGACCCCGCAAACCGATACCCGACAGAAGATGTCGGGTATCGGCGTCACACTCGCCGTATGGCAACGAGCATGTCAACGAACTGGGCGGCCTTCGCCGAAGCGGAACCGGACCTCGCCCGGACCGTCGAGGAACGTTTCGGATCCTTCACCCACCACGTCCTGGCGACGCTGCGCAGGGACGGCTCGCCCCGCACCACCGGTCTGGAGGTCCGCTTCCTGGACGGCGAGCTGTGGCTCGGCATGATGCCCGGCTCGCTCAAGGCACTCGACCTGCGCCGCGACCCCCGCTTCGCGCTCCAGGCGAACCCGGGGCCGGGCACCGGGATGGGCGGCGGTGATGTGCGGATCAGCGGGCGGGCCGTGGAGGTCGAGGACGACAGGACCAAGGGCGCGTACGTGAAAGAGGTGGAACCGCCGGAGCCGTTCCACCTCTTCCGCACCGAGCTGACGGAGGTCACGAGGACCTACGTCGAGGACGACATGTACCTCGTCGTCCAGGTCTGGACGCCCGGAGAGCCGGTGCGCACTCTCAAACGGACGTGACCTCGGGGCTCACTCCCACTCGATGGTGCCCGGCGGCTTGGACGTGACGTCCAGGACCACCCGGTTGACGTCGCGGACCTCGTTGGTGATCCGGGTGGAGATCTTCGCGAGGACGTCGTACGGGAGCCGGGACCAGTCGGCGGTCATGGCGTCCTCGGAGGAGACCGGGCGCAGCACGATCGGGTGGCCGTACGTCCGGCCGTCGCCCTGGACGCCGACGCTGCGGACGTCCGCGAGCAGGACCACCGGGCACTGCCAGATCTCCCGGTCGAGGCCGGCCGCCGTCAGTTCCTCGCGGGCGATGGCGTCGGCCTCACGCAGCAGGTCCAGGCGCTCCTTGGTGACCTCGCCGACGATACGGATGCCGAGGCCGGGGCCGGGGAACGGCTGGCGCTGGACGATCTCGTCCGGCAGGCCGAGCTCCTGGCCGACCATGCGGACCTCGTCCTTGAACAGCTTGCGCAGCGGCTCGATCAGCTTGAACTCGAGGTCCTCGGGAAGGCCGCCGACGTTGTGGTGCGACTTGATGTTGGCGGTGCCGGTGCCGCCACCGGACTCGACCACGTCGGGGTAGAGGGTGCCCTGGACGAGGAACTCGACCGCCGGGCCCTCGTCCGCGATGATCTCGGCCTGGGCCTGCTCGAAGACCCGGATGAACTCGCGGCCGATGATCTTCCGCTTCTCCTCGGGGTCCGAGACGCCCTTGAGCGCGGTGAGGAAACGCTCCTCCGCGTCGACGACCTTGAGCTGGACGCCGGTGGCCGCGACGAAGTCCTTCTCGACCTGCTCGGTCTCGCCCTTGCGCATCAGGCCGTGGTCGACGTACACGCAGGTCAGCTGGGAGCCGATGGCCTTCTGGACGAGGGCGGCGGCGACGGCGGAGTCCACGCCGCCGGACAGCCCGCAGATCGCGCGCTTGTCGCCGACCTGCTCGCGGATCGCCTCGACCTGCTCCTCGATCACGTTGCCGGTGGTCCAGGTGGGCTTCAGGCCGGCGCCGCGGTAGAGGAAGTGCTCCAGCACCTGCTGGCCGTGCGTGGAGTGCATGACCTCCGGGTGGTACTGGACGCCGTACAGCTTCTTCTCGTCGTTCTCGAAGGCGGCGACCGGGACGACGTCCGTGGAGGCCGTGACGGTGAAGCCCTCGGGCGCGGCGGAGCAGGCGTCGCCGTGGGACATCCAGACGGACTGCTCGGCAGGGGTGCCCTCGAAGAGGGTGGACGACGGCTTGGAGACGGCGAGGGCCGTACGGCCGTACTCGCGCGCTCCGGTGTTGTCGACGGTGCCGCCGAGGGTCTGCGCCATCAGCTGGAAGCCGTAGCACATGCCGAAGACGGGGACGCCGGACTCGAAGATCTCGCGGTCGAGACGGGGGGCGCCCTCCTCGTACACCGACGAGGGGCCGCCGGAGAGGATGATCGCCGCCGGGTTCTTGGCGAGCATCTCCTTCACCGGCATGGTGCTCGGCACGATCTCGCTGTAGACCCGGGCCTCGCGGACGCGACGGGCGATGAGCTGGGCGTACTGCGCACCGAAGTCGACGACCAGGACGGTGTCGGGAGCGGCGGCAGCGGGGGTCGCTGATGACACGGGGTGCCTTCCGGCGGTTGGGCGGGTCCTTGTGCCACCCGATTCTACCGAGGCGGCCGTGGGTGCCGTCCCGCCGCTGCCAGGGCCCCCGCCTGTGGACCCCACCCGTGGACCCGGTCTCACCATGCGGGCCGCATTGGACGCCGTCCTCCGCGACGGCATACTGGGCCCATGCTCACGCACGCGACGATCTTCGTCTTTACCTATGGCAACCGGCCCGCCGGCTGCCATGGTCGTGCTGCTTGAGCTACTGACAAGCGACTTCCCAGGCGCCCCGGGCCGACAAGGTCCGGGGCGCCTGGCGTTTCCCGGGTCCTGTCGCTCCGGGGCACCGCGTACCCGTCCACGAGGAGCCCCGCATGACCGCCACCGCAGCCACCGAGAAGACCGGCGCTCGCACCGACGACGCCGCGAACCTGATCAGCGACGCCCGTGAACGCATCGACTCGCTCGACGACCGCATCATCGGTCTCATCCAGGAACGGATGGCCGTCTCCGCCGTCATCCAGGAGGCCCGTATCGCCTCCGGCGGCCGGCGCGTGAACCTCTCCCGCGAGATGGAGGTCCTCGGCCACTACCGGGACGCGCTGGGCAAGCCCGGCACCGCCCTCGCGATGACCCTGCTCGAGCTGTGCCGGGGCCGGATCTGAGGGCCGCCCCGCCCCGGCTCGCCCCGCCCCGGCCCGGCCCGCCCCAGCCCGGACCTGACCGCCCCGGATCCGCGTTCCGCGGACGTACGTACGCATACCCCCTCACCCGTACGGCGCGTGACCGGCCCTGCGGCGACATCGTTGAGCCGGGCGTCCGTGCCAGCCAGGGGCGGGCCCGAAAGAACCACGCGTGGCTCCGCTGGAGCGATGAGACGTACGGATCGTGCTGTGCGTCGTGGGACCTCGCTCCAGGGATGTGACCGGACGGCAGGGGACAGCAGCCCGGTCACCCAGTAAACGGTCGGCTCCGGGGACGCCCGGAGCCGACCGGCGGAATCTGTTCAGAGGTGGTCGAAACGGTTGCGGAGGCCGTGACCCATCCAGCACGATGCGAGGAACAGAGAGTCGACGGCACCCCCACACGGTCCCTGGCGGACAACAGCATCGCTCCTCCCACCGACTGCCAATGGTCGACACCACGCGCGCTCCTCGCGCGCGCCGGAGCGCACCACCGGCGGTCACGCAGGCAAGCGGCGCAACCCCCCGGCGCCGCTCCCCGGGCACCGGCGCTGCCCTGACGTCGGTGCTGACGGAGAAGGGCCCCGCGGATTCCCCGAGCCCTCGGCCACGCCGAGCCGGGGTCCCCCCGCCGCGGGGCCTTTCGCCGTCCCACGCCTTGCTTCGCCTCAGATTGGGGTGCGGGGTGAGGACCTGGACCGTCGGCAGGCTTGTGCGATGCGCCGCCCAGCGGTCCCAGCCCCGGCCCGCGGCTTCGCCGGGGAGGGCGCTTCACAAGGCGCGCAAATATGTGACGCAGCACACATAAGGATTCTGTGAATGGGAGCGCAACCATTCACCAGCCCCACGGGTCACACCTGGCGAATCACGGGCCACACCCGCGCCGCCACGCGGCGGCCTCCCCAAGATGCGTCGCGTCACAGCGGCGCACCGACTCTTCGAGGTCTTCATGAAGCTTCGCCGTGCCCTGGCCGCCGCGGCGGCGACGGCTGCCATAGCCCCGCTCGCGCTGCTGTCGGCACCGGCCGCGTTCGCGTCGGACGCCACGTCGTCCCCGTCGACCAGCGTTTCCCCGTCCGACACGTCGTCCGCCAGCGCGTCCGCGTCCGCGAGCCAGTCGGCGTCCTCGAGCGCTTCCGCGTCCGCGTCGGCGTCCGCGAGCCAGTCGTCCTCGCCGAGCAACAGCGCCTCCAGCCCGGCACCCACCACCTCCGCGCCCGAGGACACGGAGTCCCCGGAGCCCGAGCCGTCCCTCTGTGAGGACACCAAGGTCGACGTCACCATCACCGGTCTGCCGGGCAAGATCGCGGCAGGCAGCGGCTGGCACAAGTTCTCGCTCGACGTGGCGAACAACTCCGGCCACACGCTCCAGGACCTCGACTTCTTCGCCGGGGCCTCCGCCGACAAGGCCGGCGAGAACCTGTTCACGAGCAAGCAGGTCCAGCTCCAGGCCTGGAACCCGGAGGACAACGTCTGGGAGAACCTGAACGACGGCGGTTACGCGGTCGGTTACGTCGGCTACACCGACGAGCTGAAGCCCGACTACGAGGTCAACGTCCCGCTCCGCATCAACGTGGCCAAGTCCGCCCCGGTCGGCGCCGGCTTCTCGCTGGGCGCGACGATCTACGCGGACAACGACGCCAAGTGCACGGGCGCCGGTGAGGTCTCCTACAAGTTCCAGATCGTCTCCCCGGGCACCGACACCGACGGCACCAAGCCTCAGGAGGGCGGCAAGGCCCCGGTCACGAGCTCCAAGCCGAGCAGCACCACGCCGAAGGTGACCGGCACCCTCGCCTCCACCGGTTCCTCCTCCGCGCTGCCGACCATCGCGCTCGTCGGCGGTGTCGCCGTCGTCGCCGGTGGTGGCGTCATGTTCGCGGTGCGGCGCCGCAAGGCCGGGGGCCACGCCGCCGCGTAACCGTCGCGGGCGGACCACGCCTTGAAGCAAGGAGAAGGACCTGGGCTCGGAGGGGGGCCCAGGTCCTTCTTCACTCTCCTGACCGGTCTGCGCTACTGCTTCGGCGGCACCGCGGGCATCCCGAGGAACGGCAGCCGCAGCGCCCCGAACGCCTTGGCCGGCACCGCCGGGTGACGGGGTTCCACCGGCTTCAGCCGTTCGTACCGCGCCCCCTGCGCCGGGCGCGGATCCGCCTCGCCCTTGTTCGGCCAGTACGACATCGCCCGCTCGGCCTGCGCGGTGATCGTCAGCGAAGGGTTGACGCCCAGGTTCGCCGACACCGCCGCGCCGTCGACCACCGAGATGCCGGGGTGGCCGTAGAGCCGGTGGTAGGGGTCGATGACCCCGGTCTCGCGGGAGTCGCCGATCGGGCAGCCGCCGAGGAAGTGGGCGGTCAGCGGGGTGCCCATCAGTTCGCCGACGTTGCTGCCCGCGAAACCGTTGATCTCGGCGGCGAGCACGGACGCAGCCTCCGAGGCCGCCCTGATCTGCTTCGGGTTGGGCCTGCCATGGCCCTGCCGGGCCGTCAGCAGGCCCTTGCCGACGCCGTTCGGCTTCAGATACGTCGTCAGGGAGTTGTCCAGCGACTGCATCACCAGGCCGATGATGGTCCGCTCCGACCAGCGCCGGTTGGACAGCGAGCGGACCATCAGCCACGGGTGGCGTGCCGCGTTCGCGAGCCAGGCCAGGGCGCGGGAGCGGCCCTCCGCGTAGGGGACCTGGAGGATCGACAGGCCGCCCATCGCGTTCGAGCCCCTGCCGTAGCGGACCGGCTCGATGTGCGTGTTCTCGTCCGGGTGGATCGAGGACGTGATCGCCACGCCCCGCGTGAAGTCGACCTTCGGCGCGCCGTGCGCCGTGCGGTAGCGCCGGTTGTCCGTCTGCGCGCCCACCAGTGCCTCGGAGTTGGTACGGGTCAGCTCGCCCAGCCGGTCGGAGAGGTACGGCAGTTGGCCGTTCGCCTTCATGCGGTGCAGCAGGGTCTGGGTTCCGTACGTGCCCGCCGCGAGCACCACCTGCCGTGCCCTGAAGACGCGCCCCCTGCCCTTGCGCCGGTCGTCCGTCGGCAGGGTCGCCACGGCGTACCCGCCCTGCGAGTCGTCCGTGACCGACACGACCGTCGTCATCGGGTGCACGACCGCGCCCGCCTTCTCGGCGAGGTGGAGGTAGTTCTCGTTGAGGGTGTTCTTCGCGCCGCGCCGGCAGCCCGTCATGCACTCGCCGCACTCGGTGCACGCCCGGCGGGCCGGACCGGCGCCGCCGAAGTACGGGTCCGGGACCTCCTCGCCGGGCCGGGCCTTCACCGTTCCGTCGGCGTCCTCGCCGTCACCGAAGAACACGCCCACCGGTGCCAGGTGGAAGGTGTCCCCGACCCCCATCCGCTCGGCCGCCGCCTTGAGGTGCACGTCTGAGGGGGTCATGGTCGGGTTGAGCCGTACGCCGAGCATGCGCCGGGCCTGGTCGTAGTACGGGTTCAGCTCCTCCTGCCAGTCGGTGATCCCCCGCCACTGCGGGTCGTCGAAGAAGGCCTTCGGCGGTACGTAGAGGGTGTTGGCGTAGTTGAGGGAGCCACCGCCGACGCCGGCGCCCGCGAGGACCATGACGTTGCCCAGCAGGTGGATGCGCTGGATGCCGTACATGCCCAGGGCGGGCGCCCAGAGGTAGTTCTTCAGGTCCCAGGAGTTCTTCGGCAGCGTCTCGCGGGTGAAGCGGCGGCCCGCCTCGAGGACACCGACGCGGTAGCCCTTCTCCGTCAGCCGGAGCGCGGAGACGGATCCGCCGAACCCCGAGCCCACGACGATGACGTCGTAGTCATACCCGTCCTCGTCCCGGGTCTGGACAGACTTCTCCTGCGACACGTGCTCTCCTCGTTGAGAACGGGGTTGCCTGTTGGGGAACTAGCGGAGGCCGAGTGCCTTCATCACCTTCAGGCTCCGGCTCATGAACGCCGCGTACTTCTCGTCGTCCATCCCCAGCGACGGGGCCATCGGCAGCAGTCGCTGCTGGGCGACCGTCTGGGCCTCGGTGTACTTGAGGATGCCCTCCGAGCCGTGGCGGCGGCCGAGGCCGGAGTCCTTCATGCCGCCCATCGGGGACTGGACGCTGCCGTACGCCGGCGCGTAGCCCTCGTTGACGTTGACCGTGCCCGTGCGCAGCCGGGCCGCGACCGCGCGCCCCCGCCGCCCGTCCTTCGTCCAGACCGACGAATTCAGGCCGTACGGCGTGGCGTTGGCGCGCTCGATCGCCTCGTCCTCGCTCTTGAAACGGTAGATCGACACGACCGGGCCGAAGGTCTCCTCCGCGCACACCGCCATCGGGGCCTCGACGCCGTCGAGGATGGTCGGCTCGTAGAAGTACGGGCCGACGTCCGGCCGGGCCACCCCGCCGGCCAGCACCTTCGCCCCCTTGGCCACGGCCTCCTCGACGTGCCGGGTGACCGTCTCGAGCTGCCGCTCGCCGACCAGCGACCCCATGTCGGCGCCGTAGGCGAGGGACGTGCCGAGCCGCAGGGCCTTGGTGCGGGCGACGAACCGCTCCAGGAAGGCGTCCGCGATCGACTCGTGGACGTACAACCGCTCGATGGAGATGCACAGTTGCCCGGCGGAGGAGAAGCAGGCCCGCACCGCGCCCGCGGCGGCCTTCTCGATGTCGGCGTCCTCGAGGACCAGCATGGCGTTCTTCCCGCCGAGTTCGAGGGAGACGCCGACCAGCCGGGCGGCGGCGCCCTGCGCGACCTCGCGACCGGTGCGGGTGGAGCCGGTGAAGGAGACGTAGTCGGCGTGCTTGACGACCTCCGGGCCGACGACCGGGCCGTCGCCGATGACGACCTGGAAGACCTCGGCGGGCAGTCCGGCCTCGATCAGCAGGTCGCGCGCCCACAGCGCGGTCAGGCAGGTCTCCGTGTCGGGCTTCATCACCACCGCGTTGCCCGCGGCGAAGGCGGGGAGCGCGTCGCCGACCGACAGCTCCAGCGGGTAGTTCCAGGGGGCGATCTGTCCGACCACGCCGCGCGGGTGGCGCAGTTCGGTGACCTTGGTCAGCGTCGGTACGGCGCCGGTGTGCCGCTTCGGCCTCAGGTACGAGGGCGCCTTGCGGCCGTAGTGCCGGGCCGCGACGGCGACGGCCTGCACCTCCTCGTGGGCGTGCAGACGGGCCTTTCCGGTCTCCAGCTGGATCAGGTCGAGGACCTCGGCCTGCCGCTCCAGCACCAGGTCGTGGAAGCGGAGGAGCACCGCGGCGCGCTCCCGCACGGGCGTCTGCGCCCAGACGGCCTGGGCGACGCGGGCCCGTTCGAAGGCGAGGGCGACGTCCTCGGGGGTGGACTCGGGCAGGTCGGCCAGCTTCTCGCCGGTGAACGGCGTGTGGTTGGCGGTGCGTCCCGAGCCGGCCACACCCTTGGTGAGCTGGGCGACCAGCTCCGGCGTCACCACGTCGACGGCGGTGCGGGCGCCCGTGGGGGCGGGAGCGAGGGGGTTGGTGCCGGCCGTGCCCGTACCGGTCTGTGCGGTGGCCTTCTCCGGGGCCTGCGAGTCCGTCATGAGGCGCAGGGTATGCCGGGGCGGAGCGTTTGGGTACCCGTCGGTAACGCGCTTTCACGGGGCGTCCACACCGCGCCAGTGACCGCTGGCAGCGAATGCGCTGATCAGGGCGTCGTCACGACCCCGGCATGTCCTTGCCCACTTTCAGGCGGTCCCGGGCACCCTTGAACAACAAGGTGCCGCGCTTCTCGTCCGGGGTGCCCTTCGGCATGTCCACGCGCAGCGCGTAGTACTCACGGGCCGCCGTGACGATCAGCAGCTGCAGGACGCGGTACCGCTTCTTCCCCACCGTGTAGGTGGTGTCGGTGAGCATGGCGTCGTCGCCGTGGAAGCTCGTGGGGGTGTAGAGGGTGCCGGGGTCGTCGGCGGACCAGGAGGCGGTGGCCTGCCGCGCCCAGGCCTTCAGGGGGGTGGGGACCGATGTCTCCCGGGTCAGGCGGAGCCGGACGGTGTCGTCGCCGTAGGTCACCGTGCGGTCCGTGGCGGTGCCCCGGGCGATGTCCGACGGTACGGAGACGATCGCGTCGAGCTTCGCCTCGCGGTGGGCGGTCCAGGAGCTCGGGGAGGCGATGGCCGGGGCCGAGCTGTAGGTGGCGGTGTGTTCGGCGCCGCCCTCGCTCTCGGGGGTGTCGAAGTAGGAGGTGCCGATCCAGGTGCCGCCGACGAGGAGGACACCGAGCGCGGCGACGGGGGCCGGGCGCAGGAGGGCGGGGCGCTTCGGCTTCACCACCGGCGCCGCCACGGCGACGGTCTCCGGGGCGGGCGGCGCGGGGGCCTCCGGCTCGGACGGCTTGGCGGCGTCCTGCCGGGACGGCTTGGCAGCGTCCGGCTCGGGCGGCGAGGCGGCCCCCCGCTCGGACGGCGAGACGGCCTCCGCCAGCGGCGCGGCTTCCGGTGACGTGCCGGGACCGCCGTCGTCCACGGTGCCGGGCCCGTCCTCTACGGTGCCGGGGCCGTCGTCCTCCGCAGGCCGCGACGGCGCGGCCCAGAACCGTACCGTCCGGACGTCATCGGCGAACTCCCCCAGTCCGGAGCAGTCCTGAGCATCCGTCGACTCCTCCCGTTCCGCACCCGGCGCCGCCCACCCCCCGGCCACCGTCTCCAGCACCGCACCGACCTCCTCCGCGCCGGGCCGCCGCTCGGGTTCCTTGTCCAGCAGCCGTGCGATGAGGGGCCCGAGCCTCCCGGCCTGGCGGGGTTCGGGAGGATCGGTGGCGAGGATCGCGGCGAGCGTGGACTCCACCGTCGTACGGCGGAAGGGGGACGACCCTTCGACGGCGGCGTACAGCAGCACGCCCAGCGACCACAGGTCGGAGGCGGGACCCGCGATCCGGCCGGACATCCGTTCCGGTGCGATGAACTCCAGCGAGCCGACGAACTCCCCGGTGACGGTGAGGGATTCCTCGCCCTGGACGTGTGCGATGCCGAAGTCGGTGAGGACCACCCGGCCGCGCGGACCGAGCAGGACGTTCGCCGGCTTCACGTCGCGGTGCACGATGCCGACGCGGTGCGCCGCGTCCAGCGCGCCGACGACGGCGAGCCCGATGCGCGCCGCTTCCTCGGCCGGCAGCGGCCCACGGCGCAGCGCGTCCGCCAGGGACTCCCCTCGGACCAGCTCCATGACGATCCAGGGACATCCGTCCTCGACGATCACGTCGTGGATCGACACGGCCGCGGGATGGTCGACGCGGGCCGCGGCTCGTGCCTCGCGGTAGAGCCGGTGGGCGGCGCGCCGGTGCGCTTCGTCCTCCGGATCGCCGGGCAGATGGGGCTGTTTGACGGCGACGTCGCGCTCCATGAGCTCGTCCACGGCACGCCATACGGTGCCCATGCCGCCGGAGCCGAGGCGTTCGGTCAGCCGGTAGCGACCGTCGATCAGACGTCCCGCGTCAGTACGCATGCCCCATGAGTACCGTGCGGGGTCACGAGTTGTCGAAGCGGGTCCCGGTCGTCGGACGCATACCGTCCCATGGCGAGGCTCACGAGGGTCAGAGTCTGTCGATCTCCAGGTTCGCTATCGCCGTCCGCGCCACTTCGCGGCCGCGTTCCGTGAAATCGCCCTTCCCCGGGTAACTGACCGTCAGTTTGTACATGTCGCCCGCCGAGTTCTTGTAATAGAAGATCGTCAGCTCGCGCGGGCGCGGATTCAGGCTGTCGTCGGTCCTGTAGGCGACGGTGTTCTCGGCGGCTTTCCTGTCGTGGTACGTGATGCCGTCCTTCGGGGCCGTCCTCGGGCCCTTGGGCATGTCCAACTGGTAGGCGCCGCTGTTCTTGAAGGCGTCGTTGTCGGCGTACATCTCGGCCGCCGACGAGTCCTTGATCTGGTGGGAGGTGTCCTGGGACTTCCTCGCCAGGTGCAGGCCGATCGAGATGCTGCCGCTCCAGTCGGTGTACGTCACCCAGTTCTTGTCGGTGTCGTCCTTCTTCGGCCGGCTCGGCTGGTAGTCGGCGGGCACGGCGAGTGTGGCGCCCAGCGCCTTCTCCGGGTGTTGCCGCCAGCCGCCCGGCAGCGGGCCGGCGAACGGGTCCGCGACCACGAGGTACGCCGCCACCGCCGCCGCGACGACGGCCGCCCCGGCCGCGAGCAGGGTGCCGCGGCCCAGGCGGACGCCCTTGCGCCCGGGCACAGCGATCTGCACGGGCGCCGGCTCTCTCGCCGCCTCCTGAAGCAGCCGGCGCACCTCGGCCGCGTTCGGGCGGCGCGCCGGGTCCTTGTTCAGCAGGCCGCCGATGGCTTCGGCGAGCGGGCCCCGGGCGGAGGCCGGGGGCGCCGGTGTGGAGTTGAGGACCGACTGCAGGGTGGCGGGCGTGTTGGTGCGGCGGAACGGCGAGACGCCCTCCGTCGCCGCGTACAGCACCACCCCCAGCGACCACAGGTCCGACTCGGGGCCCGGGCGCCGGCCCAGCACCCGCTCCGGCGCGATGTACTCGGGGGAGCCGACGAAGCCGCCCGTCTCCGTCAGCTTCGTCTCGCCCTCGATCTGTGCGATGCCGAAGTCGGTGAGCACCACGCGGTCGTACCGGCCGAGCAGGATGTTGTCGGGCTTCACGTCGCGGTGCAGGACGCCCGCCGCGTGCGCGGCCTCCAGCGCGCCGAGCACCTCCAGGCCGATCCGTGCCGCCTCGCGCACGCCGAGCGTGCCCTCCTGGAGCACGTCGCCCAGGGAGCGGCCCCGCACCAGCTCCATCACGATCCACGGCCTGCCGTCCACGACGGCGACGTCGTGCACGTCGACGACCGCGGGGTGGTCGAGGCGGGCGGCGGCCCGTGCCTCACGGCGCATCCGCTCGTAGGCGTTGGCCCGTTCACGTTCGGGAAGGTGGTCGGGCACCCTGGGTTCCTTGACGGCGACCTCCCGGTCCACCGTCTCGTCCTTGGCCCGCCACACCGTGCCCATGCCGCCGTGCCCGAGCTTGGCGAGCAGCCGGTAGCGGCCGGCGACGAGCCGCCCGGCGCCCGGGTCGCCCGGAGCCTCGGGGGCGGCCTGGGTGGGGACGGCCTGGGCCTCCGGCTGCGGCCGGGCGTAGGGGTTTCCCGGGTACGGCACGGCCGGCCGCGGCGGTTGCAGTCCGAAACTCGTCGGTTCGCCGGCCTGCTGAGGTCTTCCCCCGTGGTCACTCATGGGCTCATGCCTATCGCGTCGGCCGCCCCCTCAGCCACCCTTGTCCCGTTCCAGTCACAGACCCGTGACGCGGGGCTTCGTGCGGGGTCACCCCGGAGCGAACGTGTCCACCGCCACGTCGAAGTACTCCTTCGCCTCCCGGACCTTCCCGACCGGCGCCGACACCCATACGTCGTACATCCGGCCGCCCTCGTCCCAGCACAGGTCGTAGGTGTGCCGCGGGCCCTCGGCCGCGGTGAAGCCGTCCCAGGTGAACTCCCACAGCGCCGCCGGGTTTCCGCGGTGCGAGGTCGCGGTGACCCGGCCGTCGTGGTAGCCCGGGTTGGTGGACGGCCCGTCCGCGTCCGAGCTCCGCATGACCGCGAGGGGGCCGCCCGCCGCGGGGTCCGCCACCTTGACGCCGAGGCGGAAGGTCCCTCCCGGCGACACGTAGAAGATCCGCTCGCCCTGCGGACTGCGGGTGAACCCGTCCGGTACGCCCAGCGAGAAACCGTTCGGGTCCCGCACCATCCGGTACCCGGAGGGCGCCGTGCGGGTGACCTCCGACGTCGCCGAGGCCGGCGCACGGGTCACCGTCACCGTGGGCGCGGGCCGGGCGGTGGACGGGA
This sequence comes from Streptomyces sp. NPDC093984, assembly GCF_044764595.1. Taxonomy (NCBI): domain Bacteria; kingdom Bacillati; phylum Actinomycetota; class Actinomycetes; order Kitasatosporales; family Streptomycetaceae; genus Streptomyces; species Streptomyces sp. NPDC093984. The sequence continues at coordinate 292,462 of NZ_JBIWIM010000002.1, read as the reverse complement.
GCGTCGGCCCCCGGCTCACCGATGTGCGCGCCGGGCCCGGGCTCGCCGGGGCTCCCCCGCCGTCACCGCCGTCCCGCAGCAGCAGCGCCGCCGCCGAGACACCCGCGCCCGCCATGGCCGCGACCAGGGCGGCCGCCACGAACACGCCCCGCACGGACTGCCTGCCGGAGGCCGGCGTCACGGGCGCCTCCTGCGGGGACGACGGGGCGCCGCGAGGCACGTCCCGCTGCGTCGGCGTGTACGGCACCGGCGCCCCCGGTGTGCGCCCGGTCTCCAGGAACTCCCGCAGCAGCCGCTCCGCCTCCGCCGCGTCCAGACGCCGGTCGGGGTCGCGTTCCAGCAGCCCCCGGATGACGGGCAGGATCGGCCCGGCCTGCTCGGGCGGGCGGATCTCGCCCGCGACCACCGCGTGCAGGATGCCGCCCAACGAGTCGCGGCGGAACGGCGACTCGCCGCTCAGCGCCGTGCACAACAGGGCCCCGAGGGACCACAGGTCGGACTCGGGCCCGGTCCGTTCACCGGACATCCGTTCGGGCGCGGTGTACTCGGGGGAGCCGACGAAGGCGCCGGTCTCGGTGAGCGTGGTGGCGCCCGTGACCTGGGCGATGCCGAAGTCGGTGAGGACGACGCGGCCGGTGCCCGCCTCCAGCAGGACGTTCGCGGGTTTCAGATCACGGTGTAGCACGCCCGCGTCGTGCGCCCGGCGCAGCGCGCCCAGCAGGGCGATGCCGATACGGGCGGCCTCCCGGGCGTCGACCGGGCCGCGGGTGGCGATGCGCTGGGCGAGCGAGCCGCCGACGATCAGCTCCATCACGATGTACGGGCGTTCGTCGTGCTCCACGACGTCGTGGACCACGATGATGTGCGGGTGCCGCAACCCCGCCACCGCGCGCGCCTCGCGCAGGGTGCGCTCACGGTGCAGCCGGGCCTCCTCGGCGGACAGGGACAGGTCGAGGACGAGCTCCTTGACGGCCACCTGCCGGTCGAGGAGCTCGTCGGACGCCCGCCAGACGACGCCCATGCCGCCGCGGCCGATCCGCTCCTGAAGCCGGTAACGCCCCGCTACGACCCAGCCGTTCTCCCCCTCGGTCCCCATGCGCCCCATCATGCCGCACCCGCCGAGGACCTCCGGGACGACGCCGCGACGGTGGCCGACAACCGACCCACCGGTGGGCCTACGAGCCGCGTACGGCGGCCCGCCCGGGTGCGGTGCCCGTCAATCCGTAGGCGGACGCCACCCCCGCAGCACCGCCTGGAACTGCTGCTGCGTCGTCGTCCAGTCCGCCTCCGGGCCGGACATGTAGATGGCGTACTCGACGCCGTTGCGCGAGAAGTACGTCTCCTCGACGGCGTGGCGCGGCCCGGGGGCGGTCGCCGAGTCCTTCGCCAGCGCGGTCCAGGTGTACTCCCACAGGGAGCCCGGGCGGTCGCGGTAGATGTTCTTCCGCAGGACCACACGCTTGTAGTCGACCAGCTTGTGGAGCTGCTGCTCCAGATCGATCTGGTGGTCGTACGCGGTTTCGAAGTCGGGTGAGCTGTCGACGGCGATGCGGATGAAGTGCTCGCCGCCGTCGGGGGTGTAGTCGACCTGGTGGGTGGCCTGGTCGAACTCCTTCCGCTTCCAGTCCTTGGAGGGCACGGCGAGGCTGAATCCGTAGGGGTCGCGACGGCGCACCCAGCCGGCGGGGAGGTCACCTGTCGCGTCGGCCTCCTGCGTCCCCTGGGCGCTGGGCTCCAGGGACGGCGAAGCGGAGGAGGAAACGGACGCACCGGCCTTCCGGTCGCCCCCGTCCCACTTCTGCCACGCCACCGCGCCCCCCGCGCCGACGACCGCGGCCAGCGCGAGCACGAGCGCGGCCGTACGGGCCCGGTGCCGCTTGCGGGGCCGGGGCGCGGCCGGCACGGCCGGCTGGGGCACCGTGCCGCGGGCCGTCGCCGCCTCGCGCGCCTGCCGGGGGTGCAGCACGTTCGCGGTCGTGTCCCCGAACCCGCTCAGGTCGACGTGCTGCGTCGCCACGTACTCCTGTGCCGCCCTCGGCCGCCGTCCCTCGACCGCCTCGGCCAGCATCTGCTCCAGCCGCGACGCGTCGGGCCGCTCGGCCGGATCCTTGCGCAGCAGACCCGAGATCACCGCCTCCAGGGCGCCCGCGAACCGCGGCGCCGCCGGCTCCTCGTCGACGACGGCCTGCATGGTGGTCAGCGGCGAGGTCCGCCGGAACGGCGACCTGCCCTCCACCGCCGTGTACAGCGTGGCGCCGAGCGCCCACAGGTCGGAGGCCGGGCCCGGGTCGTGGCCGCGGACGCGCTCGGGCGCGAGGTAGTCGACCGATCCGACGATCTCTCCCGTGCGGGTGATGGTGGTGTCGCCCTCGACCTGCGCGATCCCGAAGTCGGTGAGCAGCACCCGCCCGTCGGCGGCGAGCAGGACGTTGCCGGGCTTCACGTCGCGGTGCAGCACGCCCGCGGAGTGCGCGGCACGCAGTGCGCGCAGCACCCACAGCCCGATCCGCGCGGCCTCGGTGGGCTCGACCCGGCTGCGTTCCTTGACCGCGTCGGCCAGCGAGCCGCCCTCGACGAGCTCCATGACGATCCACGGCCGGTTGTCGTGCTCCAGGACGTCGTGCACCGTGACGACGGCCGAGTGGTTGATGCGCGCGGCGGCCCGTGCCTCGGCGTGGGTACGGGCGAGGAGTACGGCTCGGTCACTTTCCGTGACGTACAGTGCGGCCGTCAGTTCCTTGATGGCGACCGCCCGGTGCAGCACCTCGTCGTGGGCGCGCCACACCCGGCCCATGCCGCCGCTGCCGATCGAGTCGACGAGCCGGTAGCGGCCCGCGAGGAGCAGGCCCTGCATCTGATTCACGTTTCCCCGCAATGTTCTTGACGAGGTCACATTAAAGAGCGGTCCCCGTGCAGGGAACCGGCGGGGCCGTAACGGAGACCGCACTGTGACGGTTCTCCCTTCCCCGTACGGGACGGAACCACCGCACACTCAGCGCAATCGGACCACCGTGGGGCCCGGGATCGGTCAGTTCGTCACCCTGTAGGTCGCCTCCGCCTGTTCGAACAGCCGGGTGACCTCGTCGCGTTCGGCGTCGGGGCCGCGCACCTGCACCACGTGGTAGTGGCCGCCGACGAGGACGGCGAGGTTGCGCACGAACAGCTCCTGCCCGTTGCCGTTCGTCCAGGTGAACTGCCCTTCGGCCATGGTCCGTCCGCCGACGTCGATGCGCCGCATCCCGCTGGAGGTGGCCCAGGTGGAGTCGCGGAACGGCTGCAGTTCGGGCTCCGACTCCCGCTGGTACGTCAGCGGGTCGCTGCCGTACCTGCCGGTGGTGTCGCGTCCGGGCACGACGATCAGCTCGAAGTCGCCCCGGGAGTAGACGACCTGGCCCTGCGCGTTCTTCGGCGTCCGGTCCCAGCCGTCGGCCACGGCGACGCTGAAGCCTTCGGGGTCCTTGCGCAGGGTGAATCCCTGGGCGACTTGGGTGCCGGTGGCCTGCGTCTGCGGTGAGTCGGCCGGTTTCGAGGGGCTGCTGGAGCCGCCCTGCTGCGGCTGCCCCGCGCCGCCCGTGTCCGACTGCTGCGGGGCGGGGCTCGCCTCCCCGGCGGCGCCGGTGCGGTCCCCCGCCGTGCCGCTGCCGCCGCTGCTGGTCCCGGCCTTCGGCATGAACGCCATCGCGTACGCGATCGCCGCGGCCAGCGCGAGCAGGATCAGCAGAAGAAGGGTGCGGCCGAGGCGGCGGGGCTGGGGGCGGCCGTCCTTGGCCCGCTTGTGACGGGCGTGGGTGGCGGCGGGCAGCCCGGCGCGCCGCCTGCGGACCAGTTCGCCCCGGCGTCGCACGATCGGCAGCCGGGTGGGGTCGACGGGCGGCGCCGCTATGACGTGCGCCCCCGCCTCCGGTTCGGGTGCGGACCGCACCAGGGAGCGCAGCCAGCCGCGCAGCTCCTCGAAGTCGGGCCGCTCGGTCGGGTCCTGGCGCAGCAACGACTCCACGACCGGACGCAGCGGGCCGCACTCCTCGGCGAAGGCGGGCGGCTCGGAGCAGACGAGCTGCACCAGCTCGGCGGTGCTCTCCTCGGGGTAGGGCGCGTGCCCCTGGACGGCCCGGAACAGCAGCGCGCCCAGCGCCCACAGGTCGGTCGCGGGCCCGATCGGCGGTGCCAGCTGCCAGTTCTCGTGCACGGGCCCGGCCTGTTCGGGCGCCCACCGTTCGGTGACCGGCCCGACCACGGCCATCCGGGCCTGCCGCGCCCGCTCGGCGGCGAGGGGGGTGGCGGGGCCGCGGTGGGGCCAGGGGGCGGCGGAAGGCGGGAGCGCGGCCCCCTCGTACGGGCCGCTGCCGTTGCCCTGAGGCCCGGGTGCGGCCTCGGGGGTGGGGGCCGTGGGGCGGGGCACGGCGCCGTGCCAGGACGCCGTACGGCCCGTGCCGTACGGGTCGGCGATCCGGCCCGGGGGCGGGGTGTCGGGGCCGCCGCCCTGGCCGGACGGCGACTGCGGCGGGGTGCCGGGGCCGGTGTCGGCCGGGCGGGGCGCTGGCAACGCCGTGTGGGGGCCGCGCTGTTCCTCCTGCACCCGTGCCGCGGCCCGGGCTCCGGCGCGGTAGGCCGCGATCGCCCCGGCCCGTGCCGCGCGCACGTCCTCCGCGGACTCCAGCGTGCGCGGCGCCACGGCGGGCACACCGGCGCCGGCCGGGCCCGCGCCCGGAGCGGCGCCGTTCGCCCGCGCCTCGATCGCCGCCCGCCGCGCGGCCTCGGCGTCCACACCGCGCAGCGACCCGCCGGGGCCGAACGGGCCGCCGCCGGATCCACCGGGCCGGGGAGCGGGCACGGGGGCCGTGGGGTCCTGATCCGTCGTACCGGACCCCGGCTCCGGCTCCCGTGCCGGCACCGGGTCGTACCCGCACAGCGCCTCCTCGGCCGCCCCGGCCGCCAGGCCGGTCAGTATCACGCGGCCGTCCTCGCAGACGAGCACCGTGCGAGCGGTGATGTTGCGGTGCACCCAGCCGTGGGCGTGCAGGACGCGCAACGCCATGAGGACGTCGGAGGCGACCTCGGCCGCGCGGTACGGCGTCAGCGGCTGCTCGGCGAGCAGGGCGGCGAGCGGGGTCGCGGCCACGAGTTCGCTCACGACCCACAGCGAGCCGCCCTCGGCGAACACGTCGAAGACCTGGTCGAGGCGGGGGTGGTCGGGTATCTGCGCGGCGGCCTGCGCGGCCTCGACGGCGCGCCGCACGGCCGGGTCGGTGGGCCGGCGCGTGGCCGTCGTCCGGCCCGGACCACCGCCGCGGCCGTCGCGCGCCACGAACCCCGCGGGCAGCCCGTCCGCGTCGAGCACCTCCGCCTCGACGACCTCGGGCAACGGCACCTGCCGTATCAGGACCTCCTGCCCGCTGTAGGTGTCGAAGGCCCGGGTCTCGGCGAACTCGTAGTCGTCGGCGGGGGGCAGCGGCAGGCGGTAGCGGTCGGCGAGTACCCGTCCCGCATAGTCGTCCACGATGCCTCCCCCGGCCGCCCGGTCGGTCAAGTCCGTTCGCCCCGCGTCCCGTTCCGAATGCGTACGGTTCGCGATCCGTCCTTCACGATACGTGCCGGAGGCAACCCGCAACCCGGGGATGTCATATCTGCCGCGACACGATCGGACGGAACGTCAGACGGACGCTCGGTACGTCACGACTTCGGCTGGAACGTCTCGGTCAGCGTCTTCCAGGTGTTCTTGCGCAGGTCCCCGTCCCAGTCGTCCGCCTTCGCCGTGTACATCAGCCCGTACCCCAGGTGCGAGTCGACGACGAATCCGCGGTCGATCACCCGGTAGGTGGTGCCCGAGTCCACGTAGGTGAACTCCCAGTCGGCGGTGTTCCAGCCGCGATAGTCCACCTCCTCGATACCGATCCGGTGGTACTGGGGGCGCACCATGTAGCGCTCCTGGCTGTTCCAGTCCGCCACCGGGTCGTCCTTCGGCGTGGACGTCCAGGCCACCAGCAGCCTCTGCCCGTTCGGCCCGGTGAAACGGTCGCCCGCGGAGTCCGACGACGCGTACTTCCAGCCGGCCGGCAAGCCGATCGAGTAGCCCTGACCGCCCTTGTGCGTCGTCACCGCGGCGCCGCCGCCCGCCGCACCGGAGGCCAACGCGCTGGCGCTCGCAGCGGGCGTGCTGTCCGCCGCGTTCTGCTGGTCCGATCCGTCCGTCGTGGTCGTGCCGGTGCTGCCGCTGTCCGAGCGGCTCCCGCCGCCGCCCTTGCCGCCGCCGCCCTTTCCGCCAGCGGTCGCGGCGGGCTTGGTGGTGCCCTTCGAGCCGTTCCGCGCGCCGTCGTCCCCGCCCGGCAGGGTGAGCGCGAGCACGGTCCCGAGCACGGCGAGCACCACGACGACGGCGACGATCACCAGCGTCCGCTTGGGCACCACGTCGGTGAGCGGCGCCCGGGGCGGCGTCACCGGTCGCGGCGGCCGGTCCGGGTCCGGCACGATGGGCCACCCCGAACTCGGCTTCGCCGGACCGGAGTTCGATCCGACGGCAGCCGTGTGTGACCGCGCGCCCGCCGAGGCCGCCCCCGAGCGTCCGGCGTCGGAGGCCCCGGTCTCGGGAGCGTCCACACGCTCGGCCACCGCACCCTCGGCCACCTTGGCGGGGGCGGAGCTCTTGGTCCGCGCGGCCGTCGCGGCACCGGCCGTCGCCGCGCCCGCCGACGCCGCCGCCTTGCGCACCGACCGCAGGGCCCCGCGCAGCCGATCCGCGGCCTCCTCGCCCCGCTTGGTCCCGGAGCCCGACGCGCCCTTCCCCTTCTCCTTCTCCTTGGACTCCTCCGGCACCGGCGGCAACGCCACGACCCGTGTCGCGTCCGCCGGCACCTCCTCCTCCGTATCGGGCGCGTGGATGACCTCGTTGAGCATCGCCCGCGCGCCCGCGTCGTCGAGCCGCTGCCCCGGGTCCTTGGTGAGCAGCCCGTAGATGACGTTCTTCAGCGGGCCGGCGTTCTTCGGCTCCTCGAGCGGCTCGGTCATCACCGCGGTCAGGGTGGCGATGGCCGACCCCTTGTCGTACGGCGGCACGCCCTCGACGGCCGCGTACAGCAGTCCGCCGAGCGACCACAGGTCCGCCGCCGGGCCGGGCTTGTGGCCACGGGCCCGCTCCGGCGAGATGTAGGAGGGGGCGCCGACGAGCATGCCGGTGGAGGTGATGGACGGGTCGCCCTCGACCTGAGCGATGCCGAAGTCGGTGAGCACGACCCGGCCGTCCTCGTCGATCAGCACGTTCGACGGCTTCACGTCGCGGTGCAGGATGCCCTCGCGGTGCGCGGCGCGCAGCACGTCGAGGATCGCGAGCCCGACCTCGGCTGCGCGCTTCGGTTCGAGCAGACCGTCCTCGCGGATGACCTCGGCGAGCGACTTGCCCTCGATCAGCTCCATGACGATCCAGGGCCGGTCGTCCTCGTGGACCACGTCGTAGACGGTCACCGCGCCGTTGTCGCGGATCCGGGCGATCGCCTTGGCCTCCCGCAGCGTGCGCGTGATGAGCCGGCGCTTCTCGTCCTCGTCGATGTTCGACGGGAACCTGAGCTCCTTGACGGCGACCGTACGTCCCAGGGTCTCGTCCTCGGCCCGCCACACCGTGCCCATGCCGCCGCGGCCGAGTACGTCCCCCAGCCGGTACCGCCCGGCGAGGAGACGTTCGCTCTTGTCCTGACGGGTTGTTCCCGCCCGCTCCGCCTCCGACATGCGTCCCCTCATGCAACCCGCCCTGACAGAGCCTCCATTGTCCCCCACGGACGGACCACCCCACGCCCAGGGTGCCCCTGATTCGACGGCTCCCCCCGGTCGGAGGACGCCCGGAGGCGGCGGACCGGGGCGGTGCGGCGGCCCGGGCGTACGCCGGGCACCCGGATCGCGCCGACGTCACACCCTGCCGCGCCCCACCGCGCCGCCGCGCCTGCCCGCCGGCGGTCCCCGCACAGTGCTTTGACGCGCCTTCAGGACGCAGGTGTCACCTCAGTCGTGCCCGCGGTGTCACCTCAGTCGTGCCCGCGCCCTTCCCAGCCCTTCCTACAAGGGCACTATGTCCGGCGCTCCCAGCCTCGCCGCGTCCGCCGTCAGGTCGTCGGGCTGGCGCTGGGACTCTCTCTCCGCCTGGACCCGCTTCTCGTAGTGCTCCACCTCGCGCTCGATCTGGTCGCCGTCCCAGCCGAGCACCGGCGCCATCAGTTCGGCCGCCTCCCGGGCGCTGCGCGCGCCGCGGTCGAACGTCTCGATCGAGATGCGGGTCCGCCGGGTCAGCACGTCGTCCAGGTGGCGCGCTCCCTCGTGCGACGCCGCGTAGACGACCTCCGCGCGCAGATAATCGTCGGCCGCGTGCAGCGGTTCGCCCAGTGACGGGTCGTCGGCGATCAGGTCGAGCACTTCCTCCGCCAGCGAGCCGTAGCGGTTCAGCAGGTGTTCCACCCGCACCACGTGCAGCCCGGTGCGCGCCGCCGTGCGGGCCCGCGCGTTCCACAGCGCGCGGTAGCCCTCGGCGCCCAGCAGCGGGACGTCCTCGGTGACGCAGTCGGCGACCCGCCGGTCCAGGGCGTGCACCGCCTCGTCGACGGCGTCCTTGGCCATCACCCGGTACGTCGTGTACTTGCCGCCCGCCACGACCACCAGGCCGGGCACCGGGTGCGCCACGGTGTGCTCGCGGGAGAGCTTGCTGGTCGCGTCCGACTCCCCGGCGAGCAGCGGCCGCAGGCCCGCGTACACGCCCTCCACGTCGTCGCGGGTGAGCGGCACCGACAGGACGGAGTTCACGTGCTCCAGCAGGTAGTCGATGTCCGCGCTGGAGGCCGCCGGGTGCGCCTTGTCGAGGCTCCAGTCGGTGTCGGTCGTCCCGATGATCCAGTGCCGGCCCCAGGGGATGACGAAGAGGACCGACTTCTCGGTCCGCAGGATCAGGCCCGTCGTGGAGTTGACCCGGTCCTTCGGCACGACCAGGTGGATGCCCTTCGACGCCCGCACGTGGAACTGGCCCCGCTCGCCCACCATCGCCTGGGTGTCGTCGGTCCACACCCCCGTCGCGTTGACGACCTGCTGGGCGCGGATCTCGTACTCCCCGCCGGCCTCCACGTCCTGCACCCTGGCGCCGACGACCCGCTCGCCCTCCCGTAGGAAGCCGGTCACCCGCGCACGGTTGGCGACTTTCGCGCCGTACCACGCGGCCGTGCGCACCAGCGTCGCGACGAAGCGGGCGTCGTCCATCTGTGCGTCGTAGTACTGCAACGCCCCGACCAGCGCGTCCTTCTTCAAGCAGGGAGCCACGCGCAGGGCGTGACGACGGCTCAGGTGACGGTGCAGCGGCAGGCCCCGGCCGTGGCCGCGGGCCATCGACATGGCGTCGTAGAGCGCGACGCCCGAGCCTGCGTACAGCCGCTCCCAGCCCTTGTGCTGGAGCGGATACAGGAACGGCACCGGCTTCACGAGGTGGGGCGCCAGGCGCTCCAGCAGCAGCCCGCGCTCTTTCAGCGCCTCGCGTACGAGGGCGAAGTCCAGCATCTCCAGATAGCGCAGGCCGCCGTGTATCAGCTTGCTGGACCTGCTCGAGGTGCCCGACGCCCAGTCACGCGCCTCGACTAGGCCGGTGGACAGACCACGGGTGACGGAGTCCAGCGCGACGCCCGCGCCGACCACACCGCCGCCCACGACCAGTACGTCCAGCTCGCGCTCGGCCATTCCCGCCAGTGACTCGGCGCGCTGCGCCGGCCCCAGTGCCGCTGTCCTCACCGCTGCCTCCCGCTCGGTCGCGCCGGCCGCACCCGTCAGTCAGGCGAAGCCCTGCTCCTTTCCCCCATGCCCAAAGTCTGACCGTGATGCCCGACTTCGGCCACCACGCGCCCGCGGCCTGTGGACAACACTCACGGAAACGCCATCAGTCAATACCGCAAATCGGTCATATTTACTCCTAGTCTGACATTGCGCTCGCTCGTTCTGTCCACAGCGCTTGCGCACCTCTCCCACCTCGGCTATTGGGAAGGACGGCCCACGCCATGCCCGCAGATCTCGCCGTCATCGGACTCGGTCATCTCGGCCTGCCCCTGGCCCAGGCCGCCGTCGCCGCCGACATCTCCACGCTCGGCTACCGGACCGGCCCCGAGGCCGGTTCCCTCACCGCCGCCGAACTGCGCCGGATGCTCGCGCGGGGCTTCCGCCCGACCGCCAACCCCGCCGAGCTCGGCCGCGTCCGCACCGCCGTCATCTGCGCCCCCGTCCCGCGCGGCGCCGACGGCGGGCTCGACCTCACCCAGGTGGAGGCGGCCGCCCGCACCCTCGCCGCGCGGCTGCGCCCGCACACCACCGTGATCCTGGAGTCACCGGTGCCGCCGGGCACCACGGAGGGGTTCCTGCGCCCGCTCCTCGAAAAGACCTCCGGGCTGCGCGCCGGACGCGACTTCCACCTCGCGTACTCACCGAGCCGCGTCGACCCCGGCAACCGCGACTTCCACGCCGCCAACACCCCCAAGGTCATCGGCGGCCTCACCCCCGCCTGCACCGAGTCGGCCGCCACCTTCTACGGGCGCCTCACCGACAAGGTGGTACGCGCGCGTGGACCCCGCGAGGCGGAGACCGTGCAGGTGCTGGAGACGAACTACCGGCAGGTCAACATCGCCCTGGTCAACGAGATGGCAGTGCTCTGCCACGACCTCGGCGTCGACCTGTGGGACGTCATCCGCTGCGCGGAGACCAAACCGTTCGGCTTCCAGGCCTTCCGCCCCGGCCCCGGCGTCGGCGGCCACTCCGTCGCCCAGGACCTGTCGGGCACGGCCGGGCGCACTCTGCGGATGGTCGAACTGGCCCAGCAGGTGAACGGCCGCATGCCCCAGTACGTAGTCCAGCGCGCCGCCACCCTCCTGAACGAGCACGGCAAGTCGGCCCGCGGCGCCCGCGTCCTGCTGCTCGGCGTGACGTACAAGCCGGACGTCGCCGACCTGCACGGCTCCCCCGCGCAGGAGGTCGCGCTACGGCTGATGGAACTGGGCGCGTCCATCAGCTACCACGACCCGTACGTCCCCGCGTGGAGCGTCCTCGACCGGCCGATCCCGCGTGCGGACTCCCTGTACGAGGCGGCGGCGGGGGCGGACCTGACGGTTCTGTTGCAGCAGCACCGGACGTACGACCTGCAGGGGCTCTCGGTGAAGGCGCAGTTGCTGCTGGACACGCGGGGGGCCACGCCTACGGGGGCGGCGCACCGGTTGTGAAGGGGGGCGCGTGGGTGCTCGAGCCCCTGGGGTCGGTGGCTCGGGGTTCTCGGCATCGATAGCGTACGAGCACGGAGCTCGTCGGCCCGGCGGCGGGCTTCCAGCCGGTAACGGGCGTCCGCGCCTGGTCTCACAGGGGCGGCCGCTCTTCTGGTGCCGTACCGGTGGACGAGTGGATCCGGTACCGCCCAAAAAGGTGGAGCCCACCGCAGAGGCCACTGCAGCGGGCTCCTGGCCGCTAGGCGGAGTGTCCACCCCTAGTTCCTATAGGGGTGGCCGCTCAGCGGCCGTGATCCGCAAGATCCACCTCCTCCGGAACTTCACCAGCCAGAGCCGGAAGGCCGCCAGCCGAGGCGAGCGTGTCTCCAGCCGAAGCCAGATGCGGTCCCAGCGAGTGGGCTTGCGGTGACGGCCCATGGGCGCGCCCCCGCCCCACAGCACGCGCCCCCACCTGCGGAGACGTCCAGGGCACACGAAGGGGCCCGGCCCACCCCGAAGGGTGAACCGGGCCCCTGAACGCCGTACGACTACCGCCGGTGCTGCGAGTCCGCCACCGTGACCTCGACCCGCTGGAACTCCTTCAGCTCGCTGTACCCGGTCGTGGACATCGCCCGCCGCAGCGCCCCGAAGAAGTTCATCGAGCCGTCCGGCGTGTGCGACGGGCCCGTGAGGACCTCCTCGATGGTGCCGACCGTGCCGAGGTCGACCTTCTTGCCGCGCGGCAGCTCCTCGTTCACGGCCTCCATGCCCCAGTGGTGGCCCTTGCCCGGGGCGTCGGTCGCACGCGCGAGCGGCGAACCCATCATCACCGCGTCCGCGCCGCAGGCGATCGCCTTGGGCAGGTCACCGGACCAGCCGACGCCGCCGTCCGCGATCACGTGCACGTACCGACCGCCGGACTCGTCCATGTAGTCGCGGCGGGCCGCCGCCACGTCCGCGACCGCCGTCGCCATGGGCACCTGGATGCCCAGCACGTTGCGCGTGGTGTGGGCCGCGCCGCCGCCGAAGCCCACGAGCACGCCCGCGGCACCCGTGCGCATCAGGTGCAGGGCCGCCGTGTACGTGGCGCAGCCGCCGACGATCACCGGGACGTCGAGCTCGTAGATGAACTGCTTCAGGTTCAGCGGCTCGTGCGAGCCGGAGACGTGCTCCGCGGACACCGTCGTACCGCGGATGACGAAGATGTCCACGCCCGCGTCGACGACCGCCTTGGAGAACTGCGCCGTGCGCTGCGGGGAGAGCGCGGCCGCGGTGACCACGCCCGAGTCGCGCACCTCCTTGATGCGCGCGCCGATCAGCTCCTCCTTGATGGGGGCCGCGTAGATCTCCTGCAGGTGCCGGGTCGCGGTCTCGGCCGGCAGCTCGGCGATCTCGTCGAGGAGCGGCTGCGGGTCCTCGTACCGCGTCCACAGGCCCTCGAGGTTCAGCACGCCGAGGCCGCCGAGCTCGCCGATGCGGATCGCGGTGGCCGGGGAGACGACGGAGTCCATGGGGGCGGCCAGGAACGGCAGCTCGAAGCGGTAGGCGTCGATCTGCCAGGCGATCGAGACCTCCTTCGGGTCCCGCGTACGGCGGCTGGGGACGACGGCGATGTCGTCGAAGGCGTACGCCCGGCGGCCGCGCTTGCCGCGCCCGATCTCGATCTCAGTCACGTCTGTGGCCTTTCCCTGATGCGTTTCAGCGTCTTCCAGTATCGCCGACGGCTGCGACGGCGGCCCTCCGCAGGTACGGCGAGGGCGGCCCCGGAGTCCGGGGCCGCCCTCTGCACGACCTTCACGCGTGCGCGTGCGTCACTTCTGGGCGCTGTAGTTCGGCGCCTCGACCGTCATCTGGATGTCGTGCGGGTGGCTCTCCTTCAGGCCCGCCGAGGTGATGCGCACGAAGCGGCCCTTGGACTCCATCTCCGCGATGGTGGCGGCGCCCACGTAGCCCATGGTCTGGCGCAGACCGCCCACGAGCTGGTGCAGCACGTTGGACAGCGGGCCGCGGTAGGGCACCTGGCCCTCGACGCCCTCGGGCACGAGCTTGTCGTCGGAGGAGACCTCGGCCTGGAAGTAGCGGTCCTTGGAGTACGACTTGCCCTGGCCGCGGGACTGCATGGCACCGAGCGAGCCCATGCCGCGGTACGACTTGAACTGCTTGCCGTTGATGAACAGCAGCTCGCCCGGCGACTCCTCGCAGCCCGCCAGAAGGCTGCCGAGCATCACGGTGTCGGCACCGGCGGCGAGCGCCTTGCCGATGTCGCCGGAGTACTGCAGACCGCCGTCGCCGATCAGCGGGATGCCCGCCGGGCGGGCGGCGAGGGAGGCCTCGTAGATGGCGGTGACCTGCGGGACACCGATGCCGGCGACCACACGGGTCGTACAGATCGAGCCCGGGCCCACGCCCACCTTGATGCCGTCGACGCCGGCGTCGATCAGGGCCTGGGCGCCGTCACGGGTGGCGACGTTGCCGCCGATCACGTCGACGTGCACGCTCGACTTGATCTTCGACATCCAGCTGAGGGCGTTGCTGTTGTGGCCGTGCGAGGTGTCGACGACCAGGAAGTCCACCCCGGCCTCGGCGAGGGCCTGGGCGCGCTCGAGCGCCTCGGGGCTGGCGCCCACGGCGGCACCGACGAGCAGGCGGCCCTCGGCGTCCTTGGCGGCGTTGGGGTACTTCTCGGCCTTGACGAAGTCCTTGACCGTGATGAGGCCCTTGAGCAGACCGGCGTCGTCGACCAGGGGAAGCTTCTCGATCTTGTGGCGGCGCAGCAGTTCCATGGCGTCGGTGCCGGAGATGCCGACCTTGCCGGTGACCAGCGGCATCGGCGTCATGACCTCGCGCACCTGCCGGGAGCGGTCGGTCTCGAAGGCCATGTCGCGGTTGGTGACGATACCCAGCAGCTTGCCCGCCGGGTCGGTGACCGGGACGCCGCTGATGCGGAACTTGGCGCACAGGGCGTCCGCCTCGGCGAGCGTCGCCTCGGGGTGCACGGTGATGGGGTCGGTGACCATGCCGGACTCGGACCGCTTGACCAGGTCGACCTGGTTGACCTGGTCCTCGATGGAGAGGTTGCGGTGCAGCACGCCGACGCCGCCCAGGCGGGCCATCGCGATCGCCATGCGGGACTCGGTCACCTTGTCCATCGCCGCCGACAGCAGCGGGATGTTCACCCGGACGTTGCGGGAGATGCGGGACGAGGTGTCGACCGCGTTCGGGAGCACCTCGGACGCTCCCGGCAGCAGCAGCACGTCGTCGTAGGTCAGCCCGAGTGTCGCGAATTTCTCGGGCACTCCGTCGACGTTTGCAGTCATGACACCTTCCCCAAATGGCCTTGATCGGTGCGGATGTCCATGCTAACGGGAAGCATGGGGCTCTCATTCCACGGTTGAGGGTGCTGGTCGGCTTCGTATGTTCGTACGGAGTCCGTGAGTCGCCTGTTCATGCAGGCCTCGTAGGCCTCCGTCCCCATGGGCTGAACCGGGTCGGCACCCCCGGATTACGCCGTCGTGGCTGATCGCCGTCACGGCGGGGAGGCGTGCCGCTACTGTTCAGCGAGCGCCCGCAACCTGCTCAGCGCCCGGTGTTGCGCCACCCTCACCGCTCCCGGTGACATTCCCAACATCTGACCCGTTTCTTCCGCCGTCAAGCCCACGGCGATGCGGAGCAGGAGCAGCTCGCGCTGGTTCTCCGGGAGGTTGGCGAGGAGTTTCTTGGCCCACTCCGCGTCGCTGCTGAGCAGGGCGCGCTCCTCGGGGCCCAGAGAGTCGTCCGGTCGTTCGGGCATCTCGTCCGAGGGGACCGCCGTCGAGCCGGGGTGACGCATCGCCGCACGCTGCAGGTCCGCGACCTTGTGCGCGGCGATCGCGAAGACGAACGCCTCGAAGGGGCGCCCGGTGTCCTTGTAGCGCGGCAGGGCGAGCAGCACCGCGACGCAGACCTCCTGGGCCAGGTCCTCGACGAAGTGCCGGGCGTCGCCGGGCAGCCGGGACAGTCGCGTACGGCAGTAGCGCAGCGCCAGGGGGTGGACGCGGGCGAGCAGATCGTGGGTCGCCTGCTCGTCGCCGTCGACGGCGCGATGGACGAGTGCACCGATCAGCGTTGTCTCGTCGTCGCGCATCGGTCCATGGTGCCTCGGCGTCGTCCGGTCCGTGGCACCGCGTCCGTAGTTGTGCACCGAAGCGTTATGAGCAGGTGCGCCGGAACTCATCTCCTGCGCCCTCCCCTCCCGCTCGATCGACTCGTCCCCGAGGAACTCCACACCCTCAAGGATGCGGCATCCGCGACGAAACGAGCAGCGGGCATCCGGCGGGCCCCTTCGCCAGGCGGTTCCAGGGAGGAGCTTCCCTGAGGTCGCCGTGCCCCGCCCGCCCTGCGGCAGGCGGGGATCTGCGCACCCCCGCGGTGATCCACTTAGCGGACCAGGCCCCACCGGAAGCCGAGCGCCACCGCGTGTGCGCGGTCGGACGCGCCGAGCTTCTTGAACAGACGCCGGGCGTGCGTCTTCACGGTGTCCTCGGAGAGGAACAGCTCGCGGCCGATCTCCGCGTTGGAACGGCCGTGGCTCATGCCCTCCAGCACCTGGATCTCCCGTGCGGTGAGCGTGGGCGCGGCACCCATCTCGGCCGAGCGCAGCCGCCTGGGCGCGAGCCGCCAGGTCGGGTCGGCGAGCGCCTGCGTGACGGTCGCGCGCAGCTCCGCGCGCGAGGCGTCCTTGTGGAGATAGCCGCGCGCGCCGGCGGCGACCGCGAGCGCCACCCCGTCCAGGTCCTCCGCGACGGTGAGCATGATGATGCGCGCACCGGGGTCGGCGGACAGCAGTCGCCGCACGGTCTCGACGCCGCCCAGACCGGGCATGCGTACGTCCATCAGAATCAGGTCCGAACGGTCGGCCCCCCAGCGGCGGAGGACTTCCTCGCCGTTGGCCGCCGTCGTCACGCGCTCGACACCGGGCACGGTCGCCACCGCGCGGCGGAGCGCCTCTCGGGCAAGCGGGGAGTCGTCGCAGACGAGGACGGATGTCATGACCGCCCTCCGCAGCTGATGCGCGTCACCTTGAGCCTCCAGGCTGGTACGAATCGTCACCTGTGCGGTCGACGCCCTCGGACGCCTGCCCGAGCGCTTGTTGTTTCAACCGCCTCCGCACTCTCAACGATGGTCACTCGAAAGAGTTACGGTGCAGCAAGCCATCTTCGGCACTGTACGTGAGGGCGCGGACACGGTGCAGACACGCGCAGCGTAACCCCCAACTTTCATCACAACCTATGCCCCATTTAGCCGCTTTTCTTCCCGTTAGCTGGTGTCTGGGGCTAGATTCGCAATGAGTCATATTTTCATCTCATAAGATCGTCGATGTACGGTCGACAACACATATCCGCCCAGAACGGCAACAAGGGGACACGCAATGGCAGATTTCTCCCGCCTTCCCGGTCCGAACGCGGATCTGTGGGACTGGCAGCTCCATGCGGCCTGCCGTGGGGTCGACAGTTCGCTCTTCTTCCATCCGGAGGGTGAACGCGGTGCGGCCCGGAGTGCTCGCGAGAACTCGGCCAAAGAGGTCTGCATGAGGTGCCCCGTCCGCGCCGAGTGCGCGGCCCACGCCCTGGCGGTGCGCGAGCCGTACGGGGTCTGGGGAGGGCTGACCGAGGACGAGCGTGAGGAGCTCATGGGGCGGGCGCGGAACCGGCTGGTACCGGCCTCGACGACCGGTGGCGGCCACGGCCACGCCGCCTCGAACAACTGAAGGAACGTTTCTTCGCACACGGGCACGCGCATGTGCCCGGCTTTGGGGCGTTCTACCGCCCCGAGGGGGCTGTTCAGGGGGCAGGCACCGCCCGCGAGGGGGCCATTTCACGGGGTCGGGCCGTCGAGGGGGATGTTTCGGGGGCCGTTCAGGGGGATATGTCGGGGGCCGTTCCGCACACCCTTCAGGGCGCCGCCACCTCTCTTCGAGAACCCGTTGCAGCTGCCGCCACCCCCCGAGAACCCGCCGCCGGACGAGAGTCCCGCCGCAGATCCCCTATCGCACGGCCGCTCGCGCCAGCTCCCCCAGTGTCGCCGCCACCGCCGGCACCTGGGCCAGGTCCGGCAGCGTGAGGGCGACGATCTCCCGCCGTACCGCCGGTTCCAGCGCGACCGGGCGCACGCCCCTCGGACGTACGGACTCGACCGCCAGCCCGGGCAGGACGGCCACGCCGAGGCCGGCGCCGACCAGGCCGACCACCGCCGGATAGTCGTCCGTCGCGAAGTCGATGCGCGGCGTGAATCCGGCGCTCTCGCAGACCTGCACCAGCTGTCCCCGGCAGCGCGGACAGCCCGCGATCCACGGTTCCCCCGCGAGTTCGCCGATGGCGACCGACTCCGCGCGCGCCAGCCGGTGCCCCTCGGGGACGAGCCCGACGAGCCGGTCGGTCAGCAGCGGCCGTACGACCAGGTCGTCCCACTCCTCGACGCCGGCCTCCGCGCCCTCGTAGCGGAAGGCCAGCGCGATGTCGCAGTCACCGGCGCGCAGCTTCTCCACAGACTGGGGCGGCTCGGCCTCCTCCAGGGAGACTCGGGTGCCCGGGTGCGCGGCGCGCAGGGCGGCGAGCGCGGTCGGGACCAGTGTGGAGCTGCCGCTCGGGAAGGAGACGAGACGGACACGGCCGGCCCTCAGGCCCGCGATGGCGGCGACCTCCTCCTCGGCGGCGGTCAGCCCGGCCAGGATGCCCGCCGCGTGCCGTACCAGTGCCTCGCCCGCCTCCGTCAGGCGCATCTCGCGGCCGCTGCGCACCAGCAGGGGCGTGCCGACGGACGCCTCCAGGGCCTTCATCTGCTGGCTGACGGCGGGCTGGGTGCAGCCCAGCTCGCGCCCCGCCGCCGAGAAGGAGCCGGTGGCGGCGACGGCGCGCAGCACACGGAGATGTCGAGCCTCGATCACGCTGTGAGCATAAGCGAACCTTGGATAGGGGCGCGAATAATGCGTCGACCCTTTGACCGCGGGTCCCTTACCGTGCGGGCATGAAGCTTCTGTCTCTGAACGTGGGCCGGCCCGTGGCCGTCGACTACACCGACCAGCCGGAGGGTCTGACCGGCATCGACAAGCGGCCGGTGGACGGGCCCGTGCGGGTGACCGCGCCGGGGCCGAAGGGGACCGGCGCGAGCGGGCTGGCCGGGGACGCGGTGTGCGACCTGCGGCACCACGGCGGTGACGACCAGGCGGTGTACGCCTTCGCCCGGGAGGACCTCGACGGCTGGGAGCGTGAGCTGGGCCGGTCGCTGCCGAGCGGCTCGTTCGGCGAGAACCTCACCACTGAGGGGCTCGACGTGGCCGGCGCGCGGATCGGCGAGCGCTGGCGGATCGGGGCGGAGCTGGTCCTGGAGGTGACCTGCGGGCGGATTCCGTGCCGCACCTTCCAGGAGCACCTGGGCGAGCGCGGCTGGGTGAAGCGGTTCACGCACAGGGGCGCGCCGGGCGCCTATCTGCGCGTGATCGAGCCGGGTGAGATACGGGCCGGCGACCCCATCGCCGTCGTGCACCGGCCCGGCCACGACGTCACCGTCGCTCTGCAGTTCCGGGCGGTGACCACGGAACGGCACCTGCTGCCGCGCCTGTTGGCGGCGGGCGACGCGCTGCACCCGGAGAGCGTGACGGCGGCACGGGAGTACGCGCGCAAGTACGCGGGACGGAACTAGCCTCAAGGCGCATGAACGTTGGCGGCGCAACCGGTGAAATGCCCGGTCCACCAGGCGGACTCGCCGACTCCGGGTCACTATCGTTGGGTCATGACAACGGCTCTGATTACGGGATCGACCGCGGGCATCGGTGCCGCGTTCGCACGGCGGCTGGCCGCCGACGGCCATGACCTCGTCCTGGTGGCGCGCGACACCAAGCGGCTGCGGGAGCAGGCGACCGAGCTGCACGACCGGCACGGCATCGAGGCCGAGGTGCTGACGGCGGACCTGGCGACCGACGGGGGCATCGAGACGGTGGCCAGGCGCCTGTCCGACCTCAAGAACCCGGTCGACCTGCTCGTGAACAACGCGGGCTTCGGCAACAAGGGCCGTTACCTCGACGTGTCGATGGCCGACGAGCTGCGGATGCTCAAGGTGCACTGCGAGGCGGTGCTGCGGCTGACGAGCGCGGCGGCGGAGTCGATGCGGCGGCGCGGTCGCGGCGGGATCGTCAACGTGGCCTCGGTCGCGGCGTTCGTGCCGCGCGGCACGTACGGGGCGTCGAAGGCGTGGGTCGTGCAGTTCACGCAGGGCGCGGCGAAGGACCTGGCCGGGTCGGGCGTACGGCTGATGGCGCTGTGCCCGGGCTTCGTCCGCACCGAGTTCCACCAGCGGGCCGGGATGGGCACGGACAACATCCCGAACTGGATGTGGCTGGACGCGGACAAGCTGGTCGCCACCGCGCTCGCCGACCTGGCCCGCGGCAAGACGCTGTCGATCCCGGACCCTCGGTACAAGGTGCTGATGGGCATGGTGAAGGTGACGCCGCGCGCGCTGCTGGGCGGGATCAGCTCGCGGACGGGGCGCAAGTACGGGCCGCAGTAGCACGGGTGACGCCGCCCCTCGGGTGGGAAAATGGGGCGTATCTGCGTCAGGACCCAGGGGGGCCGGAGGCGGCGTCATGACATTCGTGCAGCTCATCGACTGCAAGACCAGCCGGTTCGACGAGATGAACCGGATCATGGACAGATGGGTCGAGAAGACCAGGGGCAGGCGGACGGCGACCCACGACGTGATCGGCAGGGACCGGTCCGACGCCTCGCACTTCATCGAGATCGTGGAGTTCCCCTCCTACGAGGAGGCGATGCGGAACTCCAACCTCCCGGAGACCGACCAGGTCTTCCGCGACATGGTCGCCCTGTGCGACGAGATGCCCACCTTCGTCGATCTGGAGGTGGTGCGGGACGAGCAGCTGTACACGGATGCGGTGCGGCGCCTGTTCGACACGCTGGCGACGGCGGGCGAACTGCCACCGCTGAACGACCTGATCGCGGAGGGCTGCCACAGCCACGACCCCGTCAACCCGCAGGACACCATCGGCCTGGACGCCATCCGGCGCGAGTACCGGATGTGGCGGGACGCCTTCGACTTCACCTTCACGATCGAGGACCTGATCGAGCAGGGCGACCGGGTGTGCGCGCGGTGGACCTGGGACGCCACGCACAAGGGCGAGTTCCTGGGCATCCCGTCCACCGGCAGGAAGGTCAGCATGTCCGGCATGACCCTCTTCCGCTTCGGTGAGGACGCGAAGATCGCCGAGACCTGGTGGCAGCACGACCAGCTGGGTCTGATGGAGCAGCTGGGGGCGCTGGACGAGCTGGAGCAGTAGGGCGGTGGAACGACGCGGGTGCAGCGGGAAGGCCCGGCACCCCCTCGGGGTGCCGGGCCTTCTGCGACGTGGGACGTACGTCAGTGGGAGTGACCGTGGCCGTGGCCGGCCGCGGCGGGCTCCTCCTCTTCCTTCTTCTCGACGACCAGGGTCTCGGTCGTCAGGAGCAGGGAGGCGATGGAGGCGGCGTTCTCCAGGGCGGAGCGGGTGACCTTGACCGGGTCGATGACGCCGGCCTTGATCAGGTCGCCGTACTCGCCGGTGGCGGCGTTGTAGCCGTTGCCCTTCTCCAGCTCGGCGACCTTGGAGGCGATGACGTAGCCCTCCAGGCCCGCGTTCTCGGCGATCCAGCGCAGCGGCTCGACGACCGCGCGGCGCACGATGGCGACACCGGTGGCCTCGTCGCCCTCCTTGCCGAGGCCGTCGGCCAGCACCTTGGAGGCGTGGACGAGGGCGGAGCCACCACCGGAGACGATGCCCTCCTCGACCGCGGCGCGGGTCGCGGAGATGGCGTCCTCCAGGCGGTGCTTCTTCTCCTTCAGCTCCACCTCGGTGGCGGCGCCGACCTTGATCACGCACACGCCGCCGGCCAGCTTCGCGAGGCGCTCCTGGAGCTTCTCGCGGTCCCAGTCGGAGTCCGTGGTCTCGATCTCGGCCTTGATCTGGTTGACGCGACCCGCGACGTCCTCGGACTTGCCGGCGCCGTCGACGATCGTGGTGTCGTCCTTGGTGACGGTGACGCGGCGGGCGGAGCCCAGCACGTCCAGGCCGACCTGGTCGAGCTTGAGGCCGACCTCCTCGGAGACGACCGTGGCGCCGGTGAGGACCGCCATGTCCTGCAGCATCGCCTTGCGGCGGTCACCGAAGCCGGGGGCCTTGACGGCGACCGCGTTGAAGGTGCCGCGGATCTTGTTGACGACCAGGGTGGACAGGGCCTCGCCCTCGAGGTCCTCGGCGATGATCAGCAGCGGCTTGGAGGAGCCTGCCTGGATGACCTTCTCCAGCAGCGGCAGCAGGTCCGCGATGGCGGAGATCTTGCCCTGGTTGATGAGGATGTACGGGTCGTCGAGGACGGCCTCCATGCGCTCCTGGTCCGTCACGAAGTACGGCGACAGGTAGCCCTTGTCGAAGGCCATGCCCTCGGTGAAGTCCAGCTCCAGACCGAAGGTGTTGGACTCCTCGACGGTGATGACACCGTCCTTGCCGACCTTGTCCATCGCCTCGGCGATCAGCTCGCCGACCTGCTGGTCCTGGGCGGACAGCGCGGCGACGGCGGCGATGTCGGACTTCTCCTCGATCGGGCGCGCGGTGGCCAGCAGGTCGTCGGAGACGGCCTTGACGGCGGCGTCGATGCCCTTCTTCAGGGCGGCCGGGGAGGCGCCCGCGGCGACGTTCCGCAGGCCCTCGCGCACCAGCGCCTGGGCGAGCACGGTGGCGGTGGTGGTGCCGTCACCCGCGATGTCGTTGGTCTTGGTCGCCACCTCCTTGACCAGCTGGGCGCCGAGGTTCTCGTACGGGTCCTCGATCTCCACCTCACGGGCGATGGTGACGCCGTCGTTGGTGATGGTGGGGGCGCCGAACTTCTTGTCGATGACGACGTTGCGGCCCTTGGGGCCGATGGTCACCTTGACCGTGTCGGCCAGCTTGTTGACGCCGCGCTCGAGGGCGCGACGGGCGTCCTCGTCGAACTTCAGGATCTTCGCCATGGCAGCGGGAGCCCTCTCGGAAATCTGGATGAACGAAACTGCGCCCCGGGCGCCCGGCTTCTCTTAACGGTCGCGGGGGCCAGGGGCGCAGCTCAAAGCAGGAGTGCTTCGGGGTGAACTACTTCTCGATGATCGCGAGCACGTCGCGGGCCGAGAGAACGAGGTACTCCTCGTTGTTGTACTTCACCTCGGTGCCGCCGTACTTGCTGTAGAGCACGACGTCGCCGACCTTGACGTCGAGCGGAAGGCGGTTGCCGTCCTCGAAGCGGCCCGGGCCCACGGCCAGGACGACGCCCTCCTGGGGCTTCTCCTTGGCGGTGTCCGGAATGACCAGGCCAGAGGCCGTGGTCTGCTCGGCGTCCAGCGGCTGGACCACGATGCGGTCCTCGAGCGGCTTGATGGCAACCTTGGAGCTGGCGGTCGTCACGATCCGACCTCCCCCTTCGGAGATCTCACGGGGTTAACTGTCTGAGGTGGCGACCAGGTCGATCCGTCGTCGCGGGTGCCGGACCTGCCCGTCGCTTTGTTGGCACTCTCCGGTGGTGAGTGCCAGAGCCGAGACTATGACCGCGATTAGCACTCGGTCAAGCGGAGTGCCAATGCCCGCGGCGCGCGCCGCGGTGAGTTCGGTTGCCCGGGGCCTGGTGTTCACCGGAGGGGGTGACCGCCCTGGGGGCTCCGCCCCCGAACCCCCTGTCGACCTGACGGCCCGAACCCCCTGTCGACCTGACGGCCCGACGGCCCGACGGCCTGACGGCCCGACACCCCGTCCTCAAGCGCCGGGCAGGCTGATCCCACCGCCCGGCCCCCCGTCAGAGGTAGTCCTCCAAGCGGGCCACCGTGAACCCGCTCGCCTGTAGGCGGCGCAGGACCCGGGTCGTTTCCGTGGTCAGGGAGGTCAGGGGGCGGCCGGGTTCGTGGGGGCGGAGGATGTCGCCCGGATGGAGGGCCGTGGACCTTCCGTAGGCGTGCGCCGGACGCCACAGGATCAGGGCCTTGATGCCGCAGTCCGCCGCGGCCCGGAGGGTCGTGCGGTCGTATCTGCCGTAGGGCGGGCGCAACAGAACGGGCCGCCGGCCCAGGCGGGAGCGCAGCCGGTCCCGCCCGGCGCAGATCTGGGCGCGCTGCTCCGCGTAGGGCCGGCCGCGCAGTCCGGCGTGGTCCGGGGTGCGGTTCTGGATGGTCGCCCCTGCCGCCCGTAGCCGCGCGAGTCGCGCGTACACCGGTCCGACGGCCGTGTCCGGGAGGAACACGCTGATGGGCAGCCGCAGGTCCCGGACCATCTCGACGAACCGGGGGTCCCGCTCCGCGCCCTCGTCGTAGGTGAGGAAGACGACCTTGTCGCGGGTGGGGACGCGGTCGAGGACCTCCGGCAGTTCCTGCTCCGGACCGGCGTGCCGGGGCAGGGGGCGGGCGGGTCTGGGCGCGGGCGCGAGCGGGGCGGTGAGCCCCCAGTGGCGGTACGCCCCCTCGTGCGGACCGTACGACCTGCGCACCCTCTGCGCCGCCTTCTTGCCCAGCCGTTCGATGGGGTCGACGGACTGGGCGCAGCCCGCCGTCCCGGCCAGGACCGCGGCGGCCAGGATCCCCGCCAGCAGCGCGCGCAGCCGCCGTGCCCTCACAGGTAGTCCTCCAGGCGGGCCACCGCGTACCCCTCGTCGGTCACCTTCTTCAGGAACCTGCGGATCACGTCGGGCATCGTGCCGTTCCAGTCCGCCCGGCCGCGGAAGTGCGTCAGCACGATGTCCCCGGGGTGCAGGCTCCGGTCCCACTCGCGGTACTCCCAGTGGTCGACGTAGACCTCCTCGTCCCAGATCGGCGCGTATCTGATGCCGCAGGACTTCGCGGCGCGCAGGGTGTCCCGGTTGTAGTTCCCGAACGGCGGCCGGAAGACGGTCGGGCGCCTGCCGAACTGCTCCTCCATCACGTCCTGCATCCCGCAGATCTCCTGCCGCTGGTCCTCGTACGACAGCCCCGGCAGGTAGGGGTGGTGCAGGGTGTGGTTGTTGAGCGTGACGCCACGGTCGCGCATCTTCCGGAAGTACCCGTAGTCGTCCTTGATCAGGTAGTCACTGAGGAACGCCGTGTACGGGATCTTCAGGTCGCTCATCATCCGCAGGAACGCCGGGTCCTTCTCGTCGCCGTCGTCGATGGTGAGGAAGACGACCCTGTCCTTGGTGGGGATGGTCGTGAAGATCGGCGGCAGGTCGTCGCCGTCCTGCACCTCGAAGCCCTTGCGGAAGGTGATCACCGGCTTGTTCTCCGGCGGCGGGGGCGCGACCAGCGGCACCTTCTTCAGTCCCCAGCGCTTGGCGGCGGCCACGCGCTGGGCGTACGCGGCGCGCAACTTGGTGGCGTACTCGTCGAGGGCGCGCGCCGCCGGGGGCCTGAAGGGCTCCTGCGGGCCGTGCGCGCCGTGCACCCCTTCGCTGCCGGTGCACCCGGCGGCGAGGGCGGTGGCGACCAGGACGGCGA
Organism: Streptomyces sp. NPDC093984; assembly: GCF_044764595.1. Lineage (NCBI taxonomy): Bacteria > Bacillati > Actinomycetota > Actinomycetes > Kitasatosporales > Streptomycetaceae > Streptomyces > Streptomyces sp. NPDC093984. The sequence goes on along the minus strand of NZ_JBIWIM010000002.1, from coordinate 267,758 downwards.
GGCCCGCGCGGGCCGCGACCGTCGACCCAGGACCCGTCAAGCGCGGCACACGCACATCAATGCATTTTGCGCACTTTTTGTAATCTTGTCCTACGAGTCGCATGGTGCCGGATCCTTCCAGCCACCGGGGGCCATGGCGGGCCGACACCGCGACCCGGCGCACGCCATCCACCGACTGGCCGACAATGACCGGGTGAACGACCTCTCCTTCGCCTCCCTGCTCACCCCCGAGGGCCGCGCCCTCCTGGACGAGGTGCGCGGCACCGACCCGGCGCGGGAGCTGGCCGTCGCCACCCGGCTGCGCCGCGAGCACCCCGCCGAGCTGGTCTCCGCGGCCCTCGCGCAGGCACGGCTGCGGGAGCGGGCGGCGGCGAAGTTCGGCGTGGGCGACGCACAGCGGATGTTCTTCACCCCGAACGGCGTCGAGCAGTCCACCAGGGCCACGGTCGCCACCCACCGCGCCGAGCGCTTCCGGGCCCTCGGGGTGACCTCCGTCGCCGACCTGTGCTGCGGCGTGGGCGGCGACGCCATCGCGCTCGCCCGGGCCGGCATCCGAGTCCTGGCCGTGGACCGCGACCCGCTGACGGCGGCCGTGGCGCGCGCGAACGCCGACGCGCTGGGCCTCGCCGGCCTGATCGAGGTCCGCGAGGCCGACGTCACCGAGGTGGACGTCTCCTCCTACGACGCCGTCTTCGTCGATCCCGCGCGGCGGGGAGGACGCGGCCGCATCTTCGACCCGGAGGCGTACTCGCCCCCGCTGTCCTGGGCGGTGGCCACGGCCCTGCAGGCGCCGCACGCCGCCCTGAAGGTGGCGCCGGGCATCCCGCACGAGGCGGTGCCCGACGAGGCGGAGGCCGAGTGGATCTCGGACGGCGGGGACGTGAAGGAGGCGGTGCTGTGGTTCGGCACGCGACCGGGGGAGGTACGGGCCACGCTCCTGCCCGGACCGCGTGTGCTGCGCGGTCGCGGCCTGCCCGACCCGGCGGTGCGTCCCCTCGGCCGTTACCTCTACGAACCCGACGGCGCCGTGATCCGCGCCCACCTGGTGGCGGAGGTGGCCGAGGAGGTGGACGGCGGCCTGATCGACGAGACGATCGCCTATGTGACGGCGGACGGGCGCCGCGACTCCCCGTACGCCACCGCGTACGAGATCACCGACCGGCTCCCCTTCAACGTGAAGAGGCTGAAGGCGCTGCTGCGGGAGCGGGAGGTCGGGATCCTGACCGTGAAGAAGCGCGGCTCGGCCGTCGAACCGGAGGAACTGCGCCGCAAGGTCCTGCCCAAGCCGCACGGCCGGAACGCGGTGACCGTGTTCCTGACCCGGGTCGCCGGGGCGCCGACGATGCTTCTGGGGCACCCCGTCTAACGACAGTCCTCCGCGCGCGCCGTGAGCAGCTCCCGTTCCCTTTCGTTGCGGGCGAGGGCGGCGGCCCGGACGAACTCCTCACGGGCCTCGGCCCCGCGCCCGAGCCGGGCCAGCAGGTCTCCGCGGACGCTCGGCAGCAAGTGGTAGCCGCGCAGGGCCGGTTCAGCGGCCAGCCGGTCGACGATCTCCAGGGCCGGGCCCGGTCCCTCCGCCATCGAGACGGCGACCGCGCGGTTCAGCTCGACGACCGGTGAGGGGGAGCGGGCGGCCAGCAGACGGTACAGGGTGGCGATACGAGCCCAGTCCGTCTCCTCGTACGTGTACGCGAGCGCGTGGCAGGCGGCGATCGCGGCCTGCAGGACGTACGGGCCAGGGGCCCCCGCGGCCACCGCGTCGGCGCGGCCGAGGGCGGCGATGCCGCGGGCGATGAGCAGGCGGTTCCAGCGCGCCCGGTTCTGGTCCTTCAGCAGCACGGGCTCGCCGTCCGGCCCGGTGCGGGCCGCGGTTCGGGAGGCCTGGAACTCCAGCAGTGCGGCCAGCCCGTGCACCTCGGGCTCCTTGGGCATCAGCTCGGCCAGCACCCGGGCCAGCCGCAGGGCGTCCTCGCACAGGGCGGGGCGCAGCAGGTCGTCGCCGGCGGTGGCCGCGTACCCCTCGTTGAAGACCAGGTAGATGACCTCGAGCACGGACCCGAGCCGGGCCTCGCGCTCGGGACCGTACGGCACCTCGAAGGCGACGCCCTTCGTCGCGAGCGTCCGTTTCGCGCGGACGATGCGCTGCGCGACGGTGGCCTCCGGCACGAGGAACGCGCGTGCGATCTCGGCCGTGGTCAGTCCGCCGAGCAGCCGCAGGGTGAGCGCGATGCGGGACTCGGCGGACAACACCGGGTGGCAGGCGGTGAACACGAGCCGCAGCAGGTCGTCGCCCATGTCGTCCGGGTCGGACGGCACGTCCACGTGGTACGGCGCCGCCCGGAGGTCCCGCCCGACCTCCTCGAGCTTGCGCGAGTACCGTTCCCGGCGGCGTACGAGGTCGATCGCGCGACGCCTGGCGGTGGCCATGAGCCAGGCGCCCGGGTTGTCGGGCACGCCGTCCCGCGGCCACTGCTCCAGCGCGGCCACCAGGGCGTCCTGCGCCAGCTCCTCGGCTATCCCGACGTCCCGGACGATCCGGGCGACACCGGCGATGACGCGGGGGGACTCCATCCGGAAGACGGTCTCGATGGCGCCGACCGGGCCGTCGGGGGCGGGGGCGGCGGTGGGCTGCTGTTCCACAGCCCACCATGCAACACCCCCGGCGGGCGGAGGCAAAGCGGCGCTCACGCCTCGGCGATCTCCCGGACCTCACAGGTGATCGTCCAGTACTCCTCATGCACCTTCACGAACCGCTTGGCCCACTCGATCGCCTCGGCCCTGTCCTTGCACTGCATGAGCGCGTAGCCGCCGATGACCTCCTTGGACTCGGTGAACGGGCCGTCCGTGACGGAGAGCTTCCCGCCCTCCCAGCGCACGCGGGCCCCCTGGGCGGCCAGCGTGAGCCCGGCGGTGTCGAGCATGACCCCGGCCTTGGTGATCTCCTCGATCAGCTCGCCCATCCGCTGCATCAGCTCGGGGCTGGGACCCTCCGCGGGCGCGGTGGTCTCGTCGACGCGCACGATCGACAGGAAACGCGGCATGGTGACTCCTCGGGTACGGCGGCCGGGCTGCTCCCGGCCTCTGTCCCTTGCGTCGAACGAACGCGCCCTGGATCGACACGGCGACGGAATTTTCTTCGATGGGTTTTCCGGGGGCGTTCTCACCGCAGCGAGGCCCACAGCTCGCTCGCCGCCGGCTCCTTCGCCACCACCCGGTTGGCGTCCGAGGGGGCGGGCACCACCGGCATCATCACCGTCGTCACGTTCTTCGACGTCAGACCCTTCAGGCTCTCGCCCAGACGCGTCAGCTCCGGCAGCGAGTCCAGGCCCGTGTCCGTGGTCAGGCTGCCGGTGGTCGCGTCGGCGACCCGGTACAGCTTCGCGGGATCGGTGAGCAGGTCCGTCGCGGCGAGCTGGTCCAGCAGCGCCTTCACCAGCTTCTGCTGGAGAGCTATGCGGCCGAGGTCGCTGCCGTCGCCTATGCCGTACCGGGTGCGGGCCAGGGCCAGGGCCTGGGTGCCGTTCAGGTGGTGGGCGCCCGCCTTCAGGTCCAGATGACTCTTGTCGTCGTCGATGTCCTGGTCCGTCGTCACCGTCACGCCGCCGAGCGCGTCCACCAGTTCGGCGAACCCCGAGAAGTCGATCTCCAGAAAGTGGTCCATGCGGATCCGTGTGATCGACTCGACCGTCTTGACCGCGCAGACCGGACCGCCCAGCTCGTAGGCGGTGTTGAACATCACCCCGTACGCCACCGACGTCCTGCCGCCCGACGCCAGCGGGCACGACGGCCGGGTGACGAGGGTGTCCCGCGGGATGCTGACCACGGTGGCCTTCGTGCGGCCCGCGTCGATGTGCACCACCATCGCCGTGTCCGAACGGGCACCCGAGACGTCGCCCCCGCCGAGGGCGGCGTTCTGCTTGCCGCTGCGCGAATCGGAGCCCAGGACCAGGATGTTCAGGGCGCCGCTCGGCAGGGGCGAGGCGGACGCGGAGGCCGAGGGTGTCGGGCGCGCCGGACGGTCGGTGCCCAGCGCACCGTCGATGTCCACGCTCTTGATGTTGTGGTTGAGGTGCCAGTACGCCCAGGCCGCCCCGGCGGCCGTGAGGACGACGCCGCACGCGATCACCGCGCCGACGAATCTGATCAGCCGTGTCCGCCGGCCGCCGCGTCTTCCCACGCCCCCGTCACCATCCCCGTCCCCGTCCCCGTCCCCGTGTGCATCAACTGGAGCCACACAGAGGAACATAAGTCCGAATTATTGCGAGCAGAGACAGCGGGGCGCCATTCTTCGGAAAATCTCACGTTCTCGCCCCTCCCTGAGCCCGGCGTCACTGCGGGAGGGCGCGAAAATTTCGGAGGACGATACGTCAACTTCCAGTCGGCATGGCCCGGTTGGTCACGCGGACGGCACTCCGGTGCTGCTGCGCACCACCAGGCTGGTCGCCAGCTCGATGCGGGTCGCCGCCGTGGGCGCTTCCGCACGGCCGAGGTCCAGTACCAGCCGTGCCGCCGCCTCCGCCATCTCCATCAGCGGCTGCCGTACGGTCGTCAGCGGCGGCCCCACCCAGCGGGCCACCGGCAGGTCGTCGAACCCGACCACGCTGAGGTCCTCCGGAATGCGCAACCCCAGCTCGCGCGCCGCCTCGTAGACCCCCAGCGCCTGGAGGTCGTTGCCCGCGAAGACAGCCGTCGGCCGGTCCGGGCGGTGCAGCAGTGCACGGCCGAGCCGGTAGCCCGCCTCGTGGTGGAAGTCCCCCGTCCGGACCAGGTCCGGAGCCACGGGCAGCCCGGCGGTCTCCAGGGCCGCCCGGTAGCCGTCGACCCGCGCGCGGCTGCACATCATGTGCGCGGGCCCGCTGATCGCGCCGATCCGGGTGTGCCCCAGCTCGATCAGATGCCGGGTCGCGGCCAGACCGCCGTGCCAGTTGGTGGCGCCGATGGACGGCACGTCGTCACCCGGGTCGCCCGCCGGGTCCATGACCACGAACGGGATGGAACGGCTGGTCAGCAGCGCGCGCTGGGAGGCGTCCAGGCCGGACAGCACGAGGATCACACCGTGCGGGCGGCGGGCGGCGACCTGGTCGGCCCAGGTACGGCCGGGGGTGAGCCGCCCCGCGCTCTCGGACAGCACCACGCTCAGCCCCGCGTCGCGCGCCACGTTCTCCACCCCACGGATGACCTCCATCGCCCAGGCGCTCTCCAGCTCGTGGAAGACGAGGTCGATCAGCGGCGCACGGCTCGCCTCGGCCCGACGCCGGCGGTAGCCGCAGGCGCGCAGCAGTTCCTCGACGCGGGCCCGGGTCGCCGGGGCGACGTCGGCCCGGCCGTTGAGCACCTTGGACACCGTGGGCGCCGACACCCCGGCCTCACGGGCTATCTCGGCGAGCGTGGCGGTCTGCGCGGAGCGCGGCTTCGCGGGCGTCATGCGCGGGATGGTATGCCTGGAAGATTCGAGACACCACCCGAAACATTCGACCTGCGAGGGCCCCTGCCCTGCCTACTTCCGCCCCGCCTGCTCAACCGTGTCCGAGCGGATACGGTCCCACGCCCGTACCGCCACATGCCCGCTGACGCTGAAGGACAGGGAAGAGGCCTTTTCGCCCCGGTGCTCGACCAGCCACCGGTCGTCCCCGGCCGTCACACGGCAGTGCTCCGGAGGCTCGGGCAGCCCTGCGGAGTCCGTCGCCTTCCAGGTGTCGGCCGTCCGCTCCAGCGACCGCCAGCCGTCGGCACCGCCCGCTGCCCGATACAGACCCGTGGCCCGCGCGCGCGGGTTCTCGGTGATCTGGGCAGCCAGGTCGTCACGGGTGGCGCCGCCGTCCGCGACGAGGAAGCGCGGCCCCTGACCCGCGCCGAGTTCCTCTCGAAGGTCGGCCGACTGGGGACCGACGAGCAGCGAAACGGTGCCGGCGCACTGGCCGTCCGGGCAGTGGGTGGACCGCGAGGGCTTCCCACCGGAACCGGCCCCGGCCGCCAGAGCGGCCTCGCCCGCCCAGCGTTCCGCCAGGTGCTTCCAGCGGTGTGCGGGAAGGCTGCCCTCGTCGCCGGGAAGGTCCTCCCACCAACCCGCGCACAGCCGGGCCACCGAGGCAAGGGCGGCCGGGTCGGAGAACCGGACGGCAGGCGTGAGCCGGCCTTGCTCGGCGGAAGGGTCCAGCAGGTCGGCACCCATCACGACGACAGGCCCCCGCTCGGTCGTGGCGAGCACCAGGTCGGTGTCGGCCGACGCCGGTGTGCGGTTGAACGCCACCTTGCCACTTCCGGGGCCGCCGCGTGCCGCGCCGAGCAGACGGCCGATCTCTTCGACGGCGCTCGCCGCCGCGGGTTCCGCAGCGGTCGGCGTCGCGGCCTGTGGCTCGGCGCCGGCGGTGCTGCAGGACCACAGCAGGTCGGCGTTGACGCCACGCTGCTTGAGGCCGGCCAGCAGTTCACGGGCCCGGCTGGCATTCCGGACGTCCATACGTGCAGCGACGATGAGGACGTTGCCAGAGCACTCGGCGAGCAGGGACTCGGCGAGCCGGCTCCCCTCGGTGCCGGTCAGTGCGAAGTCCTCACAGCTCAGGGGGGCCTCGGCACCGGGAGCGACGCTGGCGGGAACAGCGGAAGCCCGCCGGCCTCGCCGCGCCTCCACGGCGGCCGATCCCTGCATGAGTTCGCCGAGCTTCTCCTGGAAACGGGAGTCGTCGGTGAATTCCTCGTACCGCTCCTTCACCTCCTCCAGGATCAGTGGGGTGACCGACCGCCACTGGTGCGGCAACCCCATGACCTCGGACCTCTCCAGATCCACCTGGACGGGGAGGTAGTACAGGTCCGTGTTCAGCCGGGCGACGGAGTCGATCCAGCGAATCCATTCCTGCCGCATGCGGGAGCGGTACAGAAGGTGCTCGGTCTCGCCACCGTTGATCTTCGTGCGCTGCATGCGGGGCGTGACCGTGTACTTCTTCCAGTTGCGAGACCCAGTCGCACGCACGGCCTCCGGACCGGTGACGAGCCGGAGGTCCGAGGACCGCGCGAGCTGGCCGGTGAGCCGCTCACGGACGATCTTCGCGTGCCGGGTCTGGACCCGCAGCTTGCTGGGTCTGCGCCCGTGCTCGATCGTGCGCCGGCCCTCCTTGGTGACGAGGTAGTGCACCTCGTTCCCCTGCTGGACCATCGCCACCCACCCCTCCTGGATAAGGGTGACCAGCCCTTCGGTCAGCAGCCGGTCATGGACCAGGAAAGTCTTGCGCAGGTCGTCGAAGATGCATCCGGTCGGCGCTTCGGCATCGTTGACCGCCCTGAGCAACAGCTCTTCCAGTTTGCTGTAGGGGCGGCCGTGGGCGACTTCGTACGTGACTCTGTACATATTCAGTGGCAACAGGACGCGCAACAAGGGCTTGCCTCCCGCTTCTCGTGGTCTGGCGGAGTTTCTCGGGCGGAGACCGGGCCGCTGTTTCAGCGTCGACGTGAGGGTGGCCGGAAGCCCTCCAGATCGGCCCTGATCCGCACGGCGCGGCCGGTAGCGAACCACTGCTCCAACTGGTCGACGGTCAGCGCCCAGTGACGAAGCGGGTCGTTCTCCTCCTTCTTCCGCGACACATGGGCGACCTGGCTCCGGAAGAAGTCCCAGGAGCCGACAAGCACGAGGAGGAGCTCGGCGCGGGAGATGAGCACGTTCATCCGCGGCGCCTCCTTGAGGAACCCCAGACCGTCACCAGGCAGCTTGGTGTTGTTGCGGACCAGGCTGACAGCGATGATCTTCGACTGGTTTCCCTGAAAGGAATCGACGGTGAAGAACCCGTCCTGGCGCTTGTCCACCGGATCCGACGCTGCACGGCGCGGATCCGGCGCGAGTTTGAGCCTGTGCGCAGCCAGCGTCTCGCGCAGTTCGGGCGTGTCGAGGCGGGTCCTCAGCAAGCCGACCTGCTGCGCATACGGCGACAGGACGGCGATCTCCAGCGGCTCGTCGGGGGCCCGGTCGTGGGGCCCTTCCAGTGACTGGAGGAACCGCTGCAGGGCGTACGCCTCCGCCGGGTTGCTGTACTTGGGCACCGCGTCCTCGTAGACCGCCGGCTCGTCCGCGGCGGCGGGGAGATCGAGCCACACGACCGCCTTTCCGCTGATCTCGTCCGGAGCGGTGAGGCCGTGCAGGATCTTCTCGTACGGCTGCCCCGTGTCCTCGTCACAGGTGTAGTGCTTGAGTCTGCCGTCGTAGTACGTCTGAGAGACCAGCTCACCGATGTCGGGGTGCATGCGGTGCTGTCCGGTGAGCAGACCTTCGTCGTGCTCGTGGTACGAACACAGCTTGTGCAGCTTCTCGAAGAGCGTCAGCCACTCCTTGCAGTACTCCCCGAACTGCGTGCGCTGTTCGTCGGTCCGGGCCCGCCAGGCGTTCAGCAGCTCTCTGTCGAGCAGCTTGCCGAGCCCCTCCATGCGCTCCAGCGCCGCGACGGTCTCGTCCATGGTCGACACCGCGCTCTGGTAGTCCTCGATCCGGTAGGGAGGCAGCTGCTTCGGGTCACCGATCAGCAACCAGCGGTGTCCCAGGGAGAGCGGAAGCGCCAGTTCGAAGCCATGCGCTTTCGCCGCCTCCTCCACGATGGCCCAGTCGTAGCTCACCTCACCGGCGAGCGCCGCGAGGTCTCCGTCGGCGGCGGTGCTGTAGGTGATGCTCGCGCTGCGCTTCACCAGTTCACGGAACTCCTTGGCCGAGGAGGCGTCCCTGGTGCGCAGTTCCACGAGCATCGTGCGGCACGCTTCCAGCCAGTCCGCCTGGACTCCGGACAGCTCCTGCCGCCCGGCCGCGCCCTCCAACCGCTTGATCGTCCTTTCGAGAAGTTCCCGGGTCACCTGACGCTCGGAACCGGGTTCGTCCCGCGACAGATCTCCGGCCAGGTCCGTGCTGGTACGCCTCAACCGGATGGCGAGCGGTCTGCGATCCTCCGGAACCTCCTTGAACGCCTCCTTCTCGACCTTGGAGCGCAGTACGTCGACGGCGGGGTGGGCCTGCGCGGTGATGAGGATCTGGGCGACGGGGTCCTCCGCCAGGATCTCCCGCAGCAGCCAGGCGACCATGTGCGTCTTGCCCGTGCCGGGTGGGCCTTGGAGGGCGTAGATGGGCCGTACGCCGAGGATCTTCTCGATCTGACCGCGCTTGCTCGGGTCGACGGTCTTCTGGGACAGCGGCACAGGCAGGGCCACCGGTCCGCTGTCCATGATGACCTGACCGGGTTCGGAGAGGCTCTCCAGCAGGTAGGTGTGCTTCGCAAGCCGGCCGATGGCGTCCTTGCGGCGTCTGATCAGGTCAACCTGGCCCTTCAGCCCCTTGGTCCGCAGCACTCTGATGTCACCGACCTGGGGCGGTTCCAGGATCTCCGTCTCGGGGCGAAGCACGGCGGTGTGCCCGCGGACGTCGACGACGTCGACCTTCCACTCGGGCTCGGTGACCGGCACCTGCCACCCGATGCTCTCCGATTCCGGGGAGCACAGATGGATGAGATTGCTGCCCGGTTTGCCGCTGTGCTTCTCCCTCAGCAGGAACTCGGCCATACCGTCGTCCAGTTGGAACATCGACATCGGCTCGTTGAGGCGGGGCACCTCCTCGACCGTGACCGAGTCGACCATCCCGTTGGCGGCCTGCTGGACGTCGGTCACCTGGCAGCGGAAAAGCTCCGCGTCGCGGATCAGGATGTCGATCTGGTTGGTGAAACGGATGAACTCGGCGAACCGCTCCTGGTCCTCACGGCGCTCGCGTGCCGTGTCGATCCTGGGCAGCAGCGTCTCCCAACTCGGCGCTGAGGTGAGCACGTGCGCCTGCTGCCGGTAATTCCTGGCGTTGAAGAAGGCGATGCGGCCTGCCGGGATGTCGACCTGGCGCGTCGGGTCGGCGGTGAAGAAGTCCTTGGTCTCCACGCAGAACGCGTTCTGCCAGCTGGTGGAGGCGCCGGTCATGGTCCTGGCGGGTCCGATGACCAGGTGCACCGACCGCCCGGAGAGAATGTACTCGTCCCGGTTCGTGATCGGTGCCAGCGTGGCGCCGTCGGAGAAGTCGTCGAAGAGGAAGCCGAGAAGCTTGCTGCTGTGCTCGGGCCGGCGCGGGTCGAACGGGTCCGCGGGCCCCAGCTGGAGTAACTCGCGCAGGCCCAGATCAAGACAGGTCCGCTGAAGCGAGCGGTTGCCCGGGTCGATCACGACGAGGTGCCGCGGCGCGTCGGCGGTCCCTGTCGACGGCTGCTGGAGCACGTGCACGATGTCCCGGATCGCGGCGGCCACCTCGACACCGTGCTTCGGGCGAATCTCCGGCTCGGCGGCGATGAGGAGCTGGATGAAGTCGTACTCCTGAGGCGTGAGCTTGCGCTTGGCCTTGGCGAGATGGTCCAGGACGAGCCGGTAACGCTTCATGGGATCCGGCGTAGCACTCAGATGCTCGATGGGGAGCATGCAGCGGGCCACCAGCATGCCGAAGGCGAACCAGTCGGCGTCGGGCCCGAACGCCGTGCCGTCGCCCAGGGCCTCGGGCGCCGTCTCCCACGCGACGCGCGACGGCTGCGCGGACGTGGGGCGTCCGAGTCTCACGCTCCACTCGAAACCGCCGAGCAGGCAGGATTCCGGCCCCTTGCCGGGGTCCAGGAAGACCGACTCGGGTGAGACGCTCCGGTGCACGACCTGCTGCTCGTGCAGGAGAGCGAGCCCCTCGGCGATCCTGCCCAGCATCTGCCACAACTCCCGGCGCCCGGAGGGCCGTCCGGACAGCCAGTCGTGTTCGCTGCGCCTTGTGAGAAGCGACGCCAGTGTGTGCAGGCCTCCGGTCTTGAAGACCATCACGAAGCAGCGCTCGTCGCTGTCGATGCCGACATCGTGCAATTGAAGGAGCGAGTACTCAGAGCCGGGAGTGCTACGCACCTGATAGAGCGTGCGCAGCTCGGCGTCCCACAACGCGCGCTGGACGTCATCGGGCTTGCTGTCGTAGAAGTGCCAGGTCTTGAGCAGATAGGGCGGGACGAACTCCATCGTGTCCTGGGCGGCCCACAGCTGCCCCTCCCCTGTCTCGGGAACGACACGCTCCGTGATCTCGTACCTGCCGTTGAGCACGGAAGCACCCACTGTGAGATTCACACGCCCTCCCCGGTCCGCACAGTGAGTTCCGACGGTAAGGGCTACCGATTGGTAGAGTTGGGCGGTTGTCGTACCAAAATCCCTACGTCAGCGCCTTGTTCACGGTGTGAAGCGCGTGGCTCTGTACGAGTTCCGTCAGGGTCAGTCCCCGCCTACCGGCTCGAACCGCCACCGGTGCACCGACCGGGTGACCAACTCCCCGTCCGGATCGGGAAGTTCGGGGAGGTCGGCGGTGAACTCCGCGTCCCACCAGGTGATGACGAGGACGCGGTCCTGCGGGGCCCGGAAGGTCTCGCGGCGCAGGGGCGGGGGCGTCAGCTCCTGGGCGCGGGCCCAGACCAGCAGTTCCTCACCCCGGCCGGTGACCGCCCGGGCCTCCCACATCAGCGCGACCGTCACGAGTAGAGGTTCTCCTTGCTCACCTCGTGCACGTGGTCGTGGTCGTGCGAGTTGCCCGGCACATGCGGGTCCGTCACCGGCAGCGACGAGTCCGCCGACAGGTCCCAGGACGACGCCGCACGGCCCCGGGCGACCATCTCCGCGCCCAGCGCGGCGACCATCGCGCCGTTGTCCGTGCACAGCTTCGGCCGCGGCACGCGCAGGCGGATGCCGGCCGCCTCGCACCGCTCCTGGGCCAGGACGCGCAGCCGGGAGTTCGCCGCGACGCCGCCGCCGATCATCAGATGGTCGACGCCCTGGTCCTTGCAGGCACGTACCGCCTTGCGGGTCAGCACGTCCACCACCGCCTCCTGGAAGGACGCCGCCACATCACGGACCGGCACCTCCTCCCCCGCCGCGCGCCTGGCCTCGATCCAGCGGGCCACGGCCGTCTTCAGGCCGGAGAAGGAGAAGTCGTACGCGGGGTCGCGCGGGCCGGTCAGACCACGCGGGAACGCGATCGCCTCCGGGTCGCCCTCCTTGGCGTACCGGTCGATGACCGGGCCGCCCGGGAAGCCGAGGTTCAGCACGCGCGCGATCTTGTCGAAGGCCTCGCCGGCCGCGTCATCGATCGTCGAACCCATCGGCCGTACGTCCGAGGTGATGTCCGTGGACAGCAGCAGCGACGAGTGGCCGCCGCTGACGAGCAGCGCCATCGTCGGCTCCGGCAGCGCGCCGTGCTCGAGCTGGTCCACGCAGATGTGCGAGGCCAGGTGGTTGACGCCGTACAGCGGCTTGCCCAGCGCGTACGCGTACGCCTTCGCCGCGGACACGCCGACCAGCAGGGCGCCGGCCAGGCCCGGCCCGGCGGTGACCGCAATGCCGTCGAGGTCCTTCGCGGAGACTCCCGCGTCCTTCAGCGCGCGCTCGATGGTCGGCACCATCGCTTCCAGGTGGGCGCGCGAGGCGACCTCCGGGACGACCCCGCCGTAGCGCGCGTGCTCGTCGACGCTGGACGCGACGGCGTCCGCGAGGAGGGTGGTCCCGTGGACGATGCCGACACCGGTCTCGTCACAGGACGTCTCGATCCCCAGGACCAGGGGTTGGTCAGCCATTGATCTCGGTTCCTCGTACTGATGGGGAGCCCGCGGCGAAGCCGCCGTCGGGAGTGGTGGTCAGGCGCATCACCAGGGCGTCCACGTTCCCCGGCTGGTAGTAGCCGCGCCTGAAGCCGATGGCCTCGAAGCCGAAGCGCTCGTACAGCTTCTGCGCGCGTACGTTGTCGACCCGGCACTCGAGCATCACCTCGGCGCACTCGAACGCGGTCGCGGCGCGCAGCAGCTCGGTCAGCAGCCGCCCGCCGAGTCCCGTGCTCCAGCGGTCGCGGGCCACGGCGATGGTCTGGATGTCGCCGACCGCGGCGTAGCCGCTGTCAGGCGCAGCGCCCTGGGCGGCCAGCCCCGCGTAGCCGACGACGCGCTCGCCCTCGACGGCCACGACGTAGCGGCGGGTGGCCTCCGGGCCACGGGAGTGCGCGAGCTCGGACCAGAACATGCCCCGCGACCAGGCGTCCTCCGGGAAGAGATCCTTCTCCAGCTCCAGCACGGGGTCGATGTCCCACCAGCGCATCTCGCGCAGCCGGGGCGTCTCGGGCGGGGTCACGGGCTCGGTCACTTCGGCGTGACCACCTTGTAGCTCTTGGGCACCTGTGCGTCGGGACGGCGCAGGTACAGCGGACGCGGCGCGGGCAGTTCCTCGCCCCGGGCGAGCTTCTCGGCGGCCAGGGAGGCGAGGGCCGCCGCCGAGACGTGCTCGGGCTCGTGGACGTCCGGGAAGGTGTCCGGGTACAGCAGCGCGCCGGCGCCGATCGCGGGCAGGCCCGCGACCTTCTCGGTGATCTCGGCGGGACGGTCGACGGCGGGCTCGGTGACACGGGTGCGGGCATCGTCGTAGCGCGCCCAGTAGACCTCCTTGCGGCGCGCGTCGGTGGCGACCACGAAGGGCACGGTCAGGTCGGAGGCGTACGCGAGGCCGTCGAGGGTGCACAGGCCGTACACGGGCACGCCGAGCGCGAGTCCGAACGTGTCGGCGGTCATCAGGCCGACCCGCAGCCCGGTGTACGGGCCGGGGCCCACGCCGACGACTACGCCGGTGACGGCATCGAGCCGGGTGCCCGCCTCGGCGAGGATCCGGTCGACGGCGGGCAGCAGGAGTTCCCCGTGCCGCCGGGCGTCGACCTGGCTCGTCGAGGCGAGGACGGACGTGCCGTCGTGCAGCGCGACGGTCACGGCGGGGGTGGCGGTATCCAGAGCGAGCAAGAGCACGCAAACAGCGTACGGCGCCCGCGCCCCTCGCACGGCCGGGCCGGTCCCCACCGCGGCTGCTGCTACCGTCACAGCAAAGGTGTGCGACGCAAGCGCGTGCACGGTGTCGAGAGGTGGGCAAGGGTGGCTAGGAGCAGCTCGGGATTCGTGGCCGGGCTCACCGTGGCGGCCGTCGCCACGGTCGGTTTCCTCGCCTACCAGGCGTCGGCGCACGTGCCCGACACGCTGGGCAAGCCGCAGGTGAAGAAGTCGCCGGGGGCCGGCGCGTCCAAGGCCCCGCGGGGCAAGGCGAACCCGGCGGCGCTGCCCGGCGACTCCGGCACCGGGGAGCGGGTGGTGTACTCGCTCGACGACGACCGGGTGTGGCTGGTCGGCACGGACAACAAGGTGGAGCGCACCTTCACCGTGATGCCGGGGACGGTGGACCCGGCCCCGGGCACGTACGCGGTGACGTCCCGGACCGCGGCCGGGACCGGTTCGGACGGCAAGCAGGTGGAGCACATCGTGCGGTTCGCGCTGAGCGACGGCGTGGTGTTCGGCTTCAGCTCGGCCGTGGACGGTTCGACACCGAAGCCGGACGCGTCCAAGAAGCTGGGCGGCATCCGCGAGGCGCGTGCGGACGGCACGGCGATGTGGGAGTTCGCGACGATCAACCAGAAGGTGGTCGTCGTCAAGTAGCGGTCGCCGTCAGTAGCGGTCGCCGTCGAGTAACGGTCGTCGCCAAGTAGCGGCAGCCCCGCCCTACGCGGCCCTGCGCCCCTCCTCGGTCACGGGAGCCGGCTGGGGCTTGTCGGGCGCCGGGTCCCTCGGCGGGGTCGAGACCGCCTCGGCCGCGGCGCACGACGCGAGCAGGTCCTTCATCGACACGCTGCCCGGCCCGGGCACCACGCGCGGCTGCGCCTCGTCGCGTTCTGAAGCCGGCATGGACGCCTCCTGGTGTCGCGGGGGCGACAGGGTTAGGCAGACCTGACCACGGTCCTTTCCGACCATGTGACCACGCCGGATGCCCACGGCGCAATATCTTGCCGACGCCTTGTCGGGACGTGACCCGCATGATGCAGGGGGCCGCCGCTAAAGGGGCGCTCCCAGGTCCACCTGCGCCCAGCGCTCCCCGAACCCCGCGAGCGTCACATGCCGGACCTCGTCCGTCGTGTCGCCCACCGCCCGGTGGATCGTCACGTGCAGGCGGTCCTCCGTCAGCTCCTCGACCTTGCCCTCGCCCCATTCCACGACGACCACCGACTCCGGCAGCGAGACGTCGAGGTCGAGGTCCTCCATCTCCTCCAGGCCGCCGCCCAGCCGGTACGCGTCCACGTGGACCAGCGGCGGGCCGTCCCCGAGGGAGGGGTGCACGCGGGCGATGACGAAGGTCGGCGAGGTGACCGCCCCCCGTACCCCGAGGCCCTCGCCGAGCCCGCGGGTCAGCGTGGTCTTGCCCGCGCCCAGCTCGCCGTTCAGCAGCACGAGGTCGCCGGCGCGCAGCAACTTGGCCAGCCGGCGCCCCAGTTCCTGCATCTGTTCGGGGGAGGTGATGGTGAGCTCGACGGTGACGCCCGGCACGGGGGTCTCAGCCGGGCTGTGCGGTGCTGGTGCTGGTGCTTCCATAGCCCCCCACGGTAGCCCCTGCGGGGACCGCTCCCGAGCGCATCAGGAGGTCGGCGAGGCGGTCGGTGACGACCTCGGGGTGCTCCAGCATCACCAGGTGCCCGGCGTCCGGCACGAGCACCAGTTCGGCGTCGGGCAGCAGGTCGGCGATGGCCTCGCTGTGCTCGCTGGGGGTGACGAGGTCCTGCACTCCGGCGAGGACGAGCACGGGGAGGTCGGCGAAGCGGGCGAGCGCCTCGGTCTTGTCGTGGTCGGTGAAGGCCGGGTAGAACTCGGCGACCACGTCGATCGGCGTGCTCTCGATCATCCGCTCGGCGAACCGGGCGACGGCCGGATCGATGTCCCGGGACGCGAACGAGTACCGCTTGATGATCCCCGCGAACAGGTCGGCGGTGGCCCTGCGTCCCTTCTCCACCAGCTCGGCCTGCTGCCCGAGCGCTCTGAGCACTCCGGGCAGGATGCGGCGTATCGCGTTGACGCCCGCGACGGGCAGTCCGAAGTTGACCTCACCGAGCCGCCCGGACGACGTACCCACGAGGGCGACGCCGACGACCCGGTCGCGGATCAGTTCCGGGTGCTGGTCGGCGAGGGCCATGACCGTCATGCCGCCCATGGAGTGGCCGACGAGCACGATCGGCCCCTCGGGCACGGCCGCGTCGATCACGGCCTTCAGGTCGCGTCCGAGCTGGTCTATGGAGACCGGCGTGCCGTCGGCCTGCGCCATGCCCCGCCCGGAGCGGCCGTGGCTGCGCTGGTCCCAGTGCACGGTACGGACGACGCCGCGCAGCGCGGCCCGCTGGAAGTGCCAGGAGTCCTGGTTGAGGCAGTAGCCGTGGCTGAAGACGACGGTGACCGGGGCCGGGGCCTTGCGCCCGAAGAGCCGGCGGCGGCGCTGCGCGGGGATCCTCTCCGGCTCGATGTCGTCGACCTCGTAGTACAGCTCGGTGCCGTCGTCGGCGTACGCCTTGCCGGGGATGCCGCGGAGGGTGCCGTACGGCCCCGCCGAGTCGAGGGCCAGCCGGGCCTTCCTGCGCATGCCGCGGCCGACCGTCATCCGTTCGATCGCGACGCCGGCCGCGGCACCCGCCGCGACCACGCCTATCGCGGCGCCGGCGAGACCGGCGAGACGCCAGTTGCCGGCGGCAGCGGCGGTCGCGCCCATGACGGCTTCCGCCGTCTCCGCGCTGCTCTCGCTCACGTCCCGCTCCTTCGTGCCGGGGCCTCCGCTCGTTCAGCCGTACGTCTGCCCCGGCTCACCCGTGTGGATTACCCATCTTGTTCCGCGTTCACCTTTACGTAGACGCGCGGGACGCGGGTTCCGATCCGGGTCACGATTTCGTAAGCGATGGTTCCGGCCGCCTGCGCCCAGTCCTCGGCGGTGGGTTCGCCCCGGTCGCCGGGGCCGAAGAGGACCGCCTCGGTGCCGGGTGGGGGCTCGTCGCCGCCCAGGTCCACGACGAACTGGTCCATGGCGATCCGGCCCGCGACGGTGCGCAGCTTGCCGTCGACCAGGACCGGTCCGGTACCGGAGGCGTGGCGCGGGATGCCGTCCGCGTAGCCGACCGGGACCAGGCCGAGGGTGGTGGCGCCGGGGGTGGTGTACAGATGGCCGTAGCTGACGCCGTGGCCGCCGGGGACCTGCTTGACCAGGGCGAGCGAGGCCGTGAGGGTCATCACCGGGCGCAGTCCGAGGTCGGCGGGGGTGCCGAGTTCGGGGCTCGGTGAGATGCCGTACATCGCGATTCCGGTGCGCACGAGGTCGAAGTGGGCCTCTGGCAGGGTCAGCGTGGCGGGCGAGTTGGCGATGTGCCGCACCTCGGGGCGCACGCCCTGCTGTTCGGCGTACGCCACCATCTCGCGGAAGCGGGCCAGTTGGGCCTGGACGGAGGGGTGGCCGGGTTCGTCGGCGCAGGCGAAGTGGGACCAGAGGCCGACGACGGTGACCAGGCCGTCGGCCTGGGCGCGCAGGGCCTCGGCGACGAGTTCCGGCCAGTCGCCGGGCTGGCAGCCGTTCCTGCCCAGGCCGGTGTCGGCCTTGAGGTGGACCCGGGCGGCCACGCCCGCGGCGGCGGCCGCCTCGCGCACCTCGTCGAGGGCCCACAGGCCGCTGACGGACACGTCGACGTCGGCCTCGACGGCACGCTGCCAGGGGCCGCCGGGGGTCCACAGCCAGCACAGGACGCGGCCCGGCACTCCTGCCTCGCGCAGGGCGAGGGCCTCCTCGGGCGTGGCCGTGCCGAGCCACTCGGCGCCGGCTTCGAGGGCCGCGCGGGCGCACGGCACGGCCCCGTGGCCGTACGCGTCCGACTTCACGACGGCCATCAGGGCCGCGCCGGGCGCGAGGGCACGCAGGGCACGCACGTTCGCCCGCAGGGCCGCCAGATCGATCTCGGCGCGGGCGCGCAGGGGTGCTGTCTCGATACGTTCCATCGCGCCCCAGTGTCTCAGAGGGGCCGGACGGCACGGGGATGACGGTACCGGCGGGTAGCGTTCCGGCAGCCGACGTCCCTCGACCGTGCCCGGTCCGAACGCCCGACCGGGCCCGTCCAGGCCGTATAGGGGCCCACCCGCTCACCCCCGCACGTCCCGCCAGGCCTCTGGAATCGCGTCGGCCACGTCGTGCGCCCCCGCCGGTGCGCCGTCCGCGGCGTAGCGGCCCGCCAGGCCGTGCAGGTACGCCGCCACGCTCGCCGCGTCCCGGGCCGAGAGGCCGGCCGCGAGAAGCGACCCCGACAGGCCGGACAGCACGTCTCCGCTGCCCGCGGTCGCCAGCCACGGGGTGCCGGTGGCGTTCACCCGTACCGGGCCGCCGTCGGGGTCCGCCACCAGCGTCGTCGAGCCCTTGAGGAGGACGGTCGCCCGGTAGCGGGACGCCAGCTCCCGTACCGCCGCGAGCCGAGCGCCCTCGACCTCCTGGCGCGCCACGCCGAGCAGCGCGGCGGCCTCGCCGGCGTGCGGGGTCATCAGCGTCGGTGCCGTACGGGCGCGTACGGCGTCCCGGTCGGCCAGCCTGAGCCCGTCCGCGTCGACGAGGACGGGTACGTCCGCCTCCAGCACCTCGGCCACGGTCGCCGCGTCGTCGCCCGCGCCGGGACCGACCACCCAGGCCTGCACCCGCCCGGCCTTGGCGGGCCCCCGTTCGGAGACCAGTGTCTCCGGGAAGCGGGCGATCACCGCGCTCCCGGCGGGTCCCACATACCGCACGGCCCCGGCCCCGCCGCGCAGCGCCCCCGAGACGGCGAGCACGGCCGCTCCGGGATAGCGCGCGGACCCGGCGGCGATGCCGACGACGCCCCGCCGGTACTTGTCGCTCTCGGCGCGCGGCACCGGCAGCAGCGCGGCCACGTCCGCGTGCTGCAACGCCTCCAGCTCGGCCTCCTCGGGCAGTTCGAGCCCGATGTCGACGAGCCGTACGGAACCGGCGTACTCCCGCGCGGGATCGATGAGCAGCGCCGGCTTGTGCGTACCGAAGGTCACGGTGAGGTCCGCCCGTACGGCGTCCCCCCGCACCTCCCCGCTGTCGGCCTCGACACCGCTCGGCAGGTCCACGGCGACGACGACCGCGCGCGAGGCGCCGGCGAGCGCGGCGAGCCGTGCCGCGTCGGGCCGGAGCCCGCCCTTGCCGCCGATGCCCACGATCCCGTCGACGACGAGGTCGGCGGCCCGGATCACCTCCTCGGCGGCGTCAGAGGGGTCCGCGGCCGTACCGCCCGCCCTGCGAAGGGCCGCGAGCCCGCCCTGGTGGGTCCTCTCGGGCGACAGCAGTACCGCCGTCACCCCGGCCCCGCGCCGGGCGAGCCGCGCCCCGGCGTACAGGGCGTCGCCGCCGTTGTCCCCGCTGCCGACCAGCAGCACCACCCGGCTGCCGTACACCCGCCCCAGCAACTGGGCGCAGGCCGCGGCCAGTCCGGCGGCGGCGCGCTGCATGAGCGCCCCCTCCGGAAGCCGGGCCATGAGCGCACGCTCGGCCGTCCTCACCGTCTCCACGCTGTACGCAGTACGCATACGGCCGAGTCTCCCCCACCGCGCTCGCACCATGACGAAGGGCGCGGGAGTCGCCCGGCTCCCGGCCCCGGCCCCGGCCCCCGGCCCTCGCTCCGAGCGCCGGGATCGCGCGCTATCCCTCGGCGACGACCACCGCCGAGGCGACACCCGCGTCATGGCTGAGCGACACATGCCAGAACCGCACGCCCAGTTCGGCCGCGCGGGCCGCGACCGTGCCCGTCACGCGCAGCCGGGGCTGACCACTGTCCTCGACGTACACCTCGGCGTCGGTCCAGTGCAGCCCTCCGGGCGCGCCCAGCGCCTTGGCCACCGCCTCCTTCGCCGCGAACCGCGCGGCCAGCGAGGCGATCCCGCGCCGCTCACCGCCCGGCAGCAGCAACTCGCGCTCCAGGAAGAGTCGTTCGGCCAGCCCGGGGGTGCGCTCCAGCGCGGCCCGGAAGCGATCGATCTCGGCCACGTCGATGCCGACTCCGATGATGCTCATGCGGGGCACCCTATGCGGCCCCGACCGCCCGTTCGCCGCGTGACGAAGGGGCATCGCGCCGCGACCCTTCGTCGCGCGGCGACCACAAGGCCGGGCGCCGGGTTGGAGGCCGCTGGTTCCGGTTGCGCACCGGCGCCCGACGGGCCACGAATGCCCTGGCAGCGGGGAGGTACGCACCTTTTCACCCTTTCCACTCGTATGTGACGACCGAGCGGACGGCAAGGTCCGTGGGCGCACACACGTAGGGCCCCGGACACGGCCGGGGCCCTACGTGACGTGTGTCGACGCGCGCCGCTACCAGCGGTACCAGCGACCCCGTCGACCGCCACTCGCCGGGCGGACGACGAAGCCCAGCAACCACACCGCCAGCACGATGACGGCGAGCCACCACAGCGCCTTCAAGGCGAAGCCCGCACCGAAAAGGATCAGGGCCAGAAGAAGAACCAGAAGCAAGGGAACCATGTTTCATCAACCTCCGGTCGAGCGGGTTCCCCGTCGACGGCTCGGCACGCATCGAAGAACTCGGGTTTCTTCAAGGCTTTCAGTGGAATTCTGATTGGTTCGCCGCGAATCCTCGTGCACGGCACAGCGCATTGCTGTGACGTTTAGGCGTTACGACGGGGGCAATCCGAACGTCACCGAACGCCGTGACGACGTAGGGATGTGACACCCATGGCTGAGAACCAGAAGGCGCAGGCCAAGACAGAGCAGGCCAAGGGCAAGGTCAAGGAGACCGTCGGCCGCACCGTCGGCAACGAGCGCATGGAGGCCGAGGGCCGCATGGAGCAGGCGCGCGGCGACGCCCGCGAGGCCAAGGAGAAGACCAAGGACGCCTTCCGGCACTGAGCCTCGCCCGGGGCAGGTTCGGGCACTCGCAGAAATGGGGTGCCCGGACCTGCCTTTCTTTTGCATTCCCACTCTCGCGGACCATCACTGAATGGCCGTCAATTGGCGCCCGATTGTCGCGGGGGTCAGGAGAGCCAGTCGGCGTAGCGGGTGGGGGCGAGGTGGGCGTTCCTGTCGGTGAGGACGTCGCCCTTGACGACGGCGAACATGCCGGCTGTGGGGTCGGTGACGACGGTGCGGTTGTCGCCCTTGTGGGACAGGGTGATCCGGCCCAGCTCGTCCAGGTTGAAGATCTCGGGGCCGGCGATGTTGCGAATGCCGTTCAGCGGGGCGCCCGCGGCCACCTCCGCCACCGCCGCTGCCACGTCCCTGGAGGCGATCGGCTGGATCGGCGTGGCCGGCAGCCGGACGGTGTCACCCTCCGCGGTCCAGGACATGACGGCGTCCATGAACTCCATGAACTGCGTCGCCCGGACGATCGAGTAGGGGATCGGCCCGGCCGCGAGGATGGCCTCCTGGAGCACCTTGGCCCGGTAGTAGTCCAGCTCCGGCACCTGGTCCACACCGACGATCGAGAGGATGACGAAGTGGCCGACGCCGCCCTTGCGGGCCGCGGACA
The DNA here is from genome assembly GCF_044764595.1 of Streptomyces sp. NPDC093984. Taxonomy (NCBI): domain Bacteria; kingdom Bacillati; phylum Actinomycetota; class Actinomycetes; order Kitasatosporales; family Streptomycetaceae; genus Streptomyces; species Streptomyces sp. NPDC093984. Next base: position 246,403 of record NZ_JBIWIM010000002.1, on the reverse strand, counting down.
GAAGGTTGTCCATCGAGGCCTGGAAGAACGCCGGGGAGGCTTCGTCGAAGGTCGGGGAGTTCGTCAGGTTGACGACGACGTCGGCTCCCGCCACCGCCGCGTCCAGTCCCTGGCCGCTGATGACGTCGACCCCGGTGGACAGCGAGTGCGGTACCGCCTGGTGCCCGGCGGCGTTCAGGTCCTTGACGACCTGTGACCCGATCAGCCCGGTGCCCCCGATGACTGCGAACTTCATGACACGCCTTTCGTCGGGAATATGTCCGCAATATGGCATATGAGCCCATACGTGGGCGTGCCATGCACCAAACTCGGACACGATCTGTCCGGGACTATACACGGACATAAATTGTCCGAGTCAAGCGGTCTGATTAGAGTGGGCGCGTGAAGATGTCCGGCGGAGTCGAGTGGGCCCTGCACTGCTGCGTCGTGCTCACGTCGGTCCAGGAGCCCGTGCCCGCGACCAGGCTGGCGGAGCTGCACGACGTCTCGGCGAGCTATCTGGCCAAGCAGCTGCAGGCGCTCTCCCGGGCTGGGCTCGTGCGCTCGGTCCAGGGCAAGTCGGGCGGCTACGTGCTCACCCGGGAACCAGCCTCGATCACCGTGCTCGATGTGGTGGAGGCGGTCGACGGCCCCGGCCAGGCGTTCACCTGCACGGAGATCCGCCAGCGCGGCCCGCTCGCCACCCCGGCCGAGTCGTGCACCGCGCCCTGCCCGATCGCCCGCGCGATGACCGCGGCGGACACGGCCTGGCGGGAAGCCCTGCGCGCGGTCTCGATCGCCGATCTGGTCCAGGACGTCACCTCGGACTCCGGCCCCTCCGCGCTGGCCCGCGTCAGCGCGTGGCTGACCGCGCCGGAAGCCTGAAAACACTGGCCCGGTGAAGCCTGGAGCATGCCGCTCCTCCCCCGTCCCGCTCGTGCCGTGGACGAGAAGAACCCCCGGCCACGTCTCGGATGCTCCGCAGCCCGCGTTGGCGTAGCGCGCGGCCAGTTCGCCGAAGGCACTGGCCAGTTGGGGTGGGCCGATCCAGGAGCCGAGGGTGAAGCGACAGCGGTCGGGGCCGAGTTCCTCGACGATTCCGTCCTGCGCGACGGGGGCCACAGCCTGCGCGGGGAGGCCGAGGACGACTTCGCCATGGCAGGGCCAGTCGGTGGTGGAGCCGTCAGCCCCTCGGAATCGTCCGGTGACGAACGCGGCCACGTCGTCGCCGGGGAGACCGCGTCGGGTGAAGCGCGGGCCGGTTGGGGGTGCGGGGGCGTATGCGGTCGACGCGGAAGGTGCGCCAGTCGTCACGGTCGAGGTCCCAGGCGATGAGGTACCAGCGGGACAAGGACATGGGCGACGCGCAGAACGAGAACGAGGCGGACCGGGACGAGTCGTGCCGGGCTTCCGGCACAGATGGACGGGCAGGGGGTTGATCCACAGGTGCGACAGATTTCCGGGATGTGTTGCAGTTCGGCGGGCGGGACAGGGCCTATGCGGCGGCGAGCTCGCACCAGACGACCTTGCCCCGGTTGCCGCCCCTCGCCAGCGGCTGCCAGCCCCACAGGTCGGCGCACGCCCGGACGAGCGCCAGCCCCCTCCCTTCCTCCACGTCGTCCACCTGCTCCAGCGGTACGGGCGGCTCCGGCGGCTCGGGGTCGGCGTCCCACGCCCCGATCCGCAACACGCCCGCGGACCAGCGCACCCGCAGGGCCGCGGGCCCCTTCGTGTGGCGTACGGCGTTGGAGACCAGCTCGGTCGCGAGGAGTTCAGCGGTGTCGACCAGGCGGATCAGGCCGTGCATGGTGAGGATGAGACGGAGGGTCCGGCGGCTGACGGTGACGGCGCGCGGGCAGGTGGTGCGGTACCGAAACTCGACACCGCAGTTCGCGATGCACCGCATGGCACGGGCTTTGTCGATGCCGAAGCCCAACTCGGCGTCCTTCGAACACTCTTCCGTAGGGTGGAAGCTGCGTCGCTCGATCCCGAACGGTCGCGTGACTTCATCCACGGCTTGCTCAAGGAATTGTGAGGCGCACCGTGACCACTCCCACCAACTGGCGGAAGTCCTCCTACTCCGCCGGTGGCGACGGTAACTCCTGCGTGGAAATCGCCAACCGCCGCACCCACATAGCCGTCCGCGACTCCAAGGCGCTGGCCCGCGCCCCCCTCTCCTTCCCCACCGCCGCCTTCACCACCTTCGTCGAAGCCCTCAAAACCCAGTCCCCTCACGTCACAGCTCCCTGCTAGCCTGCGCAGGCTCGATCGCGCGCCCTGGGGGAACAGCCGGCGCGCCGCGCAGTCGAGGTGCATCCGAAAAACGCCAGGGGGGCGGACGCATGAGCAGTACCGGCACGGCGTCGGAGCCGGTGACCGATCCGTTCGACGCGCTGCCCGGGCTCGCCCCGCTGCGCACCGCCGCCCGGGCCGGTGACTGGGCTGCCACCCAGGCCTTCTTCGCCGGGCTCGACTCCGTCGACAAGGTGTCCTTCGCCGTCGGCGCCCTCGCCGACATCGACGGGACCGAGGAGTACCTGGAGAAGGCCGCGGCGGCCCTGCCCGGCAACCCGCTGCCGGCCACACTGCTCGCCGAGCGGTACATCCGCATCGGCTGGGGCATCCGCAGCGGTGCCCGTGCCAAGCACGTCTCCCGGGACCAGTTCGACCAGTTCCACGCCTGGCTGCGCAAGGCCGAGCAGATGCTCATCGAGGTGTGCGCGGAACAGCCCGCGTACGCCCCCGCCTGGACCGCCCGGCTGCTCACCGCCCGCGGCCTGGAGCTGGGGCAGTCCGAGGCCCGGCGCCGCTACGACCGGCTCTCGGCCCACCACCCCCACCACTTCCGCGCCCAGTCGCAGTTGCTGCAACAGCTCTGCCCGAAGTGGGGCGGTTCCTGGGAGGACGCGCACGGCTTCGCCCAGGAGTGCGCGAGCGCGGCGCCGGACGGATCGCAGGCCGGGATCCTGGTCGCCGAGGCCCATATCGAACACTGGCTGGAGCTGGACGGGAGCGAGGCGACGGCCTACATGCGGGGCCTGCCCGTCCGCGACGACCTCCGTCACGCCGCCCAGGTGTCCGTGCTGCACCCGGACTACCGGCCGGGCTGGCACTGGATCACCGGGCACAGCGCCTTCGCCCTGGCCTTCTCGCTCGGCGGCCACCTGGAGGACGCCGCCCCGCACTTCGCCGCCCTGGGCAACACGGCCTCCAAGTCCTCGTGGCAGTACCTGGCCGACTGGAAGAGCCGGTTCGCGAAGTACCGCACGGCCGCGCTGGCGACGCTCTGAGGGGGAGACGGAAGATGACCACGCACGACGCGACCATGAGACCTGAGGCCGCGGACCTCACCCACCTCGCCGCTCTCGACGGCGTGGTCGCCCACACCACCGTCCAGGGCGTCCCCGTCCTGCACGCCCCGCGTCCCGGCGACATCACCGCCGGCCTCTTCTTCCGCGTGGGTCGCGCCGACGAGACCCTGGCCACCTCCGGCGTCACCCACCTCGTCGAACACCTCGCGCTGCACCGCCTGGGCATGTCCGACGGGCACTACAACGGCGCCACGGCGAACACATACACCCTCTTCCACGTCACCGGCGGCGAGGACGAGGTCGTCACCTACCTCAACGACGTCTGCGCGGCCCTGCGCGACCTGCCGCTGGAGCGTCTGGAAACGGAGAAGGAGATCCTCCGCACGGAGGCCGCGAGCCGGGCGAACGGCGTCAACTCCCAGATGCCGCTGTGGCGTTACGGCGCCCAGGGATACGGCCTGTCCAGCTACGACGAACTGGGCACCTGGGGACTGACGGCCGACCAGGTACGGGACTGGGCCGAGACCCGCTTCACCCGGGACAACGCCGTGCTGTGGATCACCAGTGACCGGGTACCGGACGGCCTCGACCTCACCCTGCCCACCGGCAGCCGCATCCCGGCACCGGCCGCGTCCAGCGCGCTGCCCGTCACGCCCGCCTACATCCGCGGCGACGACGGCCACGTCGTCTTCAACGCCGTACTGCGCCGCTCCACCGCTGCCTCCGTCTTCGCCGACGTCCTGGGCCGCGCCCTCTTCCAGGACCTGCGTCACGAGGGCGGGTACTCGTACACGGCGGAGGCCGACTACAGCCCGCGCGACGCGGACTTCGCCACCCTCACCGCGTACGCCGACGCGTTGCCCAAGAAGCAGGCCGCGGTGGTCGGCGGGTTCGTCGACACGCTCGCCCGCCTGCGCGCCGGCCGTATCGAGCAGGCCGAACTGGACTCCGCGCGCGGCAAGATGCTCAAGCGGTACGACACTCCCGACCTCGGCGCCGCGCTGCTGCCGTCGTACGCGCTCAGTCTGCTGCTCGGCCACCGGATCCTCTCCCCCGAGCAGCACATGGCCGAGGTGCGGGCGGTCACGGTCGCGGACCTGCGCGAGGTCGCCCGTGAGGCCTGGGACGGCGGGCTGCTCCAGGTGCCCACCCGGGGCGCCGAGTGGGCGGGCTTCGAGCCCGCCCCGCAGTACTCGTCGTCCGCGCTCGCCGGTACCCGGCACCCGTCGCTGGAGGACGACGGCGTCACGCTGGTGATCGGCGCCGAGGGTGTGAGCCTGCTGCTGCCGGGCGGCCCGGTCACCGTGCGGTACGACGCGTGCGCCGCGATGACCACCCGCCCCGACGGGGGCCGCGTCCTGACCGGCCTCGACGGCTTCCGCGTGGCCGTCGAGCCGACCTTGTTCGAGGGCGTCACGGCCGAGCGGATCGCGGCGCTGGACGCGGCCGTCCCCGCCGCCGCGGTCGTCCCGCTGCCGGCCCGTGAACCGGAGCGGATCCCGCAGCCGCGCAAGCGGGAGACCACCGTGCCGACGGCCCGGGGCGGCGACAGCGGGAAGGCGGCGCTCCGGAGGTGGCCCGTCGGCCTGGTCCTCCTGGTGGCGCTGGACGTGGTGTTCGGGCTGGGGCTCCTGTTCGCCGTCGTCCGCCTGTCCGACGAGACCCACCCGGCGTGGAGCATCCTGGCCAGGGCGGTCCTGCCGGCCGCGGTGCTGATCCGCTACACCCACCGGGCGTACCGCCGCGCCAAGCTCGCCCGCGGCTGACCCCCGTGCCCTCCGGGCCCGGGGTGGCATCCACGCCGAGAACGTTCCCCTACTCCACCGTGACGGACTTCGCCAGGTTCCGCGGCTGATCCACCTCGTTGCCCCGAGCCGTGGCCAGCTCGCAGGCGAAGACCTGCAACGGCACCGTCGCGACCAGCGGCTGGAGCAGGGTCGGGGTCGCCGGGATGCTGATCAGGTGGTCGGCGTAGGGGACGACCGCCTCGTCGCCCTCCTCCGCGATCACGATCGTGCGCGCACCCCGCGCCCGGATCTCCTGGATGTTCGAGACGATCTTGTCGTGCAGGACCGAGCGTCCGCGCGGCGAGGGCACCACCACGACCACCGGCAGGTCCTGCTCGATCAGCGCGATCGGCCCGTGCTTCAGCTCGCCAGCGGCGAAGCCCTCGGCGTGCATGTACGCCAGTTCCTTGAGCTTGAGGGCGCCTTCCAGGGCGACCGGGTAGCCGACGTGCCGTCCCAGGAACAGCACCGTGTTCTTGTCGGCGAGGGAGCGCGCCAGCCGGCGTACCGGCTCCATGGTCTCCAGGACCCGCTCGACCTCGTCGGAGATCCTCGACAGGTCGCGGATGACGACGTGGATCTCGTCGCCCCACTTGGTGCCGCGCACCTGGCCCAGGTACAGGGCCACCAGGTAGCAGGCGACGAGCTGCGTCAGAAACGCCTTCGTGGAGGCCACCGCGACTTCCGGCCCCGCATGCGTGTACAGGACCGCGTCCGACTCCCTGGGAATCGTCGAGCCGTTGGTGTTGCAGATCGCCAGCACCTTGGAGCCCTGCTCGCGGGCGTGCCGCAGGGCCATCAGGGTGTCCATGGTCTCGCCGGACTGGGAGATGGCGATGACCAGGGTGCGCGGGTCGAGGATGGGGTCCCGGTAGCGGAACTCGCTGGCCAGTTCGACCTCGCAGGGGATCCGCGTCCAGTGCTCGATGGCGTACTTGGCGATCAGCCCGGCGTGGAAGGCGGTCCCGCAGGCGACGATCACCACCTTGTCGACCTCGCGCAGTTCCGCGGGCGAGATCCGCAGCTCGTCCAGGCGCAGCGAACCAGCGGCGTCGATACGGCCGAGGAGCGTGTCGGCGACCGCCTTGGGCTGCTCGGCGATCTCCTTGAGCATGAAGTAGTCGTAGCCGCCCTTCTCGGCGGCCGAGGCGTCCCAGTCGACGTGGTAGGAGTGCACGTCGGCGGGCCGGCCGTCGAAGCCGGTGACCGTGACGCCGTCGCGGCGCAGTTCCACCACCTGGTCCTGGCCCAGCTCGATCGCGGACCGGGTGTGGGCGATGAACGCGGCGACGTCCGAGGCGAGGAAGGCCTCGCCCTCGCCGACGCCGACGACCAGCGGCGAGTTGCGCCGCGCGCCCACGACCACGTCGGGCTCGTCGGCGTGCACCGCGACCAGGGTGAACGCGCCGTCCAGGCGCCGGCACACCAGCCGCATCGACTCCGCGAGGTCCGCGGTCACGGAGAACTCCTCGGCGAGCAGATGGGCGACGACCTCGGTGTCCGTCTCGGAGGCGAGGGTGTGGCCCCGTTCCTCCAACTCGGCGCGCAGCAGCGCGAAGTTCTCGATGATCCCGTTGTGGACGACGGCGACGCGGCCCGCGTTGTCGAGGTGCGGGTGCGCGTTGGGGTCGTTCGGCGCACCGTGGGTGGCCCACCGGGTGTGCCCGATGCCGGTGGTGCCGGTCGGCAGCGGCCGGTCGACCAGCTCCTTCTCCAGGTTGACCAGCTTCCCGGCCTTCTTCGCCGCGGCCAGCCCGCCGTCCGCGAGCACGGCGACGCCCGCCGAGTCGTAGCCCCGGTACTCCAGCCGCTTCAGCCCGGCCATCACGACGTCGAGCGCCGACTGCGATCCCACGTAACCCACGATTCCGCACATGATCCGCAGCCTACGGTCCGACGCCCGCCGATACCCGCCCTCGCGTGCCCGAAATCGGAAATTCCCACCGGGGTACGAACGCCGGACAGCCTCGAAGTGCACGGGTCGAAGCCGGGGTCGACAATCAGCCATCTTCGCCGAGTGGGTCACTGCACCGCCCATCCGGAAGCCGGGCGGCACGTGACGCAGCCCACCCCCCACCCCGTTCAAACTCCGTTAACAATGGACTGTGATCTCTCCGGTCTCCTCGATGCCCCGGAGCGCCCACCGGCCCAGGCCGGAGGCGACTCCCTACGTCGACCTCACCCGTGCCGAGTGGAGTGCGCTGCGCGACAAGACGCCGCTGCCGCTGACCGCCGAGGAGGTCGAGAAGCTGCGCGGTCTGGGTGACGTCATCGACCTCGACGAGGTGCGGGACATCTACCTGCCGCTGTCCCGGCTGCTCAACCTGTACGTGAAGGCCACGGACGGCCTCAGGGGCGCCCTGAACACCTTCCTCGGCGAGCAGGGCTCCCAGTCCGGGACGCCGTTCGTGATAGGCGTCGCCGGCTCCGTCGCCGTCGGGAAGTCCACCGTGGCCCGTCTTCTCCAGGCCCTGCTGTCCCGCTGGCCGGAGCACCCGCGGGTGGAGCGGGTGACGACGGACGGGTTCCTGCTGCCCACGCGGGAACTGCAGGCGCGGGGCCTGATGGCGCGCAAGGGGTTCCCCGAGTCGTACGACCGCCGCGCGCTCACCCGTTTCGTCGCCGACATCAAGGCCGGCAAGGACGAGGTGACCGCACCCGTCTACTCCCACCTGATCTACGACATCGTCCCCGGCCGGAAGCTCACCGTGCGCCGCCCGGACATCCTGATCGTCGAGGGGCTGAACGTCCTCCAGCCCGCCCTGCCCGGCAAGGACGGCCGCACCCGGGTCGGTCTCGCGGACTACTTCGACTTCAGCGTGTACGTCGACGCGCGCACCGAGGACGTCGAGCAGTGGTACCTCAACCGGTTCCGCAAGCTGCGCGAGACCGCCTTCCAGGACCCCTCGTCGTACTTCCGCAAGTACACCCAGGTCTCCGAGGAGGAGGCCCTCGACTACGCCGGCACCATGTGGCGCACCGTCAACAAGCCCAACCTGGTGGAGAACATCGCCCCCACCCGCGGCCGCGCCACCCTGGTGCTGCGCAAGGGCCCGGACCACAAGGTGCAGCGGCTGAGCCTGCGGAAACTCTGACGGCTACCCTGCGGGGATGCTGCATCTGCGTCTGATCACCCCGACCGAGCGTACGGCGGAGGCGGTACGTCTGATCGAGGGGACGGTCGGCACCGCGCACCTCGTCGTCATACCGGGTGCCGCCCGCAACCCCGCCGGGGACGTCGTGATGTGCGACGTCGCGCGCGAGGCCGCGGACGAACTCCTCAGCGCGCTCCAGGAGCTGGGGCTGGAGAGCACCGGTTCCATCGCCGTCGAGAACATCGACCTGTCGCTGTCCAGGCAGGCCGACAAGGCCGAGGCGGAGGCCCCGGGCGAGGGCGCGGACGCGGTGCTGTGGGAGCACCTGACGGAGGCCACGCACGAGGAGTCGACGCTGTCGATCACCTATCTCGCGTTCATCACGCTGGCCACCGTGATCGCGGCGTGCGGCGTGGTGCTCGACAACGCGATCCTGATCGTGGGCGCGATGGCGGTGGGTCCGGAGTTCGGCCCGCTGGCGGGGATCGGCACGGCGTTGGTGCAGCGGGCGCCCCGGCTCGCGCTGCGCTCGCTGACCGCGCTGCTGGTGGGGTTCGCGGTGGCGATGGCCGTGACGGTGGGGTTCAGCCTGTTCATGGACGCGGTCGGCCTGTTCAGCGAGGAGCAGTTGGAGAGCGCCCGGCCCAACACCGGCTTCGTCTACGCCCCCGACTGGTTCTCCCTCGTCGTGGCGGTCCTCGCCGGAGCCGCCGGCACGCTCTCCCTGACCTCCGCCAAGTCCGGCGCCCTCGTCGGGGTCGCCATCTCCGTGACGACGATCCCGGCCGCCGCCAACGCGGCCGTCGCGCTGAGCTACGGCGACACCGGGCAGACCTGGGGCTCCACGAAACAGCTCCTGCTGAACCTGCTGGGCATCGTGGTGGCGGGGACGCTCACGCTGCTGGCCCAGAAGTGGATCTGGTCCAGGCAGCGCGAACGTTCCCTGAAGGCGAGGCGTCTCTAGCCCAGCGCCGACTTCACCGCGTCCGCCAGCCGTCCCGCCACCGACCGCGCCTGGTCGATGTCCGCGGCCTCGACCATGACCCGTACGAGGGGCTCGGTGCCCGACGGCCGCAGCAGCACCCGCCCCGTCGCGCCCAGCTCCCGCTCCGCCTCGGTCACGGCGGCGGCCAGGTCCGGGGACGAGCCGACCCGGGACTTGTCGACGTCCGGCACGTTGACCAGCACCTGCGGCAGCCGCTCCATCACGGACGCAAGCTCCCGCAGCGTACGGCCGCTCTGGGCGACCCGCGCGGCCAGCAGCAGGCCGGTCAGTGTGCCGTCGCCGGTGGTGGCGTGGTCGAGGATGATGACGTGGCCGGACTGCTCGCCGCCGAGCGCGTAGTCCTTCTCCTTCATCTCCTCCAGCACGTACCGGTCGCCGACCGCGGTCTGCACGAGGTGGATGCCCTCGCGCTCCATGGCCAGCTTGAAGCCCAGGTTGGACATGACCGTCGCGACGACGGTGTCCGAGCGCAGCGCGGAACGCTCCCGCATCGCCAGCGCGAGCACGGCGAGGATCTGGTCGCCGTCCACCTCCTCGCCGGTGTGGTCCACGGCGAGGCAGCGGTCGGCGTCACCGTCGTGCGCGATGCCGAGGTCGGCGCCGTGCTCGACGACGGCGGCCTTCAGCTTGTCCAGGTGGGTGGAGCCGCAGCCGTCGTTGATGTTGAGGCCGTCCGGCTCCGCGCCGATGGTGACGATCTCGGCGCCCGCGCGCGTGAACGCCTCGGGCGAGACCCGGGAGGCGGCGCCGTGCGCCTCGTCGAGGACGATCTTCAGCCCGTCGAGACGGTTCGGCAGGACGCCCAGGAGGTGGGCCACGTACTGCTCGAAGCCCTCGTCGTAGGACGTCACCCGGCCGACCCCGGCCCCGGTGGGGCGGTCCCAGGGGGCGCCGGTGCGGTGCTCCTCGAACACGGCCTCGATCTTGTCCTCCAGCTCGTCGGCGAGCTTGTGGCCGCCGCGGGCGAAGAACTTGACGCCGTTGTCGGGCATGGCGTTGTGGCTGGCGGAGAGCATCACGCCGAGGTCCGCGCCGAGCGCGCCCGTCAGATACGCGACGGCCGGGGTGGGCAGCACGCCGACCCGCAGCACGTCCACACCGGCGCTGGCGAGACCGGCGACCACGGCGGCCTCCAGGAACTCCCCGGACGCGCGCGGGTCCCGTCCCACCACCGCCTTGGGCTTGTGGCCCTCGAACGTGCCCGCCTCGGCCAGTACGTGCGCCGCCGCGACGGACAGGCCGAGCGCCATCTCGGCCGTGAGATCCGCGTTGGCGACACCGCGCACGCCGTCCGTGCCGAAGAGTCGTCCCACTGTGGTGTCCTCCGAACTTGCTGCGAATGTGCGGCTCTTGCCGAGTGTCCGGACAGGGGCGGAATACGTACGTCCCGCCGACGTCGTCCGCCGATGTCACCCGGCTGTCGTAGTCCCGCGAACGTACAACCTGTGGACGTATGTGCCACAGGACACATGTCTCGCCGACGGGTGTCCCGCCGACGTGCGTCCCGCGGACGCTACGCCCCACCGGCCTACGTACCGCGGCCCTGTCCTGTGATGGCTTCCCCGAAGCCCCCGCCGGGACTGTCGGGATTGCTCCATAAGCCCCAAAAGCCGGTGATAAGCACCGTCCCCCGTAAACGAACCGCCCCGGCGGCACGGAACGTGCTGCCGGGGCGATGCGTGCATGCGCACAGCAGGCAGGGGGTCGCCCGCTGTGACCAGCGGACGCGATTAGCGCTTGCTGTACTGCGGAGCCTTGCGGGCCTTCTTCAGACCGGCCTTCTTGCGCTCGACCGCACGGTCGTCGCGGCGCAGGAAGCCGGCCTTCTTCAGCGGACCGCGGTTGTTGTCGACGTCCGCCTCGTTCAGGGCGCGGGCGACACCGAGACGGAGCGCACCGGCCTGACCGGAGACGCCGCCACCCGCGATACGGGCGATGACGTCGTAGCGGCCCTCGAGCTCGAGCACCTTGAAGGGCTCGTTGACCTCCTGCTGGTGCACCTTGTTCGGGAAGTAGTCCTCGAGCGTGCGCCCGTTGATCTTCCACTTGCCGGTGCCCGGGACGATCCGGACGCGGGCGATGGCGTTCTTGCGGCGGCCCAGGCCGGCGGCCGGCTGGGGCTCACCGAAGCGGGAGGCGAGGGACTCGGAGGTGTACTCACCCTCCAGCGGGACCTCGGTCTCGGTGGTGTAGCTGTCGATGTCAAGCTCTTCGAGCGGCTGCTCGGCAGTGGTCTCGGCCACGATTCTCCTCAGATTCTCTTCAGTCTTAGGGGGTGGCCGGACTTACTGCGCGACCTGGGTGATCTCGAACGGCACCGGCTGCTGGGCAGCGTGCGGGTGCTGGTCACCCTTGTAGACCTTCAGCTTCGAGAGCATCTGACGGCCCAGGGAGTTCTTGGGGAGCATGCCCTTGACGGCCTTCTCGATGGCCTTCTCGGGGTTGTTCGCCAGCAGGTCGTCGTAGCGGATCGAGCGCAGACCACCCGGGTAGCCGGAGTGGCGGTACGCCATCTTCTGGGTCCGCTTGTTGCCGGACAGGTGGACCTTGTCCGCGTTGATGATGATGACGAAGTCACCAGCGTCCACGTGGGGCGCGTAGATGGGCTTGTGCTTGCCACGCAGGAGAGTGGCAGCGGTGGTGGCCAGACGGCCCAGGACGACGTCCTGCGCGTCAATGACGTGCCACTGACGCGTCACATCGCCGGGCTTGGGGCTGTACGTACGCACGGTTCGTAGCCTTCGCTTCTTCAGTGAGGTTCCTGACAAGGTCACCGAAGACGATCACGACAGCCCTGACCGCACAGCGGTGACGCAAGCCGCGTGCTGGTCGCTGGTCATCGGCCCGGTGGACCGGTGTAAGGGCCCCTCACGTGAGAATGAGCAAGCCAATACACACAACGAACAGCCAGGATAACGGCGCCCATGAGAAGGGTCAAAACGAAGCCTTCGCCGCGGTCGCGCCTCGGGGCCACCGGCTGTGCGGTTGCCGCAGGGGTTACCGAACGGGAACAAGCGTGCCCCTGGCCCGTCTAAGATGCGCCGCATGAGTTATGGGCAGGGGGAGCCCCAGTGGGATCCCTGGAAACCGAGTTCCCAGCAACCCCAGTGGGGCAGTCAGAGCGGTTCGCCGGACTGGGCCGCGCTCGCCGAGGCCTCGGAGGCCCGCAACAAGCGCCGTCGGGTGCTGATGATCGTCGGCGGTGCCCTGGCCACGGTCGGGATCGGCGCCGCCGTCGCCGTCGCGGTGGTGTCCGCGAACGGCGGCAGCGAGGCGTCGAACAGGCCGGCCGGCGCCCTGCCGAGTACCGCGAACATCCCTAGTGGGAGCGCCGACGCCGCCCCGTCCTTCGCGCCGACCTCGGCCCCTCCGCCGCTGAACCCGATGGACTTCATATCCAGCGCGAAGAAGGACACGGCCCCGATCAGCGCGGACACGCTGTTCCCCGGCACCCAGCTGACCGTGGGCACGAACGTCTACAAGAAGGGCGCCACCGCCTCCACCACGAACTGCGCGTCGGCCGCCCTCCGCACCTTGCCCGCGGTGCTCACCAGGAACGGCTGCACCCGCCTGATCCGCGCCACCTACACGAAGGACGGCGTCGCGGTCACGGTCGGCGTGGCCCTGTTCGACACCGCGGCCAAGGCCACGAAGGCCAGGCAGGAGGCCGACAACAAGAGCATCATCGCGTCGCTGAGCGGCCAGGGCGTGCCCGCGTTCTGCCGTACGGCCATCTGCCGCTCCACGACCAACACCTACGGCCGCTACGCGTACTTCACGCTCGCCGGGTTCACCAACGGCAAGGACGTGACGACCAAGGACGCCAAGGTCTTCCAGGCCGGCGACGACCTGGCCGAGTTCGCGTTCCGCCAGATCCGGCGCCGCGGCGAGGCCCAGGCGTCGGCGGCGGCCAACCAGTGAGCAGCCACCCCGCCGCCGGGGCCGAAGCCGCCGGGCCGGTCGGGGAACCGGTCCGGCCCGGCCGGCGGCGGCCCACGCCGAGCTGACCGACTGCTCCGGCACGACGGCGGTACGGCACGACGGCGGTACGGCGCTACGGCGGTACGGGGCGCTACGGCACTACGGCGGTACGGCACCACAGCGGTACGGCGCTACGGCACCACGGCGGTACGGCACTACGGCACTACGGCACCACAGCGGTACGGCATCACGGCGCTACCGCATCCCGGCCCCCACGACCGGCGGGGCCTGGCCGGGAAGGCCCGGCTGTGATGCCGGACACCCGCACGGCCGGCCACCTCGGGATGGCCGTGCGGGTGAGGGCTCGGCGGGCGCGATGCCGGGCCGGGGGTCAGCCGTGGTGTGTGGGCACCGAGACGCGGACCGCCCGCTCGGGCAGGTGGACGCCGCAGTCGACGCGCACGCCCGCCGGGACCTCGTTGTGCGGCCCCAGGTGCGCGTGGTCCCCGACCACCGCCTCGACGACGCTGGTGCACTCGCCGACGACCGCGTCGCGCCCCACCACGGACCGCTGGACCAGCGCCCCCCGGCCGATGCGCGCCCCGGGCAGGACGACGCTGCCCTCCACGACGGCCCCCGCCTCCACCACGGCGCCGTCGCACACCGCCGTGCCTTCCGTCAGCACCGCCAGCGGGTCGACCCGCGCCCCCGGCAGGATCAGCGCGTCCCCGGTCGGGCCGGGAAGCGCGGGCGAGGACACGTGGCCGCGCACCAGGTCGGCGGACCCGGTCACGAAGGCCGACGGCGTACCGAGGTCCAGCCAGTACGTGTCGTCGACGACGCCGCGCAGGAGGGCGCCCGAGGCCAGCAGGCCGGGGAACGTCTCCCGCTCGACGGAGACGACCCGGCCCTCGGGGATGGTGTCGATGACGGAGCGGGTGAAGACGTAGCAGCCCGCGTTGATCTGGTCGGTGACGATCTCCTCGGGGCGCTCGGGCTTCTCCAGGAACGTCATGACCCGGCCGTGCTCGTCGGTGGGGACCAGCCCGTAGGCCCGCGGGTCCGCGACCCGGGTCAGATGCAGGGTGACGTCGGCGCCGGAGGCGACGTGACCGTCCCTGAGGCCCTGGATGTCGAGACCGCTGAGGATGTCGCCGTTGAAGACCAGGACCGGTTCGTCGGGGCCGCAGGTCAGATGGCGGGCGGCGTTGCGGATCGCGCCACCCGTGCCCAGGGGCTCGGTCTCGGTGACGTACACGAGTTCCAGGCCCAGTCCGGCGCCGTCGCCGTACTCCCGCTCGAACAGCTCCGCCAGGTAGGACGTGGCGAAGACGATCCGGGTCACCCCCGCCGCCGCGGCGCGGGCCAGCTGGTGGGTCAGCAGCGGCACACCCGCCACGAGCAGCAGCGGCTTGGGGGTGAAGGTGCACAGCGGATGCAGCCGGGTGCCCTTGCCGCCGACGAGGAGGATGGCTTCGCTCATGATGATGTCCTCTCGGCGGAGAAGCTGAAGTAGGTTTCGGCGGGCTCGGCCGGCGGTGCGTGGAAGGCGGGCGCGGCACCGTGGGAGACCGCCACGGTGTGTTCCGGCGGGCGGCCGGCCGTCTTGAAGACCCACGTCCGGTAGGACCAGAAGCGGAAGAGGGTCGCGATGCCGATGCCGAGGAACTTGCAGATGTTGTTGGCGAGCGTGCTGTCCCAGCCGAACGCGTAGGTGGTCACGTAGAGGACCGAGTTCTCGATGACCAGGCCGACAGCGCTGAAGAAGAGGAAGAGACCCAGCTCCTTCTTCTGGCCGCTCCGCTCCTCCTGGCCGCGGTCCCGGTAGGCGAAGTACCGGAGGCCGATGTAGTTGCCCATGATGGCGACAGCGGTCGCGGCCACACTCGCCCTGACCGTCTGCCAGTGGGCCACGCTTCTGATGAGGTTGAAGACCGCGAGGTTGAGTACGAATCCCGAGAGCCCCACCAGGCCGAACTTCGCGATCTCGCGGTACAGGTTCCCCAGCCGCGAGGGCAGCGCGTGCCGTCCGCTCATGGTGAGGTCAGCTCCGTCGGTTGCGCATCCGCAGTCGCAGCGGCACGAGCGCCGACTCGACCTGCGTCGCGAGGTTCATCTTGGACACGCCTTCGGTGCGCTCCTCGAACCGGATCGGGATCTCGACGGCGCTGTGACCGGCCCGGACGGCCTTGAACTTCAGCTCCACCTGGAAGCTGTAGCCGGCGCTGTCCACGGTGGCCAGGTCGACGTCCCTAAGGGTCTGCGCGGACCACAGGTTGAAGCCGGCGGTGATGTCCCGGATCTTGGTGCCGAGCACGGTTCGGGCGTACCGGTTGGCGAAGCGGGACAGCAGCACCCGGTGCTTGCCCCACTCCTCGTCCAGCGCACCGCCCTCGACGTACCGGCTGCCGATCACCAGGCCGACCCCGGAGGCCACGGCCGTGCCGAGCATGCGCGGCACCGCCTCCACCGGGTGGCTGCCGTCGGCGTCCATCTGGACGACGTACGCGGCGCCCTCGGCGAGCGCGGCGCTCATGCCCGCCACGTACGCGCGCCCCAGCCCGTCCTTCTCGGTGCGGTGCAGCACGCTCATCCGCCACCGGCCGTCCCAGTTGTGCTTCTCGGCCAGCTCCTCGGCGATCCGCCCGGTGCCGTCCGGGCTGGAGTCGTCGACGACCTTCAGGTGCAGCCCGTCGATCGGCAGTCCCAGCACCGCCTCGGCCATCCGCGGCAGGTTCGCCGCCTCGTTGTAGGTGGGCATCACCACGGTGACGCGGGCACCCCCCAGGTCGTACGTCATGTCGTTTCCCCTCCGTGGAAATCCCCTGGTTTGCGTTTCCCCCCACCCGGGTGCCGTTGCCGGCAGCCGGACGTCCGGAGGGGGTCCGGCGGACCCCCTCCCGACCAGTCCTCGAGCGTCCTCGGACGGCTCAGGCGTGCACCTTGCGCCGGGACGCGTCGTCCTTGCCCGCGGTGTCGTCCGCGGCCTTCTTCACGGGCTCCAGCAGCACCAGCTGGAGGCTGGTCAGCTTCCGGGTCCTGACCACGCGGAACCCGCGCTCGACCGCGGCCGCCGTCTGCTTCGGCATCCCGCTCAGCGGCTGCCCGTCGAACGTGGTCGACACCAGCCACAGCCGCTTGGCCTTCGCCAGACACGGCGCCGGCCGCGGGCACTCGGCCGCCCCGAAGGAGCCCAGCTCCTGCGGCGTCTGGTACATGAGCACGTCACGTGGCCGGCCGGGGTCGTCGCGCAGCTCGTAGGCCATGGCCCGGCGTTCCGCCATCACCCCGCTGAAGGCGATCCCGTCGCCCTTGCGCTGCTCGGCCCGGATGATGCGGGCGGCGCCCCGGAAGTCCGGCTCCCCCTGCGCGTTCTGGCGGGTCTCCCGGATGCCCGGCAGTGCCTGCCACAGGAGCCCGGCGACGGCCCCCGCGGCCAGCACCCAGCCGAACCCCCGCCGCACCGCCGCCCCCGTCCCGGCCTTGGCGCCTGCGACCGGACCGGCCAGCCGGGTCACGGCGACCGCCGCCAGGAGCACCCAGGCGGGCAGGGTGAAAAACAGGTAGCGCGGCAGGAAGAGGTGGAGCTTCGAGGCCGTCACATAGGTCGCCAGCGGCGGGAGCACGACCCACACGGCCAACGGCAGCGCCCGCTTCCCGGCGAAGAACAGGCCCACCAGCCCAAGGGCCAGCACCGGCACCGCCACAGCCCAGGATCCGAACAGGTTCTTCGGAAACTCCAGCAGGTCCTTCAGCACGGGGTTGTTCCAGGCGATCTGCCCGCTCTGCCCCGAGCCCTGGACGGCCGCCGGGAAGACGAAGCACAGGCCGAGGGTGCCTGCGGCCGCGTACGCCCAGCCCGCGATCCGGTCCCCGGAGCGCCGTGCGATCAGGATCATCGTCAGGTGCGCCCCGAGCACCGCCATGGAGGCCAGATGGCTCCAGCCGATCAGGGGCACGGACAGTGTGTAGCCCACCCACACCTTGAAGGACGGCTGGTCCAGGGCCCGGGCGAGCAGAAGCGTCGACAGCAGCACTGCGGCCACGGCGAAGGCATAGGGGCGGATCTCCTGCCCGTAGCGCGTCACCGTGGGCACGACCGCGAACGCCAGTCCCGCGAGCACGCCCGTCTGCGTGGTGAACATCCGCCGTCCGAGCAGCGCGAGCAGCCCGGCCGAGCATGCCATCGCGACGGCCTCCGGCAGGCGCATCGCCGTCGGCGAGTCGCCGGCGACGGCGATCCACGCGTGCATCAGCACGTAGTACGGCGTGAAGACCACGTCGATCGTGCGGATCAGATGGCTCAGGTCCTGGAAGGAGAGCGTGGCCGCCCACCAGGTGGCGTGCTCGTCGCGCCACAGCTGCCGCACCCCGATCCCGCGGAGGATCACGGCCATCGCGGCGGCGGTGGGGACCAGGAAGACCAGGGCGGCCGTGAGGCGGCCGCCGCCGGGGCCGTCGGCCCGCTCGGTCTCCCGGCGGGCCCTTCGGCCGCCGGGGACGGGTTCCTCGTGCCCGGCGGGCGCGTAGTCGGTCGTCGTATCGCTGCTCATCGCTTGACCCAGACCCGGTAGGCGCTCTCGCCGCTGCTCGTCGTGTACGGGAACACGGCGGCCAGGCGGTAGTGCGTGTTGCCCTTCAGCCCCGCCTGAACCGCCCGGTACGTGTCGGGCGTCACGTTGCCGTGCATCACGATCACGTCGAACCAGCCGTCGTGCACCGCCTGCCGGAAGGCGTCGGGGCCGGTGTACTGCTTGCCGGCCTTGTCCCGGTAGTCCATGAAGTAGGTGTTCTGCCACTGCTTCCAGCCGGTGACGTCCCGCAGGTAGTACGCGGGCACCTCCTGCTCCTCCGCCAGATAGCGGCCCTTGTGGTCCACCATCGTGCGCAGGTACGCGGTCATCTGCGAGGAGTCCGGGAAGCTGTACGACTGCTGAGCCTGCACCATGCCGAACACCAGCGTGAGGACGTACAGCATGATCCCGAGCTGCGGGTGCCGGAAGTGCGGGCCGATCAGACGGGCCATGCCCAGTCCCGCCATGGGGGCGGCGAAGAGCAGGCCGAAGCCGACGTGCTTGAAGAGGGACACCTGGGTGTGCAGGTGGATCTGATAGGCCGGGGCCAGCAGTGCCGTCCCGGTGAGCAGCGCCCCGAGTGCGGCGCGGCGCCAGCGTCCCGGGGTGACTCCCTCGATCCAGGGCATCTCACCCATGCGGCCGCGCAGCGCGTAGGCGATCGAGCCGCCCAGGGCCGCGAGGAAGACCAGGCCGCCCCATTCCGCGCTGTGCTCCAGCAGCATGAGTGTGGAGTCCGAGCCGTGCGCGCGGTTGGTGGTGGTGGAGCTGATGCCGCCGAGCGGCCCGGACAGGGCGTATCCGGCGCCGAGGAGGGCCGCGATGCCGGCGCCCAGCACCACGCCGCGGCCGGCCGCCTTCACACTGCGGTGCCGGTGGGCGGTGACGATCGCCAGCACCACCAACGTGGGCAGGTACAGGCCGGATGCGTACTTGACGGCGAAGGCCAGCGCCGCCGGGGGTGCGGCGAGCAGGACGGCCACCGCGGGCATCCGGTCGGTGCGCACCACGGCGTACATCGCCAGCGCCAACAGGAAGATCGCCGCGGCGTCATAGGTGGCGAAGTTGCCGAGCACCGTCGTGGGCTCCACCACGGAGAACAACGCGGCGGCACCGAGCGCCGCCCGCAGGTTGAACAACCGCCGCGTCAGGGCGTACAGCAGCGCGGTGGCACCCAGCATGAACCCGAGGCTCACCAACCGGACGCCGGTCAGCCCGAACGCGGAGTCCACGGCCGCCGCCAGCACGGGGTACAGCTTCGGGTGGCCCGAGAAGTAGCCCGCGAAGTCCACCGGCAGCTTGGTGCCGTGCAACAGGTTGTCGAGTTCGTAGTGGCCGGACGCGATGTACAGGGCCTCGTCCTGGAACGCGGTCCCCTTCAGCCTGAGCGACAGCCCGGCCTGCACCAGGAGCAGGAAGAGCAGGGCCACGCGGCCGAGCAACTTGCTGCGCCGGGTGTCCACGTCCCAGGCGGACTCCTGGACGTCGGGCAGGGTGTAGCCCGGTGCCCGCTCGGCCTCGCCGACGATCACCGCCGGCTGCGCGGACGGCTCGGGTTCGGGCTCCGCGTAGGGGTCGTAGACGTCGTAGTACGGCGGATAGGCGTCGGTGGTCTGCGCCGTCCCCGCCTGCGCCGGCTGCTGCTGGGGCCAGTCGTAGGTATGGGGCGCGCTGGCCTGCTGGGCGTACTCCCCCTGATACGGGGGGTGGCCGTCAGCCATGGAGTGGCCGTCAGCCTCGTGCCCGTAGGCTTCCCGCCCGTACGCCTGTCCGCCGTATTCCTGTTCCTGGTAGGGGCCAGGCTGCCCGTACGCCTGCTGCTCCGTCCACGGGCCAGGCGGCTGTCTGCTGCTCATGGCTTCGTCACGTCGAATCCGAAACGGTCACTGGCCGCCTTCCGACGGAACGTTTGCTCCGACAGAGGCCCGCTGCTGATGCGCCAGTCCGTTTCCTTGTTGAAGTTGAACCAGACGAAGCCGATCACGTCGTCGTGCGCGGCCGTGCCCTGGAAGAGATCGGTGATGTCGGCGGGCTTGCGGTCCCCCGCCTCGACGGCCGTCTCCGCGATGATCACCGGCTTCCTGGTGAAGGCCCGGACCTGGTCGAAGGTCGGCCCGTACAGCGTGCGGAAGGTGGACGGTCCGGTCTTGGCGTAGTAGCCGATGACGCCGACCCAGTCGACGTAGTTCTCGCCCGGCCAGTACGGCTTCAGCTTCACCTTGGGCATCGGGTTGACCACGTTCGGGCTCCACACCCAGATGACCTGGGTGGCGCCCACCTCGTCGAAGACGTCGTGGACGTGCCGGAAGGCGGAGACGAACTGCGCCGCGGTGGCCTTCTTCGTGCCCCACGGGTACCAGAAGCCGTTCATCTCGTGCGCGAAGCTGATGGCCACCGGCAGGTTGAGCTCCTTGACGGCACTCGCGTACTCACGGATGTACGCGTCGTCCTTGCCGGACGCGATCTCCTTCAGCGATGCCTTGAAGGGCTCCCAGGCGATGAAGGCCAGCGCCCCGTAGTCCCAGGAACTGCGCACCAGACGCGCTTCGTACTGATCGCCCCACGCGGAGTAGAACTCGATCAGATTGGGCTGCTTGCCGGCCGCCTTCGCGAAGTCCGTGATGTTCTTCATGCTGGCGGGGGCCCCTTCGGCGGCCACGCCGAGGTATTTCTTCGCCGGCGCGAGCAGCGGCCGTACGTCGTACGGCGGCTCGGGCTTCTCGGTCTGCGACCCGGACGACTCGCTCCCGTCCGGGTTCTTGCCCTCGGCCTGCTCGTACTGCTGCCGGCCCTTGTCGGAGAAAGTGCTGCAGCCCGCAAGGAGCGCGCAGGCGATCAGCAGGGCGGCCAGCGCACGGATCTGTCGGCTCACGCGGTGCGCTCCCGGGGCTGGACGAGCACGCGTGCGACGACGACGGCGTAGAAGAGGCCGGCGGACAGCATCAGAGCGAAGTCCGGCGGGTATTCGGTGAGCATGCGCCAGCCGGCCACGACCACCCACAGCACGGCGGTGCCGCCGGTCCATCCGATCATGCCGATCCAGTACCTGCGCATGCCGTTCTTCTTGGCGCCCTGCGAGCCCGTGGGCTTCCAGCCCATGGGGCGACCGCGCAGCACGTCCCACACGGCGAAGACGTGCGACCAGCCGTACATCACGCGCACCGCCCAGGCCTCGAGGCGGTACGGCGCCCGGTGCCACAGCGGCAGCACCAGCGTCACATAGGCCACGCTGGGCAGCACCCACAGGGCGGCCTCCGCGCGCAGCAGGTCGGGACGCAGGATCATCAGCGAGAGCGGAATGATCGGCGTGATGAAGGTGGCAAGAGCCGTCTGGATGTAGTACAGGAAGCCCGAGATGTAGCACAGACGGGTCGTGAACTTCAGGTCCAGCTCCCAGAACCGCTTGCCGGTGATCAGCTCCAGCGAGCCCATGCACCAGCGGTACTGCTGGTTGTGGAAGGCGCCCGCCGTGTCCGGGCAGACGCCCACCGACAGCGCGACCGGCACGTAGCGCAGCTTCCAGCCCAGCGCCCGCAGGTCGAAGCCGGTGTACATGTCCTCGGAGTGCTCGATCAGCGTGATGCCGCCGATCTGGGCCAGGGCCGCGCGCCGGTACACCGCGCACGAGCCCACACAGATCGATCCGTCCTTGTCCTCACGGGAGGTCTGCACCGAGCGGTAGAACTGCTCCTGGACGGCGCCGGCCCCGCGCTCGATCCAGTTCTGCCGGTCGGTGATCCGGAAGAACTGCGGCGACTGCACGATTCCGATCTTGTCGTCGGCGTCCATGTACGGCAGCAGCTCGTCGAGCAGGTCGGCGCGCGGAGCGAAGTCGGCGTCGAGAATGAGGATGTGGTCGCCGTCGGTGATCCCGAACGCGTGGTGCAGGTTGCCGGCCTTCTTGAACCAGCCGCGGTTGGGCCGCACCACGTAGTGGAAGCCGAAGTCGTGCGCCATCGCGCCCACCTCGGCGTCGTCGCCGTCGTCGAGGACGTACACGTTGACGACGCCCTTGTAGGTGCCGGCCAGCCGGTTCACGTTGACCCAGGTGTTGTGCAGCACCTCCAGCGGCTCGCCGCACACCGGCAGGAAGACGTCGACGCTGGGGTACACGGCGGGCCGCCAGTCGCGCACCAGCTGCTTGTGCGCCTTGATGTCGAAGTCCTTGCTGAGCCCGTCCAGGTACAGCGAGATCAGGTAGTCGGCGACCACGAAGGCGAGCAGCGGCATCGTCAGCCAGAACCACGGGCTCGATGCCGTGAACAGGGCCTGGCTCACCGCGAGGCACGCGAAGCTGATCAGCGAACCGATCGTCAGCATCCACAGATGCCTGCGCGTGTACGAATACTTCTCTGTTTCGTCCGGCGGCTGCGGCAGGAGTCCGTGGCTCTCGGCCACCCTCCTGCGCCTGCGGCGCTGAGACGTGCGCGCGTCAGCACGCACTGCACTACTCATGAAAAGAAACCCCCAGGGCCGAACCGGCCCGGTACCCCACCCATACTCGGCGTCCCCATTCGAATCATTGGCCGAGTGTCGCAAGAGTAACCGAGTAGTAAGACATATGTAAGGGGCAGCAAGTTGCTTACGCCCGAAGAGTGGCGACATGGGCGATATGTCGCTGGAAATTCTGCGTTACTAGCAGGTTTCGCAGCCGGTCCTGAGGGGCAGGGTCCGCTTGTTTCGCGCTTCCCTGTTCCGCGCCGCCAGCAACTCGTCGGCCGGGTAGCCGACTTCCTCCAGGGTGAGCCCGAGCGGTCGTACGACATGCACCGCCGAGTCCCGTACACCGGCGGCCAGCACCTTGGCGGGCCAGTCGGGCGTGCGGTGGCCGTCGCCGACGAAGAGCAGGGCGCCGATGAGCGAGCGCACCATGTTGTGGCAGAAGGCGTCGGCCCGGACGGTGGCGGTGATGATGCCGTCCGCCCCCCGCTCCAGGCTCAGCTCCTGCAGCGTACGGATGGTCGTCGCGCCTTCCCGCCGCTTGCAGTACGCGGCGAAGTCGTGCTCCCCGAGCAGCCCTCGGGCCGCCTCGTTCATGGCGTCGACGTCCAGGGGCCAGTCGTGCCACAGGACGTGGTGGCGCAGCAGCGGATCGACACCGCCGGGGTTGTCGGTGACCCGGTAGGCGTAGCGCCGCCAGATCGCGGAGAAGCGGGCGTTGAAGCCGCTGGGCGCCTCGCGCAGGGCCCACACCCTGACGTCCTTGGGCAGTCGTCCGGCGAGCCTCTTGAGCAGCTTCCCGCGGTGTTCGCCCCACACCTGAAGCGGCAGATCGACATGGGCGACCTGCCCCCGGGCGTGCACCCCGGCGTCGGTCCGTCCGGCGACGGTCAGTTCGTACGTCTCCGGGGAGCGGGTGACGGTACGCAGGGCGTCCTCGAGCTCCCCCTGCACGGTCCGCCTGCCGCCGGCCTGCTTGGCCCATCCGTGGAACTCGGTGCCGTCGTAGGACAGATCGAGGCGGATGCGGACGTAACCGGGCTGTACTTCGTCACTCACGGGGGAATCCTCTCAGGTACGCGAAAGCGGGTCCGCCCGGCAAGGGCGGACCCGCTCAGCGCGAGGTGAGACCTCAGGCGTCCTTCGACTCCTCGGCAGCGGCCTCTTCGGCCGGCGCCTCGGTGGTCTCGTCGGCCTTGGTCTCGTCGGCCTTGGTCTCCTCGGCCTTGGTCTCCTCAGCCTTGGCCTCGGACTCCTTGACGGCACGCTTGGTCGCCGCCTCGGCCTCGCCGACCGCCTTCTGCTGCACCGTCAGCGCCTCGACCAGCTCGATGACGGCCATGGGCGCGTTGTCGCCACGGCGGTTACCGATCTTGGTGATGCGGGTGTAACCACCCGGACGGTTCTCGTAGCGCGGGCCGATCTCGGTGAAGAGCGTGTGGACGATGCTCTTGTCCGTGATGACCTGGAGCACCTGACGGCGGTTGTGAAGGTCGCCCTTCTTCGCCTTGGTGATCAGACGCTCGGCGTACGGGCGCAGGCGGCGGGCCTTCGCCTCGGTGGTGGTGATACGACCGTGCTCGAACAGCGACTTCGCGAGGTTCGCGAGGATGTGCTTCTCGTGCGCGGCACTGCCGCCCATGCGGGCACCCTTGGTGGGCTTCGGCATCGTGTTTCTCCTAGGTGTCTGCCCCGGCCGTGTCAGGTACCGGGGTCAGTATCCGAGCGGGCGGTTGCCCGTCGGAGATCCGGGAGCAGCCCCGAAGGGGCGCTCCCGGAAGGGGCGCGGGGACTGCGCGACAAGCCACAGCGCACCCGCACCCGAAATCCGGCGTCCTCGCGGAGCGCCTAGTACTGCTCGGTCTCCACGAACCCGGCGTCCGCGTCGTCGTCCGCACCGAAGGCGTCCGCAGCCGCGGTCGGGTCGAATCCGGGCGGGCTGTCCTTGAGCGCCAGGCCCATGCCGGCCAGCTTCGCCTTGACCTCGTCGATCGACTTCGCACCGAAGTTGCGAATGTCGAGGAGGTCCGCCTCGGAGCGCGCGACAAGCTCACCCACGGAGTGGATGCCCTCACGCTTGAGGCAGTTGTACGACCGAACGGTGAGCTCCAGCTCCTCGATCGGCAGCGCCAGGTCCGCAGCCAGCGCAGCGTCCGTCGGGGACGGACCCATGTCGATGCCCTCGGCGTCGATGTTGAGCTCGCGCGCGAGACCGAACAGCTCGACCAGGGTCTTACCGGCGGAGGCCATGGCGTCACGCGGACGCATCGCCTGCTTGGTCTCGACGTCGACGATCAGCTTGTCGAAGTCGGTGCGCTGCTCGACACGGGTGGCCTCGACCTTGTACGTGACCTTGAGCACGGGGCTGTAGATCGAGTCGACCGGGATACGGCCGATCTCCTGGCCCACCTGCTTGTTCTGCACGGCGGAGACGTAACCGCGGCCGCGCTCGACCGTCAGCTCCATCTCCAGCTTGCCCTTGCCGTTGAGCGTGGCGAGGACCAGGTCGGGGTTGTGCACCTCGACACCGGCCGGGGGCGCGATGTCGGCGGCGGTGACCAGACCCGGGCCCTGCTTGCGCAGGTACATCACGACCGGCTCGTCGTGCTCCGAGGAGACGACCAGCTGCTTGATGTTGAGGATCAGGTCGGTGACGTCCTCCTTGACGCCCGGCACGGTGGTGAACTCGTGCAGGACGCCGTCGATGCGGATGCTGGTGACAGCAGCGCCGGGGATCGACGACAGGAGGGTGCGGCGCAGGGAGTTGCCGAGGGTGTAGCCGAAGCCCGGCTCCAGTGGCTCGATCACGAACCGGGAGCGGAACTCGTCGACGACCTCTTCGGTCAACGAGGGACGCTGAGCGATCAGCATGTGTGGATCAGATCCTTCAGTCGGGGGCGCCCGCTATATGACGCCCGACCACACCGCACCCGGAGGGGTACGGGTACTGCAAGGGTACGGGCGGCACGACCCGAACCGGGACCGTACCGCCCGAATCCTCCAAGCCGGGCCCTGCCTCAGACGCGGCGGCGCTTCGGCGGGCGGCAGCCGTTGTGCGGGGTCGGGGTGACGTCCTGGATGGAGCCGACCTCGAGGCCCGTGGCCTGCAGGGAGCGGATCGCGGTCTCACGACCGGAGCCCGGGCCCTTGACGAACACGTCGACCTTGCGCATGCCGTGCTCCTGGGCGCGGCGGGCGGCCGACTCGGCGGCCATCTGCGCGGCGAACGGCGTGGACTTCCGGGAGCCCTTGAAGCCGACGTGGCCGGCGGAGGCCCAGGAGATCACGTTGCCGGACGGGTCGGTGATCGAAACGATGGTGTTGTTGAACGTGCTCTTGATGTGCGCGTGACCGTGAGCGACGTTCTTCTTTTCCTTGCGGCGCACCTTCTTGGCAGCGCCCTGACGTCCCTTGGGGGGCATCCTTTAACTCCTACGGGAGGTGGTCGGTCCTACAGCGAAGACCGTGGACAGGTGTCCGCTGCGGACTACTTCTTGCCCGGCTTCTTCTTGCCGGCGATGGCGCGACGCGGGCCCTTGCGGGTACGGGCGTTGGTGCTGGTGCGCTGACCGCGGACGGGCAGACCGCGACGGTGACGCAGACCCTGGTAGGTACCGATCTCCACCTTGCGGCGGATGTCGGCCTGGATCTCGCGACGGAGGTCACCCTCGGTCTTGATGTTGTTGTCGACGTACTCGCGGATCGCGACCAGCTGCTCCTCGGTCAGGTCCCGAACACGGGTGTTCGGGTCGACGCCGGTCGCAGCCAGCGTCTCCTTCGAGAGGGTCCGGCCGATGCCGAACACGTAGGTGAGGGCGATCTCCACGCGCTTTTCGCGCGGGATGTCGACACCGGAAACGCGTGCCATTCAATGGCTCCTGGTGATCTTCGGAGGTCTTCCACAGGACCGGTTCCCAGCCGCCGTATCAGGTACGAACTGGGTCCCCGGCCTCCGAACCGGGGGTATCAAGCCGCCTCGAGCGGCTTGGGCCCTGCGTATGAACAAATTCAGCTCGCGTCGCGCGAAACTCTGCGATAGCGGTGCAGAGGGTGCGGTCGGTCGTGCGTCAGCCCTGGCGCTGCTTGTGGCGCGGGTTCTCGCAGATGACCATGACCCGGCCGTGACGGCGGATCACCCTGCACTTGTCGCAGATCTTCTTGACGCTCGGCTTGACCTTCATGGGATGTGAGGTTCTCCGGGTCAGTTGCCGGCGGCCCCGCTCACGCGGGACGTGGGCAAGATCTACTTGTAGCGGTAGACGATCCGGCCACGCGTCAGGTCGTACGGAGACAGCTCCACCACGACCCGGTCGTCAGGGAGGATGCGGATGTAGTGCATACGCATCTTGCCGCTGATGTGTGCCAGGACCTGGTGGCCGTTCTGGAGCTCGACCTTGAACATGGCGTTCGGAAGAGACTCGACGACAGTGCCCTCGATCTCGATGGCACCTTGCTTCTTGGCCACGCTTCGCCCTTCGAATCGACTACCTTGATCGACTCCTGGTGCGCCTTACGCGTGCATGCGGACATGCGGGTGCACAAGAGCCGACGAGTCAGTCTACGTCAGCGCACCCGGAAAGACGAATCGCGAAAGTCTGCCCCATCGGGGTGATCGCTATGCACGGGAGGACCGTTCCTTGACCGACGTCAGCCCAGCGGATCCGGCGCCGCCGTGACCCCGTGCTCGGCGAGCTTCGCCCTGCCACCGTCGGGAGCCGTCAGCACCAGGGGGCCCTCCTCGGTGAGGGCGACGGAGTGCTCCCAGTGGGACGACCACGTGCCGTCCGTCGTGATGACCGTCCAGTCGTCCGACAGGACCTCGGTCTTCGGGGTGCCGAGCGACACCATCGGCTCGATCGCCAGGCAGAAACCGGGCACCAGCTTCGGGCCCTTGCCGCGGCGCCGGTCGACGTAGTTCAGCAGGTGCGGGTCCATGTGCATCTCGGTGCCGATGCCGTGGCCGCCGTAGTCCTCGATGATCCCGTACCGGCCGCCGCCCGGCTTCGGCTGCCGCCGGATGTACGTCTCGATGGCCCGGGAGACGTCGACGAGGCGGTGGCCCTGCTTCACCGCCGCGATGCCGGCCCACATGGACTCCTCGGTCACCCGGGACAGCTCGATGAGCTCCGGGGCGTGGCCGGAGCCGACGAACGCGGTGAACGCGGCGTCGCCGTGCCAGCCGTCCACGATCGCGCCGGCGTCGATGGAGATGATGTCGCCGTCCTTGAGGACCACCTCGTCGGAGGGGATGCCGTGGACGACGACCTCGTTCACCGAGGTGCAGATGGTCGCCGGGAAGCCGCCGTACCCCAGGAAGTTCGACTTCGCCCCGTGCTCCGCCAGCACCTTGCGGGCGACCTCGTCCAGGTCCTTCGTCGTGGCGCCCGGCACGGCCGCCTCGCGTGTGGCCGCGTGCACGGCGGCGACGACCAGCCCCGCCTCACGCATCTTGGCGATCTGCTCGCGGGTCTTGATCTGCACCATGGGGGCTGCGGCCTTTCTGGACCGGGGAGAGACGGACACCAACAAAGATACGGGGCGGCGCGTCCAGCCCGTCCGGCGCTTGGGGACGGGCCCTCGGGCCGGCGCCCGCGTCCGGGGGCGCACAGCAGTGCCACCCCACACGTCGGCCGCGGCCCCCGTCGGGGAACCGCGGCCGTGGAGCGCCGGGAGCGACTACCTGTCGCCCACCTTCTGCTGGAGCGCCTCCATCGCGCGTGCCGTGACCTCTTCCACCTTGCCGAGGGCCGAGATCGTGACCACCAGGCCCTGGGCCTTGTAGTAGTCGATGATCGGCTCGGTCTGCGTGTGGTAGACCTCGAGGCGCTTGCGGACCGTCTCCTCGGAGTCGTCGTCCCGCTGGTACAGCTCCCCGCCGCAGACGTCGCAGACGCCTTCCTGCTTCGGCGTCTTGTACGAGACGTGGAACACGTGCGACGAGTCGTTGCGGCACACCCGGCGGCCCGCGATGCGCTTGACGACCTCGTCCTCGGGGACCTCCAGGTCCAGCACCGCGTCCAGCTTCATGCCTTCGGCCTCGAGCATGTCGTCGAGCGCCTCGGCCTGCGAGACGTTGCGCGGGAAGCCGTCCAGCAGGAAGCCGCCCTGCGCGTCCTGCTGCTCCATGCGGTCCTTGGCCATCGCGATGGTGACCTCGTCGGGCACCAGGTTGCCCGCGTCCATGTAGGACTTCGCGAGTTTCCCGAGCTCCGTCTGCCGGCTGATGTTGGCGCGGAACAGGTCGCCCGTGGAGATGTGCGGGATCGACAGGTTCTTGGCGAGGAACGCGGCCTGCGTCCCCTTGCCGGCACCAGGCGGCCCGACGAGCACGATTCGCATCAGCGGAGGAACCCTTCGTAATTGCGCTGCTGGAGCTGGCTCTCGATCTGCTTCACCGTCTCGAGGCCGACACCCACGATGATCAGGATGCTGGTGCCACCGAACGGGAAGTTCTGGCTCGCCCCGAAGCCCACCAACGCCATTGTCGGTACGAGAGCGATCAGACCCAGGTACAGCGACCCCGGCCAGGTGATCCGGTTGAGTACGTACGACAGGTACTCAGCGGTGGGCCGACCGGCCCGGATGCCCGGGATGAAGCCACCATACTTCTTCATGTTGTCCGCGACTTCCTCGGGGTTGAACGAGATGGCCACGTAGAAGAACGCGAAGAACACGATCAGCAGGAAGTAAAGGGTGATGTAAATCGGGTGGTCACCCTTGGTGAGGTTCTGCTGGATCCAGGACTTCCACCCGGAGTTGCCCCCGGCGAACTGCGCGATCAGCGCCGGGATGTAGAGCAGCGACGACGCGAAGATGACGGGGATCACACCCGCCTGGTTGACCTTGAGCGGGATGTACGTGGACGTGCCGCCGTAGGAGCGGCGGCCGATCATCCGCTTGGCGTACTGCACGGGGATGCGCCGCTGCGCCTGCTCGACGAAGACCACCAGGCCGACCATGACCAGGCCGACCAGGATGACCGTGCCGAACTCGATCCAGCCGCCGGCCAGGGTGCCCTGCTTCTTGATCGCCCACAGCGCGGACGGGAAGGTCGCGGCGATCGAGATGAACATCAGGATGGACATGCCGTTGCCGATGCCGCGGTCGGTGATCAGCTCGCCGAGCCACATGACGACGGCGGTACCGGCGGTCATGCAGATGACCATCGTGATGGTGGTGAAGATCGACTGGTCGGGCACGATCGAGGACGCCACCGGGCAGCCCGAGAACAGGGCGCCGCTGCGGGCGGTGGCCACCAGACCGGTGCCCTGGAGGATCGCCAGCGCCACCGTCAGGTAACGGGTGTACTGCGTGATCTTCGTCGTACCCGCCTGGCCCTCCTTCTTCAGGGCTTCCAGGCGCGGGATGACCACGGTCAGCAGCTGGAGAATGATGCTCGCCGTGATGTACGGCATGATGCCCAGCGCGAAAACCGTGATCTGCAGCAGCGCGCCGCCGCTGAACATGTTGACCAGACCGAACAGGCCCTGCTGTCCCTTGGCCACGTCGATACAGGTCTGAACGCTCTTGTAGTCGACGCCGGGGATCGGGATGTGGGTACCGACCCGGTAGACCACGATGATCCCGAGCGTGAAGAGCAGCTTCTTGCGCAGGTCGGGCGTCCTGAACGCCCGGGCGAACGCGGTGAGCACGGTGCCTCCTGCGACCCCCGCGCAACTGCGTCAAGGGTGACGGTCTGAGTTTCCGACTGAACAAGGACAACAACGACATACTTAACGGTCGACTGCCGCCCCGGGTGCCCGAACCGCGACACCCGGTGAAACTGGGCAGTGCAGGCCACCATACCGGCGAGACTGCCCCCCTTGGAACGACCGACCGGGGATACCCCTATGTGAGGTATCCCCGGTCGGGATCGTTCAGGTCATCGAGACGCCCGAAAGTTTCAGACGAGCTCGGTGACGGTACCGCCGGCGGCGGTGATCTTCTCCTTGGCGGAGCCGGAGACGGCGTCGACCGTCACCTGCAGCGCCACGGAGATCTCGCCCTGGCCGAGCACCTTGACGAGCGCGTTCTTGCGAACGGCACCCTTGGCCACCAGACCCTCGACGGTGACCTCGCCACCCTCGGGGTAGAGCGCGGCCAGCTTGTCGAGGTTCACGACCTGGTACTCGGTCTTGAACGGGTTCTTGAAGCCCTTCAGCTTCGGGAGGCGCATGTGCAGCGGCATCTGGCCGCCCTCGAAGCGCTCCGGAACCTGGTAGCGGGCCTTCGTGCCCTTGGTACCACGACCGGCCGTCTTACCCTTCGACGCCTCACCACGACCGACACGGGTCTTGGCGGTCTTGGCGCCCGGGGCGGGACGGAGGTTGTGGATCTTGAGCGGGTTCTGCTCCGCCATGATCAGTCGACCTCCTCGACCGTCACGAGGTGGCGGACGGTGTGCACCATGCCGCGGAACTCGGGACGGTCCTCCTTGACGACCACGTCACCCAGGCGCTTGAGGCCCAGGGAACGCAGGGTGTCGCGGTGGTTCTGCTTGCTGCCGATGTAGGACTTGACCTGCGTGATCTTGAGCTGCGCCATGATTACGCACCCGCCCCGGCACGCGCACGCAGCAGGGCCGCGGGGGCGACGTCCTCGAGCGGCAGACCACGGCGGGCCGCGATCTCCTCGGGACGCTGCAGGCCCTTCAGGGCCTCCACGGTCGCGTGCACGATGTTGATCGCGTTGTCGGAGCCGAGCGACTTCGACAGCACGTCGTGGATACCGGCGCACTCGAGCACGGCACGCACCGGACCACCGGCGATAACACCGGTACCGGGGGACGCGGGCTTGAGCAGCACGACGCCGGCAGCCTTCTCACCCTGGATGGGGTGCGGGATGGTGCCCTGGATCCGGGGGACCTTGAAGAAGTGCTTCTTGGCCTCCTCAACGCCCTTGGCGATGGCGGCCGGCACCTCCTTGGCCTTGCCGTAACCGACACCCACGGTGCCGTCACCGTCGCCCACCACGACCAGCGCGGTGAAGCTGAAGCGACGACCACCCTTCACAACCTTGGCGACGCGGTTGATCGCGACGACGCGCTCAACGTACGCGGTCTTCTCGGCGGCAGCAGCGCCGCCGTCACGGCCCTTCCGGTCCCGCCGCTCGCCGCCACCGGCACCGCTTCCGCGGCGCTGGGGTCCAGCCATTGGATTACCTCTCTCTTTCCGCTAGCTACAAGCGGCTCAGAACTTGAGCCCGGCTTCGCGGGCGGCGTCCGCCAGGGCGGCGATGCGCCCGGCGTACTGGTTGCCACCACGGTCGAACACGACGGCCTCGACACCGGCGGCCTTGGCACGCTCGGCGACCAGGGCGCCGACCTGCTTGGCCTGCGCGGACTTGTCGCCCTCGCCACCGCGGATCGAGCTGTCCAGGGTGGACGCCGACGCCAGGGTGTGACCCTTCAGGTCGTCGATCACCTGCGCCACGATGTGGCGGTTGGAGCGGGTCACGACCAGACGGGGACGCTCCGCCGTACCGGACACCTTCTTGCGGATCCGGATGTGACGGCGCTTGATCGCGGCGCGCTTGTAGGCGTCGCCCTTGAGGATCTTCTGCCCGTATGCCATGGCTTACTTACCCGCCTTTCCGACCTTGCGGCGGATGACTTCGCCCTCGTACTTGACGCCCTTGGCCTTGTACGGGTCGGGCTTGCGCAGCTTGCGGATGTTGGCCGCAATCTCGCCGACCTTCTGCTTGTCGATGCCCTCGACCGAGAAGCGGGTCGGGGTCTCCACCTTGAAGGTGATGCCCTCGGGGGCCTCGACGGTGATCGGGTGGCTGTAGCCGAGCGCGAACTCGAGGTTCGAACCCTTGGCCGTCACGCGGTAACCGACACCGCTGATCTCGAGCTTCTTCACGTAACCCTGGGTCACGCCGGTGATCATGTTCGCCACCAGCGTGCGGGACAGGCCGTGCAGGGCCTTGTTCTGACGCTCGTCGTTGGGGCGGGTCACCTGCAGGGTGCCGTCCTCGCCCTTGGCGATGTCGATCGGCGCGGCAACGGTGTGGGTCAGTTCGCCCTTGGGGCCCTTGACCGAGACCGTACGGCCGTCGATGGTGACGTCCACGCCGGCGGGAACCGCGATGGGGAGCTTGCCGATGCGCGACATAGCTGTTTCCTCCGTTCCCTTCTGCTACCAGACGTAGGCGAGGACTTCCCCACCCACGCCCTTCTTGCCGGCCTGCTTGTCGGTGAGGAGCCCGTGAGACGTGGAGATGATCGCCACGCCGAGGCCGCCGAGCACCTTCGGCAGGTTGGTGGACTTCGCGTACACCCGGAGACCGGGCTTGGAGATCCGCTTGATGCCCGCGATGGAGCGCTCACGGTTGGGGCCGAACTTCAGCTCCAGGACGAGGTTCTTGCCGACCTCGGCGTCCTCGACGCGCCAGCCCGTGATGAAGCCCTCCTGCTGGAGGATCTCCGCGATGTGCGACTTGATCTTGGAGTGCGGCATCGTCACGGTGTCGTGGTACGCCGCGTTCGCGTTCCGCAGACGCGTGAGCATGTCTGCGATCGGATCAGTCATGGTCATGAATTGGCCTTCGGCCTCTCTCGCCGGGGTTTCCTGGTGCGCCATCCCTCTCCCCGATCCGAGACGGGACGGGTGCGGCGCGGTGGACCTACGGCGTAGTAAGTCGTAAGGGCGGCGACAGACGCCCAACCCCACAAGCCTAAGGCATGCGGGCTGGGCGTCCTGCCGCCCCAGTTGCTTACCGAGAGCCCTGGGGAATCCCCAATTGGGGGATTACCAGGAGCTCTTGGTCACGCCCGGCAGCTCGCCACGGTGAGCCATCTCACGAAGGCACACGCGGCAGAGGCCGAACTTGCGGTACACGGAGTGCGGACGGCCGCAGCGCTGGCAGCGGGTGTACGCGCGCACACCGAACTTGGGCTTGCGAGCAGCCTTAGCGATCAGAGCCTTCTTCGCCATCTCGCTCACGCCTCCTTGAACGGGAAGCCGAGGTGACGAAGGAGCGCGCGGCCCTCAGCGTCGTTGGTCGCCGTGGTGACCACGGTGATGTCCATACCCCGGACGCGGTCGATCTTGTCCTGGTCGATCTCGTGGAACATGACCTGCTCCGTGAGACCGAAGGTGTAGTTGCCACGGCCGTCGAACTGCTTGGGGGACAGGCCGCGGAAGTCGCGGATGCGCGGCAGCGCGAGCGACAGGGTGCGGTCCAGGAACTCCCACATGCGGTCGCCACGGAGCGTGACGTGGGCACCGATCGGCTGACCCTCACGCAGCTTGAACTGCGCGATGGACTTGCGGGCCTTGGTGACGGCCGGCTTCTGACCGGTGATCGTGGTGAGGTCGCGGATGGCGCCCTCGATCAGCTTGGAGTCGCGGGCGGCATCGCCCACACCCATGTTGACCACGATCTTGACGAGGCCGGGAACCTGCATGACGTTCTCGTACTTGAACTCGTCACGCAGCTTGCCCGCGATCTCCTCGCGGTACTTCTGCTTCAGACGCGGAGTGGTGGTGGTAGCCATCAGATGTCCTCACCCGTCCGCTTGGCAACGCGGATCTTGTTGCCGTTCTCGTCGAAGCGGTAGCCGACGCGGGTCACGACCTTGTTGCCGTCCTTCTCCACGACCAGCTGAACGTTGGACACGTGGATGGGGGCCTCGGTCGTGATGATGCCGCCGGCCTGCGAGCCGCGAGCGGTCGGACCAGCCTTGGTGTGCTTCTTGACCCGGTTGACACCCTCGACCAGGACGCGCTCCTCGCGCGGGAAAGCGGCAATGACCTTGCCCTGCTTGCCCTTGTCCTTGCCGGTGATGACCTGGACCAGGTCGCCCTTCTTGATCTTCATGCTTACAGCACCTCCGGAGCCAGCGAGATGATCTTCATGAACTTCTTCTCGCGCAGCTCACGCCCGACCGGGCCGAAGATGCGGGTGCCGCGAGGGTCGCCGTCGTTCTTCAGAATGACGGCGGCGTTCTCGTCGAAGCGGATGTACGAGCCGTCCGGACGGCGGCGCTCCTTGACGGTGCGAACGATGACCGCCTTGACGACGTCACCCTTCTTCACGTTGCCACCGGGGATCGCGTCCTTGACGGTGGCGACGATGACGTCACCGATGCCCGCGTAGCGGCGACCGGAGCCACCGAGCACACGGATGCAAAGGATCTCCTTCGCACCAGTGTTGTCGGCGACACGCAGTCGCGACTCCTGCTGGATCACGTCTATCTCCTGATCGTCTGCCGGTTCCCTCCGGGGCCTGCCCGGAGAGCCTGGCGGAACTCTCCTGCGAGGTCTGCCCCGCAGGAATTACTTGCACCTCTGCAGGCGGAAACCCTCTCCGCCGGGGGCGGGACCGCGCTCACGCGCGGGCCGCCCGGGCCGCAGGCCGTCCGGCCGGATTCCGCGAGGACTCGCGGGCCGGCCGGACCGCCTGGCGTCGGCCTCCCCGGGCCTCGCCCGTCGGCCGGAGGCCGAGAGCGGGTGCCCGGGCTCGGGGGCCAAAGCCCCCGACGGGGTACCAGGGGCGGCAGCCCCTGGCGGGGTCAGCGGGGGCTGAAGCCCCCGCTTCTTACTTCGCCTTCTCGAGGATCTCGACGACGCGCCAGCGCTTGGTCGCGGACAGCGGCCGGGTCTCCATCAGGAGGACGCGGTCGCCGACACCCGCGGCGTTCTGCTCGTCGTGCGCCTTGAGCTTGTTCGTACGGCGGATGACCTTGCCGTACAGCGCGTGCTTGACGCGGTCCTCGACGGCGACGACGACGGTCTTGTCCATCTTGTCGCTGACGACGAGACCCTCACGGGTCTTGCGGAAGCCGCGCGCCTCAGTGTTCTCAGTCACGTTGTTCTCGCTCATCAGGCGTTCTCCACCGTTTCGATGCCCAGCTCACGCTCGCGCATCAGGGTGTAGATCCGCGCGATGTCCTTGCGGACCGCCTTCAGACGGCCGTGGTTCTCGAGCTGGCCCGTCGCCGCCTGGAAGCGGAGGTTGAACAGCTCTTCCTTGGCCTCGCGGAGCTTGCCCAGAAGCTCCTCGTTGCCCAGCTCGCGCAGCTCGGACGCCTTGGTACCGGCCGACATCACGCTTCACCTGCCTCGCGCTTGACGATCCGGCACTTCATCGGCAGCTTGTGGGCCGCACGGGTCAGCGCCTCACGGGCGATCTTCTCGTTGGGGTACGACAGCTCGAACATCACGCGTCCGGGCTTGACGTTGGCGATCCACCACTCCGGAGAACCCTTACCGGAACCCATGCGGGTCTCGGCGGGCTTCTTGGTGAGCGGACGGTCCGGGTAGATGTTGATCCAGACCTTGCCACCACGCTTGATGTGACGCGTCATGGCGATACGAGCGGCCTCGATCTGGCGGTTCGTCACGTAGGCCGGGGTGAGCGCCTGGATGCCGTACTCGCCGAACGCAACCGTCGTGCCACCCTTGGCCGCGCCGTCGCGCTTGGGGTGGTGCTGCTTGCGGTGCTTGACCCTACGGGGGATCAGCATTTCGGTCAGGCCTCCGTTCCGGTGCTCTCAGCCGGAGCGGCAGGGGCCTCGGCCTTGGGGGCCTCGGCGCCGGCAGCCTGCTGCGGCTTGCGACCGCGCCGCTCGCCACCGCGGCCACCACGGGCCGGGCGGTCGGCACCGCCACGCGCCGGGCGGTTGCCCGCACGGGCGGCGGCGTTCTCGGCGCGGACCTCGGCGATGTTCTTGACGTCGCCCTTGTAGATCCAGACCTTCACACCGATGCGGCCGAAGGTCGTCTTGGCCTCGAAGAAGCCGTAGTCCACGTTCGCGCGGAGCGTGTGCAGGGGCACACGGCCCTCGCGGTAGAACTCCGAGCGGGACATCTCGGCGCCGCCGAGGCGGCCACCGCACTGGATCTTGATGCCCTTGGCGCCGGCCTTCATGGCGGACTGCATGCTCTTGCGCATGGCCCGACGGAAGGAGACGCGGGAGGAGAGCTGCTCGGCGACGGCCTGGGCCACGAGCTGAGCGTCGGTCTCGGGGTTCTTGACCTCGAGGATGTTCAGCTGGACCTGCTTGCCCGTGAGCTTCTCGAGGTCACCGCGGATGCGGTCGGCCTCGGCGCCACGGCGGCCGATGACGATGCCCGGACGAGCGGTGTGGATGTCCACACGCACGCGGTCACGGGTGCGCTCGATCTCCACCTTGGAGATGCCGGCGCGCTCCATGCCGGACGTCATCATCCGACGGATGGCGACGTCTTCCTTGACGTAGTCCTTGTACAGCTTGTCGGCGTACCAACGCGACTTGAAGTCGGTCGTGACACCGAGCCGGAACCCATGCGGGTTTACCTTCTGGCCCATTACCGGGTTCCTTCCTTGCTGCTGACGACCACGGTGATGTGGCTGGTCCGCTTGCGGATCCGGTAGGCACGGCCCTGGGCACGCGGACGGAACCGCTTCAGGGTCGGGCCCTCGTCGACGTACGCCTCGGAAACGAAGAGGCTGTCGACATCGGTGTGGTCGTAGTTGTGCGCGGCGTTGGCGATGGCGCTGTCCAGCACCTTGCCCACCGGCACCGAGGCGGCCTGCGGAGCGAATCGCAGGACGGCCTGGGCCTCCGTGGCGTTCATGCCACGGATGAGGTCCACCACGCGGCGGGCCTTCATGGGCGTGACGCGGATGTACCGCGCCTGGGCCCTGGCTTCCATGGTTGTCCCTTCAGTTACTTACGTGTCTGAATGCGATCCGCTACTAGCGGCGCTTCGACTTCCGGTCTTCCTTGACGTGGCCCCGGAAGGTGCGGGTCGGCGAGAACTCGCCGAGCTTGTGGCCGACCATCGACTCGGTGACGAACACCGGGATGTGGGTCTTGCCGTTGTGCACCGCGATCGTGTGGCCCAGCATGGCCGGGACGATCATCGAGCGGCGGGACCAGGTCTTGATGACGTTCTTGGTGCCGGCTTCGTTCTGCGAGTCCACCTTCTTCATCAGGTGGTCGTCGACGAAGGGCCCCTTCTTCAAGCTACGAGGCATCTCAACCCGTCCTTAGCGCTTCTTGTTCGTCTTGCGGCGGCGGACGATGTACTTGTTGCTCGCCTTCTTGGGAGAACGCGTACGACCTTCCTTCTGGCCCCACGGGGAAACGGGGTGACGGCCACCGGAGGTACGGCCCTCACCACCACCGTGCGGGTGGTCGACCGGGTTCATGACCACACCACGGACGGTCGGGCGAACGCCCAGCCACCGCTTGCGGCCCGCCTTGCCCCAGTTGATGTTGCTCTGCTCGGCGTTGCCGACCTCGCCGACGGTGGCGCGGCAGCGGACGTCGACGAGGCGGACCTCACCGGACGGCATGCGC
Organism: Streptomyces sp. NPDC093984; assembly: GCF_044764595.1. Taxonomy (NCBI): domain Bacteria; kingdom Bacillati; phylum Actinomycetota; class Actinomycetes; order Kitasatosporales; family Streptomycetaceae; genus Streptomyces; species Streptomyces sp. NPDC093984. The sequence goes on along the minus strand of NZ_JBIWIM010000002.1, from coordinate 208,998 downwards.
AGGTGGGCGTAGGCGCCCTCCTTCGCGAGCAGCTGCACGGAGGCACCGGCGGAGCGGGCGAACTTGGCGCCGCCACCCGGACGGAGCTCGATCGCGTGGATCGTGGTACCGACCGGGATGTTGCGGAGGGCCAGGTTGTTGCCCGGCTTGATGTCGGCCCCGGGACCGTTCTCCACGGTGTCGCCCTGCTGCAGGTTGCGCGGGGCGAGGATGTAGCGCTTCTCGCCGTCGGCGTAGTGCAGCAGCGCGATGCGCGCGGTGCGGTTGGGGTCGTACTCGATGTGCGCGACCTTCGCCGGCACGCCGTCCTTGTCGTGACGACGGAAGTCGATCACGCGGTAGGCGCGCTTGTGGCCACCGCCCTGGTGGCGGACGGTCACACGACCGGAATTGTTACGGCCGCCCTTGCTGTGCAGGGGACGGACCAGCGACTTCTCCGGCGTGGACCGCGTGACCTCGACGAAGTCGGCGACGCTGGCGCCACGACGGCCCGGCGTAGTCGGCTTGTACTTGCGGATACCCATTTCTCAGTCCTCGTCCGATATCGGACGATCCGGACCGCCCTCAGGCGGTCGGACCGCCGAAGATGTCGATACGGTCGCCCTCGGCGAGGGTCACGATCGCGCGCTTGGTGGCCGCACGCTGGCCGAAGCCGGTGCGGGTCCGCTTGCGCTTGCCCTGGCGATTGATCGTGTTGACCCCGGTGACCTTGACCGAGAAGACCGCCTGGACGGCCTGCTTGATCTGGGTCTTGTTGGCACTCGGGTCGACGATGAACGTGTACTTGTTCTCGTCGAGGAGCGCGTAGCTCTTCTCGGAGACGACCGGCTTGATCAGGACGTCACGGGGGTCCGTGTACGTCTTGCTCAGCGGGGTCTCGACGGTGTTCTTGCCCTCCGCGGCGTGACGACGCGCCTTGGCGACGCGCGCGGCCTTGGCGGCCTTGGCGGCCTTCGAGGCAATGGCGGGGTGACGGATAGCCATCAGACCTCGCTCCCTTCGGTGTCAGTGGCCTTCGGGCCGGACACGAAGGACTCGAAAGCGGCCTGGGTGAAGACCACGTCGTCGGAGACGATCACGTCGTACGTGTTCAGCTGGCCCGGCTCCAGGATGTGGACCTGGGGCAGGTTGCGAGCGGACAGCACGGCCTTCTCGTTCTCGCGGTCGACGACCAGCAGCACGTTCTTGCGCTCGCTGATCTTGGCGAGGAGAGCCTTGGCGGCCTTGGTGGAGATGTCCGACTCGACCACGTCGGTCACGACGTGGATGCGGTTGTTGCGGGCCCGGTCGGTGAGGGCGTGGCGCAGGGCCGCGGCCTTCATCTTCTTCGGGGTCCGCTGCGAGTAGTCGCGCGGCACGGGACCGTGCACGACGCCACCACCGGCGAACTGCGGCGCGCGGGTCGAACCCTGGCGGGCGCGACCGGTGCCCTTCTGGCGGTACGGCTTCTTGCCGCCACCACGGACCTCGCCACGCGTCTTCGTCTTGTGCGTGCCCTGGCGGGCAGCGGCCAGCTGCGCGACGACGACCTGGTGGATCAGCGGGATGCTGACCTTCTCAACGCCGAAGATCTCCGCAGGGAGCTCGACGGAACCGGCCTTCTCGCCCGCCGGCGAAAGGATGTCAACAGTGCTCATCGGTTACCTCAGGCCCCCTTGGCCGCGGTGCGGACCAGGACGAGGCCGCCGTTCGGACCGGGAACCGCGCCCTTGATGAGCAGCAGACCCTTCTCCGCGTCAACGGCGTGGACGGTCAGGTTCTGGGTGGTGACCCGCTCGTTGCCCATGCGACCCGCCATGCGGAGGCCCTTGAACACACGGCCCGGGGTGGCGCAGCCACCGATGGAGCCGGGGGAGCGGTGCTTGCGCTGGGTGCCGTGACCGGCGCCGAGGCCCTTGAAGTTGTGACGCTTCATGACACCGGCGAAGCCCTTGCCCTTGCTCTTGCCGGTGACGTCGACCTTCGTACCGGCCTCGAACACCTCAGCGGTGATCTCCTGGCCGAGCGTGTACTCGGAGGCGTCCGCGGTGCGGATCTCGACGAGGTGACGACGAGGGGTGACGTCGGCCTTGGCGAAGTGACCCTTGAGGGGCTTGTTCACCTTGCGCGGGTCGATCTCGCCGAAGGCGATCTGGACGGACTCGTAGCCGTCGACGTCGTTCGTACGGACCTGGGTGACGACGTTCGGCCCGGCCTTGACGACGGTGACCGGGACAACGCGGTTGTTGTCGTCCCACACCTGCGTCATACCGAGCTTCTCGCCCAGGATGCCCTTGATCTGCTTAGCCATCTCTTCAGATCACCGGCCTCAGAGCTTGATCTCGATGTCGACGCCGGCCGGGAGGTCGAGTCGCATCAGAGAGTCAACGGTCTTGGGGGTCGGGTCGAGGATGTCGATCAGGCGCTTGTGCGTGCGCATCTCGAAGTGCTCGCGCGAGTCCTTGTACTTGTGCGGCGACTTGATGACGCAGTACACGTTCTTCTCAGTGGGCAGCGGCACCGGGCCCGCGACCGACGCACCAGTGCGGGTCACCGTCTCGACGATCTTCTTCGCCGAGGAGTCGATGACCTCGTGGTCGTAGGCCTTGAGCCGGATGCGGATCTTCTGTCCCGCCATGGCTACTTCGTAGTCCTGTCTCTCTTACGCTCTGGAACCCGGCGTATTCCCTGCCCTCGTCCTCCGACCCACGCGGTCGGGCGTGTCGCACCCCCGCTGACACAGATGTCCCTTGTCCGAACATCCCTGCGGGATTGCGCACGGCCCTGCGAACCGCGCCGACCGGGACCGAAAGGCCCACCGGGTGCCTGGTCGGCGCCGCGCCCACGCTTCCCGGAAGATTCCCGTACGTCCGCCCCAGCGCTGCCCTCAGGCAGTTAGGACGACGAGTACTGTGGGACTCGCTTCCGGTCCTCCCGGCGGGAGGCGCGCAGCATCAACACTCGACCGAGCAACTCCGACAGTCTGCCATAAGGGGCGGGGGCCTGGCCAATCGGGCCGGAGAGATTACCCCGGGAGTGACGTAGAACAAACCCCGCGGGTCGTGAGGCCCCCCTCGGAAGCACGCTCGTCGACAACCGGCCGCTTCCACCCGCGTAACAGTCTCTCACCCGGCAGACGCCGTCCGGCGATCTTCGGTCTACTCTGTGCCCCCTGTTGAGCACGGAGCGCATGGGGATGCGCTGGGGTGGGGGTTTGACAATGACATCAACGCTGCGCGGATCCGGCAGATGGCTGCCGCGTACCGGCGTGGTCATCGGCAGTGCCGTACTGCTGATCGGGCTGCTTCCGGTCACGGCCGAGGCACACCGCGACGGATGCCACCGTTGGCATTCCTGTCCTTCCGACACCGGCTCGTACGTGTGCGGGGATCTGGGGTACGACACGTACTGCGGCGGGTCGGACGAGAGCGGGCCCACCGCGTCCGTCGACATCACCGCACCGCGGCAGCCGGAGGTCACCCGACAGCACGCGGGCAAGGGGGGCCGTGTCAGCCTGACGGTCACCGCCGAGCGGGGGGCGCGGATCGAGGTCACGGAGACCGACGAGTACGGCACCGCCCACCGCACCGTAGCGGAGGCAACGGCCACCGGAGGCGCCCAGACCATCACTTTCACGGCCGCCGACGGCTCGCACACGTATGCCGTCACGGCCACGGACGCCGCCGGCAACACCAGTGACGAGTCCGACGACGTCACGCTCGATGTCGACGCGGAGGCTCCCGCCATCAGCGACTTCTCCGTGGCGGATCCGGACACGGCGACCGCCACCTCACGGGTGGCGTTCACTTCCGAAGCGGGTGCGGCGTACGAGCTGACCGTCCAGGGCCGCAAGGAGCGGATCACCGGCACCGTGGGCAGCGACGGCGAGGTCTCGGACCAGACTCTGTTCCTCCCGAACGGCAGCTTCACCGCCCGGCTGGCCGTGACCGACGAGGCGGGCAACGTCGGCCACGCGGAGCAGAAGGTACGCGTGGGTCTCGGCGCGCTCGCCCCGCGGGTGAACGCCGACAGGTCGCGGGGATCGGGCCTCGTACGGTTCACCGTCACGGCTCCGCCGCGCAGCAAGGGCCGGCTCACGGTCGGTAAGGCGGTGGACCGCGCCTTCACCACGGACGGCGACGGCAGTGCCACGATCGACACCCGGATGGCGGACGGACGCTACCCGGCACCGGTCGTCACGGTCGCCGACCCGTACGGACGCACCGGCCGTGCGACGGACCGGAACCTGGTCGTCGACACCGTGGCGCCGCTTCTCAAGGTCACGCCGGACGCCGGCCGCGCTGCCCGGGGCGACCTGTCCCTCGCCGTGACCACCGAGGCCCACGCGAAAGTGTCGGTGACGTACGGCTCGGGCGAGCACGACGGCTTCACCTCGACCGGGCACGCGGCGACCGTGACCAGGGCTCTCGCCCCCGGCACATACCGGGTCACGGTCACCGCGACGGACGCGTACGGCAACACCGCGACCAGGCGACTGGACGTCGCGGTGGACGACCAGTGGACCTTGGCCGAGTGGCTGATCCTGCTGCTGACGGTGCTGCTGGTTCTCGGCCTGCTCGTGGCGGCCTGGTACGTCCACCGCCGCACCCGGCCGGCCCGCGAGGCGCGTAGGGCGAGGCGCGCAGTGGAACTCCATGAACGCGAGATGCGGGCTTGGGAGCGAGAGCGCGAGAGACTGGTCGCGCTGGCCGAGTTCGCGGCGGAGTTGGGGGAGGACGAGGGAATCGGCGGTGAGTGGCTCGCGGACTGGGGCAAGCGGAAGCGGGGCGAGTCGGTGTGGTGGATGACCGACGCCGACATGGTGCAGCCCGCCACGAACGGCCAGGAAGCCGCCGTACGGGACTCCGGAACGCTGTTGATCACCGCCCACCGGGTGTTGTTCGTCGGCAGGACCAGACGCGAATGGCTCTTCTCGAAGCTCGTGCGGGTGGAGCACGTGGGCCACGACATCACATGGATGCAGGTGACCAACCGCGCCGCCGTCTCCGGCGTCCGCTACCGGCGGGAGCCCGAGAGGACGCGCATCGCCATCGAGACGGCTATCGCAGAGGCTCCGTCCGGCCAGGCCCCCGAACTCGGCGCGGGTCGCGGTCCTGTCCTGACCCGCGTGCGTCAGGAGATCACGGTGCACGACCGGCGACGCCCGTCAAGCCTTGAACCGACCGCTCCGGCACCGCGACCCGGGACAGTGACGGCCGTCTGACCACCCTGGATCGGGCGCAGCACACGCGACCTGTACACACGGGCGCCCGAACGCTTGTATCGGCCCATGCGAAGATCCACCGTCTGGACCCGCCGCTGGGGCGCCTCGGCCCTGATGTCCGCCGCCGTGGCCGCCCTGCTGCCCCTTCTCGGATACGGGGCACCGGTCCCCCGCTGGGACATCCTGGCCGCGCTCGCCGTCGCGCTGGTGTGCGGCCTGGGCTGGGTGGCGGCGACCCGTCGCGCACCGCTGATCGGCCCGCCCCTGATGAAGCCCGACCCGGACGCGCACGCCGAACTCCCCGTCCCGGGGGTGATCCCCCGCGTCCCCCTGGCCGCGCAGGCCGGCGTCCTGGCGGGCACCCTCGCCGTGTACGCGCTGGTCGCGGCGCAGGTACTGGCCTGGCAGCCGGACGGTCGCCAGGCCCGTACGCTCGCCGCGCTCCAGGACGCGGGTGCGCGGGTGGCGACGGCCGAGATCACCGGGGTCAGGGCCGAGGAGGCGTCCCACGTGGGCGTCTCCGGGCAGAAGCACGGCGTCTACTGGTACGCGTCCTTCACCGCCGCACTGGCCGACGGCACCAAGCTGTCCGTGGACCGGGGCATCGTCGCCCATGCGCCCCATGCCGACGACAAGGTGTCGATCCTCTACGCCCCCGGGCACCCGGAGCTGGGCGGCTGGGTGGACGACAGCACCGACATCACGGCGTACGTACGAGGCTGGGGGCCGCCGTTCGCCTTGGGACCGATCTTCTTGAGTGTCATCGCGGTCGCTGTGGCCCTGGCCTCCGGACTGGCCGGCAGCAGCCTGGTGGGGGGCGGTCCCCGGCGTCTGCTGACGGAGGACGCGGCGGCGGGCCGGGTGTACGCGGTGCGGGTGGACGCACTGACGGCGACACGGGAGGAGCACACGACCGTCGGCTCCCGGGCGGGCACCACCAAGGTGGACGTACGCCTCTCCCTGCGGGCGTCGACCGAGTACGGCTCACCGGACCTGACCGTGGGGTCGCCGTCCGACATCGCGGCCCTGGCGACGGAGTTCGGCTCCGGCGGTGGCCGGCTGCTCTGGGCCCGGCGCTGGCGGATGACCGACGAGAAGAGGCGGGTCCCCGGCGTCCACCTGGCCCCCGACGGCCGGATCTTCCGCTTCACGGCTTCCCGGTCGGACGTCGCACGCCTCACGCGCAGCGAGCGCGCCCTGACCTCCACGGCCCCGTCCGTGGCGGCCCGAAACTGGTCCGGTGTCTGCCGTACGACCCCGGCCGGCCGCCTGCTGATCGTCGCCCTGTACGCGGCCGCGGCCGTCGGCGCGATCCCCGTGCTGACAGGGACCGCCTCCCACGCGACGGGCTACCTTCCGCTCCCGGCCTTGGCACTGGCGGCCGTACTCGGCCCCGTCCTGGCCAGACGCCGGGCGTCGACAGCGAAGCACGCGATCTGGGCGCGCAGCACGAGCACGGACCCGCGGGTGACGACATAGGCCGAAGGCACAGCCCGGGTGGCGTACGACAGGAAGGCCGACCGTGCGGGCGGTCGGCGTGACGGCGAGCCGGGGGCCCTGGATGTCCAACTCTCGCGGAGCGCTTCCCGGAGGGACGCAACCGGATCGCCGCCGGGTCACGCGAGCTGCGCACCCGTTCCGGCCGTCTCCACGGGCGTGGTGGACCCACTGAACTGCAACACTCCCGGGAAATGTGTCGCACCTGCGGACTCGGCCCCCGCGGAACACACCTCCAGCGGGAGGCCGCGAGGACCCCGCAAGAAACACCCGCTCCCGCCCGGCCCCAGCCGGCGCACCCCTCCCCCGCCCTCCTCCGCACGGCCACCGACCTCCTGGCCACCCTGCACCACCGGGACCCGCGCCTGCTGCTCAGCGCCTGCGACACGGCCCACCTGGCCCCGGGAGTCGCCGCCTGGCTGCACCGCGCGAAGACGAGTGACCGCACTGGTTCCCGCCCCGAGCAGCCCGCGAGCGGCTCCCGTACGCCTGGCGGAGCCGCTCGCCATGACCAGCCCAGGGCAACCTGGAGCGTCAGCCCCTCGCCAACCTCTCCCCCAGCCAGTCGAACACCACCTCGCAGTGCTGCTGCGGAGCCATCGGTGAGCAGTGCAGTTGGGCGCCCGTCGCCGCCGTGAGCTTCACGTAGTCCTTGGGGGCCCTCAGCTTGTCGTACATCTGGGGTGCCTGACCCGGGTAGAACTGCTCGTCCTGGTAGTCGAGGACCAGGGTGGGGGCCTTGATGCGGCCCACGACGTCCGTGATCCTCAGCGACCGGATGAGGTCGGCCGGGGTGTGGAAGTCCGTGAACATCCTTCCCTTGCGGGCCGCCAGCATCGCCGGGGCCGAGAAGGGCTCGAAGCGTTTCTTCAGCGTGGCCGCGTCGGCGGGGGACAGCGCCGGCACGACCTCCTTGTTCCAGACGGCGTTGGTCTCCGCCTTGTCCGGGCTGAGGACCTTCCGGAGCTCCGGGGGGAAGCCGAGCCACGGCTCCAGGCAGCCGGGCATCGCCACCAGGGCCGCGATCCGGCGCTCGAAGGCGGCCGCGCGGGGAGCCAGGCAGCCCCCCATGCTCAGCCCCGTGAGGGCGATCCTGTCGGCGTCGACGTCGGAGCGGGCGACCAGCCAGTCGACGAGCGGCCTGACCACGTTCTCCCAGCGCGGGGTGAACACCACCTGGTCGATGAAGATCAGCCGGCCCTGGCCAGGTCCCTCGTACACGAGTGCGTTCCACCCCCGGTCCAGGGCGGCGGACACGCCGTACGTCCACATGTCGACGTTCTGTCCGTCGCTGCCGTTGGTGAGGATCACGGTGGGGCGAGCTCGGCCCGATGCGTCCGGGCGGAAGAGCCACACGGGCAGCGGGGTCCTCCCGTACGGGACCTTCGCCGTCACCGGCGCCGGGTCGCACAGCCCGCAGAAGGTGTCCCAGGCGCCGCGCCCGGCCCTGTACAGCGCCTCCTCGCTGTCGGGGTCGTTGGAGCCGAGGACGAAGAACAGCGCCTGGGAGTAGTACTGCGAGGCCCGCAGGGCACGGAAGCGCCGGGTCTCCCGGTCGGCTCTGCCGCCCTCCGGCGCCTTCATCAGCTGGTCGCCGAGGTTCCTGAAGGTCTGGACGTACGTCTGTGCGGAGAGGCCGGCCTTGTTGATCGCGTTCACGGCGGTGAGCACCTCGCCCACCTCGCTGCTGCGCTGACCGGCCGCGCCGAGCGCCAGCAGCCCGCTGAAATTGAACTCCGGGGCGTCGAAGAGCGTCATCGCACCGGGTGCCGGGGCGCCGGCCGTCGCGGAGGCCGACGCTCCGGCCACCGGCCTGTGTCCCGAGGAGGTGTCCGCGGCCGTGCATCCGGCGGCCAGCAGGGCACCGGCCGCACCGGCGAGCCCGGACAAGGCGCTGCGCCGGCTGGGTCCGGGCATGGGGGCGGCCGTTGCGTTCTCCATGCCGCCCGAACGTAGGACCGCGCCCGTCGCGCCTCTGAGCACGACACCGGCCGTTCGCCCGAACAGCCTCGGGGATCAGCCCGGCCAGGGCACCGTCGACGCGAAGACGAGCACGAGCACGACGGTGCCGGGTGCGGGGACGGCGAGGACCCAGTGGGACCACCCGTCGTGGGGCGGTCGGCAGGCACATGAGTGCTCGCACTCAGCGCTTGTACGCACGGCTCAGAGGCGCCGGCTCTCCAGCGGCCCCAGATACGTCTCGGGCAGCCCGCCCGTGTCGATCAGCAGACGTTGCAGCACCACCGTCGGGTCCACCATCCAGAACTTCAGGCGGTGGACACCGGCGCCCGCGACCACGTGCTGCGTCGCCGTCCTGTTGACGTTGTCCGAGGTGTTCCGTGCCCAGGTCGTGTTCAGTGCGCCGTCGTCGGCACCCACGGTGCTGTCGACCGTCTGAGGGGCGTCCTCGTCGAAGGACACCGCATAGCGCAGTCCGCCCGTCGGCAGCGCCGGATTGCGCGGTGAGACGTAGGCCCACACCGTGACCGCTCCCGGCGTCAGCAGCGTCACCTCGTACTCCAGGCGGGGTGAGGAGCCTCCCGGGCTGTGGCGCGGGGCCGTGACCGGCCAGGGGGTCATTCCGGCGCCCGTACGGCCGATGCCGTCGATGCGGCGCCACTCCCCCACCGCTCACCGATGCCGTACGAGACGTCGTACGTCCCGAAGATCGTGCCGCGCGGGTCGCTGCCCGCGATGACAAGGGCGCGCTCGACTCCGGGTATCGGCTGCTCGACCACCGTTTGCAACGACGTCTCCCACTTGCCGCGCACGCCGGTCACATCGAGCTTCCCGGACGCCACCAGCCCGTCGATCAACGGGCTGCGCCCGATCGTCCCGATCAGCACGGCCTCCCGGGCGATCGTCGTGCCCGGCCGTACGCCCGTGACGCGCTCGATGTCGTCGCGCAGGTCGCCCGCCGCCCGTACCACCCCGGGATGATCGGCGCCGCTCACCACCACCGGGGCACCGACGAGGGAGAGGGCGCCGCCCGTGAAGGAGATGTACGCCCCCGGATCGGTCACCCGTAAGTCCCGCAACTCCCCGCCCGCCGCCCACGCGACCCCGGACGACAGCACCGGCACCGCGGCGACTCCCGCGCCCAACACCGCCCTGCGGCTGACAGACATGGCTCACCCCTCACGCGACTCACCCGAATTTGCTCAGCGCATGACAAATAGTGGGCGGAGGGCACCGTGGGAACCAGGGAACCAGGGGTCGTACGCGTCGAATACTTTCGTGACAACGCGAAGAGGCCCGCACGACCCAAGTCGTGCGGGCCTCTTCAGGTCAGCTGACCCAGAGGGTCAGACCCTCAAGCAAGCGGAACTTACTTGACGATCTTGGTGACCTGGCCGGCGCCCACGGTCCGACCACCCTCACGGATGGCGAACTTGAGGCCCTCCTCCATGGCGACGGGCTGGATGAGCTCCACCTTCATCTCGGTGTTGTCACCCGGCATGACCATCTCGGTGCCCTCGGGGAGGGTCACCACGCCGGTCACGTCCGTCGTACGGAAGTAGAACTGCGGGCGGTAGTTGTTGAAGAACGGCGTGTGGCGGCCACCCTCGTCCTTGGACAGGATGTAGGCCTGCGCCTCGAACTCGGTGTGCGGGGTGACCGAGCCCGGCTTGATGATGACCTGGCCGCGCTCGACGTCCTCGCGCTTGATGCCGCGGAGCAGCAGACCGACGTTCTCACCGGCCTGGCCCTCGTCGAGCAGCTTGCGGAACATCTCGATGCCGGTGACCGTGGTGGAGGTCTTCTCCGGCTTGATGCCGATGATGTCGACGGTCTCGTTGACCTTCAGGACACCGCGCTCGATACGGCCGGTGACGACCGTACCACGACCGGTGATCGTGAAGACGTCCTCGATGGGCATCAGGAACGGCTTGTCGACGTCACGCTCGGGCTCCGGGATGGAGGTGTCGACAGCGTTCATGAGGTCCAGGACCGACTGGGTCCACTTCGGGTCGCCCTCGAGCGCCTTCAGAGCGGAGACCTGGACGACCGGAACGTCGTCGCCCGGGAACTCGTACTCGGTGAGGAGCTCACGGACCTCGAGCTCGACGAGCTCCAGGATCTCCTCGTCGTCCACCATGTCGGCCTTGTTGAGGGCGACAACGATGTACGGCACGCCGACCTGGCGGGCCAGGAGCACGTGCTCCTTGGTCTGCGGCATCGGGCCGTCGGTGGCGGCGACCACCAGGATGGCGCCGTCCATCTGCGCCGCACCGGTGATCATGTTCTTGATGTAGTCCGCGTGACCCGGGCAGTCGACGTGGGCGTAGTGACGCGACTCGGTCTGGTACTCGACGTGCGCGATGGAGATGGTGATACCGCGCTGGCGCTCCTCGGGCGCCTTGTCGATGTTGTCGAACGGGGTGGCCTCGTTCAGGTCCGGGTACGCGTCGTGCAGCACCTTGGTAATGGCGGCCGTGAGGGTCGTCTTACCGTGGTCGATGTGACCGATGGTGCCGATGTTGACGTGCGGCTTAGTCCGCTCGAACTTCGCCTTCGCCACTGGGGTCCTCCTGTGGAGTGGTTCTGTACGCCTTACTCATCGGCGCCAGGTGATCTTTGCTGGGGTGCCGGCCGCCGGGGTCGCTCCCACCCGGGTGAAACGGGGTTTTGAAACCCCGGCGGTCGGTGTCAAGCCTAAAGCGTGTGAACGGGGTGCGTTACTCGCCCTTGGCCTTCGCGATGATCTCCTCGGCGACGTTCCGCGGAACCTCGGCGTAGGAGTCGAACTGCATCGAGTAGCTCGCGCGACCCGACGTCTTGCTGCGGAGGTCGCCGACGTAGCCGAACATCTCCGACAGCGGAACCAGGCCCTTCACGACACGGGCGCCGGCACGCTCCTCCATGGCCTGAATCTGACCACGGCGGGAGTTGATGTCACCGATGACCTCACCCATGTAGTCCTCGGGCGTGGTGACCTCGACGGCCATCATCGGCTCGAGCAGCACGGGCTTGGCCTTGCGCGCGGCCTCCTTGAAGGCCTGCGAACCGGCGATCTTGAACGCGAGCTCGGAGGAGTCGACCTCGTGGTAGGCACCGTCGAGCAGGATGACGCGCACGCCGGTCATCTCGTAACCGGCGAGGATGCCGAACTGCATGGCCTCCTGCGCACCGGCGTCGACCGAAGGGATGTACTCCTTCGGGATACGACCACCGGTCACCTGGTTCACGAACTCGTACGAGGTGTCGCCGCTCTCGATCGGCTCGATCGAGATGATGACGCGACCGAACTGGCCGGTACCACCCGTCTGCTTCTTGTGGGTGTACTCGACCTTCTCGACCTTCTGGCGAATGGTCTCGCGGTACGCGACCTGCGGCTTGCCGACGTTGGCCTCGACCTTGAACTCACGGCGCATACGGTCGACCAGCACCTCGAGGTGCAGCTCGCCCATACCGCCGATGATGGTCTGGCCGGTCTCCTCGTCCGAGTGGACCTGGAAGGACGGGTCCTCCTCGGCCAGGCGCTGGATCGCGACGCCCAGCTTCTCCTGGTCGCCCTTCGACTTGGGCTCGATGGCGACCTGGATGACCGGCGCCGGGAAGTCCATGGACTCCAGGATCACCGGGGCCTTCTCGTCGCACAGCGTCTCACCGGTCGTGGTCTGCTTCAGACCCATGACCGCGACGATGTCGCCGGCGCCCACCGACTCGATCTCCTCACGCTTGTTGGCGTGCATGCGGTAGATCTTGCCGATGCGCTCCTTACGGCCCTTGACGGAGTTCAGCACGGCGGTGCCGGACTCCAGGCGGCCGGAGTACACGCGGACGAAGGTGAGCTTGCCCAGGTGCGGGTCGCTCATGATCTTGAACGCCAGCGCGGCGAGGGGCTCCTCGTCGGACGGCTTGCGCTTGATGACCGTCTCCGGGTCCTTGACGTCGTGGCCCTCGATGGCCTCGATGTCGACCGGGGACGGCAGGTAGCGCACGACCGCGTCGAGCAGGGGCTGAACGCCCTTGTTCTTGAACGCGGTACCGCAGAACACCGGGGTGACGGTGGTGCCGGTGCCCTTGCCGGACGCGATGGTGATACGACGGATCGCCGCGTACAGCTGCTCCTCGGTGGGCTCCTCGCCCTCGAGGTACAGCTCCATCAGCTCCTCGTCGTTCTCCGCGACGGCCTCGAGCAGCTTGCCGCGCCACTCCTCGGCGGCCTCGGTGTGCGTGGCCGGGATGTCGACGGTGTCGTACATCTCGCCCTTGGTGGCCTCGGCGGACCACACCAGGGCCTTCATCTTCACCAGGTCGACGACGCCCTTGAAGTCCGCCTCGGCACCGATCGGCAGCTGCATGACCAGCGGCTGCGCGCCCAGGCGGTCGGAGATCATGTCGACGCAGCGGTGGAACTCGGCGCCGGTGCGGTCGAGCTTGTTGACGAAGCAGATGCGCGGAACGCCGTAGCGGTCCGCCTGACGCCACACCGTCTCGGACTGCGGCTCAACGCCGGCAACGCCGTCGAACACCGTCACGGCACCGTCGAGCACGCGCAGGGAGCGCTCCACCTCGACCGTGAAGTCGACGTGGCCCGGGGTGTCGATGATGTTGATGGTGTGGTCGACGTTCTCCAGCGGCCAGTGACAGGTGGTGGCAGCAGAGGTGATCGTGATGCCACGCTCCTGCTCCTGCTCCATCCAGTCCATGGTGGCAGCGCCGTCGTGGACCTCACCGATCTTGTACGAAACGCCGGTGTAGAACAGGATCCGCTCGGTGGTGGTCGTCTTGCCCGCGTCGATGTGGGCCATGATGCCGATATTGCGCACCCTGGCCAGGTCAAGCGAAGTGGTAGCCATAAGGCTTCAGTCTTCTCTCGGTTCTCGATGGGGTAGCGACTACCAGCGGTAGTGCGCGAAGGCCTTGTTGGACTCGGCCATCTTGTGCGTGTCCTCGCGCTTCTTCACAGCGGCGCCGAGGCCGTTGGACGCGTCGAGGAGCTCGTTCAGCAGACGCTCGGTCATGGTCTTCTCGCGACGGGCGCGGGAGTAACCGACCAGCCAGCGCAGCGCCAGGGTGTTGGCACGGCCGGGCTTGACCTCGACCGGGACCTGGTAGGTGGCGCCACCGACACGGCGGGACTTGACCTCGAGGGTCGGCTTGATGTTCTCGAGAGCGCGCTTGAGCGTGATGACCGGGTCGTTGCCGGTCTTCTCGCGCAGGCCCTCCATGGCGCCGTAGACGATGCGCTCGGCGGTGGAGCGCTTGCCGTTCAGCAGCACCTTGTTGATCAGGGAGGTCACCAGAGGGGAGCCGTAGACCGGGTCGATGATGACCGGACGCTTCGGGGCGGGGCCCTTACGAGGCATTCTTACTTCTCCTTCTTGGCGCCGTAACGGCTGCGGGCCTGCTTGCGGTTCTTGACACCCTGGGTGTCGAGGGAGCCGCGGATGATCTTGTAGCGAACACCCGGCAGGTCCTTCACACGGCCGCCGCGCACGAGCACGATGGAGTGCTCCTGCAGGTTGTGTCCCTCACCCGGAATGTAGGCCGTGACCTCGATGCCGCTGGTCAGACGCACACGCGCGACCTTGCGGAGGGCCGAGTTCGGCTTCTTCGGGGTGGTCGTGAACACACGCGTGCAGACGCCGCGGCGCTGAGGGGAACCCTCGAGTGCGGGCGTCTTGTTCTTCTCGACCTTGTCCTGCCGGCCCTTGCGGACCAGCTGCTGGATCGTAGGCACTACTTCTCCGGTTTCTGTGTGCCGATGGGTACAGCTAACCTGGAACGTCGCCGACCCACGCGGTCGGGTGTGTCGAATCCCGCAGACTCCCGCCGCTAGGCGAAAAGGGCGCAGATTACGGTGGCCGGTCACGGCTCCCGGTGCGGTGTGAAGGCACGCACGAGAGCCAGGGCACACCCCAGGCACAAGGTCTGAGCGTACCTACCGTACGGACTTCGGTCAAAACAAATGGAGCGCCCCCCGACACGCCGGACTTGTCCGGGTTCTCTGCTCCCAGTTCTTGCCCCTTCGGCATGAACCCCGACCGTTCCCTCCCCGCGCGGCTCGTCGCTTCTGTACGTTGAGCGGTCCCTGTTCGGGTTGTGGGGGACGAGGTTCGATGACGGGGGACATACCACACGCATTACCGCGGCAGACGCCTGCCGCGCCACCGGACGAGTCAGCGGCGGACGACGGTCTCGACGACCGGGTGCCGTTCCTGGCCCGGCTGGAGAAGGGGGACCGGGCCACGCTGCTCGCCCTCGGTCACGAGCTGGACTTCCCGCCCCGCGGGGTGCTGCTGCGTCAACGGGAGCCGTCCGCGCACGTGCTGTTCGTCGTCCACGGCTGGACGAAGGTCACGGCGGCCGCCGCCAACGGCTACGAGGCGCTCCTCGCCCTGCGCGGGCCCGGCGACATCATCGGCGAGTCGGCGGCGCTGACCGGCCGGACCCGCTCGGCGACCGTGACCGCACTGGAACCGGTACGGGCCGTGGCCGTCCAGCGCGAACGCTTCACTGAGTTCCTGGCCGGCTCTCCCGCCGTCTCCTTCGCCCTGCTCGGCCTCACCTCGGACCGCACCCGCGCCGCCGACCGACGCCGTCTGGAGTTCGCGTCCATGACCGTCAGGGAGCGGTTCGCGACCCTGCTGCTGGACCTCGCCCGTACCCACGGCCACCGCACGGCCGAGGGCGTCGAGCTGTCGGTGCCGCTGAGCAAGCAGGAGCTGGCCGGCTCGGTGGGCGCCTCACGCGAGGCGGTGCAGCGGCTGCTGAAGGAGCTGCGGGGGCGTGACGTGGTCCGCACCGGCCGACGGGCGCTGGTGATCGTACGGCCTGACGTGCTCCGCAGGATCGCGCGGGCGGAGACGCCGCAGTGAGAGGCGAGCACCGGGGTGCCGTCCGCGCCGCCGGTGGGCCGAGACGGCTTCTGTGCACACGGTCACAGTCCGAGTGGTTCATCCGTCCTCACGTTCCTCCGGTCCCCCGCGCCACTCTTCTGACCGGCGGCGCGGCCCGATCCAGTACGGCACTCAGCGAGAGGCGATCATGAACGATCCCGTGAGCCGGACGATGCTCCTGCTCGACATCGAGAGGTACAGCGACCGGGACGACGTGGAGCAGGCGTATCTGCGACGCGTTCTCTACAGCATCGCCGACCGGGCCCTGGAGCACGCCGGGATCGAGGAGACACAGCGTCTGCGGGCCGACCGGGGCGACTCCGTCATGGAGCTGATCGACGCGGGCACCTCCGTCGCTGCACTGCTGCGGGCCCTGCTCACCGAGGTGCCCGCCCAGCTGCACGGTTACAACCGGCTGGCGTCGAGTTCGGCCCAGATCCGGCTGCGCGGCGTGGTCGCCACCGGGTACGTCGCCCTCGACGAGCACGGCGGCTGGGTCGGCTCCGATCTGAACCAGGCCTGCCGGCTGCTCGACGCCCCGCTGCTGCGCGCCGCCCTGCGGGAGCGCAGCGACGGTTTCGCGCTGTGCGTGTCGGAGGGCGTGCACTCCGGGATCGTGCGCCACGACCACCACGGCATCCGTGCCGACGACTTCCATGCGGTGACCCTGACCAGCAAGAACGGAATGCTGCGCGCCTGGCTCCACGGGCCGGTACCGCGCGGCGCCGAGAACCACGGTGACACGGGGGCGGGGGAGACCCCGGTGCCGGGAACGTCGGGGGACGTCCCGGCACCGGGGGCCACAGCACCGGCACCACCCGCCCGGGAGCCGTCGGCACAGGGTTCGCCCGCAGCCGGAGCGACGGCATCAGGAGCCCCGGCACCGACGTCGCCGGCCCGGCCATCGTCGCCGCAGACGTCACCGGCCCAGGGACCGCCCGCACCCGGCACCACCGCACCGGGGGCGACCGCACCGGACGTGCCCTCCGCGCCGCGCCCCGCCGCCGGTGGTGTCGTGTTCGACTTCGGCAGCGGCTCGCCCCGCTTCGGCGGCAGTCTCGTCGCCGGTGACCAGCACGGCGTGTCCGGCGGGCAGGTCACCGGGGACGTGCACCTCGGCGGAGAGACGGGTGAGGTGTCGTGACGGCCGCACCCGGAGCCGTACCCGCCTCCGACGGCGGTTCTCCCGGCGCCGCTCCTCCCCCGCAGTCCCCGCACGGACAGCCGGCGTCCACCGAGGACCCGCTGACCGACACCGCCGGCTCGGAGCCGGAGGCGGACGGCCTCCATGAGGCCCGGGCCGCCCAGCGGGAGCTGTTCGCGCACACCCCGGGCTTCTTCCTCGGCGACGAGGCCCGCTTCGGCGGCAGCGCGGTCGGCGGCTCCCAGCACGGCGTGTCCGGCGGGCAGGTCGGCGGTGACGTCTACATGGGCGGCCGGACCGAGCACCACTACCACGGCACCCAGGGCGTCACGCCCGACGCCTCCGGGGAGATACCCCGCGAACGGATCGAGGAGCTGGCGACCGTCTTCGCCGACGGGCCCGCCTTCGCGTCCGCGCTGAAGCGGTTACGCGAGGAGCGGGTGCTGGTCCTCTCCGGCGCCCACGCCACCGGTCGCAACGCCGCCGCCCTGATGCTGCTGCACCGTCTGGGTGTCCCCGCCGTACACGCGCTGAGCCCCGAGACCACGCCCGCCGCCCTCAGTGGCCTGCTCACCCGGCCCGGCGGTTACGTCCTGCGCGACCTGCCGCTCAGCCGCAACCGGCCGTTGCGCGACACCCACCTGTTCGCGGCCCGCGACCAGCTCGTCAAGACCGAGGGCTACCTCGTCGTCACCGTCGAGAACTCGCCACACCTGCCCGGCGTCACCGCCTGCCCGTGGACCCCGCCGCCCGCCGAGGACGTCGTACGGGCCCTGCTCTCCCGGCACAGACCCGCCGACACCGAAGCCCTGCTCGCACTGCCGCCGGTGGCCGACTTCCTCGCCACCGAACGCGATCCCGCCGAGGCCGCCGCGTTCGCCGAAGCCCTGGCCGCCTACGACGGCAGCCCGGAGGCACTGGCGCGGCTCGCGGACTTCGGACAGGCCGCCGTCGAGAAGCAGTGCCGGGACTGGCTCGGCGACCCGGAGACCGGGCTGCGCGACAAGGCCTTCCTCATCGCGCTCGCCGTCTTCGACCAGGCGCCCTACGTGCTCGCCGCCGAGCTGGCCGACCAGCTGTTCGTGCAGTTCGAGCAGTTGCAGCACCCCGACAGGCCGCCGACCATCCCGGTGTTCGGACCGGCCGCCGAGGACCGCCTGCTGCTCGCACGGGCCCACGGAGAGATTCGGCAGGAGCAGACCGACTGGGGCCCGGTGCCGCAGTTCATGGCCGCCTTCCGTGACGAGCGCACCCCCCGGGTGCTGCTCACCGAGGTGTGGACCAGCCACCCCTCGGCCCGCCCCGCCGTGGTCGAGTGGCTGAGACAGCTCGCCCGCGACGGCCGTCCGCTGGTCCGCACCCGCGCCGCCGCGGCCGCCGCACTGCTCGCCGCCGCCGACCTGCCCTCCACGATGGCGCTGCTCGTCGACCGCTGGGCCACCGCCCGCGCCGTCGGGGCGCGCGTCACCGCCGCCAACACCCTGACGCTGGCGCAGCTCCTCGGCGCGCCGGTCGTCCTGCGGCTGCTCACCCAGTGGTGCAACGACGGCCGGTGGGAACGCCGTTGGACCGCCATCCGCGCGCTCGGCCTGCTCGCCCCGCTCCGCCCCGACCTGGCCGGGCCGGCCCTCGACGCGCTGGCCTCCCGCGCCCGGGTCGGCGCCAGCAGCCAGGCCGAGCAGGACAACCTCACCGAGTCCGCCGCCCTGTTGCTGTCCGCCGGCCAGCGCCGCGGCGAGGTGCTCGCCGAGTTCGTACGGCTGCTGTACCGGGACACCCCGGCGGTCCGCGACCTCGCCCTGGCCGCCTTCGTCCGCGCCTGCGACAACGCCGAGGAGGGCGCGCTCGTCGGCTGGTACGCCGAGAGCGGCATGTACCAGCCGGACGCGGCCCGCGACACGGCCACCCTGTGGCGCACCGCGCTCGGCGACCGCACCCACACCCGGCCCGCGCTGAACGCCCTGCAGACCTGGGTGCACGTCGCCGCACGCCGCACGGACGCGGCACGGGCCCTGGAGCTGCTGCTGCCCGCCCTGGTGGTGACCGCCCAGGACCGCAAGCGCCTCGACCACGAACTGCGCACCATGCGCGCCGAGGACGGCAGCCCGCGCCCGCCGATGGCCGAGCACCTGCTCACGATGGTGCAGCCGGTGCCGGCCGCGCACTGAAAGACCCCGGGAACAAGAGGAGTTGAGCCATGGCGGACTTCCGCCGACCGCCGGAGTGGACGCAGAACGCCGACCGGCACACCGCGCTGATCGACCCGGTGCTGACCGTGCGCCCGATCTCGCGCTTCGACTACACCGCCCGCCGGCAGGTCGGGGCGATCGACCACGCCCTGGTCTTCGTCACCGCGAGCGGTTCGTACGACGTCTACATGCCGCCGCACCGCCCGAGCCGCACGGAGGCCGCGACCCGTCGCTACACCTCCGTCTACGAGGTGGACATGGGCAGCCACCCGGTCCAGCTGGAACTGGAACTGCCCAGCGACGACGACGCGTTCTCCTTCGGTGCGACCGCCGACCTCACCTGGCGGGTAGCCGATCCGGTCGCCTTCGTGGCGAGCGGCGAACGGGACGTGCCGACCCGGCTCACCCGCGAACTGCAGCAGGTGGCCCGTCCGGTCACCCGGCGTCACCCCATCGAGGAGAGCCCCTCAGCCGAGCGTGCCGTGCAACGGGCGGTCGAGGACGTGTCGTTCGCCGCGGGCACCGGTCTGAGCGTGACGTGCGTGGTGCGGCTGCGACTGGACGACGACGCGATCGCCCACCGCCGGCGCAAGCGCGCCCTGCGCTACGAGTCGGAGATGCTCGACCCCGAGCACGAGTACCGGATGCGCCAGGCGCAGCTCGAGCACCAACTGGAGGTCATGCGCGAGCGGCAGTCCCAGGAACTGGTCGCGCAGAAGATCGCCTTCTACCAGTACTGGCTGCAGCACGGCGGAGTCGCCGCGTGGGCCCTGCACCTGGCGGCCCACCCCGGGGACACCCGGATGGTCGTCGGCACGCTGCAGAAGGACCAGCTCGGCGCCATCCGCAAGGAACTGGAACTGATCGCCGGGGACACCCTGGAGGACTACCAGAAGGCCGAGTCGGCCCGCGCCGTGCTGCGCTCCGTCGACGACCTCATGAACGAGCAGGCGGCACCGCCCCAGGCCCTGCCCCCGGGCCTGCCGCCGCAGCAGCCGTATGTCCCACCGCAGCCCGCCACCCCGCCCCCGTACGCCCAGCCGCCGCAGGCACAACCGCCGTACGGTCAGCCGCCGCAGGCACAACCACCGTACGGTCAGCCGCCGCAAGGACAGCCCGCGTACGGTCAGCCGCCGTACGCCCAGACGCCCCGCGACCAGGTGTCCTACGACCAGGCGTCCTACGACCAGGCGTCCTACGACCAGGCGTCCTACGACCAGGCGTCCTACGACCAGGCGTCCTACGCCGCCCAGGCCTCCCCGACGCCTCCGCCGCCCTCCGCACCACCGGCGCCGCCCGCCCCGGGCATGCCTCCGCTGACGCTCGTCTCCGACGGGCCCGCACCGGCCGTACCACCCGCGCCCGGCACGGCCCAGGAGAAGTCACCCGAGGCGGGGTCGGCATGACCTCCCCCGACACCACCGCACCCCCGGCCGCCCCCGTCCCCGCCACCCACCACACGGCGGAACGGCTGCTCGCCGAGCTGCGCGAGGAGATCGCGCGGGCCGACACCAAGGCCTCCGTGCTGGTGGCGGCGCTGGGTATGACGGCCGGGGTGTTCACCGGGCTGGTCGCAGGCAAGAACTGGTCGCCGGGCCGGCTCTCCGCTCCCGGAACGGTCCTGTGGTGGGCGGGGGCGGTGGCGCTGGCCCTGTCGCTGGTCGCGCTGCTGCTGGCCGTCCTGCCCCGCTTCCGCTCCGGGTCGTGGGCCGAGGGGCGCCCCCTGTGCTACTTCGGCGACATCCAGCAGGCGGTACGGCAGGGCCGACTGGCCGAGGCGCTCGCCGACACCGACCGGGACCCCAGCGCCGCCGTGCTGGCCGCACTCGCCGAGAAGAGCCGGATCGCCGCGTCCAAGCACCGGTGGATCCGTTCCGGCCTGATCGCCTTCTGCGTCGGCGCACTGCTGCTGCCCACCGCCGCGCTCATCGGCTGACGTCCCCGCACTCGCCCAAAAGGAGCCCCGCTCATGTCCCAGCCGCCGGACCCCTCCGTACCGCCCCAGTACCCCGAGCCGTCCTACCCGGAAGCCACGCTCCCGGCGCCGCCCGCCGACCCACCGCCGTATCCGGGCGAACCACCGACGCGGCCCGCCGGGCCACCGGCGTACGCCGGCGAGCCGCGGTCCCCCGAAGCCACGCTCCCGGCGCCGCCCGCCGGCCCACCGCCGTATCCGGGCGAACCATCGACGCGGCCTGCCGGGCCACCGCCGTACCCCGGCGGGACGCCGTCCCCGGCCGCCGCCATTCCGACACCGCCCACCACCCCACCGCCATACCCCGGCGACCCCTCCCACGTTGAGGCCACGATCGCGACGCCGCCCGCCGGACCGCCGTACCCCGGCGAGCCGTCGTATCCCGCCTCCCCGCCGCAGTACCCGCACACCGCTGCGAGCCGTCTCTCCGCTCCGCCGGAGTACCCGGCCGCGGCGCCCACGCATCACGTGCCTCCGCCGGAGTACCCGGCCGCGGCACCCGCGCGTCAGGGGCCTCCCCCGGAGTACCCGGCCACCGTGCCGGCGGCCCCGGGCAGGCCCCCCGTGTATCCGGGCGAGGGCCCGGCCTACCAGGGTCAGGGGCCCGGCCTGCCCCCGCAGTACCCCCCGCCCCCGCAGGCCCCCGCAGCACCGCCCGGGACGCCGCACGCCACCGCCACGCCCGCTCCCGCACCCGCTCCCGCTCCGGCACCGGAAACCGCACCCGCACCCGCACCCGCACCAGAACCCGCTCCCGACGACCTCGACTACCGGCACCGCGGCGCCCGGCTGCATGTGGCCGAGCACCAGCGTGGGGCCGACGCGACGGCGATCGGGCGGCTGGCGGTGCAGCTGCCGGGGGCCCTGGTGAGCCTCGCGCTGGTCAGCTCCATAGCCCTCGGCCTGTTCGGAAGCGCCGTGGGAACGCTGGTGGTCGTCGCCTGGGTCGCCTCCGGCCTGCTCGTCTTCCACCGGCCGACCGAGCTGGCCTTCGCCCGGTACGTGCTCAAGCTCCGCCTGCCCACCCAGGAGGAGCGGGCCCGGCTGGAGCCGATCTGGAACGAGGTGACCGCCCGCGCGGGCATCGAACCGGGCACGTACGAGCTGATGGTGGAGAACAGCGACGAGCTGAACGCTGTGGCGGTGGCCGGCCATGTCGTCGGCGTCACGACCTACTCCCTGAACCGGATCCCGACCAGCAACCTGGCCGCCGTACTCGCGCACGAACTGGGCCACCACACCGGTGGCCACGCATGGGCCGGTCTGCTCGGCTACTGGTACTCCCTGCCCGGCCGGATCGCCTGGGCGGTGACCCGCGGGCTGGCCCGGTTCGCGATCGCGGTAGCCGGCGTCTTCTCCATGGCGGCCACCGGGTTCCTGATCCTCTTCATGGCGTTGGTGGCGGTCGCCGCGTTCTTCGCCGCCTGGTACCTCACGATCCCGCTCGTGCTCGCCCCCTACCTGCTGGCCTACGCGGGCCGGCGCGGCGAGCTGCGCGCGGACCAGCAGGCCGCAGAGCTGGGCTTCGCCCGGCAGCTGGCGGAGGTTCTCCACCACTCCCAGGCCGAGGAAGCGGCGACGAAGGCGGCCCTGGCCGCGACGGGCCAGAAGCTGAAGGAGCCCGGTGCCCTGGACAGACTCCTCTCCTCCCACCCGGACCACGTCACACGGCTGAACGCCCTGCAGCCCTACCTGGGCCTGCACCGCTGACGCTCCCCGCGACACGCCGAAGGGCGGCCACCCGCTCGGGTGACCGCCCTTCGGTTCATGCTGCTCGCTTACTGGTTGTACGGACCGTAGTCGTAGTCCTCCAGCGGCACGGCCTGGCCGGAGCCCGTGCCGAACGGCGAGTAGTCGATGTCGTCGTAGCCCACGGCCGAGTACATCGCGGCCTTGGCCTCCTCGGTCGGCTCGACCCGGATGTTGCGGTAGCGGGCGAGGCCCGTACCGGCCGGGATGAGCTTACCGATGATGACGTTCTCCTTGAGGCCGATCAGGGAGTCGGACTTGGCGTTGATCGCCGCGTCCGTGAGGACCCTGGTCGTCTCCTGGAAGGACGCCGCCGACAGCCAGGACTCGGTCGCCAGCGAGGCCTTGGTGATACCCATGAGCTGCGGACGACCGGAGGCCGGGTGACCGCCCTCCTGGACCACACGACGGTTCTCCTGCTCGAACTTCGAGCGCTCGACCAGCTCGCCGGGCAGCAGCTCGGCGTCGCCGGACTCGATGATCGTCACACGGCGCAGCATCTGCCGGATGATGATCTCGATGTGCTTGTCGTGGATCGACACACCCTGCGAGTTGTACACCTTCTGGACCTCGCCGACCAGGTGGACCTGGACGGCACGCTGGCCCAGGATGCGCAGCACATCGTGCGGGTTGGTGGCACCCACGGTGAGCTTCTGGCCCACCTCGACGTGCTCGCCCTCGCTGACCAGGAGTCGGGCGCGCTTCGAGATCGGGTAGGCCGTCTCGTCGCTGCCGTCGTCCGGGGTGATGACGATCTTCTTGGTCTTCTCGGTCTCCTCGATCCGGACGCGGCCGGACGCCTCGGAGATCGGGGCGACACCCTTCGGGGTACGGGCCTCGAAGAGCTCGACGACACGCGGCAGACCCTGGGTGATGTCGTCACCGGCCACACCACCGGTGTGGAAGGTACGCATCGTCAGCTGGGTACCGGGCTCACCGATGGACTGGGCGGCGATGATGCCGACCGCCTCACCGATGTCGACCAGCTTGCCGGTGGCCAGCGAACGGCCGTAGCACATGGCGCAGGTGCCGACGGCGGACTCGCAGGTCAGGACCGAGCGGGTCTTGACCTCCTCGACGCCGCGGGCCACGAGCTCCTCGATGAGGACGTCACCGAGGTCGGTGCCGGCCGGGGCCAGGACCTGACCGTCGACGACGATGTCCTCGGCGAGGCAGCGCGCGTACACGGACGTCTCGACGTTCTCCGCCTTGCGCAGCACGCCGTCCGCGCCGCGCTCCGCGATGTGGAGCTTGAGGCCGCGCTCGGTGCCGCAGTCCTCCTCGCGGATGATGACGTCCTGCGACACGTCCACCAGACGACGGGTCAGGTAACCCGAGTCGGCGGTACGCAGAGCGGTGTCCGCGAGACCCTTACGGGCACCGTGCGTGGAGATGAAGTACTCCAGCACGGACAGACCCTCACGGAACGACGCCTTGATGGGCCGCGGGATGGTCTCGTTCTTCGCGTTCGACACCAGACCACGCATACCGGCAATCTGACGCATCTGCATCATGTTGCCTCGGGCACCCGAGTTCACCATCATGAAGATCGGGTTGGTCTTCGGGAAGTTGTCGTTCATGGCCTCGGCGACCTCGTTGGTCGCCTTGGTCCAGATCGCGATCAGTTCCTGGGTGCGCTCGTCCTTGGTGATCAGACCGCGCTCGTACTGCTTCTGGACCTTCTCGTCCTGCGCCTCGTAGCCCTTGACGATCTCCTTCTTCGCCTCGGGAACGACGACGTCGGAGATGGCGACGGTGACGCCGGAACGGGTGGCCCAGTAGAAGCCGGCCGTCTTCAGGTTGTCGAGCGTGGCCGCCACGACGACCTTCGGGTAGCGCTCGGCGAGGTCGTTGACGATCTCGGAGAGCTGCTTCTTGCCGACCTCGTAGTCGACGAACGGGTAGTCCTCGGGCAGCAGCTCGTTGAAGAGCGCACGGCCCAGCGTGGTCTTCAGCGTGAAGCTGTCACCCTGCTGCCACTCCGGCTCGCCCTCCTCGCGGACCGGCGGGGTCCAGCCGCGCGGCGGGATGGTGCCCACCGGGAAGCGGATGTCCACGCGCGCCTGCAGCGAGAGCTCGCCGGCGTCGAACGCCATGATCGCCTCGGCCACGGACGCGAACGAGCGGCCCTCGCCCTTCACGTCGCGCATCTCGCCGTCGGTGGTGAGGAAGAACAGACCGAGGACCATGTCCTGGGTCGGCATCGTCACCGGACGGCCGTCGGCCGGCTTGAGGATGTTGTTCGAGGACAGCATCAGGATGCGGGCCTCGGCCTGCGCCTCCGCGGACAGCGGCAGGTGCACGGCCATCTGGTCACCGTCGAAGTCCGCGTTGAACGCGGTGCAGACGAGCGGGTGGATCTGGATGGCCTTGCCCTCGACCAGCTGCGGCTCGAAGGCCTGGATGCCGAGGCGGTGCAGGGTGGGAGCACGGTTCAGCAGAACCGGGTGCTCGGCGATGACCTCTTCGAGGACGTCGTACACGACCGTACGGCCGCGCTCCACCATGCGCTTGGCGCTCTTGATGTTCTGCGCGTGGTTCAGGTCGACCAGGCGCTTCATCACGAACGGCTTGAAGAGCTCCAGCGCCATCGCCTTCGGCAGACCGCACTGGTGCAGCTTCAGCTGCGGACCGACGACGATCACGGAACGCGCCGAGTAGTCGACACGCTTACCGAGCAGGTTCTGACGGAATCGACCCTGCTTACCCTTCAGCATGTCGCTGAGGGACTTCAGCGGGCGGTTACCGGGACCGGTGACCGGACGGCCGCGACGACCGTTGTCGAAGAGGGCGTCAACAGCCTCCTGAAGCATGCGCTTCTCGTTGTTGACGATGATCTCCGGGGCACCGAGGTCCAGGAGCCTCTTCAGACGGTTGTTGCGGTTGATGACACGGCGGTACAGGTCGTTCAGGTCGGAGGTCGCGAAGCGGCCACCGTCCAGCTGCACCATCGGACGCAGGTCCGGCGGGATGACCGGGACGCAGTCGAGGACCATGCCCTTGGGGCTGTTGGACGTCTGCAGGAACGCGGAGACGACCTTCAGGCGCTTGAGGGCACGGGTCTTCTTCTGGCCCTTGCCGGTGCGGATGATCTCGCGGAGCTTTTCGGCCTCCTCCTCGAGGTCGAAGGACTCCAGGCGCTTCTGCAGCGCCGCGGCACCCATCGAGCCGTCGAAGTACGTGCCGAAGCGGTCACGCAGCTCGCGGTAGAGCAGCTCGTCGCCCTCGAGGTCCTGGACCTTGAGGTTCTTGAACCGGGTCCACACCTCGTCGAGGCGGTCGATCTCGCGCTGCGCACGGTCGCGCAGCTGCTTCATCTCGCGCTCGGCACCCTCGCGCACCTTGCGGCGCACGTCGGCCTTGGCGCCCTCGGCCTCGAGCTCGGCCAGGTCGGCCTCGAGCTTCTTGGCGCGGGCCTCCAGGTCGGCGTCGCGGCGCTGCTCGATCTGCTGGCGCTCGACGGAGACGTGGGCCTCCAGCGAGGGCAGGTCGCGCTGACGGCGCTCCTCGTCGACGTACGTGATCATGTACGCCGCGAAGTAGATGACCTTCTCCAGGTCCTTCGGAGCGAGGTCGAGCAGGTAACCCAGGCGCGACGGGACGCCCTTGAAGTACCAGATGTGCGTGACGGGGGCGGCCAGCTCGATGTGGCCCATCCGCTCACGGCGCACCTTGGCGCGGGTGACCTCGACGCCACAGCGCTCACAGATGATGCCCTTGAAGCGGACGCGCTTGTACTTGCCGCAGTAGCACTCCCAGTCCCGGGTGGGGCCGAAGATCTTCTCGCAGAAGAGGCCGTCCTTCTCGGGCTTGAGGGTGCGGTAGTTGATGGTCTCGGGCTTCTTGACCTCGCCGTGGCTCCACTGACGGATGTCGTCAGCGGTGGCCAGGCCGATCCGGAGCTCGTCGAAGAAGTTGACGTCGAGCACTATGCGTCAATCCCTCTCAGGGTCGTAAGTCTTTGGTCTGAAACGGGGGCCTGGGGGTCGGCGGGGCCCTGTGGGTGAGGGCCCCGCCGGACTCCCGTCAGACCTCTTCGACGCTGCTCGGCTCGCGCCGGGACAGGTCGATGCCGAGCTCCTCCGCAGCGCGGAAGACGTCCTCGTCGGTGTCGCGCATCTCGATGGACATACCGTCGCTGGACAGCACCTCCACATTCAGGCAGAGCGACTGCATCTCCTTGATGAGCACCTTGAAGGACTCGGGGATGCCGGGTTCGGGGATGTTCTCGCCCTTGACGATGGCCTCGTAGACCTTCACGCGGCCGGTGACGTCGTCGGACTTGATGGTCAGCAGCTCCTGGAGGGCGTACGCGGCGCCGTAGGCCTCGAGGGCCCACACCTCCATCTCGCCGAAGCGCTGGCCACCGAACTGGGCCTTACCACCCAGCGGCTGCTGGGTGATCATCGAGTACGGACCGGTCGAGCGGGCGTGCAGCTTGTCGTCGACCAGGTGGTGCAGCTTCAGGATGTACATGTACCCGACCGAGATCGGGTCCGGGAACGGCTCACCGGAGCGGCCGTCGAACAGCCTGGCCTTGCCGGACGGGAGGACCATGCGGTCGCCGTCGCGGTTCGGCAGCGTGTGCTGCAGCAGGCCGGCCAGCTCGTCCTCGCGGGCACCGTCGAACACCGGGGTGGCGACGTTGGTGCGCGGTTCGACCTGGTCGGCGCCGATCGCCTGCAGGCGCTGCGCCCACTCGTCCGCCAGGCCGGAGACGTCCCAGCCCTGGCTGGCGAGCCAGCCGAGGTGGATCTCCAGGACCTGTCCCGGGTTCATTCGGGACGGCACACCCAGCGGGTTGAGGATGATGTCGACCGGGGTGCCGTCCTCCAGGAACGGCATGTCCTCGATCGGCAGGATCTTGGAGATGACGCCCTTGTTGCCGTGGCGGCCGGCGAGCTTGTCACCGTCGGTGATCTTGCGCTTCTGCGCGACGTACACGCGGACCAGCTGGTTCACGCCCGGCGGCAGCTCGTCGCCCTCCTCGCGGTCGAAGACGCGCACGCCGATGACCTTGCCGGTCTCGCCGTGCGGCACCTTCAGCGAGGTGTCACGGACCTCACGGGCCTTCTCACCGAAGATCGCGCGCAGCAGGCGCTCCTCCGGGGTCAGCTCGGTCTCACCCTTGGGGGTCACCTTGCCGACGAGGATGTCGCCCGCGATGACCTCGGCACCGATGCGGATGATGCCGCGCTCGTCGAGGTCGGCGAGGACCTCCTCGGAGACGTTCGGGATGTCCCGGGTGATCTCCTCGGGGCCGAGCTTGGTGTCACGGGCGTCGACCTCGTGCTCCTCGATGTGGATCGAGGAGAGGACGTCGTCCTGGACCAGGCGCTGGCTGAGGATGATCGCGTCCTCGTAGTTGTGGCCTTCCCAGGGCATGAAGGCGACCAGCAGGTTCTTGCCGAGCGCCATCTCGCCGTTCTGGGTGGCCGGGCCGTCGGCGAGGACCTGGCCCTCGATGACGCGGTCGCCCTCGTTGACGATGACCTTCTGGTTGACCGAGGTGCCCTGGTTGGAGCGGGCGAACTTGGCCAGGCGGTACGTGATGTACGTGCCGTCGTCGTTGGCCGTGGTGATGTAGTCCGCGGAGACCTCCTGGACCACACCCGCCTTCTCGGCCTTGACCACGTCGCCGGCGTCGACGGCGGAGCGGTACTCCATGCCGGTGCCGACGAGCGGGGACTCGGACTTAATCAGCGGCACGGCCTGACGCATCATGTTCGCGCCCATGAGGGCACGGTTGGCGTCGTCGTGCTCGAGGAAGGGGATCATGGCGGTCGCGACCGACACCATCTGGCGCGGCGAGACGTCCATGTAGTCCACGTCCTCGGGGGCGACGTAGTCGACCTCACCGCCACGGCGGCGCACCAGGACGCGGGCCTCGGCGAACCGGAGGTCCTCGGTCAGCGGCGCGTTGGCCTGGGCGATGACGAACCGGTCCTCTTCGTCGGCCGTGAGGTAGTGGACCTCTTCGGTGACGACACCGTTCTCGTCGACCTTGCGGTACGGGGTCTCGACGAAGCCGAACGCGTTCACGCGGCCGTAGGTGGCGAGCGAGCCGATCAGACCGATGTTCGGGCCTTCGGGCGTCTCGATCGGGCACATGCGGCCGTAGTGCGACGGGTGCACGTCACGGACCTCGAAGCCGGCCCGCTCACGGGACAGACCACCCGGGCCCAGCGCGGACAGACGCCGCTTGTGCGTCAGCCCGGAGAGCGGGTTGTTCTGGTCCATGAACTGGGACAGCTGGCTGGTGCCGAAGAACTCCTTGATGGAGGCGACGACCGGCCGGATGTTGATCAGGGTCTGCGGCGTGATCGCCTCGACGTCCTGCGTGGTCATGCGCTCGCGCACGACGCGCTCCATACGGGCCAGACCCGTGCGGACCTGGTTCTGGATGAGCTCGCCGACGCTGCGCAGGCGGCGGTTGCCGAAGTGGTCGATGTCGTCGGTCTCGACGACGACCTTCTGGCCGTTGTCACCGACCGTCTCGGTCTCGCCGGCGTGCAGCTTCACCAGGTACTTGATCGTCGCGATGATGTCCTCGACGGTCAGGATGCCCGCGTCCAGCGGGGTGTCCGTACCCAGCTTCTTGTTGACCTTGTAGCGGCCGACCTTCGCGAGGTCGTAGCGCTTGGGGTTGAAGTACAGGTTCTCGAGCAGCGTCTGCGCGGCCTCACGCGTCGGGGGCTCGCCCGGGCGCAGCTTGCGGTAGATGTCGAGCAGCGCGTCGTCCTGGCCCTGGGTGTGGTCCTTCTCCAGGGTGGCGCGCATGGACTCGTACTCGCCGAACTCCTCGAGGATCTGCTCGGTGGTCCAGCCGAGCGCCTTCAGGAGGACGGTGACGGACTGCTTGCGCTTGCGGTCGATGCGGACACCGACCATGTCGCGCTTGTCGATCTCCATCTCCAGCCAGGCACCCCGGGACGGGATGATCTTGGCGGAGAAGATGTCCTTGTCGGACGTCTTGTCGATGGTGGAGTCGAAGTAGACACCGGGGGAACGGACCAGCTGCGACACCACGACACGCTCGGTGCCGTTGATGACGAAAGTGCCCTTGTTCGTCATGAGCGGGAAGTCGCCCATGAAGACCGTCTGGGACTTGATCTCACCGGTCTCGTTGTTGGTGAACTCGGCCGTGACGAAGAGGGGCGCGGCGTAGGTGAAGTCGCGCTCCTTGCACTCGTCGATCGAGTTCTTCGGCGGCTCGAAGCGGTGGTCCCGGAACGTCAGCGACATCGACCCGGAGAAGTCCTCGATCGGGGAGATCTCCTCGAAGATCTCCTCGAGGCCGGACTTGGTGGGGACGTCCTGACCGTTCTCCAGAGCCTCCTCGACGCGAGCCTTCCATGCGTCGTTGCCGAGCAGCCAGTCGAAGCTCTCGGTTTGCAGCGCGAGAAGGTTCGGAACCTCGAGGGGCTCCTTGATCTTTGCAAAGGAGATGCGCAGCGGGGCGGTGCTGGCGCCGTTGTTCGTATTCGCGGTCGAGGCGTTGCGCGAGGCGGCCAAGAGGGGGTCCTTCCGAGGGCTCGGACTCACTACGCGCGTCCCGGTCCCCGCCGGGCACAGAGATGGAAAGTCTCAGGTCAGAGACTCTTTATCCTCGGTGCTCAAGCATGGGGCGTGCTCCTGGTGACGGGCAGGAGACAGCTAACAGGCAGCGCAAAGGGTCAGTGTAGCCACAAGGCACACTGATGTCCAGTGCGGGTTTTCAGGCTTCCGCTGGAGGCCCTCGTTGTCCCTCAACACCTGCGGCACGCCACGCCTTCGATGCACATCGATACTGCCCTCTTCGTCGCCGATCCATGCCTCGGATCCGGATCGTAGTGACGACGCGTCCTGAGAATTGCGCGCTGCGTGCGGTTCGTCAAGGCCCCCCTTGCCCAAACCGGGTGCTGCCATCGTCACGTTCGACCTGTCACCGGGGCCCTCGGAGGCACGACCGAAGATCACCATACCCGCCACGGCGACGCACGCAAGGCAGCCGCCACCGGACCCCCCGGAACACCGAAGAGCGACCACCCGGATGGATGATCGCACCTCGGCGCCTTCGCGTTACAGCCTTGAGGGTGAGGCGTGCCGGGGATCGTGGGCGGGGGGTTACGGCGTCCGGGTGAATGCTGTTCGGAGAACTCGGCGGGGGCGCCGGCCATCCGGGCGGTGCATCCGGGCGCCCCCCGGCCCCGGCCACGGCCACGGGCCCGGCAGAGGCCCCAGGCGCTCGAGGCCAGGGCCGGGGCTGGGGCCGGGCCCGTGGGCCGGGGCCGGGGCCTGACCGGGGCCAGGCCGGGCCCGGGGGCCGGGAACGGGGCCGGGGCCAGGCCGGGCCCGGGGGCCAGGAACGGGAACGGAGCCGGGGCCAGGCCGGGCCCGGGACCGGAGCGTGGACGGGGCCGGGGCGAGCCCGGGCCCGCAGCCGGGGGCCGGGACCCGGAGCCGGAGCCGGAGCGTGACTTGGGCCGAAGCCGGGGCCGGAGCGTGGCCGGGGCCGGGGACCGGGGCCAGGCCGTGGCCGGAGCGAGCCCGGGCCCAGGGCCAAGCCGCGGCCGGGGCCAAGCCGCGGCCGGGGCCAAGCCGCGGCCGGGGCCAAGCCGCGGCCGGGGCCAAGCCGGGGTCGGGCGGGGCATCCGTCCCCGTCGGCGGGCTTCGCCGGCCACAAGGGTGTCGGCACATGCGAAAGGGGGCCGTACGGAGCGTCGCTCCGTACGGCCCCCTCGGGTCCTGTGCGGACCCGGAGTCCTGGTGGACCCGCGGGAGGTCTTACTTGACCTCGACCGAGGCGCCGGCGCCCTCGAGGGACTCCTTGGCCTTGTCCGCGGCCTCCTTGTTGACCTTCTCGAGAACCGGCTTCGGCGCACCGTCGACCAGGTCCTTGGCCTCCTTCAGGCCCAGGGAGGTCAGCTCGCGCACGACCTTGATGACCTGGATCTTCTTGTCGCCGGCACCGGTGAGGATGACGTCGAACTCGTCCTTCTCCTCCTCGGCCTCGGCAGCGGCGCCACCAGCGGCACCACCGGCGACGACGACCGGCGCGGCAGCGGCGGCGGTGACGTCGAACTTCTCCTCGAAAGCCTTCACGAACTCGGAGAGCTCGATGAGGGTCATCTCCTCGAACTGGGCAAGCAGCTCGTCCTGGGTGAGCTTCGCCATGATGGCGGTCCTTCCACTCAATCGGCAGGTGCCGGATGTACTGGATAAGGCGGGCGTACGTCGGCCCGCTGCGACCCTCGCCGCGTCAGACGGCCAGGATCAGAAAGCGAGCCGAATTACTCGGCACCGCCCTGCTCGGCCTGCTTGGCGCGCAGCGCGTCCACGGTGCGGACGAGCTTCGACGGCAGCGCCTGGAAGACGGAGGCAGCCTGGGACTGCTTCGCCTTGAAGGCACCGGCCAGCTTGCTGAGCAGAACCTCGCGGGACTCGAGGTCCGCAAGCTTCTTGATCTCGTCGGCGGTCAGCGCCTTACCGTCAAGGACACCGCCCTTGATGACGAGATTCGGGTTGTCCTTGGCGAAGTCACGGAGACCCTTCGCCGACTCCACCGGGTCACCGGTGACGAAGGCGACGGCCGTCGGACCAGCGAAGAGCTGGTCGTCCAGCGTGATCCCGGCCTCGTTGGCCGCAATCTTGGTCAGCGTGTTCTTCACCACGGCGTACTGGGCGTTCTCACCGAGCGACCGGCGCAGCGTCTTGAGCTGCGCCACGGTGAGACCGCGGTACTCGGTCAGCACGGCGGCGCTGGAGCTGCGGAACTTGTCCGTCAGCTCCGCAACCGCGGCAGCCTTGTCGGGCCTCGCCATAGAGCCTCGGCCTCCTTCCGGGTGATTCGGACCGCGCGGACCCGAAGGAGGACTGGGGAAAACGAAACGCCCCGGCGCAGGCGCACGGGGCGGACTCGACCGGCCGCACGCACGTCACGACGTACGTACTCCGGGAGCTCTTCCACTGTCACCTGCGCGGGTCGTCCGCAGTTCAGCGGATCCTTCGGCCACCGCGCCCTCGTACGAGCGCACGGCAACGACCAGCGGTCTTTGGCTTCTGTAGGAGAGTACGGGAACGAATCGCCGTCAAGCAAATCCGCTCCCCGGGCGACCGGAGCCGGCCCACCACGGAACCGCCGGGGGCTCCGCAGAACCGCTAGGAGCCCCGCGTCCCCAGCAGGTCCTTGAAGTCGGCCGTGTCGGACTCCGGAGGCCGCGGTGCCGTGACCTTCACCCCGTAGTCCCGGTAGTACGCCGTCGAGGACATCCGGCCGCTCGACAGCTCTCCCCGCTCGGCCCTCTTCACCAGCAGGTCGTGGTCGTCGACCCAGATGTCGACCGTCTCCTCGGTGACGCCGGCCTGCTCCAGTTGCTCCTTGAGGGCTCCCGTGAGGGACGCCGGTGTGACCGTGCCCGAGTAGTGCGTGGTGCGGCGGCCGCGCACCGTCTCCTCGCCGACCCTGCGCACGTCCCCGGAGGCGAGCAGCAGCCTGAGCGGCTGCAGCGGCGCGGTGTTGCGCAGCTGGTCCGTCAGATACGCCCCCGAGCCGCCCGGCAGGGACGCCAGGTCGTCGTAGGCGTATCTGATCCAGTGCCGGCCGTGCAGGCGCCGCGCGAACGCGTCGCCCACCTTCGCGTAGTAGGCGTCGGGCAGCAGCCGGGCCTCCATCGACGTACTGCCCAGCGCGCGCATCGTCTCGGCGAGCTGTCCGCCGGTGTACGTGATCCGGAGCGTGCCCACCGAGTCGCCGGCCCAGCCGAGCAGGCCGCCCGTCTCCAGGGCGAGCATCCCGCCCATGGACGTCGTGGACTCGACCCGCGCGGAGCCGGCCTTCGCGGTGGCCTTCTCGACGGCTCGCAGGGCCGCCAGAGACCGTGGGTCGGCGGGGGCGGCCCGACCGCCGGACGGCCCCGCCGAGCGCCGGGAGGAGTCACCGTCGCCGAAGTGGCTGCACGCCGTCAGGGGGCACAGGGCGAAGACCACCGCGACCGGGAGGATGCCGCGCCTGAAGATGCCGTCCTTCATACGTTCCCCCCTGGTGCGCTCCGTGATCTTCACGCTAACTCCGGCCCAGGGGGTTCGGCACGCACCTCCGGCGAAACGGCATGTGCCCCATGTCTCAGACGCCGACGGGCCCCGCACCTCGAAGGTGCGGGGCCCGTGACCGACTGGGGTGAGCCTCAGGCTCAGACCGCGGCCGGGTCCTCCTCGACGAGGAGGTTGCGGGTGCGGTTCGGGTCGACCGGGATGCCGGGGCCCATCGTGGTGGTGATGGCGGCCTTCTTGATGTAGCGACCCTTGGCGGCGGACGGCTTGAGACGCAGGATCTCCTCGAGCGCCGCGCCGTAGTTCTCCACCAGCTTGGTGTCGTCGAAGGACGTCTTGCCGATGATGAAGTGCAGGTTCGAGTGCTTGTCGACGCGGAACTCGATCTTGCCGCCCTTGATCTCGGTGACGGCCTTCGCCACGTCCGGGGTCACGGTGCCGGTCTTGGGGTTCGGCATCAGACCACGGGGACCGAGCACGCGGCCGAGGCGGCCGACCTTGCCCATGAGGTCCGGGGTGGCGACGACGGCGTCGAAGTCCAGACGGCCCTTCGACACCTCGTCGATCAGCTCGTCGGCGCCGACGATGTCGGCGCCCGCGGCACGAGCGGCCTCGGCACGGTCACCGGTCGCGAAGACCAGGACCCGGGCGGTCTTACCGGTGCCGTGCGGGAGGTTCACGGTGCCACGGACCATCTGGTCGGCCTTGCGCGGGTCGACACCCAGACGCAGGGCGACCTCGACGGTGCCGTCGAACTTGGTCGTGGAGGTCTCCTTGGCGAGACGGACGGCCTCGAGCGGGGCGTACAGCTTCTCCCGGTCGATCTTGGCGTCCGCAGCGCGGAGAGCCTTGCTGCGCTTGCTCACAACTGCTCCTGTGGGTTCTGAAGGAGTCGTGGTACGGGCCGAGCAGGCCCTGCCACGTGCGGCCGCAGCCGCATGGTTCTACAAGGGAGGTGCTCAGCCCTCGACCGTGACGCCCATGGAGCGCGCGGTGCCGGCGATGATCTTCGCGGCCGCGTCCAGGTCGTTCGCGTTGAGGTCGGGCATCTTGGTCTGGGCGATCTCGCGGACCTGCGCCTCGGTGATCTTGGCGACCTTGGTCTTGTGCGGCTCGCCGGAGCCCTTCTCGATGCCCGCGGCCTTGAGGATCATCTTGGCGGCCGGCGGAGTCTTGGTCACGAAGGTGAAGGAACGGTCCTCGTAGACCGTGATCTCCACCGGGATGACCCAACCGCGCTGCGACTCGGTCGCGGCGTTGTAGGCCTTGCAGAACTCCATGATGTTGACGCCGTGCTGACCCAGCGCCGGACCGACCGGCGGGGCCGGGTTGGCCGCACCGGCCTGGATCTGGAGCTTGATGAGCCCCGTGACCTTCTTCTTCTTGGGAGGCATGACTCTCTCCGGGTCCTTACTGAGAGGTTGAGGCCATCTGCGCCGTCGGATGCATGATCCTGCAGATGGCATACCGCACAACGATAGCCGTTGTGGCCGCGCGACATGAAATCGGGCAGCTCAGGCGGGGTTCGAGGAGGTGCGTTTCCTCAGCGCGAAGCCCGTACCGATCAGCTCTGCGAGCAGCAGGACGATGCCCGGCGTACCGGGTAGCGCGACCATGAACACCGCGTCCGCGTACCCGGTGTCACCCTCGGCCGCCACCACCGCCGGGTCCGAGGCCCGGTACCTGATGGCGATCGGGTCACCGTACTCGTACCCCTTGCCGCTGCTGCCTGCTGGCACCTCGGCGACCACAGGCGTTCCGCCCGCATCGAACTCGACCCGGCAGCCGACCAAGAGGCGGCCGGAAGCGGGCTCGTCCACCAGCGTGGCGGTCGCGCGCTCGCCGTCCCGGAGCCCGTACGACCGCTGCGCCGCGGGCAGCATCACGAAGACCGTCAGCACCACGAGGAGCGTCCCCAGGAGGACCAGTGCTCCGAGGGGCAGAAAGCGGCGAGGGCCCCTCGGCCCGGACAGGCCCGAGGCGCCCTCGCTGTGCAGGTCGGTCGAATCCGCTCAGTTCTTCTGGATCTGGTCGAAGGAGAGCTCGACCGGCGTCTCGCGGCCGAAGATCTCCACCAGGCCCTTGACCTTCTTCGAGTCGGGGTTGATCTCGTTGATGGTCGCCTGCAGCGTGGCGAACGGGCCGTCGGTGACGGTGACCGAGTCGCCGACCTCGAAGTCCAGCACCTGGACCTCGACCTTGCGCTGCGGGGCCGGCTTGCCCTCGGCCTCGGCGGCCTCGCGGGCGGCCTTGGCCTCGGCCTCCGGGGCGAGCATCTTGACGACCTCGTCGAGGGACAGCGGGTACGGGTCGTAGGCGTTGCCGACGAAGCCCGTGACACCGGGCGTGTTGCGGACGACGCCCCAGGACTCGTTCGTCAGGTCCATGCGGACGAGCACATAACCGGGCAGCTTGTTCTGCTTGACGGTCTTCCGCTCGCCGTTCTTGATCTGGACGATCTCTTCCTCGGGGACCTCGGCCTGGTAGATGTACTCCTCGACGTTCAGCGTGACGGCACGCTGCTCCAGGTTCGCCTTCACCCGCTTCTCGTAGCCGGCGTAGGTGTGGATCACGTACCACTCGCCGGGCAGCGAGCGCAGTTCCTCGCGCAGCTTCTCGACCGGGTCGAGCTCGGACTCCGGCTCGCCCTCGGCCTCGGCGTCCTCGGACGCGGCCTCGTCCTCGCCCTCCACGTGCAGGGCGGTCTCCTCGGCCGACTCGCCCGCGGCGGCTTCGGCAGCCTCGGCCTCGTCGACCTCGTCCGCGCCCTCGACGATGTCGAGCTCGTCATCCACGGACTCGACGGCCTCCCCGCGAGGCTCCATGGCGTCGTTCAGGTTCGGGTCAGACACGGTGGCTGCTTCTTCCTGGATACATAGGGGTGGAACATGCGAAAGGGACGCCGGGCACGACGGCGTCCTTCGCTCTCGGCTCAGCCGAAGACGTACTTGGCGGCGTGGTTGAGCCCATAGTCAATCAGGGTCACCAGGGCGATCATGATCGCGACGAAGAAGATCACCACGGTGGTGTACGACGTCAGCTGGTTACGGGTCGGCCAGACGACCTTGCGGAGTTCCGCGACGATCTGGCGGTAGAAGAGGGCAAGGCGCTTCAGCGGGCCCTTCTTGGCTCGCTTGCCACCCTTACGTGCCTTCTTCTTCGACTCCTGCACCTCGTCCTGGGCGTCAGGCATGTCGATGGAGCCCACGGCGTCCGTCACTCGTCCTCACCTGATTTCCCGGGTCGTGACCGTGCCGCGCCCGGTGGAGCCGCACGGCGAGTGCAATACGTACGTACTGTCCGCACACTTCCTGGTGGAGGAGTGTGTAGCAGGGCCGGAGGGACTTGAACCCCCAACCGCCGGTTTTGGAGACCGGTGCTCTACCAATTGAGCTACGACCCTTTGTGTGTACCCCAACGTACCGCATCCGGCCGGGTGCTCGGTGTGCACCGCCGATCGCGACCGCTGAAGGCCAACGAGGTGAGAGTGTACGTGTTCCACGGCCGGGCGTCGAACAGAAAGCGCCCGTAGGTGTCTTGCCCGTGGAAGATCGGCCGGTCCGGGGCGCGAATCCGGACAGTTGTTCAGCCGTCGATCCGTTCCTGTTCAGTCTGTGAAACCCGCGTGCCGGGCGCGTTTCCTGTCTGAAACCATGGGCCTCATGAGCGCTGCAACCCCTCCCACCGAGCGCCGGGTCTCCGCCCGGATCGGGGCGATCTCCGAGTCCGCCACCCTCGCCGTGGACGCCAAGGCGAAGGCCCTCAAGGCCGCCGGGCGCCCGGTGATCGGCTTCGGCGCCGGTGAGCCCGACTTCCCGACGCCGGACTACATCGTCGAAGCGGCCGTCGAGGCCTGCAAGAACCCGAAGTACCACCGCTACACGCCGGCCGGCGGCCTGCCCGAGCTGAAGGCCGCGATCGCCGCGAAGACGCTGCGCGACTCCGGCTACGAGGTGGACCCCTCGCAGATCCTCGTCACCAACGGCGGCAAGCAGGCCATCTACGAGGCCTTCGCCGCGATCCTCGACCCGGGCGACGAGGTGATCGTCCCGGCGCCGTACTGGACGACGTACCCGGAGTCGATCCGGCTGGCCGGCGGTGTCCCGGTGGAGGTCGTCGCGGACGAGACGACCGGCTACCGCGTCTCCGTCGAGCAGCTGGAGGCGGCCCGCACCGAGAAGACGAAGGTCGTCCTGTTCGTCTCCCCCTCCAACCCGACCGGCGCGGTCTACACCGAGGCCGAGACCGAGGCGATCGGCCGCTGGGCCGTCGAGCACGGCCTGTGGGTGCTGACGGACGAGATCTACGAGCACCTGGTCTACGGCGACGCGGCCCGCGTGTCGCTGCCCGCGCTCCTGCCGGAGCTGCGCGACAAGTGCATCGTGGTCAACGGCGTGGCGAAGACGTACGCCATGACGGGCTGGCGGGTCGGCTGGATCATCGGCCCGAAGGACGTCGTGAAGGCGGCGACGAACCTGCAGTCGCACGCCACGTCGAACGTGGCGAACGTCTCCCAGGTGGCCGCGCTGGCCGCCGTGTCGGGCGACCTGGACGCGGTCGCGAAGATGCGCGAGGCCTTCGACCGGCGCCGCAAGACCATCGTGCGGATGCTGAACGAGATCGACGGCGTGGTGTGCCCGGAGCCGGAGGGCGCCTTCTACGCGTACCCGTCGGTGAAGGCTCTGGTCGGCAAGGAGATCCGCGGCAAGCGCCCGAAGGACACCGTGGAGCTGGCCGCGCTGATCCTGGAGGAGGCCGAGGTCGCGGTGGTCCCGGGCGAGGCGTTCGGCACGCCGGGCTACCTGCGGCTGTCGTACGCGCTCGGGGACGAGGACCTGGTCGAGGGCGTGAGCCGGATCCAGAAGCTGCTGGCGGAGGCGCGGGACTGACGTCCCGGCGCCCTTCACGCGCGTGTGCGGGCCGTTTCCCTTCGGGGAGGCGGCCCGTTCGCGTGTGCGAGCAAGACCACGTTCGGGGAAAGCGCTACCGGGGCGGCGGGGGCGTACGGCAGGATCCTGGAATGGAGCACGTACGTGATGCTGCTGAGCGTGATCTCTCTCGGCTGCCGAAGGCCCATCTGCACCTGCACTTCACCGGGTCGATGCGGCCCGCCACCCTGCTGGAACTGGCCGACAAGTACGGCGTGCGCCTGCCCGAGGCGCTCACCGAAGCCCTGACCAGCGGGGAACCGCCGAGACTGCGGGCGACGGACGAGCGGGGCTGGTTCCGCTTCCAGCGGCTGTACGACGCGGCGCGCTCGTGCCTGCGGGAACCCGAGGACATCCAGCGGCTGGTGCGCGAGGCCGCGGAGGAGGACATCAAGGACGGCTCGGGCTGGCTGGAGATCCAGGTCGATCCGACGTCGTACGCGCCGCGTCTGGGCGGCCTGATCCCGGCGCTGGAGGTCATCCTGGACGCGGTGGAGACGGCCATGCGGGAGACGGGCCTCGGCATGCGGGTCCTGGTCGCCGCGAACCGCATGAAGCACCCTCTGGACGCCCGCACACTGGCCCGCCTGGCGGTCCGCTACAGCGACCGGGGCGTGGTCGGCTTCGGCCTGTCGAACGACGAGCGGCGGGGCCTGGCCCGGGACTTCGACCGCGCCTTCGCCATCGCCCGCGACGGCGGCCTGCTGTCGGCCCCGCACGGGGGCGAGCTGACGGGCCCGGCCTCGGTGCGCGACTGCCTGGACGACCTGCACGCGAACCGTGTGGGCCACGGCGTACGGGCCGCGGAGGACCCGCGCCTGCTCCGGCGTCTCGCCGACCGGGGCGTGACCTGCGAGGTGTGCCCGGCGTCGAACGTGGCCCTCGGGGTCTACGAGAAGCCGGAGGACGTCCCGCTGCGAACGCTGTACGAGGCGGGCGTCCCGATGGCCCTGGGCGCCGACGACCCCCTGCTCTTCGGCTCCCGCCTGGCGGCCCAGTACGAGCTGGCCCGCCGCCACCACGCCTTCACGGACGAGGAACTGGCGGAACTGGCCCGCCAGTCGGTACGGGGTTCGGCGGCCCCGGAGACCGTGAAGGCGAAACTGCTGGCCGGCATCGACGACTGGCTGAGCGAACCCGGCTCGTCCGGGGCCTGAGAGGGCGGGTGGGGGCGGCAGCCCCGGGGGATTCGGGGTGGCAGCCCCGCCAGGGGTTCAGAGCGGCAGCTCCCGCCAGGGGGTCCAGGAGCGGCAGCCCCTGGAGGGGACTCGGGGCAGCAGCCCCCGAAGGGGACTCCTGGGCGGCAGCCCCCGAAGGGGACTCGGGAGCGGCAGCCCCCGGGGCGGGAAGGATAGGGGCGGCGGAGGCGAACACCGTCATCGGGCTACCCCGTCGTCCCACTACGGCCTATCGGGCCGACCGGTCGGCTCAGAGACGCACGCCGACCGTCACCGGCTCGTTCACCAGCGTGATCCCGAAGGCCTCGCGTACCCCCGCCACGACCTCGCGGGCCAGCGCGAGCAGGTCCTCGGTGGTGGCGCCGCCCCGGTTGGTGAGGGCCAGGGTGTGCTTGGTGGAGATACGGGCGGGCCCGGTGCCGTACCCCTTGGTGAAGCCCGCCTTGTCGATCAGCCAGGCCGCCGACGTCTTGGTGTGCCCCTCCCCCGCCGGGTACGCGGGCGGCTCCGCGTCCTCGCCCAGCCGCTCCTTCACGCGGGTGCGGAACGCGGCGAAGTCCTCGTCCGTGAGGATCGGGTTGGTGAAGAAGGAGCCCGCCGACCAGGTGTCGTGGTCCTCCGGGTCCAGGACCATGCCCTTCCCCGAACGCAGCTTCAGCACGGTCTCGCGGGCGTCGGCCAGCGGCACACGGTCGCCGGGCTCCACGCCGAGGGCGCGGGCGGTCTCGGCGTACCGGATGGGCGCGGACAGTCCGTCCGCGTCCTCAAGCGCGAAGCGGACGCGCAGGACGACATGCCGGTCGGGGTCGGCCTTGAAGCGGCTGTGGCGGTACGAGAACGCGCACTCGGCGTTCGGGATCGTGACCGTCTCGCGGGTCGTGCGGTCGTAGGCGATCACCTCGGTGATCGTGGAGGAGACCTCCTGGCCGTACGCCCCGACGTTCTGGATCGGGGTCGCGCCCGCGGAGCCCGGGATTCCGGCGAGGCACTCGATACCGGCGAGCCCGGCCTCGACCGTGCGGGCGACGGCGTCGCTCCACACCTCGCCCGCGGCCAGCTCCAGCTTCGTGCCGTCGAGGGAGAAGCCCTTCGTCGCGATGCGCAGGGCGGTGCCGTCGAAGCCCTTGTCGCCGATGACCAGGTTCGATCCGCCGCCGATCAGCAGCAGCGGCGTACCGGAGTCGTCGGCCTCGCGGACGGCTTCGATCACCTCGGCGTCGGTGGTGGCGGTGATCAGGCGGTGCGCGGGGCCGCCCAGCCGGAAGGTGGTCAGCGGGGCGAGCGGGGCGTCGTGGAGTTCCTGCACGCGCCAAGACTACGAGACGGCACCGACGGCCCCGGCACCACGTAAGGGGCGCCCGCAATGGCGAGCGCCCCTTACCGAATCCTCCGACCGCGGGTCAGGCCAGCCGTACGACCGCTCGCGACATGCCCAGCACCTTCTGGCCGCCGCTGGTCGCCGTGAGGTCGACGCGGACCGTGTTGTCGTCGAGCTTGGCCGCGACCTTGCCGCTGACCTCGACGAGGGCGCCCTGGTCGTCGTTGGGGACGACGACGGGCCTGGTGAAGCGGACGCCGTACTCGACGACCGCGCCGGGGTCGCCCACCCAGTCGGTCACCACACGGATCGCCTCGGCCATGGTGAACATGCCGTGCGCGATGACGTCCGGCAGGCCGACCTCCTTGGCGAACTTCTCGTTCCAGTGGATCGGGTTGAAGTCCCCGGAGGCGCCCGCGTACCGCACGAGGGTGGCGCGGGTCACGGGGAAGGTCTGGGCCGGCAGTTCGGTGCCGACCTCGACGGTGTCGTACGCGATCTTGGCGGTCATCCGGGTCACTCCCCCTCTTCCGGCGCCCTGGCCACGAGCTTGGTCCAGGCGGTCACCACGTGCTCGCCGACCTCGTCGTGGACCTCGCCGCGGATGTCCAGGACGTCGTTGCCGGCCAGGCTCTTGATCGACTCGATGGTCGAGGTGACGCTGAGCAGGTCACCGGCGCGGACCGGGCGTGTGTAGACGAACCTCTGGTCGCCGTGCACCACCCTGCTGTAGTCCAGGCCGAGCTGCGGGTCCTCGACGACCTGGCCCGCGGCCTTGAACGTGATCGCGAACACGAACGTCGGCGGGGCGATCACATCGGGGTGACCGAGCGCTTTGGCGGCCTCCGGGTCCGTATAGGCCGGGTTGGCGTCTCCGATCGCCTCCGCGAACTCACGGATCTTCTCCCGGCCGACCTCATAGGGGTCGGTGGGCGGGTAGGACCGCCCCACGAAGGACTGGTCGAGCGCCATGGGCTCGGCACCTCCTGGTGTGTGCTGTGGTTGACCGCGCTGGACGAGCCGCCCGGTCCGTGGACGGTCCGGGCCGGCGGACCGCCCACATCGTCGCATCCGACAGCGAACGTGCGCGGCACGGACCGAAACGACACGAGGCCGCCCCCTGTTGTAGGGGACGGCCTCGCTGGTGAGTCTGGATCAGCGCGTCTCGCGGTGCGCGGTGTGCGCGTTGCAACGCGGGCAGTGCTTCTTCATTTCAAGACGATCCGGGTTGTTGCGCCGGTTCTTCTTGGTGATGTAGTTCCGCTCCTTGCACTCCACGCAGGCCAGCGTGATCTTCGGGCGGACGTCGGTGGCAGCCACGTGAGTGCTCCTTGACGAACAGGTAGACGAAATTAACGCAAGAAAGAGTAGCCGATCGAAGGACCGACCCCGCAATCGGCTACTGTGAGTAGCGGTGACCGGACTTGAACCGGTGACACAGCGATTATGAGCCGCTTGCTCTACCGACTGAGCTACACCGCTGCGATGCGATCGGGCCCCGCCTCGCGGCGGGAACCTCTCCCATCAGAGCCCCAATACGGAATCGAACCGTAGACCTTCTCCTTACCATGGAGACGCTCTGCCGACTGAGCTATTGGGGCGAGCGATGAAGACATTACACGGTCGCCTGCCGTTCGCCCAAATCCGTTTCGAGGCGCCCCGTCCGTCCTGTTCCCCGTGCCCCCACGCACCACACCCCCGGTACGACTATTGCGCTCCTCCCCGGCCCGGCCGGGTCGCAACTCTAGGCTCGACTCACCCTGCGTGATCTTGCCTTGGTGCCGTGAACCACAGGAGCGCGATGCCCGACAGCCGACCGCAGCCGCCCCGTTTCCCGCCCTCGCCGTCGGTACCCGCCGACTCGGCCACCCTGCTGCTGTGCGGGGCCCGGCTCACC
Source organism: Streptomyces sp. NPDC093984 (assembly GCF_044764595.1). Taxonomy (NCBI): domain Bacteria; kingdom Bacillati; phylum Actinomycetota; class Actinomycetes; order Kitasatosporales; family Streptomycetaceae; genus Streptomyces; species Streptomyces sp. NPDC093984. The sequence goes on along the minus strand of NZ_JBIWIM010000002.1, from coordinate 166,040 downwards.
GACGGCCGGACGGTGGACGTACGGCTCGGTGGCGGTCGTATCGAGGCCGTCGGCACGCCCGGCAGCCTGGCGACCGGGGCCGTCGGCGCCCGCGTCGACCTGCGCGGCTATCTGCTCCTGCCGGCCCCCGTCGAACCGCACGCCCACTGCGACACGGCCCTGTCCGCCGACGGCACGGGCGACACGCGGGGTTCGGGCGGCGACGGACCGGAGCCGCCCCATCCGGAGGAGGTCCATCCGGAGGAGGTCCAGCGCCGCGCCACCGAGGCCGCGCTGCTGCAACTCGGTCACGGCGCGACGGCCCTGCGCTCCCACGTCCGCATCGGTGACGGACCGGGGCTGGACGCACTGGCCGCCGTGCTGCGGGCGCGGCGCTCGCTGCGCGGGCTCGCCGAGCTGACGGCGGTGGCGATGCCGGGGAGGCTGACCGGGGGCGCCGGTGCGGACGGGCTCGCGATGCTGCGGGACGCGGTGAAGATGGGCGCGACCGTGGTGGGCGGCTGCCCGGACGCGGACCCCGATCCCACCGGGTACGTGGAGGCGGTCCTGCAGATCGCCTCGGAGTTCGGCTGCCCGGTCGACCTGCACACGGACGCCCGCGATCCGGTGCGGCTGTCCCGGCTCGCGGCGATGGCGGGCGGTCTGCGGCCCGGGGTGACCCTCGGACCGTGCGGCGGCCTCGGGCGCCTCCCGGCGGGGACGGCCGCCCGCCTCGCAGACCGGCTCGCCGCCGCCCAGGTCACCGTGGTGTGCCTGCCGCAGGGTGGCTGCGGCGGCGTCGGCCGGCGCGGCACGGCTCCGGTGCGCCTGCTGCGGTCGGCCGGGGTGCGGGTCGCGGCGGGCAGCGGGGCACTGAGGGACCCGGCGAACCCGGTGGGGCGCGGAGACCCGCTGGAGGCGGCCTACCTGCTGGCGTCGCGGTACGGACTGCCCGCCGAGGACGCGTACGACATGGTGAGCGCGGCGGCGCGGGCGGCGCTCGGGCTGCCGGAGGTGCGCGTGGAGGCGGGTTTCCCGGCGGAACTACTCGCGGTGCGCGCCGACGGGCTGGCCGGCGCGCTGTCGCTGGCCTACAGCCGGGTGGTGATCCACCGGGGGCGCCTGGTGGCTCGTACGAGCGCGGTGCGGGAGTACTGCGACTCGGCCGCGGTGGCGCTGGAGCTGCCGCGGCAGGGCCGGGCGGAGCCGTCGTGACGGCCGGGGGGACAACTCGGCCCTGACGTGCGGTCGTTGTGCGTGGCGGGAAGGCGCGCTCCGCTGTGCGTGAAGTCGTGGGAGTCGTGGGGCAAAAGGCCCTGTCGGGGCGTACGGTCGGAAACATGCGCATTGTCATCGCTGGAGGTCATGGTCAGATCGCGCTGCGGCTGGAGCGGCTGCTCGCCGCGCGCGGTGACGAGGTCGCGGGGGTCATCCGCCGGGCGGAACAGGCCGACGATCTGCGGGAGGCGGGCGCCGAGCCGATCGTGTGCGACCTGGAGTCGGCGTCGGCGGAGGAGGTCGCCGCACACCTGCGGGGAGCCGACGCGGCCGTCTTCGCGGCGGGTGCCGGCCCGGGCAGCGGCGCGCACCGCAAGCACACGGTGGACCGGGACGCGGCGATCCTGTTCGCGGACGCGGCGGAACGGGCGGGCGTGCGCCGGTTCGTCGTCGTGTCGTCGATGGGCGCCGACCCCGAACACCCGGGCGACGAGGTCTTCGACGTGTACCTGCGCGCCAAGGGTGAGGCCGACGCCTACGTACGCGCCCACAAGTCCCTGGACTGGACGATCCTGCGCCCCGGCTCCCTGACGGACGACGCCGGCAAGGGCCTGGTCCGTCTGGAGGCGCACACGGGACGCGGCGCGATCCCGCGCGACGACGTCGCGGCGGTCCTGGCGGAACTCGTCGACACCCCGGCGACGGCCGGTCTGACGCTCGAGTTGATCAGCGGATCGACCCCGGTGTCCGTCGCGGTGAAGTCGGTGGCCGGAAACTGAGCGGGCCGGGGATGCCGGAGGGGATTGCGCCGTCGCGGGCGGCGTTGCTGACTCGGATGTACGAGGTGTTCGCCACCGACGAACGGGACGCGTTGGTCCCGCACTGTCTGTCCCCGGACGTCGACTGGCCGAACGTCCTGGACGGCGTACGACTGCACGGCCACGAGGAGGTACGCGCGTACTGGGCACGCCAGTTCGCCTCCGGCCACCCGCTGGTACGCCTGGAGGGCCTGCGCCCGGACGACGACGGCGAGGCGGTCGTCGCCACGGTCCGGCCCGGTAGACGCACGGAGACGGGCGACGAGTGGGCGGCGGACACGGTCGAGCATGTGTACCGCTTCGACGCGGAGGGCCTGGTGAGCCGGATGGACGTCCGGCAGCCCTGACGGAACGTCGGTCGGCAGACGGGTACGGAAGGCGGGCCCGGAGACCGGCCTCAGAAAAGCGGAAGCTGACCGGGGAACTCCGGCACGGCGTACCCGTCGAGGGTGGGCTGCGCGGCGTCGGCCTGCGCGAGCCGACGGGACCCGGGACACGAGACGAGCGCGCCGCTGCCGCGCGCCCCCGGCGGATCGTGGCGCGCGTACCGCCCCGCGACTACGGCGATGTCCCGACGGCACTCGGGGCAGGTCCTGCGGGGCGACGACATGGATTCAGCGTACGAGAGCCGGCTCGGCGGGAAGGCGAAACGACGGGTGTCCGTCAGGGACACGACCTGTGGCGTCGACACCGTGGACCCCACCACGGCCGCTGTGAACGACCGACGGCCGGCTGACGACCGACGGCCGACCGACGGCCGACCGCCGACCGCCGACCGCCGACTGATCGCGGGACACTTGATCGCGGGGCACATGACAAAGGGCCCGTGGCCTGCTTTCTCGCAGGTCACGGGCCCTTTGCTCCGTGTGGCGGCGCCAGGATTCGAACCTGGGAAGGCTGAGCCGGCAGATTTACAGTCTGCTCCCTTTGGCCGCTCGGGCACACCGCCGGGATTGCCGCCCTGGAGGCCGCCTTTTCGGCGGTGCTCCCTGGCAACGACGTAAACGATACCTGATGCGGAGGGGTGCTTCGCCACCCGATAGATCGGCGACCTCGAGGGGAGGGGGTGGCTAGGCTTATGCGGATGCGGCCCGGTCGACACCGGGCCGGGCGGCCGCGCTCCCGCACGCCGATACGCAGCCCGTTCCATCCCGATACAAGGAGCCACAGGACATGGCCGACTCCAGTTTCGACATCGTCTCGAAGGTCGAGCGGCAGGAGGTCGACAACGCCCTCAACCAGGCCGCCAAGGAGATCTCCCAGCGCTACGACTTCAAGAACGTCGGCGCCTCGATCGCCTGGTCCGGCGACAAGATCCTGATGCAGGCCAACTCCGAGGACCGGGTGAAGGCCGTCCTCGACGTCTTCGAGACCAAGCTGGTCAAGCGCGGCATCTCGCTGAAGTCGCTGGAGGCCGGTGAGCCGCAGCTCTCCGGCAAGGAGTACAAGATCTTCGCGTCGATCCAGGAGGGCATCACCCAGGAGAACGCGAAGAAGGTGGCGAAGATCATCCGCGATGAGGGTCCCAAGGGCGTCAAGGCCCAGGTGCAGGGCGACGAACTGCGCGTCACCTCCAAGAGCCGGGACGACCTCCAGGCCGTGATCGCGCTGCTCAAGGGCAAGGACTTCGACTTCGCCCTGCAGTTCGTGAACTACCGGTAGGGCCCCTTCCACGACGCAGGGTGGGCACCCCGGAGCGCGGGGTGCCCACCCTTCTGTGCTGCTGGCTGCGGCTTCGGTGGCGCGTTCAGCGACGGGAGTCGCCGAACAGGACGCGGTAGATGATCAGCAGCACGAGCGAGCCGCCGATCGCGGCCGCCCAGGTGGCGCCGTCGTAGAACTGCTTGGTGATCGGGTGGTGCAGCCAGCGGGCGGAGATCCAGCCGCCGATGAAGGCACCCGCGATGCCGATGAGGGTCGTGCCGATGAAGCCACCGGGGTCCTTGCCCGGCAGCAGGAACTTGGCGATGGCGCCTGCCAACAGCCCCAGAATGATCCAGCTGACAATGCCCATGCCGTGAACCTGCCCTTCCGCGCTGTGCCTGTGCTGTGTTCCTGCTCCGGCCAGGCTGTGTCATGCGTCGACGGTGTGTGATTCTGCTGGTCACGCGCTCGTTCTCGAGTTCGTGGCGCGTCGTTGTCGGGGAGGACGCCTCCGCGGCGGCCGCCGGTTGCACGGCTCAGTAGGGTTCGGTTCATGACACAGTCCAGGGCACAGACGTCCGGCGCCACGGGGCTGCGACGGACCCTCGGGGTCGGGGACGCCGTCGTCATCGGGCTCGGATCGATGGTGGGGGCGGGGATCTTCGCAGCCCTGGCCCCCGCGGCGCGTGCCGCCGGATCGGGGCTGCTGGTGGGGCTGGCGGTCGCCGCCGTGGTCGCCTACTGCAACGCGACCTCCTCGGCACGGCTGGCCGCCCTGTATCCCGCCTCGGGCGGCACGTACGTGTACGGGCGCGAGCGGCTCGGGGCGTTCTGGGGCTATCTGGCGGGCTGGTCGTTCGTCGTCGGCAAGACGGCTTCCTGCGCGGCGATGGCCCTGACCGTGGGCGCGTACGTCTGGCCGGGGCAGGCGCACGCGGTGGCGGTGGCGGCCGTGGTGGCACTGACCGCCGTGAACTACGGCGGCATGCAGAAGTCGGCCCTGCTGACGCGCCTGATCGTGGCGGTGGTGCTGGCCGTCCTCACATCCGTGGTCGTCGTCTGTCTCGGATCCGGTGCGGCCGACGCCTCACGACTGGACGCGGGCGGATTCGGCGGGGCCGGCGGGGTGCTGCAGGCGGCGGGGCTGCTGTTCTTCGCGTTCGCGGGGTACGCGCGGATCGCGACCCTCGGCGAGGAGGTGCGGGACCCGGCTCGCACCATCCCGCGCGCGATCCCGCTGGCGCTGGGCATCACGCTGGTGGTGTACGCGGCGGTGGCTGTCGCTGCGCTTTCCGTGCTGGGTGCCGACGGGCTGGGGCGCACCGCGGCGCCGCTGACCGAGGCGGTGCGGGCGGCGGGCGTGCCCGGTCTCGTGCCGGTGGTGCGGGTGGGTGCGGCGGTGGCCGCACTGGGCTCGCTGCTGGCGCTCATCCTGGGCGTCTCCCGGACCACGCTGGCCATGGCCCGCGACCGGCATCTGCCGGGCGTCCTGGCCGCCGTGCACCCGCGGTTCCAGGTGCCGCACCGGGCCGAGCTGGCCGTGGGTGCCGTGGTGGCCGCGCTCGCCGCGACGGTGGACGTGCGGGGCGCGATCGGATTCTCCTCCTTCGGGGTGCTGGCCTACTACGGGATCGCCAACGCGTCCGCGTGGAACCTGAGTTCGGCGCCGGCTTCGCGCGTCGTACCGGCGGTCGGGCTCCTCGGCTGCGTCACGCTGGCCTTCGCGCTGCCCGGGGTGTCCGTGGGCGTGGGTGCGGGTGTCCTGGGCCTGGGCGTGGTGGCGTACGCCGTACGGCGGTGGGTGGCCGGGCGGTAGCCACTGGCCCGGGCTGCGGTGGGTGCCCGGGCGGTAGTCACCGGCCCGGGCTGCGGGCGGTGGCCGGGCGGTAGTCACCGGACCGGGCTGCGGGCGGCCGGGCGGTGGTAGCCACCGGCCTGGGCCGCAGGCGGGCGATCCGGAGTCGGCCCTGCTGCCCGCGCGTCCGTCAGCGGGTCGCGAAAGGCTGGTCCGTCGGCACGATTTCGCGGCCCAGTGGCAGCAGCGAAACCGGGATCAGCTTGAAGTTCGCGATGCCGAACGGGATGCCGATGATCGTCACGCACAGGGCGATGCCCGTGACGATGTGGGCGAGGGCCAGCCACCAGCCGGCCAGGACCAGCCACAGGACGTTGCCGACGCAGGACGGCGCGCCCGCGTCCCGGCGCTCGATCGTCGTATAGCCGAAGGGCCACAGCGCGTAGAGGCCGATACGGAAGGCAGCGATACCGAAGGGGATGCCGATGATCGTCACGCAGAGCAGCGCGCCCGCGAACAGGTAGCCGAGGAACAGCCAGAAGCCGCTCAGCACGAGCCAGATGACGTTCAGGATTGTCTTCACCGGTGGCGACCTGCCATCTGCTCGAGCCGGGCGATGCGCTCCGCCATCGGCGGGTGGGTGGAGAACATCTTGGACAGCCCCTGGCCGGGACGGAAGGGGTTGGCGATCATCATGTGGCTCGCCGTCTCGATCCGCGGCTCGGACGGGAGCGGCAACTGCTTTGTGCCCGTCTCCAGCTTGCGCAGGGCGCTCGCGAGGGCCAGGGGGTCGCCGGTGAGCTGGGCGCCGGACGCGTCCGCCTCGTACTCACGGGAGCGGCTGATGGCGAGTTGGATGAGGGATGCGGCGAGCGGGCCCAGGAGCATGATCAGCAGGAAGCCGAGCAGGCCCGGGCCGTCGTCGTCGTCCGAGCGGCCGACCGGGATCAGCCAGGCGAAGTTCACCAGGAACATGATCACCGAGGCGAGGGCGCCGGCGACCGAGGAGATGAGGATGTCGCGGTTGTATACGTGGCTGAGTTCGTGTCCGATGACGCCCCGCAGCTCGCGCTCGTCGAGGAGCCGGAGGATGCCCTCGGTGCAGCACACGGCCGCGTTGCGGGGGTTGCGGCCGGTCGCGAAGGCGTTCGGCGCTTCCGTCGGCGAGATGTAGAGGCGGGGCATGGGCTGGCGGGCCTGGTTGGACAGCTCGCGGACCATGCGGTACAGCGCGGGGGCCTCGAACTCGCTCACCGGGCGGGCGCGCATCGCGCGCAGAGCCAGTTTGTCGCTGTTCCAGTACGCGTACGCGTTCGTGCCGATGGCGACGAGGAGTGCGACGATCAGGCCCGTACGCCCGAAGAAGCTGCCGATGGCGATGATGAGTGCGGACAGTCCCCCGAGGAGTACTGCGGTCCTGAGCCCGTTGTGCCGGCGGTGCACGGTACGCCCTCCAAGTGGTGCGGCAGGGGAACCCTTTGTCTGCGAACTGCTTGTCGACTCCACTTCTCAGTGGACATTCCCGCTCTGGTCAACGCCAGGCGGGCGGCGCGAGTTCCCTGGGTGCGGGCTCCGGAGTCCGTGGGCCGTACGGGTGAGGCGGCGGCATCCGGTACGCGCGTGTGCCGGATGCCGGGTGCCCGCGCGCGTGCGTGCGCGGGTCGGAACAGCGCGGGTCAGAAGAGCGCGGTGGCCGAGAAGCGGAGCACCAACTGGGGGGCTCCCGACAGGGCGACGCCCAGCACGGCCGTCAGGGTGAGGGCGGCCGTGAGCGGGGCCGGGACACGGTGCTTCTCCGGCTCCCCCTCGGGGGCGCGGAAGAGCAGGGCCGTCCACTGGAGGTAGTAGAAGAGCGCGATCACCACGTTGACCGCCATGACCACGGCGAGCCAGCCGAGCCCGGCGTCGACGGCCGCGGAGAAGACGGTGACCTTCGCGAAGAGGCCGATGATGCCGGGCGGCAGGCCTGCCAGGCACAGCAGGAAGAACGCCAGGAGCAGCGCGGCGAGGGGGTTCGAGGCGTGGAGGCCGCGGTAGTCGGTGATGCGGTTCAGGGCCCTGGTACGGCCCACGAGGGCGGCCACGGCGAAGGCGCCGAGGTTCACCGCGGCGTACATGAGGGCGTACGCCACGGTGGAGCCGATCGCTTTCTGGGCGTCCTTGGAGTAGGCGGCTGCCGCGATCGGTACCAGGAGGTAGCCGGCCTGGCCGACGGAGGACCAGGCGAGCAGGCGTACCGCGCTGTACGCGCGCGGTGCCTGCTGCCGCAGGGCGCCGACGTTGCCGACGGTCATGGTGAGGGCGGCCAGCGCGGCCAGTGCCGGGCCCCAGGCGTCGGAGTAGGACGGGAGGGCTACGACGGTGACGAGGATCAGGCCGGAGAAGCCGACCGCCTTGCCGACGACGGACAGGTAGGCGGCGACCGGGAGGGGCGCGCCCACATAGGTGTCGGGCACCCAGAAGTGGAACGGAACGGCGGCCGTCTTGAAGGCGAAGCCGACGAGGGTGAGGACGACGCCTGTCTGGGTGAGCGTGTGGAGTTGTCCGTTCACGTGCTGGATCCGGTCGGCGACCTGGGTGAGGTACAGGGTGCCGGTGGAGGCGTACACGAAGCTGACGCCCATGAGGCTGACCGCGGTCGCGGTGACGGACGACAGGAAGAACTTCAGGGCGGCTTCGGAGGATTTCCTGTCGCCGTGCCGGATGCCTACGAGGGCGAACGCGGGCAGGGAGGCGACCTCCAGGGCGACGATGAGGGTGGCCAGGTCGCGGGAGGCGGGCAGCAGGGCGGCACCGGCGGCGGAGGACAGCAGCAGGAACCAGAACTCGCCTTCGGGGACGTCCTTCCTGGCGTCCTTCAGCGCGGTGACCGACAGCAGGGCCGCGAGGAGGGCGCCGCCGAGGACGAGGAACTGGATGACGAGGGTGAAACGGTCCGCCGTGTAACTGCACACCTGCGGGCTGCCGGTCAGGCAGAAGGTGGCGCGGTCGCCGTCCAGGAGGGGCAGCAGCATGACGATCGCGGCGGCCAGTCCGGCGATGGACGCCCAGCCGAGGAGGGCCTTGCGCCGCTCGTCGAGGAAGAGGTCGGCGACGAGGACGAGGAGTCCGACGGCCGCCGCGATGGTGGGCGGTGCGATCGCCAGCCAGTCGACGGACTGGACGAGGGAGCTCATCGGGTGCCTCCTGCGAGGAGCTGCTGCACGGCCGGGTCGGTCAGGCCGAGGAGTGCCCTCGGCCACAGGCCGGCGAGGACGGTGAGGACGACGAGCGGCGTCCAGGCCGCGAATTCGTACGTGTGGACGTCGGCGAGCTTGGGCGTCTCCTGGGGCACGGCTCCCATGCACACGCGCCGTACCACGATGAGCATGTACGCGGCGGTGAGCAGCGTGCCGAACGCGGCGATCGCCATGAAGGTGAGGAAGGCGGGGCGGCTGAGGCCGGCGGCGGGCTTGAACGCGCCGAACATCGCGAGCATCTCGCCCCAGAACCCGGCGAGGCCCGGCAGGCCCAGCGAGGCGACGGCGCCGAAGGCCAGCAGGCCGCCGAGGCGGGGTGCCTTGCCGTAGAGGGCGGCGCCCGTTTCCTCGGCGAGGGTGTCCAGGTCGGTGGTGCCGGTGCGGTCCTTCAGCGCGCCGACGAGGAAGAACAGCAGGCCGGTGATGAGGCCGTGGGCGATGTTGGCGAACAGCGCGCCGTTGACGCCGGTCGGGGTGGTCGTCGCGATGCCGAGCAGTACGAAACCCATGTGGCCGACGGAGGAGTAGGCGATGAGCCGCTTGAGGTCGCCCTTCGCGCCTCGTCTGGCGAGGGCGAGGCAGGCGAGGGATCCGTAGATGATCCCGACGACGGCGAAGGCGGCGAGGTACGGCGCGAAGGTGTGGAAGCCGTGGGGCGCCACCGGCAGGAGGATGCGTACGAACCCGTACGTGCCCATCTTCAGCAGGACGCCGGCCAGCAGGACCGAGCCGACGGTCGGCGCCGCGGTGTGGGCGTCGGGCAGCCAGCTGTGCAGCGGCCACATCGGTGCCTTGACCGCGAGCCCGATCCCGACCGCCAGAACGGCGATGACCTGCACGGATGTGGTGAGCGACCGGCCGTTGTCAGTGGCGAGTGCCACCATGTCGAACGTGCCCGCCTTGAGTCCGATCAGGAGCAGGCCGAGCAGCATGACGACGGAGCCGAGCAGCGTGAAGAGGATGAACCGCCACGCGGCCCGGGTCCGGCCCTCGCCGCCCCAGCGGGCGATGAGGAAGTACATCGGGATGAGGACCATCTCGAACGCGAGGAAGAACAGCAGCAGGTCGAGGACGGCGAAGGTAGCGAGGGTGCCGGACTCGAGGACGAGCAGCAGGGCGACGAAGGCCTTCGGGGACGGGCCCGAAGGCATCTTGAAGTACGAGTAGAGCGCGCAGAGGAAGGTCAGCAGCGCGGTCAGCACCAGAAGGGGGAGGGAGATGCCGTCGATGCCGAGGTGGATCCGCACGTCGAGTGCGGGGATCCAGCTGATGTCGGTGCTGGCCTGCATCGTCGAGGGGTGGTCGTGGTCGAAGCCGAGCGCGAGGGCGATCGCGGCGATGAGCACGGCACCGGTGACGGTCACGCCGTGCCGCAGCACGGCCTGCCCGGGCGACTTCCCCTTCAGTCCGGGCGGGGCCGGGAGGAGGGCGGCGAGCGCGCCGAGGAGCGGCGCGACGACGACGAATGCCAGAAGGAACTGCATCACGGACTCGCTGATATCGATCACGCCGGCTCACGCTCCCGTGGCGACGAGGAGGGCGGCCACCGCCAGGACGACGGTGCCGGCGAGCAGCGCGCTCACATAGGTCTGCACGTTGCCGGTCTGGGCGCGCCGCACGGCGGCCCCGAGCAGGCGGGGCACGGCGCCCGCGCCGCGTACGTAGGTCTCGACGACCTCCCGGTCCAGGAACTGCACGAGGCTCGCTCCGGCCCTGACCGGGCGGACGAAGAGCCAGTCGTACACGGCGTCCAGGTGGAAGCCCTCGGCCGCGTGGCGGTGCAGCGGGCCGAGCAGGAGGCGTCCCGGGTCCGCCGGGTCGGGCGCGTAGGCGATGTCGCCGTAGGCGGGCACGTGGCTTGCGATCGCCTCGGCCTCGACCAGGCCGGCGTCCGCCTCGGGGTGAGCCGCGACGGCACCCAGCGGGACGCGGGCCGCGAGTGCGGTGGTGTGCCGCCAGGCGCCGTAGGTCACGAGTGCGCCGACCAGGGCGAGGCCCGTGCCGAGGACGGAGGTGGTGAGCGTCGGCGTCAGGGAGCGTCCGTCGAACCAGTCGGGCAGGACACGGTAGGTGAGGCCGAACGCGATCGACGGGGCGGCGAGCACCCACAGCACGGCGTTCATGACCAGCGGCTGCTTTCCGTGGTCGGGGGCCTTGGCTCCGTGACCGCGGAAGGCGAGCAGCCACAGCCGGGTCGCGTACGCGGCGGTGAGGAGGGCCGTGACCAGGCCGGTGACGAGGACGATCCAGCCTGCGGCGCCGGGGGCGTGGTCGGTGTGGCCGGTGGCGACGTGCTCGGCGGCGCCCAGGACGGACTCCTTGGAGAAGAAGCCGGAGAACGGGGGGATCGCGGCGAGCGCGAGGAGCGCCACGGTCATCGTCCAGAAGGCGTCGGGGATGCGGTCGCGCAGGTCCCTCATGCGCGACATGGCGGCCAGCGAGTTGGTTCCGGCGGCGTGGATGATCACGCCGGCGGCGAGGAACAGCAGCGCCTTGAAGGCACCGTGGGACAGGAGGTGGAAGACGGCGGCACCGCGGTCGCCGACGGCGAGGGCGCCGGTCATGTAGCCGAGCTGGCCGATCGTCGAGTAGGCGAGGACCCGCTTGATGTCGTCCTGGGCGAGCGCGGCGAGCGCCGAGCCGGCCATGGTGACGGCGGCCGTCACGGCGAGGACGACCATGGCGGCCGAGGAGGCCTGGAAGACCGGGAGGAGGCGGGCGACGAAGTAGACACCGGCGGCGACCATCGTCGCCGCGTGGATCAGCGCGGAGACGGGCGTCGGGCCCGCCATCGCGTCGGGGAGCCAGGTGTGCAGCGGGAACTGCGCCGACTTGCCCGCCACGCCGGCCAGGAGCAGCAGGGCGACCACGGTCGGGTGGTGCAGTCCGCCGCTCGCGACGGCGCCGAGGACGTGGGTGATGCGGAAGGAGCCGGCATCGGTGCCGAGCGCGAACAGGCCGATCAGGAAGGGGACGTCGCCGAGCTTGGTGACCAGGAACGCCTTGAGGGAGGCGGCGCGGGCCTCCGGGGTCTCCCAGTAGTGGCCGACGAGGAAGTAGGAGCAGATGCCCATGACTTCCCAGCCGACCAGCAGCACGATCAGGTCGCCCGAGTAGACGACGAGGAACATCGCGGAGGTGAACAGGGAGACGAGAGCGGCGTAGGAGGGGTAGCGCGGGTCGTCGCGCAGGTAGCCCGTCGAGTAGAGCTGCACGCAGGTGGCGACGGTGCCGACCAGGACGGCGACGAGGGCGGCGAAGCCGTCGATGTGCAGGGCGAGTTCGATCGGGACCGAGCCGGTGGGGGTGAGCTCGGTGGCGGCATCGAGGGCCCGGCCTCCGCCTTGGCGGGCGGCCACCAGCACGGCGAGGACGAGCGAGGCGAGGGTCGGCAGGACGGCGAGCGGGCGGACGAATCCGGGGACCGTGCGGCCGAGGAGCAGGCCTGCCGCGGCGCCGAGGAACGGAAGGAGGGGTACGAGGACGGCGAGGGTGGTCGTGGTCACGCGGTGGCCTCAGCCTTCTCAGCCGCAGGGGTCTCGCCGTCGTGGCCCTCGGCGGTGTCGCGGAGCCGGTCGATGTCCGAGGTGCCGCGGTTGCGGTACACGGCGAGGACGATCGCGAGGCCGATGCCGATCTCGGCGGCGGCGATGGCGATGGTGAACAGGGTCAGGGCCTGTCCGGAGTGCAGGGTCTCGCGGGCGGCACGGCTCAGCCAGACGTCGAAGGCGACGAGGTTGAGGTTGACGGCGTTGAGCATCAGCTCGACCGACATCAGGACGAGGATCGCGTTGCGGCGGGCGAGGACGCCGTACAGGCCCGTGCAGAACAGGAGGGCGGAGAGCACGGCGGGATAGGCGAGGTGCATCAGCGGACGCCTTCCTTCTCGCTCCGGGTGTCCGGGGTGGCGGGGGCGTTCGCGGTGGTGGCCGCGTCCGCCTTCGCCTTGCGGGACAGGACGATCGCGCCGACCAGTGCGGCGAGGAGGAGGACGGAGAGGGCCTCGAAGGGGAGGACCCAGTTCTGGAAGAGGCTCGCGCCGGTGACCTTGGTGGAGCCGGAGGCGGCGCCCCCGAGGTCGATCCAGGTCGTGCGGAAGGCGTCGACGACCACCCACACCAGGGCGGCCGCGGCGGCGACGGCCACGGTGAGGGCGGCCCAGCGGTTGCCGGAGTCGGCGTCCGGGGAGCGGCCGATGGGCGCCTTGGTGAGCATCAGACCGAAAAGAAGGAGGACGACGACGGAACCGACGTAGATGAGGACCTGCACCCAGGCGATGAACTCGGCGGTGAGCAGGAGGTACTCGACGGCGAGCCCCCCGAGGGTGACCACGAGCCACAGGGCGGCGTGCACCAGCTGCCGGGTGGTGACGGTGACCAGGGCGGCGCCGAAGGTGACCAGACCGACGAGGAGGAAGGCGATCTCGACGCCGGTCGGGGACAGGAAGCCGTGCGAGGCCGCGGCGGCGGTGGTCAACGCGGCGGAGGGGGTGTTCACGACTCTCCTCCCTGTGGCTCGGCGGGCTCTGCGTGGTCTGCGGGCTCGGCCTGCGCGGCGGCCAGCTTCTCGGCGGTCTTGCGGGCTGCTGCGATCTCCTTCGGCTCCTCGGCGCCCGGGTCGAGGGCGGGCGGGGCCGGCACGGTCCACATCCACTCGCGGAGCTTGTCGCGCTCGTGGGTGAGGTCGCGGATGTCGGTCTCGGCGTACTCGAACTCCGGGGACCAGAACAGTGCGTCGAAGGGGCAGACCTCGATGCAGATACCGCAGTACATGCAGAGGGAGAAGTCGATGGCGAAGCGGTCCAGGACGTTACGGCTGCGTTCACGGCCGCCGGGGGCGGCGGGCGGGACCGTCTCCTTGTGGGAGTCGATGTAGATGCACCAGTCCGGGCACTCGCGGGCGCACAGCATGCAGACCGTGCAGTTCTCCTCGAACAGGCCGATGACGCCGCGGCTGCGGGGCGGGAGCGCGGGCTGGGCGTCGGGGTACTGCTCGGTGACGGACTTCTTCGTCATCGTGCGGAGGGTGACGGCCAGGCCCTTGGCGAGGCCGGAGCCAGGGATCGTCAGGCGGGGCCGCCCGGAGGGCGTCGTTGAGTGGTGGTGGTCGGGCGACGGGCGGGACATGGTTAGGAGATCACCACCTTGACGATGCCGGTAAGGGCGATCTGGGCGAGGGAGAGGGGGATGAGGAGGGTCCAGGAGAGCTTCTGGAGCTGGTCCTCACGCAGCCGGGGGTAGGTGACGCGCAGCCAGATGACGACGAAGGCGAGGATCGCGGTCTTCAGCAGCGTCCAGAGCCAGCCGAGGCCGTCGGCGCCCCACGGGCCGTGCCAGCCGCCCAGGAAGAGGACGGTGGTCAGTCCGCACAGGACGATGATCCCGGCGTACTCGGCGAGCAGGAACAGGGCGAAACGGAGGCCGGTGTACTCGGTGTACGCACCGAAGATGATCTCCGAGTCGGCGACGGGCATGTCGAAGGGCGGGCGTTGCAGCTCGGCGAGGCCGGCGACGAAGAAGACGATCGCGCCGACGATCTGCCAGGGCAGCCACCACCAGTGGAAGGCGTCGAGGATGCCGGGGAGCGAGACGGTGCCCGCCGCCATGGCCACCGAGGCGGCCGCGAGCAGCATGGGCAGTTCGTAGGCGAGGAGCTGGGCGGCGGTGCGGAGGCCGCCGAGGAGGGAGAACTTGTTGGCGGAGGCCCACCCCGCCATGAGGGAGCCGAGGACGCCGACGCCCATGACCGCGAGGACGAAGAAGATGCCCGCGTCGACGACCTGGCCGACGGCGCCCTCGCTCGGGCCGATCGGGATGGCGAGGAGGACGAGGAGGTACGGCAGCAGGGCCACGGCGGGGGCCAGCTGGAAGATACGGCGGTCCGCGCCCGCCGGGACGACGTCCTCCTTCTGCGCGAACTTCACGCCGTCGGCGACGAGCTGGGCCCAGCCGTGGAAGCCGCCCGCGTACATGGGGCCGAGGCGGCCCTGCATATGGGCCATGACCTTGTGTTCGGTCTGGCCGACGATCAGGGGGAAAGTGAGGAAGACGGCGAACACGACGAGGAGTCGCAGGCCGACGTCGAGAGCGCCGTTCACTGCGTGCCTCCTGGGGGGTCGTCGGGGTTCGGGGACTTGTTCGGGGAGTTCGGGGTCTGCTGCGCGCCGTCGGGCCGGGCGTCACCGGGGCGGGTTTCGCCACGGCGGGCTTCGCCGCCGGTCGCGTCGGGCTCCGCGGCGGGAGCGGTGTCGGCTTCCGCGGCTTGGGGCGCGGGGCCCGCGGTCGCTGGTTCGGTCGCGGGTTTCGCCGGTTCGCCGCTTGCTGGCTTCGCCGGTTCGGTCGCGGGTCCCGCCGGTTCGGTCGCGGGTTTCGCCGGACCTTCTGGGGTGGTGGGCTCGGGCTCGTCGAAGGCCGGGCGGGCGTGGTGCCAGGGGGCGTCAGAGCTGCGGGGGGCGGGGGCGGGCCTGCGGGGCGTGCCCTCGGCTGCCGGGGCCTCGGCACGCTGGGAGGCCGAACCCTCGGAAGCACTCCGCGCACGGCGCGGCCCAGCGGGAGGAGCCGCCGGCTCGGCACCGCGCTCGGGCCGTTGCGAGGCCGAACCCTCCGAAGCACTCCGCGCACGCCGCGGACCGGCCGGAGCCGTCGGCGCCGTGTCCTCAGCGGCACGCTGGGAAGCCGAACCCTCCGAAGCACTCCGGGCACGCCGCGAACCGGCCGGAGCCGTCGGCGCCGTGTCCTCAGCGGCACGCTGCGAAGCCGAACCCTCCGACGTGCTGCGGGCACGCCGCGGCGGTGCCGTCTCCGTGGGCTCGCCCGCGGCGGGGGCCTGGCTCGCGGAGCCCTCCGCCGCCGTGCGGGTGCGGCGTACGGGGCGTTCGCCCGCCGCTCGGCCTGCGGCCCGGGCCGGGCGGGCGGGGGCCGGGGGGAGCTGGCCCTTGAGGGGGCCCCACTCGTTCGGGTCGGGGACGCCCGGGGGCAGCATCTGGCGGCGCTTGGGGCCACCGTGGTCGGACTCGCCCGGTTCCTTCGCGCCGGGCCACGCCTTGGCGACCCGGGCCGCCAGGACGAAGTCCTTGCGCAGCGGGTGGCCCTCGAAGCCCTCGGGCAGGAGCAGGTGGTCCAGCGCGGGGTGGCCCTCGAAGGTGATGCCGAACATCTCGTGGGTCTCGCGTTCGTGCCAGGCGGCGCCCGCGTAGACGTCCACGGCGGAGGGCAGGACCGGGGCCTCGTGCGGGACGGTCGTACGGACGAGGAGGCGGCGGACCGGGGACAGGGCCACCACATGGGCCGAGACACGCAGGCCCGTGCCCGGTTCGTCGACCGCGCTCAGCCAGTCGAAGTACGTGCAGCCCAGCTCGTCACGCGCGACCCGGAGCGCCTCGGTCCAGCCCGTCGGGGTCACGTCGACGGTCAGGACCTCGTACGACTCCTCGGCCGTGGCCTCGGGGCCGAAGAGTTCCTCGGCGGACGCGGGCAGCCAGCCGACGGCGGTCATCGCCCCTCCCGCTGATCAGGTTCCGTGGCCGGCGGCGGCTGGACCAGGCCGCTCTGCAGGGCCGCGGTGGACGGCCGCGAGGATCCGTACCGCTCCCCCAGCGACTCGCGCGCGATCTTCTCCTGGAGCTTGAGGATGCCCTGGAGCAGTGCCTCGGGACGCGGCGGGCAGCCGGGGACGTACACGTCCACCGGGATGATCTGGTCGACGCCCTTGGTGACGGAGTAGGAGTCCCAGTACGGGCCGCCGCAGTTGGAGCACGCGCCGAAGGAGATGACGTACTTCGGCTCGGGCATCTGCTCGTACAGGCGTTTGATGGCCGGGGCCATCTTGTCCGTGACCGTGCCGGACACCACCATCAGGTCGGCCTGGCGCGGGCCCGGCGCGAACGGGATGACCCCCAGGCGGATGAAGTCGTGGCGGGCCATGGAGGCGGCGATGAACTCGATCGCGCAGCAGGCGAGGCCGAAGTTGAAGACCCAGAGCGAGTAGCGGCGTCCCCAGTTCAGGATCACCTTCATCGGCTCGGGGGCGAGGCGGGCCAGTGCGCCCAGCCTCTTGGGCTCCGGAAGCAGTACAGGGCCGGTGGCCTCGGTGGCCGAGGGGTTCACGTCCATGTCAGGACCCCCTTCTTGTACGCGTAGAGCAGTCCCACGGCCAGGAAGCCGAGGAAGACGAACATCTCCACCAGGGTGGTGGCTCCGTACCGCGGATCGGCGAAGACCGTGGCCCACGGGAAGAGGAAGATCGAGTCGACCGCGAAGATCACGTACAGGAACGCGTAGACGTAGTAGCGGACCTGCGTGTGGGCCCAGCCCTCGCCGACGGGGTCGACGCCGCACTCGTACGTCAGCAGCTTCTCCGGCGTGGGCACGACGGGGCGCAGCAGTCGGCCCGCGCCGAAGGCGACGGCGACGAAGAGCACGCCGACGACGGCGAGCAGCCCGACTACGGAGTAGGACTGGAAGTAGTCCGCCGCCACGACAGCGACGGCGGTCGGATCCGGCACGTCAGCCCCTCGCTCCCTGACCTCGTGACCCTGGTGAATGCTGTGATTCGACGATCTGTACGCACGGGAGTCTAGGCCCTGCTAAAGAGAGGGTAAGCAGCCCGTCGCACCTCGCGATGCCCTGGTACACGTCCCACTCGTCGTACGGCTCGCATCACGTACCCCTGGCACGGCCCGGATCACCTCCCGCGCCGGCCGGATCGGCGGAGGGTGGGGACAACCCGAGGAAGCCATGGCGGTCGCCCTCATGGTGCGGCGGCGCGGGGCGCGGCAGGCTGGCGGACATCACCGCACGAGGCTGGAGATGTGACCGGACGGGGACGGGGTCGGGGGATATGACCGAACAGGGTCGCGGGTCCGTGCCCGAACGGGGTCGCCAGGTCCGTGCCCGAACGGGGTCGGGGGGCCATAAATGAATGGGGTCGGGGGCATGACCGAACGCAGTACGAGCCAGGGCCCGCTGGACGGCGAGCGTCCGCCGCCCGTGCGGCTGGCCCTGGACGGGCACACCTGGCGGGAGATCGCGCATCTTCTGGCGAACCTGCCGATGTCGCTGATCGGGTTCATCTACGTGGTCACGGTGCTGTCCACGGGTGGGGCGCTGACGGTGACCGTGATCGGTGTCCCGCTGCTCGCGGCCGGGCTGCTGGGCGCGCGGCAGCTGGGCAAGCTGGAGC
The DNA here is from genome assembly GCF_044764595.1 of Streptomyces sp. NPDC093984. Classification (NCBI taxonomy): domain Bacteria; kingdom Bacillati; phylum Actinomycetota; class Actinomycetes; order Kitasatosporales; family Streptomycetaceae; genus Streptomyces; species Streptomyces sp. NPDC093984. The sequence continues at coordinate 148,167 of NZ_JBIWIM010000002.1, read as the reverse complement.
GGGCGCGGGCCAGGGCGCTGCTCGGGGTGCGGGTGGAGGAGCCGACTCCGCTGCCGTTGCGCAAGAGCGGCGGGATGGTGCAGTGGCTGTCGATGATGCTGAAGGACCCGGTGGGCTGGCGGACTCTCCTGTACGACTTCATCCGGCTGCCCTGGGGGATCCTGAGCTTCACGGTGACGTTCATGTCGCTGTTCGTGCTGTGGCCGGTTCTGCCGTTGCTCGCGCGCGGGCTCAGCAATGTGGACCGGGCGATGGTGCGCGGCCTGCTGTCGCCCTCCGACGAGCTGGAGCGGCGTATCGCCGAACTGGAGTCCGACCGTGGGGTGGTCGTGGACACGGCGGCGGCCGATCTGCGGCGCATCGAGCGCGACCTCCACGACGGGGCGCAGGCGCGCCTGGTGAACCTGGCGATGGGGCTCGGCCTCGCCAAGGAGAAGCTGCTCGAGGACCCGGACTCGGCGGCGGAGATGGTCGAGGAGGCGCACGGCGAGGTGAAGCTGGCGCTGCAGGAGCTGCGGGACCTCGCCCGCGGCATCCATCCGGCGGTCCTCACCGACCGCGGCCTCGACGCCGCGTTGTCGTCGGTCGCCACGCGCTGCACGGTGCCGGTGAAGGTCACCGTGGACCTCGACGCGAGACCGGCCGCGGCGATCGAGGGCATCGCCTACTTCACGGTCTCCGAGCTGTTGCAGAACGTCAGCAAGCACAGCCGCGCCAGGTCCGCCTCCGTGGAGGTGTGGCGGACGGACGAACGGCTGCTCATCCAGGTGTGGGACGACGGCCGCGGGGGCGCGCGCCTCGACGGCGGTACGGGCATGGCGGGGCTCGCGGAGCGGCTGGACGCGGTCGACGGCCTGTTCGTCGTCGACTCGCCGGTGGGCGGCCCGACGACGATCACGGCGGAGCTGCCGTGGAGGGACCGCGGGGACGAGGGACGGCGGCGGAGGTAGCGGAGGTAGCGGAGAGACGGTTCCGGGGCGACGTTCCCGGGGCGACGGTCCTGGGGCGTGTCGGGGGTGGGGAAAACCCCCGGTTGAAGACGCCGACGCGCTCCATGGCCGGGCGGGCGCGGGCACAGCAGGGTGGAGACACGAACCGGGGTGGACGACTAGCAGAACGGACGAGCCGATGGCCACGCAGTACGGGCAGGGGTACGGAGAGTGGGGCGGCCCTGGGTCCCAGGGCGCCGGGGGGCGGCCGCACCGGCTTCCGGTGGCGCTGCGAGCGCCCATCGAGGCACGCACCTGGGGCGAGTTCTGCTACGTGTTGCTGAGCCTGCCGATCGGGATCGCGATGTTCACCTACGGCGTCACGATGTTGTCGATCGGGGCCGGGCTGCTGGTGACGTTCCTGGGCATCCCGGTGCTCGCGGCGGCGCTCGCCGGGTGCCGTGGGTTCGGGGCGCTGGAGCGGGCCCGGGCGCGGGGGCTGCTGGGGCTGGAGGTGGCCGCTCCGGAGCCGCTGCGGACGAACGGGCGCGGGGCGATGGCGTGGATGGGGGCGATGCTCAAGAGCGGGACGTCCTGGCGGCACATGCTGTACACGGTGCTGCAGTTCCCGTGGGCGGTGTTCTCGTTCTCGGTGGGGGTGAGTTTCTGGGCGTGCGGGTGGGCGCTGCTGACGTATCCGCTGTGGTTTTGGGTGTTCCCGGTGTACGCCGGTCAGGACGGGGTCCAGCTGTATGGCGACGAGACGCACCATGTGTACCTCGACAACCCGTTCGAGATCACGGTGACCGCGCTGGTGGGGCTGCTGATCACACTGGCCACGCCCTGGATCGTCCGGGGGCTGACGACCGTGGACCGGCTGCTGGTGCACGGGCTGCTCGGGCCGTCGCGGTTGGCGACCCGGGTGGTGGAACTGGAGTCGGACCGCGGGGCGGTGGTGGACACAGCGGCGGCGGATCTGCGGCGCATCGAGCGGGACCTGCACGACGGGGCGCAGGCCCGGCTGGTGGCGTTGGCCATGGATCTGGGGCTGGCGAAGGAGAAGCTGACGGAGGATCCGCAGGCGGCGGCGCGGATGGTGGAGGACGCGCACGGCGAGGTGAAGACGGCGCTGCAGGAGCTGCGGGACCTGGCCCGTGGGATCCATCCGGCGGTCCTCACCGACCGCGGCCTCGATGCCGCGCTGTCGGCGGCGGCCTCGCGGTGCGCCGTGCCGGTGGAGGTGGAGGTGGACCTGCCGTCGCGGCCGGCGCCGGCGATCGAGGGGATCGCCTACTTCACGGTGTCGGAGCTGCTGCAGAACGTCAGCAAGCATGCGCGGGCGTCGCGGGCGACGGTGGATGTGTGGCGGGCGGAGGACCGGCTGCTGCTGCAGGTGTCCGACGACGGGGTCGGGGGTGCCGACGCCTCCGGCGGGTCGGGGCTGGCCGGGCTGGCGGGGCGGCTCGATGCGGTGGATGGCGTGCTGGTGGTGGATTCGCCGGTCGGGGGGCCTACGCGGATCACCGCGGAGTTGCCCTGGCGCGCGTAGGGCCCCCGGCGGTGCGGCACCGGGCGGTTCCGCCCCCGCCGCCCTTACCCGTCCCCTCCCCGGAGGCTCCGCCCCCGGGTCCCCCCGCCGGGGACTCCGTCCCCCGGACCCCCTCCGGGGACTGCGCCCCGGAACCCGCCCATCGGCTCGGCTCCCGCGTCCACAGACTCCTGCCCAGCAGCTACCGCCCGCACCCCAGCCATCCCCGACCCCTGCCCGCGGACTTGCGCAGCCCCCACCCACCGGCCCAGCACCGCACCCCCACACCCCTGTCCAGCAGCTACCGCCCCCGCGCGGCACCCAGCCCGCGGCCGTCCAGCCCGCCGCCCCCAGCCCCCTGCCCGCGGACTTGCGCAGACCCCGCCCACCGGCCCAACACCGCACCCCCCGAAGCACGGCTCGAGGGCCGAGCCCCGCCCCAACCCGCCCATCCGACTGACACACCCCTCTTTCGCCCGGCAGCCACCCCGCACACGCCCCGATCCTGGAATGCTGGAGCCTGTCGTGCGGGTCGGAGACAGGTTGTGGGGGCCGGGGGATCGTGGAGGACAGGGTGCGGGTCGTCATCGCCGAGGATTCTGTGCTGCTCAGGGAGGGACTGACCCGGCTGCTGACCGACCGTGGGCATGACGTCGTCGCCGGTGTCGGGGATGCGGAGGCGCTGATCAAGACCATCACCGAGCTGGCGGACCAGGGCGAGTTGCCCGATGTCGTCGTCGCCGACGTGCGGATGCCGCCGACCCACACGGACGAAGGTGTCCGGGCCGCGGTCCAGCTGCGCAGGGAGTATCCCGGACTCGGTGTGCTCGTGCTGTCGCAGTACGTGGAGGAGCGGTACGCGACCGAACTGCTGGCCGGTTCCAGTCGCGGCGTCGGCTATCTGCTCAAGGACCGGGTCGCCGAGGTGCGCGAGTTCGTGGACGCCGTCGTGCGGGTCGCCGAGGGAGGCACCGCACTGGACCCCGAGGTGGTCGCACAGCTGCTCGGGCGCAGCCGTAAGCAGGACGTGCTGGCGGCGCTCACCCCGCGGGAGCGGGAGGTCCTCGGGCTGATGGCCGAGGGGCGGACGAACTCCGCGATCGCCCGGCAGCTCGTCGTGAGCGACGGAGCCGTCGAGAAGCACGTCAGCAACATCTTCCTCAAGCTCGGTCTGTCCCCGAGTGACGGGGATCACCGGCGTGTTCTGGCCGTGCTCACCTATCTCAACTCCTGAACAGCTGAGACTGTGTCAGACGGCGCTGCCGGATCCGGACACCACCGGGCTCCGGTGCCGGCGCCGCGTCCAGTGCCGGCCGAAGGATGAGCAGGGAGCCTTTTCAGGAGCAGCACCCGGGGGGCGAGCGAACAAATGATGACAAGTCGGGGCGCCGGACCGTCTCACGATGGTGTCCATCATGCGAACGGCCGAGGGAAGGCGACCCTTACCGACGTAGGGTTGATCCTGGGAGGGCCGTTGGGACGGCCGCTCCCGGACAGCCGCCTCGAGGGAGGTCCAGTTCAGTGACCAGCCAGGTCAGCAGTCCAGCGGGACAGGCGGACGGAGCCGTCGTAGGAGAACAGCGCAAACCGGCGGGCACGAAGGACGTGCGCCGGCTGGACCGGGTGATCATCCGGTTCGCGGGGGACTCCGGTGACGGTATGCAGCTCACCGGCGACCGTTTCACCTCGGAGACGGCGTCCTTCGGCAACGACCTGTCCACACTGCCGAACTTCCCCGCCGAGATCCGCGCCCCTGCCGGGACGCTGCCGGGTGTGTCGTCGTTCCAGCTGCACTTCGCCGATCACGACATCCTCACCCCGGGCGACGCCCCGAACGTGCTGGTGGCGATGAACCCGGCCGCCCTGAAGGCCAACGTGGGCGACCTGCCGCGCGGCGCGGAGATCATCGTCAACACCGACGAGTTCACCAAGCGCGCGATGCAGAAGGTCGGCTACGCCGCCTCTCCCCTGGAGGACGGGTCGCTCGACGGCTACAACGTCCACCCGGTGCCGCTGACCACCCTCACCGTCGAGGCGCTGAAGGACTTCGACCTCACCCGCAAGGAGGCCGAGCGCAGCAAGAACATGTTCGCGCTCGGCCTGCTGAGCTGGATGTACCACCGGCCCACCGAGGGCACCGAGACGTTCCTGAGGACGAAGTTCGCGAAGAAGCCGGACATCGCGGCCGCGAACATCGCCGCCTTCCGGGCGGGGTGGAACTTCGGGGAGACGACGGAGGACTTCGCGGTCTCCTACGAGGTCGCCCCGGCCGTCAAGGCGTTCCCGGTGGGCACCTACCGCAACATCTCCGGGAACCTGGCCCTGGCGTACGGCCTGATCGCCGCCTCCCGCCAGGCGGACCTGCCGCTGTTCCTGGGCTCCTACCCGATCACTCCGGCCTCGGACATCCTGCACGAGCTGTCCAAGCACAAGAACTTCGGTGTGCGCACCTTCCAGGCCGAGGACGAGATCGCCGGCATCGGCGCCGCCCTCGGTGCCGCCTTCGGCGGGTCGCTGGCCGTGACCACCACCTCCGGGCCGGGCATCGCGCTCAAGAGCGAGACGATCGGCCTCGCGGTCTCCCTGGAGCTGCCGCTGCTGATCGTCGACATCCAACGCGGCGGCCCGTCCACCGGTCTGCCCACCAAGACCGAGCAGGCGGACCTGCTGCAGGCGATGTACGGCCGCAACGGCGAGGCTCCGGTCCCGGTGATCGCCCCGCGCACCCCGGCCGACTGCTTCGACGCGGCCCTGGAGGCGGCCCGGATCGCGCTGACCTACCGCACCCCGGTCTTCCTGCTCTCCGACGGCTACCTGGCCAACGGCTCGGAGCCGTGGCGCATCCCCGAGCTGGACGAGCTGCCCGACCTCAGGGTGCAGTTCGCCCAGGGCCCGAACCACACCCTGGACGACGGCACCGAGGTGTTCTGGCCGTACAAGCGCGATGCGCAGACCCTGGCCCGCCCGTGGGCGGTCCCGGGCACGCCCGGCCTGGAGCACCGCATCGGCGGCATCGAGAAGCAGGACGGCAGCGGCAACATCTCCTACGACCCCGCCAACCACGACTTCATGGTCCGCACCCGCCAGGCGAAGGTCGACGGGATCGTGGTACCCGATGTGGAGGTGGACGACCCGCACGGCGCGAGCACCCTGGTGCTCGGCTGGGGCTCGACGTACGGGCCGATCACCGCGGCCGTACGCCGGCTGCGTGCGGCCGGGGAGTCGATCGCGCAGGCCCATCTGCGGCACGTCAACCCGTTCCCGCGGAATCTCGGCGCGGTGCTGGGACGTTACGAGAAGGTGGTGATCCCCGAGATGAACCTCGGCCAGCTCGCCACGCTGATCCGGGCGAAGTACCTGGTCGACGCCCACTCCTACAACCAGGTCAACGGCATGCCGTTCAAGGCGGAGCAGCTCGCCGCGGCGCTCAAGGAGGCCATCGATGGCTGAGACGACCACGGAAGGCACGGGCACGATCGAGGCGCTTTCGCTCGTCCCCAAGGCCGTGGCCAGGCAGTCCATGAAGGACTTCAAGTCCGATCAGGAAGTGCGCTGGTGCCCCGGCTGCGGTGACTACGCGATCCTCGCCGCCGTCCAGGGCTTCATGCCGGAGCTGGGCCTCGCGCGGGAGAACATCGTCTTCGTCTCCGGGATCGGCTGCTCGTCCCGCTTCCCGTACTACATGAACACGTACGGCATGCACTCCATCCACGGCCGGGCGCCCGCGATCGCGACCGGTCTCGCGGCCTCGCGGCGCGATCTGAGCGTGTGGGTGGTCACCGGTGACGGCGACGCGCTGTCCATCGGCGGCAACCACCTCATCCACGCGCTGCGCCGCAACGTGAACCTGAAGATCCTGCTGTTCAACAACCGGATCTACGGCCTGACCAAGGGCCAGTACTCCCCCACCTCCGAGGTCGGCAAGATCACCAAGTCGACCCCGATGGGCTCCCTCGACGCGCCGTTCAACCCGGTCTCGCTGGCCCTCGGCGCGGAGGCGTCCTTCGTGGCCCGCACGATCGACTCCGACCGCAAGCACCTCACCGAGGTGCTGCGCCAGGCCGCCGCCCACCCGGGCACGGCGCTGATCGAGATCTACCAGAACTGCAACATCTTCAACGACGGCGCCTTCGACGCGCTCAAGGACAAGCAGAGCGCAGAGGAGGCCCTGATCCGGCTGGAGCACGGGCAGCCGATCCGCTTCGGGGCGGACGGCGCGCGCGGTGTCGTTCGGGACAGGCAGACCGGCGACCTGAAGGTCGTCACCGTCACCCCGGAGAACGAGGCGGACATCCTGGTCCACGACGCGCACGCCGCCTCCTCCACCACGGCCTTCGCGCTCTCCCGCCTCGCCGACCCGGACACCCTGCACCACACCCCGATCGGCGTGTTCCGGTCCGTGGAGCGGCCCGTCTACGACACGGCGATGGCCGACCAGCTCGATGCCGCCATCGAGCAGAACGGCAAGGGCGACCTGGCCGCCCTGCTCGCCGGCGGGGACACCTGGACCGTCGTCGGCTGAGCGGTGCCGCTGTTCACGAGGCCCGGGCGGACAGCGCCCGGGCCTCGTCGTATGCCCGGCGGGCCTTCTCCACGTCCGCCATGCGGTCATGGGTCCACAGCGCCAGCGCCCGCACCTGCTCGGCGGCCTCGCGGCCCAGGTCGGTGAGGGAGTAGTCGACGCGCGGCGGGATCACGGGCTTGGCGTCCCGGTGCACCAGACCGTCGCGTTCCAGGGTCTGCAGGGTCTGGGTGAGCATCTTCTCGCTGACGCGGGCGGTCCGCCCGATCGCCCGGCGCAACTCGCTGAAGCGGTGCGGGCGGTCGAGGAGCTCGATCAGGACGAGCACACCCCAGCGACTGGTGACGTGCTCCAGGACGAGGCGGTACGGGCACAGCGCCTCGGCGGCTTGGCGTCTGTCGGCGGCCCCACCACTTACTGTCATGCCAGTACCTTACTTCAAAGTGGGTACTTTCGTTTGGTTAGCGCACCTCCTAGGGTGAGTGTCAGAAAGCACCCCACAAGGAGATCCAAGTCATGAGCATCGTCGTCACCGGAGCCACCGGACACCTCGGCCGTCATGTGGTGGAGCAACTGCTGGAGAAGGTTCCGGCCGAACAGATCACCGCGGTCGTCCGCACCCCGGAGAAGGCCGCCGACTTCGCGGAGCGCGGCGTGCGGATCGCCGCCGCCGACTACAACGCTCCGGAGACCTTCGACGGCCTGTTCTCGGCCGGCGACAAGGTGCTGCTGATCTCCGGCAACGAGTTCGACAAGGGCCGCGTCCAGCAGCACCAGGTGGTCCTCGACGCCGCCAAGGCCGCCGGAGTCGCCCTCTTCGCCTACACCAGCGCACCCAGCAGCCTGAAGGCCGCCCTCGCCGACGACCACCGGGCCACCGAGCAGGCCATCCTGGCCTCGGGCGTGCCGTATGTGCTGCTGCGCAACGGCTGGTACCACGAGAACTACACCGAGAACCTCGCCCCCGTCCTCGAGCACGGCGCCGTCGTCCAGGCGGCCGGCGAGGGCCGCGTCTCCTCCGCCTCGCGCGCCGACTACGCGGCCGCCGCGGTCGCCGTGCTGACCGGCGAGGGCCACGAGAACAAGGCGTACGAGCTGGGTGGCGACGAGGCGTGGGGCTTCGCCGAGTACGCCGCCGAGCTGAGCAAGCAGACCGGCAAGGAGATCACGTACAACGCCGTCTCCGTCGAGGCGTACGAGGGGATCCTGAAGGGCGCCGGGCTGCCCGGGCCGCTCGCCGCGGTCTTCTCCGGCGTGGACGCGTCCATCGAGAAGGGCGAGCTGGAGGTCACTACCGGCGACCTCTCCCGACTGGCCGGCCGCCCGACCACCCCGCTCGCCGAGGCGATCACCGCCGCGCTCAAGGGCTGAACTGCCCCTTCGGGCCCTTGAGCTTCCCGGCCCCCGCATGTCATGACCGTATGCCGATACGGGCATGACAGGCGGGGGCCGTCGCGCTACCTTCGTGGAGGCTGCACCGGGCAGCCGCGAGCGTGAGGGAGGGCCCGTGGCCGGGGACCCGAAGGGTGAGCGACGGACAGGTCTGCTGAACGGCTTCGCCGCGTACGGGATGTGGGGGCTCGTCCCGCTGTTCTGGCCCCTGCTGAAGCCCGCCGGGGCGATGGAGATCCTCGCCCACCGGATGACGTGGTCCCTCGTCCTGGTCGCCCTCGTACTGCTGGTGATGCGCCGCTGGGCCTGGGCGGGCGAACTGCTCCGGCAGCCTCGCCGGCTCGCGCTGATCACGGTCGCGGCGGCCGTCATCACCGTCAACTGGGGCGTCTACATCTGGGCGGTGAACAGCGGCCACGTGGTGGAGGCCTCGCTCGGCTACTTCATCAACCCGCTCGTCACCATCGCCATGGGCGTGCTGCTCCTGAAGGAACGGCTGCGGCCGGCGCAGTGGGCGGCGGTCGGGGTCGGCTTCGCCGCCGTGCTCGTCCTCACGATCGGCTACGGCCGTCCGCCGTGGATCTCCCTGTGCCTGGCGTTCTCCTTCGCCACCTACGGGCTGGTGAAGAAGAAGGTCAGCCTCGGCGGCATCGAGTCGCTGGCCGCGGAGACCGCCGTGCAGTTCGTGCCCGCGCTGGCGTATCTGCTGTGGCTGTCGGGACACGGAGAGTCCACGTTCACGTCCCACGGGGCGGGGCACGCTGCGCTGCTCGCGGCCACCGGGGTGGTCACCGCTCTGCCGCTCGTCTGCTTCGGCGCCGCGGCGATACGGGTCCCCCTGTCGACGCTGGGGCTGCTGCAGTACCTGGCACCCGTCTTCCAGTTCCTGCTGGGCATCCTCTACTTCCACGAGGCGATGCCGCCCGAGCGCTGGGCGGGCTTCGCGCTGGTCTGGCTGGCGCTGTCGCTGCTGACGGCGGACGCGTTGCGCACCGCGCGGCGGGCCGCGCGGACGCTCGGCGGGGCGATCCCCGGTCCACGCGCCGCCACCGCGACGGTGAGCGGCGCCGCCGACGCGGACCCGGTGGACGCCACACCGTAGCCGCCGTAGCGCCTACTGGGCGGCAGGCCGCTCGCCGGACGCCTTGCGGGCGCGCTCGGCCAAGCGGCCCATGCGGCTGCGGGCCTTCTCGAGCTGGTCGAGGTCATCTGCGGCGGGGCCGTCCTGGGCCGCGAGTTCGCTCCATACGGCGATGAGGTCGCGGCCGAGATCCAGCCCCTGGACCGGTTCGCGTACGGCACGCCAGGCGGCGGCCGCGCTCTGCACGTTGCCGTAGGCCCCGCGCCGGTCGCCGAGGCGGTGCCGGATGCGGGCCAGGTCCAGCGACAGACGGAAGGAGCGCAGGGGGTCTGTCGCCAGGTAGGCGATGTAGGCGGTGAGTTCGCGCAGGTGCAGGACGTCGGGGTGCTCGTCGCCGAGGGTCGCGGCCGACTCGGCGACGGCCTCCTCGGCCAGCCCGGACGCCTCCTCGAGACGGCCCTGCTTCACGGCCGCGCTGATCCGGGCCATGGGCTCGGCGACAGGCCCGTCCGCGCCGCCGGCCGGCGCATCCCCGAGCACGGCTTCCGCCACGGAGTCGAACTCCCGCACGGGCGGCTCCTTGACCTCGTCGTCCTGGTCGGCGGGGACGGTAACGGTCTCGAGGGCGGGGGCGGGGCCGGGGGCGGGCTTCCAGTCGGAGGCGGAGCGGGCGTCAGGGGTGCGGGTGGGGTCCGCTTCCGTGGTGGGAGGCCCGGTGACGTCGGGGCTCTTGGCGAAGGAGAAGGCGGGCGTGGGCCGGGTGGTGGGCTCGAAGGCCGCGGCAGCGGCGGAAGTGGCGGACGGTGCGGCCGGCATGACCGGCGGTGGGCCGAACGTTCCCGTCGGCGGCGAGACGGTGCCGGGGGCCGGCGGTGCGGGCGAGGGCGGGGTGCCGCCGTGGTCCGGGGCACCGGGCAGGGCCTGGGCCGGCCCGGACGTGGCGGTGATGAAGACGACCTGCTCAGGCACGGCCTGCAAAGCGAACGGGGCGACGCTGCGGCCGGGGGACGCGGGGGCGACTGCGGCGGAGGATTCGGCGGGCCGCGGGCGATGAGTGGGAGAGGCGGATTCGGCGGGCCGCGGGCGCTGAGTGGGAGAGGGAGCGGACGCCGCGGCATCCGGGCGCGGTGTGAGCGCGGCTGCGGGAGCGGACTCGGCGGGCTCCGGCAGGGCGCGCAGTACGCGGGTGTCGGGCTCGATGTCGTCCGGTGGCGTGCTCGGCGGGGCCACCGGGGACTGCGACGGTGCGTACGGGTCGTGCACCGCCCCCCGGGGGGCCGTCGGAGCCGTGGTGCCCGGGGTCGGCTGCCGGGTGCCCACCGCGCCCAGGACGTGCGTGGCCTCGGCGCGGGGCCCGGCCTCCACGGGTGCCACCTGAGCCGTACCGCCGTGCGCGGCGGCCGCGGGCGCCGCTCCCCTCCGTACCGGCTCCCCCGCGAACTCGCTGGAGCCGTCGACGTGCACCCGGATCGGTACGACGTAGCCGATCCGTTCGTCGTGCACCGAGGCGAGGACCGGGTGGCCCGTGGCGCGGGCCAGGCGGTGAAGGTGGTCCAGGACTGCCTGCTGGACCGGCTCCCCGGGTCCCGCGGCCACCGGCACCCCGCCCACCGTCGCCCCCGGGCCCGGCGCCCCGTCGCGTGCCGCCGGCACCCGGACCTCGATCGGCGTCACCCCGGACCCCGCACCCCCGTCGGATGCGGCCCCCGCGAAGGAGCGGCCCCGCTTCTGTCCGCGGCTGAGTCGAGACATCGTTCCCTCACTCGGGTCGTCGGTCGGGGAAAGGCGCCGATGTCTTCCGCCTCCATTCGGCGTCGGCTCCCCTCGTCTGCGTCCCCGGCCCTGGGTGCGGGGACGTACGGCACACCCCTTGGAGTCTCCCGCCCCCGTGCTCGTCCGCGCGTCACCGCCGCGTCACAGCCTCGTCCCAGGAACCGGAGCCCGGTACCGAACCCGCGGCACCGCAGGTGAAGATCAAGGGCGAGGAGCGACCGAGGAGAGGCGATGCAGGGGATCGCGCGGCAGGGGCCCGGTGGGCCGGAGATCTGGGTCCGCGGGCCGGCGGCCGACGGCGCACGGCCGCCGTCCTACGGCAGCGCGAGCCCACACCGGTTCGCCTGGGTGGCCACCCACGGCGGCGCCGGCACCTCGACGCTCGCCACCGTCTTCGGCGGCTTCGACGCGGGCCGCGGCTGGCCCCGCCCCGAGCACGGCGAACCCTCCTCGGTGCTGCTGGTCGCCCGCACCCACGCGACCGGCCTGGGGTCCGTCCTCCAGTGCCTCGACGCCTTCCGGCGCGGCGCGGCCCCGCCCGGCCTCGCCCTGGACGGCGTCGTGCTGGTCGCGGACGCACCGGGCCGCCTGCCGCGCCCGCTCGCCCAGCGCGTCAAGGCGATCGAGTCGATGATCGGCGTCCACCGCGTGCCCTGGGTACCGGCCTGGCGCACCGGCGACCTGGGCGGCCGGCCACCCCGCGAGTGTGACCGGCTGGCCCGCCTGGTCGGCCCGTCCACGCCCTCGGGCGGCGGATCGGGGGTGCGCTGAGCATGCGCTGGACCGTGCACGGCGAGCGGGCGCTGTACGAGACACCCTGGGTGCGGCTGCGGGCGCTCGACGTCGAACAGCCCGACGGGGCACGCTGTGAGTACCACGTGGTCCGGCTGCGGGACGTCGCCGTCGCCGCGGCCGTCGACCGCGAGCAGCGCGTGCTCATGATGTGGCGGCACCGCTTCGTCACCGACACATGGGCCTGGGAGCTGCCCATGGGTCTCGTCGAGGACGGTGAGGAGCCCGCCGCGGCGGCAGGGCGCGAACTCGAGGAGGAGACCGGATGGCGCGCGGGCTCGCTGCGTCCGCTGGTGTGCGCCCAGCCCGCGGCCGGCGTCACCGACTCCCGGCACTTCGTGTTCCGCACGGACGACGCCACGCGCGTGGGCGAGCCGACCGAGCGCAACGAGTCCGACCGCCTGGAGTGGATCCCGCTGCCGGAGGTGCGGGCGATGATCGAACGCGGTGAGATCGTCAGCAGCGCCACGCTGGTGGGCGTGATGGCCCTGCTGCTCGACCTCGGGCCCGGCCCGGGCGGCTGACCCCGGGGTGGCGGGGACGGTGGACCGTGATGGCGCGGGCGGCCCCTGCCGGCCCGCACCTACGCCGTGATGTCCTTCGCCGTGAACCGCGCCCAGGCCGCCGAGCCGAAGACCGCCGCGTACAGGGCCTGCAGGCCCAGGTTGCGTATCAGGTCGTCCCAGTAGACCGGGTCGCGCATCAGGTCCGCGAAGGACAGCCAGTAGTGCGAGAAGAAGTACGGCTGGAGCGCGTGCAACTGCGGAATCTGGTCCATGATCTGGACCGTGATGAGCAGCCCCACCGTCGTCGCCATCGCCGCGATGCCGCTGCCCGTGAGCGTGGAGATGAACAGTCCGAGGGCCGCAACGCCGATCAGGGACGCGGCGACGACCAGGGCGATCAGCAGGGCCCGGCCAAGGCCCTCGGCGAAGCTGATGCGCGTACCGGAGATCGTCGTCAGGTCGCCCAGCGGGAAGAGCAGGGCGCCCACCGCGAGCGCCGAGACGGCGACGACGAGGGTGGCGATCAGGCAGAAGGCGATCGTCGTTGCGTACTTGGTGAGCAGCAGGCGGGTACGGCCCGCGGGGGCGACCAGCAGGTAGCGCAGGGTGCCGGAGCTCGCCTCGCCCGCGATCGCGTCGCCCGCGACGACACCGATCGCCATCGGCAAGAAGAACGGGAGCGTCGCGGCGAGCGCGGTGAACACCAGGAACAGGCCGTTGTTGGTGATCTGCGTGATGAACGCCGGGCCGCCGCCCCCGCCCCGACCGCCGGACCCGTCGCTCGTCTCGAGCTTCACGGCGATCCCGACCAGGATCGGCACGGCGGCGAGCACGGCCAGCAGGGCGAGCGTGCGCCAGCGCCGGAACGTGGTCACCAGCTCGCTGCGCAGCAGCCCGAAGGTCCACAGCGGGCTCGTCCGGCGCGGCACGACGGCCGCCTCAGCCTGCGACATCGAACCCCTCCCCGGTCAGCGCCACGAACGCGTCCTCCAGGGAGGCACGTTCGACGCCGAAGCCGCGTACGCGGACTCCCGCCGCGACCAACGCGGCGTTCACATCGGAAAGTTCCCGGTCCTCAGGCTCGGCCGTCACCCGGTTCTCCTCCACCACCACATCGGCCACACCCTGTTCCTTCAGGACGCGTGCCGCGTCGGTGACGTCCGGGGTGGTCACGACGAGGCGTCCGCGCGCCCCGGCCACCAGGTCTCCCACCGGGCCCTGCGCGATCAGCCGGCCCTGCGCCATCACCGCCGCGTGCGTGCAGACCTGCTCGATCTCGTCGAGCAGGTGGGAGGAGAGGAAGACGGTCGTGCCGTCGGAGGCCAGTTCCCTGACCAGGGCACGGATCTCCCGCATGCCCTGCGGGTCGAGGCCGTTGGTCGGCTCGTCCAGGACGAGGAGCCTGCGGGGCTGGAGCAGGGCGGCCGCGAGACCGAGGCGCTGCTTCATCCCCAGGGAGTACGCCTTCGCCTTCTTGCCCGCGGCCGCCGTGAGGCCGACCCGGTCGAGGGCGGCCGCGACGCGGGTCCGCCGGGTGCGCGGGTCGGCGGTGGGGTCGGCGGCGTCGTAGCGCAGGAGGTTGTCCCGGCCGGAGAGGAAGCCGTAGAGCGCCGGGCCCTCGATGAGGGCGCCGACGTGCGGGAGCACGGCGCGCGTGGCCCGGGGCATGGGCTGCCCCAGCACGCGTGCCGAGCCCGAGGTGGGCTCGATCAGGCCCATCAGCATGCGGATGGTGGTGGTCTTGCCGGAGCCGTTCGGCCCGAGGAAGCCGAAGACGCTGCCCGCCGGGACGGTCAGATCGAGCCCGTCCACGGCGAGCTGCCCGCCGCGGTAGCGCTTGGTGAGGGCGCGGGTGGCGATGACCGGGGCATCCAGGTCACTCGCCGCCCTCGCCGCCGAGTCCTTCGACTGCGCTTCCGCGGCGGGCAGTTCCTCCATGGGCTCTTCTGCTCCCCTTCGTCCGTACGCCGTACGGTGGGTCACTTCCCCGCGTTCGCCGCCTTCAGCAGCGCGTCCTTGGTGACCGCGCCCGCGTACACCTTGCCGTCGTCCGTGATCAGGGCGTTGACCAGGCGGGTGGAGAAGACCGTGCCCGAGCCGAACTTGCCGGTGACGTGGTCGCCGAGCGAGTTCAGGAAGCCGGAGGCCGCGCCGTCCTCGGACGGCGATCCGGACGGCACCCCGCCCTTGCTGCCGGTGTCGAACACGTAGATGGCGTTCCAGCCCTCGCCGAGGGTCTTCGACGCGCCGCCCCAGGGCGTTGTGCCCGTGTCCTCACGCTGTGCCTCGCGCCCGGCCTTCCCGACCTCGCCTGCCTTCCCGGCCTCTCCGGCCTCGCCCGCCTTCCCGGCCTTCAGGTCGTCACCCTGGGTGACCTTCGTGCCCCTGGGCGGCGTGAAGTCGAACGTCGACGCGGCCGGCTTGGCGAAGGAGACCTGGGTGAAGCCCACGTCCAGCACCGCCGCGCCGCCCTTCGCCGGGGTCAGCGTGAACTTCAGCGGCAGCCCGGTCTTCGCGTCCACCGCGATGCTGATCGCGCCGACCGTCGTGCCCGACTGCTTCGGCCGGACGAGCAGCTTGTAGGCGTCCCGGCCCGCGACCTGGGCTGTGCCGTCTACCGTCACGGAGGTCGTCTTGTCGGCCGCCTTCAGTGCATGATCGGCGAAGTCCCTGGGCGTGGCGGGCACGTCCTTCGGCGCTGCCTCGCCGCTCTTGTGCTCGCCCGCGCCGGTCGCGTGGTACGCCTGGTTGGATGCGCTGTCGTACGCCCACACCTGGTCGCCGTTGCGGATGACGCTGTACTCGGCGGCCTTCTCGATCAGCGAGAGCTTCTGCTTGTCCTGGCCGTCGGCGGCGACCCGCACGGTGTGGGTGCCGGAGGCCAGCTCCAGCAGCTTGGAGCTAGGGTCGGCGGCCGAGTCGCCCTTGCCCTGCCCGCCCCCCTGGGAGAGCGCGCCCGAGGCCAGGCTGTCCTCGAGGCCGCCCAGGTTGGGCAGGCCCAGGTCCGTGCTGATCGTCACCGTGCCGGACATCTGCTGGACGTCCGACTTGGCGATCTTCTCGATGAGCTGCTGCGCGCTGATCTTCGGCAGGTCGGGATCCCCGGAACCGGCGAACGCCGGGACGAGCCCGATCGTCGCCGCCGCCACGCCCACGACCGTGACCGGGACGACGTACCGCGCGGCCCTGCGCCGCCCGTCGCGTACGTCCTCGACCTCCCCGGCGGGTGTGCTGTCGTCGGATTCGTACGGTGCCATGTGTGCCTTACCTCCGTAGTCGGCGGCGGCCTGCTGTCCGTGCACTCGTCCACCCCTGCGCCGCCATTCTCCCCCGGACTCCTGTGAGGTGGTCCTCTCCATATGACCAAATCACCGGGAGGGAAGCGTCAGACCGCGGGGCCAACTCCGCGTACTTCTGGGGTATGACATGACGGGCGGGACACGGCGCCCCACCCGTAGGGGTCGGCAGGGCGCGCCGAAGGACGTGTGACGTGGCACACGCCGGGCGCGGGGCTCAGGGGGACGCCTGGCGCGTCACCCCGCCCGGTGCACCACCGCGTCGCACATGTCCGTCAGGGCCGCCTTCGCGCCGCAGTCCGGCAGCGGGGCCAGAGCCGAACGGGCGTCCTCCGCGTAGCGGACCGCGTCGCGTCGGGCCTGCTCGAGGGCCGGGTGGACCCGGAGGCGGGCGAGGGCGTCGGCGTGGCGGGCGTCGTCCGTGAGGTCGGATTCCAGCAGCTCGCACAGGGCGACGTCCTCCGGCAGCCCGTGCCGCTGGGCCCGCTCGCGCAGGCGCAGGACCGGGAGGGTCGCGATGCCCTCGCGCAGGTCCGTCCCCGGTGTCTTGCCGGACTCGTGGGAGTCGGAGGCGATGTCCAGGACGTCGTCGGCCAGCTGGAACGCCACGCCGAGACGCTCGCCGTACTGCGTCAGCACGTCCACGACCGTCTCGTCGGCGCCCGACATCATCGCGCCGAAGCGGCACGCCACCGCCACCAGGGAGCCCGTCTTGCCGGCGAGGACGTCGAGGTAGTGCTCCACCGGGTCACGGCCGTCCCGCGGGCCCGCCGTCTCCAGGATCTGGCCGGTGACGAGCCGCTCGAACGCCTCCGCCTGGATGCGGACCGCCTCCGGGCCGAGGTCGGCCAGGATGTGGGACGCGCGGGCGAACAGGAAGTCGCCGGTGAGGACCGCCACCGAGTTGCCCCAGCGGCTGTTCGCGCTGGCCACCCCGCGCCGCACATCGGCCTCGTCCATCACGTCGTCGTGGTACAGCGTGGCGAGGTGGGTGAGCTCCACGACCACGGCCGAGGGGACGACCCCCGGCGCGTACGGGTCACCGAACTGCGCCGCGAGCATGACGAGCAGCGGCCGGAACCGCTTCCCGCCCGCGCGTACGAGATGCTGCGCGGCCTCGGTGATGAAGGGCACCTCGCTCTTCGTGGCGTCGAGCAGCCCTTCCTCGACAGCGGCCAATCCGGCCTGGACATCGGCTTCCAGAGCCTGGTCCCGCACGCTCAGCCCGAACGGCCCGACGACGGTCACGTGAGGTCTCCTGTCTGCTGACGTCTGCTGACGATCACACGGTCGGTATCGAGGTCGGTCACTTGATCGATGGCGTCGCCTGGACGACTCGGCTCACCGAGTTTGTCGATCTGTCGCCGCCATCACTCAAGTCAGCGTATCCGGTCGGGTTTCGATCACCACGAGTGCCCGCTGTTCCAGGCCGGGCCGTATCGGATCACGAGAGGCATGTTCTTGATCAGGTGATACGAGCGGGTTTGGAGCGACATAGCGGAAAGCTGCCCCTCCCGGTGGCCGGCGACGCGCACCGGTCCCCTGAAACGCCCCCTCGCATCCCGCCTCCGGAGCAGCCCGGCACCCCCAAGGCCTCCGCAGGGTCACGCGGCCCCCGGCCGCCCCGCCCGGCACCATCACCCGGCCGGGCGCACACCCGGTCCTGACGGGGGCGCGCGGAACCCGAGGCACGCGCGCGTACAGATCCGCAGGGCGTGACGAGATGGCATGACGAGTGACGTCGGTCACGCCTTCGGATCCGGAGATGGAGAGTTCCCGTAGACCCGAACGATGTCCGAATTGCCGCAATTCGCCCCCATAAATACCGCCATCGAAGACGGACGCCGAACCTTTTGTCCGAATTGCCGCCCCAGGGCCCTGAATTACGGGTGGCGATCAAGGAAAGCGCGAGTGAGTTAGCTCACGCCGCCGGAAGGCGGTGCGGAGCATGCGGAATCTCAACTTCCCCTTTGCTTATGCCAAGTTGAACTCTGTTCAACAAAATGGATCACATCCCTTATTCCCGCATTTCATGGTCATTTACCTCGCAGTGTGACTTCCAGGCTTGTTCCCGACATGTGCTCTCGCATACCTTCCCAATCGATCCGAGCGGAACGCCGAATCCTGCCGCCGCCCGCGATCCATTGACCACCACGGCAGGAGCGGGGGACCCAGGTAAGTCGCCGGACCGGACACAGCGCCGGAACGGCTTGGGGTGAAGCCGATGCCTCGACACCGAGGACACGGCCGGGCACCTCCCAGCCCGAACCCGACAGCTCACCTCGCAGGCGCCGGAGAGGACTACGACATGCCCGCTTTCGCCCTGCCCGCACGCCGTCGGGACCGCCGCTCCAAGGCCGCGCGCCTCACCCGTGCCCTCGCTGTCGCGGGGACGGGTGCCGCCGTTCTGGCCCTTCCGGTCCTGGGAGCGACCAGCGCTTCCGCCGCGACCCCCACCTCCGCGACGACCACGACCGCCGCCGCCAAGACCGTGACGACGCGCGCCGGAAACCTCGACAGCTGGATCCGTCAGTCGCTGGTCGTCATGCGGCAGCACAGGATCCCCGGCTCCTACTACGGCATCTACCGCAACGTGATGCGCGAGTCGTCGGGCAACCCGTCCGCCATCAACCTCTGGGACTCCAACGCCCGGATGGGCATCCCGTCCAAGGGCCTCCTCCAGGTCATCGACCCGACCTTCCGCGCGTACCACGTGCCGGGCACGTCCTGGAACATCTACGACCCGGTGGCGAACATCACGGCCGCGTGCAACTACGCCGCCCACCGGTACGGCTCCATCGACAACGTCCACGGCGCGTACTGACGCTGTGCGCCGCGCGTACCGGGGCTGAGGCTGAAGCCGAGGTCTAGCGGCCCCTGAAGAGTCGTTCGAGGACGACGGCGATGCCGTCGTCCTCGTTCGATTTCGTGATCTCGTCGGCGACCGCCTTGAGTTCGGGGTGTGCGTTCGCCATGGCGACGCCGTGCGCGGCCCAGTCGAACATCGGGATGTCGTTCGGCATGTCACCGAACGCGATGGTCCGGGACGGCCCGAGGCCCAGATACTCGGCGGCGAGCGCGAGCCCCGTCGCCTTGGTGATGCCGCACGGCTGGAGTTCGACCGTGCCGGGCCCGGACATGGTGACCGTCGCCAGCGAACCGACCGCGCTGCGCGCCGCCGTCGCCAACTCGTCGTCGGTCAGGGTGTGATGGCGCAGCAGCACCTTGCTGATGGGCGCGCACCACAGGTCGTCGCGCCGCTGGACCCGCACCGCGGGCAGCGTGGGGTGCGGCATCCGGTAGCCGGGTTCGATGAGCGTGAGCCCGTCCACGCCGTCCTGGTCGACGGCCGCGTACACCTGCCCCACCTCGGCCTCGATCTTGCCGAGCGCGGTCTCGGCCAACTCCCGGTCCAGGGTGACGGAGAACAGCAGCCGGTCCGCGCCGGCGTCGTACACCTGCGCGCCCTGTCCGCACACCGCGAGCCCCCTGCCGCCCAGGTCGTCGAGCAGCGGCCGCACCCTGGGGGCCGGACGCCCCGTCACCACGAGGTGCTGCACGCCGGCCGCGGCGGCCCGCGCCAGCGCGTCCCTGGACCGGTCGGAGAGCGTGTCGTCACCGCGCAGCAGCGTCCCGTCCAGGTCAGTGGCGATGAGTGAATATGCGAGGGGTGCGGCCATGATCAGAGAATACGGATGGAACACCCCCGCCATTCACCGCGAACCAACTGACGTCCGGCCACCAGTCGTGAACCGGCCGACCCACGGCTGACCCACGACTGACCCACGGCCGGCCTCCGGGCCCCCTGCCGATAACCGGCCGACCTCCGGGCGTCTGTCGACCGCCGGCCGATCTCCGGCCCTCCTGCCGAGAACCGGTCGGCATCCGACTCCACAACCGTGACCCTTCCGAGGGGAAGGGCCACGGGGTGCTCCGGTGGCCGGCCGGTGTCAGCCGTGAGCCGTCGCCAGGTGCTTCGCCAGGCGCGGCGACGCGAACTCCGTGCCGCAGACGAATCGCATCACCGGCCCGTACGAGGCCGCCGCCGGCAGGCCCGTGAAGTACAGGCCCGGGACCGAGGACACATAGCCCGCGCCGAGCTTCGGGGCGCCCCGGCTCACCGCCAGCCGTGTGCGCAGTTCGTGGCCCAGGAAGTCCATCGCGGAGATGTCCACGCGGTAGCCGGTCGCGGCGATGACGTGGTCCGCGGTCATCTTCTCCGTGCGGCCCGTGTGGGTCCGGACCGTCAGGGCCGGGCTGCCGTCCGCCACGGACGCACGGATGATCCCTTCGACCTCACGCACCTGCACGTTCTCCTGGAAGCGGTCGCGCAGCCACCACGCGCCGAGCGGGCCGAGGACGCGACGCACCAGGTAGTGGCGGGTCTGGGTGGGCAGGAAGCGGTACGGGTGGGGGTAGTAGCTGAGCGCCCACAGGGACCAGGCACGGCCGAAGGGCGACTCGGGGCGCAGCTTCGGCTGGTCCCACGGGGGAGCGCCGAAGGCGACCTTGCCGCTCCCGCGCGCCACCACGCGCACCCGTGCGCCCGCCTCGGCCGCCAGCGCCGCCGTCTCCAGCGCGGACTGGCCGGCGCCGACGACCAGCAGCTCCTTGCCGGAGAACCTGCTGAGGTCATGGTGCTGGGAGCTGTGCGAGACCGGGCCGGTGGGCGTGGGGCCGTCGGCTGCCGCGGCGGCCAGCTCCGGCGGGAGGTGGGCGAGGCCCGACAGGCCGGTCGCCACCACGACCGCCCGAGCGGTGAACAACTCGCCCGAGTCCAGCTTGAGATCGAAGCCACCGCCCTTGCGGCGGTCCACGGAGACCACCCGGACCCGCTCCAGTTCGGGCACCAGCTTCTGCTGGAACCACTCCCCGTACGCGATGAACGTCTCGACCGGGATGATGTCCTCGTCCGTCACCAGCCGGCGGACGCCCGCCGCGTCGCAGTAGTCGGCCAGGGTGTGGCCGCGCTGGGGCGCGTCGATGCTCGAGGCGACCGGGGTGGACTTCAGGAGCATGCCCGCGGGCATGTTGTCGCGCCAGCTGACCATGGGTTCGCCGAAGACGCGGACCGGGATGCCGCGCCCCCGCAGATGGGCGGCGGTGGACAGGCCGAACGGCCCGGCGCCGATGACTGCTACCGGTTGAATCACGAAGTCCCTCCCCAGGACGCTACGTGCCTACTTCGTGGTGGAGCGTGTACGCGTGCGGCGTACCGGTCGTACGCCTCCACGTACCGGCCGTACGCCTACGACGTACGGGTCGTGCCGCCGCGGCGGTTGGTCCGCCACAGCTGATACAGGTGCTTCGCGCCCGGCCGCACGAAGCGCGCGAGCATCGTGACGAACGGCAGCGGGTCGTCCCCCGCGAACCAGGCCAGTTCCGTGCCGCTCGCACGGGCCGGTGCGTGCGGTGTCGTGTAGCCGCTGCGGCGGTAGGCGAGCAGGGCGGGCAGGTCGATGTTCTCCACGATGTACCGGTGGCCGGCGCGCTGTTCCCCCTCCGGTACGGCGCGGCCGGTCAGGTCCAGGTGCATGGCGCGGACGACGTCCACGCCCGACTCGCTCTCGAAGAGCCGGAACTGGGCGCCCATGCGCGGGTTGAAGTCGAGCAGTTTGTACTGTCCGTCGCGCCGGTCGAAGCGCAGGTCGAGGTCGATGACGCCGGTGAAGCCGATCTGTTTGATGAAGCGTGCGGCGAGATCGGCGAGTTCCGGGTTGTCGACGACGTACGCGTTCGCCGTCATGCCCGCGTGGGGCGGCCAGGAGCGCACCTTGACGCCGGTGAACAGGGCGAGCGGGGTGGCGTCCTGGTCGCAGTAGGCGTGCACGATCCAGTCCTCGGCCTGCTCCCGGGGCAGGTACTCCTGGAGGATCACGCCCGGCTTCTCGCCCCACTCGCGGGCGAGCCTGAGCAGCCCCTCACGGGTGGCGATCTTCGTCGTGCCGCCCACCGCGGGCCGTTCGCGGCGCACGAACGCCTCGCGGTTCTTCGCCACGAGCGGGAAGCGGGCCCTGTCGGCGAAGCGCAGGATGTCGTCGTACGACTGCGGGAAGGCGGCCTGCGGGCTCGGGATGCCGTGTTCCACGCACAGTTCGTGCAGTCCCTGCTTGCTGGCGAGGCGGCGCGGGAGCCCCGCGTCCACCTTCGGGAACAGGAAGGGTCCGGTCAGGGCGTCCTGGTGCTCGGCGATCAGGACCGCTGCCTCCTCGTCGGTGGGGACGAGGACCGTCGGCCGGCCGATACGGCGCCCGATGCGCAGCAGGCCCTCCACGAGCCGCTCCGGCTTCTCGGTCCCGGTGGTCGGCCACACGAAGGCGCGCCGCAGATAGCGGGAGGCCGCGGCCGGTGTGTAGCGGTCCTCCGTGATCGCATACATCGGTATGCCGAGCCGGCCGAGGCTGCGGATCGCGCCGACCCCGCCGTGGTGCAGCGGGTAGTCGCCGAACTTCACGATGAGCCCCGGCACGTCGCGGTCCGCGTCGAACGGCACACCACCGGTGCTCCTGGCCACGGGTCCCCCCACGTGTCCCCCCTACGGACCGGACCCACCCCGTCCGTGTCCCCCAAAGGACGCTAAGCCGGAATTGCCCGCTCCGACAAGGCCAATACGGACATTGCAAACTCTTTAGACACTGCCCAAGACAGATGACTCACCCGTAACGTGTGCGGCGACCACATGGACCGCACTTGAACGCACCCCCATGCACGGCACACCCGAAGTGCACGAAAGCGAGGCAGCATCCCATGCCCCCCTTCGACGTCCCCGAGGGCGACCCCTTCGGCCCGCACAACCTCCCCTACGGCGTCTTCTCCCCCGCCGGCTCCGACGAGCGGCGCGTCGGCGTCCGCCTGGGCGACCACGTGCTCGACGCGGGCGCGGCGGCCGCGGCGCTCGGCTCCCCGTACGCCTCCCTGCTGGCGCGTCCGTCCCTGAACCCCCTGCTGGCCGCGGGCCGCACCACCTGGTCGGATGTGCGGCGGGCGCTGACGGCGTGGGTGACGGTGCCCGCGCACCGGGAGACCGTGGAGCCGCTGCTGCACCCGCTCTCCGAGGTGACGCTGCACCTGCCCTTCGAGGTCGCGGACTACGTCGACTTCTACGCCTCCGAGAACCACGCCCGCAACGTCGGGCAGATCTTCCGCCCGGACGCGGCGGACTCCCTGACCCCCAACTGGAAGCACCTGCCCATCGGCTACCACGGCCGGTCCGGCACGGTGGTGGTGTCGGGCACGGATGTCGTGCGGCCGTCGGGACAGCGCAAGGCTCCCGCCGACCCGGCGCCGGTCTTCGGGCCCTCCGTCCGTCTGGACATCGAGGCGGAGGTGGGCTTCGTGGTGGGCGTGCCGTCGCGGCTGGGGCGACCGGTGCCGCTCACGGCCTTCCGCGACCATGTGTTCGGGCTCTGCCTGCTCAACGACTGGTCGGCGCGGGACATCCAGGCCTGGGAGTACGTGCCGCTCGGGCCGTTCCTCGGCAAGTCGTTCGCCACGTCGGTCTCGGCGTGGATCACCCCACTGGACGCGCTGGAGGAGGCGCGGGTGGCCCCGCCCGGGCGCACGCATCCGCTGCTGCCGTACCTGGACGACTCACAGGAGGAACCGGGGGGCTACGACCTGCGCATCTCCGTCGCGATCAACGGCCATGTCGTCTCCGAGCCGCCGTTCTCCACCATGTACTGGACGGCGGCCCAGCAACTGGCGCACATGACGGTGAACGGCGCGTCCCTGCGCACGGGCGACCTCTACGGCTCCGGCACGGTGAGCGGCCCGACGGAGCACGAACGCGGCTCACTGCTGGAACTGACGTGGAACGGGCGGGACCCTCTCGAACTTCCGGACGGGAAACGGACGTTCCTGGAGGACGGGGACGTGGTGACACTGACGGCGTGGGCGCCGGGCCCGGGTGGGACGCGGGTGGGTCTCGGGGAGGTGACGGGGCGGGTGGCGCCGGCCGGCCTGTCGTAGCTGCGGGCGGTCGTGCCGCCGGGGCGGCCCGGGGTGGGCGCAGCGACACCTCACACCGCCGAGTTGCGGAACCTCCCCCCGGGCGCCCCGGCCACCTGCGCGCCCGCTCACCCGGCAGTGGCAGATCTTGCCCCACCGCCCCACGAAACCCCAGCTCATCGCCGTACATGACGCCCCGGCACATGGCGCAACAATCCGGCAACACAGCTTTCCCTACCGCCTCGGTATGGTTCGAGACATGCCACCCACCGACCGCATCCGGGACCACGCCGGTGCGGTGGGCGCCGCGACCACCGTCGCCGCCCACCGCACGCGTCGCCGGCTGCGTGCGGACCAGGCCAGGCAGCTTGCCGATCTCCTCCGCCACCAGATCCTCACCGGCGGCTTCCCGGACGGCACGCTCCCGCACGAAACCACCCTCGGCACCGACTACGGCGCCTCCCGCAACACCGTCCGCCAGGCCCTCGACCTCCTCCGCGCCGAGGGCCTGGTGGACCGGCTGCCGGGAGTCGGCACGATCGTCGCCGCCCGCAAGTACCCCCATGGACTGGACCGGCTGATGGGCCTGGCGGAAACCCTGCACGAACACGGCCGCGTCACCAACGAGGTCCGCACCCTGGGCCCCGCCCCCGCACCCGCCCCCGTGGCGGAGCGCCTCCACGTCCCACCCGGCGCCGACGTCCTCTACATCGAACGCCTGCGCAGACTGAACGGCCTCCCCCTGTCCCTGGACCTCACCTACATCCCCCTCGACATCGGCACCGCCCTCCTCGACGCCGACCTGGAGAACACCGACGTCTTCCGCCTCCTGGAAGGCATCACCGGCCAACGCCTCGGCCACGCCGAGATCACCCTGGAAGCGGTGAACGCGGACGCGCACTCCTCCGCCGTGCTCCAGGCCCCCCGCGGCGCCGCCGTACTGATGCTGGAACGCCTCACCCACCTCGCCGACGGCCGGCCCGTCGACCTGGAGTTCATCCGCTTCCGCGGCGACCGCATCACCATGAGCGGTCTTCTGCACCGGTCTCTGTAACCCCTGTTCGCCCCCCTTTCGCCCTGTCCGGGCACCTTCCTGGAGACAGCCATGCCCTTGGCGCCCCAGCGGGCCGACGTGCCCGTGACCATCGACGAGTCGAAGTGCATCGACGGCTGCACCCTGTGCGTGGACATGTGCCCGCTGGACTCCCTCGCCATCGACGAGAGCACCGGCAAGGCGTACATGCACGTCGACGAGTGCTGGTACTGCGGACCGTGCGCGGCCCGCTGTCCCACCGGAGCGGTCACGGTCAACATGCCCTACCTGCTCCGCTGAGAGGCCCGAACTCCCATGAAACGCACGGCAGTCCCCCTCGCCACGGCCGCCCTCCTCCTCCCGCTCGCCGCCTGCGGCACGAGCGCACAGGCGGGCACCGGCTCCACGATCACCGTCACCGTCGGCTACCAGTCCAAGACCATCAACACCGTCACCGCGGGAACCCTCCTGCGCTCCCTGGGCTACTTCGAGCAGCAGCTGGGCGCCCTGCACGACGGCCACACCTACAAGGTCGTCTGGCAGGACTACGCGACCGGAGCCCCCATCACCGCCCAGATGACCGCCGGAAAGATCGACATCGGCTCGATGGGCGACTTCCCGCTCCTCATCAACGCCGCCCGCGGAAAGCAGCTCGGCCGCCCCACCCACCTGGTCTCCGTCACCGGCTACAACCTGCGCGGCGGCCTCAACACCATCGTCACCGCACCGGATTCGAAGCTCGCCTCCCTGCAGGACCTGAAGGGCAGGAAGGTCTCCACGAGCGTCGGTTCCGCCGCGGACGGCACCCTCGTACGAGCCCTGCAGCGCGCCGGCATCGACCCGGACAAGGGCATCGAGAAGCTCAACCAGCAGCCCGCGGTGGGCGCGTCGGCGCTCGATGCCGGCAGTGCGGACGCGCTGAGCCAGTTCGTGGCCTGGCCGGGCCTGCTCGCCTACCAGGGCAAGGCGAAGGCGCTGTACGACGGTGCGCAGCTCGACCTTCCGACGTTCCACGGCGTCACCGCGCGCGAGGACTTCGCGAAGCAGCGTCCGGCCGTCCTGGAAGCCTTCCTGAAGGCGCAGGCGCAGGCGACCGACTACCTGAACGCCCATCCCGTGGCCGCGGCCGAGAAGGTCGCGAAGGCCACCGGCCTGCCCGCCGAGGTCGTCTACCTCTACAACGGCGCCCACGGCATCTCCACCTTCGACCCGGCCGTCAAGCCGCAGCTGGTGTCCGCGCTGAAGCAGGACGTGTCGGTCCTGAAGTCCGAGAAGCTGACGGGTGACATCGACGTGGACTCCTTCGTCGACGACCAGTACGCGAAGAAGGCACTCGGCTCGGCGTACACGAAGGATCTCGCCGCGACGCCTCCCCCGGCCGCGAGCGAGGTGTGGCCCAAGGGCGCGGAGACCACGCGGACCTTCGACTCCCCCGATGAGCTGCTGAAGTACGTGGCGCAGCACCGCTCGGACGTCCGTGCCGCGTACGTGCCCGACGCCACCACCGGCACCCTGTGGTTCGCCGCCAGTGCGGTGTGGGTGCTGGACGGCAGCCGGCTGCTCCCCTTCGTCGCGCCGGCCACCGCGCAGGCGTACGTGGCGGCGCACCCGGGGGCGCGCACGATCTCGTACGCCGACGCCCTGGGAAGGGCGTCATGACCCGGTACCGCCGGTATGCGCTGAGGGTGGCGTCCCTGGCCGCCGCCCTCGGTCTGTGGCAGCTGCTGACCAGCCTGAACGTCAACGTGTGGCTGCGCTTCTCGCAGTTCCCGACGGTCACCGAGGTGGCCCGCGCCTTCGCCGGCCGGCTCTCCGGCGGCGACTACTGGACGGACCTGGCCGACAGCCTGACCCGCATCCTCACAGGCTTCCTGCTGGCGGCGGTCCTCGGGGTGGCCACGGGCGTGCTCGTGGCACGCTCCCGCCTCGCCGAGGACCTGCTCGGCCCGCTGCTGGAGGTGGTGCGCCCGATCCCGGCGATCGCACTGGTTCCCGTCGCGATCCTGCTCTTCCCCAGCAACGAACAGGGCATCGTCTTCATCACCTGCACGGCCGCCTTCTTCCC
This sequence comes from Streptomyces sp. NPDC093984, assembly GCF_044764595.1. Classification (NCBI taxonomy): domain Bacteria; kingdom Bacillati; phylum Actinomycetota; class Actinomycetes; order Kitasatosporales; family Streptomycetaceae; genus Streptomyces; species Streptomyces sp. NPDC093984. Next base: position 121,303 of record NZ_JBIWIM010000002.1, on the reverse strand, counting down.
CGTGCTGGTCTCGACCCGGCACGCGGTCCGCGCGCTGACCCCCGTGTGGGAGGAGGCGGTGCGGACCATGGGCGGCGGCCGGTGGCGGGTCCTCGGCTCGGTCGTCCTGCCGGGTGCGCTGCCCGGCATCTTCGGCGGCCTGTCCGTCGGCATCGGCGTGTCGTGGATCTGCGTGATCTCCGCCGAGATGATCTCCGGCCAGTACGGCGTCGGCTACCGCACCTGGCAGGACTACACGGTCGTCGACTACCCGGACGTCTTCGTCGGCATGGTGACGATCGGCGTGCTCGGCTGGGTGACGTCCACGGCGGTGGAGCTGCTCGGGCGCCGCCTGACCGGCTGGCTCCCGCGGACCTCCGACGCCACCGCGGACCGCGTTCCCCGGGAGCGCTCGGCCGCCTCCGCGCCGATGCCGAGCAGCACCGGAACCACCGTTGCGGAGGTCCCCGATGACCAGTTCGTCTGACCTCCTGTCGCCGTCCCGCACCGGTGCCGGCCTCACCCTGCGGGCAGCCACGCTCGGCCGCCCCGGCGCACCGGTCCTCGAGGGCGTCGACCTGGACATCGCCCCGGGCGAGATCCTCACCGTCGTCGGCCCCTCGGGCTGCGGCAAGTCGACCCTGCTGCGGACGCTGGCCGGGCTGCTGCCGACGCTCGCCGGGACGGTGCAGCAGGACGGCCGCCCCCTGAACGGTCCCGCCGCGGACCGGGCGCTGGTGTTCCAGGAGGACGCCCTGCTGCCCTGGCGCACCCTGCGCGCGAACGTCGAGCTTCCCCTCGCCATCAAGGGCGTTCCGCGCGCCCAGCGCCGCACCCAGGCCGACGCCTGGCTGGAGCGGGTGGGACTGGCCGACCGCGCACGGTACCTGCCGCACCGCGTGTCCGGCGGCCAGCGCCAGCGCGCACAACTGGCGCGCGCTCTCGCCGCCGGCCCGAGCACCGTCCTCATGGACGAGCCCTTCGGCGCCCTCGACGCACAGACCCGCGTCGGCATGCAGAACCTGCTGGTGGAGGTGCTGCACGGCACGGGCGCGACCGTCGTCTTCGTCACCCACGACGTGGACGAGGCCCTGTACCTCGGCGACCGGCTGGCGCTGCTCGGCACGGGCCGGCTCCTCGCCGTACGGGACGTGCCGCGTCCGCGCGACCGTACGGCGCACGACGACCCGACGCGGCTCGCCCTGCGCCGTGACGTCCTCTCCTCACTCGGTTCCTGAGCACGCGAAAGGCAGCCCTGGTGGACACCCCGATGGAGATCCCCGCCCTCACCGACGCCGAGGAACTCTCCTGTGACGTCCTCGTCATCGGCGGCGGCACGGCCGGCACCATGGCGGCACTGACGGCCGCCGAACACGGCGCGGACGTGCTCCTGCTGGAGAAGGCCCACGTCCGGCACTCCGGCGCCCTCGCCATGGGCATGGACGGCGTCAACAACGCGGTCGTCCCCGGGCGCGCCGAGCCCGACGACTACGTCGCCGAGATCACTCGCGCCAACGACGGCATCGTCGACCAGTCCACGGTCCGGCAGACCGCGACCCGCGGTTTCGCCATGGTGCAGCGGCTCGAGTCGTACGGGGTGAAGTTCGAGAAGGACGAGCACGGCGAGTACGCGGTCCGCCAGGTGCACCGGTCGGGCTCCTACGTGCTGCCGATGCCGGAGGGCAAGGACGTCAAGAAGGTCCTGTACCGGCAGCTGCGGCGGCGCGAGATGCGGGAGCGGATCCGGATCGAGAACCGCGTGATGCCGGTCAGGGTGCTGACGTCCGGGGGCCGGGCCGTGGGCGCGGCGGGCTTCCACACGCGCACCGGACGCTTCGTGACCGTCCGAGCGGGCGCGGTGATCCTCGCGACCGGCGCCTGCGGCCGCCTCGGCCTGCCCGCCTCCGGCTACCTCTACGGCACCTACGAGAACCCGACGAACGCCGGCGACGGCTACGCGATGGCCTACCACGCGGGCGCCGAGCTGACCGGTATCGAGTGCTTCCAGATCAACCCACTGATCAAGGACTACAACGGCCCGGCCTGCGCCTACGTGGCCAACCCCTTCGGCGGCTACCAGGTCAACCGGCACGGCGAACGCTTCGTCGACTCCGACTACTGGTCCGGGCAGATGATGGCGGAGTTCGCGGAGGAGGTGGCCTCGGACCGGGGCCCGGTGTACCTCAAGCTGAGCCATCTGCCGGAGGAGTCGATCTCGGCGCTGGAGTCGATCCTGCACTCGACGGAACGCCCGACGCGCGGCACCTTCCACGCGGGCCGCGGCCACGACTACCGCACCCACGACGTGGAGATGCACATCTCGGAGATCGGCCTGTGCGGCGGCCACTCGGCCTCGGGCGTCCGCGTCGACGACCACGCCCGGACGACGGTCCCCCGCCTGTACGCCGCCGGTGACCTGGCCTGTGTGCCGCACAACTACATGATCGGCGCGTTCGTGTTCGGGGAGCTGGCCGGTGAGGACGCCGCGCGGTACCAGGCCTACGAAGGCGAGTTGCCGCAGGACCAGCTCCGCGAGGCGCACGAGCTGGTCTACCGTCCGCTGCGCAACCCGGACGGCCCGCCGCAGCCCCAGGTCGAGTACAAGCTGCGCCGCTTCGTGAACGACTACGTGGCCCCGCCGAAGTCCGGCGCCCGGCTGTCCCTGGCGCTGGAGGCGTTCGACCGGATGCACGCCGACATCGCCTCGATGGGCGCTCGCAGCCCGCACGAGCTGATGCGCTGCGCGGAGGTCACCTTCATCCGCGACTGCGCGGAGATGGCGGCCCGCGCCTCCCTGGCCCGCACGGAGTCCCGCTGGGGCCTCTACCACGACCGCATCGACCATCCGGAACGCGACGACGCGTCCTGGTTCCACCATCTCGATCTGCACAAGTCCCCCTCTGGTGCGATGGAGTTCACGGCACGTCCCGTGGCTCCCTACCTGGTTCCGGTGGAGGGCTTCGCCCCCGCGGGCGGTCCCTCCCGTCGGCTCGGCGAGGTGCGTCCGGAGCAGGTGGCGACGGCCGGGGCACGGCAGGCGGCACCCACCGCGGTGCGGACGTCGCCCGCGGCGGGCGAGGCCGTCCGCCCCGTGGCCGGCCCCGACGCGCCGACGTCACCCCGCCTGCTCGACCTCCTCGCCCTGGCGGAGGAGCAGCCCGAACTGACCGCCCTGCGGACCTACTTGGCCGACCCCGACCCCTCCGTGCGGCGAACCGCCGTCGCGGTCCTGACCGAGACGGTGCCACCGGGCACCGGACCGGCCCTCGCCGGCCTGCTCTCCGACGCCGACGCCGACGTGCGCGCCGCCGCGGCGGCCTCACTGCGCGAACTCGTGGAGACGCTGCCACCCGAGCCGGCCCTGCGCGACCGCCTCGCCACTGCCGTCTGTGAGCCCGACCCCGTCGTCCGCGCAGCAGCGTTGGACGTCCTGCGGGCGCTGCGGCTCGGCGACGCCGACCTGTTCACCGAGGCTCTCGCCGACTCCGACACGACAGTCCGTATCGAGGCCGTGCGCGCCCTCGTCTCGGTCGACGCGGTCGCGCCGCTGGTGCGTGCCGCGACCACCGATCCGTCGCGCGAGGTCCGCGTCACGCTCGCCAAGGCCCTCGGCACGGTGGACGCGGCAGGACCCGGTGGCGGAGGGTCAACGGGAGCGGACGGTGTCCTGTCCGCTCTCGCCGCCCTCACCGGCGACCCCGACGCGCTGGTCCGTGCGGCCGCCTACGGCGCACTGGCCGCTGTCGGCTGCCCGCCACCGCTCGCCGACCGTGCCACGGCCGCCCTGTCCGACTCCGCCTGGCAGGTCCGCGCCGGTGCCGCCGCCGCGCTCACCGCCGCCGACCCCGAGGTGGCCGTCCCCGCCCTCGCCAAGGCTCTCGCCGACCCCGACGCGGACGTCCGGAAGGCGGCCGTCCTGGCGCTGACCCGGCACACCCGCACGGACGGCGCCCGCGCGGCGCTCGCCACGGCCACGACGGACTCGGACGCGGACGTCAGGGCATACGCGGCACGTGCGCTGTGAGCCCTGCCGGGCGGCTCATGGCCGGACGGCTCATATCCACTCGTCCGGCTCCGGCTCGTCGTCCGCGGCGGGCCAGTCGTCCGGCTCCGGCTCGTCGCGCGTCGTCGCGGCCTGAGGCGCCTTCGTTGCTCCACCGAGCGAGGCGAGGACGCCGAGCACGCCCTCCCCGTAGGTGGCCAGCTTCTTCTCGCCGATCCCGCTGATTCCGCCGAGCTGGGTCATGGACGTGGGCCAGGCGGTGGCGATCTCGCGCAGCGTGGCGTCGTGGAAGATGACGTACGCCGGGACGCCCTGCTCCCGGGCCTGTTCGGCACGCCAGGCGCGCAGCGCCTCGAAGGCGGGGGCCAGCTCCGGGGGCAGCTCGGCGGCGGCCGCCTTCGGCTTGCGGTCGGACCGGGCCGAGGGCGCCGACGACCGGGGAACCGCCGCCGGCTTCTTCGGCTCCTTGCGCAGCGGCACCTCGCGCTCCCGCCGCAGTACCGCCCCACTGGCCTCGGTCAGCACCAGCGTCCCGTACTCGCCCTCGACCGCGAGCAGCCCCTGCGCGAGCAACTGCCGGATGACGCCGCGCCATTCGCCTTCGGTCAGCTCCTCGCCGATACCGAACACGGACAGCTGGTCGTGGTCGAACTGGATGACCCTGGCCGTGCGCCGGCCCAGCAGGATGTCGACGATCTGCACCGCGCCGAACTTCTGCCGCCGCTCCCGGTGCAGCCGCCAGACCGTGGAGAGCACCTTCTGCGCCGCGATCGTCCCGTCCCAGGTCTCCGGCGGCTCCAGGCAGGTGTCGCAGTTGCCGCAGCCGCCCGGCTGCGGGTCCTGGCCGAAGTAGGCGAGCAGCTGGCCGCGGCGGCACTGCGCGGTCTCGCACAGCGCCAGCATCGCGTCCAGGTGCGCCTGGGCCCGGCGGCGGAACGCCTCGTCGCCCTCACCGGACTGGATGAGCTTGCGCTGCTGTATGACGTCGTTGAGCCCGTACGCCATCCAGGCCGTGGACGGCAGTCCGTCGCGCCCCGCACGGCCCGTCTCCTGGTAGTAGCCCTCGACCGACTTCGGCAGGTCCAGGTGGGCGACGAACCGCACGTCCGGCTTGTCGATACCCATCCCGAAGGCGATCGTCGCGACCACCACCAGGCCCTCCTCGCGCAGGAACCGGGACTGGTGCGCCGCACGGGTGCCCGCGTCCAGGCCCGCGTGGTACGGCACCGCCTCGATGCCGTTGCGGGTGAGGAACTCGGCCGTCTTCTCGACCGAGTTCCGCGAGAGGCAGTAGACGATGCCGGCGTCGCCCGCGTGCTCCTCGCGCAGGAAGGACAGCAGCTGCTTCTTGGGGTCGGCCTTCGGCACGATCCGGTACTGGATGTTGGGCCGGTCGAAGCTGGCCACGAAATGGCGGGCCCGCGGCATGTTCAGCCGCTGGGTGATCTCCTGGTGCGTCGCCCGGGTGGCGGTCGCCGTGAGCGCGATCCGGGGCACGTCCGGCCAGCGCTCGCCGAGCAGGGACAGCGCCAGATAGTCGGGGCGGAAGTCGTGGCCCCACTGGGACACGCAGTGCGCCTCGTCGATGGCGAAGACCGAGATCTTGCCCCGGGAGAGGAGGTCCAGCGTGGACTCCAGGCGCAACCGCTCCGGCGCCAGGTAGAGCAGGTCCAGCTCACCGGCCAGGAACTGCGCCTCCATGACGCGCCGCTCGTCGAAGTCCTGCGTGGAGTTGACGAACCCGGCGCGCACGCCGAGCGCCCGCAGGGCGTCCACCTGGTCCTGCATGAGGGCGATGAGCGGGGAGACCACGACTCCCGTACCGGGTCTGACCAGGGCCGGGATCTGGTAGCAGAGCGACTTGCCGCCACCGGTCGGCATGAGCACGACGGCGTCGCCGCCGGCCACCACATGCTCGATGACCGCTTCCTGCTCGCCGCGGAAGGCGTCGTACCCGAAGACCCGGTGCAGCGCGGCCAGCGCCTCGCTCCCACCGTCCACCACCGGCGCGCCCACCTCGGTCATCACAGCCGTCCCGTCCATCGCCCGTCCCCCGTCAGTCGTCCTTCGACCACTGCGTCCACGATAGGGGGCCGCGCGGACAGGCCCGGAGTTATCCACAGGCCCTGTCCACCCGGTCAAGGACACGGCCATCGTTCACACGTGCGTGGGAGACCTGCCCGTTTCCGGTCGATAGTCTGAAAGGACCGGCGAGACCCCGTCCCATGGGAGCACTGATGAGCGTCGCACCGAGGGCGTCCACCCCGACCTGGCCGATCCCGCCGGAGGGCGGCTGGACCGCCGACGACCTGGACCGGCTTCCGAATCTGCCTCCGCACACGGAATTGATCGACGGGAGCCTGGTCTTCGTGAGTCCTCAGACCGCCTTTCACGAGCGCGCTGTCGACTTCTTCAAGTGGCAGTTGCGGTCACTGGCCCCAGCGGACTTCGAGGTCTTCCGCGAATTCACCATCGACATCGACCAGCAGAACCGGCCGGAGCCGGACGTGATCGTGCTCCACAGGGAAGCATGGAAGGAATCCGGGCAGACCCGGTTCCCAGCCGAAGCGGTCGTGCTCGCTGTCGAGGTCGTTTCCGCGGACTCCGTTGCCCGCGACCGCGAGACCAAGCCCGTGAAGTACGCTCGCGCCAAGATCCCCCACTACTGGCGGGTCGAGGACGAAAAGGGCCGCGCGGCTGTGCACGCCTTCGAGCTGGAGCCCACCACCGGCGCCTACACCAGCGTGGGCATCTTTCGTGAGCGGATGAAGGTGAGTGTGCCCTTCCCGGTCGACCTGGACCTCGCCGAGATCAAGGCGCGCCCAGAGGACGTGCAGTAACTCTGAGCACTGCGACGGCCCGGCACCCCCCGAGCGGGTGCCGGGCCGTCGCGTAATCGGGCGCGGGCGCCTCAGCGCACGAACACCCCCGCCTGGTTCGCCAGGTCGAGGAAGTACTGCGGTGCCACACCCAGCGCCACGGTGACCGCCACGCCGAGCCCGATCGCCGTCATCGTCAGCGGTGAGGGGACCGCCACCGTCGGGCCCTCGGGGCGCGGTTCGCTGAAGAACATCAGGACGATCACGCGGATGTAGAAGAACGCCGCCACGGCGGACGAGATCACACCGATCACGACCAGCGGGATCGCCCCGCCTTCCGCCGCCGCCTTGAACACCGCGAACTTCCCGGCGAAGCCCGAGGTCAGCGGGATGCCCGCGAAGGCCAGCAGGAACACCGCGAACACGGCCGCCACCAGCGGGGACCTGCGGCCGAGCCCGGCCCACTTGGACAGGTGGGTGGCCTCGCCGCCCGCGTCGCGGACGAGGGTGACGACCGCGAAGGCGCCGATCGTCACGAACGAGTACGCGGCCAGGTAGAAGAGGACCGAGGACACGCCGCTCCGCGTGGTCGCGATCACACCCGCGAGGATGAATCCCGCGTGCGCGATCGACGAGTACGCCAGCATCCGCTTGATGTCGGTCTGCGTGATCGCCACGATCGCACCGCCCAGCATGGTGACGATCGCGATCGCCCACATCACCGGCCGCCAGTCCCAGCGCATGCCCGGCAGGACCACGTACAGCAGCCGCAGCAGCGCGCCGAACGCCGCCACCTTGGTCGCCGCCGCCATGAAGCCGGTCACCGGTGTCGGCGCGCCCTGGTACACGTCCGGCGTCCACATGTGGAACGGCACCGCTCCCACCTTGAACAGCAGGCCCATCACGACCATCGCGGCGCCGACGAGCAGCAGCGCGTCATTGCCCATGGTGTTGGCGAGCGCCGGGTCGACGTTCGTGACCGTGCCGTCGACGACCTGGGCGATCCGCGCGTACGACACCGAGCCCGCGTAGCCGTACAGCAGGGCGATGCCGAAGAGCGTGAAGGCGGAGGCGAAGGCGCCGAGCAGGAAGTACTTGACCGCGGCCTCCTGCGACATGAGCCGCTTGCGGCGGGCGAGCGCGCACAGCAGGTACAGCGGCAGCGAGAAGACCTCCAGGGCGACGAAGAGGGTCAGCAGGTCGTTCGCCGAGGGGAAGACCAGCATGCCGCCGACCGCGAACAGCAGCAGCGGGAACGCCTCCGTCGTAGTGAAGCCCGCCTTTACGGCGGCCTTCTCGCTCTCGCTGCCCGGCACGGACGCGGCCTGCGCGGCGAACGAGTCCACGCGGTTGCCGTGCGCCGCCGGGTCGAGTCGCCGCTCGGCGAAGGTGAACACGCCGAGCAGGCCCGCCAGCAGGATCGTTCCCTGCAGGAACAGGGACGGTCCGTCGACCGCCAGCGCGCCCATCGCCGCGATGTGGGCCTTGGTGGTGCCGTATCCGTCGGCGGCGAGCGCCACCACCGCGGCGAACGCGGCGGCGAGCGCGACGACGGACACGAACGCTTGTGCGTAGTAACGGGACTTGCGCGGCACGAACGCCTCGATCAGCACCCCGACGAGCGCGGCACCGATGACGATCAGGGTCGGCGACAACTGCCCGTACTCGATCTTCGGCGCCTGGATCTTCGCGATCGGGTCGGCCGCGGTTGTCCACAGGCTGTGGACGGCTGTTGCGCTCACTTGGCCGCCTCCACTGCGGGCTTGGGATCGGTCTGGTGTACGTCGGACATGGTGTGCTGGACCGCCGGGTTGACCAGGTCGGTGACCGGCTTCGGGTAGACGCCCAGGAAGATCAGCAGAGCGATCAGCGGGACGACCACCACGAGTTCGCGGACCCGCAGGTCCGGCATCGCCGCGACCTCCGCCTTCACCGGGCCCGTCATCGTCCGCTGGTACAGGACGAGGGTGTAGAGCGCGGCGAGGACGATGCCGAAGGTGGCGATGATGCCGATCACCGGATGGCGCGTGAACGTGCCGACCAGCACCAGGAACTCACTGACGAACGGCGCGAGCCCCGGCAGGGACAGCGTCGCCAGGCCGCCGATCAGGAACGTGCCGGCGAGCACCGGCGCGACCTTCTGCACGCCCCCGTACCCCGCGATCAGACGCGAGCCGCGGCGCGAGATCAGGAAGCCCGCCACCAGCATCCAGGCGGCCGTCGAGATGCCGTGGTTGACCATGTACAGCGTCGCCCCGGACTGGCCCTGGCTGGTCATCGCGAAGATGCCCATGATGATGAAGCCGAAGTGCGAGATCGACGCGTAGGCCACCAGCCGCTTGATGTCCCGCTGGCCGACCGCCAGCAGCGCCCCGTACAGGATGCTGATCAGGGCCAGGACGAGGATGACCGGTGTCGCCCACTTGCTCGCCTCCGGGAACAGCTGGAGGCAGAAGCGCAGCATCGCGAACGTGCCCACCTTGTCGACGACCGCCGTGATCAGCACGGCGACGGGGGCGGTGGCCTCGCCCATGGCGTTGGGCAGCCAGGTGTGCAGCGGCCACAGCGGCGCCTTGACCGCGAAGGCGAAGAAGAAGCCGAGGAACAGCCAGCGTTCGGTGCTGGTCGCCATGTGCAGCGAGCCGTTCGCCCGCGCCTCCACGATGTCCGGGAGGGAGAAATTGCCCGCCTGCACATACAGGCCGATCACCGCGGCCAGCATGATCAGGCCGCCGGCCAGGTTGTAGAGGAGGAACTTCACGGCGGCGTACGACCGCTGCGTGGACGCCGCCTTCTCGCCCTGCTCGTGGGCGCGGTCCCCGAAGCCGCCGATGAGGAAGTACATCGGGATGAGCATGGCTTCGAAGAAGATGTAGAAGAGAAAGACGTCGGTGGCCTCGAACGAGAGGATCACCATCGCCTCGACGGCCAGGATCAGGGCGAAGAAGCCCTGCGTCGGCCGCCAGCGCCGGCTTCCGGTCTCCAGCGGGTCCGCGTCGTGCCAGCCCGCCAGGATCACGAACGGGATCAACAGCGCGGTCAGCGCGATGAGCGCCACCGCGATGCCGTCCACGCCCAGCTCGTACCGGACCCCGAAATCCTTGATCCAGGCCTGGGACTCGGTGAACTGGTACCGGGCGCCGCCCGGTTCGAAGCGGAACGCGATCACTGCGGCGAGCGCGAGCGTGGCGAGCGAGACGACCAGCGCCAGCCACTTGGCGGCGGTGCGCTGCGCGGCCGGGACCGCGGCCGTGGCGATCGCCCCCACGGCCGGGAGCACCGCCGTCGCTGTCAGCAGGGGAAAGGACATCGCTATCAGACCGCCCTCATCAGCAGGGTCAGGGCGACGAGCACCGCCGCACCGCCGAACATCGAGACGGCGTACGACCGTGCGTAGCCGTTCTGCAGTCGGCGGAGCCGGCCGGACAGGCCGCCGACCGAGGCCGCCGTGCCGTTGACGACGCCGTCGACCAGGGTGTGGTCCACGTACACCAGGGAGCGCGTGAGGTGCTCCCCGCCCCGGACGAGGACGACGTGGTTGAAGTCGTCCTGGAGCAGGTCGCGCCGGGCGGCCCGGGTGAGCAGGGAGCCGCGCGGGGCGACGGCCGGGACGGGCCTCCGGCCGTACTGCGCCCAGGCGATGGCCACGCCGATGACCAGGCACACCATGGTCGCTCCGGTGACCGTCCAGGCGCTGACCGGCGAGTGCCCCTCGCTGTGCCCGGTGACCGGCTCGAGCCAGTGCAGGAACCGGTCGCCGATGCTGAAGAACGCGCCGCCGAAGACCGATCCGACCGCCAGCACGATCATGGGGATCGTCATGACGCCCGGCGACTCGTGCGGATGCGGCTCCGCGTGCTCGCCCCGGGTCTCGGCGGCGGGCTCCACGCTCGGCTCCGCCGGGGACGGAGTCGGGGCGTGGCGCCAGCGCTCCTCGCCGAAGAACGTCATCAGCATCACGCGCGTCATGTAGAACGCCGTGATGGCCGCGCCCAGCAGGGCCGCACCGCCGAGGATCCAGCCCTCGGTGCCGCCCTTGGCGAACGCCGCCTCGATGATCTTGTCCTTGGAGAAGAAGCCGGACAGGCCCGGGAAGCCGATGATCGCCAGGTAGCCGAGGCCGAAGGTGACGAAGGTGACCGGCATGTACTTCCTGAGGCCGCCGTACCGGCGCATGTCGACCTCGTCGTTCATGCCGTGCATGACCGAGCCGGCGCCGAGGAAGAGCCCGGCCTTGAAGAAGCCGTGCGTCACCAGGTGCATGATCGCGAAGACGTAGCCGATGGGGCCGAGGCCCGCGGCGAGCACCATGTAGCCGATCTGCGACATGGTCGAGCCGGCCAGCGCCTTCTTGATGTCGTCCTTCGCGCAACCGACGATCGCACCGAACAGGAGTGTGACCGCACCGACCACGGTGACGGCCAGCTGCGCGTCGGGCGCGGCGTTGAAGATGGCCCCGGACCGGACGATCAGGTACACGCCCGCGGTCACCATGGTCGCGGCGTGGATCAGGGCGGAGACCGGGGTCGGGCCCTCCATCGCGTCACCGAGCCAGGACTGCAGCGGCACCTGCGCCGACTTGCCGCAGGCGGCGAGCAGCAGCATCAGGCCGATCGCGGTGAGCTTGCCCTCGCTCGTGTCCCCGACGTGGCCGAGGACCGGGCCGAAGGCGAAGGTCCCGAACGTCGTGAACATCAGCATGATGGCGATCGACAGGCCCATGTCGCCGACGCGGTTGACGATGAACGCCTTCTTCGCCGCGGTCGCCGCGCTGGGCTTGTGCTGCCAGAAGCCGATCAGCAGGTAGGAGGCGAGACCGACGCCCTCCCAGCCGACGTACAACAGCAGGTAGTTGTCGGCGAGGACGAGCAGCAGCATCGCCGCGAGGAACAGGTTCAGATAGCCGAAGAAGCGGCGCCTGCGCTCGTCGTGCTCCATGTACCCGACCGAGTACAGGTGGATGAGCGAGCCGACTCCGGTGATCAGCAGGACGAACGTCATCGACAGCTGGTCGAGCCGGAAGGTGACGTCGGCCTGGAAACCGGCCACCGGGACCCAGGTGAACAGGTGCTGGGTGAGGGTCCGGTGGTCGGCGGCCCTACCCAGCATGTCGGTGAAGAGGACGACACCGAACACGAAGGAGGCGGCGGCGAGCACCGTGCCGAGCCAGTGGCCGACCGCGTCCAGCCTTCTGCCGCCGCACAGCAGCACGGCCGCTCCGAGCAGGGGCGCCGCGATCAGCAGCGCAATCAGGTTCTCCACGATTCTCCCGACCCCTTACAGCTTCATCAGGCTGGCGTCGTCGACCGAGGCCGAATGGCGGGTACGGAACAGCGACACGATGATCGCGAGCCCGACGACGACCTCCGCGGCGGCGACGACCATCGTGAAGAAGGCGATGATCTGCCCGTCGAGATTGCCGTGCATCCGGGAGAAGGTGACGAACGCGAGGTTGCACGCGTTGAGCATCAGCTCGATGCACATGAACACCACGATCGCGTTGCGCCGGATCAGTACGCCGGTGGCGCCGATCGTGAACAACAGGGCGGCGAGATACAGGTAGTTGACCGGGTTCACTTCGACGCCTCCTCGGTCCTCTTGAGCGCCGGCCGCTTCTCCTCGGTGCGCTCCAGGCGCTCGGCGGCGTGCTGCTCCAGCGCCTTGAGATCGCTGATCGCCTCGTCGGACACGTCGCGGATCTGGCCGCGGGCGCGCAGCGTCTTGTTGACGGTCAGCTCGGACGGGGTGCCGTCCGGCAGGAGGCCCGCGATGTCCACCGCGTTGTGCCGGGCGTAGACGCCGGGGGCCGGCAGCGGCGGAACGTGCTTGCCCTCCCGTACGCGCTGCTCGGAGAGTTCGCGCTGGGTGCGGGCGCGCTCGGTGCGCTCGCGGTGGGTGAGCACCATGGCGCCGACGGCGGCCGTGATGAGCAGGGCGCCGGTGATTTCGAAGGCGAACACGTACTTGGTGAAGATGAGGGCCGCCAGGCCCTCCACATTGCCGCCCGCGTTCGCCTTGCCGGTGCCGGCGAAGTCCTTCAGGGACGCGTTGGCGATGCCCGCGAACAGCAGGATGCCGAAGCCGAGCCCGCACAGGAGGGCCAGCCAGCGCTGCCCCTTGATGGTCTCCTTCAGGGAGTCCGCCGCGGTGACGCCGACGAGCATCACCACGAACAGGAACAGCATCATGATCGCGCCGGTGTAGACGACGATCTGCACGATCCCCAGGAAGTAGGCGCCGTTGGCGAGGTAGAAAACCGCCAGGACGATCATGGTGCCCGCGAGGCACAGCGCGCTGTGCACGGCCTTCTTCATGAAGACGGTGCCGAGGGCGCCGAGCACCGCGACGGTGCCCAGGACCCAGAACTGGAAGGCCTCTCCGGTGGAGGTGGAGTAGGCCGCGAGATCAGTCATCCGCCGATCACCTTCTTCGACGCCGGCTCGCCCTCGCCGAAGGTGGAGACGGCCTCCTGCGGGACCTCGCCCTTCGAGACGGCGACCTGGCGCACCGTGCCGGGCGCGGCCTCCGTCACCAGTCCCTGGTAGTAGTCCTGCTCGTCCATCCCCGGGTAGATGGCGTGGGGTGTGTCGACCATGCCCTCTTCGAGGCCGGCGAGCAGTTGCTCCTTGGTGTAGATGAGGTTGGCGCGGCTGGAGTCGGCCAGCTCGAACTCGTTCGTCATCGTGAGCGCGCGCGTGGGGCACGCCTCGATGCACAGGCCGCACAGGATGCAGCGGGCGTAGTTGATCTGGTAGACCCGCCCGTACCGCTCGCCCGGGGAGTAGCGCTCCTCGTCCGTGTTGTCCGCGCCCTCGACGTAGATCGCGTCGGCGGGACACGCCCAGGCGCACAGTTCGCAGCCGACGCACTTCTCCAGGCCGTCCGGATGGCGGTTGAGCTGGTGCCGGCCGTGGAACCGCGGAGCCGTGGTCTTCTTCTGCTCCGGGTACTGCTCGGTGAGCCGCTTCTTGAACATGGCCTTGAAGGTCACGCCGAAGCCGGCCACCGGGTTCTGGAAACCCGGCTTGGTGTCCTTGGGCTCGTCAGCCATCGGACGCCTCCTTTCCATCCGAAGATCCGTCACTGACAGTGTCCGGCCCACCACTGACAATCAGCTCCCGCTCCCGGCGCGAGCGGCGCCTGGGCACCGGTGGCAGCGTCTGTCCCGGCAGCGGCGGCACGGGGAATCCGCCGGCCATCGGGTCGAAGGCGGCGGGCTCCTCGGCGGGCCGCTCGGCCTCCTTGGCCTTCGCGCGGAACATGTCGACGACGAACGACACCAGGAGCAGCGCGAGGACTCCGCCCGCGACGTACAGCGCGATGTCGCCGAACCCGTAGTTCTCGTTGCGAAGCGCCCGTACGGTCGCGACGAGCATCAGCCAGACCACGGAGACCGGGATGAGGACCTTCCAGCCGAGCTTCATCAGCTGGTCGTAGCGCACGCGCGGGAGCGTGCCGCGCAGCCAGATGAAGAAGAACAGCAGCAGCTGGACCTTGATGACGAACCAGAGCAGCGGCCACCAGCCGTGGTTCGCGCCCTCCCAGACCGTGCTGATCGGCCACGGGGCGCGCCAGCCGCCCAGGAAGAGGGTGGTGGACACGGCCGAGACCGTCACCATGTTCACGTACTCGGCGAGCATGAACATCGCGAACTTGATCGACGAGTACTCGGTGTTGAAGCCGCCGACCAGGTCGCCCTCGGACTCCGGCATGTCGAAGGGGGCGCGGTTGGTCTCGCCGACCATCGTGACGATGTAGATGATGAACGACACCGGCAGCAGCAGGATGTACCAGCGGTCGTGCTGCGCCTCGACGATCCTCGACGTCGACATCGACCCCGAGTAGAGGAACACGGAGGCGAAGGCGGCGCCCATGGCGATCTCGTAGGAGATCATCTGCGCGCAGGAGCGCAGGCCGCCGAGGAGCGGGTAGGTGGAGCCGGAGCTCCAGCCCGCCAGCACGATGCCGTAGATGCCGACCGAGGCGACCGCGAGGATGTAGAGCATCGCGATGGGCAGGTCGGTGAGCTGCATCGTGGTGCGGTGCCCGAAGATCGAGATCTCGTTGCCGGCGGGCCCGAAGGGGATCACCGCGATCGCCATGAAGGCCGGGATGGCCGCGACGATCGGCGCGAGGATGTAGACCACCTTGTCCGCGCGCTTGACGATGAGGTCTTCCTTCAGCATCAGCTTCACGCCGTCGGCGAGCGACTGGAGCATGCCCCAGGGGCCGTGCCGGTTGGGGCCGATGCGCAGCTGCATCCAGGCGACGACCTTGCGCTCCCAGACGATGGAGAACAGCACGGTCACCATCAGGAAGGCGAAGCAGAACACCGCCTTGACGACGACCAGCCACCAGGGGTCGTGGCCGAACATCGAGAGGTCTTCAGCGGCGAGGTACGGGCTCATGCCTCCACCTCCTTGGGAGCTTCGGCGGGCGTCGCCGGGCCGATGCGGACGAGGGTGCCGGGCTGCGCCCCGATGTCGGAGGGGACGCCGCCGCCCGTGGAGTTCATAGGGAGCCAGACGACGCGGTCGGGCATCTCGGTGATCTGCAGCGCGAGTTCCACGGTTCCGGCCGGGCCGCGCACGGCCAGCAGGTCGCCGTCCTCGACGCCCGCCTCGGCGGCGGTGGCGGCGGACAGACGCGCGCGTGCCGCGTGCCGGGTGCCGGCGAGCGCCTCGTCGCCGTCCTGGAGGCGGCCCTGGTCGAGCAGCAGCCGGTGGCCGGCGAGCACGGCCTCCCCGGCGGCCGGGCGGGGCAGCTGCCCGCCGATCTCCAGGGGGTTGGCGGCCCGCGGACCGTCCCAGGCGCCGAGGCGGTCCAGCTCCACGCGGATCGTGCGCAGATCGGGCAGCCCCAGGTGCACGTCCATCGCGTCGGCGAGCATCTGCAGTACGCGCGCGTCGGTCGGCATCAGCGGGCGGGTCATCTGGTCGGGTTTGAGCGCGGCCTCGAAGAACCGGGCCCTGCCCTCCCAGTTGAGGAAGGTGCCGGCCTTCTCGGCGGCCGCCGCGACCGGCAGCACCACGTCCGCGCGCTCGGTGACCTCGCTGGGCCGCAGCTCCAGGGAGACCAGGAAGTCCACCTCGGACAGTGCTTCACGCGCGCGTGCCGGATCCGGCAGGTCGGCGACCTCGACGCCGGCCACGACCAGGGCGCGCAGTTCGCCGGTGGCCGCGGCCTCGACGATCTGGCCCGTGTCCCGGCCGTAGCGGTGCGGGAGGTCGGCGAGGCCCCAGGCGGCGGCGACCTCCTCCCGCGCGCGCGGGTCGGTGGCCGGACGCCCGCCCGGCAGCAGCGAGGGCAGCGCGCCCACCTCGACCGCTCCGCGCTCACCGGCCCGGCGCGGGATCCACACCAGCTTGGCCCCGGTGGCGGCCGCGGTGCGGACGGCGGCGGTGAGGCCGCCCGCCACGGCGGCGAGGCGTTCACCGACGACGATCACGGCGCCCTCGGTGCGCAGCGCCTCCGCGGCGCGTACGCCGTCCTCCTCCAGGCCGACCCGTCCGGCCAGCGCGTCCAGCCACTCGGTCTCGGTGCCGGGCGCGGCGGGCAGCAGGGTGCCGCCGGCCTTCTCCAGGCCCCGGGTGGCGTGCGTGGCGAGGGCGAACACCTGCTGGCCGTGCCCCCGCCAGGCCTTGCGCAGCCGCAGGAAGACGCCGGGCGCCTCCTCCTCGGACTCGAACCCGACGAGCAGGACGGCGGGCGCCTTCTCGAGGAAGGTGTACGTGACGCCCGTACCGTCGAGGTCGCGGCCGCGTCCGGCGATCCGGGCGGCCAGGAAGTCGGCCTCCTCGCCGCTGTGCACGCGCGCGCGGAAGTCGATGTCGTTCGTGTCGAGCGCCACGCGCGCGAACTTGCTGTACGCGTAGGCGTCCTCCACGGTGAGCCGGCCGCCTGTGAGCACCCCGGCCCGGCCCCGCGCGGAGAGCAGCCCCCGGGCGGCGATGTCGAGCGCCTCGGGCCAGGACGCGGGCTCCAGCTCACCGCTCTCGCGCCGCACCAGCGGGGTGTCGAGCCGGTCCTTCATCTGCGCGTACCGGAACGCGAAGCGTCCCTTGTCGCAGATCCACTCCTCGTTGACCTCGGGGTCGTAGGCGGCCAGGCGCCGCATGACCTTGCCGCGCCGGTGGTCGGTGCGGGTGGCGCAGCCGCCGGAGCAGTGCTCGCAGACCGAGGGGGACGAGACGAGGTCGAAGGGGCGGGAGCGGAAGCGGTACGCCGCCGAGGTCAGCGCACCGACCGGGCAGATCTGGATGGTGTTCCCGGAGAAGTACGACTCGAAGGGGTCGCCCTCGCCGGTGCCGACCTGCTGCAGCGCGCCCCGCTCCAGCAGCTCGATCATCGGGTCGCCCGCGATCTGGTTGGAGAACCGGGTGCAGCGGGCGCACAGCACGCACCGCTCACGGTCGAGCAGCACCTGCGTGGAGATCGGGACCGGCTTCTCGTACGTCCGCTTCCTGCCGTCGAAGCGGGACTCGGCGTTGCCGTGCGACATCGCCTGGTTCTGCAGCGGGCACTCGCCGCCCTTGTCGCAGACGGGGCAGTCCAGCGGGTGGTTGATGAGCAGGAGCTCCATCACACCCTTCTGGGCCTTCTCGGCGACGGGCGAGGTGAGGTGCGTCTTCACGACCATCCCGTCCGTACACGTGATCGTGCAGGACGCCATGGGCTTGCGCTGGCCCTCGACCTCGACGATGCACTGGCGGCAGGCGCCGGCGGGGTCGAGCAGAGGGTGGTCGCAGAAGCGGGGGATCTCGATGCCGAGCTGTTCGGCGGCGCGGATGACCAGGGTGCCCTTGGGCACGCTGATCTCGACGCCGTCGATCGTCAGCGTGACGAGGTCCTCCGGCGGGACCGCCGCCTCTCCCCCACCTGAGGGAGCGCTGGTGGTCACAGTCATGCGGTCACCTCCGCGGGCTTGTCCGCCCAGGCCGTGGACTTGGCCGGGTCGAAGGGGCAGCCCCGGCCCGTGATGTGGTCCTCGTACTCCTCGCGGAAGTACTTGAGGGAGGAGAAGATCGGCGAGGCGGCGCCGTCGCCGAGGGCGCAGAAGGACTTGCCGTTGATGTTGTCGGCGATGTCGGCGAGCTTGTCGAGGTCGGACATGACGCCCTTGCCTGCCTCGATGTCCCGCAGCAGCTGCACGAGCCAGTACGTGCCCTCCCGGCAGGGGGTGCACTTGCCGCAGGACTCGTGGGCGTAGAACTCGGTCCAGCGGGTGACGGCCCGCACCACGCAGGTCGTCTCGTCGAAGCACTGCAGGGCCTTGGTGCCGAGCATGGACCCGGCGGCGCCCACGCCCTCGTAGTCCAGCGCGACGTCGAGGTGCTCCTCGGTGAACATCGGCGTGGAGGAGCCGCCCGGCGTCCAGAACTTCAGCCGGTGGCCGGGCCGCATCCCGCCGCTCATGTCGAGGAGCTGCCGCAGCGTGATGCCGAGCGGGGCCTCGTACTGGCCGGGGTTGGCCACATGGCCGCTGAGCGAGTACAGCGTGAAGCCCGGCGACTTGTCGCTGCCCATCGACCGGAACCATTCCTTGCCCCGGTTCAGGATCGCGGGAACCGACGCGATCGACTCGACGTTGTTCACCACAGTCGGGCACGCGTAGAGGCCCGCGACCGCAGGGAAGGGGGGGCGGAGCCGCGGTTGACCACGACGGCCTTCGAGCGAGTCGAGCAGTGCGGTCTCCTCACCGCAGATGTACGCGCCCGCGCCCGCGTGCACGGTGACGTCGAGATCGAGCCCGCTGCCCAGGATGTTCTCGCCCAGGTAGCCCGCCGCGTAGGCCTCGCGCACGGCCGAGTGCAACCGCCGCAGCACGGGGACGACTTCACCACGCAGATAGATGAAGGCATGCGACGACCTGATGGCGTAGCACGCGATGACGATGCCCTCGATGAGGCTGTGCGGGTTCGCGAAGAGGAGCGGGATGTCCTTGCAGGTCCCGGGCTCCGATTCGTCGGCGTTGACAACCAGATAGTGAGGCTTGCCGTCCCCCTGGGGAATGAACTGCCACTTCATTCCCGTCGGGAATCCCGCGCCGCCGCGCCCGCGCAGTCCGGAGTCCTTGACGTACGCGATCACGTCGTCCGGCGACATGGCGAGCGCCTTGCGGAGCCCCTCGTAGCCGTCGTGCCTGTGGTAGACGTCCAGCGTCCAGGCCCTCTCCTCGTCCCAGAAGGCCGACAGCACGGGCACGAGCAGCTTCTCGGGGCTGGTCTCTCCCCCAGCCTCCGGCTGGGAGGTGCCCCCATGTTGAGTGGACAAGGTCATCACTGCCCTCCCTCGTCGGCTACGGGCCCGGCCGGGTGGGCCGGGTCGGAGGCCGATGTGTCCTGCGGCGCGTCGTGCGAGCTGAGGTGCTCGGACGGCGACGGCTGGTGCACGGCCGTGTCCCCGGCCTCGTCGTGCGGCCCGGCGTCCCGCGGGTGCACCACGCGCGCGGCGGGGGACTCCCCCTTGGCCAGCCGCAGCCCGACCAGGGAGGCCGGACCCGCGCTGCCGGTCGCCTCGACGGCCCCGTCCCTCTCGTCGGGGAAGCCGGCCAGCATCCGGGCGGTCTCCTTGAAGGTGCACAAGGGGGCACCGCGGGTGGGAGCGACCTGCCGTCCCGCGCGCAGGTCGTCGACGAGGCGCCTGGCGGTCTCGGGGGTCTGGTTGTCGAAGAACTCCCAGTTGACCATCACGACCGGCGCGTAGTCGCAGGCCGCGTTGCACTCGATGTGCTCCAGGGTGACCTTGCCGTCGTCGGTGGTCTCGCCGTTGCCGACGCCCAGGTGCTCCTGGAGGGCCTCGAAGATGGCGTCGCCGCCCATCACGGCGCACAGGGTGTTGGTGCAGACGCCCACCTGGTAGTCACCGGAGGGCCGCCGCCGGTACATGGTGTAGAAGGTGGCGACCGCGGTGACCTCGGCCGTGGTCAGGCCCAGCACCTCGGCGCAGAACCGCATTCCGGTGCGCGTGACATGGCCCTCCTCCGACTGCACCAGGTGCAGCAGCGGCAGGAGGGCGGACCGGGAGTCCGGGTAGCGGGCGACGATCTCGTGTGCGTCCCGCTCCAGCC
This sequence comes from Streptomyces sp. NPDC093984, assembly GCF_044764595.1. NCBI lineage: Bacteria > Bacillati > Actinomycetota > Actinomycetes > Kitasatosporales > Streptomycetaceae > Streptomyces > Streptomyces sp. NPDC093984. Next base: position 101,433 of record NZ_JBIWIM010000002.1, on the reverse strand, counting down.
GGGCCCGCACGTCGTCCGGGTAGTCGGGCGCGGGCAGTTCGGGCATGCCCAGGCTGACGCCCCGCTGGGAAGAAGAGGTGGTCACCGGTCGACGCCTCCCATCACGGGGTCGATGGACGCGACGGCGACGATGACGTCGGCGACCTGGCCGCCCTCGCACATCGCCGCCATGGCCTGCAGGTTGGTGAAGGACGGGTCGCGGAAGTGGACCCGGTAGGGGCGGGTGCCGCCGTCGGATACGGCGTGCACGCCGAGCTCGCCCTTGGGCGACTCGACCGCCGCGTACGCCTGTCCCGGCGGGACGCGGAAGCCCTCGGTCACCAGCTTGAAGTGGTGGATCAGGGCCTCCATGGAGGTGCCCATGATCTTCTTGATGTGGTCCAGGGAGTTGCCGAGCCCGTCCGGTCCCAGGGCGAGCTGCGCGGGCCACGCGATCTTCTTGTCGGCCACCATGACCGGGCCGGGCTGCAGCCGGTCCAGGCACTGCTCGATGATCCTGACCGACTGGCGCATCTCCTCCAGGCGGACGAGGAAGCGGCCGTAGGCGTCACAGGTGTCGGCGGTCGGGACGTCGAAGTCGTACGTCTCGTAGCCGCAGTAGGGCTGAGCCTTGCGCAGGTCGTGCGGCAGGCCGGCGGAGCGCAGGATCGGCCCCGTGGCGCCGAGGGCCATGCAGCCCGCGAGGTCCAGGTAGCCGATGTCCTGCATACGGGCCTTGAAGATGGGGTTCCCGGTGGCGAGCTTGTCGTACTCCGGGAGGTTCTTCTTCATCTTTTTCACGAACTCGCGGATCTGGTCCACGGCGCCCGGCGGGAGGTCCTGGGCGAGTCCGCCGGGGCGGACGTAGGCGTGGTTCATCCTCAGGCCGGTGATCAGCTCGTAGATGTCGAGGATCATCTCCCGGTCGCGGAAGCCGTAGATCATGATCGTGGTGGCGCCGAGCTCCATGCCGCCGGTGGCGATGCACACCAGGTGGGAGGAGAGCCGGTTCAGCTCCATCAGGAGCACCCGGATGATCGTGGCGCGGTCCGGGACCTGGTCCTCGATGCCGAGGAGCTTCTCCACGGCGAGGCAGTACGCCGTCTCGTTGAAGAACGGCGTCAGGTAGTCCATGCGCGTCACGAACGTGGTGCCCTGCGTCCACGTGCGGTACTCGAGGTTCTTCTCGATGCCGGTGTGCAGGTAGCCGATGCCGCAGCGGGCCTCGGTGACCGTCTCGCCCTCGATCTCCAGGATGAGCCTCAGCACGCCGTGCGTGGACGGGTGCTGCGGGCCCATGTTCACGATCAGGCGCTCGTCGTCGGCACGGGAGGCGGTCTGGACGACCTCGTCCCAGTCGCCGCCGGTGACCGTGTAGACGGTGCCCTCGGTGGTCTCGCGCGCGGAGGCGGAGGACGGGGTGTGCGTGCTCATGAGTACGACCTCCGCTGGTCCGGAGCCGGGATCTGGGCGCCCTTGTACTCGACGGGGATGCCGCCGAGGGGGTAGTCCTTGCGCTGCGGATGGCCCTGCCAGTCGTCCGGCATCATGATCCGCGTCAGCGCCGGGTGGCCGTCGAAGATCAGGCCGAAGAAGTCGTACGTCTCGCGTTCGTGCCAGTCGTTCGTGGGATACACGGAGACGAGCGACGGGACGTGCGGGTCGGCGTCGGGGGCGCTGACCTCCAGGCGGATCAGCCGGTTGTGGGTGATCGAGCGCAGGTGGTAGACGGCGTGCAGCTCGCGGCCCTTGTCGCCGGGGTAGTGCACTCCGCTCACGCCCGTGCACAGCTCGAAACGGAGCGCCGGGTCGTCGCGGAGGGTCTGGGCGACGGCGACCAGGTACTCGCGTTCGATGTGGAACGTCAGCTCGCCGCGGTCGACGACGGTCTTCTCGATGGCGTTCTCGGGGAGGAGGCCCTGTTCCTCCAGGGCGCCCTCCAGCTCGTCGGCGACCTCGTCGAACCAGCCGCCGTAGGGGCGGGTGGCCGCGCCCGGGAGGCGGATGGAGCGGACGAGGCCGCCGTAGCCGGAGGTGTCGCCGCCGTTGTTGGCGCCGAACATGCCGCGCTGGACGCGGATCTCCTCGCCGCCCTCGCCGCGTCGGCCGGGGAGGTTGGCGGCGCCGAGGTCCTTCTCGGGGTTGACCCCGTTCGAGGAGCCGTTCGCCGCGTCGGTGCCGTTCGCGTCGCTCATCGCAGCAGCCCCTTCATCTCGATCGTCGGCAGGGCCTTGAGCGCCGCTTCCTCCGCCTCCCGGGCCGCCTCCTCGGCGTTGACGCCGAGCTTGGAGGACTGGATCTTCTGGTGCAGCTTGAGGATCGCGTCCATCAGCATCTCGGGCCGCGGCGGGCAGCCGGGCAGGTAGATGTCGACGGGGACGATGTGGTCGACGCCCTGGACGATCGCGTAGTTGTTGAACATGCCGCCCGAGGAGGCGCACACGCCCATCGAGATCACCCACTTGGGGTTCGGCATCTGGTCGTAGACCTGCCTGAGGACCGGCGCCATCTTCTGGCTGACCCGGCCCGCGACGATCATCAGGTCCGCCTGGCGGGGCGAGCCGCGGAAGACCTCCATGCCGAAGCGCGCCAGGTCGTAGCGGCCGGCGCCGGTGGTCATCATCTCGATGGCGCAGCAGGCGAGGCCGAAGGTGGCGGGGAAGACCGACGCCTTCCGCACCCAGCCCGCGGCCTGCTCGACGGTGGTCAGAAGGAAACCGCTCGGCAGCTTTTCTTCGAGTCCCATGACGTAAGGCCCCTCAGTCCCATTCCAGGCCGCCGCGCCGCCATACGTACGCGTACGCGACGAAGACGGTGAGCACGAAGAGCAGCATCTCCACGAGCCCGAAGATCCCCAGGGCGTCGAAGGTGACGGCCCAGGGGTAGAGGAAGACGATCTCGATGTCGAAGACGATGAAGAGCATCGCCGTCAGGTAGTACTTGATCGGGAAGCGCCCGCCGCCGGCCGGCGTGGGGGTCGGCTCGATACCGCACTCGTAGGCCTCGAGCTTGGCGCGGTTGTACCGCTTCGGACCGATCAGCGTGGCCATGACCACGGAGAAGATCGCAAAGCCTGCCCCGAGGGCTCCCAGTACGAGGATGGGCGCATACGCGTTCACCGCTCCTCGCTCCTCTCAGTCGGCACTGACTGCTGGCGGTTGCGCTGGGCTCACATCCGTCCCACATGTCTCGCAAGCCCCGCTCGCCCCAGCGAAGATCGCGGACATGTGAAGCAGGTCACAAGCCCAACTGCCGTGCATCTTATGCCCGCGGGTGTGTGATCTGCGACACGGGGGTCGGCACGTACTTTGTGATCTCCACCACCCGGCGAAGGATCATGAAGTCGGATGAGCGGTGATCTACGTACGCGAAGCAGTCGAGTGATCACCAAGAGATGACATTTTCACCCGTCTCCGCTGGTAGAGGCGGTCTTGCACTATCAAAGGGCAAGCGCTCAAAGCAAATTGGCGTTGGACCAGAACCCTTGATAAAGGCACCCGTTCACACTTCAGAGGGAGGAGCGAGGGCGAATGTGGACGTGTGCACGCGTTCACGAGCAGAGGGGCGGCTTCACGCGCAGAGGTGCGTGCATTCACAAGCGGCAGGGCAGGCGCACGGACCGAGGAGCCCCGCTGCGCGCGAGACGCCCCCGCGACGGAGACCGTTCCGTGACCTGCGCCACATCTGTGTGACGGTTCAATAAAGCGGGCTTGGCCATCTGCCCCAACCAGTGGTAAGCCAGGAGCAATTCGGGACGTAACGACGAAAGCCCATGATCACAGGCTTGATCACCACTGTCCGCTTTGCCCGTTACGGCGTCAATAAAGAATGACACGCCCGGGATTCAGGCCGCCGATTGAACAACTGTGGCGCACCACACGTTTCTTGAAGGTATGGAGGAGTCCCTGGTACCGCTTGTCCCCATGTCCCACACCGCTCACATACGCAGCCACCGGAAGCCCCGCAACCGCAGCGCGTCGACCATCGCGATGCGGGCCTCAGTCGCCGGTGGTGTCCTCAGCACCCTGGCCGTGGCCGGGGCCTCGGCATCGGCCGACGCCGCGGAGCCGGTGACCCAGACGCTCGAGCTGCCGACCCTGACGGCCGACGTGGCCACGCAGGTCGCACAGTCCGCGGCGGCCACCCAGCAGGCCGCGGCCAATTACCAGCTGCAGGTCGAGCGTGACGCGGCCGCCGCCAAGGCCGCGAAGCAGGCCCAGACGGACCTGGCCCAGGCCAAGAAGAAGGCGGCCGAGGCCAAGCGGAAGGCCGAGGCGGAGCGCAAGCAGGCGGAGGCCGCCTCGCGCAGCGCCGAGCGCACCGTCCTCACCGCCGCCTCGACCACCGCCTCGACGAGCTCCTCCACGGCCACCGGTTCGGTCGCGGAGGTCGTCGCCTTCGTCAAGGCGCAGATCGGCAAGGCGTACGTCTCCGGCGCCACCGGTCCGTCGGCCTACGACTGCTCCGGCCTGGTGCAGACGGCCTTCAAGCAGGTCGGGGTCAACCTCCCGCGGGTCTCCCAGGACCAGTCGACGGCCGGCACCCAGGTCTCGCTGAGCAACCTGCAGCCCGGGGACATCCTGTACTGGGGCAGCGCGGGCAGTGCCTACCACGTCGCGGTGTACGTGGGCGACGGCATGTTCGTCGGCGCGCAGAACCCCTCCAGCGGCGTCGGGGAGCACCCGCTGTCCTACGACCCGCCGTCCGGCGCGGTCCGCGTGCTCTGACCGAGCCGTCGCAAGCGGTACGGGGATCGCAGGGCCGTCGCCCGTTCGAGGCGGCGGCCCTCCCCGCTCATCCCCGGCCGACTCCGCTCACCCCACGTCGAACGTGTTCGGCAGGCCGAGCCGATAGCGCACCTCGTCGACCCGCTTGAGGGGCTCCAGCTCCGGCGGGCGGTACAGCTCCCAGATCCGGCACCGCTCGGCGTCCGCGCCGTCGGCGTCCAGCAGCGCGTTGACGGCCCTGCGCGCCGACTCGTTGGCGCCCTCCATCGTCGCCAGGTCCACATCCGTCCGGACGTAGTCGCCCGCGAGGAAGAAATTCGGTACGGCGGTCCTCGCCGAGGGGCGGTTGTAGAGCGTGCCCGTCGGATGGATGAGGAGCGGCTCGCGGTTCTGCGGGTCGGGGCCGCCGAGACCGGTCACCGCCGGGTCCATGAACCAGCCGAGGCGATCCTCGTCCCTCAGCGTGGTCTTGCCGGAGTCGTTGAGTCCGTCCTTCAGCTGGGCCCACAGCTCCGCGACGATCTCCTCCTTGGTGCACTCGCGGGCCGTCTTGCCGTACAGGATGCCGGGCTTGTCCCACTCCGAGATGATCGCGGACAGGCAGTCCCGGGCCTGACCGTCGCCGTAGTCCCGCGAGAAGTCCCGTACGTCCCAGAACTGCGCCTGCCCGATCCCGGTCACCGACCAGGGTGAGTCCAGGCAGTTGATGTGCCCGTGGACGACGGGCGTGGGCGTGCGCAGATAGAACTGCACCCCGGTCATCCAGTCCGTCTTGAGCGCGTCGCACCGGGCGAGCTGCGGATCGGCGGCGCGCAGGGCGGCGCCCCAGGTGCGGCGGGCGTGCTCGACGGGCATCGCGGAGACGTAGTGGTCGGCGGTGAGGGTGCGCTCGTCCCCGCCGTCGCGCGCGGCGACCCTCACGCCGGTGACGCGCCCGCCCCCGTAACCCACCTCACGGACCTCGGTGCCGAGCACGAACTCGACGCCGAGGGAGCGCAGGTGCGCGGCCCAGGGGTCGATCCAGGCCTCGCTGGTCGGGGCGTTGAGGACGCGGTCGATGTCGGCGTCGCCGTCCAGGCCGCGGCCGAGCAGGCCCCAGAGGATGAGGGCCTCGATGATGACGCGGCCGACCGTGCGCGTGGACGCCACCTCCGCGCGCGTGGCGACGAGGTTGCGGGTCTGGCCGATGCCGAGGAGGGTCTGGTACTCCGCGCTCATCTCCTCGGCCCGGATGAACTGCCACCAGGACGTCTTCTCCCACTGGTCCTCGCGGCGGGCGTCGCAGCTGGTGAGGTGGACCAGGAGGCGGTCGGCGAAGTAGGCGGCCTCGTGGGCGGGCAGGCGGGTACCCAGGTCCAGTACGGACAGGATCTGGTCGCGGAGCCAGGACGGGATGATGTCGCCGGGGGCCGGCGGGGTGGTGACCCGGCGCAGCGGGAAGTGCAGGTCAGGGCGGCCGGAACTGCGGGCGAACAACTCCTCGGTGCCGTTGCGCAGGTTGCCGTGGACGCCGTTCGCGTTGCCGGGGAAGGGGATGCGGCGCATGGTGTCCGGCAGGTTCCGGTAGAAACCGGGGAAGAACCGGAAGCCGTGCTCGCCGGGCAGCGGTCTGCGGCCACCGCTCCCCGTACCGGGCACGTCCATGGAGCGGGCCTTGCCGCCGAGGACGTCGTAGTACTCGTAGACGGTGACGGCATAGCCGCGCTCGGCGAGTTCCTGGGCGGCGCTGAGCCCCGAGACACCGCCGCCGAGCACGGCGACGTGCCTGCGGGTGACGGCACGGGCGCGGCCGCCGGGCCATAACGAGACGGCGGCGGCTCCTCCGGCCCCTGCGAGGAAGCGTCTGCGGGTGGGTTCCTGGTGTTCTGTTGTCATGGGCACCGGAGGGTAGGGAGAGACGGACCGCGACGGAAGGTCGCGGCCCGGTCACCTACAGCACCCTCACCTGCCGGTCACCTGTTCACGCCTTGGGAGCCACCTTGGACAGCCCGTTGATGATCCGGTCCATCGCGTCGCCGCCCGTCGGATCGGTGAGGTTGGCGAGCAGCTTCAGGGTGAACTTCATGAGCACGGGGTGCGTGAGGCCGCGCTGGGCAGCGATCTTCATCACCTTCGGGTTGCCGATCAGCTTCACGAAGGCGCGGCCCAGCGTGTAGTAGCCGCCGTAGGTGTCCTTCAGGATCTTCGGGTAGTTGTGCAGGGCGAGTTCGCGCTGGCCGGGGGTCGCGCGGGCCAGGGCCTGGACGATGACGTCCGCCGCGATCTGGCCGGACTCCATGGCGTAGGCGATGCCCTCGCCGTTGAAGGGGTTCACCAGGCCGCCCGCGTCGCCGACGAGCAACAGGCCCTTGGTGTAGTGCGGCTGGCGGTTGAAGGCCATGGGGAGGGCGGCGCCGCGGATCGGGCCGGTCATGTTCTCGGGGGTGTAGCCCCAGTCCTGAGGCATCGAGGCGCACCAGGCCTTGAGCACCTCCCGCCAGTCCAGTTCCCTGAAGGACTCCGAGGTGTTCAGCACGCCCAGGCCGACGTTGCTCGTCCCGTCGCCCATGCCGAAGATCCAGCCGTAGCCGGGCAGCAGCCGCTCCTGGCCGCCGCGCCGGTCCCAGAGCTCCAGCCAGGACTCCAGGTAGTCGTCGTCGTGGCGCGGGGAGGTGAAGTACGTACGGACCGCGACACCCATGGGGCGGTCCTCGCGGCGGTGCAGGCCCATCCCCAGCGACAGCCGCGAGGAGTTGCCGTCCGCCGCGACCACGAGCGGCGCGTGGAAGGTGACCTCGCGCTTCTCGTCGCCCAGCTTGGCGTGCACGCCCGTGATACGGCCGGTGCGGTCGTCGACGATCGGGGCGCCCACATTGCAGCGCTCGTACAGCCGCGCGCCCGCCTTCTGCGCCTGCCGGGCCAGCTGTTCGTCGAAGTCGTCGCGCTTGCGGACCAGTCCGTAGTCAGGGTAGGAGGCGAGATCCGGCCAGTCGAGCTGGAGCCGCACCCCGCCGCCGATGATGCGCAGACCCTTGTTGCGCAGCCAGCCGGCCTCTTCGGAGATGTCGATGCCCATCGCGACGAGCTGCTTGGTGGCGCGCGGCGTCAGACCGTCACCGCACACCTTCTCGCGGGGGAACGCGGTCTTCTCCAGCAGCAGGACGTCCAGGCCCGCCTTCGCGAGGTAGTACGCGGTGGTGGAACCGGCTGGCCCGGCCCCGACGACGATCACATCGGCGGTGTGTTCGGTAAGGGGCTGGGGCTCGGTCACGGCGGGTTCTCCCCAAGACTCGACGACGACAACACCAGCGCCTGCGGCAGGCAGCGAGAAAGCCACGGGGAAACCGCGGCCGAAACAGCGTTCTGACGGGCACTGGACATGGGCAGTCTATTCAGCGTCACCGACCTCCCGGCTGAAGGGCTGCCCCCATGAACCGAGCTCTCCCCGACGTACGGCTGCGCGTCCCCACCGACGAGGACGCCTTCGCCTGGCACCGGGTGTTCGCCGACCCCGAGGTCATGGAGTTCCACGGCGGCAAGGCCGCCGAGCTGTCCGTCTACGAGGAGCTCACCGCCCGCCAGCGCCGGCACGACGCCGAGTACGGCTTCTGCCTGTGGAGCGTGCTCGACGAGTCCGGGGAGGTCATCGGCTTCACGGGCGCTCAGCCGTGGCCGCGCGAGTGGGGCCCGAAGGGGGAGATCGAGATCGGCTGGCGGCTCGGGCGGGCGCACTGGGGCAAGGGGTATGTGACGGCCGCCGCCCGGGTGACCCTGGAGCGCGTGCGTGCGGCGGGGGTGAGCGGCGTGGTGGCCATGGTCGACTCCCGCAACACGCGGTCCATCGCGGTCACACAGCGGCTGGGGATGCGCCTGGCGGAGACCTACACGACGCCCGCGTCGCAGCGGCAGGGCCACTGCTACCGCCTCGATCTGTGACCGAGCGTGATCGACTGTCACAGAAAGACACCTGGCGCTTCCGGGTGGCACCCCCGGCCGGTTACCCTTCCTGTACCGCTGGGGGTGACATCTGTGCCTATACCACCCAAAACACCCGAAGTGCGCGTGCCGCGGCTGATCGGTCTGATGGCGATGGACGCGCGTGAGGCCGCCAAGCAGCAGGGCGTCCTGCTCGCCGCACCCGACCGGCCCGACTTCCACCGCACCGTCGTCGACTACGTCGTACGGCAGTACCCGCAGCCGGGCGCCGAGGTGCCGCGCGGTGCCGTCGTCACCGTCTGGTTCGACCTCGGCGAGGGCGAGGGCGGCGGCGGAGCGGGCGTACGCGAACCGCGCGTGCCACCACCGCCGAGGGGCGGAATGCAGCGCGAGCTGGACGAGCCGGGCGACCCGTACGCGGTCAGTCCTGCTTGAAGCCCCGGTGCAGGGCCACGATCCCGCCGGTGAGGTTCCGCCACGCCACCTTGGACCAGCCCGCCTTGCGCAGCCGCTCGGCGAGGGCCGGCTGGTCGGGCCAGGCGCGGATGGACTCGGCGAGGTAGACGTAGGCGTCGGGGTTGGAGGACACCGCGCGGGCCACCGGCGGCAGCGCGCGCATCAGGTACTCGGTGTAGACCGTGCGGAACGGCGCCCATGTGGGATGCGAGAACTCGCAGATCACGACCCGCCCGCCGGGCCTGGTCACCCGGTACAGCTCGCCCAGCGCCGCGTCCGTGTCCTGCACGTTGCGCAGGCCGAAGGAGATGGTGACGGCGTCGAAGGTGTCGTCCTTGAACGGCAGCTTCGTCGCGTCGCCCGCGGTGAAGGGCATCCAGGGGTGCCGCTTCTTGCCGACCTGGAGCATCCCGAGCGAGAAGTCGCACGGGACGACGTACGCGCCGGTCCGCGTGAAGGGGAGCGACGAGGTCGCCGTGCCGGCCGCGAGGTCCAGGACCTTCTGCGCGGGCCGCGCGTCGACCGCCTTCGCGACCTCCTTGCGCCACAGCCGCGCCTGCCCGAGTGACAGCACGTCGTTCGTCAGGTCGTACCGTTCCGCCACGTCGTCGAACATCGAGGCGACTTCGTGCGGCTGCTTGTCCAGGGATGCGCGGGTCACGGGGCCATTGTGGCAGCAGGGGGTACGGCGTCGTGTCAGCAGCCTCGCCATCGGCGCCGGTGGACCAGGCCTCACTATCGACGCCGGTGCACCAGGCCTCGCCATCGGCGCCGGTGCACCAACCTCGCTATCGACGCCGGTGCACCAGACGTCCGGCGATGACCGTCGCCACGCACGTTCCGGCTCCGCGTTCGGCGAGCGCCGCATCGTCCGGGGCGTCGAACACGGCGAACGTGGCGTCCATGCCGACGCGCGGCAGCGGCAGCACGATCGCCTCCTCCAGGCTCCGTCCGGTCAGCGGATCGAGACACGGCGGGCCCGTGGGAGCCCCGAACCGCTGCTCGACCGTCAACCCCGCCCGGTACACGGCGGCGACCACGGCGGGGCGCCACAGGTCCCCCGCCACCGCGACGGTCCCGTGCGCCAGCATCCGCTGCACCCCGTGCCGTGCGCTGGCGCCCCAGCGGGCGTCGCTCAGGGCGAGCGCCTCGAGGGCCGCGCCACTGAGCGGCTCGGTACCCAGCTCATCGGCCTCACGCGGGTCCGGGTGGTAGGTCTGCTCCAGCAGTTCGGGACCGTACGGATTCAGCAGCCCGGGGGCGAGCAGTCCGGGCCACCGCCTGACCCGGGCCGTGGGGTGCGCGGCCGCCAACTCCTCGTACGTCCCGAGAGCCGCGAGCTCCCGGCCGTCGACGAGCAGGGCGCCTTCCGGCACGGACGGCCGCGCATCACCGGTGACCACGAGGTCGGCCACGTGAAGCGTCAGCATGCGCGCCCTAGTTGGACGCCAGGAGCTTCAACTCCGGGTGGGCCGTACCGCCCTCGATGGCCGTGGAGGAGATGTGGGACATCACGCGGTCGTCGACCGGGTCGTTGGCCGGGTCGTCGTGGACCACGAGGTGCTCGTACGTCGTCGACCGCTGGGCCGGGACGCGCCCCGCCTTCCGGATCAGGTCGATGATCTCCATGCGGTTGGAGCGGTGCTTGGCGCCGGCCGAGGAGACGACGTTCTCCTCGAGCATGATCGAGCCGAGGTCGTCGGCGCCGTAGTGCAGGGTCAGCTGGCCGACGTCCTTGCCGGTGGTCAGCCAGGAACCCTGGATGTGCCGGACGTTGTCGAGGAACAGACGGGCGACCGCGATCATCCGCAGGTACTCGAAGATGGTCGCCTGGGTGCGGCCCTTCAGGTGGTTGTTCTCGGGCTGGTAGGTGTACGGGATGAACGCCCGGAACCCGCCCGTGCGGTCCTGCACGTCGCGGATCATCCGCAGGTGCTCGATGCGCTCGGCGTTGGTCTCGCCCGTGCCCATCAGCATGGTCGAGGTGGACTCCACACCCAGCCGGTGCGCGGTCTCCATGATCTCCAGCCAGCGCTCGCCGCTCTCCTTCAGGGGCGCGATCGCCTTGCGCGGGCGCTCCGGCAGCAGTTCGGCGCCGGCGCCGGCGAAGGAGTCGAGCCCGGCGGCGTGGATGCGGGAGATGGCCTCCTCCACGGACACGCCCGAGATACGGGCCATGTGCTCCACCTCGGACGCCCCCAGGCTGTGGATGACCAGCTGGGGGAACGCCTCCTTGATGGCGCGGAAGTGCCGCTCGTAGTACTCGACGCCGTAGTCGGGGTGGTGGCCGCCCTGGAACATGATCTGGGTGCCGCCGAGTTCGACGGTCTCGGCGCAGCGGCGCAGGATGTCGTCGAGGTCGCGCGTCCAGCCCTTCTCCGTGTCCTTGGGGGCCGCGTAGAAGGCGCAGAACTTGCACGCCGTCACACACACGTTCGTGTAGTTGATGTTGCGCTCGATGATGTACGTCGCGATGTGCTCGATCCCGGCGTACTTGCGGCGGCGCACGGCGTCGGCGGCGGCGCCCAGCGCGTGCAGCGGCGCGTCGCGGTAGAGGACGAGCGCTTCCTCGGGGGTGATCCGCCCACCGTCGGCGGCACGGTCGAGCACGGCTGTGACATCAATGGACGTGAGGTCGGCCTTCTCGGTCACCGGGCTCCCTTTCGGCGGGGATGGACGGACACGTAAGGGTCGTGGCGGACCGAACCAGCCTACGCCAGCGCTTTTACCGGCCCGACGTCAGGCCGCGTACGCGCCGATGAGCAGCCCGACGAACGTGCCCGCGATGAGGAACGGCCCGAACGGGATCGTCGTACGCCGTCCGGCGCGCCGGGCGAGGACGAGCCCGAGCCCGTACAGCCCCCCGAACAGGAACCCGGCGAAGGTGCCGAGCACCACGGTCCCCCAGCCGTACCAGCCGAGCACCGCACCGAGCCCGGGCGCCAGCTTGACGTCCCCGAAGCCGAGACCGTGCGGGTTGAGGAGGAACAGCAGGAAGTAGGCGCCGCCCAGCACGAGCGCGCCGAGCAGCGCGGTGCGCCACCGGCCCGCGTGCTCGGGCGCCAGCGCGGCCAGCCCCAGCAGGGCGGGGGCGGCGCCGGCCAGCGGCAGGGTCAGGACGTCCGGCAGCCGCTGCACCCGGAAGTCCACGAGGGTCAGCAGGACGCCGACGGGGGCGAGCAGCAGCCACACGGCCAGCTCCGGGCGCGTGCCGGTGGCGAGCGCGAGCACCGCGCACACCAGTGCGGTGACCGCGCCCACGACCACGGTCCCGGAGCCGTACGCCCGCCCGTCAGCACACCGCGCCCGTCCGACCCATCCGCCGATCGGATGCCCGTCCGGGCACCGGTCCCGCCACGGCTGCCCGGGCTCGACGGACAGCCGGTACGCGGCACGGGGCACCAGCGCGCCGGCCGCCGCACCCCACACCGCGGCGGCGACGGCCGCCCAGAGGTCCAGATCCACCCGGACAGCGTAGGGACGGAGCGGACAACTCCCCTACCGTTCGAGCAGCTTCACCTTCACGTCCGCCGGGAAACCGGTCGTCGGGCCGACCCGGCGGGCGAACTCGGCGACGGCCTCCAGCTGCGGGCCCCCGAAGCTGAAGTCGAGCGTCGTGAAGTACCGCTCCAGGACGTCCTCGTCGAAGGCCTCCCAGCGTGCCGCCTGCTCGGCGACCTTGCCGACCTCCTCCAGGGACAGGTTGCGGGAGGAGAGGAAGGCCTCGTGCACCGTGCGGGTGATGACGGGCTCCCGCTCCAGGTAGTCGCGCCGGGCGGCCCACACCGCGAAGACGAACGGCAGGCCCGTCCACTCCTTCCACAGCGTGCCGAGGTCGTGGACGTCGAGGCCGAAGCGCGGTCCGTCGATGAGGTTGGCGCGCAGGGCGGCGTCGCCGATCAGCACGGCCGCCTCGGCCTCCTGCATCATCAGGCTGAGGTCGGGCGGGCAGGTGTAGTAGTCCGGGGCCACCCCGTACCGCTCGGCGAGCAGCAGCTGGGCGAGGCGTACGGAGGTCCGCGAGGTGGAGCCGAGGGCGACCCGGGCGCCGTCCAGCCGGTCCAGCGGGACCTGGGAGACGATCACGCAGGACATCACCGGGCCGTCACAGCCGACCGCGATGTCGGGGAAGGCGACCAGGTCGTCTGCGTTCCTGAGGAACTCCACCAGGGTGATCGGACCGATGTCGAGGTCGCCCCGCACGAGCTGCTCGCTGAGCTTCTCGGGTGTGTCCTTGGTCAGCTCGAAGTCGAGGAGGGTGCCGGTTCTCGCGAGCCCCCAGTACAGGGGCAGGCAGTTGAGGAACTGGATGTGGCCGACGCGCGGCCGGGTGCGAGAATTGTCCACATCGCGAGACTAGCCCTCGCGCTCTGCGGCGCCGTCTTCGCCCCCCGCTGTCAAGGGTTCCCGCGTCATTCAAACGTCCGGGTGACGTGATCTTGACCTCTATTGCTTTTGGCTGCCCGCGTGCTACGCTCGCAGCAAGTTGCAGTTTGGTTTCCTTGCAGTACAGAGCCTGCGGAGCATGTGACCGCGGGCTCTCGTCGTTTTCAGACATATGCAGTTGTGCAGCGGTTCCGTTTTCACACTTGCAGTTCTGGAGCAGGGCAACCCTTTGGGCCCAAGGAGGGCTTATGGCTACCGGAACCGTGAAGTGGTTCAACGCCGAGAAGGGCTTTGGATTCATCGCCCAGGAAGGCGGCGGCCCGGACGTCTTCGTCCACTACTCCGCGATCAACGCGAACGGCTTCCGTTCCCTCGAGGAGAACCAGCAGGTCTCCTTCGACGTGACGCAGGGGCCGAAGGGCCCGCAGGCGGAGAACGTCACTGCGATCTGAAGATCGCTGAGTCCCTGATCCAGACCTGAGAGCAGTACCCAAGGAGCCCCGCGCCATTCGGCGGCGGGGCTCCTGCCTTTCGATGAATTCTTCGCGAATTCTTCAGGATGCACCGGCCTCCCCCACGAGAGCCGAGGCGCGCTCACACGTGCTGCATGACGAGCACGAAGGCGCTCCCGGGTGCCAGTGCCTCGTACGAATGGGCGACGTCACCGCGGAACGCCATGTAGTCCCCGGGGCCCAGCTCCACCTCCTCACCGCGCGGCCCGGCGAGAACCCGCCCCTCACTCACGATCAAGTGCTCCAGGCTGCCCGGAATATGGGGTTCCGATAGCCGCGCGGCCCCCGGTTCCAGCCGGACGTGGTACAGGTCCCGGCGCGCGCCGGGCGGGCTCGCGGACAGCAGGGTCGCCGCGTAGCCGGCCTGCTCCGAGTGCACGGTCGGCCCCTGACCCGCGCGAATCACCTGAACGGCGGGGGCGGGCGGTTCGACCAGCGCGCTGAACGGCACGCCGAGGGCGACGCCGAGCGCCCACAGGGTCTCCACGCTGGGATTGCCGCCCGCCGCCTCCAGCTGGGACAGCGTGGACTTGGCGATGCCGGCCCGCTTGGCCAGCTCGGAGAGGGAGAGCCCGGCCCGGGTGCGCTCTCGGCGCAGGGCGGCGGCGATCCAGTCCAGCGGGAGCCGGGGCGGTGGGGCGGCGGTGTCGTGGGCCATCGGGCGTTCGCTCCATCGGTACGTTCGTTCATCTTGACGAACAGAAAGGCTGTTGTCCATTGTAGGAAACATGCGTTCGCTGTTCCGAACACCCGAGGTTCTCCCCTTACCGCCGACCGTGGACCGTGCCCTGCTCCGGGACATCTCCCTCGTCTGCCTCGCCAGTGGAGTGGTCGGCGTCTCGTTCGGGGCGATCGCGGTCGCGGGCGGGCTGCCGGTGTGGGTGCCGGTGGTGATGTCGCTGGTGGTGTACGCGGGCTCCGCTCAGTTCAGCGCGGTGGGGATCCTGCTCGCCGGGGGCGGCCCCGTGGCCGCGGCGGCGACGGGTCTGCTGCTGAACACGCGTACGGCGGCGTTCAGCCTCGCGGTGGCGGACGTGCTGGGCGGCCGGGGGCGCGCGGCACGGTTCCTGGGCGCTCACCTGGTGACCGACGAGACGGCGGCCTTCGCCCTGGCCCAGCGGGACCCGGCCCGGCGCCGCGCGGCGTTCTGGATCTCCGGGATCGGGATGTACACGGTGTGGAACGTGAGCGTCCTCGGCGGGGCCCTGGCCGGGGGCGCGCTCGGCGACACCGACACCTTCGGACTGGACGCCGCCTTCCCCGCGGTGCTGGCGGCGCTGGTCCTCCCGTCCGTACGGGACGACGCGGGCGTACGGCGGGCGGCGCTGGCCGGCGGCGCGGTGGCCCTCGCGGTGACGCCGTTCGTGCCGGCGGGGCTGCCGGTGCTGCTGGCACTGGCAGGGCTGCTCGCGCTGGGCCGACAGGCCTCGGGGAGGCAGGCATGAGGGCGACGTTCGCCGCGATCGTGGCGCTGGCCGTGGGGACGTACGCCTTCCGGCTGGCGGGCCCGCTGCTGCACGGCCGCGTCGAACTCCCCGACCGGGTCCAGCGGTTGCTGTCGGCGGGGGCTGTGGTGCTGCTGGTCGCGCTGCTGACGACGGGCGCGCTCACCGAGTCGGGCGGCTTCGCCGGGTGGGCGCGCCCGGCCGGGGTCCTGGTGGCCGTGGGCCTGGCGTGGCGGCGGGCGCCGTTCGTGGTCGTCGTGCTGGGCGCTGCGGCCACGACGGCCCTGCTGCGGGCGGCCGGGGTGGCCTGACCGCCCGGCCGCGCCTCACCAGGTCACCGGCAGCTCCAGCGGAAAGCGGCGGATCGTTTCCGTGTCCCAGCGGATCTCCTCGGCCGGCACGGCGAGGCGCAGCGTCGGGAACCGCTCCACCAGGCGCCCGACGGCCACCTCCAGTTCCGCCATCGCCAGCGGTACGGCGATGCAGCGGTGGCCGCCCCAGCCGAACGTCATATGCGGCATGGGCGGCCGCTCCGGGTCGATGACGTCCGGGTCCGGGTAGCGCTTCGGGTCGCGGTTCGCCGTCAGGTACGACACGTGGACGAAGTCGCCCTTGCGGATCCGTACGCCGTCCATCTCGACGTCCTCCAGCGCCACCCGGGGGATGCCGACCCCCTTGCGGAACGGGATGTAGCGGAGCAGCTCGTTGATGACGTCGGTCAGGGACTCCGGCCGGCTCCTCAGGTGCTCCATCAGCTCGGGGCGGGTCAGCAGCAGGTAGCAGATGTCGCTGATCTGGCAGGTGGCGGTGTCCTGCCCGCTGAGCACCAGCGTCAGCGCCATGACCGCCAGTTCCTCGTCGTCGAGGGCGTCGTCGCCGTCCTTGGCCGCGGCCAGCGCGCTGATCAGGTCGTTCCCGGGGGTGCGCCGCCGCTGTTCGACCTGCTCCAGGAAGTAGGAGCGCAGCGCGGCCTTGGCGTTCGCGGCGGTCTCGCGGCTGTCGGGCCCGGTCTCGAGCAACTGGTGCGCGTACTCCTGCATCCGCGCCCAGTCCTCGCGGGGGATGCCGAGGACGTCGTAGATGGTCTGCTGCGGGAGCTGGTTGGACAGGTGCTGGACGAGGTCCGCGGGCGGCCCCTGCTCGGCCATCTCCTCCAGGAGGGTGTCGGCCAGCCGGACGATCTGCTGCCGCATCCGCTCCACGTGCCCCCGGGCGAAGCCCTGGGACGCCAGACGGCGCAGGCGGCTGCTGTGCGGCGGGTCCATCACGTTGATGGACTCCCGGGAGACGATGGGCTCCGGGGTCAGCCGCGGATAGTCGTGCCCCATGATCGCCGCCCGGCTGAACCGCTGGTCGGTGGTCACCTGCCGTACGCCTTCGAAGTCGGTGATCAGCCAGGCGGCGCCGTCACCGTACGGCAGCCGGATACGGGTGATGGAGTCGCGGGCCATCAGCTCCGCGAGCGCGGGATCGAACTCCAGACCCTCGCTGAAGTCGAACGGGCACATCTTCGGTTCGGTGCTCTGGGTCATCGCGGGGTTCTCCCTCGTCCACGTGCTGTGCTTGGCCGCCGGCGGTACCGGAAGCGGGGGGATGACGTCTCTTCAACCGCCGGCCGGCGCCGCGTTGGTGGCGTCCACCGCGGGGCGCAGGCCCCGGGCCAGCGTGACGCCGTCCCCGACGGCCCAGAAGTGGGTGAAGAACAGGCGGGGTTCGTCCCTCAGCCCGTGGTTGTGGAGCTCGACCAGCTGGGTCCCCGCGCGTCTGAGGGCCGCGAGGACGTTCTGGACCTCCGCGGCGACCATCGCGACGTCGCCGCTGATCGCCACCCGGTCGCCACCCAGCGGCTGCCAGTTGAACGCGGTGGTCGACCCCAGGCCCGGCGGCAGCGCCATGCCGCCCTCGGTGATGGTCTCGCGGCGGATGAAGAGGCTCTTGTAGACCCCGTCGTCGTAGGTGCCCTTGACGCCCAGCGCCGCGTCGATGCCCGCGGTGTCCAGGGTGTGGCCGGACGGTGCGGGACGCTGCGGGGGCGGGGTGCCGGTACGGTCGAACGCCGCGCGCAGCCCGCGGGCCACGGTCACCGGGTCGTGGCCGTGCGCGTGGATGTGCACCCACCAGATGTCGGGCATCTGGGAGAGCAGGTGCTTGTGGAGCGCGGTCACCGCGATCCGGTGCTGCTGGAGGACATCGAGGAACGGCTGCAGTTCCTGCTCGGTGACCACCAGGTCGCCCATCGTCATCGTGCTGCCGTCGGCGTAGCGGACGAAGGACACGTGGGAGCCCAGGGCGAGTTCCGGTTTGACGAGGACGCCCTGGGAGATCACCGACAGATCCCGGCGCGGCAGGCCCGTGTGGTACATCAGGTCGCGCTTCATGTCGCCGCCGCGGCCCAGCGCCTTGGCCACGTCCGCCCAGTCCGACAGGGCGGTGCGCACCGGTCTGACCGGCCCGTCACGGTGTCCGTGGTCCGCCGCGGCGGGCAGGGCACGGGCGGGGGCGGTGTGCGCGGCGGCCAGCACGGGCGCCAGCGCGGCGGCCGCGGCCAGCACGCGCCGCCGGGGCGCACCCGATCGGGCGTGGGTGTCCTGCTGTGGATCATCGGCCATCATGTGAGCCTCCTCGACGCCTCTCGACGCGATGGAAGCACGGGGGGCCCCGGACCGCCGCCAGCACGGCCGCCGCCTGCGGCCAAATGGGCCAGTGGTCGTTCTCGAACGGGTGAGATCCGTCGTCGGCGGGGGGCGTGACCCACGGGCCCTACTGCGCGTAGGGGACATACGCTGCGTACGGGCCCTACGGCGCGTACAGCTCCTCCACCTCACGGGCGAAGTCCCGCATGATCGCCGCACGGCGCAGCTTCATCGACGGCGTCAGATGCCCGGCCTCCTCGGTGAAGTCCACGGGCAGGACCGCGAAGCGGCGGATCGACTCGGGGCGGGAGACGAGTTTGTTGGCCTCGTCCACCGCGCGCTGCAGGACCGCGTCGAGCTCCTCGTCCCCCACCAGCAGCTCCGGCGGGACGGGGTGCTTGCCGTTCATCCGGCGCCAGTGGGTGATGCCGTCCACGTCGAGCGTGATGAGGGCGGAGACATAGGGGCGGCCGTCGCCGATGACGAGGCACTGCGAGATCAGGGGGTGGGAGCGCAGCCAGTTCTCCAGCGGGGCGGGCGCCACGTTCTTGCCACCCGCGGTGATCAGGATCTCCTTCTTCCGGCCCGTGATCGTGAGGTAGCCCTCGTCGTCCAGGCGGCCGATGTCGCCCGTCGGGAACCAGCCGTCGGGGGTCGCCGGGATCACCCCGCCCGCGTGCGGGTCCCAGTAGCCCCGGAAGACCTGCCCGCCGGAGAGCAGCACCTCGCCGTCCGCCGCGATCCGCACCCGGGTGCCGGGCAGCGGCCAGCCCACCGTGCCCAGCCGGGGCTTGAGCGGGGGCGTGACGGTGGCCGCGCCGGTCGACTCCGTCAGGCCGTAGCCCTCGAAGATCTCGATGCCGGCGCCCGCGTAGAAGGCGGCGAGGCGGGTGCCCAGCGGGGAGCCGCCGCTGATCACATGGCGGAGCCGGCCGCCCAGGGCGCCGCGGATGCGGCGGTAGACGAGCGGGTCGTAGAAGGCGCGGGCCGCCTTCAGGGCGCGGCTCGGGCCGGGGCCGGTGCCGTGCTGCCGGGCCTCCAGCGCCTCGCCGTAGCGGCGGGCCACCGAGGCCGCGCGGTCGAACAGCGCTCCTCGGCCTCCGCGCTCGGCCGCCGCCCGGGCGTTGTTGAAGACCTTCTCCAGCATGTACGGGATGACCAGCAGGAAGGTCGGCCGGAAGCTCGCCAGGTCGGCCAGCAGGTCCTCCGCCTTCATGCTGGGCGCGTGCCCGAGCCGTACCCGTGCGCGGATGCAGGCGACCGCGACCATACGGCCGAAGACGTGCGACAGCGGCAGGAACAGCAGCGTCGACGGCTCCTCGCTCGTCCTGGCGTGGAAGACCGGGTGGAGGAGCTGGGTGGCGTTGTCCACCTCCGCCAGGAAGTTGCCGTGTGTCAGCGCGCACCCCTTGGGGCGGCCGGTCGTGCCCGAGGTGTAGACGAGGGTGGCGAGGGTGTCCGGGCCGAGCACGCCCCGGCGGACGGTCACCTCCTGGTCGGGGACCGCCGCGCCCAGCTCGGCCAGCCGCTCCACGTGCCCCTTCTCGATCACCCAGGCGTGGCGCAGGTCGGGCAGGCGGTGGCGTTCCGGGCCGATGGCCGCCGCCTGGCCGACCGTCTCCGTGATCAGGGCCACCGCGCCGGAGTCCTGGAGGATCCAGCGGATCTGGAACACCGAGGAGGTGGGGTAGACGGGGACCGTGACCAGGCCGGCCGCCCAGGCCGCGAAGTCGAGCAGCGTCCACTCGTAGGTCGTGCGCGCCATGACCGCGATCCGGTCGCCCGGCATCAAGCCCTCAAAGATCAGTCCCTTCGCCAGCGCCAGCACCTGGTCGGCGAACTGGGCCGCCGTCACATCCGTCCAGCCGCCGTCCGCGTCCCGGCGGCTGAGCACCCGGTGGCCGGGCGCCTCGCTCGCGTTCTCGAACGGCAGGTCGGCGAGCGAGCCGTGGGTCACCGGCGGCACCAGCGGCGGCACGTAGGCCTCCCGGACCTCCCCGTTCAGCCGCCGGGTCTCCGGCTCCACGAGCACCGGGCGGCCGTCGTGGTCGAGGTCGACGGGGGCGGCCGGCACGGGCGCGGACGAGTACGAGATGGGCATGGGCAGCTCCTGGGGCCTGCAGCTACACACTGCTGTGCTGCATAGGTACGCGCGGTGCGCACCGAGGTGTTCACCTGCGGCAGCGGCTCGCTGTTACCGCCGGTTAGGACCGCGATCGTACGGCGCCCGCATGGGGAGTCTGTGCGGGTTCGGGGATGGTCCGGGGACGGGGCTGTGCAGGCCTCGCCCCACGGGTTTGAGGTGCCGTCAGGGGCGCTCCAGGATCGCCGTGACGCCTTGGCCGCCGGCCGCGCAGATCGAGATCAGGCCGCGCGAGGGGGTGTCCCGCTCGGCCAGGAGACCCGCGAGCGTCGCCACGATCCGGGCGCCCGTGGCGGCGAAGGGGTGGCCGGTGGCCAGGGAGGACCCGGCCACGTTCAGCCGGGCGCGGTCCACCGGGGCGAGACCCCGTTTCTCCCAGGCGGCGAGGGTCGCCAGCACCTGGGACGCGAACGCCTCGTGGATCTCGACGAGGTCGAAGTCCTCGATGCCGCGTCCGGCCTTCTCCAGCATGCGCGGCACCGCGTACGCCGGCGCCATCAGCAGGCCGTCCTCGCCGCCCGCGACATCCCCGCTGACGAAGTCGACGGCGGCGGTCTCGTACGCCGTGAGATACGCCAGCGGTTCGAGGCCCCGCTGCCGCGCCCACTCCTCACTCGCGAGCAGAACCACCGCGGCGCCGTCCGTGAGCGGGGTCGAATTGCCCGCCGTCATGGTCGGATTAGGGCCGTCCGTGCCGAACACCGGCTTGAGGCGGGCGAGTTTCGCCGGGGTGGAGTCCGGGCGGAGGTTCTGGTCGCGTTCGAGGCCCCGGAAGGGGACCACCAGGTCGGCCAGGAAGCCGCGTTCGTACGCCGCCGCCAGCCGCCGGTGGCTGGTCGCCGCCAGTTCGTCCTGCGCCTCGCGGGTGATGCCCCAGGCGCGGGCCGTGACGGCGGCGTGCTCGCCCATGGACAGTCCGGTGCGGGGTTCGGCGTTGCGCGGGATGTCCGGGACCAGATGGGTGGGGCGGATCTTCGCGAGGGCCTTCAGCCGGGCGCCGGGCGACTTCGCGCGGCGGGCCTCGAGGAGGATGCGGCGCAGGCGGTCGTTGACGCCGAGCGGCGCGTCGCTGGCCGTGTCGGCGCCGCCCGCGATCGCGGACTCGGTCTGCCCGAGGGCGATCTTGTTGGCGGCGGCGATCACCGCCTGGAGGCCGGTGCCGCAAGCCTGCTGGATGTCGTAGGCGGGGGTGCGGGGGTGGAGCCGGGAGCCCAGCACGGTCTCGCGGGCGAGGTTGAAGTCGCGGCTGTGCTTGAGGACGGCACCGGCGACGAGTTCGCCGACCGCGCCGGGGTCGTCCAGGCCGTAGCGCTCGACCAGGCCGTCGACCGCCGCGGTCAGCATCTGCTGGTTGGAGGCGGTGGCGTAGGGGCCGTCGGAGCGGGCGAAGGGAATGCGGCTGCCGCCGACGACCGCGACCCGCCGCACCTTGCCGATCGTGAGGGGACTGCTCATCTCGACCTGCTCCTCACCGGTGACATAGCCTTACCCCCGGTAACCTTACTCCGGAGTAAGCATGAGGGCGAGCAGGGAGCTGGGCCATGACGACCGACCGTTATCTGCGCTTCACCGGGACCCCCGCCGGTCGTTTCCTCACCCGGCGGCTGGGGCTGCCGCAGCCGGTGGCGCTGCGCCGCTGGTCGGCCGAACAGCCGCTGCTGGACGGGCCGTTGCTGCACCTGACGGCCGGCAAGTCGGAGCTGCCGGACCTGGGCACGGTGCTGGCCCGCACCGGACTGCGGGCCGGGGACGCGCGTCCGGCGGCGGTCGTCCTGGACGCGACCGGCGTACGGGACGTCGAGGGGCTGGCCGAGGTGCACGCGGCGCTGCACCCCGTCGTGCGGTCGGTCGCGGAGTGCGGGCGCGTGGTGGTGCTCGGCGCGCCCCTCGACCCCGCCGACCACCACCGGGCGGCGGTGCAGCAGGGCCTGGAGGGGTTCACCCGGTCGCTCGGCAAGGAGGTCGGGCGAGGACGGACGGTGACGCTCGTACGGCTGACGGACGCGGGGGCGGCGGAGTCCACGCTGCGGTTCCTGCTGTCGCCCAGGTCGGCGTATGTGAGCGGGCAGGTCGTCGAGGTCGGGGACGGGGAGGTCGTCACCGTCGAGGACTGGACACGGCCGCTCGCCGGACGGACCGCGCTGGTGACCGGGGCGGCGCGCGGAATCGGTGAGGCGATCGCGGAGGTCCTGGCGCGGGACGGGGCGCGGGTGGTGTGCCTGGACGTGCCGCAGGCCGAGGCCGAGGTGCGGCGGGTGGCCGAGCGTGTGGGCGGGAGCGCGGTGACGGTCGACGTCACGGCGGACGACGCGGGGGCCCGGATCGCGGACGAGGTGCCGGACGGGCTCGACGTCCTGGTCCACAACGCGGGGATCACCCGGGACCGGAAGCTGGCCAACATGGCGGCTCCGAGGTGGAGTTCGGTGCTCGACGTGAACCTCGCGAGTGTGCTGCGCACGACGGACGTGCTGCTGGAGCGGGGGGTGCTGCGGCGCGGCGGGCGCATCGTGGCCAGCGCGTCGATGGCGGGGATCGCCGGGAACGTGGGGCAGACGAACTACGCGGCGAGCAAGGCGGGGGTGATCGGGTTCGTACGGGCCCTGGCGCCGCGGGTCGCGGCCGAGCGGGGGGTGACGGTGAACGCGGTGGCGCCCGGGTTCATCGAGACGCGGATGACGGCCGCGATGCCGGTTCTCCTCCGGGAGGCGGGGCGGCGGATGAACTCGCTGGGGCAGGGAGGGTTGCCGGTGGATGTGGCGGAGACGGTGGCGTGGTTGTGCCAGCCGGGGTCTGGAGCGGTGAACGGGCAGGTGGTGCGGGTGTGCGGGCAGAGCCTGTTGGGGGCTTAGCCGTCGCTGAACTGTGCCCGCTGCTGCGGCTGGCGGGGGAGAGAGCGCGACTCGACGCTGCCGAGGCGCCTCCCCCAGCGCCTCAACGGCCTGGCAGGTGCCCCCAGCGCCCGCCCGTGCCGCCCAGCGGCACGACTGCCCGCAGCCGAGTCGACCAAGGAGCCCTCTCGTGCCTTCCCTGCTTCCGGTTCTTGCCCGTGGTGCCCTCCTCTCCCCCTTCAAGCGGCCCCGCCCCGACGCCCCCTTCCCCCGCACGCCCCTCACTCTCCCCGGCGTACGCATCGACCTCCCCCACCTGGCCGCCTACGAGCGTGTCTGTGGATTCCCCACCGGCGTGGACGCCCTCCCCCTCACCTATCCGCACGTCCTCGCCTTCCCCCTCGCCATGCGGATCATGGCCGGCCGGGCGTTCCCGCTGCCCCTCCTGGGACTGGTGCACACCTCCCTCGAGATCACCCAGCGGGAAGCCCTCGCACCCGACGACGAGTACGAACTGACGGTGCGCGTCGCCGAGTTGGCGCCCCACCGGCGCGGCACCCAGGCCGTTGTGGTCACCGAGGCCCGTACCGGCGGCCGGCTCGTGTGGGACTCGGCCGGCACCTATCTCGCCCGGCACCGCACGACCGCCCCGGCAGGACCCCCGCCCGCCGAGGACCGCGCACCCCTTCCCGCCCTCGCCGAGTGGCGGCTGGCCGAAGACGTCGGGCGGCGGTACGCGGCCGTGTCCGGGGACCGGAACCCCATCCACCTGCACCCGCTCACCGCCCGCCTCTTCGGCTTCCCCCGGGCCATCGCGCACGGCATGTGGACCGTCGCCCGGTGCCTCGCCGAGCAGCCGGTGCCCGCCGCCGTGCACCTTCGCGCGGAGTTCAAGGCGCCCGTCCTGCTGCCCGGCACCGTCACCTACGCGGCCGACGGAGGGCGGTTCGAGCTGCGCGGCGGGGACAGGACGCACCTCATCGGGCGGCTTCGGCCCGAGGCGGGGGCGGTGACCAGGGGCGGCCCTCCATGAGATTGCCCAGCCCCGCCCAGGCGAAGTTCATCAGGGTCGCCGCGGCCTGCCGGGCGGAGACACCGGGGGTGACGTTGGCCCAGGCCGCGAGCGACTCGGCGGCCCCGACCAGGGCCTCGGCGAGCCCGGCGACCTCGTGTTCGGGCAGCTCGGGGTCGTGCTGCTCCCCCAGGCTCTCGACCCCGTTCGAGCAGGGGGTGTGCCCGTCACGTGCCGCTACGGCGATGAGCCGGGTGACGAACGCGACGATCTCCTCGCGCATCGCGGCCACCTCGGCGGCGAAGGGTTCACCGTGCGTACGGGCCTGCAGGTGCAGGATGGCCCAACCGTCCGGGTTCCGCGCGGTGTGCGTGAAGAAGGCCTGGAGCCCTTCCCAGAGCTGGTGGTCGGCGCCGGTCCCGGGCCGGACACCGGAGCGGACCGCCTCGATGAGGGTGGCGGCCTCGCGGCGGATGCAGGCGCTGAAGAGGGATTCCTTGGAGTTCAGGTACAGGTACACCAACGGCTTGGACACACCGGCGAGTTCGGCGATCTCGTCCATGGAGGCGGCCATGTAGCCGCGCTGCCCGAAGGTCTTCACGGCGGCGTCGAGCATCTGCTGCTCCCGCACGGCCCGCGGCATCCGCTTGGTCTTCACGGAACCCATGCGGGCAAGACTACGGTCGGCCCGCTGTGACACAGGCTTTCAGGAAGTCTGCCCCTGCGCCCGTGCCGTGTCGTCGGGCACGTCCTCCTGGCTGCGGTTGGCGTCGAGGTTCGCCTTCATACGGTCCACCCGCTGCACGATCTGCACCGACGCCCGGTCCCGCTCCTTGCGCAGCACCACGAAGCTGATCGGCGCGGAGATCACCAGGGCCAGCATGATGATCCACAGGCCGTTGGAGGCGCCGAGGCCGCGCGGGGCGATACCCGAGTAGACGAGGCCCCAGACGACCACGAGGCAGCCCGCGAGGATACCGAGGCGCATCAGCGTGTATCGGAGCATCTCAATCCACTCTTCCGTTCCGATCCGTTCCGAACGTTCCCAAAGGGCACCGTCCAGTGAAGCACGCCGGGGGCCCGATCTTGCAGCGGGGGGCGGGCGACCCTGCTCACCCCAGCGGCAGCAGCATGATGATGTCCTCGCGATCGTCCCCGGGGGCCACCCGGATCGCCCCGGGGATCCGGCCGACCTCCTTGTAGCCGCAGGAGCCGTAGAACCGCTCCAGGCCGAGGCCGCCGCGGCAGGTGAGCCGTATCGCCTCTATGCCCTCCAGGCCGCGGGCCGCGTCCGCGGCGGCGGCCAGCAGGTCACGGCCGTAGCCCCTGCCCTGGTGCCGCGGGTGGACCATGA
The DNA here is from genome assembly GCF_044764595.1 of Streptomyces sp. NPDC093984. Classification (NCBI taxonomy): domain Bacteria; kingdom Bacillati; phylum Actinomycetota; class Actinomycetes; order Kitasatosporales; family Streptomycetaceae; genus Streptomyces; species Streptomyces sp. NPDC093984. The sequence continues at coordinate 76,043 of NZ_JBIWIM010000002.1, read as the reverse complement.
CCGTGTAGAGCCAGATCCAGTGGGTCATCAGGCGGTGCGTGTTGAAGGTGAGGAACGCGGTCGCGGCCACCCGCCCGTCCTCGTCCTGCCCGACGAGCAGCCGGCTGCGCCCCTCGCTCATGGCCATCAGGTGCTTCAGCAGCTCGGGGCGTATCGCGTCCGGGGTGACCGGCGCCACGAACCCCACGGCTCCCCCCGCGTTGGTCACATCGACCCAGAGGTCGAGGATCCCGTCGCGGAGGGCAGGGGTCATGGCGGGGTCGAGCGTGAAATCGAGAGCCACCGGCCGGGTCACACCCTCATCGGCTGCGGCTGTTCCCGGCGCGCCGGGTCCGGGCCCTCGTACTCCCGGATGATCTCGTACCGGGTGTTCCGCTCCACCGGCCGGAACCCGGCGTCGCGGATCAGCTCCAGCAGGTCCTCACGGGTCAGCTTGTTCGGCGTGCCGAAGTTGTCCGCGTCGTGCGTGATCTTGTACTCGACGACCGAGCCGTCCATGTCGTCCGCACCGTGCTGGAGGGCCAGTTGCGCGGTCTGGAGGCCGTGCATCACCCAGAAGACCTTCACGTGCGGGACGTTGTCGAAGAGCAGGCGCGAGACGGCGAACGTCTTCAGGGCCTCCGCGCCCGTCGCCATCTGCGTGTGGGCCTGGAGCCGGTTGCGGACCTTGCCGTCCTTCATGTCCACGAAGTCGTGCTGGTAGCGCAGCGGGATGAAGACCTGGAAGCCACCGGTCTCGTCCTGGAGCTCACGCAGGCGCAGCACGTGGTCCACGCGGTGGCGCGGCTCCTCGATGTGGCCGTACAGCATGGTGCACGGGGTCTTCAGACCCTTCTCGTGCGCCAGGCGGTGGATGCGCGACCAGTCCTCCCAGTGGGTCCGGTGGTCGACGATGTGCTGCCGGACCTCCCAGTCGAAGATCTCCGCGCCGCCACCGGTCAGCGACTCCAGGCCGGCGTCGATCAGCTCGTCCAGGATCTCCGAGGCCGAGAGACCGGAGATCGTCTCGAAGTGGTGGATCTCCGTCGCCGTGAACGCCTTCAGCGACACGTTCGGCAGCGCCTTCTTCAGCTCGCGCAGCGACCGCGGGTAGTAGCGCCACGGCAGGTTGGGGTGCAGGCCGTTGACGATGTGCAGCTCGGTGAGGTTCTCCGACTCCATCGCCTTGGCGAGCTTCACCGCCTCCTCGATCCGCATCGTGTACGCGTCCTTCTCGCCCGGCTTGCGCTGGAAGGAGCAGTACGCGCACGACGCGGTGCACACGTTCGTCATGTTGAGGTGACGGTTGACGTTGAAGTGCACGACGTCGCCGTTCTTACGCGTCCGCACCTCGTGCGCGAGGCCGCCCAGCCAGGCCAGGTCGTCCGACTCGTACAGCGCGATGCCGTCCTCACGGGTCAGCCGCTCACCGGAGCGGACCTTGTCCTCCAGCTCGCGCTTGAGCCCGACGTCCATGCGGATACCTCTTTCTGAGACAGACTCCGACAACCGTAGCCCTAGGCCTGTTCCGGCAGGTCCCCGACCCTGTTCTCCCACTTCGTCGACAGCACGATCGTGGTACGGGTCCGGGAGACGCCCTTGGTGCCCGACAGCCGGCGGATGATCTTCTCCAGGCCGTCCACGTCCGTCGCCCGCACCTTGAGCATGAAGGAGTCGTCGCCGGCGATGAACCAGCAGTCCTCGATCTCGGGCAGGTCCTTCAGCCGGCGCGCCACGTCCTCGTGGTCGGCGGCGTCGGAGAGCGAGATGCCGATGAGGGCGGTCACTCCGAGGCCGAGCGAGGCGGCGTTCACCGTGGCGCGGTAACCCGTGATGACGCCCGCCGCCTCCAGACGGTTGATGCGGTCGGTGACGCTCGGTCCCGACAGGCCGACGAGGCGCCCCAACTCCGCGTAGGAGGCCCGGCCGTTCTCCCTCAGGGCCTGAATGAGCTGCCTGTCCACCGCGTCCATGCGATCGAAGCCTTCCGGTGAAGAGATCCGATGAGAGATCTGCAGAGTTCCTGAAGTGATGAGTGGTGCTGTGCTGCTACTGCCTGGTGCCCCTGGGTGCCGGCGGTCACCGGACGGGCCGGGAACCGCCGAGTTCGCCCTCCCAGCGGCGGTACAGCCGGTGCGGCACCCCCGCCGCGTCCAGCACCCGCCCCGCGACGAAGTCCACGAGGTCCTGGATGTGCGTGGCCCCCGCGTAGAACGCCGGCGACGCGGGCAGCACCACCGCGCCCGCCTCGTCCAGCGCGACCAGCTGCTTGAGGGTCTGCCCGGCGAGCGGCGTCTCGCGTACGGCGACGACCAGGCGCCGCCCCTCCTTGAGCGTGACGCTCGCGGCCCGCTGCAACAGGTCCTTCGACAGCCCGAGCGCGACCCCCGCCACACACGCCGTGGACGCGGGCACGATCAGCATGCCCTTCGCCGGGTACGACCCGGAGGACGGCCCGGCGGCCAGGTCCCCGGCGCCCCAGTGCCGCACACGGTCTCCGTCGACGTCGACCACGAACGTCCCGGGCTTTCCGTCGGCGCCCCGTCCCAGCCACTCGCGCAGGTCCTCCCGCCAGTGGGCGTCCCGGAAGGCGATCCCGGTCTCGTCGAGCAGGGTGAGCCGCGAGGCACGGGAGACGACGAGGTCGACGCTCTCACCCGCGGCGAGGAGTCCGCGCAGCACGGCGGCGGCATACGGGGTGCCGGAGGCGCCGGACACCCCTACGATCCAAGGCGTACGCGGCGTCTCTCCTGGCTTGACTGGGTTCACGACACCGAGCCTATCCGGCGCCGCGGCGCAGGAACGGGCCAAGGGGCCGGTTACCGGAGCCTCCGCCGCCTCCTCGCCCGGTACCGGGACCCGCTCACGAGAACGGCCCCTCCGCGCGCGAGCGGAGGGGCCGTCCAGGAGCGGCCGGTCAGTGGGACGGTCAGCGGCCGGGGGTGCACCGGTACAGCGTCTGGGCCGCGACCGCTCCGGCGGCCGTGCCCGCGGCGGCGGAGTCCGTGCCGCCGTACGCCGAGGCCGGGACGGGAGTGCAGGCCGAGCGGACCCAGTCGGTGATCCGCGCCGTGGCCGTCGTCCCACCACCGCCGGGCAGAGCGCCCGTGCCGCGGCCACCGCCCAGCAGCACGTACCGCACCTTGCCGGTGTCGACCAGCTCCCGGAACTGCGCCTCGGTCGGGAACGGCACCCTGCCGCTGAAGCCGCCGAGCGGCAGGACGTGGGCACCGGTGGCGAGGATGTACGGGGACGCGCCGTTCCAGCTGGTGGTGGCGAACACGTAGGCGGCCGAGCCCTGGTGCTCGGTGGTGTAGTCGAGCACCTCCCGCTGGACCGCGGTGAGTCCGCCCTTCACGCCGATGCCGCCGAAGCCGCCCACGCCACCGAATCCGCCCACGCCACCGAATCCGCCCATGCCGCCGCGGGTCGCCCTGGTGCCGCGCGTCGCGCCGCCGCCCCAGGCCAGTCGGCCCGTCCGGCCGGCCGCCGAGATCACCGAGCCGTGGCCGCGGTGCGTGGCGGAGGGACCGACCGCGCCCATGCCGGTACTGCTGTAGGAGGGGTTGAACACCTGCACCGCCCACGCGCTCGGCGCGAGCAGCACCGCCGTGAGCGAGGCCGCCAGCCCGGCGAGGGCGAGCCGGCCGCCGGACGGCGTACGCCCCGGACGGGCCCACACCAGCAGGACGACGGCGCCGAGACCGAGCACGCCCACCGCGGGCGCCAGCCACGGCAGGAACGACGGGAACTGGCCGGCGAGGTACGCACTCCACGCCGCCGTCGCCGCCACCGCGCCCGGCAGCGCCCATGCGCGACGCCCGCCGGCGCGGTAGGCGCGCCACATCAGCGCGACGCCGCCCCCGGTGAGCGCGGCGAGCGGTACGGCGATCACGCCCATGTAGTACGTGTGGCCGGCGACGCTGCCCGCGCTGAAGACCAGGAAGTACGTGGTCAGCCAGGTGCCCCAGAGGAGGAATCCGGAACGGGTCCGGTCGGTGCGCGGCCTGCCCCGGCACCACAGGAGGCCGCAGACGACGGCGACGGCGGCGATCGGGTAGAGCCAGCCGGTCTGTGAGGCGAGTGACGTACCGAACATCTTCGACCAGCCGTTCTCGTCACCGCCCTGGCCGCCGGTCCGGTGCACGGCGTTCGTCCCGGCTCCCAGGGCGCCCCGGGTCCCGGTACGGCGGTACTGGGCGCCCCCGCCGAGTCCGGTGCCGCCCGCCCGGCCGGTCCCCTGCCCCAGGCCGGTTCCCTGCCCCAGGCCTGCCCCCTGCCATGGGCCGCCCCGGCCGCCTCCGCCGCCCTGCGTGGCGCTCACGCTGCCCGTGGAGGCCGCGCTGATGCCGAGGGAGGAGAAGCGGTTCAGGAAGTTGTAGCCGACCACCATGCTGAACGCCGAGTTGTTGGTGGTGCCATCCACGTAGGGCCGGTCCTTGGCGGGGGTGAGGGTGACGGCGAGCATCCAGGACGCCGACACGGCGGTCATCACCACCGCGGACACGCCGAGGTGCGCCAGCCGCCTCCGCAGCGTGATCGGCGCCGAGAGGAGGTAGACCAGGGTGAGCGCGGGCAGCACCGCCCACGCCTCCAGCATCTTGGCCTGGAAGCCGAGCCCGACCCACACACCGGCGAGCACCAGCGGGCGCAGCCGGCCGTCCCGGGCGGCACGCTGGGTGGCCTCGGCCGCCAGCAGCAGACACAACGTGAAGGCGGGGTCCTCGACGGCGGTGCGGAAGAGCCCCACGGCCACCGGGGTCAGCAGGAACGCCGTGCAGGCGATCAGCGCCGCGTTCACGCCCGCCCAGCGGCGCACCAGCCGGTGCAGGACCAGCATGCTCGCCACCCCCTCGAGGACCTGGGGCAGGATCAGCGCCCACGGATGGAACCCGAAGATGCGGGCGGAAAGCGCCTGCGGCCACAGGAATCCTGGCAATTTGTCGAGCGTGATGGAATTCCCGGGGTCGAAAGAGCCGTAGAAGAAAGCCTTCCAACTCTCCGTCATGCTGCGGACGGCGTTCGCATAGAACGTGTGGTACTGGCTGTGGTCGATCCCCCATGCGTAGAGCACGGCGGCGAGCACGATGATCAGCAGCAGCGCCGGGCGCGCGTATGCCGGCTGATCCGCCGGCGAACGCCACGGCGCGCGACGAGCGGCACCGGTGGGCGGGGTGAGGACTGTCGTAGCCATGCACAGCAGTCTTGGGGCACAGGGCGCGCCCGCCTACCGAAAAGGCCCGTTTCAAGGGAATTCTCGCCAGAATCAGGACGATTCTTTAACCCGTCCGGGCGGCATTTCAATCCGCGAAGTGCCGCCCATTACCAGCACTGTACGTACTCCGCCCACATGAATAACACAGTGGACGCACAGCTTTTGAGCTCCGCAGCTTTCAGACCGTCAGTCCGCGCGTCAGCAGATCCAGCAGCGCGCACACGAACAGGGCGATGCCGATGAACCCGTTGACGCTGAAGAAGGCCCGGTTCAGGCGGGTCAGGTCGTGCGGGCGGACGATCGTGTGCTCGTAGAGGAAGGCGCCCGCCACGATCACCAGGCCCAGCCAGAAGAAGAAGCCGGCGCCGGTGACTACCGCGTACCAGACGAACAGTGCCGTCGTGACGGCGTGACAGGCGCGGGCGCCCCGGATGGCCGCCGGGATGCCGAAGCGGGCCGGCACCGACAGGACGCCGGTCTGGCGGTCCGTCTCCACGTCCTGGCAGGCGTAGATCAGGTCGAAGCCGCCGATCCAGATGCCGACGGCGAGGCCGAGGATCACCGCGTCCCAGTCCCATCTGCCGCTGATCGCGAGCCAGCCGCCGATGGGGCCCATCGCCTGGGCGAGACCGAGGATGGCCTGCGGGAAGTTGGTGAACCGCTTCCCGTACGGGTACACCACCATCGGGATCACCGCGATGGGGGCGAGTGCCAGGCACAGCGGGTTGAGCAGGGCTGCGGCGCCCAGGAAGAAGACCAGTGCGATCAGGGCACCGGTCCACGCGTGGCGCACCGTCACCGCACCGGTGACCAGCTCGCGTTGGGCGGTGCGCGGGTTGCGGGCGTCGATCTCGCGGTCGATGATCCGGTTCGCGGCCATGGCGAAGGTGCGCAGCCCCACCATGGCGACCGTGACGAGGAACAGCCGTCCCCAGTGGATGTTCCGGTCCCAGTGGTACATCGCGGTCAGCGAGGCGATGTACGCGAAGGGCAGGGCGAAGACGGAGTGCTCGATCATCACAAGGCGCAGGAACGCCTTGGTGCGTCCGGGCTGCGGAATCGCGGCGGAGGCGCTGCTCACAGGCCGTACTCCTTCCAGCGGCGGGTGACCTTCGCCGCCGTATCGGGGTCGGACAGGACCATGTCGGGCCAGCCGCCGTCCCTCGTGTAGCCCTCCTCGGGCCACTTCTTCGTGGCGTCGATGCCCGCCTTGCCGCCCCAGAACTGCTGGTAGGAGGCGTGGTCGAGATGGTCGACGGGGCCCTCGACGACGGTGAGGTCCCGGGCGTAGTCCGTGTTGCCGAGGGCGCGCCAGGCGACCTCGTGCAGATCGTGGACGTCGCAGTCGGAGTCGACGACCACGATCAGCTTGGTGAGGGACATCATGTGGGCGCCCCAGACGGCGTGCATCACCTTCTGGGCGTGCTTGGGGTACTTCTTGTCGATCGAGACGATCGCGCAGTTGTGGAAGCCGCCCGCCTCGGGCAGGTGGTAGTCCACGATGTCCGGCACGATGATCTTCAGCAGGGGGAGGAAGAACCGCTCCGTCGCACGGCCGAGCGGTCCGTCCTCCGTCGGCGGGCGGCCCACGACGATCGACTGGAGCAGCGGGCGGCGGCGCATGGTGACGCAGTCGATCGTCAGCGCCGGGAAGGGCTCCTGGGGGGTGTAGAAGCCGGTGTGGTCGCCGAACGGCCCCTCGGGCAGCGTCTCGCCGGGCTCCAGCCAGCCCTCCAGGACCACCTCGGCGTTCGCCGGGACCTGGAGCGGCACCGTCTTGCAGTCGACCATCTCGATCCGCTTGCCCGCGATGAACCCGGCGAACAGGTACTCGTCGATGTCGCCGGGCAGCGGCGCCGTGGCGGCGTACGTCACGGCGGGCGGGCAGCCGAAGGCGATGGCGACCGGCAGCCTCTCCCCGCGCCGGGCCGCCACCTGGTAGTGGTTGCGGCTGTCCTTGTGGATCTGCCAGTGCATGCCGATGGTGCGCCTGTCGTGGCGCTGGAGGCGGTACAGACCGAGGTTGCGGATCCCGGTCTCGGGGTCCTTGGTGTGGGTGAGCCCGAGGTTGAAGAAGGAGCCGCCGTCCTTGGGCCAGGTGAACAGGGCGGGCAGGGTGTCGAGGTCGACGTCGTCGCCGTGCAGCACGACTTCCTGGACGGGCGCGTCCGCGGTCTTCACCTTCCTGGGCGGCACGTGCGCCATCGCGCCGAGCTTCCCGAACGCCTCGCGCACCCCGACGAACCCGTGCGGCAGCTCGGGCCTCAGCAGGCCGCCGATCTTCTCGGAGATCTCGTCGTACGACTTCAGGCCGAGGGACTTCAGCAGCCGCCGGTCGGTGCCGAAGACGTTCATCGCCAGCGGCATGCTCGACCCGCGCACGTTCTCGAAGAGCAGCGCGGGACCGCCGGACTTCTGCACCCGGTCGACGATCTCCCCGACCTCCAGATAGGGGTCGACCTCGGCTTTGATGCGCTTGAGGTCTCCCTCGCGCTCCAGCGCCCGGAGCAGGGACCGAAGATCGTCATAAGCCATGCGTCCCAGTATCGCCGAGACCCGGTTCGGAACTCCGGGCGCCCCGGCGGTTCGGCCGGGGGTCCGGCTCGCCGCGGAGGGGCTGTGCGCGCAGCGGCCCCCGGAACAGCACAGCGGCCACCCGCTACCCTGACCCCGTCACCGGGGCCCGTCGCGCCCCTCGCCGTCTCCTGGGGGATCGCACCACCATGTTCAGGTATCTGCCGTTCCTGCTGGTCCTGGCGCTGTGGATATACGCCTTCATCGACTGCCTGAACACCCCCGAGGAGCAGGTGCGCGGGCTGCCCAAGGTGGTCTGGGTGATCATCATCCTGCTCTTCGGCGAGGTGCTGGTCGGCCCGATCGCCTGGCTGGTGGCCGGCAAGCACCGCGGCCCCGCCCCGGTGAACGGCTCCACGCCCTCCGAGTGGCACCGCAACCACCGCACCACCTTCGTCGCACCCGACGACAATCCCGAGTTCCTGAGGTCCCTCAAGGAAGAGAACAAGAAGGACGAGGCCCTGCTGAAGGAGTGGGAGGCCGACCTGCGCCGCCGCGAGGAGGAGCTGCGGCGCCGGGAGCGGGGCGAGGGGCCCGCGGCCGACTGACGGAACCCGCGCTGCTCGAGTGGGCCTCAGTTCACCGTGATCGAGTCCAGCTTCTCCCGCAGATAGACATGCGAGTCCACCGGCTCGTACGCCACCCTGCCCACCGGGGCCGGAACCGACTCCACGACCGTCCCCGGGGTGCACTCGCCGAAGTAGACCAGGGACATCAGCTCCTCGGCGGGAGCGTCCACCGGCGGCGGCAGGACGCGGTGGCGGCCCGAGCGCCAGCGATCACCCGTCCAACGGGCCATCAGGTCACCGATGTTGATGGTGAACGCCTCGGGGTCGTAGGGGGCGTCCTCCCAGCCGCCCTCGTCCGTCCACACCTGCAGGCCGCCCCTGCCCGCCTGCCGGTCCAGGATCGTGACCGTGCCGAAGTCGGTGTGCGGGCCGATGCGGAACTGGCCCGGCTCCGGCTCGCCGACGACGTCCGTACCCGGGTACCAGTTGATGTTGAAGCCGTAGGTGGGGCGGGCCATGTGCCGCGTGAAGAAGTCCGGTTCCAGGCCCAGGGCCTCGCCGAGCAGCGACAGCAGACGGTTCTCCAGCTCCGCCATCCGCGCCAGGTACTCCTCGCACAGCCCGCGCAGCTCCGGCACCTGAGCCGGCCAGACGTTCGGCGCGTACCACTCCGCGTCGATCTCCGGGTCCCCGAACGGCTCCTGCGTCGCGAAGGTCAGTGACTCCTTCAGGTCGGGCGGTGTCTCGGTGCCCTCCGCGTAGCCGTTGGCCTCGGTGCCGGGGCCGAGCCAGCCGCGCCCGCCGACCCGGGCCGCGTACTTCTCCTTGACCGCCACCGGCAGTGTGAAGAAGGTCCGCGCGGTCTCGCGGATCCGGGTGCGCAGGGACGGGTCCACGCCGTGGCCGGTGACCAGCAGGAATCCCGCGGTCTGGAGGGCTTCGTCGACGGTGCGGGCGATGCGGGCGCGGGCGGCGGGGTCTCCGTGCAGCCACGGCCGCAGGTCGATCGTGGGGACACGGGGATCGGTCAGGGCCTCGGTCATCGTCGTCCTCGTTCCGCAGACTTTCGCAACCAGACGGTCATCGTGCGCTCCGATCCGAATCAACTCCCCATTTTTCAACGGTGGTCTGGGTATACCTCACTTCTGGGTACAGCTCACAGCAGCACATCGAAGCGGACCGCGCCGGGGGGAGATGCGGTGGACGACAGACGGCTGCACGGCCGGGAGCCTCTGTTCGACACCGAGCCGCCCGGGCTCGCCTCGCGGCTCGTCGGTCTGCGACCCCACCAGCTTCGCTCCTGCCCGTACGAGCACGACGGCGACCTGCCGTTCGTGGTGTTCACGGGCAGGCGCGGACTCGGCAAGAGCGCGCTGCTCGACGAGGTGCGCGCCGCCTACCAGGGGCACACGCCCGTCGCGCTGATCGACGGCGAGGAACCACAGTTCGCCGGTCCGCCGCCGGAGCGGCCCGGCGAGGTCTGGTCGCCGGTCGCGCAGGCGCTGACCACCGTCGCCGAGCAGCTCGCCGAGCCCGTGACGGGCGCCCGGCGGATCGGGTTCCCGCGGCTCGCCTCCGGGCTGCTCGCGGTCGCGGCGGGCGGCTGGGGCGACCGGGACGTGCCGCGCATCCGGCAGGAGGCCGAGCGGATCCTCCTGCTGAACGACTCCCGGTCCTTCCTCGACGGCTTCGCGGGCCGCTGGGTGAGCAAGGTGGTCGCCAAGCTGATCGCGTCCATGTCGAACACCGGCCCCGTCGTCGAGCCGATCATCGAGGCGACCCTGGAGTCCTTCAGCGAGGGCGTCTCCCCCACCCACCGCCGGCTGCGCAGGGCGGCCACCTGGTACCGCGACTACCCGAACGCGGGCGGCAACCCCAAGCTGGGGCTCATCCTGCTGTCCGGGCACTTCCGGGCCGGCGGCGACTCCCGCACCCACGCCGAGCGCCATCTCGTGCGGGCCCTGCTGGCCGACCTCGACGACGCCTACGCCGGTGTGGTGCAGCGCTCCCGCCGCGTCGGCCGCCCGGTGATCCTCATCGACAACGTGCAGGAACCCGCCGGACGCGGCCTGCTGGAGTGCGTCCTGCGTGACCGCGCGGACGGCATCCGCGACCGGGTCGTCTTCTTCTCGGCTCTGCGCGGCTACAGCCACCCGGCGCTGCGCAACGCGGCCCGCCGCACCCTGACCGAGGTCGCCCGTACCACAGGCTGGGAGCCCGGCGCCTCCCCGTCCTCCCGGGCGCTGCTCGTGTCGCTGCCGCCGCTCAAGCCCGACGACACCCTGCACATCGTGGGCGCCGTCTGCCGGGGCGTGGACGTACCGCCCCAGCTTCCGCACGCCACGCACCGGCTCACCGGCGGCAGCCCGCTCGGCATCACCCTGCTCGCCGAGTCGGCCCGGCAGAACCTGCCGCGCGGGGCCGCGTCCCTCGGCGCCCTGCTCACCGGGGACGTCACCGTCCACGACGACCACGACGGCCGCCCCGCCTACCAGGAGCTGCTGGACCGGCTGGTGCCCGGCGGCCGGCTCGACGAGCTGACCGTGCTCGCCGCCGCCCACGACCGCCCGTCGGCGCTGGCGCTCGCCCGGGACCGCCTCCCGGACGACTTCGGCGCGGCCGGGGTGCTCGGACTGGAGGAACGGCTCGCCGCGGAGGGCTGGCCGAGCGCGCCGGGACAGTTCGTCGGGGACCCGTTCCTGCGCGCGCTGCTCCTGCTGCGGCTGCACCACCTCGACGCGGGCCACGCCCAGTGGCAGGCGGCGCACCGCGCGCTCGTCGACCACTACGGCGAGCAGGGCGGGGCGGATGCCGCCCGCTACCGGCTGCACCACGAACTCGCCCTCGGCAAGGCGGACTTCGCGGTGGCCCATCTGCGCGACACCTTCACCGGCACGGATGTCGGCAGCTGGCTGTCCGCGCTGGTCTTCATCGCGTCCGCGCCCTACTACCACGCGCACGACCCCGAGGGCCGGGACTTCGACGGCGGTCACGACCACGACCACCGGGCCGCGGTCGCGCTCGGCCGTACGGACGCCGAACAGCGGCCGCCGCAGGGCGTGGACCCCGTCCTGCACCTGCGGGTGCGGCGGCTGCTGCACGCGGTGTGGCAGCTGACCGATCCGCTGGTGCTGCCCGATGCGAAGGTGGCCGAACGGCTGCGCTTCGAACTGGAGCAGCTGTCGAACCTGCGCCCCTCGGGCACCGCCCTGCTGTGGCGGGCCTCGCGGGACTGGCCGACGGACGCGCTGGCCGGACGGCCCCTGCGCATCCCCGGCGACGACGAGGACGGGAACGGGGACGGGGACCGGGGATGACCGGTGTGACGGCGGGCCGGTGCGGTCCATGGGGTCGGGCTGGTCGGGGCGGCCGGGCTGGTCGGGGCGGTCCGTGCGGACCGTACGAGAACGGGGGGCGATGATGGCGGCACGCTGGTGGACCTGGCTGCGCGAGGACGTCTGGGAGATCCGCTTCCGCCGGTATGCGGCGCTGCTGCTCGCCGCCGTGCTGGTGGCGGGCGCCGCGTGGGCCGTCGTCACCTACATCGGCCGGCAGCCCTCCTGCGCCCCCGGCGTGGCCCGCCTCGACGGCGGCGACTGTGTGGGCGTGTCGACGACGGCGTACGACTTCGGGGAGCGCCGGTTCGCCGACGTGGTGGAGGCGGTGTACCGGGAGAACGACCGTCTGAAGTCCGGCGGTTACGTCACCGTGGCGCTCTTCGAGCCGTTCACCGCGAGTGACCCGGACAGTGTGGACGACACGCTGCACGAACTCCAGGGCGCCTATCTCGCCCAGTACCGGGCCAACCACGACACGACCGGGGAGACCCCCCAGATCCGGCTGGTGCTCGCCAACACCGGCCGGGACGGGTCCCACTGGCCGCGTGTGGTCGACCGGCTGACGCAGATGGCCGAGGGTGCCGACCGGCTGCGGGCGGTGACCGGGATAGGGCTGAGCACCGACAACAACCGTGCCGCCGTCAAGGAGCTGACCCACCGCGGCATCCCGGTCGTCGGCTCCTCCATCACCGCCGACAGCCTCGCCAACGGGGCCGACGGCAAGGACCCCTACCCGGGGCTCGCCCGTGTCGCCCCCACCAACAGCGACTCGGCCCGCGCGCTCGCGTCCTTCGCCCGGGTCTCCGGGGGCAGGGCGCTGCTCGTGTACGACAAGCCGGGCGACCCCTACACACGCACCCTGCAGAGCGCGTTCGAGAAGCTGGTGGCCGGATCGCCGTACCAGGCGCAGCCGTTCACCCCGCCCGTGGACCGAACGCAGGAGGGCACGACCGCGAACCAGTTCCGGCAGATCACCCAACTGGTGTGCGACACCCCGAAGACCACCGACACGATCCTGTTCGCCGGGCGCCACACCCAGCTGCGGCAGTTCGTCAACGCGCTGGGCGCGCGCGGCTGCATGGACCACCGGCTCACCGTGCTCACGGGCGACGAGGGCTCGTACCTCAACGGGGACAAGCGCCTCGACTGGAAGGCCCTCACCCGGAACCTGTCCGTGCGCTACACCGCGCTCGCGCATCCCGACGCGTGGAAGAAGGAGACGGCACGGACGGGCGGGAGCGCGGCGGACGCACAGGAGCTCGACGGCCTGATCGCGCGTGGCGCGAAGCAGCCGGTGGGGCCGATCGGGCCGGTGGATCTGGCCGACGGGCAGCTGATCATCGCGTACGACGCCATGCGGCTCGCGGTGCAGGGGATGCGGGAGGCCACGCCGACCGGCGACTCGGTGCCCGCGCTGACGGACGTGGTGAACGAGTGGGCGTTCATGAAGGGCTCGCACCGGGTGGACGGGGCGAGCGGCTGGATCTGCCTCGACGTGCACGGGAACCCGTACGACAAGGCCGTACCGATCGTGGAACTCACCCCGGACGGGGGTGCGCGGTTCGTACGGATCGCCTGGCCCGAGGGCCGTCCGCCGGCCAAGGAGTGCCTGCCGCCTGCCTAGTGCCGCAAGCGAACGCTGCCTGCCGCGGCACTGGTCACGTCGTCAAGGACCTGGGCCGAAAGACCCCAGCAACCGTTCGAACCGTTCCCGCCAGCCCGGGTCCCTGTCCTCCCCGCTCTCGTGCGTGAACCGCACCGTCGTCCCCGTCGGGCGGCCCGGCTCCAGGTGGAAGCGGATGCGGCCCCGGCCCGCCACCGTGTACTCGGCGACCCGTTCCACGTCCCAGGCCGTGATCCGGCCCTCGGCCGGGCCGTCCGGGAGCCGCAGGCCCACCGCGCCGCCGAGCCGTGGTTCGAACGGCTCGGCGGGGGCCAGCCACTGAGCGAGGCCCGCGGCGGAGGCCAGCACCGGCCAGACGTCCTCCACGGGGCGGGGCAGGCGCAGCAGGTAGTGCCGTACGTACGCGTCCCCCCGGTGCTCGGCGGTGCCCTCTTCGATGGGATCGGTCATGACACCAGCGTCGCTCCCGAGGGGGCGTTCCGCACGTGTTGCGGGCGCTCGCCCGCGAAGGTCGACGTGATCGCGACGCCCCTCGCGGCCGGCCCGGTCCTCGACGCCCCGGACCACCTCGACGCCCGGATCCTCACGCGGCCCGTACCCGTCGTACGGCGAAGGCCGGTCCCCGTGACCCGCGTCACAGGAACCGGCCTTCGCCGCAACGGACTTACACGCCCGCGTACGAGTGCTTGCCGCCCACGAAGATGTTCACGCCGTAGTAGTTGAACAGCCAGCAGCCGAAGGCGATGAGCGCGATGTACGCCGCCTTGCGGCCCTTCCAGCCGGCCGTGGAGCGGGCGTGCAGGTAGCACGCGTAGGCGACCCACGTGATGAACGCCCAGGTCTCCTTCGGGTCCCAGCCCCAGTAGCGGCCCCAGGCGGACTCCGCCCAGATGGCGCCCGCGATGATCGTGAACGTCCACAGCGGGAAGACGGCGGCGTTCACGCGGTAGGAGAACTTGTCGAGGGACGCGGAGGACGGCAGCCTCTCCAGGACGGACGTGGCGAAGGTTCCGGGCTTGCCGCCGCTCGCCAGCTTGTTCTCGTGGGAGTCCTTGAAGAGGTACAGGATCGTGCCGACCGCGCCGACGTAGAAGACCGCGCCGCAGACGATCGCGGTGGAGACGTGGATGTACAGCCAGTACGAGTGCAGGGCCGGGACCAGCTGGTCGCTCGCGGTGTAGAGGACGGTGACGGCGAGGCCGAGGTCGAGCAGGACCGTGGTGGTCAGGAAGAGGCCGAGCCAGCGCACGTTCTTCTTCAGCGCGAGCAGCGTGAGGTAGACGCCGACGGCGACCGTGGAGAACGTGATGTTGAACTCGTACATGTTGCCCCACGGCGCCCGCTCCACGGAGGCCGCGCGGGCGACCACGCCGCCCAGCTCCACGAGGAAGGCGAGCACGGTGAGGGAGATGGCGATACGCCCGTAGAGGTCGCCCTGCTCGTCACCGCCGTGGGCGCCGGGGCCGTCCGGCACGTCACGGGCGCCGGCCACGGCCCTGGTGACGACCTTGGGCCGCTCCAGGACCGCGGTGCCCCCGGCCTTGTTGACCGTGACCGCGGGCCCGGCGGCCTTCCGCCCGGCCTCGGTCGTGAGCGCGTTGGCCGTGCGGGCGACCTTGCTGCGGCTGCCGAAGAGCCATTCGGCGATGTACGCGAAGAAGGCCAGGGTGTAGACGGCCATCGCGGAGTAGATCAGCGTGTTGCTGATGTTCGCGAGGTGTTCGTTGGTGGCGGTGGCGAGGGTCACTTTTTTCGAGCCCCTTCAGCGGCAGGTACGGGGGTTGCGGCGTCCGGCTCCTGTTCGGGGTCGGCGTCGGGGGTCGTGTCGGCGGCGGGCTCGACGATCTCGTCGTTCTTGACGCTCTCGTCGCTCTCGTCGGTCTCGTCGGTCTCGTCGGTCTCGTCGGTCTTCGTGGGTGCCTGCTCGTGGACGAGCGCGGCCAGGTCGCCCAGTTCCTCGGGCACCTTCGCGGACTCGCTGCGGCCGAGGCCCGCCATCTCCACGACGGTGACGCCGTCGGCGCCGGTCGTCGCGCGCACCCACACGCGGCGGCGCTGGATGAACAGCGAGGCGGCCAGGCCGAAGATCGCGGCGATCGCGCCGCCGAGCGCCCACCCGGTGCCGGGCTGCTGCACCACCTGGAAGCCGGCCCACGACTTGATCTGCTTGTCGAAGGTGATCGAGCCGTTCCCGCCCGGCAGCTTCATGGTCTCGCCGGGCAGCAGACGGGCCTTGACGATGTCGCCCTTGGCGTCCTTGAACGGCTTCAGGCCCCTGGCCTTGGTGTCCAGCTGGTACACGTTCTGCGGGATGCCCGCGTTGACGCCCAGGTCGCCGTGGTACGCGGACACCGCGAGCACCGGGTAGTCGAGCGCCGGGAACTGGGAGAACATCGTGCCCTGCCCGGCGCCCGCGAAGGTCGGCACGAAGAACGCGGGGAAGCCGAGCTGCTCGGACTGGCCCTGGGCGTTCTTGTAGCCGTCGAGGACCTTGACGGCGCCCTGGGAGGTCACGTTGGAGTCGATCGGCAGCAGCGGCACGGCGTCATGGAAGACGACGTTCCCCTTGCCGTCGCGGACGGTGACGACGGGCGCGTAGCCGTGGCTGACCAGGTACACCTTGGCGTCGCCGATCACCAACGGCTCGTTGACCTTGATGGTGGTCTTCTTGTCCTTGCCGTAGGCGCCCACGCTGTAGGTGATGTTCGCCTGGTAGGTGCGCGGCGTGCCCTTGTTGGGGCCGTTGCGCTCGTAGGTGCCGGTGAACTTGTTCAGGGTGAAGCTGAACGGCACCAGGTTGTCGTCGCTGAAGAGGTTGCCGGACTTGAAGTCGTCGTACTGGGTGAGAGTGTTGGAGAAGCCGTCGCCCTCGACGATCAGCTTGTTGCCCTCCGTCTTGTACAGCTGGCCCCAGGCGAAGGCGACCAGCATCACGACGAGAGCGATGTGGAAGACCAGGTTGCCGGCCTCGCGCAGATAGCCCTTCTCGGCGGCCACCGCGTCCCCGGCGACATGCGCGCGGAAGCGGCGGCGCTTCAGAACCGCCAGCGCGGCCTCGCGGACCCGCTCGGGGTCGGCGTCGGTGCGCCAGGTCGCGTACGCGGGCAGCCGGGTCAGCCGCTTGGGGGCGGCCGGCGGGCGGCCCCTGAGCTGGCCGGTGAACTGCCAGGTGCGCGGCACGATGCAGCCGATGAGCGAGATGAACAGCAGGATGTAGATCGCGGAGAACCACACCGAGCTGTAGACGTGGAACAGCCCGAGCTTGTCGTAGATCTCGCCGAGCGTCTTGTGCGAGTCCTTGAAGTCCTGGACCTTCAGCGCGTTCTGGCCGGTCTGCGGGATCAGCGAGCCGGGGACCGCGGCGAGCGAGAGCAGGAACAGCAGGATCAGCGCGACCCGCATGGAGGTCAGCTGCCGCCAGAACCAGCGGGCCCAGCCGATGATCTCCCGCGCGGTCCAGGTGATCCAGCCCTGGGCGCCGGGGGCGCGGGAGCCGCCGAAGGAGCCGGGCACGGCCGTCTCGACGGGGGCGGTGGACAGTTGCGAACCGGCCTCGTCGAGGTCGGCTTCACTGCCCTGCGCCAGGATCTCGGGGGCCTCTTCACTGTGCACGTCGGTGCTCCGTGTGTCGCTCATGGATCAGACCCCCACCGTGAAGCCGTCGGACCAGCTCTGCATCTGCTGCACGATGCCGTCCCAGGCGCCGGTGACCAGCAGCAGCCCGGTCGCGATCATCATGCCGCCGCCGATGCGCATCACCCACTGGTAGTGCCGCTTGACCCAGCCGAACGCGCCCAGCGCCTTGCGGAAGGCGACGGCGGCGAGCACGAACGGCACGCCGAGGCCGAGGCAGTAGGCGACGGTGAGGAGGGCGCCGCGGCCTGCGCTGCCCTGGTCGGAGGAGAGCATCAGCACCGACGACAGGGTCGGGCCGATGCACGGGGTCCAGCCGATGCCGAACAGCGCGCCCAGCACGGGCGCGCTGACCAGACCCGCCACGGGCCGCTTGTGGAAGCGGAACTCCCGCTGGGTGAACCAGGGCATCGCCCCCATGAAGAACAGACCCATGAGGATCATGAAGACGCCCAGCACCTTGGACAGAACGTCCTTGTGTTCCTGCAGCGTCGAGCCGAAGAACCCGAACAGCGCCCCGCTGGAGACGAACACGGCGGTGAAGCCGAGCACGAACAGGGAGGCGCCCGCGACCATCCGCCCGCGCCGGGCCTCGGCCAGGTCGGTGCCGGTGACCCCGGTCACATACGACAGATAGCCGGGCACCAGCGGCAGGACGCACGGGGAGAAGAAGGAGACGAGACCGCCGAGCAGGGCGACGGGGAGGGCGACCAGCAGGGCTCCGTTGAGCACCGTGCCGTTGTAGCCCTCGGCGGCGAGCGTGGTCAGAGGACTCACTTGTCACTTCTCCGCGAGGACCGGGTCGAGCATCTCGCGCAGCTTGTCCTCGGTGAGGGCCTGCAGTGTGCGCGCGGCGATCTTCCCGTCCCGGTCGATGATCAGCGTGGACGGGATCGCCTGCGGGTTGAGCGTGCCCTTCTTGAAGCGGAGCATCAGCTTGCCGGTCGGGTCGTACAGGCTCGGGTACGTGACCCCGTACTGCTGCTCGAAGGCGCGGGCCGGACCGGTGCTGGTGTCGCGGGTGTTGATGCCGACGAACTGGACGCCCTTGCCCGCCGTCTCCTTGGCGACCTTGACGAAGTTGGGCGCCTCGGCGCGGCAGGGCGGGCACCAGGAGCCCCAGACGTTGATGACGACGACCTTGCCCTTGTAGTCGGCGACGTCCAGCTTCTTGCCGTCGACGGTGGTGCCGGACAGGTCGGGGGCGTCGGCCCGCTCGCCCTTCTCGACGGTCGCGATGCCGTCCTTGCCGGTGATGAAGTTGGTGTTGCCGGAGCCCCCCGAGGTGCCGCCGGATCCGCAGGCGGACAGGACGAGCGCCGCGACGGCGGCCCCGGCGGTGGCCAGGACGGCGCGTCGGCGGCTGCGGCTACGGGTGCGGTTCAGGCGCTGGGGGGCGCGGCAGGCGGCACTCATGTGAAAAGTTTCGCATGTCCGTTCCGGGGATCTTGCCCACCCCCCTTGTGGGCGGAAACCCGCATTTCAGGCGGGGTTCGAGGGACTCCCCGAGGGGCTCTTGCCACTGCCGGGGGTGCTGGAGAGGAACGCCTTCCAGCCGCCGGCCGGCCGCTGCCCGACTCCGAGCGTGCGCAGCTTGGCGAGCACCTCGGGCTTCTGGACGTCGAGCCAGTCGACGAACTGCCGGAAGGAGACCATGCGCACATCGGCGCCCTTCTCCTTCTCCCGCGCGATGTGCTTGAAGGCCTCCTCGACGGAGTCCATGTAGATGCCGCCGTTCCAGTGCTCGAAGTGGTTGCCTATGAAGAACGGCGCCCGGTTTGTCTCATATGCCCGCTGGAATCCGGCTATGTACGCTCCGGCGGACTGCTGGCGCCAGGCGGGGTAGTGGTAGGCGGGCGCCTTGGTGGAGTTCTGCGACTGGTTGGCCATCATGTTGTAGTCCATCGACAGCACCTCGAAGCTGCGCCCCGGGAAGGGCACCTGCTGCAGCGGCAGATCCCACAGCCCGTGCCGCTTCGTCGGCCACACCTGGATGCCGCCGGGCGAGGAGGCGTCGTAGCGCCAGCCGAGCTCGCGGGCGGTGGGCAGCAGCCTGTCCTGGCCCAGCAGACAGGGCGTACGGCCGCCGACCAGCTCCTTGTCGTAGTCGAAGGGCAGGGGCGGCAGGTCGTGCCAGCCGGTGTTGGTCTTCCACTCCTTGACGAAGGCCTTGGCCTGGTCGATCTCGCTGCGCCACTGCTTGGGCGTCCACCACTTGACCGAGCCGTGAGCTTCGCCACAGAAGTGGCCGTTGAAGTGGGTGCCTATCTCGTGGCCTTCGAGCCAGGCCCGGCGGACGTTGGTCAGCGTGGCCTTGATGTGCTCGTCGCTGAGGTAACCGATGTCGGAGGCGCCCGGCGCGTTGTTCGGCGGCAGGTACTTGCGCTTCTTCGACTCCGGCAGCAGGTAGATCCCGGAGAGGAAGAACGTCATGTGCGCGCCGTGCTCCTTGGCGAGGTCCAGGAAGCGCGGGAAGAGGCCGTTGCCGACCTCGCCGGCGCCGTCCCAGGAGAAGACCACGAACTGCGGAGGAGTCTGGCCCGGCTCCAGCGGCACCGGCTTGTCCGGCTGGAACGGCTGCTTGCCGGTGTCGGCGGTGGAGCCGTCACCCAGCGGACGCGCGGTGGCCGTGGGGCTGTTACTGGGATCGCCGGAACCGTCGGATCCCCCCTTGCCGGAACCGTGGGCAGGACTCGGGCCGTCGTGCTGGGTACCGCACGCGGCGAGTCCCATGGCCGCCGCCGCACCCGCGCCGAGTCCTATCAGTCCCCGTCGGCTGATGTCCCGCATTCCGTCCCCATCTCATAGCGCCCTCTCAGTGGTCGCACAGTGAGAGGGCGCGATGGAGAGGCAGGTTCCGCTGAAACCGCATACCTGTCGCGGATTTTACGAAGATACTGCCTGATGCCAGGACTGACTACGTCTTGTGACGAAGCGTACGCCGAGCCGTCAACCGTAGGGCGTGGAACGTTTCCCCTCTTCCACCGTCAGATCCTGTGTCCCGCCGTCAGACCCTGTGTCACACAGGCTTTCAGGCCCCGAACGCCTTGCTGTTCCCGGGAGCGGACTTCCCCTTCGCCGGCTTGGCGCCCGCGCGCAGATGCGGCGGCACCAGGTCGCGGGCCGGCTCGGTGTAGCCCACCGACACGATCTTGTCGCCCTGGTACGTGAACGTGGTGAGGGAGGCGAGCGTGCACTGCCGCTTGCGCGGGTCGTGCCACAGCCGCCGCCGCTCCACGAAGCTGCGCACGATCCAGATCGGGAGCTGGTGGCTCACGCACACGGCCTCGTGCCCGCGCGCGGCGTCCTTGGCGGCGTTCAGCGCCGCCATCATCCGGACGACCTGCTCCACGTACGGCTCGCCCCAGGACGGCTTGAACGGGTTGACCAGGTGCTTCCAGTTCTCCGGCCGCCTGAGCGCACCGTCCCCGACACCGAAGGTCTTGCCCTGGAACACGTTGTCGGCCTCGATGAGCCGCTCGTCGGTGGCGAGATCGAGACCGTGTGCCTTGGCGATCGGGGTGGCCGTCTCCTGCGCCCGCTCCAGCGGGGAGGAGACGACGTGGGTGATGTCCCGTGAGGCCAGGTGCTCGGCGACCCGCTCGGCCATCTGCCGGCCGAGCTCGGAGAGGTGGTAGCCGGGCAGTCTCCCGTAGAGGATTCCGTCCGGGTTGGCGACCTCGCCGTGCCGCATCAGGTGGACGACTGTGATGTCGCTCATGCCGCGGTTGCCTCCGCTGCTGCCAAGGCCGCCGCCGGAAGGGCGTCGGCGATCCGCTGGATGGCCCGCTCGTCGTGCGCGGTGGAGACGAACCAGGACTCGAACGAGGAGGGCGGCAGGTAGACGCCCTGGGAGAGGAGGGAGTGGAAGAAGGCGGTGAACCGGAAGGACTCCTGCGCCTTGGCGTCCTCGTAGTTGCGCACCGGCCGGTCGGTGAAGAACACGGAGAACATGTTGGAGGCGTTCTGCAGCTGGTGCGCCACGCCCTCCTTGCTCAGCGCCTCCGTGACGAGCGTGCGGATCTCGGCCGAGACGGCGTCGACCTTGTCGTACGCGGCGTCGTCGAGCAGCCTCAACTGCGCGAGGCCGGCGGCGGTGGCCACCGGGTTCCCGGAGAGGGTGCCGGCCTGGTAGACGGGCCCGGCCGGCGCGAGGTGCGCCATGACGTCCTCGCGGCCACCGAACGCGGCGGCGGGGAAACCGCCGCCCATGACCTTGCCGAAGGTCATCAGGTCGGGCTCGACCCCGTCGATGCCGTACCAGCCGGCCCTGCTGGTGCGGAACCCGGTCATGACCTCGTCGGAGATGTACAGGGCGCCGTTCTCCCGGCACAGGTCCTTGAGCCCCTGGTTGAACCCGGGCAGCGGCGGGACGACGCCCATGTTCCCCGGGGACGCCTCGGTGATCACGCAGGCGATCTCGCCGGGGTGCGCGGCGAAGGCGGCGCGGACGGCGTCGAGGTCGTTGTAGGGCAGCACGACGGTGTCGCCGGCCTGGGCGCCGGTGACACCGGGGGTGTCGGGCAGCGCGAAGGTGGCCACACCACTGCCCGCGGCGGCCAGCAGCGAATCGACGTGCCCGTGATAACAACCGGCGAACTTGATCACCTTGGACCGCTGGGTGAACCCGCGGGCGAGCCGGATGGCGGACATGGTGGCCTCGGTGCCGCTGGAGACGAGCCGGACCTGCTCGACGGGCGCGACCCGGGCGACGATCTCCTCGGCGAGAGCGACCTCGCCCTCACCCGGCGTCCCGAAGGAGGTACCGCGGGCGACGGCCTCCTGGACCGCCGCGATCACGTCCGGGTGGGAGTGCCCGAGGATCATCGGCCCCCAGGAACACACGAGATCGACATATTCGCGTCCATCGGCGTCAGTCAGATACGGACCATTACCGGACACCATGAACCGGGGCGTACCGCCCACGGCGCGGAAGGCGCGCACCGGAGAGTTCACGCCGCCGGGCGTGACGACCGCCGCGCGCTCGAAAAGAGTCTGCGAAACTGGGGCTTCGTACGGATAGCTCACACTAGCCATGGTGTCAGAGGCCTCGAAGATCCTGCGGACAGGTGGTTGAACGCACGTTTCGGCGGGCGGCCGCGGGGGAGGTCACTGACACGATGATCGGGTTGCGCGGCGGGGGCCACGCGTCCTAGAAAAGCAGTCGGGTGGAGATATGCATCGCGGTGGCGGACTGGGCGAGGGGACCGATGACCTCGGTCCTCGGCGTGCCCGGCGGGGAAGGCACCGGCGCGACGCGGAGGAAACGAGCGAGACACGTCAGACGCAGGGTTCACAGGGTGGTCCTGTCGGTCCCGGCGGTCCTGAGCGAATCGACCGGTTGACGCGTATGGATGGCATGGACCATGTGAACCGTAGGCGGGATCGGCTCGGGGCAGGAAGCGGGAATGGTGGTCGGGTGGGGGTGACCTACAAGTACTTCGGCGCGCCGGACGGCGCCACGGCAGCCCGTGTCCCGATCTCGATGCGTCCCGAAGAGCTCGGCGGCGACGAGCTCGGCATGGGCGGCATGTTCACCAAGATCAAGCCGGAGACGATGGCGGCGATGGTGCTCACGGGCATCGAGGGCGTCCCGCTGCACAAGGTCCCACCGCTGGAACTGGTGGTCCTGCACCCCGACTACGCGGTCGTCAAACTCCCCATGACGGTCGTGGACCCGCTGCGCGGCATCGGCGAGGAGCAGGTCGGCGCGGCGGCCTTCATCTGGTCGACGGTGCCGGACCGGGGCGGCCCGCGGGACGCGTTCAACGTGTACCAGTTGCTGCACGAGTGGCAGGACTTCTCGCACCGGCTGCATGAGGCGGGGCATCAGCCTTATTGCCTGGTGTGGCCCTGAGCCGGGGTTTCGTGGGTTTCGGGCGGGGCTTTCGGGCTCCGCCCTTACTAGTGCCCGAGGAGGGCCGTCAGGCAGCCAGGGCACATTGAGGACACATTGGTTTCGCTCGGGCACCGATGTGCCCTGGGCGGCGGCAGAATCGCCGTCGTCCCTCGCCTCGGCTCTTCAGAGAACGTGCGTTCGAAACGTCATGAAGTTCTCGTCGTACTCGTCGTACTCGTCGTACTCGTCGTCGATTCGGGTTTCGTGCGGAGGACTTCGCGCGCCTGGTCCGCGGCGCGGGTGATGCTCTCGGAGACGAAGTCGACGAAGCGGGCGACGTTCTCGAGGCGGGCGGCGGCCGGGGTTCCGGGGCCCAGGACGCCGACGCCCTGCCGTGCGGTTTCGGCGATCTGGGCGGTGCCGCGGGCGCTGGCCATCGTGGACTGGTACCAGACGTCGTCGTCGACGACGTAGCGATCACGGCGGCGCTCGTCGCGTTCCCGGCGGACGAGGTCCTGGCTCTCGAGGTGCGCGATCGCCTTGGAGACGGACGCCGGACTGACCTGGAGGCGCTGGACGAGTTCGGCCGCGGTGAGGCTGCCGGCGTCGCTGATGCAGAGGCACGCCATCACCCGCGCCGTCATCTTGGGCATGCCCGATTGCATGAGGCCGGTGGTGAACACCTCCTCGTACTCACGCACGGCCTCGGCGTGGAGTCCATGGGCCCGCTCGGGCCCGTGCGCCCTGCGGGGCGCGGCCTGCCTGCGCCGTTGGGCGCGGTGTTCAGTGGCGCGGTGGGCGAGGTCGGCGCGGTAGGCGGTGGGGCCGCCGTTGCGCATCACCTCACGCGTGATCGTCGAGGTGGGGCGGTCCAGGCGTCTGGCGATCTCCGCGTAGGCGAGCCCGTCGGCCAGGCCCATCGCGATCTGCTGGCGTTCCTGCTGGGTGAGCCTGCCTCCCGGCATCGCGGTCTCCTTCGGGGTCTTCGTGGCGCCTGGTGTCTCCAGTGTAGCGTTCAGCACCCATTCATTGCAATGAACGAGGAAGGGATGTTGCATTGCTTGCGAGTCCATTGCAATGAAATTTAGGCTCTGACATGCACTGATGGCGATTTCACGCAACGAGCCTGTTGCCACTTCCATGAAGGCAACGTAGCGTTTCCATTATCAGAAACAGCGATTCAAAGGAGCGCACGATGCAGAAGTTCGACACCCCCACCCCGGTGACCGCCGTCCTCGACATCCCCGCGGGACGCATCCGGTTCATCGCCGCCGACCGGGCCGACACCACGGTCGAGGTCCTGCCTGCGGACGCCTCCAAGAGCCGCGACGTCAAGGCGGCGGAGCAGACCGAGGTCGCATACGAAGACGGCGTCCTGCGGATCGAGGCCTCCGCGGCGAGGCAGATCCTCGGCGCTTCCGGAGCCCTCGAGGTGACCGTCCAGCTGCCCGCCGGCTCCCGCGTCGAGGCCAAGTCGGCCAGCGCCGAATTCCGGGGCGTCGGACGGCTCGGCGACGTGGCCTTCGAGGGCCAGCAGGCCACGGTCGAGATCGACGAGGCCGCGGGCGCCCGGCTCACCCTCCTCGCCGGCGAGGTCTCCGTCGGCCGCCTGGGCGGCCCCGCGGAGATCAGCACCCAAAAGGGCGACATCCGGATCGCCGAGGCCGTGCGCGGCACGGTCACGCTGCGCACCGAGCACGGCGAGATCTCGGTCGGCGCCGCCCACGGGGTCTCCGCCTCCCTCGACGCCGGCACCGCCTGCGGCCGGATCAGCAACGCGCTCAAGAACACCGAGGGCGGCGCCGCCGGCCTGAACATCCATGCGACCACCGCCTACGGCGACATCACGGCCCGCAGCCTCTGAGAAGCACCCTCATGACCTTCGGGAGGGCCCGGACGAGAGCTGCGCAGCCCGGCCAGGCCGGTACGAGGGCTTCCGCCCGGCACTCCCCCAAGCTCTTCGAGCAGGGGGTACCCCCAGAGCACGCACCTGACGCCGCGAGGCCCGCCCTTCGGACGAACGACGGGACTTTCGCAACACGCCCCAGGCCTCGGCCTCGGCCCCGGCCCCGGTCCCGGTCCCGGTCCCGGTCCCGAGCTTGCGCGGCGGCAGGCGCTGATCGACGCGCGGATCAGTCCGCTTCCTTCAGCGCGGATCGGTCCGCTGCTTCAGCCCGGCCGCCCGGCCCTCCTCGTCCCACTCGACCTCCAGGATCCGCGTGACGGCGTCTCGGTCGACCGGGCCGAACACATGCGGGAACAGGGTGCCCTCGGCCACGCCCGGCGGCGGCGCGGGGACCGCCCGCTCCCACTCGCACCGCGCGGTGAGCCGGCTCTCGTCGAGGAGCAGCGCCAGCAACGGCCTCGGCGCGTCGCGGTAGAACGCGTTCACGACGGCCAGCGTCGTCTCCTCGTTGGGAGAGCAGTGGACGAAGCCGTCCTCCGCGAGGGAGGCGGGGGCGTACGGGCGGTCGGGAGCCGCGTTCCAGTCGGCGAGGGGTACGACGTGATAGATCATGGCCCGATTCAACTACGGGTGCGCCCGCCGCCCCGCGCCCAAGGGGAGGGACATGGTCCCCGTGCCCAGGGGCAGGCATGCGAAAGCGGGGGCGCCCCGGTCCGGGACGCCCCCGCTTTCACGACGTCACTTCACGGTGATGGTCACCGTCGGCGACACCGTCTTCGCGTGGACCACGCGGAGCTTCTCCTTGCCCATCCCGGTCAGCTTGGTGACCACGGCATAGGTGTAGCTGCTGCCCCGCTTGACCGTGACGGTCTTCACGGTGGCCCACTTCCTGCCGTCGTAGCGCTGGAGGTCGAGCCTCTCGCCCGCCTTCAGGCCCTTGGTCTGACCCGTGAACGTCACCGACTGACCGGACTTCACGTTGGTCCTGTTGGCGCGGATGGTGATCGAGGCCGCGTTCACGGCCGGCTTGAGGTTGGGCTGGTCCGGCTTCACCGCCAGGGTTCCCGGCGACTTCGTCGACGTGCCTTGCGCCGGGTCGGGCGCGACCGGGTCGGCGGCGACCGCGGCGGCCGCCGCGGACGTCAGCAGCGCAGCAGAGAGGGCACCGGCGGCAAGCGCACGGGCGGAGCGGGTGCGAAGTGAGGATTTCACGTTTGTCTCCTGTGCTTCGACAGATCCCCCACGGACGGACTCCCCCAGCGCGCGCACTCTTGAGGCTTCCATGTAACCGATCCGGCGGCGACCCGGATGTCACCGCATTGCAGTAATGCCTACGCCCCCAAACCGGTTACCACTTGTAATCAGAGCAGGTGGATCGCGTCACCTCGGCGAGCTATTTCTTACCTTGTTCCGCTTCGCGTCCCTGTCGCCGACCCGCACCGCCCCCTCCCGCCACCGTGCGCAGGCACTCTCCCGCCGCCTGCGCAGGCCCTCGCCCCTCCCTCTGCCTACGCTGGTAGCGCGGCATCCTCTATGGCCACGTACGGATGGATGTGCCGTAGGTGCCGGGGCCGTTCGTAGAGCCGTATGGCAGGAGCACGCCGATGGCCGCCACGGAGCACGCTCGTCCGAGCCGGTTGCGGGCGTGGATGCTGCAGGGCCTGTCCGACATGGGCAAGGCGGACGTCACGCAGGGTCCGCACGCCCCGCCCGCGCCCCCGCACAAGGGTCAGCGCTGGTGGCGGGTGATGTGCCTGACCGGCGTCGACTACTTCTCCACCCTCGGCTACCAGCCCGGCATCGCCGCCCTCGCCGCCGGCCTCCTCTCCCCCGTCGCCACCGTCGTCCTCGTCGCCGTCACCCTGGCCGGCGCCCTGCCCGTCTACCGCCGCGTCGCCGAGGAGAGCCCGCACGGCGAAGGCTCCATCGCCATGCTGGAGCGCCTGCTCTCCTTCTGGCAGGGCAAGCTCTTCGTCCTCACCCTGCTCGGATTCGCCGCCACCGACTTCCTGATCACCATCACCCTCTCCGCCGCCGACGCCTCCACGCACCTGGTCCAGAACCCCCACCTCACCAGCGCCCTGCACGGCCACCAGATGGTGATCACCCTGTTTCTGATCGCCCTGCTCGGTGCCGTCTTCCTCAAGGGCTTCCTGGAGGCCATCGGTGTCGCGGTCGCCCTGGTCGGCGTGTACCTGGCGCTGAACGCCGTCGTCGTGGTGGTGGGCCTGTGGCACGTGCTGACCGCCGAGCACGTGGTGACCGACTGGACCGGCGCACTGACCGTCCAGCACGGCAACGTGTTCGTCATGGTCGGGCTGGCCCTGATCGTCTTCCCCAAGCTGGCGCTCGGCCTGTCCGGCTTCGAGACCGGCGTCGCCGTCATGCCCCACGTCCAGGGCGATCCCGGCGACACCGAGGACAAGCCCGCGGGCCGCATCCGGGACACCAGGAAGCTGCTGACCACGGCCGCGGTCATCATGAGCGTCTTCCTGATCACCACGAGCTTCATCACGACGCTGCTGATCCCGGCATCCGCGTTCAAGCTGGGCGGCCCGGCCAACGGGCGCGCGCTGGCCTACCTCGCGCACGAGTACCTGGGGGGCGGCTTCGGCTCGGTCTACGACATCGCCACGATCGCGATCCTCTGGTTCGCGGGCGCCTCCGCCATGGCCGGGCTGCTCAACCTGATGCCCCGCTACCTGCCCCGCTACGGCATGGCCCCGCACTGGGCCCGCGCCGTGCGCCCCATGGTCATCGTCTTCACCCTGATCGCCTTCCTGGTCACCTGGATCTTCGACGCCAACGTCGACGCCCAGGGCGGCGCCTACGCCACCGGCGTCCTGGTCCTGATCAGCTCCGCCGCGATCGCGGTCACCATCGCCACCCACAAGGCCCGTCAGCGCCGTCTGGTGGTTCTCTTCACGGTGATCTCCGCGGTGTTCCTGTACACGACGGTCATGAACGTCATCGAGCGGCCGGACGGTGTGAAGATCGGCGCCTGCTTCATCGCCGGGATCATCCTCGTCTCGCTGCTGTCCCGGCTGGCCCGTGCCTTCGAGCTCCGGGTGACCAGCGTGACCCTCGACGACATGGCGGAACGTTTCGTCAGGGACATCGCCAGCCGCCGTATCCGCTTCATCGCCAACGAGCCCGACAACCGGGACTTCGACGAGTACCGGGGGAAGATCGAGCAGATCCGCAACGACAACGACCTCCCGCCGCAGGAGGACTTCGTCTTCGTGGAGGTGACCGTCGGCGACCCCTCGGAGTTCGAGTCGAGCATGACGGTCCGCGGAGAGGTCATGCACGGCCGCTACCGGGTGCTCACCCTGGAGTCGTCCTCGATCCCCAACGCCCTCGCGGCCCTGCTGCTGCACGTCCGGGAGAGCACCGGCTGCATCCCGCACATCTACTTCGAGTGGACCGAGGGCAACCCGTTCGCCAACTTCCTGCGCTTCTTCCTCTTCGGCCAGGGCGAGGTGGCCCCGGTCACCCGGGAGGTCCTGCGCGAAGCGGAACCCAACCGCGCGCGCCGGCCGCGGGTGCACGTCGGGTGACCCCGTCAGTGGCCCCCGGCCCCGGCTCGCCCGCCCACCGTGAACCCGATGACGGCCCCGCCCCCCTCACGCCGGTACGCGAACGAGGCGCCCCCGTGCGAGGTGGCGACCTCCCGCACGATCGACAACCCCAGTCCCGAGCCCGGCAGACTCCGCGCGTCCGCGGCCCGGTAGAACCGGTCGAAGATCCGCATGAGATCCGCCTCCTCGATCCCGGGCCCCCGGTCCAGCACCTCCACCCGCACGATCCCCAGCGGTGCCCCGCTCTCCGGCTCGTCCGAGTCCTCCAGCTGGAGCGGATGCTCGGGACCGGTCACGACGATCTCGATCGGCGCCTTGGCGTCCCGGTCGAACTTCGCCGCGTTCTCCAGCAGGTTCGACACCGCCCGCTGCAGAGCCGTGGTACGGCCGTCGACCGTCGTGTCACCACTGGCCCGGACGACGATCTCGCGCCCCGTACGCCGCCGGGCGATCGTCGCCGCGTCCTCCGCGACGTCGGCCAGCGTCAGCCGTTGCACCGGCTCGGTGTCCGACTGCCCGGCCGCCAGTGCGACCAGCTCGTTCACCAGGTCGGTCAGCTCGCGGGACTCCTCCGCGAGGTCGGCGACCAGCTCCTCGCGGGCGGCGGGCGGCAGCTCGTCTATCCGGCGCAGCAGGGAGATGTTCGTCCGCAGCGAGGTGAGCGGCGTGCGCAGCTCATGACCCGCGTCCTGCACCAGGCGCCGCTGGTCCTCCTCCGACTGGGCGAGACGCCCGAGCATGCGGTCGAAGGAGCGGCCGAGACGGCCCACCTCGTCGTTCCCGGTGGCCGGCACCTGGATGCCGAGCCGCCGGGTGCGCGCCACGTCCTCGGCGGCCCCGGCCAGGACGACCAGCCGCCGGGTGATCCGCCGGGCCAGCCACCAGCCGAACAGGCCGGCCGCGATCACGACCGCTCCCATCAGCAGGGCCGTGCGCTGCTGGAGGCTGCGCAGCAGGTCCTCGGTGGAGCTGAGCTCCTGGGCGACCTGCACCCCGCCCCGGCCGTGGCCGAGCGCGACGGTCGCGACCCGGTAGACGTCGCCGCCGACGTCGACGTTCTTGTGCTCCAGCAGTTTGGCGGCCTTGGCACTGGCGGCGATCTTGCGGTCGTCGGCGCTCACGGGCAGCGGCGGGTTGGAGTGGTCGACGACCGCGCCGCCGGGGCCGAGCACCTGCACGACCGTGCGGGCGGGCCGGATGATGTCGTCGCGCGGGGTGTCGTGGTCCTTGTCGGAGATGGCGAAGTCGTCCGGCATCAGCTGCTTCTGGCTGACCTGGTCCCGCAGGTCGGCGACGACCTGGGTGAACACGGTCTGCTGGTCCACGCGCACCAGCCGGGCGGCGGCGTCGTAGCTCAGGAAGCCGACGAGCACGGTGACGCCGGCGGCGACGGCCGCGAACGACACCGTGAAGGTCGTCCGCAGCGAGGACACCTTGCGCAGCCGGGCCCGCAGCCGCAGCCGGCCGCGCAGCCCTGGCGGCAGCCGATGCCACAGGCGCATCCAGAAACCGGCGTCCACGTCGGCGCCGGAACGGCGTGGTGGAGGCACCTAGTCCTCCCTCAGTACGTACCCCACGCCGCGAACCGTGTGGATGAGCGCCGGTGCGCCCGGCTCGTCGAGCTTGCGCCGCAGATAGCCCACGTAGACGGCGAGGTTCTTGGATCCGGGGCCGAAGTCGTAACCCCAGATGCGGTCGTAGATCGTGGCGTGGTCCAGCACGATGCCCGCGTTGCGGGCGAGCAGTTCCAGCAGGTCGAACTCGGTACGGGTCAGCTCCAGCTCGCGCTCGCCGCGCCACGCCCGGCGCGCCTGCACGTCCATGCGCAGCCCGGCGACGGACACCTGGCCGGTGGGGGTCTTGTCCTCCTCCTTGGGGGCCTCGAAGGAGCCGCCGTTGCTGCGGCGCAACAGGGCCCGGAGCCGGGCGAAGACCTCCTCGACGTCGAACGGCTTGACGACGTAGTCGTCGGCGCCCGCGTCCAGGCCGGCGATGCGGTCGGCCGTCTCGACCAGTGCGGTGAGCATCAGGATGGGCGTGCGGTCGCCCTCGGCGCGCAGCACGCGGCACACCTGGAGGCCGTCGATGCCGGGCATCATCACATCGAGGACGAGCACGTCGGGGCGGCTGCGGTGGGCCTGGGCGAGGGCCTCCACCCCGTCAGCCACGGCGGTCACCTGGTAACCCTCCAGTGTCAGCGCGCGTTCCAGGGCATGACGGATGGCGCGGTCGTCCTCGGCGAGCAGCACTGTCTGGGTCACGCCCCCCAGTCTGCCAAGGTCACGGCGGTGCACCAGCGGGTGGTGGAGCGAGGAAGGGGCTTCTTACCGGCCTCTCACCGCCTCGGCTGCGGTGACTTACCTGGT
Organism: Streptomyces sp. NPDC093984; assembly: GCF_044764595.1. NCBI lineage: Bacteria > Bacillati > Actinomycetota > Actinomycetes > Kitasatosporales > Streptomycetaceae > Streptomyces > Streptomyces sp. NPDC093984. The sequence continues at coordinate 45,479 of NZ_JBIWIM010000002.1, read as the reverse complement.
AGGGCCACTGTGTCGGCTGAGTCACTTCGCCGCGTGACCCTCCGGGGAGGGGACTCGGAGAGCCATCGAGGCGGGCCGCGACGCAGCGGCTGCGGGCGCCGGCCGGCGGGCCCCGCCGCCGGACACCCCGTGCCGAGCCACCGGCCCCGCCGCACCCCCGAGCCCGCCCGGCCCGCCATCCCAGGGCGAGGCCGGGTGAGGGGTCCGCCCGGCCGGTCCCGGATCCTCCGGTCCGGAGACCGGCCGACGCGGACGGGTGGGCCGGCACAGCACGACGGCGGCGGCCCACCCACACCCACACCCACCGCATGATCCGGACGACGGGCCCCAGGCGTATCGGCCCGCAGGGTTGTGCACGCGGGTCACTACACCTGGTGCCGCAACAGGCACTAGCCGCGCAGGGCGGCCAGCTGCTCCTCGAACGGGACCACCCGGAAGCCGTGCGAGACGGTCGCGCCACGGCCGTCCCCGGCGGACGTACCGTCGCCGTCCGCCGCCCCGGCCGCGCTCCCTGCTCCCGCGGGCTCCGGCACGGCACCGGCAGGCTCCCCCGCGGACCCGGCAGGCTCCGCCACGGACCCGGCGGGCTCGGCCAGGACCCCGCGCGGCTCGGGTGCGGAAGGGGCAGTGACCGTCACCGCCCCGTCCGGCTCCTCCCGGAGGGACCCCGCCCGCATCAGCCCGGCCAGCTCCCCCGCCGCCCGTTCGATCCGTTCCGGCAGGCCCTCCGCGCCCCAGTCCTCCGACGCGGCGTAGACGCCCGTCGGGGCGACCACCGCGCGCAGGTAGGAGAAGAGCGGACGCAACGCGTGGTCCAGGACCAGGGAGTGACGGGCCGAGCCGCCGGTGGCGGCGATCAGGACGGGCTTGCCCGCCAGCGCGTCCTTGTCCACCACGTCGAAGAACGACTTGAACAGCCCGCTGTACGACGCCGAGAACACCGGCGTGACGACGATCAGCCCGTCCGCCTCCGTCACGGCCTCGAGCGCGGCGGCCAGAGCCCGGCCCGGAAAGCCGTTCGTGAAGTTGTGCGCGATCTCCACGGCGAGGTCCCGCAACTCCACGACCCGCACCGACACCGCCGCCCTGCGCTCCACCGCGGCGGCCAGCCGGTCCGCGAGCAGCCGGGTCGACGACGGCACGCTCAGCCCGGCCGAGACGACGACCAGCTTCTTCATACGGCGCTCACCCCTTCCGCGGCGGTCTCCTGCGCGCTCTCCCCGGCCTCCTTGGCGGCCAGCAGCGACGCGTGCGTCGGCGCGTCCGGCACCCCGGCCGGCCGGTCCTTCGCGAACTCCTTGCGCAGCACCGGCACGACCTCCTCGCCGAGCATGTCGAGCTGCTCCAGAACGGTCTTCAGGGGCAGTCCCGCGTGGTCCATCAGGAACAGCTGCCGCTGGTAGTCCCCGGCGTACTCGCGGAAGGCCAGCGTCTTCTCGATCACCTGCTGCGGCGACCCGACGGTCAGCGGGGTCTGCTCGGTGAAGTCCTCGAGGGACGGCCCGTGCCCGTACACCGGCGCGTTGTCGAAGTAGGGGCGGAACTCGCGCACCGCGTCCTGGGAGTTCTTCCGCATGAACACCTGCCCGCCCAGGCCGACGATCGCCTGCTCGGGGGTGCCGTGCCCGTAGTGGGCGAAGCGCTCCCGATAGAACTCGACCATGCGCCTGGTGTGGTCGGCGGGCCAGAAGATGTTGTTGTGGAAGAAGCCGTCGCCGTAGAAGGCGGCCTGCTCGGCGATCTCCGGGGAGCGGATGGAGCCGTGCCAGACGAACGGCGGCACGTCGTCCATCGGGCGCGGCGTGGACGTGAAGCCCTGCAGCGGCGTGCGGAACTTGCCCTCCCAGTTCACCACGTCCTCGCGCCACAGCCGGCGCAGCAGGGCGTAGTTCTCGATGGCGAGGTTGATGCCCTCCCGGATGTCCTGCCCGAACCACGGATACACCGGGCCGGTGTTGCCGCGCCCCATCATCAGGTCGACCCGGCCGTCCGCGAGGTGCTGGAGCATCGCGTAGTCCTCGGCGATCTTCACCGGGTCGTTGGTGGTGATGAGGGTGGTGGACGTGGAGAGGATCAGCTTCTCGGTGCGCGCGGCTATGTAGCCGAGCATCGTGGTCGGCGACGACGGCACGAACGGCGGGTTGTGGTGCTCACCGGTCGCGAAGACGTCCAGACCGACCTCCTCCGCCTTCAGCGCGATGGCGACCATGGCCTTGATCCGCTCGCGCTCGGTCGGCGTCCGCCCCGTGGTCGGGTCCGGCGTGACATCACCGACGCTGAAGATCCCGAACTGCATGATCGCTCACACCCTTCAAGTTGTTTACGATTCAACTATACCCGCAAACGGTTCCCCCCTTCCCGCTATTCCGCCTCTGTCAGTGCCCGCTCGTACGATCCCGGACATGGCCGCCCCACGCCGTGACACCCGAGGAATCGTCGACGCAGCGGAGCTCTTCGCGCGTGTGGACTTCCGCCGCCGCGAACCGGCCGCACCCCTGCGGCCGTACCTGGAGCACTACTGGCTGATCGACTGGGACCTGACCCGGCCGTACGCCTCACACGTGGTCCCGCACCCGTCCGTGAACATCGTCTTCCAGCAGTACGAGGACCGGGAGCCCTTCGCCGAGATCGCCGGCATCGGCCTGGAGCTCTTCACCCAGAAACTGGAGGGGAAGGGCCGGGTCTGCGGCATCCAGTTCCGCCCGGGCGGCTTCCGCCCCTTCTTCCCGGACCGGCCGGTGTCGGAGTGGACGGGCAAGCGGCTCCCGCTCCCGGAAGCCGACGCGCGCGCCGTCCTCGCCCCCGACGACGAGGACGCCCGTGTCGCCGCCCTGGACACCTTCCTCCTCGACCTCGCCCCCCGCCCCGACCCCCGTGCCGACCTCGCCATGGCCCTGGTCGACCGCATCCGCACGGACCGCACCATCCGCCGCGTCACCGACTTCGCCCGGTCCGAGGGCATGTCCGTACGGGTCATGCAGCGCCTGTTCGCCGCGTACGTGGGCGTGGGCCCCAAGTGGGTCGTCCTGCGCTACCGCATCCACGAGGCCCTGGAACACGCGGAGACCGAGAGGGCGGTGGACTGGGCGGGCCTGGCGGCCGACCTCGGCTACGCGGACCAGGCCCACCTGGTGCGGGACTTCACGGCGACGGTCGGGGTGCCCCCCACGGCCTACGTGCGGCACAGCCCCCCATGAGCCCCCCTAGTTCCACAACAGGCAACGTTCGCCCCGTCGCGCAAACGTTGCCTGCCGCGGCACTAGAAGGCGTACTCGTCCCCCGTCTCCAGCGCGAGCACCTGCTGCCGGTCCCCGACGGGGTCCCGGTCGGCGGCGTCGCCGTTGTGCAGGGTCTCGACCTCCAGCCGCACCTCGGCCGGCGCCCCCGCAAGACCCACCCGCAGCCGGATCTCCCGGCCCGCCCCGCCCGCCGCGAGCGGTCCCGTCCCGCACACCACCGTGTTCGGGTCGGCCGTCGCACAGCCCTTCGGCAGCTGCTGCGGACCACCCAGGGCGCGCGAGAAGCGCAGCCGCACGGTCGCCCTGGCGACGGCGGCCCACCCGTCGTTGCGCGGGGTCAGCCGTACGTCGACCCGGCCACCGGTCAGGGTCACATACCCGTGTGAGGCGATGGCGACCTTGGGCACCACCGCCGCGGCGGGCACGGCGGCACCCACCGCCAGGGCCGCGCCCAGCACACCTGCGATCCGCTTCCGCATACGTCACTTCCTCCGCGTCGGTCCCCGGACGATCACCGCATGTATGCCACGCGGGCGACGGGACAGGCGCCGCCGGGCAGGTGAGGTGAGGACACCGGAGGGGCCGACGGGCGCACGGAGACGGCATGCGAGGGTGGCCGCATGCTGATCCTCCGCTCCGCCGCCCTGTTCCTCCTCGCCGCGCTGTTCGAGATCGGCGGCGCCTGGCTGGTCTGGCAGGGCGTGCGCGAACACCGCGGATGGCTGTGGGTCGGCGCGGGCGTCATGGCTCTCGGTATCTACGGCTTCGTCGCCACATTCCAGCCGGATGCCCACTTCGGCCGCGTCCTGGCGGCGTACGGCGGTGTCTTCGTGGCCGGTTCACTGGCCTGGGGCATGGTGGCGGACGGCTACCGCCCCGACCGCTGGGATGTGACCGGGGCGCTGATCTGCATCGCCGGAATGGCCGTGATCATGTGGGCGCCCCGGGGCCACTGACCACGCTTCGGGCACCACGCCGGGCGCGTTCCCCCGCCACCTATCCTGGGCGAAGGCCGCTCACGCCCGCATGAACGAGCAACCGCCGAACGACCGTCGAGGAGTCGCCCATGACCGCCGCAGCACCCTCCGCCGCCTCCCGCATCGCCGTCGTCACGGGCGCGAGCAGCGGAATCGGCGCCGCGACGGCCCGGCAACTCGCCGAAGCGGGCTACCGCGTGGTCCTCACCGCCCGCCGCAAGGACCGTATCGAGGCGCTCGCGGAGGAACTCACGGGCGCCGGCCACTCGGCGACGGCCTACGCGCTCGACGTCACCGACCGCGCGGCGGTGGACGAGTTCGCCACCGCCTTCAAGACGATCGGCGTCCTCGTGAACAACGCGGGCGGCGCGCTCGGCGCCGACCCGGTCGCGACCGGCGACCCCGAGGACTGGCGCCGGATGTACGAGACGAACGTCCTCGGCACCCTCAACGTCACCCAGGCCCTGCTCCCCGCCCTGACCGCGAGCGGCGACGGCACGGTGGTCGTCGTCTCCTCCACCGCCGGCCACGCCACGTACGAGGGCGGCGCGGGGTACGTCGCCGCCAAGCACGCCGAGCACGTCCTCGCCGAGACCCTGCGCCTGGAGATCGTCGGCACCCCGGTCCGCGTGATCGAGATCGCCCCCGGCATGGTGAAGACGGACGAGTTCGCGCTGACCCGCTTCGGCGGCGACCAGGACAAGGCGGCGAAGGTCTACGAGGGCGTCGCCGAGCCCCTGACAGCGGACGACGTCGCCGACACGATCACCTGGGCGGTCACCCGCCCCAGCCACGTCAACATCGACCTCCTGGTGGTCCGCCCCCGCGCCCAGGCCTCGAACACCAAGGTCCACAGGGACCTTTGATGGCCGACCCGACCCCACCGGCCGACGACGCGGACCGCGCAGCCGAGCAGCAGCGCCTCTTGCTGGAGAAGAAGCGCGAACGCTACGTCTGGTACTACCTGGCGTACTTCCTCTTCGGCATCCACATCGTGGCGTTCGTGATGATCTACGCGGTACGACACGCCAAGTGAAATCCGTCAAGCCGGATTGAGGGACGGGCCATGGGCGCGGCGGACGACCGCCGCGCCCGTCCCGGCACTCAGCCCTTCACGCAGACGACCTGCTTCAGCTTGGCCACGACCTCCACCAGGTCGGCCTGCTGCTCGATGACCTTCTCGATGGGCTTGTACGCGCCCGGGATCTCGTCCACGACGCCGGAGTCCTTGCGGCACTCCACACCCCGTGTCTGGTCCTCCAGGTCCTTCGCCGTGAAGCGGCGCTTCGCGGCGTTCCGGCTCATGCGCCGACCGGCGCCGTGCGAGGCCGAGTTGAACGCCTTCTCGTTGCCGAGGCCCTTCACGATGTAGGAACCGGTGCCCATGGAGCCCGGGATGATGCCGTACTCGCCGGAACCCGCGCGGATGGCCCCCTTGCGGGTCACGAGCAGGTCCATGCCCTCGTACCGCTCCTCCGCCACATAGTTGTGGTGGCAGGAGATCTCCGGCTCGAAGGTCGGCTTCGCCTTCTTGAACTCCCTGCGGATCACGTCCTTCAGGAGGGCCATCATCAGCGTGCGGTTGTACCTCGCGTACTCCTGCGCCCAGTACAAGTCGTTGCGGTACGCCGCCATCTGTGGCGTGTCCGCGACGAACACGGCGAGGTCACGGTCGATCAGGCCCTGGTTGTGCGGGAGCTTCTGGGCGACGCCGATGTGGTGCTCGGCCAGTTCCTTGCCGATGTTGCGGGAACCCGAGTGGAGCATGAGCCACACCGAACCGGACGTATCCACGCAAACTTCGCAAAAGTGGTTGCCCGAACCGAGTGTGCCCATTTGCTTCGCAGCCCGCTCCTCGCGGAACCTCACCGCCTCGGCCACCCCGCCGAACCGCCCCCAGAACTCCTCCCACCCGGAGGTGGCGAACCCGTGCAGCCTCCCCGGGTCGACGGGGTCGGCATGCATCCCCCGCCCCACCGGAATCGCCTGCTCGATCTTCGAGCGCAGTCGTGACAGATCCCCCGGCAGGTCGTTCGCCGTCAGTGACGTCTTCACGGCCGACATCCCGCACCCGATGTCGACCCCGACCGCCGCCGGACACACCGCGTCCCGCATCGCGATCACCGAGCCGACCGTCGCGCCCTTGCCGTAGTGGACGTCCGGCATGACCGCCAGGCCCTTGATCCACGGCAGGGTCGCCACGTTCCGCAGCTGCTGCATCGCGGCGTCCTCGACCGTGGCCGGGTCCGTCCACATGCGGATCGGGACCTTCGCCCCCGGCACCTCTACGTACGACATATCGTCCTCGATCCCCCGGAATCACAACAGAAGCCTGGAAGCGCAAAACCGGCACCAAGGTCGACGTAAGGGACAACGGACCGGCGTCCACGGCAGTGCGTGCGATACACATTGTCTCCAGGGGCCCGCCCCGTGCGGCAACCGAATAACCAGCGGCCCCACCCCGCGGAACACCGTCGAGAGGAGCCTGACCGTGCAGCGGAAGGCGTACGTACCGGGCGCCGCCGTGCTCCTCGCGGCCCTGCTGGCCGCCTGCACCGGCGGTTCCGGCAGCGGTGGCCGGGCCGCGGACCCCAAGGCCGGTTCCACCACGAGCGCCGCCGCCCCGCAGCCGGGCAAGTACCGCACCCTCGCCGACGCCTGCAGTGCCGTGAGCCATGACACCCTCGACGCGCTCCTTCCGGGTCTGACGCGCATAGCGGACCAGGAGCAGCGCGACAAGGCGTACCAGGGCGACGCGGCCCTCACCTACAACAACGACCGCCGCTCCGGCTGCCGTTGGAAGGCGGAGTCGACCGACGCCACGGACCATCTGTTCGTGGACTTCGAGCGGGTGGTGTCGTACGACAACGCGGTCTCCGACGACAACGCCGCCCACCAGGTCTACGCCACCAAGGAGCAGGCCGCGAACCTTCCGGAGCCCAGCGCCGGTTCCAGTTCGAGTTCCGGTTCCCCTGCGAGCCCGAGTCCCGGTTCCGGTTCCGGCTCTGCGTCTCCGTCCTCCTCTGCCTCTGCCTCCGCCACCGTTTCCGCCGCCGGGGCCAGTGGCAGTCCCGGCCCCTCGGCATCGGCGTCCGGCTCTCCCTCCGGCAGTCCCTCCGTCACCGGAACCCCGGCCGATCTCCAGCCCCGCACCCTCGACGACCTCGGCGACGAGGCGTTCATCGACGACGAGCTGAGCACCACCCAGCAGCGGACCGTGACTGTGGTGTTCCGCACGTCCAACGTGATCGTGACCATCGAGTACGACGAGCAGCCGGCCACCCCCGGGACCACCCCGAGCAGCGAGGACATGCAGGACAAGGCCAGGAAACTGGCCGGACAGCTGGCCGGCTCGCTCGGCTGAGGGACCCCCTCGCCGGGGCCCCGCGAGGGAACCGAACCTCACCCCGCACGCGTCCCCAGCGCGTACCGTGGCCCCTCGGACCCGTTCCGACCGAACGACCACGAGCGTCACAAGCGTCATGAGTGAAGGAACCATGCACCGACCTGCAGAGCGAGACCAGCGAGGCCAGCGAGAGCAGCGAGAGCAGCACGATCACAGTGCTCAGGGCGAGCGGGGCGAGTGCCGGCCGGGCCGGCGGGGTTCACGCATGAACCGTTTCCTCGTCTGCGCGGCCGCCGTCCCCGCGGTGCTCGTCGCCGCCGGGTGTTCCTCGGGCTCCTCCGGTTCGGGCTCGGGCGGCGACGCCGAGCCGCAGGCGCAGGAGTCGAGCGCACGGCCCTCGCAGAGCGCGTCGGCGAACGCGGTACGGCCCGCCGCGTACGCGACGCTGCCCCAGCCCTGCTCCGTGCTGTCCCAGAAGACCTTGGGCGATCTGGTCCCGAAGGGTGTCAAGTCCGGCAAGGCGGGCTCGACGGACGACGCGAAGACGCGGTCGAGCTGCGCGTGGAGCAGTCTGCAGAACAACGGCGTCAAGGGCTCCCAGTTCCGCTGGCTCAACGTCGCCCTGCTGCGCTTCGAGTCGGACGCCACGCGCGGCGACGGGAACAAGCTGGCGCAGCAGTACTACGACCAGCAGGTGCAGGACGCCAAGGCGGTCGACGGCGCGAAGGACACCAAGGCGGTGCCGGTTTCCGGGGCGGGCGACGCGGCGACGGCGGTGACGTACGACCTGAAGAAGAAGGAAGGCGACTTCAAGCAGCAGACGGTGGTGGCGCGCGTGGAGAACGTCGTGGTCACCGTCGACTACAACGGCGCGGGCCTGGCCGGCGACAAGACACCGGACGCGGACGACCTGACCAAGGCGGCGGAGAAGGCCGTCAAGGAAGTGGTGTCCGCGGTGTCGGTGGCGAACAACGACGGTGGCAAGGCGGCGGGCGGCTCCCCGTCGCAGGGGGCGTCGAAGAGCGCCTCGCCGTCGAAGTCGGCGTCGTCCTCCGCGTCGGCGAGCCCCGCGAAGGGCGGGTCTGCGTCGGCGTCGGCCTCGCAGAAGAACTGAGCCCACCGCCGCGCGGAACTCGTAGCGCGCGCAGGGCGGTTGCGGGAGTGCGGTCCGGTGCGGATGGGGGGGTCTCCCCATACCGGCCACCCGTTCACCGCACGCGTGTGCCACCCTGTTGCGCGCAACAACAGGCACTGGGAGGGGAGTAAAGGTGGCCGCGCCACTGCAGTTGACACGGATGCACCGGGTTCTCATCGGCGTGGTCGTCACCGGTGCTGTGATCATCGCCGGGATCGGCTTCGCGGGTTCGTACGCGGCCGTCCGTGCGCTGGCCATCAAGAAGGGCTTCGGGAACTTCAGTTATGTCTTCCCGGTCGGCATCGACGCGGGCATCTGTGTGCTGCTGGCCCTGGACCTGCTGCTGACCTGGATCCGCATCCCCTTCCCGCTGCTGCGTCAGACGGCGTGGCTGCTGACGGCGGCGACGATCGCGTTCAACGGCGCGGCGGCGTGGCCGGACCCGCTGGGTGTGGGCATGCACGCGGTGATCCCGGTGCTGTTCGTGGTCGCGGTGGAGGCGGCCCGGCATGCGATCGGCCGGATCGCGGACATCACGGCGGACAAGCACATGGAGGGCGTCCGTCTGACCCGCTGGCTGCTCTCGCCGGTTCCGACGTTTCTGCTGTGGCGGCGGATGAAGCTGTGGGAGCTGCGGTCGTACGACCAGGTGATCAAGCTGGAGCAGGAACGTCTCGTCTACCAGGCGCGCCTGCGCTCCCGCTTCGGCCGGGCATGGCGTCGTAAGGCCCCGGTGGAGTCGCTGATGCCACTGAGGCTGGCGCGCTACGGCGTCCCGCTGGCGGAGACGGCTCCGGCGGGCCTGGCGGCGGCGGGCATAGAACCGGCGCTGATACCCCCGGCACCGCGGCTGGAGGCGGCCGCGGGCAGTCGTGCGACCGGGGCGGCGCCCGTCCCGCAGCAGGCGGCCCCTCTCGGCGGGCAGCGCCCCGAACTCCAGGGCAACCAGAACGACGGACAGCCGGGATACGAGGAACCGGACGACCAGAGCCCCTGGTTCCAGGCCCAACGGCAGATCGACTACCACGGCGGCTACGACCCGACGTACGAGCCGGAACCGCCGTACGACGACTGGTACGAGGAGCAGCACTCGGAGCGGTTCGAGCAGACGGCGCCGCAGGGCTTCCAGCAGTCGGGCCCGCAGGGACCCCCGCAGGGCCTCCAGCAGCCCGTCCCGCAGGGACCCCCGCAGCCGTCCCCCGAGGACACCGGCAGTTTCCCCATCCCCGTCGGCCCGAACCGCACCCGGGAGCTCGGAGAGGGCGGCGGTACGCCCCAGCCGGACGAGGAGGCGTACTACCAGGTCTTCAAGCAGTCGATCAACGGCAGCTACCCGACGCCCCGTGAGTTCAGCGAGAACGTCGAGGCGGAGTTCAGCATCGGCCTCCCGCCGGAAGAGGCCAAGCGCATGGTCAACCGCTTCACGAACCGCTACAACGCGGAACTGGAAGAAGACCACATCGCCTAGATCCGTCCCGCACGGAAAGGCGCCCGGTGCCGAAGAGCACCGGGCGCCTTCTCTTTGTCCTGCTCCTTGTCCTACTCCCCGAGCAGGGCCCGCACCCGGTCCTGGCCCACCGCGAGCAGCAGCGTGGGCAGGCGCGGGCCGGTGTCGCGGCCGACGAGCAGGTGGTACAGGAGCGCGAAGAACGACCGCTGGGCCGTCTTGATCTCCGGCGGCAGCTCCTTGGGCGTGGCGTCCGCGGAGAATCCGGCCTGGACCTTGGGCACGCCGTACACGAGGTGGGTGAGCCCGTCCAGCGACCAGTGGTCCTCCAGACCGTCCAGCAGCAGCCGGATCGACTGCTGGGAGGGCTCGTCGAGGGACTTCAGCAGTTCGACGTCGGGCTCGTCGCGGACGATGGTGCGCTGGTCGGCGGGGACGTGGGTGTTGATCCACGCCTCGGCCTTGTCGTACCGCGGGCGGGCCTCGTCGAGCGAGCTCAGCGGGTTGGCCGGGTCGAGGTCGGACAGGATGCGCAGCGCCTGGTCCTGGTGCCCGGCGGTGATGTCGGCGACGGACGCGAGGGTGCGGTAGGGCAGCGGGCGGGGCGTCTTCGGCAGCTCACCGGCGGCGGTGCCGACCGCGCGGGTGTACGCGGCGACGTCGCCGGGCAGGGCGGAGCCGTCGGCGACCTTGCCCGCCAGCTTGTCCCACTCGTCGTAGAGGCGCTGGATCTCCTGGTCGAAGGCGATCTTGAAGGACTGGTTGGGCCTGCGGCGGGCGTAGAGCCAGCGCAGCAGCTGGGGCTCCATGATCTGGAGGGCGTCGGCCGGGGTGGGGACGCCACCGCGGGACGACGACATCTTCGCCATGCCGGAGATGCCGACGAAGGCGTACATGGGCCCGATGGGCTGCTTGCCGCCGAAGATCCCGACGATCTGCCCGCCGACCTGGTACGAGGAGCCCGGCGACGAGTGGTCGACGCCGCTCGGCTCGAAGATCACGCCCTCGTAGGCCCAGCGCATCGGCCAGTCGACCTTCCAGACCAGCTTGCCGCGGTTGAACTCGCTCAGCCGGACCGTCTCGGAGAAGCCGCACGCGGTGCAGGTGTACGTCATCTCGGTCGAGTCGTCGTCGTACGCGGTGACCGTGGTGAAGTCCTTGCCGCACTGACCGCAGTACGGCTTGTACGGGAAGTACCCGGCGGCGCCGGAGCTGCCGTCGTCCTCGGACGCGGCGCCCGAGCCCTCCTCGGCCTCCAGCTCGGCCTCGTCGACGGGCTTCTGCTGCTGCTTCTTGGTGGCGGGCTTGGGCTTGGTGCGGTACTGGGCGAGGACCGCGTCGATGTCGCCGCGGTGCTTCATGGCGTGCAGGATCTGCTCCCGGTACGCGCCCGAGGTGTACTGCGCGGTCTGGCTGATGCCGTCGAACTCCACGCCCAGCTCGGCGAGCGAGGCGATCATGGCGGCCTTGAAGTGCTCGGCCCAGTTCGGGTACGCCGAGCCCTCGGGGGCCGGGACGGAGGTCAGCGGCTTGCCGATGTGCTCCTTGAACGTGTCCTCGTCGACACCGGCGATGCCCTTGGGGACCTTGCGGTACCGGTCGTAGTCGTCCCAGGAGATCAGATGCCGCACCTCGTACCCGCGCCGGCGGATCTCGTCGGCGACCAGGTGCGGGGTCATCACCTCGCGCAGGTTCCCCAGGTGGATGGGGCCGGACGGAGACAGTCCGGACGCGACGACGACCGGTTTGCCCGGGGCCCGACGCTCCGACTCCTCGATGACCTCATCCGCGAAACGGGAGACCCAGTCGGTGGTCTCGGTGCTCTGAGCCACGATCGGCACGTCCTCTTTTTCTGAAGGTTCTCCACGAGCAGCCGGTACGGTCGCACGGCTGACCGCTCCATTGTCCCAGGCTGCGCCACATCCACGAAAACGCCTTTTCAACGCGTTGGACGGGTGAACGGGGTCCGCCGTTCACCGGGCGAGAGGAAAATTCGCTTTACCCCGCATGGGATACTGGGCGTGTCTATCCATCCCCACGAGGAGAACGGCACCCATTCCTATGGCCTCGGTCACGTCCCTCACGTCCGCCGTCCATCAGCGCCTCGCGTCCGCCCTCTCGGCTGCCCTGCCGGAGACCGCCGACGCGGACCCGCTGCTGCGACGCAGCGACCGGGCGGACTTCCAGGCCAACGGGATCCTGGCGCTGGCGAAGAAGGCGAAGGCGAACCCGAGGGAGTTGGCGACGCAGGTCGTCGGCCAGGTGGTCACCGGTGACGTGATCGGGAAGGTCGAGGTCTCCGGCCCCGGCTTCCTCAACATCACGGTCACGGACAAGGCGATCACCGAGAACCTCGCCGCCCGCGCCGCCGACGCCGAGGGCCGTCTCGGCGTGCCGTTCACCGAGCAGCCGGGCACCACGGTGATCGACTACGCCCAGCCGAACGTGGCGAAGGAGATGCACGTCGGCCACCTGCGGTCCGCGGTGATCGGCGACTCGGTCGTCAAGCTTCTCGAGTTCACCGGCGAGACGGTGATCCGCCGGCACCACATCGGCGACTGGGGCACCCAGTTCGGCATGCTCATCCAGTACCTGGACGAGCACCCGCACGAGCTGGACCACAAGGCCGCCGAGGTGACGGGCGAGGAGGCGATGTCGAACCTCGACCGCCTCTACAAGGCCGCGCGCAAGCTCTTCGACTCCGACGAGGAGTTCAAGACGCGGGCGCGGCGCCGGGTGGTCGACCTCCAGGCCGGCGATCCGCACACGCTCGCCATGTGGCAGAAGTTCGTCGACGAGTCGAAGATCTACTTCTTCTCGGTCTTCGAGAAGCTGGACATGGAGATCCGGGACCCGGACATCGTCGGCGAGTCCGGTTACAACGACATGCTGGCCGAGACCTGCCGCCTCCTGGAGGAGTCGGGCGTCGCCGTCCGCTCCGAAGGGGCGCTCTGCGTCTTCTTCGACGACATCAAGGGCCCCGACGGCAAGCCGGTCCCGCTGATCGTGCAGAAGTCGGACGGCGGCTACGGCTACGCGGCGACGGACCTGTCCGCGATCAGGGACCGTGTCTTCAACCTGAAGGCGAACTCGATCATCTACGTCGTGGACGCCCGCCAGTCGCTCCACTTCAAGATGGTCTTCGAGACGGCGCGGAGGGCCGGCTGGCTGAACGACGACGTGAAGGCGTACCAGCTCGCCTTCGGCACGGTCCTCGGCAAGGACGGCAAGCCGTTCAAGACCCGTGAGGGCGAGACGGTGCGGCTGGTGGACCTGCTGGACGAGGCGATCGACCGCGCCTCCGCCGTCGTACGGGAGAAGGCGCAGGACCTGTCCGAGGCGGAGATCGCCGAGCGGGGCGCCCAGGTGGGCATCGGCGCGGTGAAGTACGCGGACCTGTCGACGTCGGCGAACCGGGACTACAAGTTCGACCTGGACCAGATGGTCTCGCTCAACGGCGACACGTCGGTCTACCTCCAGTACGCGTACGCCCGTATCCAGTCGATCCTGCGCAAGGCCGGCGACGTACGGCCGTCCGCGCATCCGGAGCTGGCGCTGACGGACGCGGAGCGCGCGCTCGGCCTGCACGTGGACGCCTTCGCGGAGACGGTGGCGGAAGCGGCGGCGGAGTACGCCCCGCACAAGATGGCGGCGTACCTGTACCAGCTGGCGTCGTTGTACACGTCGTTCTACGACAAGTGCCCGGTGCTGAAGGCCCAGACGCCGGAGCAGGTGGAGAACCGCCTGTTCCTGTGCGACGTCACGGCCCGGACGCTGCACCAGGGGATGGCGCTGCTGGGCATCCGGACGCCCGAGCGGCTCTGAGCCCCACCCTGCCGGGGCCGCGGCCCGTCCTCTCCCCCGTGGGGAGGACGGGCCGCGGTGTCTTGGGAAGGGCGACTTACGCGGGCGGCCGTCAGGCGTAGTGGTTGGCGAACCACTTGAAGGCGGCCTTGGTGTCCTTCCCGGCGATTCCGTCGATCTTGCCCTTGTAGCCGCAGTACTTCTTCAGCATGCGCTGCAGCGCCTTCACCGTGTCGCTGCCGACGACGCCGTCGATCTTCTTGTTGTAGCCCCAGTACTTGTGGAGGTAGCGCTGCATGGCCTTCCAGCTGTCGGTGCCGAGCCGGCCGTCGATGGCCCCCTTGTAGCCCCAGTCGCGCTTCAGCACCCGCTGGATGCCCTTGGCCTCCTTGGTGTTCAGGCCGAGGTTGTTCACCGCCTGCACGGAGACGGCCTGGGCGCTCATCGCCGGCTTGGCGGCCGGCGCGGAGGCCGCGAAGCCGGCGGTCGCACCCGCGAGGCTCCCGGCGGCGATGCCGGCGACGGCGGTGGCGGCAACGAGGGTCCTCGCCATGAGGTTCGGTCGCATGTGTGTCCCTTTCGGGTGATCGGGCGGCGCCTGACATGGTGGGCGTCGCTGGCAACTCGAGAGTGCGGGGCGGGCGCCGAGCTCCGCCACGAGCGGCGCCGCAGTGACGACTTCGTGGGACGTCCCGGGCGCTGACCTGCGGGGACGCCTCTCGGCGGGACGCCTGGGCGGGACGCTTCGACGACACGCCGGCGGGGAGCGGGTGGGGCGGGCGGGTGGCCTATTCGGTGCCGGGGCGGGAACCGATAGGTGGGGTGCGCCGTGAAAGTTCATGCAGAATGCGGCGGAAACGGGGACCGACGACCAAGGTCCCGGGACGCGAGTAGGGGGATCATGTCGCGTTGGAAAGCGCTGCCCGCAGACCTGGATCCGCGTGTGCGGCAGTTGGTGGTGCGATTACGGCGGCTGAAGGACCACGGCGATCTGAGTATGCAGCGGCTGGCGGCGAAGACCGGCTACAGCCAGAAGTCGTGGGAGCGGTACCTCAACGGCAGGTCGCTGCCGCCCCGGGAGGCCGTGGAGGCACTGGCCCAGGTCGGCGGTGAGGATCCGACACGGCTGCTGGTGCTGCACGAACTGGCCGCGGAGGGCTGGGAGAAGCGGCGCCGGGTCCCGTCCGTGGCGGAGGCGGACGGGAAGGCCGCTCCGGGGGCGGCGGCAGAAGCGGAGGCGGACGAGGCGGGCCCGTCCCCGGCGGGCAGCAAGGTGGCGCGGCCACACGGACGTTCGTTGCGCATCGCGGTGGTGGCGGGGGCAGTCGCCCTGGTGCTGGCCGTCGTCTCCGCGGTCCTCCTGGCCGTGCGCCTCACGGACCACGGCACCGACAACCGGGCGGCGACGCCCCGGCCCGCCTCGTCCACCGGGTCCTTCCCGGCGTCGGGGTCGGCGCCGACGTACACCTGCCGCATCCAGCGGACCGACGGCCACTGGTACGCGGGCAACAGCCGTACGCAGGACGCGATCCTGGCGCAGGGCGTGGCGGGGCCGGACGTGGCCGAGGCGCAGTGTCTGCTGCGCCGGGCGGGCTTCTCCCCGGGCGGCATCGACGGTGTCTACGGACCGCTGACCGAGCGCGCGGTCAAGGACCTGCAGAAGCGGGCAGGACTGCCCCCGGACGGCATCGTCGGACCGCACACCTGGGGGGCGCTCCGCAAATGACCCGGCCGACGGGGACGCAGGGGACGACGTCCGCGGAGCGGGCGCGGTTGGCGGCCGAACTGCGCGAGCTGAAGGCACGCACCGGTCTGAGCCTGGCGCGCCTCGAGGAACGCACCCCGTACAGCAAGTCGTCCTGGGAGCGCTATCTCAACGGCAAGACACTGCCGCCGCGCCAGGCCGTGCTGGACCTGTGCCGCCTCGCCCGCGAACCCGCCGGTCGCTGTCTGGCCCTTTGGGAACTGGCGGAGTCGGAGACGAGCGGACGCGCACGGGCGGAGGAGCCGCCCCCGGCCCCGGCACAGCGTTCGGCCCCGCCTCCGGCTTCGTCCCCCTCCCCCGCCACGCACGGGGACGCGGCGGGGGCCACGGATACGGACGCGGCGAAGGACGCGGCGAACGCCACGGACACGGCGAACGCCACCGGCGTCTCCCCTGCCCCGGCCGAGGAAACCGGACACGTCGTCCGGAAGGGCGCGGCCGCCGCGCTGGTCGCCGCCGTATGCGCCCTCGCCACGGGGGCCGTCGCCCTGACCCTCTTCCTCCTGCCGCACCCGGGCGAGGCCCCGCGGTCGTTCCCGTCCCCGTCCCAACCCGTCCTCGCCCCGCTCTGCGGGGGCGCCACCTGCGAGGGCGGGGACCCGATGGCCCTGCACTGCGGGCCCCACCCGGCCACCCTGGCGTCGCACCACACCACCGCCGGCGTCGGTATGGAACTGCGCTACAGCACGGAGTGCGGCGCGAGTTGGGCCCGCGTGTGGGGCGCCCATGTCGGCGACCGGATCGAGGTGACCGCGGACGGCCGTAGTCACTCGGCCCGGGTCAAGGACGCCGACGAGACGAAGGACTACGTCTACACCCCCATGGCCGCCACCCGCCCCGGCACCGCCGTCCGGGCGTGCTTCCGACCGACGAGGGGCGGGCGACCGGAGTGCGTCGAGGGCCGCGCGACGGCCCCGCCGCCGGCCCCGGCGAGCCGATCCTCCGGATGAGGAGGTGGTGTGCCGGCTGAAGTGCGACACATCTGGGAAATGTGTCGCACCTGCCGATTCAACTGCCTGCCGGCAGCCGCTGTACACCACGGCCGGGTACGTGACGTTCGCGTGCGTCGCTGACATCGAGCCGAACATCACGAGGCCATACGAACTCGCACCACACCACCTTGCCGGGGTCCCGCTCCCCCACCCCCCACTTGTCCGAGAGCGCCGCCACCAGGAGCAGCCCCCGGCCGCCTTCGTCCGCCTCCAGTGGGATGCGCGGCTCACCGGGACCGCTGTCGTGCACCTCCACCCGCAGCACCGCGCCGTCGTACCGCAGGAACACCCGGAAGCAACGGCCCGGCGGTACGCCGTGCACCAGCGCGTTCGTCGCCAACTCGCTGACACACAACAGCACGTCGTCGCCCCGCTCGGCCTGCGCGAGCCCCCAGCCGGCCAGGACCTCGTACGCGAACTGCCGCGCGGCGGGGACGGACCGGCGCTCCCGCCGGAAGAACCTCTCGCGCAGGGACGGGAGTTGGATCATCTCGTTCACGGGACGAGTGTTGCGGAGAGTCACTACCGTGGATCACTGAGTGAACCCGTACGGAATTTCTGTACGGGTTCGTTCGAGGTCGCGCACGAGCACGGGTGGGGAGTGGGACCAGCATGACCTCCAGGAAGCCGCCACGGAAGAAGAACGTCTCGGCCATGAAGATGCTGGGCGTCCAACTCGGCACGGCCCGCCGCGCGGCGGGTTACACCCAAGGGTCCCTGGCCAGGGAGCTCATGGTCGACGAGGAGACCATCGCGTCGATCGAGCAGGGGCGACGGCCGCTGAAGCCGGATCTGGCCGAGACACTCGACCAACTTCTCGGTACGAAGGGGCTGTTGGCGGCCGGAGTGGCCAACCTTCCCGAGATCGACCAGTTCCCGATGTGGGCCGAGCTGTACGTCGAACACGAGCGGGAGGCCATTGCACTCTCGCTGTACGCCAATCAGGTTTTGCCCGGTCTCCTTCAGACGGAGGAGTATGCCCGTGCCGTACTGCGCGAGCGTGTTCCGGCATACAACGAGGACGAAATCGAGACCAGGACCGCTGCCCGCTTGGGTCGCCAGGACATCCTGCACCGCAAGGTCCCCCCGACGGTGAGCTTCGTGGTCTGGGAGCCGGTGCTGCACCTTGAGATCGGCGGCCCGAAAGCGCGAGTCGAGCAGTTGCGTCACCTGCGGGACTACGCCGATCTTCCGGGCCTGTCAGTGCAGTTTCTGCCACTTGCCAGCCCATCTCACGCCGGTCTCGACGGCCCGTTCGTGCTCCTGGAAACGCCAGACCACCAACACTTGGCCTACATCGAGGGTCAGCGGGGCAGCCAGTGGGTTTCCGACCCGGATGAGGTGTCCATCCTGTCGCGCAAGTATGCGATGCTGCGAGCACAGGCCCTGACTCCCCGGGAGTCAAAGCGGTTGCTGGACCGTCTGGTAGGAGACCGATGAACACCGCACTTCAGTGGTTCAAGTCGAGCTACAGCGGCAGCGAGGGCGGCGAATGCCTCGAAGTCGCCTTCACCACCCCCCAGTCCGACGACAACGCGGCGGTCCACATCCGCGACTCCAAGAACCCCACCGGCCCCACCCTCCAGGTGACCCCCGCCACCTGGGCCGCCTTCGCCACCTACGCGGCCCGCTAGGCGACCCTCAGCTGAGCCCCTTCCCCAGCCTCCGCAGCCCCTCCTCGATCTCCCCCGGCGTGTGCGTGACGAAGCACAGCCGCAGGGTCGACCGGTCCGGCGCGTCGGCGTAGAACGGCGCGCCCGGGACGTACGCCACGTCCTGCTCCACCACCCGCGGCAGCAGCGCCGTGGTGTCGTACCCCTCGGGGAGTCGCGCCCAGAGGAACATGCCGCCCTGGGGGCGGTTCCAGACGGAGCCCTCGGGCAGGGCCTCCGCGAGGCCGGCGAGCATCGCGTCGCGGCGTTCGCGGTACGCCGCGGCGACCCGGGCGACGTGCGCGTCGAGGTCGCGGTCCGCCAGGTACCGTGCGGCGGCGAGCTGGTTGACGGACGGCGTGTGCAGGTCGGCCGCCTGCTTGGCGACCGCACAGGCCCGCCGCAGCGCCGCCGGCGCCCGCAGCCAGCCGAGGCGCAGGCCGGGGGCCATCACCTTGGAGAACGAGCCGAGGAGCACCGCCCGGTCGTGGGCGTCCTCGTACGAGGCGATCCACGGGACGCGCTCGCCCTCGAAGCGGAGCTCCCCGTACGGGTCGTCCTCGACGATCCACAGGCCGTGCCGGGCGGCGACGCCGGCGATCGCGGCGCGGCGGTCGGCGGGCAGGGTGCGGCCGGTGGGGTTCTGGAAGGTGGGGACGCTGTAGAGCAGCTTGGGGCGCTCCCGCACCACCAGCTCCTCCAGCGCGCCGGGGTCGATACCGTCCTCGTCGCAGGGGACGGCGACGACCCTGGCGCCCGCGAAGCCGAAGGCCTGGAGGGCGGCGAGGTAGCAGGGGTTCTCCACGAGAACCGTGTCGCCGGGCTCCAGCAGGGCGGTGGCGAGCAGGGAGAGGGCCTGCTGGGAGCCGGTGGTGACGAGCAGGTCGTCGGGGCCGGTGGCGAGGCCGCGGGCGGTGGTGCGGCCGGCGAGCGCGGCGCGCAGAGCCGGTTCACCCTCGGTCGTCGAGTACTGCAACGCCCGCTGCGGGACCTCCGTCAGCACGGCCTGGAACGCGGCGGCGACGCCCTCGCTGTCGAAGAGTCCGGGGGCGGGCAGGCCGCCCGCGAAGTTGACGACTTCGGGACGCGCGGTGACGGCGAGGATGTCCCGAACGGGGGAACCGCCGACCGAGGCGACCCGGGCGGCGAACGCGGGCTGTGGCGGACCGCTGGGCGTGCTGTCGCTGAAGGTCACGGGGGCGGCTCCTCATATGTACAGGTGTTCATCAGACGTAACGCGTCATAGGGAACACCACTCGAAAACACCTCGTTCATGCACCTTAGGGAAATCGCTGTCCCCTACAACAGTCTCGTTTCGCCATGCGGACGACGGTCCGTGGGCCCTAGCATGCGGCGCATGCTGCCGAGCGTCGACACGAACGACGAGTTGAAAGCCATGGTCTCGGACGAGGGGGTGTTACGCCCGGCCGTGCTTCATCTGCTCGACCAGATGGGCCTCGTGGGGCTGGCGGTGCGCCGCTTCCCGGACGGCACCCTGCCCGTGTACGCCGTCGGGGGCGACCTGGTGCTGAAGCTGTATCCGCGGTTCGAGGCGCGGGAGGCTGTGCGTGAGGCACGGGTGTTGCACCATCTGTGGGGCCAACTCAAGCTTCCGACCCCACGGTTGATCGGCACCGAGGAGTTCGTGAACGGCTGGCGGTGGGTGCTGATGTCCCGGCTGCCCGGCTGGACCCTCAACGACGTCTGGCACCGGCTCACCGCCGCGGAACAGGACCGTATCGTCACGGAGTCGGCCGAGGCGCTGGCCTCGCTGCACGCGATGTTCTGGAACCCGCTCACGGACATCGTCGGGCCGCCGGACTGGACGGCGTTCCTGCGCAGCCAGCGCGCCGGGGCGGTCGAGTGGCACCGTCACTCCGGGGTGACCGAGCCCTGGCTGAGCCGGATCCCCGGCTTCCTGGACTCCGTGCCGCTGCCCGTGTCCACCGAACGCGTGCTGCTGCACACCGAGTTCATGAGCGAGCACCTGACCATCGACATGCGCGGCGGGCGCGTGCTGACCGGCATGTTCGACTTCGAGCCGGCGATGATCGGTGACCCGGCGTACGACTTCGTCAGCGTCGGCCTGTTCATCACCCGTGCCGACCCGCGCCAGCTCCGCCGTTTCTACGAGGCCTACGGACGCGCCCCGTACGACCCGGACCAGCTGATGGCGTACACGCTGCTGCACGTCTACAGCGATCTGCCCTTCTACCTCCACGAGCTGCCCCATCCGGCCGAACCACGTTTCGACGCACTCGCCGAGCTGTGGTTCGGCACAGACGGCTGACACCGGGGAACGCTCCCGGCGTCAGGCCTTTCGGCCGGTGGCCGCGTACACGTTGATGTCGGCGTCGGTGACGTCGTTGATGTCGCGGTAGCGGACCTTCTCGATGTCGTCGAGGGTGGCGAGGTAGGCGGGGTCCACGGCCTCGGGGACGGGTGCCGCGCCGTCCTGGTGCCAGTGGTGGACCGGGACGACGCCCGGCTCGTCCAGCGTGAGGCCCGGGGTGTCGGTGAAGAACCGGGCGACCTCGTCCTTGGAGCGCAGCACGAAGGTGAAGCCGCGCTCGGTGTAGGTGCGCTGGACGGCGCGGATGTTCTCCGGGTTGAGGTCCTCGGTGAGGTGGCTGAGCACCAGCCTGCTCCCGGAGGGCAGCTCGTCCATCAGCTCGCGCACGATCGGGTACGCCTCCTCGTCCTCGACGAAGTGCAGGATCGCCACGAGCACGAGGGCGACCGGCTGGTCGAGGTCGAGGGTCTTCGCGGCCTGTTCGAGGATTTGGTCGGGGCTCTTGAGGTCGGCGTCTATGTAGTCGGTGCGGCCCTCGGGTCCGCTGGTGAGCAGGGCGCGGGCGTGCGCCAGGACGACCGGGTCGTTGTCGACGTAGACGACCCGGGAGTCGGGGTTGATGCGCTGGGCGATCTGGTGGACGTTGTCGGCGGTCGGCAGGCCGGTGCCGATGTCGAGGAACTGCCGGATGCCGTCCTCCTTCGCCAGCCGGTTCACGGCGCGGCGCAGGAAGTCGCGGTTGTGCCGCACGTCGAGGTAGCCGCGCGGGTTGGCGGCGAGCGCCGCGGCGGCGGCCGCGCGGTCCACCGGGTAGTTGTCCTTGCCGCCGAGGAAGACGTCGTAGACGCGGGCCGGATGGGCCTTGGTGGTGTCGATCCGCTTGCGCAGCTCGGCCGGGTCATGGCTGAGGGCATCGTCGGACATGGCGTCTCCCTGGTGTCGGCGTAAGGAGTCGGTCGTTCCATCGGTCGATCGGTCGATCGGCCGTTCCCCCGGTTGTTCGTCAAGCGACCGATGTGATGGTCAACAACGTAACTCCTGAGGCCAGTTGGAAGTGCCCGGTCCGCTTCCGGCGGAGGCTCGCCGTCCCGGATTTCCCTCCCGCGGGACGGCGTTTACGCAGGTCGGGAAGCGTCCCCTCGGCTCGGCGTCCCGAATTCGGCGGCGACTGTGGCGGGCGTGCGAACCACCGGTCAAGCTGGGCCGTCGAGGCCTCCGCTCCCGCCGACCGGTCGAGTGGAGGTGTCACCCCCCAGCTCGCACGTCCGAAGGGCCCCGACCATGTCCTTTGCTCGTACCGCCCGTCACACCCGTGCCGCCGGTCCCACCAGAGCCGTCCGCCCCCGGCTGCTCGCCGCCGTCACGGTCGCGCTCGCCGCGCTCGCGCTGTCGGCGTGCGAGAACGGCGAGGGCGTACGGGACGAGGGCCCCTCCTCGCTGCCCGGCTCGTCCGTCCGGGACACCGGGCGCCCGGGCAGGGCGGTCCCCTGCTCGGGCAGGCACATGCGGGCGACGGTGACGCCGGTGAGCGAGCCGGTGAACCACCTGCTGCTGACGGTGACGAACACGGGCGCCGTCAACTGCTCCCTCAACGGCTACCCGAAGGCCCGCTTCGGCGATTCCGGCTCCCTCGCGCCGCCGGCCCGGGAGCCGAAACCCCATGGGTCCCGGATCACCCTCTCCCCCGGGGGGTCCGCCTACGCGGGCGTACTGCTGTCGGCGACGGACGGCACCGGCGGGCACGGCCGCACCGTCACGTCCCTCACGATCACGCTCCCCACCGGCCCGGCCGCCAACCCGGCGCTCCCGCCCAAGGGCGTGTACGTCGACGACACGCTGCGGATCACGTGCTGGCTGCCGAACCGGAAGGCGGCGCTGACGTACTGAACCCCGCGCCCGCGAGGAGACGAGGGGCCGTACCGCTACCCGGCCTCCGAAGCCGGGCACCACGCCGCCCCCTCGTCGCTTCCCCGGTGTCCGCAGAACCCCATCTGCTGCGGCCGCTGGGCGCCTTCCACCCGCTGGACGGAGACGAGTTTGTCGACCGGGACCTGCCGGCCCACCGCACCTCCGAAATCGATGCGTCCGCTCTCCCCGTCGAGCGCGGCGGAGCCGTGGATGCCGCTCAAGGCGTACCAGACGGCGGCCGGGGTCAGCGGTGTGTCCGGGGCGGTGTCCTGGAGGCGGGAGATGGCCTTGAGGTAGAGGTTCGCCGCGTCGAAGGCGAGGGCCGCGTGTCCGTCCAGCGAGGTGTCCTGGACGTTCCGGCATTCGTCGGGGAACAGCTCCTGCAACGTGCTGTACAGGTCGCTGTGCCCGTTGCAGGAGCCCGAGCCGACGGTGAAGTCGAGGAACTCGTACGGGACCCGGGGGAAGGCCCTGCGCCGCTCCGGGTCGGCGCCGAGGCGGGCCACGTCGTCGCCGCCGAGGAACGTGGGCGGACTGGACCCGCAGGTGTCGTTGGTGGCGCTCAGGATCGTCTCGAAGTCCTCGGACCGGCCGGTGAAGAAGACCAGCCCGCGGTGACCGCAAGCCTGCTCGCCGATGGTGCGTGCGCCCGGCCCGGAGGAACCGTCGGCGGGCGCGGGCGAGGGGACGTAGCCCTGTTCGTCCACGTGGAACCCCGCGTGCCGGAAGGCCGCGACGGCGTCCGCCCGCAGGTTCGCGCTGTACTCGTCGGTCGGATCGAGGGAGTACACGACGCGTACCGCGCGCTCTTTCAGCTTCCCCGAGTCGGCGAGGTGGTCGGCGTAGGCGGCGGAGATCGCGGCCTCGCGCCGGTTCTGCGGCGAGACCTGGTAGTAGAGCGCCGAGTTCTCCGGGAGGGTGTCGGCGGACAGCGTGGTGGCGACCATGGGAAGGCCGACCCGGGTGAGTGCGCCGATGGTCGTGATCGTGGCCTTGCGGCTCTGGTCGAGGCCGGTGACGCCGACGATGGTCGGGTCGGTCCGCATCATCCGCTTGATCGTGCTCGCGACATCGGCCCCGAACCGCATGCCGGAACCGGCGGCGGACGGGAAGATCCGCAGGAGGGGCTCGTCCGGCCCCTGCTTGTCGAGCTGCCGCCGCTGCGCGCTCGCCGCGCCCTGCAACTGCTCGCGCGCGTACGACAGCGTGTTGGACGTCTCCCCCATGGGGGCGCTGAGCAGGGCGGACAGATGGACCAGGGTCACGAGCCGCCTGGAGGGGTCGGCGGCGTGCTTCCGCTCCGCCTCCTCGTTCTGCCGGGCGATGGTCCGCAGGGTCTGCTGCACCCGCGGGTCGGTGGAGCCGAAGGCGAATCCGTGCGGGGCGACGCCGATGCATTCGTCGGTCGACTCCCGCTGCAGGGTCCGCGCATCCGGGTCGGACCGGCTCAGTCCGCAGTGCTGCCGCCGCCACTCCCACTCGTTCGCGACGCCGTAGGCGATGCCGGTGGCGATCAGTGCGAAGGTGAGGACGAGGGACACGACCGTGGCCGTGCGTCCGGCCCAGACCGGCGGCGGGGGCACCTGAAGCCGGCGGGCCACGGACGTGCGCTCGTCCTGCGCGTCGCGGTCCGGATCGCCGACGGGAAGCGGCGCGGACACCCGCACGGGCAGGTACCAGAACTCCGCCTCCCGGCCGCCCGCTGCGTTCCTCAGCCGCTCGCACCAGGCCTCGTACGGGCCGAGTTCGTCCCTCAGGTCCCGGACCCGTACGGGTTCGACCGGTTTCTCCGGTCGGCTCGCCACGAGGAGCAGCGGGTCGAAGGCGCCGGTGTCATTGCGCACCTCGGCGAACAGCCGCACGATCTCCAGGCCGCCGTTGTCCTCGTTCACCCCCTTCAGGAACGCCACGCAGTACGCCGTGCGGCGATGCGCACGGCGCCGCCACGGCCGCCGCCGGTAGGCGTCCCGCAGGTCCTCCAGGAACGCGTTGATCATCAACTTGCTGATCTGCTCGGGGTCCTCGCGCCCCCATCGGGGCTGGGTGAGCCGTACGGCGAACCCTATGAAGGTCCCGGGATCGGCCGGAGCCATGTAGGGCTGGCGCAGCAGCCACCGGTACTCGCGACCCAGGCCGCGCCACACCCGGAACCAGATGATCGGCAGCAGGTGCAGTCCGAGCAGGTAAGCCCACCAGGGCACGTGCCCCTGCAAGGCGACCTCGGTGCTCGGACTGCGCATGAACCCGAACAGCCGTCTTCGCTCCAGCTCGCGGTCGCGCAGGCGCCTCAGCACGATGTGGCCGTGCTGGCTGTCGGGCTGCCGGACCGTGTCCGTCATCTCCAGCAGCCAATTGACGAGCCCCAGCCGCCGGAAGCGTACGCTCCTGTCGTGCCCGTAGCGCGCGGACGAGTACTCGTCGGCCATCTGGACGAGGATGCGCCGACACAGTTCGGCCCGCTGCCAGTCGGGGTCCAGGTGGTTCGCCGCCGAGGGGTCACCGCGCTCGGCGACGACCTCCTCCCACTTCCTGTCCAGGTCGACGAACTCCTGCGGGACGGATCGGGGCCGGGCCGCGCGCAACGCCCCCACGACCTGCTCGGCGAGACCGTCCTGGTGGTCGCCGAGCAGACCGAGTATGGGGATTCCGTCTCGCTCGGGCACCTCGCTCGGCACCTCGCCCTTGCCCGGCCTGCGCACGAGTCGGCCCAGGAGGGTGAAGAGCCGGTCGGCATGCGCGAAGACGGGTTCCACGGTCGCCACGGTTCCCCCGATTCCCTGGTGCGTTACCGGATTTGGCCCATCACACTAGCGATCGGGGAACGCGCTTTCCCGTGTGTCACCAACCCTTTACATCACACGGTTCCCGGACGCCTCACCGCAGCTTCTGCGCGACCTCGGTGGCCCAGTAGGTGAGGATGTTCCGCGCACCGGCGCGCTTGATGCCGGTCAGGGTCTCCAGGATGGCCCGGTCGCGGTCGACCCAGCCCTTCTCGGCGGCGGCCTCGACCATGGAGTACTCGCCGGAGATCTGGTACGCGGCCACGGGCACGTCGACCGCGTCCGCGACCCTCGCCAGGATGTCGAGGTAGGGCCCGGCCGGCTTGACCATCACCATGTCGGCGCCCTCCTCGAGGTCGAGGGCGAGTTCACGCAGGGACTCGCGCCAGTTGGCGGGGTCCTGCTGGTAGGTCTTGCGGTCGCCCTTCAGCGAGGAGGCGACGGCCTCGCGGAACGGCCCGTAGAAGGCGGAGGAGTACTTGGCGGTGTAGGCGAGGATCGCGACGTCCTCGCGCCCGATCTGGTCGAGCGCGTCGCGGACGACGCCGATCTGCCCGTCCATCATCCCGCTGGGCCCGACGACATGGGCGCCGGCGTCGGCCTGGACCTGCGCCATCTCGGCGTACCGCTCGAGGGTGGCGTCGTTGTCGACCCGGCCCTTGGCGTCGAGCACGCCGCAGTGCCCGTGATCGGTGGTCTCGTCCAGGCACAGGTCCGACATGACGAGGAGGTCGTCGCCGACCTCGGCGCGCACGTCCCGGATGGCGACCTGCAGGATCCCGTCCGGGTCGGTGCCCGGGGTCCCGACGGCGTCCTTCTTCGACTCCTCGGGCACACCGAAGAGCATGATCCCGGAGACCCCGGCCTCCACGGCCTCCAGCGCCGCCTTCTTCAGGCTGTCCCGGGTGTGCTGCACGACACCGGGCATGGACCCGATCGGCACGGGCTCGCTGACGCCCTCGCGCACGAAGGCCGGGAGGATGAAGTCGGCCGGGTGCAGCCGGGTCTCGGCGACCATCCGCCGCATGACGGGCGAGGTCCGCAGCCGCCGGGGACGGGTACCGGGGAAGGATCCGTACTTCGACATGCCCTCTACGCTACGCCCGGCCCGGGGGTCCTTTTGCCGACGCTGCGTCGGGCGAACTCCGGACGGTTCTCGCCCCCGCCGCCCCTGCCCTTCCCGTCCTCCAGGAGCTCCGCCCCTTCAACCCCGCCGGGGCTTCGCCCCACAGCCCGTTCGGGGGCCGGCCCCCGGACCCCCGCTCCTCAAACGCCGGAGGGGCTGAATTCTCAGCCCGTCTGGGGGTCGCCCCTGCTCGAAGAGCTTGGGGGAGTTTGAGGACGAGGCCGTCAAGGCCGACGGGGGTCTGGGGGCGCAGCCCCCAGGAACGGGAAGGGTAGGGGCGGCGGGGCGAGGACACCGCTACGTCGTCGACCGACGCCTCCGCGCCCCCGGCCTCCGCTCACTCGGACGCGTCACCGGATCCCCCGCCGCCAGCGCGGCGGCCCGGCGCTTGAGGCCGAAGTCCGCCAGCGCCTCCGCCAGCTTGTGGACCGACGGCTCCGGAGCCATGACGTCCACGCGCAGACCGTGCTCCTCCGCCGTCTTCGCGGTCGCCGGGCCGATGCACGCGATCACCGTCACGTTGTGCGGCTTGCCCGCGATGCCGACCAGGTTCCGGACCGTGGAGGACGACGTGAACAGGACCGCGTCGAAGCCGCCGCCCTTGATCGCCTCACGCGTCTCGGCCGGCGGAGGCGAGGCGCGGACCGTCCGGTAGGCCGTCACGTCGTCGACCTCCCAGCCGAGTTCGATCAGGCCGGCGACCAGGGTCTCGGTCGCGATGTCGGCGCGCGGCAGGAACACGCGGTCGATCGGGTCGAAGACCGGGTCGTAGGGGGGCCAGTCCTCCAGCAGGCCGGCCGCCGACTGCTCGCCGCTCGGCACCAGGTCCGGCTTCACGCCGAAGGCCACCAGCGCCTTCGCCGTCTGCTCGCCGACCGCCGCGACCTTGATGCCCGCGAAGGCGCGCGCGTCGAGGCCGTACTCCTCGAACTTCTCCCGGACCGCCCGCACCGCGTTGACCGACGTGAATGCGATCCACTCGTAGCGGCCCGTCACCAGGCCCTTGACCGCTCGTTCCATCTGCTGCGGGGTGCGCGGGGGCTCCACCGCGATCGTCGGGACCTCGTGCGGCACGGCCCCGTAGGACCTCAGCTGGTCGGAGAGCGACGCCGCCTGCTCCTTCGTGCGCGGCACGAGGACCTTCCAGCCGAACAGCGGCTTGTTCTCGAACCACGACAGCTGGTCACGCTGGGCGGCGGCGGAACGCTCACCGACCACGGCTATCACCGCACGCCCGCCCTCGGGGGACGGCAGGACCTTCGCCTGCTTCAGCGTCTGCGCGATGGAGCCGAGGGTGGCGGTCCAGGTGCGCTGCCGCGTCGTCGTACCGGCGACCGTCACCGTCATCGGGGTGTCCGGCTTGCGGCCCGCGGCCACCAGCTCCCCGGCGGCCGCCGCCACCGAGTCCAGCGTCGTGGACACCACGACCGTGCCGTCGGACGCGCCGACCTCCGTCCAGCAGCGGTCGGAGGCGGTCCGGGCGTCCACGAACCGGACGTCCGTGCCCTGCGCGTCCCGCAGCGGCACACCCGCGTACGCGGGCACGCCCACGGCGGTCGCGACGCCGGGGACGACCTCGAACGGCACGCCCTCCGCGGCGCACGCCAGCATCTCGCCGGCCGCGTACGCGTCCAGGCCGGGGTCGCCGGACACCGCACGGACGACCCGCTTGCCGCCCCGCGCAGCCTCCATGACAAGATGTGCGGCATCCCGCAACGCAGGGACACCAGCGGTTGTTGACTCGCCGTCAACAACCGTCAGCTGAGGCGTGCCCGCGCCCGGATACGCACCCGTGGAGGGGTCCGTGTCCGTGTTGAGCTCGGTGACGCCCGCTCTGGCATGCGTGCGCACGACGTCGAGCACCTCGTGCTCGCCGACGAGGACGTCCGCGTTGGCCAGCGCCTCGACGGCGCGCAGTGTGAGAAGCCCCGGATCTCCGGGTCCGGCACCGAGGAAGGTGACGTGCCCGTGTTCAAGGCCGGCGGGAAGGGTGGTGGGGCTCAATGTGCTCGCTCCCCCATCAGACCGGCCGCGCCCTTGGTGAGCATCTCGGCTGCGAGTTCGCGACCGAGCGCCATTGCCTGGTCGTGCGTCTCGGGCACGGGACCGGTGGTGGACAGCTGCACCAGCGTGCGGCCGTCGGGCGTTCCGACGACTCCGCGCAGGCGCATTTCCTTGACAACCTGCCCGTCGGCCAAAAGGTCGGCCAGCGCGCCCACGGGGGCGCTGCAACCGGCCTCCAGGGCGGCGAGCAGGGACCGCTCGGCGGTCACGGCGGCCCGGGTGAACGGGTCGTCGAGCTCGGCGAGCGCCGCGATCAGCGCAGCATCCTGGGCGGTGTTCCCCGCCCTGCACTCGATCGCCAGTGCCCCCTGGC
The DNA here is from genome assembly GCF_044764595.1 of Streptomyces sp. NPDC093984. NCBI lineage: Bacteria > Bacillati > Actinomycetota > Actinomycetes > Kitasatosporales > Streptomycetaceae > Streptomyces > Streptomyces sp. NPDC093984. The sequence continues at coordinate 16,638 of NZ_JBIWIM010000002.1, read as the reverse complement.
CGGGGGCGGGCAGAACCGTGTCGACCGACAGGAAGTCGGTCACCTCCTCGATCCGCCCGATGCGGTTGAGCCCGGCCGCGGCGAGGACCACGGCGTCCAGCTCTCCGCTGCGGACGTATCCGACTCGGGTGTCGATGTTGCCGCGGATCGGGACGGTCTCGATGTCGAGGCCGTGGCCGCGCGCGTACGCGTTCAGCTGCGCCATGCGGCGCGGCGAACCGGTGCCGACGCGCGCCCCGCGGGGCAGGTCGGTGAACCTCAGGGCGTCGCGCGCGACGATCACGTCCCGCGGGTCCTCGCGTACCGGCACGGCGGCCAGCACCAGCTCCTCGGGCTGCGCGGTCGGCAGGTCCTTCAGCGAGTGCACCGCGAAGTCGACCTCGCCGCGCAGCAGCGCGTCACGCAGCGCCGTCACGAACACACCGGTGCCGCCGATCTGCGCGAGGTGCTCGCGGGAGGTGTCCCCGTACGTCGTGATCTCCACGAGCTCCACGGGCCGTCCGGTCACCCGGCGCACGGCGTCGGCGACCTGCCCGGACTGGGCCATGGCCAGTTTGCTGCGCCTGGTCCCGAGCCTCAGTGGTGACTGCTCACTCATGCTCGCCCTCGGTTCTTGGCGTTCTCGGTGTTCTCGGTGCTCTTGGTGCCGTCGGCCCGGGAGACGGAGGCGACCGTCTCGGGGTCCAGGTCGAACAGGGTGCGCAGCGCGTCCGCGTAGCCGGCGCCGCCGGGCTCGGCCGCGAGTTGCTTGACCCGTACGGTCGGCGCGTGCAGCAGCTTGTCCACGACGCGCCGCACGGTCTGCGTGATCTCGGCGCGGTGCTTGTCGTCGAGGCCGGGCAGCCGCCCCTCCAGACGGGCGATCTCGCCGGCCACCACATCGGCGGCCATCGAGCGCAGCGCGACCACGGTGGGCGTGATGTGCGCGGCGCGCTGGGCGGCGCCGAACGCGGCGACCTCGTCGGAGACGATACGCCGGACCTGGTCGACGTCGGCGGCCATCGGCGCGTCGGCGGAGGCCTCGGCGAGCGACTCGATGTCGACGAGCCGCACCCCGAGCAGCCGGTGCACGGCCGCGTCGATGTCGCGGGGCATCGCGAGGTCCAGCAGCGACAGCACGGGCGCGGGGCGAGGAGCCTCGAAGACGGGCTCCGGACGGCGGCGCTCCGGGATCCGGCCGATCGCGGCGACGGTCGCGGCGAGCGCGCTGATCAGCTCGGCGGCCGTACGACCGCTGCGCGGCTCCCCGGCGCCCTTGTCCACCCAGGCGGCGTGCTGCTCCAGCTCGGCGGCCGGCATCCCGGCGACGGCGGCCTCGCCGAGCACCGAGAAGTGGGCGGTGCCCTGCACGGCCGAGAGGTCGAGCGGGCAGCCCTCCTCGGTGCCGAGACTGGTGGGCGGCAGGTCTGCGCGTATCGGCGCCGGGTCGGTGGTGCGCACGGCGGGCGCGGCTCCGGCGTCCGGGGCGACCGGTCCTTCCACGCGGCCCTCGAGGGCCGCGGCGACCGACTGGGCGGTGAGGACGAGACCGGTCGCGCCCGTACAGGACACCACGACGTCGGCACGTGTCAGCTCGTCCGGAACCGTTTCCATCGGCACCGCACGGGCCAGTACGTCCGTGTCGTCCCCTTCGATGAGGATCTGCGCCAGGCGCTCGGCGCGCTCCAGGGTGCGGTTGGCGATCACGACCTCGGCGACACCGGCGCGCGCGAGCGTCGCGGCGGCCAGCGACGACATGGAGCCGGCGCCGATCACCAGGGCCCGCTTGCCCTTGGCCCACGTCTCCACCGGCGCACCGGCCGACAGCTGCTCCAGGCCGAAGGTGACCAGGGACTGCCCGGCACGGTCGATGCCCGTCTCGGAGTGGGCGCGCTTGCCGACCCTGAGGGACTGCTGGAACAGGTCGTTCAGCAGGCGTCCGGCGGTGTGCTGCTCCTGCGCGGTGGCCAGGGAGTCCTTGATCTGCCCGAGGATCTGCCCCTCGCCGACGACCATGGAGTCCAGCCCGCAGGCCACCGAGAACAGGTGGTGGACGGCCCGGTCCTCGTAGTGGACGTAGAGGTAGGGGGTCAGCTCGTCGAGGCCGACCCCGCTGTGCTGGGCGAGCAGGGTGGACAGCTCGGCGACACCGGCGTGGAACTTGTCGACGTCCGCGTACAGCTCGATGCGGTTGCAGGTGGCGAGCACCGCGGCCTCGGTGGCCGGCTCGGCGGCGACCGTGTCATGGACCAGCTTGACCTGGGCGTCCGCGGTCAGCGTGGCCCGCTCCAGGACGCTGACCGGTGCGCTGCGGTGGCTCAGCCCGACGACGAGGAGACTCATGCCGGCATCACGGCGGGGACGTCCCCGTCGGGTCCCTTGTCGGCGGACTCCGTGGTCGTGGCGGCGGCAGCCGGCAGGCCGTCGGGCAGCGCATCGGCGATGGCCTCCTCGCCGGCCTTGCGCTGCTCGTGGAAGGCGAGGATCTGCAGCTCGATGGAGAGGTCGACCTTGCGGACGTCGACACCGTCCGGAACGGTCAGCACGGTCGGCGCGAAGTTCAGGATGGAGGTCACGCCCGCGCCCACGAGCCGGTCGCAGACCTGCTGGGCGGCGCCCGCGGGGGTCGCGATCACGCCGATCGAGACGCCGTTGTCCTTGATGATCTTTTCCAGATCGTCCGTGTGCTGGACCGGGATCCCGGCGACCGCCTTGCCGGTGAGGGCCGGGTCGGCGTCGATGAGGGCCGCGACCCGGAAGCCGCGGGAGGCGAACCCGCCGTAGTTGGCCAGCGCCGCGCCGAGGTTACCGATACCGACGATCACAACCGGCCAGTCCTGGGTCAGCCCCAGTTCGCGGGAGATCTGGTAGACGAGATACTCGACGTCGTAGCCCACGCCCCGGGTGCCGTAGGAGCCGAGGTAGGAGAAGTCCTTGCGCAGCTTCGCGGAGTTCACGCCCGCGGCGGCGGCCAGCTCCTCGGAGGAGACCGTGGGTACCGAGCGCTCCGACAGCGCGGTGAGGGCTCGGAGGTACAGCGGAAGCCTGGCGACGGTGGCCTCGGGAATCCCTCGGCTACGGGTCGCCGGTCGGTGAGTTCGGCCAGTTGCCACGGTGCTCCTGCGGGTAGAGCGGGGCTGCGGGCGGTCACACGTCCCCAGACCGCCCCGTCGAATGCAGGCTATGTCTTTGTGAACGCGTGCACAAAGATGGTGTCCGATTTGCCCGGCCAACGTGACCGGGGTCACGCGCGGTACTCCTGGGGGCTTCACCGCACACTCTCCTCAACGATCCCGCCCCCAAGACCAGTCGCCCTCGATCCTAGGCGACTTTGCGGACCTCTTTGGACTACTCGGTCAGCGCCTTGCGCAGCCGCTGCTCGTCGACACGCCAGAAGGTGTGCTGGGCGCCGTCGACGAGGACGACGGGGATCTGCTCCCAGTACTCGTCGTGGAGCCGCTGGTCCTGGGTGATGTCCTTCTGCTCCCAGGGCACGCCGAGCTCGCCGCACACCTTCTCGATGACGACCTGCGCGTCGTCGCAGAGATGACACCCGGGCTTGCGGATGAGGGTGACGAGCCGCCCGGTGGGGTTCTGGCCGCTGCTGTTACGCCGAAAGATGGGACTCATGTCGGCCATTCTCACTCCGGGGGAAGGCGGCGGCAGCCCGCGCCCACTACCCGGTCGGGATCGCGCCCACCGCCCGTGCCACGCCGAGGGGACGACTCCTTGGGAGACCTTTGACGACACGGTCGTGGAGAGTTCACAACCTCCAAACCTCTCGAGTCCGGAACCACCGAACAGAGTGGCTATGCTCGCGTCATGGCCGCTCTCGGATGGCTCACTCCCCGTAGGCGCTCCGCCACGGCGCGGAGCGTGTTGGCAGGCGAGGCCTCGGCGGAGGCAGCGCGCAAGACCTCGCAGGACGTCTCAGACCAGGAACAGCAGTTCCCGGTCCACGGCGACGACAAGGCGGCGGCGTTCTTCGACCTGGACAACACGGTGATGCAGGGCGCCGCGCTGTTCCACTTCGGCCGGGGCCTGTACAAGCGGAAGTTCTTCGAGACCCGCGATCTTGCGAAGTTCGCCTGGCAGCAGGCATGGTTCCGGCTGGCCGGGGTGGAGGATCCCGAGCACATGCAGGACGCGCGGGACTCGGCGCTGTCGATCGTGAAGGGCCACCGGGTCTCCGAGCTGATGTCGATCGGCGAGGAGATCTACGACGAGTACATGGCCGAGCGGATCTGGCCGGGTACGCGCGCGCTGGCGCAGGCGCACCTGGACGCCGGCCAGAAGGTGTGGCTGGTGACGGCCGCACCGGTGGAGATCGCCACGGTGATCGCACGCAGGCTGGGCCTCACCGGAGCCCTGGGCACGGTGGCGGAGTCCGTCGACGGCGTCTACACCGGCCGCCTGGTGGGCGAGCCCCTCCACGGCCCGGCGAAGGCGGAGGCGGTCCGCGCGCTGGCGGTGGCGGAGGGGCTGGACCTCTCGCGCTGCGCGGCGTACAGCGACTCGCACAACGACATCCCGATGCTGTCGCTGGTGGGCCACCCCTACGCGATCAACCCGGACGCCAAGCTCCGCAAACACGCCCGTGCCTGCGACTGGCGCCTGCGCGACTACCGCACGGCCCGCAAGGCCGCGAAGGTCGGCCTGCCGGCAGCGGCCGGGGTGGGCGCGGTGGCCGGGGGCACGGCAGCGGCGATCGCCCTCCACCGCCGACGCCGCTGACTCCGGCCCCTCCACCACCGGCCCCGCCGACTCCGGCACCTCCACCACCGGCCGCGCCGACTCCGGCACCTCCACCGCGGGCCCCGCCGACTCCGGCCCCTCCACCACCGGCCCCGCCGACTCCGGCACCTCCACCGCGGGCCCCGCTGACTCCGGCCCCTCCACCACCGGCCGCGTGACAGGCGTCAGGCTCGGTCCGGAGCCGCGTCACAGGCGTCAGCCGCAGGCCCGAGCCCCATCAGGGACCACGTCCCGGGCCCCGGCCCTCCGGCCTCCGGCCTCCGGACCACCGGACCAGCGGACCACCGGACCACCGGCCTCCCGGACCACCGCCTGGAGGCTTCACACGGCCAGAGGCTTCACATCCCCACCCTGCCTGGGGACCGTCCCCAGACCCGCCTGAGAGCGCCCTTCCCAGCCCCCGATTCGGACATCGGACTCGTCCTCGAACGGGAGGACGGCGCGGCGGTCCGGCCCTCCACCACTCGTACGCCGCCGCGGGCGTCCCGCCCAGCCCCGGGCGCTGCCAGCGGGCCGACCCCCCTCCCCCTACGCGAGCCCGGCTCCCTGTACGCACCGTGCACGCAGCGTTCCCGCATCCCACTTCCGCACTCGCGTCGGCCCGCCCTCGGTGGGGGTCCGGGGGCGGCAGCCCCCGGGAGGGGACGGGTAGGGGCGGCGGGGGCGAGCAAAGTGCCGTGGTCGGCGGTGACTTGTGGCGGGCGGGCGCATTCGGGCGTTTCTACCCCGCCCCCCGGTCCAGCACTCCTCCCACCCCGCACCCGGCCACAACACGCCCCGCACTCAAACGGAAGCCGAACTCAACCGATCAACAAACGGTCACTATGCGGCACTTGAGCAGGCGTCAATCGGTTACAGAAGCGACGTAATCGATGATTTGAGCAACTGGGTGTAGCGCTGCCTGTACTAAGCGTTATTCTCCTCAGACGCAAACCGGTACCCCTCCGTCGCTACGACGGGTGAACGGTCCGGTACTGCACGTGATGGAAGCTCTGCCTCTGGGAGTCCCGTGTACCCACACGTCGGGGTTGACGCCTCGGGCCTGGCTACGCTCCGCGCGACGGTCCACGAGCTGTTGCGCGGATTCGTCCCCACCGCGTACGCCGCCCCCGCCTTCGCCACCGCCGCCCCCGTCGGCCCGTGCTACGCACTGGCGGACGGCAGCGCCGCGGTCGGCAGGCGCGGCCGCTCGGGCGCGGCCGCCCCCACCGCACGCCGCCCGGCCGCGGACAGCGACAGCGCCCGCATGATGGACCTCGTGGAGCGCGCCCAGGCCGGCGAGGCCGACGCTTTCGGGCGCCTGTACGACCAGTACAGCGACACCGTCTACCGCTACATCTACTACCGCGTGGGAGGCAAGGCCACCGCCGAGGACCTCACCAGCGAGACCTTTCTGCGCGCCCTGCGCCGCATCGGCACCTTCACCTGGCAGGGTCGCGACTTCGGCGCCTGGCTCGTCACCATCGCGCGCAACCTCGTCGCCGACCACTTCAAGTCCAGCCGCTTCCGGCTGGAGGTGACGACCGGCGAGATGCTCGACGCCAACGAGGTCGAGCGCTCCCCGGAGGACTCCGTGCTGGAGTCGCTCTCCAACGCCGCCCTCCTCGAGGCCGTGCGGCGACTCAATCCCCAGCAGCAGGAGTGCGTCACGCTCCGCTTCCTCCAGGGCCTGTCCGTCGCCGAGACCGCCCGAGTGATGGGCAAGAACGAGGGCGCGATCAAGACCCTCCAGTACCGGGCCGTCCGCACCCTGGCCCGACTCCTCCCCGAAGACGCCCGCTGAGACCCCCGGACCGCCCTCGCCCACCCACCGGGCGAACACTCAGCGCGACCATCAACTCACCGTCCGTGCAAGCCCGTTGTGTTCGCGATCCGATCATCCGCCGTCCGTAACCCAAGTGCCGAGCCGCTCGTTGTGCGGGATACAGGCTCCCTGTGGTCACACCCTGACCCTCTTTGATCACTCGATCGTGTGGATGCGGTCAGCGCGTGCAACCCTCAGGACCCCCTGGGGAGTCGACCGTCATGACGAGAGGAGGTGCCGCCAGTGATCGCGAACGTATCGGCGCACCGGCGGGCGAACGCCTTCGCCCAGGCCCTGGAGGAGCAGTCCGACGACCGGGGCGCGGCGGCCGAGCAGCCCGAAGGACCGGCCCCGGCTGCGGCGGAACGGACCGATGAGACCCCCCTGTTGGGTCTCGCCACCCGTCTCGGCGAACTGCCCAGGCCGACGCTCGACCCGGAGGTCAAGGTCGTCCAGCGCGCGCGGCTCGTGGCCGCGATGGAGGCCATGTTCCGGGAGGGCGCGGCCCCGGCAGGCGAGGCGGCAGGCCCTTCGGTGCCGGAGCAACGACACGGGCGGGGCGCGCATCGTGCAACCACGCTGGGGAAGTTGCGACCGCGGACACGGCTCACCAAGGGTCTCGCCGCGGGCGGACTCGGCGTCGGGGTGGCCGCGGCCTCCTTCGGGGGAGTGGCCGCCGCGAGTTCCGACGCCCTGCCCGGTGACTCCCTCTACGGCCTCAAACGCGGCATCGAGGACGTCAAACTCGACATGGCCGACGGGGACAACGACCGCGGGCAGCTCTACCTCGACCAGGCGTCGACCCGGCTGAACGAGGCCCGCCGGCTGATGGAGCGCGGCCGCGCCGGCGACCTCGACCACGAGTCCCTCACCGAGGTCCGCCGCACCCTCTCCGGCATGCGGCACGACGCGGCCGAAGGCCACCGCCTGCTGCACGAGGCCTACGAGAGGGACGGCTCACTCGCGCCCATCCAGACCCTCTCCGCCTTCTCCGAGTCCCACCGCAAGGCCTGGGGCGCCCTGCGCGAGCGGCTGCCCGCCCAGCTCGGGGACGTCAGTCAGGAGGTCTCGTCGGTCTTCGACGCCATAGACCGGGATGTCGCACCGCTGCAGTCGCTGCTGCCGCAGCCCCCCTCCCAGGGCGGCCCCGGCCGGCACCGCAGCTCCGCACCGGGCTCCACCGGCTCCGCCGGCTCCGACGCCCCGGCCCCCAGCACCACCGGCGGCTCCGCCCCGGGCACCCACGGCAGCAGCGGCAACCCCCAGCCGTCCAGCTCCCACAGCACCGGCGACGGCCTGCTCGGCGGCAACACGGGCGGTCTCCTGGACCCCCCGAAGGACAGCGCGAGCAGTTCCCCGTCGACGAGCAAGACCCCGTCCTCGGGGCCGAACGTCACACTCCCCCCGTTGCTTCCGGGCCTGCTGCCGGGCTTGGGCATCGAAGGCGAGGAGAACAGGTAGGGAACCAGAAAACCGCATGGGGGCGCCCCTTCCACCAAGGGGCGCCCCCATCGTCGTACCGCAAACCCCGAACCGCTCAGAAGAACACGGACCTCCGCTGCACCAGCAGCTTGTACAGCGTGTGCTGAATCTGCTCCCGCACCTGATCCGTCAGGTTGAACATCAGCATCGGGTCCTCCGCGGCCTCCGGCGGATACCCGTCCGTCGCGATCGGCTCCCCGAACTGAATCGTCCACTTCGTCGGCAGCGGAATCGCCCCCAACGGCCCCAGCCAGGGAAACGTCGGGGTGATCGGGAAGTACGGGAACCCCAGCAGCCGAGCCAGCGTCTTCGCGTTGCCGATCATCGGGTAGATCTCCTCCGCGCCGACGATCGAGCACGGAATGATCGGCGCCCCGGCCCGCAGCGCCGTGGACACGAAGCCGCCGCGCCCGAACCGCTGCAGCTTGTACCGCTCGCCGAACGGCTTCCCGATCCCCTTGAAGCCCTCCGGCATCACCCCGACCACCTCACCGCGATCGAGGAGCCGTTCCGCGTCCTCCGCGCACGCCAGGGTGTGGCCGGCCTTGCGGGCCAGTTCGTTCACCACCGGCAGCACGAACACCAAGTCGGCCGCGAGCAGCCGCAGATGGCGCCCGGCCGGGTGGTTGTCGTGCACGGCGACCTGCATCATCAGGCCGTCCAGCGGCAGTGTCCCGGAGTGGTTGGCGACGATGAGCGCCCCGCCCTTGTCCGGGATGTTCTCGATGCCCTTCACCTCGACCCGGAAGTACTTCTCGTACACCGGCCGCAGCAGCGACATCAGGACCTGGTCGGTCAGCTCCTCGTCGTAGCCGAAGTCGTCGACCTCGTAGTCGCCCGTCAGACGTCGGCGCAGAAAGGCCAGCCCTCCGGCGATACGCCGCTCCAGGCCCCCTTCCCGGGAGCGGGCCGGCGGCCTTTCCTCACCTGTCACGGGAACATCATCCTGCGGGAGGGCCTCGCCGTGCAGGGGCTGGACCTCGCGGACCACCGCGGGCTCCCCCTTCAGCCGGCTGTTCCCGGCGCTCCGGCGCCGCGACGACCGCTGCACGGCAGCCCCCCGGGACCGGTCGTCGTCGAACGGAATGACCTTGGCGTCCGCCATCGTTGATGCGCTCCTCAGTGGGCGGTTGGCGTCGGGGGGTGGCCACCGCCCAGGACGGGCAGTGCGGCGATCCGGTCGACGGCCCCCGCGAGGGCCTCCGGCGGCAGCAGTCCGGGCCCGCGACTGCGCGCGAGTTCCGCGAAGGTCTCCGCGGTCGTGTACTTCGGCTCGTAGCCGAGGGTCTCGCGCATCTGGTCCGTGGCCACGACCCGGCCGTGGGTGAGCAGCCGGATCTGCTCGGGCGAGAAGTCCGTCATGCTCAGCGTGCGCATCGCGGACCCGACCCAGGTGACGGCGGGCAGCAGCAGGGGCACGGTGGGCCGGCCCAGGCGCCGCGCACACTGCGACAGCAGCAGCACCCCGTCGCCGGCGACGTTGAACGTGCCGCTGTTGAGGGTGCCGCGCCGCGGCTCGTGCGCGCCGATGCGCAGCACCTCGATCACGTCGTCCTCATGCACGAACTGCAGCCGCGGGTCGTAGCCGAACACGGTGGGCAGGACCGGCAGCGAGAAGTACGACGCGAGGGGCGTGTCGGCGTGCGGCCCGAGGATGTTGGCGAACCGCAGCACGCACACGGCGACATCGGGCCGGCGCCGCGCGAAGCCCCGCACATATCCCTCGACCTCGACGGCGTCCTTGGCGAAGCCGCCGCTCGGCAGCGACTTGGGCGGGGTCGTCTCGGTGAACACGGCCGGGTCGCGGGGCGCGGACCCGTACACGTTCGTGCTGGACTTCACGACCAGCCGTTTGACGCTCGGGGACTTCTGGCAGGCACCCAGCAGCTGCATGGTGCCGATGACGTTGGTCTCCTTGACCGTGGCCCGGCTGCCGCTGCCCAGCGCGGTGCCGGTCACGTCCATGTGGACCACCGTGTCCACGGAGTGCTCGGCGAGCACCCGGGCGATGGTGGGCTGGCGGATGTCGGCCCGGATGAACTCCGCGCCGCCCAGATGATGCTCGGGCGGTACCGCGTCCACCGCGATGACGCGGTCGACCTCCGGGTCACGCTGGATCCGTCGTACGAACCGGCCGCCGAGCCGGCGGGCCACTCCGGTCACGAGCACGACCTTGCCCAAGATCAGCGCCTCTCTTCCCGTCGCGTCCAGTAGTGGACGTAGCTCTGTCCGCCAGCCTGCCGCGTTCCCCGTATACGGCCAACTTAGCGGGTCGATGTTGCGCTGTGATGACCGCCCGATGCACGAAGTGACGACCCACCCGTACGTACGACCAGACCAAGCCATTCGCGTCACAGGCGTACGCACCACCGGAACGCACCGGCACACGCGCACCCGGAACGCACCCACCCGGCAACGCACCCATCCGGAAAACGACAAACACCCCCCACCGGTGGTGGGGGGTGTTGCGCGCGCTCACGCACAGAAGCAGGGGCGCCCCCGGACGGGGCCGCACCTTACTTCTTGTTGCGACGCTGAACGCGAGTGCGCTTGAGCAGCTTGCGGTGCTTCTTCTTGGCCATCCGCTTGCGCCGCTTCTTGATAACAGAGCCCACGACTACCCTCGCTCACTTCTCATCACTCGGTGCTGGGCGCCATGGGCCCATACGACCTACGAGGGGCTAGCCTACCCAACCCGAGCGCTGAGGTTGTAATCGAGGTCCCGCCGGAGACCGAAACGACCTCCGGCGGGCCGTCGTCAGACCGTCTCCACCCCCACATAGCTGTCGCGGAGGTACTCGTGAACCGCTTGCTCCGGGACCCGGAAAGACCTCCCCACCCGGATCGCCGGCAGATGACCGCTGTGCACCAGCCGGTACACGGTCATCTTCGACACTCGCATCACCGAGGCGACTTCCGCCACTGTCAGGAACTGAACCTCGTTCAGAGGCCTCTCGCCAGCTGCAGCCATGACACACCTGCACCTTCCGCACTCGACGGCCACCGGCTTCCCCTTCCGGTGACTCTTCGTCGCTGCGTGCTCACTCCCCAATGTAGGTGCGGATGATGCAAGTGGGGAAGAGGGGATGGCATCCGAGGCCTACTGTGACAGACACGCTCGATTGAGTACATAGCGAGTAAGCGGTCGGTAGTAATCAGACCGCACAGCGTCATCAAGTGGAACGACGACGGACACCAGCCCCTCCGCCTCGCCGACGAAGAGCGCGGGATCGTCCGTATCGGCGAGGCCGATCGCGTCGAACCCCAGCTGACCTGCTCCGCAGACCCAGCCGTGGTCCCCGATGACGAGCTCCGGCAACGGCCCGCCGGCTTCCGCAGCGGCGGCCAGCGCGGTGCGAAGAGGCAGCGGCGAGTGCGTGTGTGCGCCGGGCTCACAACCGGCTCTTCCGGATCCAGGTTCTCGTACGAGGGCGACTCCTCGTACGTAATCAAGGTTGCACGTGCGTAGACCGAACCGGGTCGTTATGTCGACACAGCGACCCTGCGCCGGGGTGAGGACGGTACATCCCGCCGCCGACAGGGCGTCCGCGAGCGCGGCGTAGAACCCGAGCAGCCGGTGCGGGTGCCCGGTACCGAGCAGCACCGCCTCGCGGCGGCGCGCGGCCCTGGCGACGCGCTCGGCGAACGCCTCGAGCCCCTCCAGCGTGCGCTCCGGATCGATCACATCATGGCCGGACACATACCGTGGATCGGCCGAAACCCCACACTTGTCCGCCATCAACTCGATCAAATCCTCAGGACTCCATGTCCATTCGGGATCAAGTCCGATCAGAGCGCGGGGGTCACGGGCAGCGAAGAGCCGATAGCTGCGCAGGCTCTCCTCCCGGGAGGTGGCCACGGGCCCGGCCAGCCGGGCGGCCAGCAGATGCGCACGCAGTGCGCCGGTGCTCAACACCCCAGCGATGCTGTCCCAATCACCCCCGCCACATGTCCAGAATGCAGGGAACACCCCACAGTCGGCGTAATCGCCCCACCTGGGGGCTACGCCCCCAGCCCCCACTGTCGGCCTGACGGCATCGTCCTCAAACGCCGGAGGGGCTGAAATTCAGCCCCTCCGGCGTTTGAGGAGCGGGGGTCCGGGGGCTGGCCCCCGGATGGGGCCTGGGGCGGAACCCCAGCAGGGTGCAGGGACGCAGTCCCGCCAGAGTTGCCGGGGCGGAGCCCCGCGAACGGGCGCAGGGGCGCGCCCCCCCTCACGGGCCTGGGGCGGAGCCCCAGCGGGGTGCAGGAGTCGCAGTCCCCGCCGGGGTTCCAGGGGCGGAGCCCCTGGTGGGGTTGAAGGGGCGGAGCCCCTGGACGACGGGAAGGTAGGGGCGGCGGGGGCGAACCCAACCCGGGCGCGCCCGGGGGCTACGGCAGCAACCCGCGCAGCGGATACACCGCCTTCCGCGCCGCCAGCACCGCCTGGTCCAGCCGATCGGCCGGATCGTACCCGGACTCCCACCCCGAGAACGCCACCGGCCACCGCCCATCCGTCATCCGCGCCGGCGCCAACTGCCGCGTCCGCGCGAAGACTTCCTGCCGCCACCCCTCCGGAATCACCGTCTGCGGCTCAATCGGCCGCCCCGCCGCGATCGCGACGAGATGCGTCCAGGACCGCGGCACGACCTCAACCACCGCATAGCCGCCCCCGCCCAGCGCGACCCACCGCCCGCCCGCGTACTCGTGCGCCAGGTCGTGACACGCGACCTGCACCGCCCGCTGCGCGTCCAACGACACCGCGAGATGCGCGAGCGGATCCTCGAAGTGGGTGTCGGCCCCGTGCTGCGTCACCAGCACCTGCGGCCGGAAGTCCGCGATCAGCTCCGGCACCACGGCATGGAAGGCCCGCACCCACCCCGCATCACCCGTCCCCGCCGGCAGCGCCACGTTCACCGCGCTGCCCTCCGCGTTGGGCCCGCCCGTCTCCTCCGGCCATCCGGTCTGCGGGAACAGCGTCCGCGGATGCTCGTGCAGCGACACCGTGAGCACCCGCGGATCGTCCCAGAACGCCGCCTGCACCCCGTCCCCGTGGTGCACGTCCACATCGATGTACGCCACCCGCTCCGCCCCCAGCTCCAGCAGCCGGGCGATGGCGAGCGAGGCGTCGTTGTAGATGCAGAACCCCGACGCGCTGCCCGGCATCGCATGGTGCAGCCCGCCCGCGAAGTTCACCGCGTGCAGCGCGTCCCCGCGCCACACCGCCTCCGCCGCCCCGACCGACTGCCCCGCGATCAGCGCGGACACCTCGTGCATCCCGGCGAACGCGGGATCGTCGAGAGTCCCGATCCCGTACGACCCGTCGGCCGCCCCCGGATCCGCGGACGCGGCCTTCACCGCCTCCACGTAGTCCTCCCGGTGCACCAGCCGCAGCGTCGACTCACCCGCGGGCTTCGCCGCGACCACGTCGACGTCCCGGTCGAGCCCGAAGGCGTCGACCAGTCTCCGGGTCAGCGCGAGCCGGACCGGATCCATCGGATGGTCCGGGCCGAAGTCATAGCCCGTTACTGCCTCGTCCCACATCAGCTGTGCGCGGCCGCTCATATCCGCCACCGTATCGGTCTTGTCCGGGCTTGAACGAACGGGCGTACACCAGTGTCACCAGGACCAACGCCATCGGTACGAGCATGGCGCCCCGGTAGTTCCAGGCGTCCCCGAGCGCACCCACCAAGGGCGAGCCGATCAGAAAGCCCACATAGTTGAAGATGTTCAGCCGCGCGATCGCCGTGTCCGAAGCCCCCGGGAACAGCCGCCCGGCGGCCGCGAACGTCTGCGGCACCAGCACGCACAGCCCCAGCCCCAGCAGGGTGAACCCCAGCATCCCGACCCACGCCCCGGGCGCACCCGCCACCACGGCGAACCCGAGGGCCGCCACCAGCGCCCCGAGCCGTACGACGGCCACGGCCCCGAACCGCCGCACCCCGAAGTCGCCGATGGACCGCCCCAGCAGCGTGGTGACCATGTAGACGTTGTACGGAACGGTCGCCAGCTGCTCCGAGCCGCCGAGCGTGTCCTGGAGGTACTTCGCACTCCAGTTGGAGACGGTGGAGTCCCCGATGTAGGCGAACGTCATCACCAGGCAGAGCGGGAGCAACAGCCGGAAGACGACGGTCCCGCCCTCCGTCTCCCGGACCTCCGGTGTCTCCTCCGCATCCCCGGCCTCCGGGGCCTCCCTGACCGGGGCCGAGCCCCCGTCGACGTACCACCGACTGCCCACGAGAACGGCCGGCAGCAGTACCGCGACGACCGGCAAGTACGACACCCACAGCGCCAGATGCCAGTGCGCGCCCACCCAGGCGAGCGAGGCTCCGACGATCCCGCCGAGGCTGTACGCGGCGTGGAAGCCGAGCATGATGCTGCGCCCGTACGTCCGCTGGAGGCTCACCCCGAGCATGTTCATGGAGGCGTCCAGCGCTCCCACGGCCAGCCCGAACGCGGCCAGCGCCACCGCCAGCTCGGCCATGTGCCCGCCGGCCCCCACACCGAGGAGGGCCAGCAGGACGACGGGCTGAGACGAGCGCAGCAGCCGGCTGGGCCGTACGCGCTTCACCAACTGCTCCGTCGTCACGCTGCCGACACCGGCGAGGACGGGCACCGCGGCGAGGAAGACGGGAAGCAGCGCGTCGGAGACGCCGTACCGGCCCTGGATGGCCGGAATCCGCGTCACCAGCAGGGCGAAGGTGGCCCCTTGAGCAAAGAAGCTGAACGCCAGCGAGGCCCTACCGCGCCGCAGCACATCTGTCATGGCGGCGAGCGTAGGGCCCCGTTCTACCCGTGGGTAGATCCAGCCGAAGATGATTTTTGTTCAGCTTTACCCGGCGGGTTACTTGGCGAAGGCGGGCGCGGGGGCGGCCGCAGAGGCGGCACCGGCGTTCGCGTCGGCGTTCGTTTCGGCGGCCAGCATGTGCGCCATGGGGCCGGCGGCCAGGGCACCGCTGACGAAGAACGCGAGCACCATCGCGACGGCGAGGACGACCGAGCCGAGCCAGACCATCGTGTCCACGGGCAGGGTGTAGGCGCCCACGACCCGCACGACGCACTCACCGAGGAGCACGACACCCCACACCACCGAGAAGACCCGCTCGGCCCGCCGGAAGGCCGCGGACCCACTCTGCAGCCGCGCCCAGGCCGCCTCCCTGGCCACGTCGCCCTTCACCAGCCAGGGCTTCATCCCGGCGGTCATCATCGGCTTACCCAGCGCCACGGAGACCAGGATCCCGATCCCGATCGTGCTGCTCACGCCGCTGTCCTTCGCGAGCATCAGCCGCGGGTCACCCGAGACGAAGCTGAGCAGCAGCCCGACGACGTTCACCACGAGGATGAGGACGGCAAGGGCGTTGACCTTGCGCTCTTTCACCACGCCGAGGACGGTGCGCACGGCGGGCGGGACGCTGCTCCAGGCGAGCGCCGCGAAGGTGCTCATACCGAGGGCGTCCTTGAAGAGGTAGTACGAGCCGACGGGCACCGCCACGTCCATGATGAGCGGCGCGAAGTTCTGCTTCTTGCTCTGGCTCTGGCTCTGGGACACCGTGTTCGTCGTCATGCCCCCAGCTTCGCCGCCGGGAGGGGTCCGCCAGTAGAAACGATCGTCCGGAGCTCGGCATGACAAATGTCAGTGCCTGGCCCTGGTGCGAGTCATACGAGCAGGTCCGCCAACTCACCCATAGATGCGAAGAGTTCGGAGGCGCCGGCGAGACGGTCGGCGGGCGTCATGGCGGTGAACCCGTACACGTCCATGCCGGCGGCCACGGCGGCCTGCACACCGAGCGGACTGTCCTCGACGACCACACACCTCTCCGGCGCGACCCCCATCCGCTCGGCCACGTACAGGAACAGGTCGGGCGCCGGCTTGCCCCGCCCCACGTCCTGCGAGCTGAAGACGCGGCCGTCGTCGAACCACCGGTCGAGCCCGGTCGTCCGGTGCCCGACCCGGATCCGGTCATGACTGCCGGAGGACGCCACACAGAACGGCACTCCATCTGCCGTCAGCTTCTCCAGGACGTTCTCGACGCCGGCGACCGGCTGCAACTCCCGCTCGAACGCGGCGAAGACGCGTGCGTGGAAGACGTCGTCGAAGTCGTCCGGCAGCCGCTCTCCTGTCCGCTCCAGGACGAGGTCGTGGATGCGGTGCATGGCCGAGCCCATGTAGTCCCGGATGGAGTCCTCGTAGGTGGTCGGGTGCCCCAACTCGGTGAGGTAGGCGGCCAGGAGCCGGTTGGAGATGGGCTCACTGTCGACGAGGACACCGTCGTTGTCGAAGATGACGAGGTCATAGCGCATGGCTCGACCCTAAACGCAGAAAACCCCCGTGCTGAATAGCACGGGGGTTTTCTCAAAAATTGTTCGGCGGTGTCCTACTCTCCCACAGGGTCCCCCCTGCAGTACCATCGGCGCTGTAAGGCTTAGCTTCCGGGTTCGGAATGTAACCGGGCGTTTCCCTCACGCTATGACCACCGAAACACTATGAAACTGACAACCCGACCATGCGTGACCTGCATGAGGTTGTTCGTGGTTTCAGAACCAACACAGTGGACGCGAGCACCTGAGGACAAGCCCTCGGCCTATTAGTACCAGTCACCTCCACCCGTTACCGGGCTTCCAGACCTGGCCTATCAACC
>NZ_JBIWIM010000001.1:1362259-1741903 GCF_044764595.1 Streptomyces sp. NPDC093984 | reverse complement strand
GCCCGGTTACATTCCGAACCCGGAAGCTAAGCCTTACAGCGCCGATGGTACTGCAGGGGGGACCCTGTGGGAGAGTAGGACACCGCCGAACAATTCTTCAGAGCGGGTCCCCGAACTTCGGTTCAGGGACCCGCTCTTTTGCGTTGCGCGTCACTTCGCGTTCACGTTGCCGGACCAGCATCCCAGCCATGGGTACTGCTGGAATGCTCACGGCCGCAGGTGTCGGCCGCGGTGACGAGGTCATCGTGCCGGCGTTCGGCAACATCGAGGTGGCCGAGGCCGTGGCCTCGGCGGGTGCGACGCCGGTCTTCGCCGAAATAGACCCGGCGACGTACTGCCTGGACCCGGCGGCCGTGGAGGCCGTGGTGAACTCCCGGACCGCCGCGGTCGTCGTCGTGCACCGCTTCGGACGGCAGGCCGATGTCGCCGCGCTTCACGAGGTCGGGCAGCGACACGGTCTGCTGGTGCTGGAGCAGGGCGAGTCCGAGACGCCGTACGCCGAGGTGGCGCAGCGGCGCGAGCGGGCGGCCTACCTCGACAAGCGGCTGCGGGGCGTGCGCACGCCCGAGGACGGCGGCGGCCACACCTATCAGCAGTACGTCGTGCGGGTACCGGGCAACGGTCGGCCCGACCGCGACGCCTTCGCACGAGCCGTGCGCGCCAGGGGAGTTGAGTGCCGGGTTCCGGTGAAGACGCCCGTGCACCGTATGCCGAAGTTCCGGCGCGACGTGTATCTGCCGGAGACCGAGCGGGCCGCCGACGAGACGCTCTCGCTACCGGTGGACGGGTCCCTGACCAAGCGTGAGATGAACAGGATCGTCTCCGCGTGCAACGCCCTGGGCGGACTGCTGCAGCCCGCTTTCTGAACCGGTGCCCCGACGGTTGGGAGCACACGTCAGGTCGGGGTATGATCTATCCCGTTGCCGCGAGGGAAACCTCGGAAAGCGCGACAAGCCCCTATAGCTCAGTCGGCAGAGCGTCTCCATGGTAAGGAGAAGGTCAACGGTTCGATTCCGTTTGGGGGCTCGAAGAAAAGGCCTCGCCCAACAGGGCGGGGCCTTTCTCTTATGTCCGGGACCCATGCCCCGGACCCGTGTCCCGGACTCTCACTCCTTGGGAAGGTCCGGGACACGCATCGCCAGAATCGCCATGTCGTCCGACGGGGCGTCGGAGGCGAAGCGTTCCACCGCCCGCATGATGCGGGCCGCCACCGCGCCCGCCGTAAGGCCAGTGCAGGTGGTCAGCACGTCCGCGAGACCGTCGTCGCCCAGCATGCGCCGGCCCTCGCGGCGTTCCGTGACGCCGTCCGTGACGCACAGCAGGACGTCGCCCGGGTCGAGCGTCACCGTCTGCTCGTACAGCTCCAGGTCCTCCATGACGCCGAGGAGCGGCTGCGGTTCGGCCGCCGGCTCCACCGTGCCGTCCTGGCGCAGCCGGAGCGGCAGCGGATGGCCTGCGCAGACCACCTTCAGCACCGCGCTGCCGTCCTCCTGCGGCCACAACTCGCCGTAGAGGAGCGTCAGGAAGCGGCTGCGGGCGCCCTCGTCGAGAATCGCGGAGTTCAGGCGTTCCAGGACGGCCGGGCCGCCGAAGCCCTCGCGGGCCAGCAGCCGCAGGGCATGGCGGGCCAGGCCCGTGACCGCGGCGGCCTCCGGTCCCGTACCGCAGACGTCGCCGATGGCGAAGCCGTACGCGCCGTCGCGGATCGGGAACAGGTCGTAGAAGTCGCCGCCGACCTCGTTGCCCTCGCCGGCCGCGCGGTAGATGACCTCCACCTCGACGCCGTCGATCTGCGGCAGTCCCGGTGGGAGCAGGCTGCGCTGGAGGGACTGGCTGATGGCCGTGCGCTCCGAGTACAGCCGGGCGTTGTCCAGGGCGAGGGCGGCCCGGCGGCTCAAGTCCTCGGCCAGTTCCAGGATCTCCTGCCGGAAGTGTTCGTCCGTCGGCTTGCCCAGCGTCAGCATGCCGATGACGCGGTTGCGGGCCACCAGCGGCAGTACGACCGTTTCGCCTCCCACCGCCGAGGCCGTCGCCAGCGTCGTGCCGATGCCGGAGCTGACCGTCGCCGGCTCGCCGAGGCCGAGGCTCCGCATGGAGGTGCGCAGGGCCGCCTGGTGGGCCGCCTCCCCGGGGGCCGTCCAGATGCGGGCGCCCGGTGTGGGGATCGGCTCCGGGGGCGGGATCTTGGACAGGAGGGCCTTGAGGCCGTCGATGCGGTCCTCGTCCTCGTGCAGGACGTACGACAGGTACGGCTCGGAGGCCTGGTCGGCGATCGTGTAGACCGCGCACCAGGTGGCCAGGGTCGGGATCGTCATCTGGGCCATCAGCGCCAGCGTCTGGTCGCGGTCCAGGGTGCCCGCGAGGAGGTCGGAGGCCTCCACGAGGAAGCTCAGGGAGCCGCGGCGCAGGCGTTCCAGCTCGCCCAGGCGGGCCGATTCCACGGCGAGGGCGATGCGGTCTGCCGCGAACTGAAGGCGCAGCGCCTCCTCGTTGGAGTACCGGGAGGGGGCCTCCGCCGCCACGCCGAGGGAGCCGGTGAGCCGGCCCTCGACCTTCAGCGGGACCGTCACCACCGAGCGCATACCGGTGCCGTTCAGCAGCGGGACCGCGCCCGGTACGGCCGTGAGGTCGTCGTGGACGGCCGGCATGCGGGCCGAGCCGTAGCGGCCGGGGCCGGCCTCGACGGGGACGCGGGCGAAGCGCTGGCGGGCGGAGGGCAGGCCCGTGGAGGCGCGTACCTCCAGCTCCGTCTCGTCGTCGGTGGCCAGCAGCAGGAAGGCCGCGTCGCCGTCGAGCATGTCGCGGGCCCGTTCCACCGTGCGCTGCAGCAGGCCGTCGAGGTCGTCGGGGGCGGGGGAGCCGATGAAGACCTCGAAGGGGTCGGCCGTCTGGCCGTCCGCGGCCGTGGTCGTGTCGGGGGCCGGGCCGCGCAGCGGGGTCTGCAGGACGGCCCGCTCGTGGTCGCGCACCAGCAGGCAGACCGTGGACGGCTCGCCCGCCGTGTCGCGCACACGCAGGTGGGAGGCGTAGACGGGGATCACGCGGCCGTCGGCGCCGCGGATGCCGTAGCTGCCCTCCCAGCGGGAGAGCTGGAGGGCCTCGGCGATGCCCGTGCCGATGCCCGGGGTGTGCGGCCAGGCCGCGAGGTCGGTGAGCGGCTTGCCGGTGACCTGCTCACCGGCATAGCCGAACAGTTCCTCCGCGTCCTCGTTCCAGGCGGTGATGCAGCCGGAGCGGTCGATCTGGACGACCGCGACGCGGACCCGGCCGTCGGCGAGCGGCAGCAGGTCGGGGGGGAGGGCGGGGCCCGCCGCGCGCGTGCCGACCGGGCGCTCGGGGAGGTCGAGCTGGAACCAGACCTGTTTGTGCGTGGGCGTGTACTCCACGCCCCAGCGGCCGGCCAGGGCGGCGCAGAGCTGCAGGCCGCGGCCGCCCTCCCGGTCTGGGCTGCCCATGTCGACGGCGGTCGACTGCAGCGGGATCTCGCGCTCCGGATACCGGTCGGCGACCTCGATGCGTACGCCATCGTCGCTGCGCAGGCACAGGACGTCCGCGGCGGTGCCCGCGTGGACGACGGCGTTGGTGACGAGCTCGCTGGTGAGGACCACGGCGTCGTCGACGATGTCGGCGAAACCCCAGCCCTGGAGGGTGTCGCGGACGAAGGACCGGGCGCTCGCGACCGATCGTCCGACGGGCTCGAAGCTGGCGGCCGCGCGGGCGGTGATCACAGAACTCCTCGTCCGGTTCTCGACGTGCAGGGCTCCCGGGCCGACCCCCTCCTGCCGAGGCAGTGGCTCGTCCTCACTCTGCCGGGGATCCTGGGGTGGTCCCCCGGGATGCAGTCCGGTGGTCATGGTGCGGCGCCCCTCCGATGCCTGCCCGCTCGTGCTCGTGCCACCGCCCAGGCCGGTCGACCGCTGCGGCTGGACAGCCGCATGCAAGGTTACTTACCTTCGCCGTCCATGCGGATGCCGGTCGCGGGTGTTTACGTCCAGAGGGTGTGCGGAGCGTGTGCGAAGCTGCCGAACTGTTATGGCCTGGTTCCGGCATGGTGAAACACTGGGCAAGCTTCTAGGAGAAGGTCCGGCGGGCCGAGTGTCTTCTGCCACGCCGGGCAGGAGCACGCGCGTGTGCCTGGCTGGAGCGGGCAGGACTACGCATCGGTAACCGTTATGTCGAGCAGTACCCCTGAGCACAGCAGTGATGGTCGATCCCTGCGGGAGGGACACAGTGGAGTCTGGCGCAGCGACGCGTGGCACGAAGACGCGCGCGAAAGGCGGACAGTCCCTGGGCAACCAGCGCGCGGGGCGGGGCGCAACCACCGAGGTGGACACGGCGGCCCTGAACCGGCTGCTGGCGGCCCTGGTGTCGATGAGGGACGGCAACTTCCGTAAGCGGCTGACCGTCTCCGGTGACGGGGTCATGTCCGAGATCGCCGCCGTCTTCAACGAGGTGGCCGACCGGAACCTGCATCTGACCGGTGAGCTGGCGCGGGTGCGGCGTGTGGTCGGGCGTGAGGGCAAGCTCACCGAGCGGCTGGAGACGGGTGCCTGTGAGGGTTCCTGGGCGACGGCGATCGAGGCGTCCAACGCGCTCGTGGACGATCTCGTCCGGCCGGTCTCCGAGGTCAGCCGGGTGCTGTCCGCGGTGGCCGAGGGCGATCTGTCGCCGCGCATGGAGCTGCGGGCGCCGGGTCCGGAGGGGACGGGGCATCCGCTGCGCGGCGAGTTCCTGAAGGTCGCCCGCACCGTCAACAATCTGGTCGACCAGCTGTCGACGTTCACCGACGAGGTCACGCGGGTCGCCATCGAGGTGGGCACCGAGGGCAAGCTGGGCGGGCAGGCCCGGCTGCGCGGTATGTCCGGTTCGTGGAAGGACCTGACGGAGTCGGTCAACACGATGGCCTACCGGCTGACCGCGCAGGTGCGGGACATCGCGCTGGTGACGACGGCAGTCGCTAAGGGTGATCTGTCGCGCAAGGTCACGGTGCATGTCGCCGGCGAGATGCTGGAGCTGAAGAACACCGTCAACACGATGGTGGAGCAACTGTCCGCCTTCTCGTCCGAGGTGACGCGGGTGGCCCGCGAGGTCGGCACGGAGGGCATCCTGGGCGGCCAGGCGCAGGTGCCGGGCGTCGCCGGGGTGTGGAAGGACCTCACCGACTCGGTGAACGTGATGGCCGGCAACCTGACGGCCCAGGTTCGCGGGATCGCGCAGGTCACCACGGCCGTCGCCAACGGTGACCTGTCGCAGAAGGTCACCGTGCCGGCGCGCGGCGAGGTCGCGCGCCTCGCCGAGACGATCAACCAGATGACCGAGACGCTGCGGATCTTCGCGGACGAGGTCACGCGCGTGGCCAACGAGGTGGGCGCCGAGGGGCAGCTCGGCGGCCAGGCGAACGTGCCGGGTGCGGCGGGAACGTGGAAGGACCTCACCGATTCGGTGAACACGGTCTTCCGGAATCTGACCACCCAGGTGCGGGACATCGCCGCGGTGACGACGGCGGTGGCCAACGGCGACATGTCGCAGAAGGTCACGGTCGACGTCGCCGGCGAGATGCTCGAGCTGAAGAACACCGTCAACGGCATGGTCGACCAGCTGTCGGCGTTCGGTGCCGAGGTCACGCGCGTGGCGCGGGAGATCGGCGTCGAGGGTGAGCTGGGCGGTCAGGCTCAGGTGCCGGGCGCGGCCGGTACGTGGAAGGACCTGACGGACTCCGTCAACACCGCTTTCCGCAACCTCACCGGTCAGGTCCGCAACATCGCGCAGGTGACGACGGCGGTGGCCAACGGCGACCTGTCGCAGAAGGTCACCGTGGACGTCTCCGGCGAGATGCTCCAGCTGAAGAACACCGTGAACACGATGGTGGACCAGCTGTCGAGCTTCGCCGACCAGGTGACCCGCATGGCCCGGGACGTGGGCACGGAGGGCCGCCTGGGCGGCCAGGCCCGCGTGGACGGCGTGTCGGGCACGTGGAAGGAGCTCACCGACTCCGTCAACTCGATGGCGTCCAACCTGACCGGTCAGGTGCGCAACATCGCGCAGGTGACGACGGCCGTGGCGCGCGGCGATCTGTCGCAGAAGATCGACGTGGACGCGCGCGGTGAGATCCTGGAGCTGAAGAACACCATCAACACGATGGTCGACCAGCTCTCCGCCTTCGCCGAGCAGGTGACGCGGGTGGCCCGAGAGGTGGGCACGGAGGGCCGGCTGGGCGGTCAGGCGCAGGTGCCGGGAGTGGCCGGCGTGTGGCGCGACCTCACGGACTCCGTGAACGGCATGGCCGGCAACCTCACCGCGCAGGTGCGCAACATCGCGCAGGTCGCGACCGCCGTGGCGCGCGGTGACCTCTCCCAGAAGATCACCGTGGACGCGCGCGGGGAGATCCTGGAGCTGAAGAACACGCTGAACACGATGGTGGACCAGCTGTCGTCGTTCGCCCAGGAGGTCACGCGCGTCGCCCGTGAGGTCGGTACGGAGGGCATCCTGGGCGGTCAGGCCGAGGTGCAGGGCGTCTCCGGCACCTGGAAGGACCTCACGCAGTCCGTGAACGGCATGGCGAACAACCTGACCATGCAGGTGCGCAACATCGCCGAGGTCACGACCGCTGTCGCCAAGGGCGACCTGTCCAAGAAGATCACCGTCGACGCCAAGGGCGAGATCCTCGAACTGGTCACCACCGTCAACACGATGGTCGACCAGCTGTCGTCGTTCGCCGAGCAGGTGACGCGGGTGGCCCGCGAGGTGGGCACCGAGGGCATCCTGGGCGGTCAGGCGCACGTCCCCGGTGTCACGGGCATCTGGAAGGACCTCAGCGACAACGTCAACCTCATGGCCAACAACCTGACCATGCAGGTGCGGAACATCTCCCAGGTCGCGGCGGCGGTCGCCAACGGCGACCTGACACGGACGGTGACCATCGAGGCGCGTGGCGAGGTCGCGCAGCTCGCGGACACCTTCAACACGATGGTGAAGACGCTGAGTTCGTTCGCCGACCAGGTCACCAAGGTGGCCCGCGAGGTGGGCACGGACGGCATCCTGGGCGGCCAGGCCTACGTTCCGGGCGTGGCCGGCACGTGGAAGGACCTCACGGAGTCCGTGAACCAGATGGCGTCGAACCTGACCGGTCAGGTGCGCAACATCGCCATGGTGACCACGGCGATCGCCAAGGGCGACCTGACCAAGAAGATCGACATCGACGCGCGCGGTGAGATCCTGGAGCTGAAGACCACCATCAACACGATGGTCGACCAGCTGTCCTCCTTCGCGGAGGAGGTCACGCGCGTGGCCCGCGAGGTGGGCACGGAGGGTCAGCTCGGCGGTCAGGCACGCGTGCGGGATGTCGACGGCACCTGGCGGGACCTGACGGAGTCCGTGAACGAGATGGCCGGGAACCTGACCCGGCAGGTGCGCGCCATCGCGCGCGTGGCGACCGCGGTGACGCGCGGCGACCTCAACCTGAAGATCGACGTGGACGCCTCCGGGGAGATCCAGGAGCTTCAGGACTACATCAACAAGATGATCGCCAACCTGCGCGACACCACGATCGCGAACAAGGAGCAGGACTGGCTCAAGGGCAACCTGGCCCGTATCTCCGCGCTGATGCAGGGCCGCCGTGACCTGGAGGACGTGGCGTCGCTGATCATGAGCGAGCTGACGCCGGTGGTCTCCGCGCAGCACGGCGCGTTCTTCGTCGCGATGCCGCTGGTCGACGGCCAGGACGTGAGCGCCGAGAACGACGACCAGTACGAGCTGCGCATGCTGGGCTCCTACGGCTACTCGATGGGCTCCATGCCGACGTCGTTCCGGCCGGGTGAGGCGCTGATCGGGACGGCGGCCATGGAGAAGCGCACGATCCTGGTGGAGAACGCCCCCAGCGGCTATCTGAAGATCTCCTCCGGGCTCGGGGAGGCGCCGCCCGCCCAGGTGATCGTCATTCCGGTGCTCTTCGAGGGGAAGGTGCTCGGCGTCATCGAGCTGGCGTCCTTCACGCCGTTCACGCAGATCCAGAAGGACTTCCTCAACCAGATCGCCGAGATGATCGCGACCAGCGTCAACACCATCTCCGTCAACACCAAGACGGAGGTGCTGCTGAAGCAGTCGCAGGAGCTGACCGAGCAACTGAGGCTGCGGTCGGAGGAGTTGGAGCAGCGGCAGAAGGCCCTCCAGGCGTCCAACGCCGAACTGGAGGAGAAGGCCGAGCTGCTGGCCCAGCAGAACCGCGACATCGAGGTCAAGAACACCGAGATCGAGGAGGCGCGGCAGGTCCTGGAGGAGCGCGCCGAGCAGCTCGCGGTGTCCATGCGCTACAAGAGCGAGTTCCTGGCCAACATGTCGCACGAGCTGCGCACGCCGCTCAACTCGCTGCTGATCCTGGCCAAGCTGCTGGCCGACAACGCCGAGGGCAACCTCTCGCCGAAGCAGGTGGAGTTCGCCGAGACCATCCACGGCGCCGGCTCGGACCTCCTCCAGCTGATCAACGACATCCTGGACCTGTCGAAGGTCGAGGCGGGCAAGATGGACGTCTCCCCGACGCGGATCGCGCTCGTCCAGCTGGTGGACTACGTGGAGGCCACCTTCCGGCCGCTGACCGCGGAGAAGGGCCTCGACTTCTCGGTCCGGGTGTCGCCGGAGCTGCCGGCCACGCTGCACACCGACGAGCAGCGGCTGCTGCAGGTGCTGCGCAACCTGCTGTCCAACGCGGTGAAGTTCACCGACACCGGGGCCGTGGAACTGGTCATCCGGCCCGCGGGCGGCGACGTCCCGGTGGCCATCCGGGAGCAGCTGCTGGAGGCCGGCTCGCTGCGGGATGCGGACTCGGAGATGATCGCGTTCTCGGTGGCCGACACCGGCATCGGCATCCCGGCGAGCAAGATGCGGGTGATCTTCGAGGCGTTCAAGCAGGCCGACGGCACCACCAGCCGCAAGTACGG
This sequence comes from Streptomyces sp. NPDC093984, assembly GCF_044764595.1. Taxonomy (NCBI): domain Bacteria; kingdom Bacillati; phylum Actinomycetota; class Actinomycetes; order Kitasatosporales; family Streptomycetaceae; genus Streptomyces; species Streptomyces sp. NPDC093984. The sequence continues at coordinate 1,732,970 of NZ_JBIWIM010000001.1, read as the reverse complement.
CGGTACGGGCCTCGGGCTGTCCATCTCGAGGGAGATCGCCCGGCTGCTCGGAGGTGAGATCCACGCGCAGAGCGAGCCCGGCCGCGGCTCGACGTTCACCCTGTACCTGCCGCTGCACCCGAGCGAACTGCCGCCGCACGGCTACTCGCAGCTCGCGCCCGCCCTGGAGGCCGGTGAGCTGCTGGCCTCCGAGGCCGAGCTGTCCGCGCCGGACATCGAGACCCCGGCCGAGGTGAAGTCGTACCAGGAGACCCAGAACGGTCCCGCGGCGCTCTTCCGGCGCCGCCGCAGGGCCGTGACCGCGGGCCGGGGCGGAGCGGGCCAGGAGCAGGTCGGCGGTGAGCCTCAGGGGGGCTTGCTGCCACGGCAGGGCGTGCGGTTCGACAGCGAGAAGGTGCTGATCGTCGACGACGACATCCGCAACGTCTTCGCGCTGACCAGTGTCCTGGAGCAGCACGGTCTGTCGGTGCTGTACGCCGAGAACGGCCGTGAGGGCATCGAGGTACTGGAACAGCACGACGACGTGGCGGTCGTCCTGATGGACATCATGATGCCGGAGATGGACGGGTACGCCACGACCACCGCGATCCGGCGGATGCCGCAGTTCGCGGGGCTGCCGATCATCGCGCTGACGGCGAAGGCGATGAAGGGCGACCGGGAGAAGGCCATCGAGTCGGGCGCATCCGACTATGTGACCAAGCCGGTCGATCCCGATCATCTTCTTTCGGTGATGGAACAGTGGATGCGCGGGGAGTGAAGGGATGGCGGAGAACGCCTGCCGTTCACGCGGAGTTGCCGACTGAGGGTGGCGAGAGCCGTGTAGAAGTGTGGTGTGCGGGGAACCTTCTCGTCTCCTGCCGCGTTTCTGGTATGTGCACAGTGACATCGCGGTGACAGGGTGTGGCGACGGGCGGGGTGCGGCTACGATGACCGGCACAAGGACGGGCGGCGCAAGGGAGTCGTCCCCTGGGGCGGCGCCGGGCGGCGTCATCCCGAGTCCTGTGGACAGGGGAGGCCCCAAGCCGGGGCGAGGAGGGCGGGCCATGGTGCAGAAGGCCAAGATCCTCCTGGTCGATGACCGGCCGGAGAATCTGCTGGCGCTGGAGGCCATCCTCTCTGCGCTCGATCAGACGCTGGTCAGGGCATCGTCCGGGGAGGAAGCGCTCAAGGCGCTGCTGACGGACGACTTCGCGGTGATTCTGCTGGACGTCCAGATGCCGGGAATGGACGGGTTCGAGACCGCCGCGCACATCAAGCGGCGCGAGCGCACCCGGGACATCCCGATCATCTTCCTGACCGCCATCAACCACGGCCCGCACCACACCTTCCGGGGGTACGCGGCGGGTGCGGTGGACTACATCTCCAAGCCGTTCGACCCGTGGGTGCTGCGGGCGAAGGTCTCCGTTTTCGTCGAGCTGTACATGAAGAACTGCCAACTGCGGGAGCAGGCGGCCCTGCTGCGGCTCCAGCTGGAGGGCGGCAAGTCCGGGGGCGGCGACAGCAAGGAGCCGGCGGGCATCCTCGCCGAGCTCTCGGCGCGGCTCGCGGCGGTGGAGGAGCAGGCGGAAGCACTGTCCAAGCAGCTGGACGACGAGTCCGCGGACGCGGCCGCGGTGGCGACGGCGGCCCACCTCGAGCGCAAACTCACCGGCCTGCGCAGGGCGCTGGACGCGTTGGAGCCGGGGACGGGCAGCGGGGCGCCGTCGGTGCCTTCGCAGAACTGACGCGTGGCGGTGACCGGGTCGGCGCCGTGAACGCCCGGTTGAGGCGACGTCAACTTCGCGCCTCTCCTGAGGCGACACGAACGGGTGAAGCCGCAGGGGCGCGTGTTCCCTGCGCTTTCCACCGGTAATCTCACACCCATGGCCCCACGTCCCGCAGCCAAGAAGTCGCCCGCGAAGAAGGCGGCCGCTCCCAGGAAGGCTCCGGCGAAGAAGGCCCCCGCCAAGAAAGCCGCCGCCAAGAAGGCGCCCGCCAAGAAGGCAGCGGCGAAGAAGGCCGCCCCCGCACCGGCGCCCAACCCGACCGCGGGCGTGTACAGACTCGTACGCGCCCTGTGGCTCGGCGCCGCGCACGCCGTCGGAGCCCTGTTCCGCGGCCTGGGGCGGGGCGCGAAGGGGCTCGACCCGGCGCACCGCAAGGACGGTCTCGCGCTCCTGCTGCTCGCGCTGTCGCTGATCGTCGCCGCCGGCACCTGGGCCAATCTTCGCGGTCCCGTGGGCGACCTCGTCGAGATGCTGGTGACCGGCGCCTTCGGCCGCCTCGACCTGCTGGTGCCGCTCCTGCTCGGCGTGATCGCCGTGCGCCTGATCCTCCACCCGGAGCGGCCGGAGGCCAACGGCCGCATCGTCATCGGCCTGTCCGCGCTCGTCCTCGGCGTGCTCGGCCAGGTGCACATCGCCTGCGGCGCCCCCGCGCGCAGCGACGGCATGCAGGCGATAAGGGACGCCGGCGGGCTCATCGGCTGGGCCGCGGCCACCCCGCTGACGTACACCATGGGCGACGCCCTCGCCGTGGCGCTGCTCGTCCTGCTCACGTTCTTCGGCGTCCTCGTCGTCACCGCCACCCCCGTCACCGCCATCCCGCGGCGGCTGCGCCACCTCGGCCTCAGGCTCGGGCTCCTGCACGACCCGCAGGACGAGTTCCTGACCGAGGACGACGAACGCTACGACGAGCAGTGGCGCGAGGCGCTGCCCCGCACCCGGCGCCGTGGCCCCGCCCCCGACGTGTACGACCCGGACGGAGCCGAGCAGGAGGCGCTCTCCCGGCGCCGCGGCCGTCCCCGGCGCCCCGCCGTGCAGCAGCCCGCCATGGGCAGGAAGATGGACGCCGTGGACGTCGCGGCGGCCGCCGCCGCTGCCCTGGACGGTGCCGTCCTGCACGGCATGCCGCCGTCCCCGGTCGTCGCCGACCTCACTCAGGGCGTGAGCGTCGCCGACCGGGAGCCGACCACGCCGACGCCCGTGCCGGCCGCGCGCCCCCAGCCGGAGGAGTCCGCGTCCCAGGCCGCGGTGCCCGACCTGACGAAGAAGGCCCCGCAGGAGCCCCGCGAGCTGCCGGCGCGCGCCGAGCAGCTGCAGTTGTCCGGCGACATCACCTACGCCCTGCCCTCCCTGGACCTGCTCCACCGGGGCGGTCCCGGCAAGGCGCGCAGCGCCGCCAACGACGCCGTCGTCGACGCACTCACCAACGTCTTCACCGAGTTCAAGGTCGACGCCCGCGTCACCGGCTTCACCCGCGGCCCGACGGTCACCCGGTACGAGGTCGAGCTCGGCCCCGCCGTCAAGGTGGAGCGGATCACCGCGCTCACCAAGAACATCGCGTACGCCGTCGCCAGCCCCGACGTGCGGATCATCAGCCCGATCCCCGGCAAGTCCGCGGTCGGCATCGAGATCCCGAACACCGACCGGGAGATGGTCAACCTCGGTGATGTGCTGCGCCTCGCCGAGTCCGCCGAGGACGACGACCCGATGCTGGTCGCGTTCGGCAAGGACGTCGAGGGCGGCTACGTCATGCACAGCCTGGCCAAGATGCCGCACCTGCTGGTCGCCGGCGCCACCGGCTCCGGCAAGTCGTCGTGCATCAACTGCCTGATCACCTCGGTCATGATGCGCGCGACCCCGGAGGACGTGCGCATGGTCCTCGTCGACCCCAAGCGGGTCGAGCTGACCGCGTACGAGGGCATCCCGCACCTGATCACGCCGATCATCACCAACCCCAAGCGGGCCGCCGAGGCGCTCCAGTGGGTCGTGCGCGAGATGGACCTGCGCTACGACGACCTGGCGGCGTACGGCTTCCGGCACATCGACGACTTCAACGAGGCCGTCCGGCACGGCAAGGTGAAGCCGCAGGAGGGCAGCGAACGTGACCTGCAGCCCTACCCGTACCTGCTGGTGATCGTCGACGAGCTGGCCGACCTGATGATGGTCGCGCCCCGGGACGTCGAGGACGCGATCGTGCGCATCACGCAGCTCGCACGCGCCGCCGGCATCCACCTGGTGCTCGCCACGCAGCGGCCGTCCGTGGACGTCGTCACCGGCCTGATCAAGGCGAACGTGCCCTCCCGGCTCGCCTTCGCGACCTCCTCCCTGGCCGACTCGCGCGTCATCCTCGACCAGCCCGGCGCCGAGAAGCTGATCGGCAAGGGCGACGGGCTGTTCCTGCCGATGGGCGCGAACAAACCGGTGCGCATGCAGGGCGCGTTCGTGACCGAGGAGGAGGTCGCGGCCGTCGTCCGGCACTGCAAGGAGCAGATGACGCCCGTCTTCCGGGACGACGTCGTGGTCGGCGGCAAGCAGAAGAAGGAGATCGACGAGGACATCGGCGACGACCTCGACCTGCTGTGCCAGGCCGCCGAGCTGGTCGTCTCCACCCAGTTCGGATCCACCTCGATGCTCCAGCGGAAGCTGCGCGTCGGCTTCGCCAAGGCCGGGCGGCTGATGGACCTCATGGAGTCGCGGAACATCGTCGGTCCCAGCGAGGGGTCCAAGGCACGTGACGTTCTCGTGAAACCCGACGAGTTGGACGGCGTGCTCGCCCTCATCCGTGGGGAGTCTCAACAGTAGGGATCCGGACGGTCCCGGGCCGCCCCGCGAGAGGGCCGGCCGAGCGGGTCCGAGTGCGCCCGGCGGGGCGCTCGGACGCTCGGCCGTGACCCACTCGTAAGTGTTCCGTGAGCAACCGTTTCCCGCCATCGAACGTCAAGTTGAGAGAGAACAGACCTGTCTCCCGACATCAGGATGACCGGCCATTCTGATGGCGTACAAAGTCCTACCGCCCGGTTGCCCCACCCTTTCGCACCCCTCCTAGACTGAACTTCCAGCACAGGTGGCTACACGCTCGAAAGGCGCCCCCGTGTCCATCGGCAACTCCCCTGACGGCAACTCCCCTGAGGACGCTCGTCCGTTCGAAGACGGCCGTGACGACGCCTCCGCGTCGGATCGCCCCTCGATCGGCCGGGCCCTGCGACAGGCGCGGATCGCGGCCGGGCTGACCGTCGACGACGTCAGCAACGCCACCCGGGTCCGTGTCGCCATCGTGCACGCGATCGAAGAGGACAACTTCGCCCCCTGCGGCGGCGACGTCTACGCCCGCGGTCACATCCGCACGCTCGCGCGCGCGGTGCACCTCGACCCGGCCCCTCTGCTGGATCAGTACGCCGCCGAGCACGGCGCACGGCCCGCCCCGACCCCGGCGGCCCCGCTCTTCGAGGCGGAGCGCATCCGGCCCGACCGGCGCTCGCCCAACTGGACCGCGGCCATGGTCGCCGCCATAGTCGTGGTGATCGGCTTCGTCGGATTCACCCTGATCAAGGGGACCGGCAGTTCGGACACCGCCGAAACGCCGGTCGCCAAGGGCCCCACGGCGACCACCGGAAAGTCCGCCTCGCCCACGCCCAAGAGCAGCAAGCCCGCCGAACAGAAGCCCGAGCCGTCCGAGAGCGCCATCGCGGCCGCGCCCCGGGACAAGGTGACGGTCCAGGTGAGCGCCACCGACGGCCGCAGCTGGATCTCCGCCAAGGACCACAACGGCCGAACCCTCTTCGACGGGCTGCTCAAGAAGGGCGACTCGCAGACCTTCCAGGACAAGGAGAAGATCGACCTCGTCCTCGGCGACGCGGGCGCCATCCAGCTCTACGTCAACGGCAAGAAGATCCAGGACGACTTCCGCCCCGGCCAGGTCGAGCGCCTGACCTACACCAAGGGCGACCCCGTCACCGGCTGACGGGCGGCACTCAGCGGGACTCAAGGGGCACGGACACACGGGGTTGGCCAAGATCGGCCAACCCCGTCGACGTGGGCTGTCAGTGGGACGAAGTAGTCTTGAGCCCATGCCTGAACGCCGTACCGTCGCACTCGTCACCCTTGGCTGCGCCCGTAACGAGGTGGACTCGGAGGAGCTCGCAGGCCGTTTGGAGGCGGACGGCTGGCAGCTCGTGGAGGACGCCGAGGACGCGGACGTCGCCGTGGTGAACACCTGCGGCTTCGTCGAGGCCGCCAAGAAGGACTCTGTGGACGCCCTCCTGGAGGCGAACGACCTCAAGGGACACGGCAGAACCCGGGCCGTGGTGGCGGTCGGCTGCATGGCCGAGCGGTACGGCAAGGAGCTGGCCGAGGCCCTTCCGGAGGCCGACGGCGTGCTCGGCTTCGACGACTACGCGGACATCTCCGACCGGCTCCAGACCATCCTGTCCGGCGGCATCCACGCCTCCCACACCCCGCGCGACCGCCGCAAGCTGCTGCCGATCAGCCCCGCGGAGCGGCAGTCGGCGGCCGACGTGGCCCTGCCCGGGCACGGTACCCCGGCGGACCTCCCCGAGGGCGTCGCCCCGGCCTCGGGCCCCAGGGCGCCGCTGCGCCGCCGGCTCGACGGCTCGCCCGTCGCCTCGGTCAAGCTCGCCTCCGGCTGCGACCGGCGCTGCTCCTTCTGCGCCATCCCCTCCTTCCGGGGCTCCTTCATCTCACGCCGCCCGAGCGACGTGCTGAACGAGACCCGCTGGCTGGCCGAACAGGGCGTGAAGGAGATCATGCTGGTCTCCGAGAACAACACCTCCTACGGCAAGGACCTGGGCGACATCCGCCTCCTGGAGTCCCTGCTGCCGGAGCTGGCCGATGTGGACGGCATCGAGCGGGTCCGCGTCAGCTACCTCCAGCCCGCCGAGATGCGCCCGGGCCTGATCGACGTGCTGACCTCGACCCCGAAGGTCGCGCCGTACTTCGACCTGTCCTTCCAGCACTCCGCGCCCGGCGTGCTGCGCGCCATGCGGCGCTTCGGCGACACCGACCGCTTCCTGGAGCTGCTCGACACGATCCGCGGCAAGGCACCCGAGGCGGGCGTGCGCTCCAACTTCATCGTGGGCTTCCCCGGCGAGACCGAGGCCGACCTGGCCGAACTGGAGCGCTTCCTGAACGGCGCCCGGCTGGACGCGATCGGTGTCTTCGGCTACTCCGACGAGGAGGGCACGGAGGCCGCCACGTACGACAACAAGCTCGACGAGGACGTCGTCGCCGAGCGGCTGGCCCACATCTCCCGGCTCGCCGAGGAACTGGTGTCCCAGCGCGCCGAGGAGCGCGTCGGCGAGACCGTCCACGTGCTCGTGGAGTCGGTGGACGAGGACGACGACGAGGCCGCCGCGTACGGCCGAGCCGCGCACCAGGCGCCCGAGACGGACGGCCAGGTGCTGTTCACGAGGGGCGAAGGCCTGAGCGTCGGCCGTATGGTCGAGGCGAAGGTGGTCGGTACGGAAGGTGTCGATCTGGTGGCCGAGCCCCTTGCGGGGGCGCACGGGTGTCCTGAGGAGGCGGGCAGATGACCGGAATCCCAGCCTCCGCGGCGGGTGGCTCCTCCGGTGCGCGTGGAGCGGCGTCCACGCCGGGCGCCTCGGGCGCGACCGGCAGGACCGGGGCCAAGCCGGCCAAAGGGCCCGCCGGTGCCTCGGTCGCCAAGTCCGTCAGCGGCCCGGACGCACCCGGCGGCTCCGGCCCTGCCGACGGGCAGGAGGGCGCACGGTCGGCGCGGGGCGGCAAGCTGACGGCCGCCGCGGTCAATCAGGCCAGCGTCTGGAACGTCGCCAACCTCCTGACGATGCTCCGCCTGCTCCTCGTCCCGGGCTTCGTCGCCCTCATGCTGGCCGACGGCGGCTATGACCCGGCATGGCGCTCGCTCGCCTGGGCGGCCTTCGCCATCGCCATGATCACCGACCTGTTCGACGGCCATCTGGCCCGCACCTACAACCTGGTCACCGACTTCGGGAAGATCGCCGACCCCATCGCCGACAAGGCGATCATGGGTGCGGCGCTGATCTGTCTGTCCGCCCTCGGCGATCTGCCGTGGTGGGTGACGGCCGTCATACTCGGCCGCGAGCTCGGTATCACCCTGCTGCGCTTCCTCGTCATCCGCTACGGGGTGATCCCGGCGAGCCGGGGCGGCAAGCTGAAGACGCTGACGCAGGGCGTGGCGGTCGGCATGTATGTGCTGGCGCTCACAGGTTGGCTGGCGACTCTGAGGTTCTGGGTGATGGCCGTGGCCATCGTGCTGACCGTGCTGACCGGGCTCGACTATGTGAGACAGGCCATTGTGCTGCGCAGGCGCGGCATCGCCGAGCGCCGGGCCGCGGCCGAGGAGGCGGAGCGGTGAATTCCATGGCCGCCGAGCTGCTGCGACTACTCACGGTGAGAGGCGAGACCCTCGCCGTCGCCGAGTCGCTGACCGGTGGCCTGGTGGCCGCGGAGCTCACGGCGGTGCCCGGGGCCTCCGCGGTCTTCCGCGGCTCCGTGACCGCGTACGCCACCGATCTCAAGCGGGACCTGCTCGGTGTGGACGGTACCCTGTTGGATACCCGCGGTGCGGTGGACCCGCAGGTCGCGGGGCAGATGGCGGCCGGCGTGCGCAAGGCGCTGGGCGCCGACTGGGGACTCGCCACGACCGGAGTGGCCGGCCCCGACCCACAGGACGGACAGGCGGTCGGCACGGTCTTCGTGGCCGTCGCCGGGCCCCTCGAAGAGGTTTCCGACGAACTTGGTGGCGAGAAAGTGGCCTCCCTGCGGTTGAACGGCGACCGTGCGGAAATCCGTATGGAGAGTGTACGGAGCGTGCTCGCACTGCTCCTGGAGCAGCTTGCGGGCGAACAGACCGGGAATGAGCGGGCACAGGATACGGAACAGAACGGGGGGACTTGATGTTTGCAGCTTTCAGTGAACACAACAGCGCTCCCCGCACGGCCGCGGCGCAAGGCGGTACGGTGGGGCGAGAAGGATGCGGCTACGCGGTCCGAGGAGGGAGCCACCGATGATTCTGCTCCGTCGCCTGCTGGGTGACGTGCTGCGTCGGCAGCGCCAGCGCCAGGGCCGTACTCTGCGCGAAGTCTCCTCGACCGCCCGAGTCTCGCTCGGCTATCTCTCCGAGGTGGAGCGGGGGCAGAAGGAGGCGTCCTCCGAACTGCTCTCCGCGATCTGCGACGCGCTGGACGTACGGATGTCCGAGCTCATGCGGGAAGTGAGCGACGAGCTCGCGCTCGCCGAGCTGGCACAGTCGGCGGCGGCCACCGAGCCGGTGCCCGCACCGGTGCGTCGCCCGATGCTCAACTCCGTGTCCGTCACCGGTGTCCCACCGGAACGGGTCACGATCAAGGCCCCCGCCGAAGCAGTGGACGTGGTGGCCGCCTGATCCTCACGCGCGGGAGCGGGTGAGGCGGCAAGCTGTATGTACGAGAGCCCCGGCCGGGGCTTCTCCGGGGAGACCTGGAGGGGCCCGGCCGGGGCTCTTGCGCGCTCCCGGCGCCGGCGCGACTCCCGTTTGCCGGGTTCGGGCGGGGCCGTCATGGTGGAGGGGCGGGGGCTCGGGGTCTTACGAACGCTCGCGGAGGATGCCGATGTACGTCGTGAAGAGCCCGCTGCCCGACACGGACCTGAAGACCGTCTCCGGGGCGCTGCAGGGCGCCCTGGTCGACCTGCTGGACCTTTCCCTCGTGGCGAAGCAGATCCACTGGAACATCGTCGGGCCGCGCTTCCGTTCCATCCACCTCCAGCTCGACGAGGTCGTCGACACCGCACGGCGGCACTCCGACACCGTGGCCGAACGGGCCTCCGCGCTCGGCGTCCCGCCGGACGGGCGCGCCGCGACGGTCGCCCAGAGCAGCGGCATCGGCTCCGTGCCCCAGGGCTGGGTCAAGGACACGGACGCGGTGGGAACGCTCGTGTCCGCCCTCGGCGCGGTCATCACGCGGATGCGGGAACGGGTGCAGACGACCGCCGACGCCGACCCGGTGAGCCAGGACATCTTCATCAACGTCACCGCCGAGCTGGAGAAGCACCACTGGATGTTCCAGGCGGAGAACGCGTGAGCGCACAGCGCTCCGGGGCGGCCCGGCCGGGGTGTGCGCGGGGTGCGCCGCGTGCGCCAGATGCCGGGGGCATGCGCTGGGTCCGGTGCGCCTGTGTGCCGCTGGTGCGCCCTCCCTGGCGCTGACGGCCCGGTCTAGGGTCTGGTTCCTCGGGTTGGAGGTGACGGCCATGGCGGGGCGCACGGCGCGCTGGGGGGTTGCGCTGGCGCTGGGTGCGCTGTGGTGGTGGGGGGTGCTCCGACTCGTGCTGGCACCCGACGCAGGGGTGCTGGAAGGTGCGGTCGCCATCGGGGGATGGGGACTGAGTCTGCTGCCGGTGCACTGTGTGCCGAAGGCCAGGGCCGTGGGGGCGGCCGGGTCGGATCAGTGGGCTCGGGCCTGGCGGCGGTGGCAGGCCGTGAGGGGGCGCGGGAGGGGCGCGCAACCAGGGTGAGGGGGCGGGTACGCAGGGGGGAGTGTGCGGGGCCGGTACGACGGCGTCCGGGGGTGCTCAGGGGACTCCTGAGGGCAGCCCGTGACCGGCCCGGCCGCGCCCGCCCCCGGGCCCTGGCGCTGCGGCTGGCACCTGTCATGTCGCTGCGGCTGGTCACCAGGGCATGGCCACGCCGCCGTTCGGGCGGAGGATCTGCCCCGTGACGAAGGACGAGGCGTCGCAGGCCAGGTACAGCACGGCGTGCGCGACGTCCTGCGGTTCGCCGGTCCGGCGCAGTGGTGACAGCCGCGCCATGAACGCCTCCGTGCGCTCCTGCGCCTCCCCGTGCCGGTCGGTCATCGGCGTACGGGTCCAGCCCGGTGCCACGGCGTTGACCCGTATGCCGTGCGGCCCGACCTCGGTCGCCAGGGTCTTCGTCAGCTGCACCACGGCCGCCTTCGCCGCGCTGTAGCAGAGCAGCCCCGGGCCGCCGGTGTCGACGGCGCTCGACGCCATCGTGACGATGCTGCCGCGGGTCCCGTCCGCGATCATCCGGAGCGCCGCCTCCTGGCAGGCGTACAGGACCCCCTTGAAGTTGACGGCCAGTACCCGGTCCAGGTCCTCGTCCCGTGTCTGGAGGACCGGGCCGGTGTGCATGATCCCGGCGACGGCCGCCAGCGCGTCGACGCGCTGGCAGGACGCGACCGCCTGCCTGAGCCGGGCCCGGTCGGTCACGTCCAGGTGGTGGGTGTGCGCCGTGCCGCCCCGGTCCTCGATCAGGGCCGCCGTCTCGCGCAGTCCCGGCGCGTCGCGGTCGGCGCAGTGCACCGTCGCGCCTGCCTCGGCGAGCAGCACGGCCGTGGCCCGGCCGATGCCGCTCGCGGCGCCGGTGACGAAGACGGTGCGTTCGCTGAGGTCGTACGCCGTGACGGACATGACAGCGACGCTACGAGCGTATCTGACGGTCCGTCAATTGGTCGTTCGTCAATTGCCGGTCCGTCAATCGGCTGGGCGCGGGCGGCTGTGGCGGTGGTCCGACGCGCCCGGGGCGGGAGCCGGGCCCCACTGGCAGGCCGGGCACCAGTAGGTGGGCCGCTCCCGGGAGCCGTCGCCCTGTTCCGCCACCTGGACCGGGGAGCCGCAGCGGAGGCAGGGGCGGGGCGCGCGTCCGTAGACGAAGAGGTTCTGTTCGCGCCGTCCGGTGGTGTTTCGCGCCGGGCGGTCGCGATTCGCCTCCAGCAGCTTCTTGGCGAGGGTGGGCAGGTGGGCGGCGTGCTCGGCCGGGAGCTCGCCGACGGGGAGCCACGGGGTCACCCGGAGCAGGAAGCACAGCTCGCTCTTGTAGACATTGCCGATGCCGGCCAGGTTGCGCTGGTCGAGCAGGGCCTCGCCGAGGGGGCGGGCGGGGTCGCGCAGCAGGTTCTCCAGGGCCGTGCCGGGGTCCCAGTCGGGGCCGAGGAGGTCGGGGCCGAGGTGCCCCACGGCGCGGTGCTCGTCGGCGGTGCGCAGCAGTTCCAGGACGGGCAGGCGGTAGCCGACCGCCGTGCGGTCGACGGTGCCGAGGATCGCCCGGATCTGGTGGGCGGGACCGCCGCTCCAGCGCTGTCCCGCCGCGAACACCTTCCACGACCCGTCCATCATCAGGTGCGAGTGCAGCGTGAGGCCGCCCTCGATACGGGTCAGCAGGTGCTTGCCGCGCGGGGTGACGTCCAGGACGGTACGGCCGGTGAGATCGGCCGTCGCGTACCTGGGCACCCGGAGGTCGGAACGGGTCAGCACCTTCCCCGCGAGCGCGCCGTGCAGACGCTTCGCGGCCTGGTGGACGGTGTCACCTTCGGGCATGGCTCAAGAGTGGCACGTCGGGGGCTCAGGCACGGATCCGCAGTCCCCGTGGGGTCGCTATGAAGCCCGCTCCTTCCAGGAGGACGCCGAAGGGGGACGACAGGGCCGAGGCTCCGTTGATCCTTTCCACCGTCACGGTACCGAGGGAACCCGCCCTGGCGGCCGTCCCCAGGGCCTCGGCGGCCATACGCAGACGCTCGTCCTCGGTCGGCCCGGTCTCCGGGGTGGAGGGCCAGGCCAGCACGGTCTTGCCGCCCCGCTCCACGTAGAGCGTCAGCTCGCCGTCGACCAGGACCACCAGCGAACCCGCCTTCCGCCCCGGCTTGTGCCCCGCACCCGTCGGCGGCTCGGGCCAGGGCAGCGCCGCGCCGTACGCGTTCGCGGGGTCGGCGGCGGCCAGGACCACGGCCCGGGCCGGCCCGGACGTGCGCGTGCGGCTCGGCGGGCCCCCTCGTCCGTGCTGCCCGTAGGGCGACCGGGAGGCGGGAGGCCCGGAGGAGAAGCCGGACCCCGAGCGGGGGCCCCCGAAGCCCGCGGCGGACAGCGGGTCCTGGGCGGCCGGGCCCATGTCGAAGGCGTCGGCGAAGTCGATGTCGAACGGGTCCTCGGGGCCGTCGCTGCCCGGGCCTGCGGCGGAGGCGAACGGGTCTGTGGGAGCTCCGGCGAAACCGCTCCCCGCGCCAGGCCCCGCTCCGGCGCCCGGCAGCGGTTCGCCCCGCTCGCGGGCGTTCGCCACCGCGCGCAGCCGGTCCACCGCGCCGTCCATCGCGAACTGTGCCGCGCCCAGTCCCTCGACGACATAACCGCGCCGTGCCTGACCACTCTCCTCGAAGGCGGACAGGACCCGGTACACGGCCGAGAAGCCGCCCTCCACCCCCTCCGCGGCTACCGCCCCCCGGGTCACCACGCCGTGCCGGTCGAGCAGCGTCCGGGCCAGGGCGTGGGCGCGGACGGTGGGGTCGGCCTCGTGTGCGGGCAGCAGGGACCAACGGCCGGCGACGGTCGGCGGACCCGTACGGGACTGGGGCCGGGCGGCGGCCGTCAGTGAGCCGTAGCGCCCGCGTGGAACCGCGCGCTTGGCGCGGTGGGCCGTGGCTCCCGCGGTGCGGCCCGAGCCGAGCAGGGACCGCATCGGCGCCAGCGTGTCGTTCGTGAGCCGCCCGGACCACGCCAGGTCCCAGATCGCGTCGGCCAGTTGAGGCTCGGTGACGTCCGGGTGGGTAGTGGCGCGAACCTGGTCGGCGATCTGCCGGAAGAACAGTCCGTAGCCGCCCGAGAGGGCGTCCAGGATCGACTGGTGCAGGGCGGTCGGCTCCAGGGGGTGCGGGGCGGGCAGCAGCACGGGGGCGGCGTCCGCCAGGTAGAGGGAGATCCAACCGTCCTTGCCGGGCAGCGCGCCCGCGCCCGCCCACACCACCTCCCCGGCGGCCGTGAGTTCGTCCAGCATCGCGGGGGTGTAGTTCGCGACGCGGGACGGCAGGACGAGCTTCTCGAGGGCGGACGCGGGCACGGACGCGCCCTGCAACTGCTCGATGGCGCGCACCAGTCCGTCCACGCCCCGCAGTCCGTGCCCGATGCCGACGTGCTGCCACTGCGGCAGGAACTGCGCCAGGGCCGGCGCCGGCACCGGCTCGAGCTCGTGTCGCAGCGCCGCCAGCGAACGGCGCCGCAACCGGCGCAGTACCGCTGCGTCGCACCACTCCTGGCCGATGCCCGCCGGATGGAACTCGCCCTGGACGATCCGCCCGGATGCCGCCAGTCGTTGCAGCGCGCCCTCGGTGACCGCGACCCCGAGTCCGAACCGCGTGGCCGCCGTCGCCGATGTGAAGGGACCGTGGGTGCGCGCGTACCGGGCGAGGAGGTCGCCGAGCGGGTCCTTGACCGGCTCGGTGAACGCCTCCGGGACGCCGACGGGCAGCGCCGTGCCGAGCGCGTCGCGGAGCCGGCCCGCGTCCTCGACCGCCGCCCAGTGGTCGGCGCCCGCGATCCGGACCTTGATCGCGCGGCGGGCCGCCGCCAGCTCACGGGCCCACTGCGGGTCGGCCCCCCGCGCCACCAGGTCGGCGTCAGTGAGCGGTCCCAGTACCCGCAGCACGTCCGCGACCCCTTCGACGTCCTTGACACGCCGATCCTCGGTGAGCCACTGCAGCTCCCGCTCCAGCTCGGTCAGGACCTCCGCGTCGAGCAGCTCCCGCAGCTCCGCCTGGCCCAGCAGCTCCGCCAGGAGCCGGGAGTCCAGCGACAGCGCCGCGGCCCGCCGCTCGGCGAGCGGAGAGTCCCCCTCGTAGAGGAACTGGGCGACGTACCCGAACAGCAGCGAGCGGGCGAACGGTGACGGCTCGGGGGTGGTCACCTCGACGAGCCGCACCTTGCGGGACTCCAGGTCGCCCATCAGCTCGATCAGGCCCGGGACGTCGAAGACGTCCTGCAGGCATTCGCGTACCGCCTCCAGGACGATCGGGAACGAGCCGAACTCGCTCGCCACCTGCAGCAGTTGGGCCGCGCGCTGGCGCTGCTGCCACAGGGGGGTGCGCCGGCCCGGGTTGCGGCGCGGCAGCAGCAGTGCGCGGGCCGCGCACTCACGGAACCGGGACGCGAACAGCGCCGAGCCGCCGACCTGGTCGGTGACGATCTGGTCGACCTCGCCCTTGTCGAAGGCGACGTCGGCCGCGCCGACGGGCGCCTGCTCGGCGTCGTACTCCGAGCCGGCCCTCATCGGTTCCTGATCCAGCAGGTCCAGGCCCATCAGGTCGGCGTCCGGCAGGCGCAGCACGATGCCGTCGTCGGCGTGCATGACCTGGGCGTCCATGCCGTAGCGCTCGGACAGGCGGGCGCCCAGCGCGAGCGCCCAGGGGGCGTGCACCTGGGCGCCGAAGGGGGAGTGCACCACGACCCGCCAGTCGCCCAGTTCGTCACGGAACCGCTCGACGACGATCGTGCGGTCGTCGGGGACGTGGCCGCAGGCCTCGCGCTGTTCGTCCAGGTACGACAGCACGTTGTCCGCGGCCCAGGCGTCCAGGCCCGCCGCGAGCAGCCTCAGGCGCGCGTCCTCCTTGGGCATCGAGCCCACCTCGCGCAGGAACGCGCCCACCGCGCGACCCAGTTCCAGCGGGCGGCCCAGCTGGTCGCCCTTCCAGAACGGCAGCCTGCCGGGGACGCCGGGCGCGGGGGAGACCAGGACGCGGTCGCGGGTGATGTCCTCGATGCGCCAGGAGCTGGTGCCGAGGGTGAACACGTCCCCGATCCGGGATTCGTAGACCATCTCCTCGTCCAGCTCGCCGACCCGGCCGCCGCCCTTCTTGGGATCGGCACCGGCGAGGAACACCCCGAACAGCCCGCGGTCAGGGATGGTGCCCCCGGAGGTGACGGCGAGCCGCTGGGCGCCGGGGCGGCCGGTGATGGTGCCCGCGACGCGGTCCCACACCACGCGCGGCCGCAGCTCCGCGAAGGCGTCGGAGGGGTAGCGGCCCGCGAGCATGTCCAGCACCGCCGTGAACGCCGACTCCGGCAGCGAGGCGAACGGCGCCGCCCGGCGCACCACCGCTAGGAGGTCGTCGAACTGCCAGGTGTCGAGCGACGTCATCGCGACGAGTTGCTGCGCGAGCACGTCCAGCGGGTTCGCCGGAACCTTCAGCGACTCGATCGCGCCCGTGCGCATCCGTTCGGTGACCACGGCCGCCTGTACGAGGTCGCCGCGGTACTTGGGGAAGACCACGCCGGTGGAGACCGCGCCGACCTGGTGTCCCGCCCGGCCCACCCGCTGCAGTCCGGACGCCACGGACGGCGGCGACTCGACCTGGACGACGAGGTCCACCGCGCCCATGTCGATGCCCAGCTCGAGGCTGGAGGTGGCGACCACCGCCGGCAGCCGGCCCGCCTTCAGGTCCTCCTCGACGAGAGCGCGCTGCTCCTTGGAGACCGACCCGTGGTGGGCGCGCGCGAGGACCGGGGGTGCCCCTTGGGCCGCGCCGGAGCCCCCCATCAGCTGGGCGGGCGCGTGGTGCTCCTCCAGCGTCTCGCCCGTCGCCCTCTCGTAGGCGATCTCGTTCAGCCGGTTGCACAGTCGCTCCGCGAGGCGGCGGGAGTTGGCGAACACGATGGTGGAGCGGTGGGCCTGGACCAGGTCGGCGATGCGCTCCTCGACGTGCGGCCAGATGGACGGGCGCTCCGCGCCCTCGGTGCCGTCGGAGACCGGGGAGCCGCCCAGCTCGCCGAGGTCCTCGACGGGCACGACGACCGAGAGGTCGAACTCCTTGCCCGACTCGGGCTGGACGATCTCCACCTTGCGGCGTGGGGAAAGGAAGCGGGCCACCTCGTCCACCGGGCGCACGGTGGCGGACAGGCCGATGCGGCGCGCGGGCTTCGGCAGCAGCTCGTCGAGCCGCTCGAGGGAGAGCGCCAGGTGCGCGCCCCGCTTGGTGCCCGCGACCGCGTGCACCTCGTCCAGGATGACCGTCTCCACGCCCGTCAGCGCGTCGCGCGTGGACGACGTCAGCATCAGGAACAGCGACTCCGGAGTAGTGATCAGGATGTCCGGCGGACGCGTGGCCAGGGCGCGGCGCTCGGCGGCCGGGGTGTCGCCGGAGCGGATGCCCACCTTCACCTCCGGCTCGGGCAGGCTGAGCCGGACCGACTCCTGGCGGATGCCTGTGAGCGGACTGCGCAGGTTCCTCTCCACGTCGACCGCGAGGGCCTTCAGCGGGGACACGTACAGCACCCGGCAGCGCTTCCTGGGGTCGGCCGGCGGTGGGGTGGCCGCCAGCCGGTCCAGCGCGGCGAGGAAGGCGGCCAGTGTCTTGCCGGAGCCGGTCGGGGCCACCACGAGCACGTCCGAGCCCGCGGCGATGGCACGCCACGCCCCGGCCTGGGCCGCGGTGGGCGCGGAGAACGCCCCCGTGAACCAGGCGCGGGTCGCGGGTGAGAAGCCGTCGAGGGCCGGGTGTGCGGAGCTGACCATGCGTCCATCCTGCACCCGCCCACTGACAATGCCCGTGACCTGCGAAGACATACGGCAAGCCGACCCGCCCGGGGCAGGGCGGCCATCGTGGGCGAGGGCGACCGGCCGTGCGGAAGGGGCCGTGGCAGGTCGGTTCGGGCCCGATGACGGCCAGGATGCCGGAGGTGACGGGCTCGTTCGGCCGCCGGCCGGCCGGTCCGTGTGCCCGGGGGCGGCACGCGGGCGTGGGGCCGCCCTCCGTCAGCCGATGGACCGTCCGTACGCCCTGAGGGTGAGCAGCGCGTCGATGGTCACCATGGGGCGGGCCTCCAGGGCGGTGCCCGGAGCCCACTGGCGCCACCGGACCGGCCAGCCGCCGTCCTCCTGCTGCTCGGCCGAGAGGAAGTCCAGGGCGCGCGCCATCTCCTCGTCGGTGAACCACGCGCGGGCGAGGGAGTCCGGGGTATGCGCGAAGTCGTACGGGAAGTGGTGCTCGCCCGGTGCGTACCCGGAGGCGACCGGATACTCCCCCGGACGGTCCGGGTCGAGGACCGCGAGCCGCTGTTCGCGCACCAGGCGGCCCAGGCGGTGGGCCGCGGCCTCGGCGCGCGGGCGGTCGGGCGCCGAGTCCAGGAACGCCACGGCCGCCTCGACCTCGTAGGGATGCGACTTGTCCAGGGACTCGACCGCCTGCCAGCAGAAGTCGGTGGCCCGGAACATCCACGCGTGCCACACCTCGTTGCGGTGCAGCAGGCCCACCACCGGGCCCGTGGCGAGCAGATCGCTCGGCGGGTTGTCGGTGATGGGCACGAAGGGGGCGACCGGGTAGCCGCGCTGCACGGGATGCACCGCCGGAAGGGCGCCGTCCGGTGTCGACACGGCGGTCAGATAGCGGCACACGCGCTCCACCCGCTGCCCGCCGCAACGGCCGATCGAGTCCAGCACCCGCAGGGCGTGGGCGGTGTGCAGGGGCTGGCTGACCGGGCCGCGCAGGTCGGGTTCGAGGGCGTGACCGTACCCCTCGTCCTCGTTGCGGTAGGCGGCCAGCGCGGTCTCCACGGGGTCGGCGCCGCCGCCCAGGAAGTGGTACGCGAAACGGCGCTGCTCCAGCACGCGCGCGGTGAGCCACACGAAGTGCTCGGCGCGGGAGAGCGGGGTGCGCGCCGAGGGCGCGGGAAGGAGTGGGGATGCTCCGGTTTCGGCCATGGGTCAGACCGTAGGACGGAAAGCGTTCTCGGCAAGCCGTCCCGGCCCGGCCCCACTCTCAGGGGCGGGATACTGGTGTCATGCGGTTGACGGTTTTCTGGCAGCGGATGGCGGATCACTTCGGTGAGGCCTACGCCGACACCTTCGCGCGCGACCACGTGATGGCGGAACTCGGCGGGCGCACCGTGCACCAGGCGCTGGAAGCCGGCTGGGAGGCCAAGGACGTGTGGCGCGCCGTGTGCACGGCCGTGGACGTTCCGCGGGAGAAGCGCTGAAGAAGCGCCGAGATCCACAGGGGTCCCCGGATGCCGCCGGTGTGGGCGAGACTTGCTCCGTGGCCCCGACAGACGAGACCGCACAGGTCCCCCAGCAGGCATCACCGCTCGGAACGACACCGCCCCCGCCGCCCCCGTCGGACGGCGGCGCCGCGCCGGGCGCCCGTATGCCGCGCTGGCTGCCGCGCGCCATGGTGCTCGCCCTCGCGCTCGTCGCCGTCTTCCAACTGGGCAGCTGGGCGTTCCACCAGCTCATCGGCCTGCTGATCAACATCCTGATCGCGTTCTTCCTGGCGCTCGCCATCGAGCCCGCGGTCAGCTGGATGGCCGCCCACGGCATGCGCCGGGGGCTGGCCACCTTCCTTGTGTTCCTCGGCCTGGCGATCGCCGTCGCCGGGTTCGTCACGCTCCTCGGCTCGATGCTCGCCGGCCAGATCATCAAGATGGTCGAGGGCTTCCCGGGCTACCTCGACTCGGTGATCAACTGGATCAACACCACGTTCCATACGCATGTCAGACGCGTGGACGTGCAGGACAGCCTGGTCCACTCCGACTGGCTCAGAAAGTACGTCCAGAACGGCGCCACCGGTGTCCTGGACGTCTCCGCCCAGGTCCTGGGCGGCCTCTTCCAGCTGCTGACGATCGGCCTGTTCTCGTTCTACTTCGCCGCCGACGGGCCCAGGCTGCGGCGCGCGCTGTGCTCGGTGCTGCCGCCCGCCCGGCAGGCCGAGGTGCTGCGCGCCTGGGAGATCGCCGTCGACAAGACGGGCGGCTACCTCTACTCGCGCGGCCTGATGGCGCTGATCTCCGGCGTCGCGCACTACGTCCTGCTGCAGGCGCTGAGCATTCCGTACGCACCCGTGCTCGCTGTCTGGGTCGGCCTGGTCTCCCAGTTCATCCCCACCATCGGCACCTATCTCGCGGGTGCCCTGCCGATGCTGATCGCCTTCACCGTGGCCCCCTGGTACGCGCTGTGGGTGCTGATCTTCGTCGTGGTCTACCAGCAGTTCGAGAACTACATGCTGCAGCCCAAGCTGACCGCGCGGTCCGTGGACATCCACCCCGCGGTCGCCTTCGGGTCCGTCATAGCGGGCACCGCCCTCCTCGGCGCGGTGGGCGCGCTGATCGCCATCCCCGCGGTCGCCACGCTGCAGGCCTTCCTGGGGGCGTACGTGAAGCGGTACGACGTCACCGACGACCCCCGCGTCCACGGGCACCGCACGCGCGGCTCGGGCGGTCTCACGACGCGCGTGCGGCGGCTGTTCGCGCGCTGAGGGCACCCGCTCACCAGGAGAGGGCCGCCCAGATCCCCGCGCCGAGCACGGCGGCCGCGTAGCCGCCGACCGCCGCGTACACGACCCGCTGCCTGGTGGCCTCGCGCCAGGACGTGCGGGACAGCAGCCAGGCCAGCGCGGGCAGCACCAGCACGGCGTGCAGGCTGACCCCGTGCAGCGGCTTGAGCGGCGCCGTGGAGTGGTACGCCGCCTGCTGGTGCCCGGCGCGGGACAGCACGGTCCCGCGTGCGATCATCGCGGCGCCCGAGAGCAGCGCGACGATCAGGATCGCGAACCCGGAGCGCAGCGCGAGCGCCATGCCGAGGGGGCCGCTCGGCCGGTGCCGGAAAGCGGCGGCGGCGAACGTCGAGAGCACGACGACGAGGACGGCGCCGCCCAGCGCGAGCGTCATCGCCACCGCCGTGTCGAAGGGGGTCTCGGTGTTGAGGTGCGAGGGCACGCGCCGCCACGCCTGGAGGGTGATCCCGGCGACCTCCCCGACGCAGTCGGCGGCGAACACGGCGAGCAGCACCGCGCGGAGCCGCGCCCCGACGCGGAGGTACGACGTCACCCAGGTGACCGCGATCAGCGTCAGCCCGAAGGACAGCCCGAACGTGAAGGGCTTGCGCCAGGAGACGGGACCGTCCCAGGGGCCGCCGTCGACGAGGAACACCACCAGGTGCGCCAGACCGGAGAGAACCAGGAAGGCGCCGGTCGCATGGCACAGCCGCTCCACGGGGCGCATGCCGGTTCCGCGCGTCAGAGCGCTCCTCTCGTTTTTCATGCGCCAAGGCTCCCGGGAGCGGCCTCGGCCCGTCGTCCTCCGGCCGAAGGCACCCGCCGTACCCCGCGGGGAGTAGCCCGGCACCGGGCCGCTGTCAGCGCGCGACCGTACGCTCGCAGGTGTCCGTCGGTCCGCTTGACACAAAAATCGA
Organism: Streptomyces sp. NPDC093984; assembly: GCF_044764595.1. NCBI lineage: Bacteria > Bacillati > Actinomycetota > Actinomycetes > Kitasatosporales > Streptomycetaceae > Streptomyces > Streptomyces sp. NPDC093984. The sequence goes on along the minus strand of NZ_JBIWIM010000001.1, from coordinate 1,712,249 downwards.
ACATCCATTCTTATGGAGGCTCCGGCGGGCTCACGGCGGGTATTTCGACACGGTTTTGACGGAGAAGTACCCGAGTTATCCACAGCCGGACGGGCGTCGGGGCGCATTGTCAGTGGCAGGCGTTAGCGTCTTTGACGTGAAGCGATCGACTCAAGCAAACCGGGTGGAACCCATGGCAGGTACCGACCGCGAGAAGGCCCTCGACGCCGCCCTCGCACAGATTGAACGACAATTCGGCAAGGGCGCGGTCATGCGCATGGGCGAGCGGTCCAAGGAGCCCATCGAGGTCATCCCGACCGGGTCGACCGCGCTCGACGTGGCCCTCGGTGTCGGCGGCCTGCCGCGCGGCCGCGTCGTGGAGATCTACGGACCGGAGTCCTCCGGCAAGACCACGCTGACCCTGCACGCGGTGGCCAACGCCCAGAAGGCCGGCGGTCAGGTCGCCTTCGTGGACGCGGAGCACGCCCTCGACCCCGAGTACGCGCGCAAGCTCGGCGTCGACATCGACAACCTGATCCTCTCCCAGCCGGACAACGGCGAGCAGGCCCTGGAGATCGTGGACATGCTGGTCCGCTCCGGCGCCCTGGACCTCATCGTCATCGACTCCGTCGCCGCGCTCGTCCCGCGCGCGGAGATCGAGGGCGAGATGGGCGACAGCCACGTGGGTCTGCAGGCCCGTCTGATGAGCCAGGCCCTGCGGAAGATCACCAGCGCGCTCAACCAGTCCAAGACCACCGCGATCTTCATCAACCAGCTCCGCGAGAAGATCGGCGTGATGTTCGGCTCCCCGGAGACCACGACCGGTGGCCGCGCGCTGAAGTTCTACGCCTCGGTGCGCATCGACATCCGCCGCATCGAGACCCTGAAGGACGGCACGGAGGCGGTCGGCAACCGCACCCGCTGCAAGGTCGTCAAGAACAAGGTCGCGCCGCCCTTCAAGCAGGCCGAGTTCGACATCCTCTACGGCCAGGGCATCAGCCGCGAGGGCGGCCTGATCGACATGGGCGTGGAGCACGGCTTCGTCCGCAAGGCCGGCGCCTGGTACACGTACGAGGGCGACCAGCTCGGCCAGGGCAAGGAGAACGCGCGCAACTTCCTGAAGGACAACCCCGACCTGGCCAACGAGATCGAGAAGAAGATCAAGGAAAAGCTGGGCGTCGGCGTCCGGCCGGAGGAGCCCACCGCCGAGCCGGGCACGGACGCGGCCGGTGCCGCGCCCGCGGCCGGCGACACCGCCAAGACGGAGCCCGCACCGGCGGCCAAGGCGGCCAGGACAGCCAAGGCCCCGGCGGCCAAGAGCTAGCCCATGACACGACGAACCGACTGGGCCGAGCACGCCCACCCCGTGACCCCGCAGCGGCGGGGAAGCGGGCGCGACACGGGGTTCGTCGGGGGCGGTGACGGGGCGTACGACAACGTGCGCGGCGACGCGGACGCGCACGGCGAGGACGCTCCACGCGGCGAGGGCCGCGTGCGCGGCGGACGCGGGCGAGGGCGGCGGCACGGCGGCGGGGAACCGGCCGGCGCCCCACAGGACGGAGGCTCTTCCTTCTCGTCGAGGGCCGGGACGGGGGAGCACCCGGGGGACCCGGTTGAGCAGGCGCGGGCGATCTGCCTGCGTCTGCTCACCGGAACTCCACGCACGCGCAAACAACTCGCGGACGCCCTGCGCAAGCGGGAGATCCCCGAGGAGGTCGCGGACGAGGTGCTGTCGCGATTCGAGGAGGTCGGCCTGATCGACGACAGCGCCTTCGCGGACGCCTGGGTGGAATCCCGGCACCACGGCCGGGGCCTGGCCCGGCGGGCGCTCGCCCAGGAGCTGCGGACGAAGGGCGTGGACTCCGCGCTGATCGACGCGGCGGTGGGACAGCTGGACGCCGAGCAGGAAGAGGCCACAGCGCGCGAGCTCGTCGCCCGCAAACTGCGCGCCACACGGGGCCTCGACCGCGACAAACGCCTGCGCCGCCTCGCGGGCATGCTCGCCCGCAAGGGCTACTCCGAGGGGATGGCCCTGCGCGTGGTCCGCCAGGCCCTGGCGGAGGAGGGGGAGGACACGGAGGGGCTGGGGGACGAGGGGTTCTGAAGCCGGGGGAGGGGGAGGGGGGAGGGGCGGGGCCCTCCCCCCTCCCGTCATCACGAAGCCCAAGCCTGCAACAAGCCCACCAGCCCCCAACGGCCAACCCCAGCAAAGCCCTACGACGCCACCGGCAGTCCCGCCGCTCTCCAGGCCTGGAAGCCGCCCACCAGGTCGGTCGCGCGGTGCAGGCCCAGTTGGCGCAGGGACGCGGCGGCCAGGCTGGAGGCGTAGCCCTCGTTGCATACGACCACGACGCGCAGGTCGTGCCCGGTGGCCTCGGGGAGGCGGTGGCTGCCCTGCGGGTCCAGGCGCCACTCCAGTTCGTTCCGTTCGACGACCAGCGCGCCGGGGATGAGTCCGTCACGGTCCCGCAGGGCCGCGTAGCGGATGTCCACGAGCAGGGCCTCGCCGGCCCGTGCGGCCTGGTGGGCCTCAGCGGGCTCCACCCGGTCCAGGTCCTCGCGGACCCGATCCAGCAACGCGTCGATGCCCACAGGGTGTTCGGGTGCGGTACTCACTGCCAGTCCTCCGGGCGTTCGACATGCTCCAGCCGCAGCACCTGACCTGTGCGACTGTAGCGGCGGATCTGCGGCAGGGGCGGGTAGTAGGCGTGCACCGAGACGGCGTGTCGCTCGGTGGACTCGTTGAGCACCTCGTGCACATGGTGCCGGCCGAAGGAGCGGCCGTTACCGGCCGGCAGTCGCCGCTCGCGGTCGACTCCGTCGGTGAGTTCCAGGGTCTTCCAGCCGTCGGACGGCAGCCGGACCGCGAGGGAGTTCTCCTTGAGTTCGCCCGATGCGGTGACGAAGGCGCCGACCGACTCGGCGTGGTCGTGCCAGCCGGTGCCCGTGCCGGGCGGCCAGCCGATCAGCCAGGCCTCGCTGCCGCCGGGACCCTCGAGCCGTACCCAGGTGCGGCCCTCGGGATCCAGTGGGAGTGAGGCGATCAGCTCGGCGTCGGCGGCCGTGCGCCGCGCGAAGTCGAGGAGTTCGGCCTGGGTGGGAGCCTCGGTCCGGGCGGAGTCCGCGGACAGGGGCACAGAAGGGGAGACAGACAAGGGGGTACCGTCCTGAGGGTTCGCCGGGGCGCGCTGCGGCAGGGGCGCTGCGCGCGGTGAAAGAAGCGAGATCAACAGGACGGGCGACACACGCAGCCCGCATAGCGGACGAGGTCCATATGGACCCTCCGCCACAGGCGCGCATACGTGTCGGTCATGGTCCGGAGTACACCATGGCGGTGTCGACCGGTCAACTCACGGTCACCATGTGGACCTCATGGTGACCGTGAGTGCGGGCAAAGGAGTTCCCCTCCGCAGCACCTAGCTGTGGCATCTCATGACATTGGTTCCTCGCTGGCTTGGCGGGCGTAGGACGCGAGGCGATCGGCGAGCGCGGTGACGAGGTCGCGCAGTTCATCGGGGCGCTCGATTACGAACGGCCGGTCGAGTGAGGCGAGTGCCGGAGGCAACCAGTCGAGCCGCTCCGCCCGTAGTTCGACGCGCAGCCAGCGCTCGGTCGCCCGGCCCTTGCCTGCCGTGGGCGCGTGCTCCTCCAGGCTCGCGACACTGACGGGAAGGTGGGCGCGGATCTGCTCAACGGTCCCGTAGATCCGCAAGGTCACCTCATGTCGGTACTCAGCCGTGGCGAACCCTGACAACACGCGCTGTGCCGGATCGGGACCCACGGGCGCCTCGAACGAGCCGGGCAGGGTCCTCGCGTTTGCGATGCGATCGAGCCGGAAGGTTCGGTCCTCGCCGATCTCGGGGTCCGTACCCGTGACGTACCACCGGCCCGAATGGGCGACGATCCCGTACGCGTGCAGCGTGCGTTCGCTGCGTCGGCCGTCGCGGTCGGTGTATCTGATCGAGACCGGTCGGCGGTGGCGCACCGCATCGGCGAAGGTGAGCAGGGCCCCAGCGTCCGGGGTGGCGAACTCACGGGGCTGATCCGTGAAGGCGAGCGATTCCAGGAGTGTGTCGAGCCGGCGGGCGACGTGCTTGGGCAGCACCCGCCCAATCTTGGCCGATGCCGTCTCGCTCGCCGTGCGCTCTGTCGTCGTCAACCCTGCTCGGCGGCCGGCGACCAGGCCGAGCAGCACGGCCAGCGCCTCGTCATCGCTGAGCATGAGCGGAGGCAAACGGTACCCGGGGGCGAGCCGGTACCCGCCGTACCGGCCGCGCACCGACTCCACGGGCACGTCAAGGTCGATCAGATGATCCACATACCGCCGCACGGTGCGCCCATCAACGCCGAGCCGGTCGGCGAGTTCGGCCACCGTCCGGGTGCCGCCCGACTGCAGCAGCGCCGAACTCAAGACCACCAACGCCACCCTCGCGATCGCCAGCACCCGCACCGTCCCGCTGTTCGCCCCGGGCTCCGCCCGCCCAGCGGACAACCACAGCATGATCATCGAGTTCCGCGTCGACGACGTGGACCGCGTTCACCAGAACCTGACCGACTTCGTCACCGACTTCGTCAACGAGCCCACCACGATGCCCTGGGGCAACCGGTCGCTGCTGTTCCGCGACCCCGACGGCAACCTCGTCAACTTCTTCGCCCCCGTCACCCCGGCGGCCATCGAGAAGTTCGCACGTTGACGCCAGGAACAGTCACTCACGCGGGAACACCCTGAGATCCCGGTGCTCCCGATGAACGCGGCCGCCGAGTTCAGGAGCGCCAGCAGCAGGGGGCACCGGAACGCACCGCTGACCCCCGAGGGACGTCTGCGGTTGTGCCTGCGGATCGACGCTGGCCGACCGATCGCGCATGTCGCTGCCGAGGCCGGGCTATCGGCCGCTGCCTGGCCAAGTGGTACGCCCGCTGGCGCGCGCACGGCGAGAACGGCCTGCTCGACCACTCCTCCCGCCCCGCCACCAGCCCGGCCCGCACCGCCGAGGACATCGCTGACCTGGTGGAAGCGCTGCGGCGGCAAACCAAGCACGGGCCCGCACGGCTCGCCGCCGACCTTCAGCGGCTGCACTGCGTCACGATCGCGCCGGCGACCGTGCACCGCATCCTTGTCCGGCGGGCCTCAACCGGCTACGCGACCTCGACCCGCCGACCGGCGAGCAACTGCGCAAGGTCATCCGCTAGGAGCACGACCGCGTCGGCGACCTGATTCACGTCGACATCAACAAGCTCGGCCGTATCCCGGCCGGAGGCGGCTGGCGCATGCACGGCATCGGCACCGACGCAGCTCGCGCCTCCAAGCGCACCGGTCCGGACACCGGGAAAGTCGGCTACACCTATCTCCACACGGCGCTCGACGACCACTCCCGCCTGGCCTACACCGAGGCCCTGGAGGACGAGCGCGCCGTCACGGCGTCCGCCTTCTGGCACCGTGCGGTCGCGTTCTTCGCCGCCCACGACATCGTCACGATCCATCGCGTGCTGACCGACAACGGCGCGTGCTACCGCTCCCACGCCTGGGCGGACGCGCTCACCGCGACCGGCACGAACCACAAGCGCACCCGCCTCTACACGCCCCGGACGAACGGGAAAGTGGAGAGGTTCAACGGGACGCTCGCCCGGGAGTGGGCCTATGTCCGCGACTACACGTCCGAACAGGAACGCCGTGCCGCACTCGCCGACTTCCTCAACTACTACAACCACGAGCGGCCACATTCCGCGCTCGGCGGCAGACCACCAATCAGCCGGGCCTCCGACAGGGACTACCGCGTCACCTTCGAGCATCCGCCCGAACCGCTCGACAACTACCCGCAGCAGCTCGCGATCGAAAATCTCGTGGCACCAACCTCATGAGACATCACACCTAGCGCGCGCTCGCCGTCGCCTGTGTCTTCGCCGGGCCGCCCAGGGCCGCCTCGGCCGCCGCGTACAGGTCCGCGGGGCGCACCCCGGCGAGTGCCGTCACCAGATGGCCGTCCGGCCGGATCAGCAGGACGGTGTGGGCGGCGGCGCCCGGGTAGCTCTCGGCGACCAGCAGTTCCGCGGGGTGCGGCAGGGCGGTCACCGCCGCCGCGAGCCGGGGCATGATCCCGGCCGACACCCAGTGCTTGCGCTCCCATACGCCGGTGCCCGGCGCGACCAGCACCACCAGCAGCGATCCGCGGCCGAGCCGGTCCCGCAGCCGTACGAACGCCCCGTCCTCCGCGGTCACCCGCACGTCCACCACCTGCGCTCCGGGCTCCGTGCCCACGAACGCCGTCGACTCGCCGTCATCCGCCGCCAGCGGTGAGGCGGCGTACGTCGCCGGCGTGCCCAGCGCGCCCCGCCCCAGGTGGCCGTCCGTGAGGAGGCCGTCATGGCCGCGGGCGGACCCGGGTACGTAGGACCGCAGGCCCCCGCCGCCGCGCAGCAGCGGCAGCGCCTGGTCGGCGGCGCGCAATCGGGCCGCGACCGCGGCGCGGCGCTCCGCCTGGTAGCTGTCGAGCAGCGCTTCGTGCGGCCCGTGGTGCCAGACCAGTGCCAGCTTCCAGGCGAGGTTGTCGACGTCCCGCAGGCTCTCGTCGAGGCCCTGCGTCCCGAGCGCTCCGAGCAGGTGCGCGGCGTCCCCGGCGAGGAAGACCCGGCCGGCGCGCCAGCGGCGGGCGAGCCGGTGGTGGACGGTGTGGACGCCGGTGTCCAGCAGGTCGTAGGCGGGGGTGGTGCCCCCGTTCCAGCCGGCGAGGGTCTCCCGGATGCGGGTCACCAGCAGTTCGGGCGTGACCAGGTCCTTGCCCGGCGGCAGCAGCCAGTCCAGCCGCCACACCCCGTCGGGCAGGGGGCGTGCCGTGACCTCGCCGCCCGAGGGGCCGGACGTCCGCCACGGCGGCATGCGGTGCAGCAACGCCTCGCCGGGCCAGGGCAGTTCGGCGCGCAGGGCGGCCACGGCGTGCCGTTCCACCGCGGTACGGCCGGGGAAGCGGATGTCGAGGAGCTTGCGGACCGTCGAGCGCGGCCCGTCGCAGCCGACGAGGTGGCTGCCGCGCCACCAGGTGCTCCGTGGGCCGCGCGTGTGCGCGGTGACGCCGGAGGGTTCCTGCTCGAGGGCGTCGAGGCGGCTCTCGACGGCGACCTTGACCAGCGGCTGTCCGGCGATGGCGGTGCGCAGGGCTCCGGTCAGCACATGCTGGGCGATGTGCAGCGGTGCCGGCCCTCCGGGTTCCTCCACCGTGCCCTTGCGGCCCTCGGCGGCCCGCTCGGCCGTGGGGCCGTATCCGCTGCCGCGCTCAAGCGCCGTGCCGTCCGGCTCGAAGGTGACCTTCCGGGTCAGTTGCTTGCGCCGCATCGACCGCCACCCGGTGAAGCGCAGTCCCGGCCCGGTGAGCGGCACTCCGGCCAGGCGTTCCATCAAGGCGGCCGTGTCCTCGCGCAGCACCACCGTGCGTGCGGCCCGCTGTTCGTCCTTGCCCGGGCCCTCGTCGAGGACCACGGACGGCACCTCCTGCCGTGCCAGAGCCAGCGCGAGCGAGAGCCCGACGGGCCCCGCCCCCACGATGATCACCGGGTCCACGGCGTGGCGCCCCCTGCCCACAGCGGTGTTCTGACGGCCTCATGTGAACACGAGTATGGAGCAGGGCGCACGATCACAGAATGTATGCAACCTATTGCAGGTGCTTGCGTCAAGTGACGGCCGTTGTGGCATGGCTGAGTGCGCCTCAGCCAGTGACGTCCCATACAGGCACGGTGGTGACGTCGGCCTGCCAGGCGATACGGGCGGCCTGGATCCGGTTGTCCGCGCGAAGTTTGATGCACAGGGTACGGACATGGTCCTTGACCGTCTCCGGACTGATGTGAAGAGCCTGGGCGATGGCACGGTTGGGAAGGCCGTCGCCGAGGAGGGCCAGAACTTCGCGCTCACGCGTGCTCAGGCCGGCGACGCGTTCCTGTGCCCCGTTAGCAGGGCGGGCCGAGGCGGGGTGGCCGTGGATGATCGCGTCGGCGATTTCGGGGGAAAGGGCGCGGCTTCCCTCGGTGACGGCGGCGAGGGCCCAGGTCAGGTGTTGAGGCGCAGAGCGATGGAGCAGAACGCCGGCCGCCCCGTTGACGAGGAGGGTGCTGGCATCCCTTTGTGTGATGCGCTCCGCGATGACCAGGACGGCAGGTGACGCCGGGAGGCGGGCGACGGTCTCCACGAGCGGGAGAGAGTCCTTGCCGCAGGCGTCACCGCTGATGAGGAGGTCCGGGCGGGTGTTCGTCACCAAGGCGGCCGCCTGCGTTCGCTTCCCTTCGGCCACGACGCTGGTCCGCAGCTTCCGGTGCGAGTCAGGAGGCAGGGCTTGCAGCATGCCGCGCAGGCCTGCGCGGCATAGCGATCTGTCATCGATGATTCCCACCCGTAGCATGCGGTCCCCGTGTGGTGCTGTGCGTACGCAACGGCATGTGTGGCCCGGCTCTCGTCCGGTCACGACGAGCGCCAGCCATGCGATCCTCTGATTATTGCGCGTGCACGTCAAGCCCTTTCGGATTGCTCAGCATTAAATAAGTTGCTAGGGCAAATAACTTCTTTTTCGGCGCGCTCGGTTGATGTCGCTCGGTGAATGTCAACCCCCTTTTCGGGGGTGCTTGTCCCGTACCCCCTGTGTGGGGGGTCTTTTTCTCTTCGTCGGGAGCTCATGATGGTAATGCCTTACAGGTCCCTGAATGAGAGGAAGAGTGATATGGACGGTAATTGGACACGCCGGGGTGCGGCGTGGGGTGCGACCGCGGCCGCCTGTCTGCTGACGATGGGTGCGGCGACCGCGCCGGCCGCAGCGACTCCCGCCGCCGCATCGGCGGCGGCCGTCCACTGCGGAAACCCGATCCTCAAGGTGTGGTACGACTCGGACCAGTTCGGCACCTACCTCAAGGCGTGGTTCGAGACGGACCGGGGCTGCCCCAGGGGTCGGGAGGTCGCCAGCCTCGCCGGGCAGATCCACTGCTTCAAGCCCCGTCCCAAGGTTGTCTACCGCGACAACATTGCGGACAAGAAGGCGCCGGCTTCGACCCTCGTAAAGGCGTTGCCGCCGAAGAGCGAGTGCAAGACCTTCTATGCCGAGGCGACCATCGTCTACAAGCACGCCGGGCGGGTGCCGTTCAAGGACACCTGGCGCTGGAACTGGGGCGAATACCCGGCGTAAGGCGATTCCTTCGCAAAGCTCAAATCTTCCTCAAGCGTGGATCCTCCATGCGAGAGGCTTCTGAAGGAGGTTAATCATGCACGGTGAAGAGACCAAGGTGAGGCGTCGCGCAGCCATGCTTCTCGGCACGGCAGTCCTGGCGACCGCCCTGGGGGCGCCGTCGGCGTCCGCGGACGGTCCCTCCGAGATCTACCTCGGCCAGCGCTCGGGCACCATCAACATCGGCGGGCTCCCCCACTCGTACAAGTGGGTCGACAAGCAGTACCGCAGCACCTCGCTGCCCAACCTGCGCAAGCACTCGATCCGCATCACGTACAACGCATGTGCCAACTGGCGGGCACGTGCTGCCGTGAGGTGGGGTGGTACCTACGACACCGTCGAATCGTCGGCCAAGGGCTGCAACAAGTCCGTCCTGCTGACGCCCATGGGGGACATGAATGCCAACGTCACGCTGACCGTCCATCAGGATCCCATGGACATGACGGCGAGCGTCACCATCAAGCCCGTGCACTGATCCGAGGGCGCCGACGGTGTCCTGCCCGTCCCCGCCGCGACAGGCAGGACACCGCGCCCGGTCGTGCCGACAAGAGCCGGCTCGCCGACTACTTCACCGTGCGATCCCCATCGCCGTCGACGGGGCCGAGGACCCCTCCCGTGCCGTCGAGCACTCCGGGGGTTTCGGCCGGCTCGGCCGCCGCAGCAACCGTGACACCGGTCTTCGCACGGCGACCGCGCCGCTCTATCCAGGTGGCGAGCGAGGAGAGCGCGAGGCACATCGCGATGTAGATCGCGCCGACGACGATGGTGACCGCCGTGAACGGGTTCTCACCGTTGACGATGATGTTGTTGGCCATCGTCCGGGTGGCGAAGAGGAGCTCCGTGTAGGTGATGATGTAGCCGAGCGAGGTGTCCTTCAGGGTGACGACCAGCTGGCTGATCATGGTCGGCAGCATGGACCGCACCGCCTGAGGCAGCAAGAGGGTCGTCATCACCTGGTACTTGCGCAGTCCGAGTGCGTACGCCGCTTCGACCTGTCCGCGCGGCACGGCGTTGATGCCCGCGCGGAACACTTCGGCCTGTACGCAACCGTTGTAGACGGTCAGGCCGATGACGAGGCCCCAGAACGCGGTGTTGTCCCCGACGGCGCCGAGATCGTTCTTGTAGGTGAGAAAAAGCACCCACAGGGCATAGATCGTGATCAGCAGCGGTACCGCGCGGAACAGCTCCACGAACCCCGTGGCGAACCAGCGGACGGGCCTGTGCTCGGACAACCGCGCCACGGCGAGCAGCAGGCCCAGCACCAGGGAGAGCGCGCCGGCCACGGCGAACACCTTCAAGGTGGTCAACACGCCGTCGCGGATGTTGGTCCGCACCCCCGCGTTGTTGAAGATGTCCCACACCTTCGGGTCCAACTGGCCCTTGGCGTCCATGCGGTACCCGACGAAGGCGACCAGGCCGACCACGGCCAGGCAGCCGATCACCGTGAAGAGTCGGTTGCGCAGACGGGCCCTGGGGCCGGGTGCGTCGTACAGAACGCTCGAACTCATCGTGCGACCCCCAGGCGCCGCTCCAGCAGCCGGAAGAGACCGCTGATGGAGAACGTGATGACGAGGTAGCCCAGGGCCACCCACAGGAAGATCCAGGCGATGGCGAAGCCCTGGTCACTCAGCAGCTTCTGCACACCGAACAGTTCGGTGACGCTGAAGGCGCCCGCGATCGCCGAGTTCTTGGTCAGCGCGATGAAGATCGAGCTCAGCGGTGGGACGACGGTGCGCGTGGCCTGGGGCAGGACGATCAGACGCAGCGTCTGCGAGAAGGTCATACCCAGGGAGCGGGCGGCCTCCGCCTGCCCCAGGGGCACAGTGTTGATGCCTGACCGCACGGCTTCGCAGACGAAGGCCGAGGTGTAGAAGCCCAGCGCCAGAAGGGCCTTCATCCACGGGCTCAGACCCGGTACGAAGATCACCGGCACGACGAACCATGCGATGAGGAACAGCAGGGTCAGTGGGGTGTTGCGGAAGAGGGTGACCCAGACGGTGCCGAACATCCGCAGCGGAGGCACCGGGGAGACACGGAACCCGGCGATGATGACACCGAGCACCATCGCGAGGAGTCCGCTGGCCAGGGTCAGCAGGACTGTGCCGATGAACCCCTCGCGGAATTCCGCGAGATGGTCGAGCAATACGTTCACGGGGTGAGGTCCTCGTGGGCGGCGTAAGGGCGGGGGGAGTCCGATCCCGGGCACATCGGCCCGAAGGTGCCTGGGACGGACGGTTCGTCACCGCGGACGCGAACGGTGCCGATCTGCGGCGGTGGGCTGCGTCGGCACCTTGAGTCGCGGCGTCTCGTCGGTGGTCAGTAGCGCTCGACGGCCGGAGGCTCCGTGTACGAGGAGCCCGACAGACCGAGCGTCGCCTCGTAGGCCTTCTTGTAGTCGCCGTTCTTCTCGTGCTTCTCGAGCGCGTCGTTGACCGCGTCGCGCAGCGCCTTGTCGTCCTTGTTCATGCCGACGCCGTACGGCTCCTTGGTGAACGGCTTGCCGATGACCTTCAGCTTGGTCGGGCGCTGGGCGGCGTAGCCCTTGAGGATCGCGTCGTCGGTGGTCACCGCGTCGACTTCGTTGTTGAGCAGCTGCTGGACGCACTCCGAGTACTTCGACAGTTCCACCGTCTTGGCGCCGTACTGGGGCTTCTTGATCTCCTGCAGCGGAGTCGAGCCCTTGATGGAGCAGACGGTCTTGCCCTTGAGCGAGTCCGGCCCGGTGATGTCCTTCTCGTCCTTGCGGACGAGGAGGTCCGCTCCCGCCATGAAGTACGGGCCCGCGAAGCCGACCTGCTGCTTGCGCTTGTCGTTGATGGTGTAGGTGCCCACGTAGAGGTCGACCTCACCCTTGGAGATGGTGGTCTCGCGGACGTTGGAGTCGACGGTCTTGAACTCGATCTGCGACGGCTTGAAGCCGAGGTCGGCGGCGACCATCTTGGCGATCTCGATGTCGAAGCCCGAGCGCTTGCCGTCCGTGTCCTCGAAGCCCAGGTACGGCTGGTCGTTCTTGGCGCCGATCACCAGCTTGCCCGCCTGCTGGGCCCTCTTCAGGGTGGCGGAGTCGATCTTCACGTTCTGCGCGACGGCGTACGTGGGCAGCTTGGGCTGGTTGGTGGCGCCGGTCCCGCCGGGCTGGTCACCGGCGTTGCCGGACTCGCCGCCGCAGGCCGAAACGGTCAGCGCGAGGACGGCGAGAGCTGCCGTGATGGCGGAGTTGCGGAGCTTCATGGTGAGAATCCTTCGTGTCTTCGGTACCGGCCGTGGGAAGTCGGACGCGTGTCTGCACGGTCCGCAGAGGCATGTGTACGGGCGTCAGTGGTGCAGGATCTTGGACAGGAAGTCCTTCGCCCGGTCGCTGCGCGGATTGCTGAAGAACTGGTCCGGCCGGGCCTCTTCCACGATGCGCCCGTCGGCCATGAAGACCACCCGATTGGCGGCCGAACGGGCGAAGCCCATCTCATGGGTGACCACGACCATGGTCATGCCGTCCCGGGCGAGCTGCTGCATGACCTCCAGGACCTCGTTGATCATCTCGGGGTCCAGGGCCGAGGTCGGCTCGTCGAAGAGGATGATCTTGGGGTCCATCGCCAGCGCGCGGGCGATCGCGACACGCTGCTGCTGGCCGCCGGAGAGCTGGGCGGGGTACTTGTCCGCCTGGGTGCCGACGCCCACCCGGTCGAGCAGCGCGCGCGCCTTCTCCTCGGCCTTCTTCTTGTCGGTCCTGCGGACCTTGATCTGGCCCAGCATCACGTTCTCGAGCACCGTCTTGTGCGCGAAGAGGTTGAAGGACTGGAAGACCATGCCGACGTCGGCGCGCAGCCGGGCCAGCTCCTTGCCCTCCTGGGGCAGCGGCCTGCCGTCGATCAGGATCTCGCCCGCGTCGATGGTCTCCAGACGGTTGATGGTGCGGCACAGGGTGGACTTGCCGGACCCGGAGGGGCCGATGACCACGACGACTTCACCACGCGCGATGGTCAGGTCGATGTCCTGGAGCACGTGCAACGCGCCGAAGTGCTTGTTGACGCTCCTCAGGACGACCAGTTCGTCGGTCGCGGCCACCGAGTCCTTGGCCACCGATACTTCGGTCATGTGCTCACTGGCTCCGTCCTCACTCGGTTTCGGAGGACAGTAGTGAGGCCGCACGACCTGCGTCATTACATCTGAGGGAGATCTGAGCATCACAATCCGGTAGCGGCCGGACACGGCTCGTAGCGAATCCGGCGGACCGCGTACCGGCTGGGTAACGGATGCCGCCCGCGCCCCGAAGCCTCTTGACGGCGTCCTCGTTCATCGGCGTGACTTCCTTGGTGCACGCGCGCGTGCCCACGCGTTCGGGTGGGTGACGTCTTTCCGGTGCGGCGCGGGGGCGACGCCCTTGCGCACGTCGAGAGCGCACAGAGACCGTAGGGCCGACAAAACCGGAGGGGGCCGGCATGAGACTGCTTCTCGTCGAGGACGACAACCACGTCGCGGCCGCCCTGTCCGCGGTCCTGGCCCGGCACGGCTACGAGGTCACCCACGCCCGCAGCGGCGAGGAGGCGCTCCAGGCGCTGGTCCCCGAGGGCGCCGGCTTCGGCGTCGTCCTCCTCGACCTGGGCCTGCCCGACCAGGACGGCTACGAGGTCTGCGCCAAGATACGCAAGCGCACCGGCACCCCGGTGATCATGGTCACCGCGCGCTCGGACGTACGGTCCCGGATCCACGGCCTGAACCTCGGCGCCGACGACTACGTGGTCAAGCCGTACGACACCGGGGAACTGCTCGCGCGCATCCACGCGGTCAGCCGCCGCACCCCGCACCTGGACGACACCGGCGCCACCGAGACCGCGCTGCGCCTCGGCCCCGTGCACATCGAGTTCCCCACCCGCCGCGTCAGCGTGGACGGCTCCGTCGTCCAGCTGACCCGCAAGGAGTTCGACCTGCTCGCCCTGCTGGCCCAGCGCCCCGGTGTGGTGTTCCGCCGTGAGCAGATCATCAGCGAGGTGTGGCAGACCAGTTGGGAGGGGACCGGGCGCACCCTGGAGGTACACGTCGCCTCCCTGCGCTCCAAGCTGCGCATGCCCGCGCTGATCGAGACCGTGCGCGGCGTCGGGTACCGGCTCGTCGCCCCGGCCGCGTAGCGGGTACGGGTGCGCACACGTCTCCTTCCGCTGCTCATCGTCCTGATGGCGGCCGTGCTGCTCGCGCTCGGTGTGCCGCTCGCGGTGAGCCTCGCGGCCGCACAGCAGCAGCGGGTCGTCGTCGACCGCATCGACGACACGGCGCGCTTCGCCGCCCTCGCCCAGTTCGTCACCGACCGGCCCACCGGCTCCCGGGCCGACGTCACGGACGAGCGCGGCGAGACCCTGGCGGGTGAGCTCCGCATGTACTACAGCGTGTACGGCATCCGGGCCGGCGTCTTCTACCGCGACGACACGCCCATGGCCAACGCGCCGGGGGACTGGTTCCTGCCGCAGAAGGGCGAGGGCCGCGACGCCTTCAACGAGGCGCTGCTCGGGCGGCGCAGCCACGATCCCGAGCAGGTCTGGCCCTGGCAGCGCAGCCGGCTCGTGGTCGCCTCGCCGGTCATCCGCGACGGTGACGTCGTCGCGGTCGTCGTCACCGACTCGCCCACCGGGCAGATGCGGTCGAGGATCCTGCACGGCTGGCTGTTCATCGGCGCCGGGGAGGTCGCCGCGATGTTGCTCGCCGTCGGCGCGGCGCTGCGGCTGACCGGGTGGGTGCTCAGGCCGGTACGGGTCCTGGACGCGACGACCCACGACATAGCGACCGGACGCCTGAAGTCCCGGGTCGCGGCGGCGGGCGGGCCGCCGGAACTGAGGCGGCTCGCCCGGTCGTTCAACGAGATGGCGGACAACGTCGAGCAGGTCCTGGAGCAGCAGCGCGCCTTCGTCGCCGACGCCTCCCACCAGTTGCGCAATCCGCTGGCCGCGCTGCTGCTGCGCATCGAACTGCTCGCGCTGGAACTGCCGGAGGGCAACGAGGAGATCGCCTCGGTGCGGACCGAGGGCAAGCGCCTCGCGCAGGTCCTGGACGACCTGCTCGACCTGGCGCTCGCCGAGCACGCGGAGGCGGAACTGCGGCTCACCGACATCGGCGCGCTGACCGCCGAGCGGGTCGCGGCCTGGGGGCCGGCCGCCGAGGCCAAGGGCGTACGGCTGACCGGAACCTGCCCGGCCACCACGGCCTGGGCGGACCCCGTGACCCTGTCCAGCGCGCTGGACGCGGTCATCGACAACGCGGTGAAGTTCACTCCCGCGGGCCAGGGCGTGGAAGTGGAGGTCGCGGCCGCCGGTGACACCGCCACGGTGGTGGTCACCGACGGCGGCCCGGGCCTCAGCGACGAGGAACTCTCCCGCGTCGGCGACCGCTTCTGGCGCAGCGCCGCCCACCAGAACGTCAAGGGCTCGGGCCTCGGCCTGTCGATCACCCAGACGCTGCTGGCGGCGGGCGGGGGCTCGATCTCGTACGCGCATCACGAGCCGCACGGCCTCAGGGTGACGGTGTCGCTTCCCCGGACGGCGGCGGGGGCGGGGCGCGCCGGGGTCTGAGGGACTTCGCGGCCGGGGCAGGGCGCCATCGGCCTGTCCGGCGTTCGAGGCTGGGGCCGTCCAGGCCGATCGGGGGTCGGGAGCCGAGCCTCCAGGGGAGTAGGCCACCAGGTGGCGGGAACTACGGCTTCACCGACCGGTAGTACCGCCGCGCGCCGTCGTGCAGTTCCAGCGGGTCCGTGTAGATCGCCGTGCGCAGATCCACCAGCTGTGCCGCGTGCACCTGTGCGCCGATCCGGTCGCGGCTGTCGATGACCACGCGGGTCAGCTCGTCGGTCAGGTCGGCGTTCATGTCCTGACGTGTCACGAGGAGGTTGGCGACGGCCACGGTCTGCACGGAGACGCCCTGCTGCGCCTCTGGATAGGCGTCGGCCGGCATCACCGCGGCCCGGTAGTAGTGGGACGCGCCGCCCTGCGCGTGCAGCTTCGCCACCAGGTCGGCGCCGATCGGCACCAGGCGGACCGGGAAGTGCTGCGACAGATCCGTGATCGCGCCGGTGGGCAGCCCGCCCGACCAGAAGAACGCGTCGATCCGGTGCTGCCTCAGCAGCCCGGGCATCGTCCCGATGCCGTCGGACAGCGGCGTGATGTCTTTCTCGGGGTCCAGCCCGGCCGCCTTCAGCACATGCTCCGCGATCAGCCGCACCCCGGAGCCACTCGGCCCGACGGCGACCGCGCGGCCCTTCAGGTCCGCCACCGACCGTATGGCGGACGACTGCGGCACCACCAGGTGCACATAGTCGTCGTACAGCCGGGCGCAGCCGCGCAGCCGGCCGGCGCCGGGCCCGCTCTGAAGCCGGTACGTCTCCACCGCGTCGGCCGCCGCGATCGTGAAGTCCACCTTCCCGGTGGCCACCCGGCGCACGTTCTCCTGCGACCCGTCGCTGTTCTGCAGCCGTACGTCCAGCTGCGGCATGTCCCGGGCGATCGTCTGCCGCAGCAGGGTGCCGTACTTCTCGTAGACGCCGCTCGGGGTGCCCGTACTGAAGGTGACCGTGCCGCTCGGGGACTCCTCGCCGATCGGCAGCAGCCACCACAGCAGCAGCCCGAGGACCGCGCACGCGGCCGCCGAGCCCAGCAGCGCGCGGCGTCTGCCGATACGGGGGAGTGCCTGAAGCATGCGCGCGATCCTGCCAGGCCGCGGTCCCCCTGACCAGGCCGGGACCGACAAGGGGAGGGAGGAGGACGGGTGCCGGCGAACGGTAGGGTCGGCGGATGCGTCCTTCCCCCGCCTCCCTCGTCCGTGAGTTCCACCTCGCCTTCGGTCTCGACGTGCGTTCCGAGCCGACGGAGGTCTCCCCGGAACTGGCCGCGCACCGGGGTGAGCTGCTCGCCGAGGAGGCCGCGGAGGTCGCCGAGGTGTCCGTCACCGGCCCGCTCGATCGGCTGGCGCACGAGCTGGCCGACCTCGTGTACGTGGCGTACGGGACGGCCCTGGTGCACGGCATCGACCTCGACGCCGTCATCGCCGAGATCCACCGCGCCAACATGACGAAGATCGGCCCGGACGGCACGGTGTCGCGCCGGGCCGACGGCAAGGTCCTCAAGGGCGACCACTACCGCGCTCCTGACGTCTCTGCGGTGCTGCGCCGCCAGGGCTGGTCGCCCGCGGAGCGGTAGGGACAGCACCGCCCCGGCGTCCGGCTCGGCGACCGTGGCCCGGCGGGCCCGCCTAAACTGACCCCTTGCAAGGACGAGACGACCCCGGTGTGAACAGGAGGCCCAGTGACGCCAGTCGGCGGTGGTTTCGAGGATCCGCCCGCCGAGGTGCTGTCCCAGGCGGCCGCCGCCTTCGGGCTGTTGGCCTCGCCCGCGCGGCTGCACATCGTGTGGGCGCTCGCGCAGGGCGAGAGCGATGTCACCGGGCTCGCCGAGCGGGTCGGCGGCGCGCTGCCCGCCGTGAGCCAGCACCTGACGAAGCTCAAGCTCGCCGGACTCGTCGGCTCCCGCCGTGAGGGCCGCCGCCAGGTGTACTTCGTCGACGACGCGGACGTCGTGACCGTGGTGCGCCTCCTGGTCGGCCGGCTGACCGACCGTGCGGTCCCGGCCGACGTCCCGGCCCCCCGGCTCCGTGGCCTCTGAGACCGCCGCGGAACCGGCACCCCCGCCCGGCCCGGACCCCGGCGCCGGCGGCCCCACGTCCCTGCAGGAGCTGCGCCGCCTGGAGAGCAGTCTGCGCGGGCTCACCGAGGCGGAGGCGGAGGCCCGGCTCGGTGAGGCCGGGGAGAACGTGCTCCCCGAGGCCCGTACGGCCTCCTGGGCCCGGCGCTTCGTCCGCGGGCTGCGCGACCCGTTCACAAGTGTGCTGCTCTGCCTCGGCCTGGTCTCGGCGACCGTCACCGCCTGGGGCACCGCCTGTGTGATCCTCTCCCTCGTCGTGGTCAGCTGCGTCCTGCGCGCCACCGGCGAGCACCGGGCCGACCGCTCCATGGCCGCGCTGCGCGACCTGGTCGCCACCACCGCGACCGTGGTGCGCCGACCGGAGGCGGACCGTCCGCCACGCGAGCGCGAGATACCGGCCGCCGAACTGGTGCCGGGCGACGTGATCCGGCTCGGGCCCGGCGACCTCGTACCCGCCGACGTACGGCTGCTGCGCGCCGGCGGCCTGACCGTGCACCAGGGGGCGCTCACCGGCGAGTCGGCGCCGGTCGCCAAGAGCGCGCCCGACGTCCCCGCCGCCTTCGGCGGCGGACCCTTCGCCCAGCCCCACCTCTGCTTCCAGGGCAGCAGCGTGGCCTCCGGCAGCGGCACCGCGCTCGTCCTCCACACGGGCGCCCGGACCCGGTTCGCGCGGGCCCACGGCACGCCCGCCGCGCGCGGGCCGAGCGCCTTCGACCGGTCCGTGCACGGCATCTCCTGGGTGCTGATCCGGTTCATGCTGCTCACCCCGCCGCTGGTCCTCATGGCGGGCGCGGCGCTGCGCGGCCGGGGCCTGCAGACGCTGCCCTTCGCCGTCGCGGTCGCCGTCGGCCTCACCCCCGAGATGCTGCCGGTCATCGTCACCACCTGCCTGGCCCGCGGCGCCTCCCTGCTCGCCCGCAGCCAGGGAGTGATCGTCAAACGCCTGCCGGCACTGCACGACCTCGGCGCCGTCGACGTGCTGTGCCTGGACAAGACCGGCACCCTCACCCAGGACCGGCCGGTCGTCGAACGCGCCCTGGACGGCGACGGCAAGGACGCGCCCGAGGTGCTGCGCTGGGCGGCCGTCAGCGCCTGGTGGACCCTCCAGCTCGCCGACCTGCCCGCCCCGGACGCCCTGGACGAGGCGATCCTGGACGCGGCCGACGGTGCCTGGGAGGACTGCGAGGGCCTGGCCGCGCTGCCGTTCGACCCGGTCCGCCGGCGCGCCACCGCCGTGGTCCGCGGCGGTCTCGGCAGGCACGTCCTCGTCGTCAAGGGCGCCGCCGAGGACGTACTGGAGCGCTGCGCGCTGGAGCCCGCCGAGCGTGAGCGCCTGCTGGCACGGGCCGCGCGCGAGGCCGGCGACGGCCTGAGGGTGCTCGCGGTCGCCACCGCCGACCGTCCCGCCCGCACCCGCCCCTACACCCCCGCCGACGAACGCGGCCTGACCTTCCGCGGCTTCGTCACCTTCCGCGACGCCCTCGCCCCGACCGCCGCCCGCGCCCTGCGGGACCTCGCCGCCCGCGGCGTCACCGTGCGGATCCTCACCGGCGATCACCCCGGCACCGCGGTCCGCGTCTGCCGTGACCTCGGCCTCGACCCCGGCCGGGTGCGGGTCGCGGGTGCCCCGGACGACGCCGCCGCGACCGTCGTCGCCCGCTGCACCCCCGAGGACAAGGCCCGGATCGTCACCGACCTGCGCGCGGCCGGGCACACCGTCGGCTTCCTCGGCGACGGCGTCAACGACGTGCCCGCGCTGCACGCCGCCGACGTGGGCGTCGCCCCGCGCGACGCCGTCGACGTGGCCCGCGAGAGCGCGGACGTCGTCCTCGCCTACAAGGACCTCACCGCGATCGACCACGCCGTCGCCGCCGGCCGTCACGCCAGCGGCAACATCGCCTCGTATCTGCGCGTCACGCTCTCCTCGAACCTCGGCAACGTCGTCGCGATGCTCGCCGCGGGCCTGCTGCTGCCCTTCCTGCCGATGCTCCCGGCCCAGGTCCTCGCCCAGAACCTGTGCTTCGACGCGGCTCAGCTCGCCTTCGCCTACGACCGCCCCGCGGCTTTGGCCCTCGCCCGGCCCACGGTGCTGCGACCGCGTGACTTCCTGCGCTTCATCACCGGCTTCGGACTGCTCAACGCGGTCGCCGACCTCGCCACCTTCGCCGTCCTGGCGCTCGCGCTGCACGGGCCGGACGCGCTCGACGACGACGCGGTGTTCCACTCGGCGTGGTTCACGGAGAACCTGCTCACCCAGGCGCTGGTGATGCTGCTGCTGAGGTCCGGCCGGCGCCTCGCGGAGGGACGCGCGCCGGGCCCGCTCGGACGGGCCGCGGGCGTTCTGGCCGCCGTGGGGCTCCTGCTTCCGCTGTCCCCGCTGGGCTCGCTGCTCGGCCTGACCGCGCTGCCGGTGGCGTACTACCTGCTGCTCGCCGCCGTCCTCGCCCTGTACGCGCTCGCCTTGTGGGCGGTCAAAGCGCGCTACGAACGACGGTCCGGCGCGCAGCGCTGACCGGCCGGCCGGGTTCCGTCAGTTTCCGCTCGATTCGTCTTCGGCTCGGTTTCGCCGCCGACCGCGGGTTGTACAGTTGCGCAACGTAGCAACCAACATGGCACGGGCGAGCGGCGAGTGGCGTCCTCGGCCGACGCGAGGAAGGGCGGGCGCGTCATGCTCCGTAACGGACTGGAACCCTGGCACCTGCTGATCGTGGCGATCGTCGTCATCGTGCTGTTCGGGTCGAAGAAGCTCCCGGACACCGCCCGGGCGCTGGGCAAGTCGATGCGCATCCTCAAGAGCGAGGCCAAGGCGATGAAGGACGAGAACGCCTCCGCGCCCGCCGCCTCCGCGCCCACTCCGGTGGAGCCGACGGCCGTCCGGACCGCCGCGGAGACGGCCACGGAGCGGCCGCCGGCCGCCGCCGGCTGAGGCCGCGCGCCGTCAGGGGCTGGCGCTGTCGTAGCCGTAGGCCAGCGGCTCGCTGTTCACGCCCAGCTGGCGCCGGTAGACGTACAGCGCCTCCACGCGTACGCCGTCCGCCGGGGACTCCACCCGGCACGGGTACGTCACCTGCAGCACCGAGGGCCGGCCCGCGACCTGCATGCGCAGGCCGTCGGCCGGCCCTCCGGCGAGCACCGCCGTCTCCCACTTCGTCGCGACATGAAGATCCATGTCTGAACTTTAGAGTTGCGCAACCGCTGAAGTGTTGTGAGGTGCGCCACTGGCCCGGCGCCGGGCGCTTCGGCGGCTCGCCTGCGGTCAGCTGTTGGCGTTGAGGACGGGGTAGTAGCCGTTCGCGTGCCCGGTGGCGGTGGGGTGGTACGACTCCCAGCTCGGCGAGGCCACCAGGGAGTGCAGCCAGCCGTCGCCGGAGCACAGCTCATGGCCCTTGAAGGTGGTGCGCACATCGCCGAAGACGAAGCCGTGGGCGGCGGCCCGGCCGGCGATGACGCTGTCCAGGACGTCCGCGGCCTCGTCGATCTTGCGGTGCTTGGTGTCGCTGAGGCCGACGCAGAAGACGTCGAGGGTGTACATGTGCGGGTAACCCAGCACGACCACCTTGGCGTTGGGCGCCTTGGCGCGGATCGCGTCGTAGGTGGCGTCCAGGCGGGCGGGCAGCGTGTTCCGGGCGTAGCTCTCGGCCTGGTCGACGCGGTTGACGCAGTCGGAGTCCGAGCCGGTCACACAGGTGGTCATGACGTCCGAGAAGCCCGCGTCATTGCCGCCCACGGTGAGCGAGACGAGCCCGGTGCCGGAGTTCAGCGGGCCTAACTGACTGCCGGTCACATCCGTGGTGGCCGCGCCCGAGCAGGAGGTGTCGGCGAACGAGGACGGCGCGTGGGCGTTCTTCCACAGGTACGGGTAGGCGCTGAAGCTGCGGTGGCAGTCGGCGCTCGAACTGTCGTAGTTCCCCGCGCCGTTGCCCGCCGAGTACGAGTCTCCCAGCGCGACGTATGCGGGTCCGGCGGCGTGTGCCGGACCGGTGAGTACCAGGCTGAACATGATCGCGAGGCTCAGCGTGGCAAGGGCTGACAGCGACTTGATGCGTCTCACGAAACCTCCCAGAGCGGGAAAGCCGGCACTCATGTGGTACAGCGGGCAACCACTCATGGGAAGTGTTCATGTCAACAATTCTCCCGGTATAGGTCAGCCGGTCGTCCTCATCCACGGATTCCCGCTCGACGGCCACTCCTGGGAGCGGCAGAGTGCCGTGCTGCTCGACGCCGGCTACCGCGTGATCACCTACGACCGCCGTGGCTTCGGGGAGTCCAGCCAGCCGACGACCGGTTACGACTACGACACCTTCGCGGCCGGCCTGAACACCGTGCTGGAGACCCTCGACGTGCGGGACGCCGTCCTCGTCGGGTTCTCGATGGGCACCGGTGAGGTCGCCCGGTACGTGTCCACCTACGGTTCCGCCCGGGTCGCCAAGGTCGCCTTCCTGGCGTCGCTGGAGCCCTGCCTGCTCAAGACGGACGACAACCCGGACGGGGTCGCCCCGAAGGAGTTCTTCGACGGCGTCGTCGCGGCCGTCAAGGCGGACCGCTACGCGTACTACACGGACTTCTACAAGGACTTCTACAACCTCGACGAGAACCTCGGCACCAGAATCAGCGAGGAGGCCGTCCGCAACAGCTGGAACGTCGCCGCGGGCGGCGGTTTCTTCGCCGCGGCCGCCGCGCCCTCGACCTGGTACACCGGCTTCCGGCCGACATCCCGGCCATCGATGTGCCGGCCCTGATCCTGCACGGTACGGGCGACCGCATCCTGCCCGTAGAGGGGACCGCGCGGCCGTTCCACAAGGCGCTCCCCTCCACCGACTACGTCGAGATCGAGGGCGCTCCGCACGGCCTGCTGTGGACCCACGCCGAGGAGGTCAACCAGGCCCTCCTCGCCTTCCTGGCGAAGTGACCCGACGGGAGCCGGGCCGCCGTGACGAAGGCGGACTTCCGCTCCGTGGTGCTCCCGCTGAGTACCAACGCGCTGATCACCGCGGCGCTCTTCACCTTCCTCTTCGCCTGGAGCGACTTCCTCTTCGCCCTCACGCTGACCACCACGGAGACCGTGCGGCCGATCACACTCGGTATCTACGAGCACATCGGCGCGCACACGAACCAGTGGAACGCCGTCATGGCCACCGCGGTCCTGGCATCCCCCCCGGCGGCCGTGCTGCTCGTCATCGCCCAGCGCCACGTCGCCGCGGGCGCCACGAGCGGGGCCGTCAAGTGAGGGACGGTCCCGTCTCCGTCCGGTCCGTCGGAGCAGTGCGCTCCGGCCCATGGCCGGACAGGGCTCTTCGGGACAGGGCTCTGCGAGTACCGCCTACCCTTGTTCCATGACCAGCAGCAGCGACCGGAGCCCCGCAGTGGACGTTCACGCACCCAAGAGCTATGAGATCCGCACCTACGGGTGCCAGATGAACGTCCACGATTCCGAGCGATTGGCCGGGCTGCTCGAAGGGGCCGGGTACGTGCGCGCGCCCGAGGGGGCGGACGGCGACGCGGACGTGGTCGTCTTCAACACCTGCGCGGTGAGGGAGAACGCCGACAACCGGCTCTACGGCAACCTCGGCCGCCTCGCGCCGAGGAAGGCCGTCCGGCCCGGCATGCAGATCGCCGTCGGCGGCTGCCTGGCGCAGAAGGACCGCGACACCATCGTGAAGAAGGCGCCCTGGGTGGACGTCGTCTTCGGTACGCACAACATCGGCAAGCTGCCCGTCCTGCTGGAGCGCGCCCGCGTGCAGCAGGAGGCGCAGGTCGAGATCGCCGAGTCGCTGGAGGCGTTCCCGTCGACACTGCCGACACGGCGCGAGAGCGCGTACGCGGCCTGGGTGTCGATCTCCGTGGGCTGCAACAACACCTGCACCTTCTGCATCGTCCCGGCGCTGCGCGGCAAGGAGAAGGACCGCCGGCCCGGCGACATCCTCGCCGAGGTCGAGGCCCTGGTCGCCGAGGGCGTCTCCGAGATCACGCTGCTCGGGCAGAACGTGAACGCCTACGGCTCCGACATCGGCGACCGCGAGGCCTTCAGCAAGCTGCTGCGTGCCTGCGGGACCATCGACGGCCTGGAGCGCGTCCGCTTCACCTCCCCGCACCCGCGCGACTTCACCGACGACGTCATCGCGGCCATGGCCGAGACGCCGAACGTGATGCCGCAGCTGCACATGCCGCTGCAGTCCGGCTCGGACGCCGTGCTCAAGGCGATGCGCCGGTCCTACCGCCAGGAGCGCTACCTGGGGATCATCGAGAAGGTGCGCGCCGCCATCCCGCACGCCGCGATCACCACCGACATCATCGTCGGCTTCCCCGGGGAGACCGAGGAGGACTTCGAGCAGACGCTGCACGTGGTGCGCGAGGCGCGGTTCGCGCAGGCGTTCACCTTCCAGTACTCCAAGCGGCCCGGCACCCCGGCCGCCGAGATGGAGAACCAGATCCCCAAGGAGGTCGTCCAGGCGCGCTACGAGCGGCTCGTCGCCCTCCAGGAGGAGATCTCCTGGGAGGAGAACAAGAAGCAGGTCGGCCGCACCCTGGAGCTGATGGTCGCCGAGGGCGAGGGGCGCAAGGACGGAGCCACCCACCGGCTGTCCGGCCGCGCCCCCGACAACCGCCTGGTCCACTTCACCAAGCCGGAGCAGGAGGTGCGCCCCGGTGACGTGGTGACCGTCGAGGTGACCTACGCCGCCCCGCACCACCTCCTCGCCGAGGGGCCCGTCCTCGAGGTGCGCCGCACGCGCGCGGGCGACGCGTGGGCCAAGCGGAACGCGGCGGAGGCCGCCAAGCCGGCCGGCGTGATGCTGGGTCTGCCGAAGGTCGGCGTGCCCGCGCCGCTGCCGGTGGCCACCGCCGGCGCCTGCGGCTGCGACTGACGCCACCGTCACCGCCGTACGCGGCGTCCGGCCCGGTTAGGCTGCGGATCATGCTTGTCGCCGCCGCCGTCTGCCCCTGTCCGCCCCTGCTCGTGCCCGAGGTCGCCGCGGGTGCGGCGCCCGAACTGGACGGCGCCCGGGCCGCCTGCAAGGACGCGCTGGGCGTGCTCGCCGCCGCCCGCCCCGACCGGCTGGTGGTCGTCGGGCCCACCGGGGAGGGCGAGGCGGGCACCTACGCGGAGGGCGCGCGGGGGTCGTTCCGGGGCTTCGGTGTGGACGTCGACGTACGGCTGGGTGCGGGCGGCACGGCTCAGGAGCGTGAGCTTCCGCCGTCGCTCGCGGTCGCCGCGTGGCTGCTGGAGCGCACGCGCTGGGCCGCCGCGCCCGTGGAGGGCCTGGGAGTGCCGGAACACCTGGCCCCCGACCGGTGCGCAGAGATCGGGGCCGGGCTGGCCGCCCAGGCCCGGCGGACGGCCCTGCTGATCATGGGCGACGCCAGCGCGTGCCGCTCGGTGAAGGCGCCGGGCTACCTGGACGACCGCGCGGCCGACTTCGACGCCGAGGTCGCGCGGGCGCTGGGTGCGGCGGACGTGACGGCCCTGAGATCCCTTGATCCGGCCCTGGCCCACGCATTGCAGGCCCGCGGCCGGGCCCCCTGGCAGATCCTCGCGGGCGCGGCGGAAGGCGTACGCCTGTCCGGCAGCCTGCTGTACGACGAGGCGCCGTACGGCGTGGGGTACATGGTGGCCGCCTGGTCGTAGCGGTCCCGTGAGCGCGGCCGCCGGGCTCGGGGAGCTCCCGCCGTGGTACCCCGACACGGCGGACGGCCGGGAGGCCGTGGCCCCGCGGCCGTCCGCCGATGGGTAACGCGCTGTCCGGAGCGTGGTCAGGACGCTGTCCGGAGCGTGATCAGGAGGCCGAAGGCGGCTGCGGTGTCTCCGGGGGCGCCGCTTCGCCGGTCGACGGGCCGGTGTCCCCGTGGGCGAGGCGCTCCACCGCGTGCTTCGCCTTGTCCGTGCCCGTGTGGATCTTGTCGCTGTACTTGCCCTTGGTCCGTTCGTCGATCATCTTCGCGGCCTTGTCGAGGCCGCGGTCGACCTTGTCCTCGTGCTGCTGCGCGAGGTCCGAGACCTTGGCTTTCAGGTTGTCCACGAGGCCCATGGTCCACCTTCCCTGGCTCAAGCGGTTACGTACGGGCGCCCTCGTCGGCCTCGCTGTCGGCGGCCTTCTCGGCGGACTGCTGCTTCGGGATCGCGCCCCCGTCGTCGGCGGCGGCCTCCGCGCTCATCTGCCGTGCGCCCTCCGGCTTCCCGTCGGGCTCGGCCGCGCCCGCGTCCGCGTCCTTCACCTCGTCCGTGGCCCCCGCATCGGCGCCCTCCACCGCCTGTGCGGCCTCCGCCTCGGCCGACCGGCTCCCCTCGGTCGTCCTCGACCTCCGGAGAAGCCGTACAAAAACGCCCATATCCACTCCATACGTTACTCGTGCGGGCGAAATACCGCGTAGCCCGGTGCGTCCCATTGCGTCGCCCCGCGTCACCTGTTCTCGAACCGGTGGCCGGAACCACGCAACAGGCAACGACCCCCCACTCGGGGCGTCACGTAACTCGTTCGAGGCGGGGTCCGGAGGTTTGCGAGACTGTTGCGGTGAGTAGTGCAGCCCCCGCGCCGCGGGTCATCGCCGTCGTCGGACCGACCGCGGCCGGAAAGTCCGATCTGGGAGTATTCCTGGCCCAGCAGCTCGGCGGGGAGGTCGTCAACGCCGACTCCATGCAGCTCTACCGGGGGATGGACATCGGCACCGCCAAGCTGACGCCCGAGGAGCGCGGCGGTGTTCCGCACCATCTGCTGGACATCTGGGACGTGACGGTGACGGCGTCCGTCGCCGAGTACCAGCGCCTCGCCCGCGCCCGTATCGACGCGCTGCTCGCCGAGGGCCGCTGGCCCGTCCTGGTGGGCGGCTCAGGGCTGTACGTGCGCGGCGCGGTCGACAACCTGGAGTTCCCCGGCACCGACCCCGAGGTGCGCGCCCGGCTCGAGGAGGAGCTCGCCCTGCGCGGCTCCGGAGCGCTGCACGCGCGCCTGGCCGCCGCCGACCCGGAGGCCGCCCAGGCGATCCTGCCGAGCAACGGCCGCCGGATCGTCCGGGCCCTGGAGGTTATCGAGATCACCGGCCGGCCCTTCACCGCCAACCTTCCGGGTCACGACTCGGTCTACGACACCGTCCAGATCGGCGTCGACGTCAGCCGGCCCGAGCTGGACGAGCGGATCGCGCGCCGGGTCGACCGGATGTGGGAGGCGGGCCTCGTGGACGAGGTACGGGCGCTGGAGGCGCGGGGCCTGCGCGAGGGGCGTACGGCATCGCGCGCGCTCGGATATCAGCAGGTGCTCGCGGCGCTCGCGGGGGAGTGCACCCTGGAAGAGGCGCGCGCCGAGACGGTACGCGCCACCAAGCGCTTCGCGCGCCGTCAGGACTCCTGGTTCCGCCGTGACCCGCGCGTGCACTGGCTCAGCGGTGCCGCGGACGACCTCGGGGAACTTCCGCACCTCGCGCTGGCGTTCATCGAACGACCGGTTACAGCCTGATCACGTGATGGCATCGGGACGCTCCGGCCGCCATCCGGGCCTCATGCGGCGTGCCATCATCGAGCTTCGATCGACCAAGTGAGTCCGAGTTGGGAGGGCGCGTGGCGATGGAGGCCGGCCCTCGCGACACCGCACAAGGCGCGCAGCACGGGACCGCGCAGGACGAGGACCCAAGGCTCAGTTCCGACGGTCCCGACGAGCAGCTCCCGGGCGGTGTGACCGCCGACGGGCCGGACGTGGACGAACTGTCCACCGGGCTCGAGGTCGAGGTCGAGCTGCGCCCGCAGCGCCGGCTGCGGATCTGGCAGCTCGCCCCGATCGTGGGGCTGGCCGCGGTCGGCTCTCTGATGTTCGCCTTCCCGCTGGCGTTCGAGTTCGGTGACGGCGGCGCCGTGGTGGCCATGCTCGGCCTGCTGATCTGCTCGTGCGCGGCAGGCTGGGGCATGATGGCCGCGCGGCGCGTCGGTTACACGTGGCCCGGCCTGCCGCAGCGCGGCTCCGGGCGGCGCCCGGACTGGCGTGTCGTCCTCGGGTATGCCGTCGTGGTCGTCGTGGTCGTCGCGCTGGCCGTGTGGCGCGTGGCCCGGCTGCGCTGACCACCCTCGCCGGGCGCGGCTGACGCCGCTGTCGTACCGGCCTCGCCGTACGCCGCTGTCGTACTCACCCCGTACGATCGAGGAATGAGCACGCGGATCGCCTTCCTCAAGGGGCACGGCACGGAGAACGACTTCGTGATCATCCCGGACCCCGAGAACGTCATCGACCTGCCCCCGGCCACCGTCGCCGCCCTGTGCGACCGCCGCGCGGGCATCGGCGGCGACGGTCTGCTGCACGTCGTGCGCTCCGCCGCGCACCCCGAGGCCAAGGAGATGGCCGGGGAGGCGGAGTGGTTCATGGACTACCGCAACAGCGACGGTTCGGTCGCGGAGATGTGCGGCAACGGCGTACGGGTGTTCGCACGCTACCTCCAGCGCGCCGGTCACGTGACCGAGGGCGATCTCGCGATCGCCACGCGCGGGGGTGTCAAGACAGTCCACCTCGCGAAGGACGGCGATGTCACCGTCGGCATGGGCCGGGCCGTCCTGCCCGCAGGGGACGTCACGGTCAGTGTCGGCGAGCGCAGCTGGCCCGCGCGCAACGTGAACATGGGCAACCCGCACGCGGTCGCCTTCGTCGACGACCTCGCGCACGCGGGGAACCTGTACACCCCGCCCCCGTTCAGCCCGGACTCCGCGTACCCGGACGGGGTGAACGTCGAGTTCGTGGTCGACCGCGCTCCCCGCCACGTCGCGATGCGCGTCCACGAGCGCGGCTCCGGGGAGACCCGCTCGTGCGGCACGGGCGCGTGCGCGGTGGCCGTCGCCACGGCCCGCCGCGACGGCGCCGACCCGGCCGTGACGGGCACCCCCGTGACGTACACCGTGGACGTCCCGGGCGGCACCCTGGTGATCACCGAGCGCCCGGACGGCGAGATCGAGATGACCGGCCCGGCGGTGATCGTCGCCGAGGGCGAGATCGACGCCGAGTGGCTCCGGACCGCGGCCCGCTGACGCGCGGCTCGACGACGTCCTCGCGCGGACCGGGAGTCCCCGGGCTAACGGGCCGGAGGAGTCTCCTGCCGGCTCCTGCGGCTGCCCGAACTCAAGCTCCCACCTTGGCCTTTGGGGGGCGAACGGACGGCGCGCCGAAGCACGGCGTGGCATGAGGGCGGTGACGCGGCGCACCGCGCGGTGGCCGAAAATGGGCGCTCGGCCTTGTCGCCGTCCGGCTCCGGATCACAGCCCCAGCCGCTTCCGGCGCTCCGATCCCCAGCTCCGGGCCGGTGGAAACGCCCGAATCGACGGCCGGAGGGGATTCCCCTGGCGGAAACGCGTAAACCTTCAAGACATCGCTCGAATGGGTGATCCGTTTCACGCTCGGCGAGAGCCGGTCGGGCAGGCGTGGTGGGCTCGATAGCATCAAGCACCGGCCGGGACGGGGGACCGTCGCGAGCCCCTGCGCCGCGAACGCCAGCAGGCACTCCGTCCGCCGGTCGACGCAGCCGGAGGTGCCCAATGAGTGCGGAGGCCACGAACCCTGCCGACCCCGCCCCTGCAACGGCCGGGGGCCACCGAAGGAAGAGCCGTGCCCGGCTCGACCTGCGCCGGCTGGGCCGGGCCGCACTGCTCGGCCCCGCCACCCGCGACCGGTTGCCCGACGCGATCGGCCACGTCGTCGAGGCCCACCGCGCCCACCACCCCGACGCGGACCTCGAACCGCTGCGTCGCGCCTACCTGTTGGCCGAGTCCTCGCACCGGGGACAGATGCGCAAGAGCGGCGAGCCGTACATCACGCACCCTCTCGCCGTGACGCTGATCCTCGCCGAACTGGGCGCCGAGACCACGACCTTGACCGCCTCCCTGCTCCACGACACCGTCGAGGACACCGATGTGACACTCGAGCAGGTGCGCGAGGAGTTCGGCGAGGAGGTGCGCTACCTCGTCGACGGTGTCACCAAACTGGAGAAGGTCGACTACGGAGCGGCCGCCGAGCCCGAGACCTTCCGCAAGATGCTCGTCGCCGCCGGCAACGACGTCCGCGTGATGTCGATCAAACTCGCCGACCGGCTGCACAACATGCGCACGCTCGGCGTGATGCGGCGGGAGAAGCAGGAACGCATCGCCAGGGTCACCCGGGACGTGCTCATCCCGCTCGCCGAGCGCCTCGGCGTCCAGGCGCTCAAGACCGAACTCGAGGACCTCGTCTTCGCGGTCCTGCACCCGGAGGAGTACGAGCACACCAGGGAACTCATCGCGGAGAACGCGGCGCACGGCGACGATCCGCTCGCCGAGACGGCCGACCAGGTGCGCACGGTGCTGCGCGAGGCCGGGATCCCGGCCGAAGTCCTCATCCGGCCACGGCACTTCGTCTCCGTCCACCGCGTCTCCCGCAAGCGGGGCCGGCTGCGCGGTGCGGACTTCGGGCGCCTGCTGGTGCTCGTGAACGAGGACGCCGACTGCTACGCGGTCCTCGGCGAGCTGCACACCTGCATGACCCCGGTGGTGTCGGAGTTCAAGGACTTCATCGCCGTACCCAAGTTCAACCTGTACCAGTCGCTGCACACCGCGGTCACGCGGGAGGACGGCGAGGTCGCGGAAGTCCTCATCCGCACCCATCAGATGCACAAGGTCGCCGAGGCCGGAGTGATCGCGCTCGGCAATCCCTATGCCCCCGCCTCCGACGATCCGGCCGACGGCGAGCGCGCCGACCCCACCCGGCCCGGCTGGCTCTCGCGGCTGCTTCAGTGGCAGCAGGCGGCGCCGGACACCGACACCTTCTGGTCATCGCTGCGCGAGGACCTCGCCCAGGACCGGGAGATCACCGTGTTCCGCCCCGACGGGGGCGCGCTGGGGCTTCCGGAGGGCGCCAGTTGCGTGGACGCGGCGTACGCGCAGTACGGGGAGGACGCGCACGCCTGTATCGGCGCCCGGGTCAACGGCCGGCTGGCCACGCTGAGCACGGTCCTGAAGGACGGCGACACCGTGCAGCTCCTCATGGGCCAGGACCCGGCCTCGGAGCCGTCCCGGGAGTGGCTGGAGCACGCCCACACGCCGGCCGCGCGGATCGCGATCCAGCGATGGCTGGCGGCCCATCCGGTGTCCGCCGAGACCGTCGGTGGCGCGTCGGCGCCGGGCGCCCGGGGCCCGCTGGACGTCGCCGGCGCGCACACCACCGGCCCAGGGACCGCCGCACGCCCGCCGGCTCTGCCCGCGCGCCCCACCACGGACATGCCCGGCGCACGCGACGCCAACGCCGTCGTGGACCTGCCCGGCGCTTCCGTGCGGCTCGCGGGCTGCTGTACGCCGGTGCCGCCGGACGAGGTCACCGGCTTCGCCGTGCGCGGGGGCGTGGTGACCGTGCACCGCGTCGAGTGCGCCGGAGTGGAGCGCATGAAGAACGACGGGCGCGAGGAGGTCGGCGTGCGCTGGGGGGACACCACCGAGTGCCGGGTCACGCTCGTCGCGGAGTCCTTCGGCCGCCCGCACCTGCTGGCGGACCTGACCGAGGCCATCGCCCTGGAAGGCGTGGCCATCGTCTCGGCCACGGTCGAGCCCCCGAGCCAGCAGCGGGTACGCCACACGTACACACTCCAGCTCCCGGACGCCTCCCATCTGCCGTCCCTGATGAGAGCGATGCGGAACGTGCCGGGGGTGTACGACGTGAGCAGGGCCCAGCACCCGGCGACGACCGTGCACTGACGCCGGCAGCCGTGCGCTGACGCTGCGCAGGGGCTGCCCGTCCGGGCTGTCGTCGGTCCCCGTACGCCTCCGCCCGACGTCCCCGTTCGGCCGCCGCCGGGCCCGGCAGGCGGCCCCCGCCCGATCAGCCGTCCCCCCGGCTGAACCCGTTCGGGTGGGACCGGTGCGCGTCGGACACGTCCGGGCAGTGCGCGCTGATAGCGGTGGTCCATGCCGCTCAGCCTTCGTTCCGCCACGCCACGTGTCCACCGTGCCCAGGCGGCCCTGCTCGCCTGTGCCGTCTCCGGCTGTCTGATCGCCGCGAGCGCCCCTTCGCCCGCCGTCCCCCTCGGCGTCGGCGACCGGCTCTACCCCACGCTCGGCAACCCCGGATACGACGTCCGGTCGTACGACCTCTCCTTCACCTACACCGGCGACAACAGCAAGCCGCTCGCCGCCGTCACCACCGTCAACGCCCGCACCACCCAGCGGCTGGAGCGCGTCAACCTCGACTTCGCGCCCGGCACGGTCGAGTCCGTCGACGTCAACGGCCTGCCCGCGGACTTCACCGGCGCGGGGGAGGACCTGGTCATCACGCCGGGCGTCCCGCTCCCCAAGGGCAGCCTGCTGCGCATCACCGTGCGGCACACCAGCGACCCCGTCTCCGGCAAGGACCGGCAGGGCGGCTGGGTGCGCACCGACGACGGGCTCGCCCTGGCCAACCAGGCCGACGCCGCCCACCTGGTCTTTCCGTGCAACGACCACCCGTCCGACAAGGCGATGTTCACGATCGACGTGACCACGCCGGACGACTACACGGCCGTGGCGAACGGTGTCCCGGTGAGCACGCGGCGAAGCGGAAGAACCACCACCTGGACCTACCGGACCCAGCACCCCATGGCCACGGAACTCGCCCAGGTGTCCATCGGCCGCACCGCCGTCCTGCACCGCACGGGACCCCACGGCCTTCCCGTCCGCGACGTGGTCCCGGCCAAGGACCAGGCGAAGCTCGAGCCCTGGCTGGAGAAGACACCCGACCAGATCGCCTGGCTGGAGAGGAAGGTCGGCCCGTACCCGTTCGAGACCTACGGGGTCTTGATCGCTCAGGCCAGGACCGGCTTCGAGCTCGAGACGCAGACGCTCTCACTCTTCGAGAAACGCATGTTCACCGAGCCGGCCTTCCCCAAGTGGTACATCGAGTCGATCATGGTGCACGAGCTGTCCCATCAGTGGTTCGGCGACAGCGTCACTCCCCGGACCTGGTCCGACGTGTGGCTCAACGAGGGACACGCCACCTGGTACGAGGCCCTGTACGCGGACGAGACGGCGCACCAGTCCCTCGAGGCGCGGATGAAGGCGGCGTACGCCCTCTCGGACGGCTGGCGCGCCTCCGGCGGCCCGCCCGCCGCGCCCAAGGCCCCGAAGCCCGGCCAGAAGATCAGCATCTTCCGGCCGAGCGTCTACGACGGAGCGGCCCTGGTGCTGTACGCCCTGCGCCAGGAGATCGGCGCCGACGCGTTCCAGCGCCTGGAGCGGACCTGGGTGGCCCTGCACCACGACTCCACGGCGACCACGGCCGACTTCGAACGCCTCGCGTCCGACATGGCCGGACGCGACCTCGGCGCCTTCTTCAGCGGCTGGCTCCACGGCGAGAAGACCCCGCCGATGCCCGGCCACCCGGACTGGAAGAGCGAGCCCGCCGAGAGCGCCAAAGGCACTGAACAAGTCGGATGACGGGACGGGCCGTGCCGTGGGACCATCATCAGGTCGGCGGCGCGGCCCCCTCGGGGCGGGTGACCGGGAATCTTCCGGGGCACTCGAGCGTTGTGACCGGTGACGACGTCTGTGACAGGCCCCGCACGGCCGCCACTCCGTCACCGCAACCGGATTCCCATCGACGTAAGGACCCAATGACCTCCTCTTCTTCCCCTTCCCAGGACACCAAGCGCCTCGCGCACGCCTACGCCGAAGGTCTTCGGGCCGATGCCCTGATGGAAGAGGACGTCGCCTGGAGCCACGAGATCGACGGACAGCGGGACGGCGACCAGTTCGACCGCTCCGACCGCGCGGCCCTGCGCCGTGTCGTCGGCCTGTCCACCGAGCTCGAGGACGTCACCGAGGTCGAGTACCGGCAGCTGCGCCTGGAGCGCGTCGTGCTCGTCGGGGTGTGGACGTCGGGGACCGTGCAGGACGCGGAGAACTCCCTCGCCGAGCTGGCCGCCCTCGCGGAGACCGCGGGTGCGCTCGTGCTCGACGGTGTGATCCAGCGCCGTGACACGCCCGACGCGGCCACCTACATCGGCTCCGGCAAGGCGAACGAGCTGCGCGACATCGTCCTCGAGACGGGCGCCGACACCGTCGTCTGCGACGGTGAGCTGAGCCCGGGCCAGCTGATCCACCTCGAGGACGTCGTCAAGGTCAAGGTCATCGACCGTACGGCCCTGATCCTGGACATCTTCGCCCAGCACGCCAAGTCCCGCGAGGGCAAGGCGCAGGTCGCGCTCGCCCAGATGCAGTACATGCTGCCGAGGCTGCGCGGCTGGGGTCAGTCGCTGTCCCGGCAGATGGGCGGCGGCAGCGGCGGCCTCGCGACCCGCGGCCCCGGTGAGACCAAGATCGAGACGGACCGGCGGCGGATCCGCGAGAAGATGGCGAAGATGCGCCGGGAGATCGCGGAGATGAAGACCGGCCGCGAGATCAAGCGCCAGGAGCGCAGGCGCCACAAGGTGCCCTCGGTCGCCATCGCGGGCTACACCAACGCCGGCAAGTCCTCCCTGCTCAACCGCCTCACCGGCGCGGGCGTCCTGGTCGAGAACGCGCTGTTCGCGACCCTCGACCCGACCGTGCGCCGGGCCCAGACCCCGAGCGGGCGGCTGTACACACTGGCGGACACCGTCGGCTTCGTACGGCACCTGCCGCACCACCTGGTCGAGGCGTTCCGCTCCACGATGGAGGAGGTCGGCGACTCCGACCTGATCCTGCACGTGGTCGACGGTTCGCACCCGAACCCGGAGGAGCAGCTGGCCGCCGTGCGCGAGGTGATCACGGACGTCGGCGCCACCGGCGTACCCGAGATCGTCGTGATCAACAAGGCGGACGCGGCGGACCCGCTGGTGCTCCAGCGGCTGCTGCGGATCGAGAAGCGCGCCATCGCGGTCTCGGCCCGCACCGGCCGGGGCATCAAGGAACTGCTCGCGCTCATCGACGACGAGCTGCCGAGGCCGTCGGTCGAGATCGAGGCCCTGGTGCCCTACACGCACGGCCGGCTGGTCGCCCGCGCCCACTCCGAGGGCGAGGTGATCTCCGAGGAGCACACCCCGGAGGGCACCGTGCTCAAGGCCCGGGTGCACGAGGAACTGGCGGCGGAACTGGCGCCGTACGTGCCGGCTCCCGCGCTCTGACCCGCGGCGCGAAGGTTCGAAGCCCGCTCCCTGCGACAGGGAGCGGGCTTCGCTTTCTTCACGGGTGTCCGGGGACGAAAGAGGGCGAGGCGGGGCGCGTCACCGGTCCGCGAACTTCCTGCTGACCCCCTCGTAGACGCCCTTGGCCACCGCGCCCAGTCGCGGCCCGGCCAGCCAGCCGGACGTCACCGGCCCGATCGAGGTGTTGGAGACCAGGGCGGGCTTGCCGTCCGCGCCCGTCTCCACCCAGCCGCCGCCGGACGCACCGCCCGTCATGGTGCAGCCGATGCGGTACATCGTCGGGTCCGTCCGCCCGAGTGACAGCCGGCCCGGCTTGTCCTGGCACCGGTACAGCTTCTGGCCGTCGTACGGAGGCGCGGCCGGATAACCGGTCGCGGTGATGCTGTCGACCTTCGGAACGGCCGGCGCGTCGAAGTTCACGGGGAGCGCCGAACCGACGGTCTCCTCCAGGGACTTGCCGCCATTGCCCTGCTCCGGCGTCACATGGATGACGGCGAAGTCGTACGACGCGCCCTGGCCGCCCGTCTCACCGCCCTGCTCGATCCACTGCTCGGAGGTCCGCGCCCAGTCACCCCACCAGACACCGTACGGGGCGAGCTCCTGCCGCGTCGCGTTCCTCAACTCGGCCGCCGTCAGGCCGGAGTTGTTGTACGCCGGCACGAACGCGATGTTGCGGTACCAGCCGCCGTTCCTGCCCGCGTGCACGCAGTGGCCCGCCGTCCACACGAGGTTGGACTTCCCGGGGTGCGCCGGGTCCTCCACCACGGTTGCCGAACACACCATCGTGCCCTTGGGGGAGTCGAAGAACACCTTCCCCGCCGTGGGCGCGTTGTCGTGGTACGCGGCCGGCACCGCCTGCGCCTTCACCGGTGCCGGGGTCGGGTCCGTGACGCCCTGGTCACCCGAGAGGTCGTTGGAGTCGACCTTCTTGGCAGGGTCATCGGCCTTGCGCATCCGGTCCGGGTTCCACAGACCCTTGATGATCGGGTTGATGAAATCGTCGGCCTCGCGCAGCCAGTCGTCCTTGTTCCAGTTCTTCCAGGCGCCGTTCTTCCACTTGTCGATGTCGATCCCGTGCTGCTTGAGCTTCTGCTTGATGTCGTCCGGGATCTTGATCTTGCCGTCGCCCGCGGAGGACGCGGACGCGCTTGCCCCCGCGTGCGCGTCGCCGCCACCGCCCGAGTCGCACGCGGTCGCGGTCAGCGCCAACGCCACCGCGAGGCCGACCGCCGCCGGCACCGGAGAGGTTCTGCGGCGCGCACCGCCTTTCGGGCGGACGGCGAAGAGCGATCGTATCGGTCGCATGGTGGAACTCCCCCTGGAAGGAACGGTGCCGGGCAGTGGCGTACCGCCGAGGACGGCGGTAGGCAACGGATGATCATCCGCTTCCGCTGAACGGCATCACACACTATGCGTTCGCTGTGGGGGAGTTCCCACGGTACGGCAACGGTTCGGCTACAAGCCGCCTGATCCGGCCGAGCGTCCGGAGCCCAAAGATCTTCCGCCCGCCCGCTTCCCCGTGCGGCTCGGGTCGTTGGTAGCTGCGGGGGCCTGCCGTCCCGGCCCGGGCCCTCGACCATCGCCTCTGAACAGCGGGAGGAACTGACGCCGTGACCGTGACGGAGACTGCGGTGGTGCCGGTGGAGGGCGCGTCGGAAGGGCGCGCGGGAGCCGAGAAGGGGCGCGAGGGAGCCTCAGGAAGCGAGCGTGCGCGCGGGGGGCACGAAGGCATTCTGCGGCGGCAGTCGGCGCGCGAGTCCGCGGCGCGCACCTACGCGCGCGCCCTGCCGATCGTTCCCGTGCGGGCGCGCGGGCTCACCATCGAGGGCGCCGACGGACGCCGCTACCTGGACTGTCTCTCCGGCGCGGGCACGCTGGCCCTCGGCCACAACCACCCGGTGGTCCTGGAGGCGATCCGGAAGGTCCTCGACTCGGGTGCGCCGCTGCACGTCCTGGATCTGGCCACGCCCGTGAAGGACGCCTTCACCACGGAGCTGTTCCGCACCCTGCCGCCCGCCTTCGCCGATCGTGCCCGCGTGCAGTTCTGCGGACCGGCCGGGACGGACGCCGTCGAGGCGGCACTGAAACTGGTGCGCACGGCCACCGGGCGAAGCGGCATCCTGGCCTTCACCGGCGCCTACCACGGCATGACCGCGGGGGCGCTCGAGGCGTCCGGGGGCGCGGGCGACGTCCGCGTCACACGTCTGCCGTTCCCCCAGGACTACCGCTGCCCGTTCGGGGTCGGCGGCGAGCGCGGCGCCGAACTGTCCGCCCGCTGGACGGAGTCCCTCCTCGACGACACCAAGTCGGGGGTGCCGCTGCCCGCCGGGATGATCCTCGAACCGGTCCAGGGCGAGGGCGGGGTGCACCCGGCACCGGACGCCTGGCTGCGCCGTATGCGGCGGATCACCGAGGCCCGGGCCATCCCGCTGATCGCGGACGAGGTGCAGACGGGCGTGGGCCGCACCGGACGCTTCTGGGCAGTCGAACACAGCGGGGTGGTGCCCGATGTGATGGTCCTGTCCAAGGCGATCGGCGGCAGCCTTCCGCTCGCCGTCGTCGTCTACCGCGACGACCTCGACGTGTGGAAACCCGGCGCCCACGCCGGCACGTTCCGCGGCAACCAGCTCGCCATGGCCGCCGGCACCGCGACCCTCGCGTACGTCCGCGAGAACCGCCTCGCCGAGCGCGCGGCCACACTCGGCGCCCGCATGCTGGACCGACTCCGCTGCCTCGCCGCCGAGTTCCCGTGCGTCGGGGACGTACGCGGCCGGGGGCTGATGATCGGCATCGAGCTGGTGAACCCCGAGTCCGCATCCGACCCGGCGCCCCCGGACACCTCGGCCTCCCTGCCCGGGGCCGGAGCACGCCCCGCCGCGCCCGCGCTGGCGGCCGCCGTGCAGCGGGAGTGCCTGCGGCGCGGTCTGATCGTGGAGCTGGGCGGGCGGCACGCGAGCGTGATCCGCCTGCTGCCGCCGCTGACGATCACCGACGAGCAGACGGACGCGGTCCTGGACCGGCTTGCCGACGCGGTGGCCGCGGTGGCCGCAGAGCCGGTGGTCCATCCCTGAGCCCGCCCGCCCCGCCCTTCGCCGGCACGGGCACGAGGACCGGCCGACGGCCCTGCACGACCTCCGTCGACCCCGGAACGACCTTCACCGGTCCCGGGGTCACCGCACCCGCACCCGCTGCCGCACCGCCCGGCCCGTCGCCGGACGAGCCGGAACGACTCACGAGGTACGCCTTGAACGCCACCCCCGCCCACGACGGCCCCGCCCACGACGGCCACGCCCACGACGGCCACGCCCACGACGGCCCCGCCCACGGCGTGGACCGCCCCGCCTCCGACGGTCACTGCCCCGCCCCCACGCACTGCCCCGCCCCCACGCCACGCGCCGGCCACGCGCAGGTCACCGTGCCCCCGAGGTCCGGCAGGCTGCCGTCGCAGCAGGCGACATCACCGGAGGCCGAAGAGCCGCACGGCAGCGCCGCGGACCCTCTGGACCACCCCGACCCGCACACGGCCGCCCAGGCCGCGACCGTGGAGAACCTGCTCCGCTGCTGGGTCCGCGAGAACGACCTCGCCGCTCCCGCCGACGGCACCCTGCGCATCCCGCTCCGTGCCGGCGGCACGGCCCTCCTCGTCCCGGTCCACCACTGGTCCCCCACCGGCTGGCACCGCTTCGGCCCGCCCCGCCTGGCCGGCGCCCCGGAACAGGCCCCGCCCG
Organism: Streptomyces sp. NPDC093984; assembly: GCF_044764595.1. Taxonomy (NCBI): domain Bacteria; kingdom Bacillati; phylum Actinomycetota; class Actinomycetes; order Kitasatosporales; family Streptomycetaceae; genus Streptomyces; species Streptomyces sp. NPDC093984. The sequence continues at coordinate 1,673,585 of NZ_JBIWIM010000001.1, read as the reverse complement.
TGGACGCGGTGACGGTGGCGGCACTGCTGGCACGGGAGACGACGGGCGCCGGGGCCGCACCGGCCCCCGCCCCGGCCTCCGCCCCCGCCGGAGCAGCACCGGCCCCGACGCCGGGCGCCGTGCCGAACCACGTCACCGACCTGCTGGCCCGCGTCGCCGACTCCGCACGCCGTACCGCCACCTTCCTCAGCGACCGCCGAGAGCGCCCCGCGGACGGAGCGGACCTCTTCCTCTCCGCCGAGCAGGCCCTGCTGCTCGGACATCCGATGCACCCCACGGCCAAGAGCCGCGAGGGCCTCTCGGACACGGAGGCCCGGCTCTACTCGCCCGAGCTGCGCGGCTCCTTCCCGCTGCACTGGTTCGCGGTCGCGCCCTCGGTGTGCGCGGCCGACTCGGCATGGACGGAAGGCGGCCGGCCCCTGCCCGCCGACCGGCTCACCGAACGGCTCGCCGGCCCGGATCTCCCGCTGCCTCAGGGCTTCACCGCACTGCCGCTGCACCCCTGGCAGGCGCGCGAGATCCGGCACCGCCCCGAGGCGGCCGCCCTGCTGGACGCCGGACTCCTCCGGGACCTCGGCCCCCACGGCACGCCCTGGCACCCCACCTCCTCCGTCCGCACCGTCCACCGCTCGGGCGCTCCCGCGATGCTCAAGCTGTCGCTGGGCCTGCGCATCACCAACTCCCGGCGGGAGAACCTCCGCAAGGAACTCCACCGGGGCGTCGAGGTGCACCGCCTGCTGCGCGGCGGCCTCGGCAAGCAGTGGCGCGCGGCGCACCCCGGTTTCGACATCGTCCGCGACCCGGCCTGGGTCGCCGTCGACGATCACGACGGCAACCCCGTGGCCGGACTCGACGTGGTGATCCGCCACAACCCCTTCGCCCCGGCGGACGACGCCTCCTGCGTCGCCGGGCTCGTCTCGCCCCGGCCCCGCCCGCACCCCGACGGACGGCCCGCCATGCGCTCCCGGCTCGCCGAGATCGTCACCCGTCTCGCCGGGCGCACCGGCCGCTCGCGGGGGGCCGTCGCCATCGAGTGGTTCCTGCGCTACCTCCACCACGTGGTCCGCCCGGTGCTCTGGCTGGACAGCGAGGCCGGCATCGCCCTGGAGGCACACCAGCAGAACACGGTGCTCCTGCTGGACGCCGAGGGCTGGCCCGCCGGCGGCCGCTACCGCGACAACCAGGGCTACTACTTCCGCGCGTCCCGCCGCGCCGAACTCGACGCACGGCTGCCCGGCATCGGCGAACACAGCGACACGTTCGTCTCCGACGAGGTCACCGACGAACGCTTCGCCTACTACCTCGGCATCAACAACGTGCTCGGTCTCATCGGGGCCTTCGGCTCCCAACGCCTCGCCGACGAGCCGCTGTTGCTCGCCGCCTTCCGCCGCTTCCTCGCCGACGCCGCCATCGGTCCGGACCGGCTGCGCACGTCCCTGCCGGCCCGCCTGCTCGACTCACCCGTCCTCAGGTGCAAGGCCAATCTGCTGACCCGGCTGCACGGCCTCGACGAACTCGTCGGCCCGGTCGACACCCAGTCCGTCTACGTCACCATCACCAACCCCCTCCATCCCTGACCCGGCCGTAACCCACCGCCCCGATCCCCGAGGAACATGACCCGTCCCGTCTTATGAGAGGAGCGTCGCCGTGCCTCCCACCGACGCGAGCACCGACACCGGCACCGCCTCCGTGGAGCCCCTCACCGCCCCGGACCCCGGAGCCGGCGCTCCATCCGGCACCGGCCCGGACTCCGGCTCCGACTGCGAGGAAACCCTCGATCTACGGCTGCCCGGGGAGTTCCTGGCGCTCCGCGTCCGGGAGGAGCCGGGCACGCCGGACCTTCCGCCGGACGACGACCTCCTCGACCGTGTCGCCGACTGGGGCGCCACGACCACCCCCGTGGGCGTCTTCCACCTCGTGCCGGTCCACCTCGGCCGCGATCTCCCGCTGATCGTGCGCTGGATGAACGACCCCGCCGTGGCGGTCTTCTGGGAACTCGCCGGAGACGCCTCGGTGACCGAGCGGCACCTGCGCGCCCAACTGGCCGGTGACGGACGCAGTGTCCCCTGCCTCGGCGTGCTGGACGGCACCCCCATGAGCTACTGGGAGATCTACCGCGCTGACCTCGACCCCCTGGCCCGCAACTACCCCGCGCGTCCCCATGACACCGGAATCCACCTCCTCATCGGCGGTGTCGCCGACCGCGGGCGCGGCCTCGGCTCCGCACTGCTCCGCTGCGTCGCCGACCTCGTCCTCGACCGGCGTCCCTCCTGCGCTCGCGTCGTCGCCGAACCCGACCTGCGCAACACGCCCTCCGTCGCCGCGTTCCTGAGCGCCGGCTTCCGTCTCTCCGCCGAGATCGACCTGCCCGACAAGCGGGCCGCCCTGATGGTCCGGGACCGGGCCCTGCGCCATCTGCTCTAGGTCCTCCACCATCGTCATCACTGTGCGTAACGATGTACGTCCCGCATCACACCACCCCGGCGCCCCCGCACCACACATGAGCCTTCCATGCGCCGAGGGATGCAGCGCCCGTTTGTCAGTGCCGCACCGTAGGGTGGTCGCGCTATGACAAAGCCCTCACTCCCCGAACTCCTCCACGCAGCCGTCGCAGCCGTCGGCGGCACGGAGCGCCCCGGCCAGGTGGCCATGGCCCAGGCCGTCGCGGAGGCGATCGACGACGGCTCCCATCTGCTGGTCCAGGCCGGCACCGGCACCGGAAAGTCGCTGGGCTATCTGGTGCCGGCGCTCGCGCACGGGGAGCGCGTGGTCGTGGCGACCGCCACCCTGGCGCTGCAGCGGCAGCTCGTCGAGCGGGATCTGCCGCGCACGGTGGAGGCGCTGCACCCGCTGCTGCGCCGCCGCCCGGAGTTCGCCATGCTCAAGGGCCGGTCGAACTACCTGTGCCTGCACCGCCTGCACGAGGGAGTGCCGCAGGACGAGGAGGACGGCCTCTTCGACCAGTTCGAGGCCGCGGCGCCCACCAGCAAACTGGGCCAGGACCTGCTGCGGCTGCGCGACTGGTCCGAGGAGACGGAGAGCGGCGACCGCGACGACCTCACCCCCGGCGTCTCCGACCGCGCCTGGGCCCAGGTGTCGGTGTCGTCCCGGGAGTGCCTGGGCGCCTCGAAGTGCGCGTACGGCGCCGAGTGCTTCGCCGAGACGGCCCGTGAGCGGGCCAAGCTCGCCGAGGTCGTCGTCACCAATCACGCGCTGCTCGCGATCGACGCCATCGAGGGTGCCCCGGTCCTCCCGCAGCACGAGGTGCTGATCGTCGACGAGGCCCACGAGCTGGTCTCCCGGGTGACGGGCGTCGCCACCGGAGAGCTCACCCCCGGCCAGGTCAACGGTGCGGTGCGCCGCGCGGCGAAACTCGTCAACGAAAAGGCCGCCGACCAGCTCCAGACCGCGGCCGAGGGCTTCGAGCGGCTGATGGAGCTGGCCCTGCCCGGCCGTCTGGAGGAGATCCCGGAGGACCTTGCGTACGCACTGATGGCGCTGCGCGACGCCTGCCGCACGGTGATCTCCGCGATCGGCGCGACCCGTGACAAGTCCGTCCAGGACGAGGACGCGGTGCGCAAGCAGGCGCTCGCCTCCGTGGAGAGCGTGCACGACGTGGCGGAGCGGATCACCAACGGCTCCGAGTGGGACGTCGTCTGGTACGAGCGCCATGACCGCTTCGGTGCCTCCCTGCGCGTGGCCCCCATGTCGGTGTCGGGGCTGCTGCGGGAGAAGCTGTTCGCGGACCGCTCGGTCGTCCTCACCTCCGCCACCCTGAAGCTGGGCGGCGACTTCAACGGCGTCGGGGCGTCCCTGGGCCTGGCCCCCGAGGGCACGGAGGGCGACGAGGCGCCGAAGTGGAAGGGCGTGGACGTCGGCTCCCCGTTCGACTATCCGAAGCAGGGCATCCTGTATGTCGCGAAGCACTTGTCACGCCCCGCGCGGGACGGCGAGCGCGCGGACATGCTGGACGAGCTGACGGAGCTGATCCAGGCGGCCGGCGGCCGCACCCTGGGCCTGTTCTCGTCGATGCGGGCCGCCCAGCTCGCCGCGGAGGAGCTGCGCACCCGTATCCCCGAGTTCCCGATCGTTCTCCAGGGCGAGGAGACCCTCGGGGAGCTGATCAAGAACTTCGCGGCGGACCCGAGGACGTGCCTCTTCGGCACGCTGTCGCTCTGGCAGGGCGTCGACGTCCCCGGGCCCAGCTGCCAGCTGGTCGTCATGGACAAGATCCCCTTCCCGCGCCCCGACGACCCGCTGATGAGCGCCCGCCAGAAGGCCGTCGAGGAGGCCGGGGGCAATGGCTTCATGGCCGTCGCGGCCACGCACGCCGCGCTGCTGATGGCGCAGGGCGCCGGCCGGCTCGTACGGGCGTCCGGAGACAGAGGTGTGGTCGCCGTCCTGGACCAGCGGCTCGCCACGGCCCGCTACGGCGGCTATCTGAAGGCGTCGCTGCCGGACTTCTGGTACACGACGGACGGCAACCAGGTCCGGAAGTCCCTGGCGGCGATCGACGCGGCGGCGAAGGCCCAGGGAGCGTAGCTTCCCCGCCCGCATGCGCCGCCCTCAGCGCAGGCTGGGGCCCAGGGCACGCGCCGGCGCAATGGCGGGGAGGGAAGAGTGCGGTGTGCGGCGGTGCAGTGGCGGGCAAGGCGGAGTGCGCGGCGTGCCCGGCCGCGGACAGCATGGGGCCCCGGAACCGGCGCAGGGGTCCCGGGGCCCGGATCAGGGGCGGGCGTCCGTGCGCCCGCCGCGGAGGGTCACACCCGCCGCAGTACCGCCACCACCTTGCCGAGGATCGTCGCCTCGTCGCCCGGGATCGGCTGGTACGCGGAGTTGTGCGGCAGCAGCCAGACGTGGCCGTCCTCGCGCTTGAACCGCTTCACGGTGGCCTCGCCGTCGAGCATCGCGGCGACGATGTCACCGTTCTCCGCGACGGGCTGGCGGCGGACCGTGACCCAGTCGCCGTCACAGATCGCAGCCTCGATCATGGAGTCACCGACGACCTTCAGGACGAAGAGCTCACCGTCGCCGACGAGCTGCCTCGGGAGCGGGAAGACGTCCTCGACCGACTCCTCGGCGAGGATGGGGCCGCCGGCCGCGATCCGGCCGACCAGGGGGACGTACGACGCGGCGGGCTTGCCCGCGGTGTCGGTGGGCTGCACGGAGGACGCCTGGTCGGAGCCGCGCACCTCGTACGCGCGCGGACGGTGCGGGTCACGGCGCAGGAAACCCTTGCGCTCCAGTGCCATCAGCTGATGTGCGACCGATGAGGTGCTGGAGAGGCCGACGGCCTGGCCGATCTCCCGCATCGACGGCGGGTAGCCGCGCCGCTGTACCGAGTCCCGGATGACCTCGATCACCCGGCGCTGCCGCTCGGTCAGCCCGGAGCTGTCCGCCCGGATGCCTGGAGGTCGGCCGGGCAGGGACCTCTTCGGTCCCTCCGGGTTCGTGGCTTCGTTCATGGCATGCACCGGCTCGAGTCGGCCCTGGGAGCGGTCCTGGGCAGTGATGGTGGCACTGTCTGCGGTGGTGGTCACGTCGTCGGCCCCTCTCGATGGTCTCCCGTGCAGCACAACGGTAGTTGCTTTCGAAAGGTTGCGCCAAACACACGTTCGAGTGAAAAACCGGGAATTGCCTGACGTGATCAGGTCTCCGGGTGTATTGGCCGACACCGCTTCCGGCAGACGGAAGTGCCCGCTGCTGTACTCTTCACCGCCGGGGCGAGGGCCTTGTGGGCCGCCACGGACAGCGCCCAGTCTGCCATCCGATGCGCCGCGGGCCGCGTACCGGCCCCGCTTCTCCATGTGGCGTCCACCGTATCCGCGCATGGTCCGAACGGGTATGGCCGTGCGGCACCTGCCAAGACAGCCGTGGCGCGCGTGTCGCCGCCGAATGTACGAGCCAATCGCTACATGTAGTGGTTGGATTGCAGTAGTGACCCACAAGTTGTGGTCCCCCCGGTCTTCGCGGTCACCGAGATCGCCTATGCTTGGGGCTGCTTCATGGGGCCGGTGAGACCCATGAGGTCTATGCGTCGTGCTGAAAAGGAGGGATGGAGCCATGCACTGCCCCTTCTGCAGGCACCCGGACAGCCGCGTCGTCGACAGCCGTACGACCGATGACGGCACGTCCATCCGCAGGCGCCGCCAGTGCCCCGACTGCTCCCGTCGTTTCACGACCGTGGAGACCTGTTCGCTGATGGTGGTCAAGCGGTCCGGAGTCACCGAGCCCTTCAGTCGTACCAAGGTCATCAACGGCGTGCGCAAGGCATGCCAGGGGCGGCCTGTCACCGAGGACGCACTCGCCCAGCTCGGTCAGCGGGTCGAGGAGGCCGTGCGGGCCACCGGGAGCGCCGAACTGACCACCCACGACGTGGGTCTGGCCATACTCGGCCCCTTGCAGGAGCTCGACCTCGTCGCCTACCTGCGGTTCGCGTCCGTTTACCGGGCGTTCGACTCGCTGGAGGACTTCGAGGCCGCCATCGCGGAACTCAGGCAGCAGCGGGAGCGCACCGCCGTGGACGAAGACGACCACGAGATCACTGACGCGGAGCGCCAGGGAACCGACCGCGGGCCCGGAGGGGCGGCCGACGCCCTCCAGCCCGCCACCGCCGCCGACTGACGGGCGGGCCGACCCGGTCGGCCCCGTCGGCGGCGCACACAGACCCGTCACGCGCGCCCGCGCAGGATGCGCGTGACAAGCAGACACAACACCGTGCCATGGGAAGAAAAGGGCACTTCAGGGCGTTTTTGCCCGATACAGGGAGGCGGCATGACAGAGACGGCGAGCGGTCCGGCACGAGGTTCCCGAGCGAAGGGCGCCAAGGCCACCAAGGGGCTGCGGATCGAGCGCATCCACACGACCCCGGGCGTGCACCCGTACGACGAGGTCGAATGGGCGCGCCGTGATGTCGTCATGACCAACTGGCGCGACGGCTCGGTCAACTTCGAGCAGCGTGGCGTCGAGTTCCCCGAGTTCTGGTCGGTGAACGCGGTCAACATCGTCACCAGCAAGTACTTCCGCGGTGCCGTCGGCACCCCCCAGCGCGAGACCAGCCTCAAGCAGCTGATCGACCGCATCGTGAAGACCTACCGGAAGGCCGGTGAGGACTACAAGTACTTCGCCTCGCCCGCCGACGCGGAGATCTTCGAGCACGAACTGGCGTACGCCCTCCTGCACCAGATCTTCAGCTTCAACAGCCCCGTCTGGTTCAACGTCGGCACGGCCCAGCCCCAGCAGGTCTCCGCCTGCTTCATCCTGTCCGTCGACGACTCCATGGAGTCGATCCTCGACTGGTACAAGGAAGAGGGCATGATCTTCAAGGGCGGCTCCGGCGCCGGCCTGAACCTCTCCCGCATCCGCTCCTCCAAGGAGCTGCTCTCCTCCGGCGGCAACGCCTCCGGCCCGGTCTCCTTCATGCGCGGCGCCGACGCCTCCGCGGGGACGATCAAGTCGGGCGGCGCCACCCGCCGCGCCGCCAAGATGGTCATCCTGGACGTCGACCACCCGGACGTCGAGGACTTCATCGAGACCAAGGTGAAGGAGGAGGAGAAGATCCGCGCCCTGCGCGACGCGGGCTTCGACATGGACCTCGGCGGCGAGGACATCACCTCCGTCCAGTACCAGAACGCCAACAACTCCGTCCGCGTCAACGACACCTTCATGAAGGCCGTCGAGAGCGGCGAGAAGTTCGGCCTGCGCGCCCGCATGACGGGTGAGGTCATCGAGGAGGTCGACGCCAAGGCCCTGTTCCGCAAGATGGCCGAGGCCGCCTGGGCCTGCGCCGACCCGGGCATCCAGTACGACGACACGATCAACCACTGGCACACGTGCCCGGAGTCCGGCCGTATCAACGGCTCGAACCCGTGCAGCGAGTACATGCACCTGGACAACACGTCCTGCAACCTCGCCTCGCTGAACCTGATGAAGTTCCTGAAGGACGACGGCAAGGGCAACCAGTCCTTCGACGTCGAGCGCTTCTCGAAGGTCGTCGAGCTGGTCATCACCGCGATGGACATCTCGATCTGCTTCGCGGACTTCCCGACCCAGAAGATCGGCGAGAACACCCGCGCCTTCCGTCAGCTCGGCATCGGCTACGCCAACCTGGGCGCCCTGCTCATGGCGACCGGCCACGCCTACGACTCCGACGGCGGCCGCGCCCTCGCCGGTGCCATCACCTCCCTGATGACCGGCACCGCCTACCGCCGCTCCGCCGAACTCGCCGCGGTCGTCGGCCCGTACGACGGCTACGCCCGCAACGAGCAGGCGCACCTGCGCGTCATGAAGCAGCACTCCGACGCCAACGCCACCGCCGTCCGCATGGACGACCTCGACACCCCGGTGTGGGCCGCGGCCACCGAGGCCTGGCAGGACGTGCTGCGGATCGGCGAGAAGAACGGATTCCGCAACTCCCAGGCGTCCGTCCTCGCCCCGACCGGCACCATCGGTCTCGCCATGGGCTGCGACACCACCGGTGTCGAGCCGGACCTGGCGCTGGTCAAGTTCAAGAAGCTGGTCGGCGGCGGCTCGATGCAGATCGTCAACGGCACCGTGCCGCAGGCGCTGCGCCGCCTCGGCTACCAGGAGGAGCAGATCGAGGCGATCGTCGCCCACATCGCCGAGCACGGCAATGTGATCGACGCTCCGGGCCTCAAGCCGGAGCACTACGAGGTCTTCGACTGCGCCATGGGCGAGCGCGCCATCTCCCCGATGGGCCACGTCCGCATGATGGCCGCGATCCAGCCGTGGATCTCCGGCGCCATCTCCAAGACGGTCAACATGCCGGAGTCGGCGACCGTCGAGGAAGTCGAGGAGATCTACTTCGAGGCCTGGAAGATGGGCATCAAGGCGCTCGCGATCTACCGAGACAACTGCAAGGTCGGCCAGCCCCTCTCCGCCAAGAAGAAGGAGACCGCCGAGAAGCCGGCCGAGCAGCCCGTCGCGGAGCCGACGGTCGAGAAGGTCGTCGAGTACCGCCCGGTCCGCAAGCGCCTCCCGAAGGGCCGTCCCGGCATCACCACCTCCTTCACCGTCGGCGGCGCCGAGGGCTACATGACCGCCAACTCCTACCCGGACGACGGTCTCGGCGAGGTCTTCCTGAAGATGTCCAAGCAGGGCTCGACCCTCGCGGGCATGATGGACGCCTTCTCCATCGCCGTCTCGGTGGGCCTGCAGTACGGCGTGCCGCTGGAGACGTACGTCTCCAAGTTCACCAACATGCGCTTCGAGCCGGCCGGTATGACGGACGACCCGGACGTGCGGATGGCGCAGTCGATCGTCGACTACATCTTCCGCCGTCTGGCGCTGGACTTCCTGCCCTTCGAGACGCGCTCGGCGCTCGGCATCCACTCCGCCGAGGAGCGTCAGCGCCACCTGGAGACCGGTTCGTACGAGCCGATCGACGACGAGGAGGTCGACGTCGAGGGCCTGGCCCAGTCGGCTCCGCGCACCCAGGAGCTGAAGGCGGTCGCCACGCCGAGGACGGAGTCCGCCGCGGCCAAGCCGGCCCCGAAGCAGGCGCACACCAGCGCCGAGCTGGTGGAGATGCAGCTGGGCATCCAGGCGGACGCCCCGCTGTGCTTCTCCTGCGGCACGAAGATGCAGCGGGCGGGCTCCTGCTACATCTGCGAGGGCTGCGGCTCCACGAGCGGCTGCAGCTGACCGGCACCCGAAGGGCGGCACGACCACCGGTCGTGCCGCCCTTCGGCGTGGACAGGCCCTAGGAGAGCGGCCGGCCCATGACGTGGGCGAAGCCCTCCGGGTCCGTGTCGAAGCCGTGGACGCCCGGGTGGAACGTCCACTCCCCGGAGGAGTCGCGCACGAACTCCGCCACCCTCGCCGCCGTGGCGCCGAGGACGCCCCCGAAGTCGTCCTCGGCGAGCACGTTGTAGTCCTCGCGGACCCGCAGCGCCGGGTTCAGGACGCCGACGAACGTCCTGCGTCCGGCTCGCTGCTGGATGGCGACGCCGACCACCACGCGCGCGTACCGGCCGTCGAGCCGGTACAGCTCCGCGGTCATGACCTCGTCCCAGCCGAAGCCCTTGCCGTCCAGGCTGTCGCGGTTGAGATAGATCGTGCCGTCGGGGGAGCGGCTGTCGAAGTGCACCACATAGGCGGGGGCCCCATAGGGGTCATCCGCCAGATAGGTCGCGGCCACGATATCGAGGTCGGTGGGCGGCTGGTCGGAGGGACTCGGGTCCCACTTCACCGCCAATTCGACCTTGCGGATGCCCTTGTTGAGACCGGTCATCTCCCATCCCCTCCCCGTAGTCATCCGCCCTTGTGGGAACTCCCGTTCCATGAGCGCCAGTTGTCCATTGTGCCTCGCGCGCGGGGCGCTCGCTCGGGTGCACTCCGCGGGAGCGTGACCAACGCCACGCAAGCTGGCCTTACGATGGCGCGGTGCTGGTCAAGTGGATTCGCTGCACCGTGGTCGACCGCCGCGGTTTCGAACGGGGGCAGCGAAAGTGGGCGGGGCTTCTGGGGGAGCCGGGCTTCAGGGGACAGGGCGGGGGTTTCAGCCGGGTCAGGCCCGGCGTGGCGCACATCTTCGCGTTCTGGGAGAGCCGCGCCTTCTACGACTCGTTCATGGCGCGCTCGCACGACCGGCTGGCCGCCGCGCAGGCGGGTACGTTCAAGGACCAGCAGGTCCGGCTCTTCGACCACCGCTTCGATGTGAAGACCGGCTTCGAGCCCCGCTTCACCGACGCCGACCTGGTGCGCGTCGCGCACTGCCGGGTCCACGAGGAGCGCGCCGAGCACTTCGCGCTGATGCAGGAGAAGGTGTGGAACCCGGCCATGGCGGGCTCACCCGGCATGATCCGCGGACTCTTCGGCGAGGCGCCGGGCCATGAGTTCATGATCCTTTCCATGTGGCAGTCGGCGGCGGAGCACGGCAAGTACCGGGAGGAGCGCGTGGAGCGGCTGGCGCTGCGGGCACAGACGGAGGCGGACGTCGCGGCGCTCACCGGGGACATCGTGGAGCTGGAGCCGACGTGGACGGTCTGACGTCCGCCGTTTGGAAACCGGACGGACCTCTTGGTGTGGCTCCGGTGTGACCTGCGCCTTATGGAGGCCCTCAGGTGCCCGTTCGGCCGTCACTCGATCTAGGGTTTTGGCATGGCACGACCACGGCGCATCGTCCTTGTCCGGCACGGCGAGTCGGTGGGGAACGCCGATGACTCCGTGTACGAGCGCGAGCCCGACCACGCGCTGCCGCTCACCGAGAGGGGATGGCGGCAGGCGGAGGAGACGGGCAAGCGGCTGCGGGAGCTCTTCGGCAGGGAACGCGTCAGCGTGTACGTCTCCCCGTACCGCCGCACCCATGAGACGCTCCGCGCCTTCCACCTCGACCCCGACCTCGTCCGTGTGCGCGAGGAGCCCCGGCTGCGCGAGCAGGACTGGGGGAACTGGCAGGACCGCGAGGACGTACGGCTGCAGAAGGCGTACCGCGACGCCTACGGGCACTTCTTCTACCGCTTCGCGCAGGGCGAGTCCGGCGCCGACGTGTACGACCGGGTGGGCGGCTTCCTGGAGAGCCTGTTCCGCAGCTTCGAGGAGCCCGACCACCCGCCGAACGTGCTCCTGGTGACCCACGGGCTCGCCATGCGGCTGTTCTGCATGCGCTGGTTCCACTGGACGGTCGCGGAATTCGAGTCGCTGTCCAACCCCGGGAACGGCGAGACGCGCATGCTCCTGCTGCAGGAGAACGGCAAGTACAGGCTCGACCGGCCCTTCGACCGCTGGCGAGACCCGGATCCGTACTGGGTCACCGGTTAGAGTGGCAGGGCGATGACCTCTGACTTCTCTCCGCTCGGCCGCCTGGAGCGCGCGCTCGCCTGTCTGCGCGGACTCGCGGTGGGGGACGCGCTGGGCTCACAGTTCTTCGTTCCCGCAAACTATCCGCTCCTCCAGCGCCGCGAGCTGCCGCCGGGCGTGTGGCAGTGGACGGACGACACCGAGATGGCCTGTTCGGTGGTGGCCGTGCTGGCCACGCACCAGCGCATCGACCAGGACGAGCTGGCCCGCTCCTTCGCCGAGCACCACGACTTCGACCGCGGCTACGGGCCGGCGGTGGGCCGCCTGCTGAGGCTCGTCCGGGAGGGCGGCGACTGGCGCGAGCTGGCGGCCGCGCTGTTCAAGGGGCAGGGATCGTGGGGCAACGGGGCGGCGATGCGGATCGCGCCGCTCGGTGCCTGGTACGCCGACGACCCGGAGCAGGCGACCCATCAGGCGGAGATCTCCGCGTACACGACGCACCAGCACCGCGAGGCCGTGGCCGGTGCCATGGCCGTGGCCGCGGCGGCCGCCCTCGTCGCCGATCCGGCGGGGCCGCCGAGCGCCGAGGCCCTGCTCGACGGGGTGATCGCGCTGGTACCGAGGAGCGCCGTCGCGGCGGGGCTGCGGCGGGCGCGGGACATGCTGGACTACGGCGACGCGACGACGGTCGCGGCCGTGCTCGGCTGCGGGCGGCGTACGACGGCGCACGACACGGTGCCGTTCGCGCTGTGGTCGGCCGCGCGCGCCCTCGGTGACTACCCGAAGGCGTTCTGGACCACCGCCCAGGTGGGCGGCGACATGGACACGACGTGCGCGATCGTCGGCGGAGTGGTGGCCGCCGGGAAGGCGGGGGCTCCGCCGGTGGAGTGGCTGGAGCGAACGGAGCGGCTGCCGGAGTGGGCGCCGTCGCTTTCGTAGCCGGCGGGGACCGCTGAGCGGAATTCCCACCCGCGGGGCCGGCTGCCCGCCGACAGCCGGACCGGCTCCCTCACCGTCGCCGCCCCGGGCGCCCGGCCGTCGTTGTCCTCCGGTTGCGCGGCGGAGGACAACGACGGTGGGGACATTCAGCCGGCGGCCGGGCCTGCCGTGCCCGCCAGGGCCTCCAGGTCGCTCTTGCGTACCCGGATGACCACCGCGGCCGTGACCAGAGCCACGATCGCCATCGCGGCGGCTGGCACGAAGGCCGTCGATATGCCGTGGGCGAGCACCTCGTTCCCCCACGGAGCCGGCAACCGGTGCGTCTTGGCGAACTCCGCCTTCTGCTCCGCCGTGCCGTTCGCCAGGAACTTCGGCAGTTGCTTGCCCGCCTCGTCCCTGCTCGCCGTGCCGAACACCGTGGTCAGGATCGACAGACCGAGCGAACCGCCCACCTGCTGGGTGGTGTTGAGCAGACCGGAGGCCGCCCCGGCCTCGTGCTGGGCGACGCCGGAGACCGCGGTGAGCGTCAGCGTCACGAAGTTCAGGCCCATCCCGAAGCCGAACACCAGCATGGGGCCGAGCACACCGCCCGCGTACGAGCTGTCGGGCTTGATCAACGCCTGCCAGCCGAGCCCGATCGTCACGAGCGTCGCGCCCACCAGCATGAACGGCTTGGGGCCGAGCACCGGCAGGAACCGCTGCGAGAGGCCGGCGCCGATCACGATCGCCACCGTGACCGGCAGGAAGGCCACGCCCGCCGAGATCGGCGTGTACCCCAGCACGTTCTGCACGAAGAGCACGATGTAGAAGAACATGCCGAACATCGCCGCGGCCAGGCTCAACATGATCACGTACGTGCCCGAGCGGTTGCGGTCGGCGAACATCCGCAGCGGCGTGATCGGCTCCCTGGCCCGCCTCTCGATGAGGGCGAACGCCAGCAGCAGCACCACGGCCGCCGCGAAGGACCCGATCGTGACGCTGTCGCGCCAGCCGTCCTCGGAGGCGCGGATGAAGCCGTACACCAGCGACGCCATGCCCGCCGTCGACGTGAGGGCGCCCGCGATGTCGAAGCGGCCCGGATGGCGTTCGGACTCATTGATGTACATCGGTGTGAGCACGGCGATCAGCACGCCGATGGGCACGTTGACGAAGAGGACCCAGCGCCAGTCGAGCCACTCCGTGAGCATGCCGCCGGTCAGCAGACCGATCGCGCCGCCACCGGCCGAGACCGCGGCGAAGACGCCGAACGCCCGGTTCCGCTCCGGGCCTTCGGCGAACGTGGTGGTGATCAGCGCCAGTGAGGTGGGCGACGCGATCGCGCCACCCACGCCCTGCAGGGCGCGCGCGGCCAGCAACTGCCAGGGCTCCTGGGCGAGTCCGCCGAGCAGCGAGGCGAAGGTGAACAGCAGGATGCCCGTCATGAACACCCGGCGCCGGCCGAGGATGTCACCGGCCCGCCCGCCGAGAAGCAGCAGGCCACCGAAGGTGAGCGTGTAGGCGCTGACGACCCACGTCAGGTCGGTCGTGCTGAACTTCAGCGCGTCTTGAATGTGCGGGAGCGCGATGTTCACAATCGTCGCGTCGAGTACCACCATGAGTTGGCAGGCCGCGATGACGGTGAGTGCGATGCCGGGACGCCCCTCCCGGCGGGCGGCTTTCGGCTTCTGGTCCTCGATCAATGGAGAGGTTGTCACGATGGGTCCCCCACGAAGGCGTTAGTGAACGATCGCGTTCACTTTCCGTGCCACACGGTAGTGAGTCCCCGTCAGTGAACGCAAGCGTTCACTGACTTCGTTGCCGTGCTGCGCCGCCCAGTTGCTCGCCCTATCCTCGGAATCCCCGCTTCCGCTGCTCAACGGAGAAACGCAGATGGGTACTTCGTCCTGGACGGCCGCCTCTCCCCGACCGGCCTCGCTCCGCCGGCGTGGTGCCGTGCTCGAACGCGCGATCCTCGACGCCACGCTCGAGCAGCTCAGCACGGTCGGCTGGAAGGGCCTGACGATGGAGGGCGTCGCCGCCGGTGCGCAGACCGGCAAGGCGGCGGTCTACCGCCGCTGGCCGTCCAAGGAGGACCTCGTCGCGGACGCGCTCCAGGCCGGACTGCCGCGCTTCGACGAGGCGCCCGACCTCGGGACCCTGCGGGAGGACCTGCTGGCCCTGTGCCGGCAGGCCCGCGACGCCATGTACTCGCGCCCCGGATTCGCCCTGCGTTCAGTCATTCACGAATGCGACACCCTAGAGGCGGAGCGTTTCCAGGGTGTGATCTATGAGGGCGTCATCGAGCCGAGCGTCAGGTTGCTGCGTCAGGTCATCACGCATGGAATCGAGCGGGGAGAGGTGCGGTCCGACGCCGCGAACGGATATGTCTTCGACGTCATGCCGGCGATGATGATGTATCGCACGAAAATTAACGCCTGCGAATGGAGTGACCAGGAGATCGAGGAGATGATCGACCGGCTGATGATCCCGCTGCTGCGTCCGGTGGGGGACTGATCCGGCTCCCGGGACGCCGCGACGGCCCGGATGCGGCGGTGCTGTCGCCGTCCTTCCGGGCGGCCGCCGGCGCGTGTGCCGTCGCCCGGGGAAACCGGGGTGTCGCACGGCGATCCCGGCGGCGTACGCTAAGGGCGCCATGCCGTACGAACCACCTACTCACACCGTCGAGCGCTCCCTCCGCGCAACGACCGGAGCGAAGGTCATCGCCGGTGTCGACGAGGTGGGGCGCGGTGCGTGGGCCGGTCCCGTCACCGTCTGCGCGGCGGTCACGGGTCTGCGCCGACCGCCCGAGGGCCTCACCGACTCCAAGCTGCTGACCGTCAAGCGGCGCACCGAACTCGCCGAGCTGCTGCGGACGTGGGTCACGGCCTACGCCCTAGGTCACGCCTCCCCCGAGGAGATCGACGACCTCGGGATGACGGCCGCCCTGCGGCTCGCGGCGGTACGCGCCCTCGAGTCGCTGCCCGTCCGCCCCGACGCCGTCATCCTCGACGGGAAGTACGACTACCTCGGCGCGCCCTGGAAGGTCCGTACGGTGATCAAGGGCGACCGGTCGTGCGTGGCGGTCGCGGCGGCCTCGGTGATAGCCAAGGTTCACCGCGACAAAATGATGGCCGAACTGGGTATCGACCATGCAGACTTCGGTTTTGCGGCCAACGCCGGTTATCCGTCACCGGTGCACAAGGCCGCGCTGGAGGAACGGGGCCCCACCCCGTACCACCGCTTGTCGTGGGCGTATCTTGATGCGCTGCCCCAGTGGCGGCACCTCAAGAAGGTCCGCAGCTGGGCGGACGGAAGCGTTCCGGAAATCGAGGGCCAGCTCGGCTTCGACTTCTGACCGGTTCCGGTCGCACTGACGTGCCACCCGCCGACGCCGGTCGCTTCGGCGTTTGATAAAAATCAGCTCATGCCTCTCATTCCCGAGGAGCCTCAGATTCACGAGAGTGCCCAGGGTCCCCGCGCCACGGCCGGCGGCCGTACCGCGCCGACCCCCCGTCCCGTACCGGGCCCCCGCCCCGCGGCCCCTGCCCGCCCCGGACGTCCGGGGCCCATCCGGCCGATGCCGGCCCAGCGCACCCCGCGCGAGCCGGCCAAGCCCGGACCGTCCGTTTCCGCCTCCACTCCACAGATCCAGCTGATCCCGGCCTCCGCCGAGGGTGCGCTGGATGCCGCCGAGGAAGCCGTCGACCTGCTGCTGGAGTCCGGTCGCGCCCCTGGTGACGTGCTGGTGATCACCACCGGCGAGCCGCACCCGTGGGCCGCGCACGAACTGTCCTTCGGTGAGGCCGCCTACTGGGCGCAGCACGACGCCGGTGACGACGTCTTCTACGCCGACGCCTCGGTGGCCTCCCGTGCCGCGGCCCGACCGGTGGTCGTGGTCGCCGTCAACGGCGGTGCCGACGCCACTGTCGCAGCGACGCTTCCGCTGGCGCTCAGCCGGTCCGGTGCCCTGCTGATCGTCTGCGGCGACCCGAAGCAGATCAACTCGGTGCTGGGCGCGGGCGTCTGAGCGGACCGACCCGGTCCGCTCGCGTCCAGCCCTTCGCGCCGGGGACCGAGCCGGGTAGCCGGTTCGGGCTTCGGCCGCCGCGGCGGTGAGTGCAGCGCCGACGGCACCCCGAACGGCGCTCTCTTCGCCATGCCCTTCTGTGGTCGGGCTCCCGGTGTCGGTGGTCACTGACGCATGTCGGCTGGCGTTGACACATGTCGGCTGGGCGCTGACGCACGTCGGTGGGCACTGACGATGTCGGCGGGCAGTGCCGCCGTATCGGCCGTCGGTGCCGCCGTAGAGGCGAACGGTTTCCTCAGGCTACTGGCGTGGGCGACTTCCGTGCTCTTCCGGTGCGTGGCCTGTTCGCGGAAACGGGGGCGCCGCGAGCGGCCGCCGCCTCCTGGCGAGTGACCCACGAGCTGGTGGTGTGGAGGCTTCCGTCGTCGTGCGTCGCCGCTCCCGGCGGCGCTGCGACGGTGCCGTGCCGCTCAGCGGGCGGCGGCCCGGCGCATCAGGTCCGAGGAAGTGCCCCCGGTGCGAGGCTGTTGCAGCGGTATGCCCGCCGGATCGAACTCCTCGGGCGTCGACTCCGCGTTGGGGCGGCGGCCCCCGCGGTCCTCGCCGAGAACCTGCCAGCCATCGCGCGTCAGCGTGATGTACGCACCACAGCGCAGCCCGTGCAACGTGCATGCGTCGCGCAGGCCCCACATCCACGCGCCGTCCTCCTCCGTCCACCGTGTGTCGCCCTCACGGCAGTAGAGCAGCACCGCCGTGCGCACCGGCGTCCGGCGCCGCAGGTCGTGGGGGATGACCCGGCGCAACTGGGCCAGCAGCGCGTTGCGGAACACCCACCCGTCCGCCGGGGCGGGACGCCGGGTGAACGACGCGCTGGCGCACAGTCGTTCCTCAGGATCCAGGACGGCCACCACGGCCGTGGAGGGGCGTGGCCGGTGCCGGGCGTGCAGCCCGCTGACGACTTCGCGGGGGTTGCGCAGCAGGGGAATCTCGGCGGCCGCCCACTCCGCCGGCTCGAGCAGTCGGGCCACGGGATGGGCGGAAGCGGCGGACGGGTCGGCGGAATCTGCCAGGGATGCCGCCGAGGACGGAGCGAATCCGAAGGTCACGATCCTCCCTTCGGCTGACGCGCCCACAGTGCGGGCGGGGTGGGACTGGGGGGTGCACACCGCGGCAGAGCCCTGCCGGATCACGGACGAGCCGTGCGGGGAGCGGACCTCAATTCTTCCCGTCGAACTGGGTTGCGGCAACGAGCAATTGGGGCTGCCGACCGGTTTCTGGTGATGTGTGGCCTATATCCCCTCTACCTCTCTGCCCAGTGTGTTCCCAGCGAAGGGGCGGGTCACTCATGCACGTGAGGACCAGCGGCCACACCCTCTCCGCTCCGGCGAGCGCCTTTCGGTGCGTGGTGCGTGGTGCGTGGTCCGTGGTCCATGTGGTCCGTGGACCGCTCGCGAGCCGTTGGTCACGCTGGGTGAGGTGGCCGATTGTCAGTGCCATCGGGTTGCATGGGGACATGGACGAACTCGAGCTCCGCGCTGAAGCCGACGCCATCCTCGCCGAGCTCGTCGGTGACCCGGGGGGCTCGGCCCGGTTGCGGGAGGACCAGTGGCAAGCGGTGGCGGCTCTGGTGCGGGAGCACCGACGTGCCCTGGTGGTGCAGCGCACCGGCTGGGGCAAGTCGGCGGTGTACTTCGTGGCCACCGCGCTGCTGCGCCGGCGTGGCTCCGGCCCGACGGTGATCGTCTCGCCGCTGCTGGCGCTGATGCGCAACCAGGTGGAGTCGGCGGCGCGGGCCGGTATCCGGGCGCGCACCATCAACTCGGCCAACCTGGAGGAGTGGGACACCATCCACGAGGAGATCGAGCGCGGCGAGACCGACGTTCTCCTCGTGAGCCCGGAGCGTCTCAATTCTGTGGATTTCCGCGATCAGGTGCTGCCCAAGCTCGCGGCCACGACCGGTCTGCTGGTGGTCGACGAGGCGCACTGCATCTCCGACTGGGGGCACGACTTCCGGCCGGACTACCGCCGGCTGCGGGCGATGCTCGCTGAGCTGGCCCCCGGCGTGCCGGTGCTGGCCACCACGGCGACGGCCAACGCGCGGGTCACCGCGGACGTGGCCGAGCAGTTGGGTACCGGCGCCGGTGAGGCCCTGGTGCTGCGCGGCCCGCTCGAGAGGGAGAGCCTGAGGCTGGGTGTGGTCGAGCTGCCGGACGCCGCGCACCGCCTGGCCTGGCTGGCCGAGCATCTCGACGAGCTGCCGGGCTCCGGGATCATCTACACGCTGACGGTGGCCGCGGCCGAGGAGGCGACCGCCTTCCTGCGGCAGCGCGGCTTCCGGGTGGCCTCCTACACGGGGCGCACGGAGAACGCCGACCGGCTGCAGGCCGAGGCCGACCTGCTGGAGAACCGGGTCAAGGCGCTGGTGGCGACATCGGCGCTGGGCATGGGCTTCGACAAGCCGGACCTGGGCTTCGTGGTGCACCTCGGCTCGCCGTCCTCGCCGATCGCCTATTACCAGCAGGTGGGGCGTGCGGGGCGCGGTGTGGCCCACGCCGATGTGCTGCTGCTGCCGGGCAAGGAGGACGAGGCCATCTGGCGCTACTTCGCCGATACCGCCTTCCCGCCCGAGGCGCAGGTCCGACAGACCCTCTCCGCCCTCGCCGGTGCGGGACGGCCGCTGTCCGTGCCGGCCCTGGAGGCGTCGGTGGATCTACGGCGCAGTCGGCTGGAGACGATGTTGAAGGTGCTCGACGTGGACGGGGCGGTCAAGCGGGTGAAGGGCGGCTGGGTCTCCACCGGCGAGCAGTGGGTCTACGACTCCGAGCGGTACGCCCGGGTGGCGCGTCAGCGGGCCGCCGAGCAGCAGGCCATGCGCGATTACGTGAGCACGTCCCAGTGCCGGATGGAGTTCCTGCGCCGGCAGCTGGACGACGAGGGGGCGGCCCCGTGCGGTCGTTGCGACAACTGCGCGGGGCCATGGGCCGATGCCGCCGTTTCGGCGGAGACGTTGGCAGGGGCGGCCAAGGAACTGGACCGCCCGGGGGTGGAGGTCGAGCCGCGCCGCATGTGGCCGACGGGGATGCCCGCACTGGGCGTCGACCTCAAGGGGCGCATCCCGGCCACGGAGCAGTGCTCCACCGGGCGTGCCCTGGGGCGGCTCTCGGACATCGGCTGGGGCAACCGTCTGCGCCCGCTGCTGGCGGAGAACGCGCCCGACGGGCCGGTCCCCGACGACGTCCTGCGGGCAGCGGTGGCGGTCCTCGCCGACTGGGCGCGCTCTCCGGGCGGCTGGGCGCCGGATGCCCCGGACGCCTCTGCCCGGCCGGTGGGAGTCGTCGCCGTGCCCTCCCTGACCCGCCCGCAACTGGTGGGTTCCCTCGCCCAGGGCATCGCGGACATCGGCCGCCTTCCCTTCCTCGGCACCCTGACCTACACCGGGCCGAGTGGCGCGCACACGGCTCGCCGCAGCAACTCCGCCCAGCGGCTCAGGGCGCTGTCCGGCGCCCTGACCGTTCCTGAGGAGCTTGCCGGTGCCCTGGCCGGCTCTCCCGGCCCCGTCCTGCTCGTGGACGACTACACCGACTCCGGCTGGACCCTCGCGGTCGCCGCCCGTCTCCTCCGCCGGGCAGGCAGCGAACAGGTCCTTCCGTTGGTCCTCGCTGTCACAGGCTGAGCTTCCCCCGGCCCGCGTCCACTTCCCGGCTGCGGCCGGTTGCAGCATGTTCAGCTCCCGGTCGCGTCTGCTTCAACGTGACTGACGGGAGTCAACCGGTGTGCTGCGCGTGGGCGCCCGCTTCATGCCGGCGGCGCGATGAAGCGCGCCACGGTACTTCGTACGGACGTGGTGCGTCCAGGCGTTCCCGAGCCCCGCTCGATGCCGGCTGCTCCTGCGCACGACTTGCCGACGCCTTGACGATTCGTTCCGCGAACGTTCAGCCAGGCGTCTGTGTCTGCGTTGTGTGTCGTCCCTAGGGTCCCTGCGGACTCGAAAGAAGGGACCCATGGGCAGACTCCTCGCAGTCCGGGCTCGCGGCATCACCAAGTGTTTCGGTGACGTCGTCGCACTCGACGGCATCGACCTGGATGTGACACAGGGTCAGATCCACGGCCTGGTCGGACCGAACGGCGCCGGCAAGACGACATTGCTCGGCCTCCTGCTGGGCCTGGCCGTCGCCGACAGCGGCCGCCTCGAGATCCTGGGTACGCCGGTCGGACGGGCGTTCGCCGCTCCCGACGGTGTCGCCGGCTTCGTGGACGGGCCCGGTCTCTACCCCTCGCTCACCGCCAGGCAGAACCTCGCCGCACTGGCCGCTCTCCGCGGCCACGACGCCCGGACCACGGCGATCGACGACGTACTCGACCAGGTCGGACTCACCGAGGTCGCCGACGACCGGGCCCGCGGCTTCTCCCTCGGCATGCGTCAGCGGCTCGGGCTCGCCGCCGCCCTGCTCACCAAGCCCCGGCTGCTCGTGCTCGACGAACCTTCCAACGGCCTGGACCCGGCCGGTAAAAGACACGTGCACGGTGTCCTCACCCGGCTCGTGGCGGACGGAACCAGCGTCGTGCTCTCCAGCCACCGCATGGACGACCTGGAGGCACTGTGCTCCGAGGTCACCATCATCGCCACCGGACGGGTCGTCTTCTCCGGCCCGTTGGGCAAGCTGGCCGCCGAGAACCGTGAACTCGACTACCGGCTGCGGACCTCCGACCCGCAGGCAGCACGCCGGCTGGCTGCCGAAACCGCCGGGATACGGGTCGTCGACGACGCCGTGGGACGGCACGAACGGCACGACGCGGAGGCGCTCGTGGTGCGCGCGCTGGTGCCCGCCCTCGACGAACTGGTGGGGGGGCTCGTGCACGCGGGCGTCGCGGTGCGCGAGCTCGCCCCCGTGGTGTCGCCGCTCGAAGCCGCGTTCCTCGCCCTCACCGAGCAGCAGGAGGCCGCCCGATGACCGCGACCATCGTCGATGACAACGTCGTCGTGGCCCGTGCCCTCCGCGTCTCGGTGGTGCGCGGCTACCGGTTCGAGCTGGTCAAGCTGGTCTCGCAATGGCGGATCCGCCTGCTGGTCCTCACCTGCTGGATAGCGCCGGCGCTCTTCGTCGCCGGGGTGAGCTGGCAGAGCACGCTCCCCGCCGACACCCTCTTCGGCCGCTGGATGCACGCCACGGGGTGGGCCGGACCGCTGGTGATGCTCGGCTTCGCGGGCACCTGGGCGCTGCCGCTGCTGACCTCCGTGGTCGCCGGCGACGTGTTCGCCTCCGAGGACCGGCTCGGCACCTGGCGCCACCTGCTCGTGGCCGTCCGGTCGCCCAGGCGGATCTTCGCGGCGAAGGCGCTGGCCAGTCTCACCGTCATCCTGCTGCTCGTGGCCGGGCTGGCCTGTTCCAGCACGGTCGGCGGGATCGTGGCGGTCGGCAACCAGCCGCTCGTCGGCCTCGACGGCCATCTCCTCGCGCCGGGGGACGCCGCGGGCAAGGTCCTGCTCGCCTGGGCCTGCGCCCTCGCCCCGACCCTGGCTCTCGCCGCGATCGGACTGCTTGGGTCGGTCGCCCTGGGGCGGTCGCCGATGGGGCTGCTGCTGCCCCCGGTCGTCGCGCTCGCGATGCAGGTGGCCCAGATGCTGCCGCTGCCCGTCGCCGTGCGCCTCGCCCTGCCCGGCTACGCCTTCATCTCCTGGAACGGTCTGTTCACCAGCCCGGCGCAGGTCGGCCCGCTCCTGATCGGCATCGTGGTCGGCCTCGTGTGGGCCGTGCTCGCGACAGGGCTGGCGTACCTGCTCTTCCTGCGGCGCGACTTCACCAACCCGGCCTACGACGGTTCCGGGCGTCGCGCGGTCACCACCGGACTCCTGCCGCTGGTCGCACTGACCGCCCTCACCGTCGTGGTGGTCGCCGTGGTGACCCCGTCGATGGGCTCCGGGATCGAGCAGGACAAGGTCCAGCGGTCGGTCGCCACGGCGTTCGCCCACCTCTACCGCATGCAGACCGAGCAGCTCCACCGCCCAGCCGTCACCGAGGCGCAACTGAAGGCCACGGCGGCGTGCAACAAGGGCGACGGCCAGGTCGCCCCCCAGGGGGCGGGCAACGACTGGCGTTGCGTCGTCACCTGGCATCTCCCCGGCGTCGCGGCCGCAGGGACGGCCATCTACCAACTTGACGTCGCCTCAGACGGGCGGTTCGTGGCCGACGGCGACGGACCGAAGGAAGTGAACGGCTACTTCCTCGTCCGTACCCCCACCGGGGACGCCCCGAACCCCCTATGGCAGTTCGACGGAAACGTCGAACTGCTCGACACCTCCTCGAAGGGATAGTTCCATGCAGGTAACACGTCAGCGTCGAAGCAACGAGAAGGAGCGGGTCAGCCTTTTCGGTAGACGTGTCGGCCGCCGGACTGTGCTGGTGACGTCGGGCATCGCTGTCGCCCTCGCCGTCACGGGCACCGCTGTCGCCCAGACGCACCAGTTCGGCACCCAGCAGGTCGGCCAGGTCACCGCCAACGGCCAGGTCGTCTCCGCCGACCAGTACATCGCCCCGTACGGCAGCCGCACCGTCATCAACGACGGCAAGATCATGTCGTCGTCGGTCAGCCCGGACGGCAGCCACCTCGCGGCCGCGGTCGCCGACGGTGACGCGGCGCTGGTCGTCATGGACCTCAAGACCGGGCAGGTGAAGCAGAAGGTCGGCAGCAACAAGGCGGACGACCTGCGCATCAGCAGCGGCTCCGTCGGCCAGGAGGGTCCGACGTACTCGCCCGACGGCAAGCAGCTGTGGCTGGGCCAGAGCGACGGCTACACCAAGTTCACCGTGAACGCGGACGGCACCCTCTCCAACCCGACGACCGTCTCCATACCGGCCGACGGCTCCAAGCACGCGCTGGTGGGTGCGGCGGTGTTCTCGGCCGACGGCTCCACCGTGTACTCCGCGGTCAACGGCCAGAACCGGGTGGTCGCCATCGACGCGGCGACCGGGACCATCAAGCAGAGCTGGGCCGTGGGCAACGCCCCGCGTGGCGTCGCCCTGGTCGGCAACAAGCTCTACGTCAGCAACGAGGGCGGCCGTCCGGCCAAGGCCGGCGACACCACGATGAACTCCTACGGCACCCAGGTGCCGGCCAACCCGGAGACCGGTGCCTCCACCACCGGCACGGTCAGCGTCATCGACGTGGCGAACCCGTCCGCCGCCGTCGGGTCCATCGACGTCGGTCTGCACCCGACCGCGGTGTACGCCAAGAAGGGCGCGGTGTTCGTCACCAACACCGCCGACAACAACGTGTCGGTCATCAACATCGCCAACGACAAGGTCGTCCAGACCATCTCCACGCAGCCGTGGCCGGAGGCGTCGGTCGGTTACGAGCCCAACGCGGTGATGCTCACCGACGACGGTCACCTGCTCGTGACGCTCGGCCGCGCCAACGCGGTCGCCGTGTACCGGTACACGTCCTCGCAGCAGCCGGCCGGCTACGTCGGCCTGCTCCCGACGGACTACTTCCCCTCGGGGATCACCACGGTGGGCAAGACCGTGGTCGTCTCCAACACCCGTGGCATCGACGCGCGCCGCCCGACCACCGCCGCCGGCCACGGCACCCACGACACGACCTCCAGCCTGACGCAGTTCTCGCTGCCGGACGACAGCGTCATCAGGTCCGAGACGGCCAAGGTCTTCAAGCAGAACGGCTGGACCGCCGGCTCGGTCAAGCTGGCCAAGGGCAAGAGCAACGCGAAGCCGGTGCCGGTCCCGACGCGGCTCGGCGCCCCCTCGACGATCAAGCACGTCTTCCTGCTCGTCAAGGAGAACCGGACCTACGACCAGGTCCTCGGTGACATCGCGAAGGGCAACGGCGACTCGTCGCTCACGCAGTTCGGCGAGAACGTGACGCCGAACCAGCACGCTCTCGCGCAGCAGTTCGGGCTGTACGACAACTTCTACGACGTCGGCACGAACTCCGCCGAGGGCCACAACTGGCTGATGCAGGCCGACAACCCGGAGTACACCGAGTCCTCGGCCGGTGAGTACACGCGCAGCTACGACACCGAGGACGACGTTCTCGGCCACCAGAAGTCCGGGTTCATCTGGACCGGCGCGCAGGCGGCCGGCAAGTCCGTCAAGGACTACGGCGAGTTCCAGTCGATCGAGAGCAAGCCGGCCGGCGCGACCTGGCAGAACCTGTACTGCGACGCCAAGAACATGGAGGCGACCGGGCAGAAGACCGCCTACCCCATCCAGACGGGTTCGGCGATCCCGTCGCTCAACAAGGTGTCGGTGCCCGGCTTCCCGCTGTTCGACCTCAACGTCCCGGACGTCTACAAGGAACAGATCTGGAAGCAGGACTTCGAGAAGAACGGTCCGGCGAACCTGAACATGTTCTGGTTCTCCAACGACCACACCGGTGGTCCGGCGAGCCCGGCCGCCGAGGTCGCGGACAACGACCTCGCGGTCGGCAAGATGGTCGACGAGATCACGCACAGCAAGTACTGGAAGGACTCGGCGATTTTCGTCGTCGAGGACGACTCCCAGGCCGGCCTCGACCACGTCGACGGCCACCGTGCCCCGGTCCAGATCATCAGCCCCTATGCCCAGCACGGCAAGGTCGACAACCACTACTACTCGCAGATCACGATGATCCGCACCATCGAGCAGATCCTCGGGATCCACCCGATGAACCAGATGGACAGCGCGGCCACCCCGATGTTCGGCGCGTTCACCCAGAAGCCGGACTACACGCCGTTCAAGGCCCAGCCCAACCGGACCTCGCTGACCCTCGGCCTGAGCACCCAGCCCTCCTGCGGCCCGGACACCCCGGCGCCGCAGGACGCCAAGGCGGCGCCCGCGCAGACGTCCGTAACGGTGCCGGCGGCCGAGCAGAAGGTCGCGGCGCAGTGGAAGGCCTGGGAGTCGCACCAGCGGCTGACCGGTACGAAGGCGGTGCCCGACTTCGCCAACCCGGAGCAGATGAACCGTCTCACGTGGTACGAGACGCACAACTGGTCCAAGCCGTACCCCGGTGACAGCAAGATCTACGCGCCGAA
Source organism: Streptomyces sp. NPDC093984 (assembly GCF_044764595.1). Lineage (NCBI taxonomy): Bacteria > Bacillati > Actinomycetota > Actinomycetes > Kitasatosporales > Streptomycetaceae > Streptomyces > Streptomyces sp. NPDC093984. The sequence continues at coordinate 1,647,852 of NZ_JBIWIM010000001.1, read as the reverse complement.
CGACGTGCCCGGCGCCTACATCCCGTCGTCGGAGTCCGACGGCTGACATAGCTGTTCGCATCGAGGGGTCCCGGGCCGGCGTCACCGCCGACTCGAGGCCCCTTCCCTTGTGGTCCATGCGCCCAGGCAACCCGATCGGTCGGACATCGTGCGAGCGACCCCGGCCGCCTGTGGACAACTGCTGGCGTGCCCATGATCAGGGTTGTCCACAGGTCAAGCGGAACTCCATGATCCGCGAGATGGTCGCGGCATGACGAACCACGACGAAGCGGCCGGCCCCTCCGGCATCGGAGACACGCACGGATCCGCACACCACAGCGGCGAGCCCATCGCGTACGCAGGACACGGCCCCTCGGCGGGAGGCCCGGGCGAAACCCAGGTCACGCTGCGCACCCCGGCCGAGCTGGCCGACGCCCTGCCGTACCTGCTCGGGTACCGTCCGGAGGACAGCATCGTGCTGGTGGCACTGCACGACCGGGACGGGCGGGGGAGGTTCGGCGGGCGCGCACGGCTCGGCATCCCCGCCCAGCCCGGCGACTGGCCGTCCGCGGCACAGCAGTTGGCGCGCGGCCTGGTGGTCGGCAGCGAGCGCAGAGGTGCCCGACCGGAAAGCATGGTCGCCTATCTGGTCCAGGAACCGTCGAGCGGTGAGACCGGACGCGATGTGATGGAGCGACTCCGGCCGCTGGCCCAGTCGCTGCGCACGGCCTGCGGCAGCCTCGACGCGCCCGTGGTGGAGGCCCTGTGCCTCTCCGACGGCCGCTTCTGGTCGTATGTGTGCCCCAGCCCCGGCTGCTGTCCCTCCGAGGGGCAGCCGCTGGGCCTGCCCGGCACCTCCGTCCTGGCCGCCGCCGCGACCTACGCGGGCCTTCAGGTACGCGGCACGCTCAAGGAGTTCCGGGCGCGGCTCAGTCCCTGGGAGACGGCGGCAGCGCTCGATCAGGAAGCGGCGCTGGACGCCGCGAGCATGGCGCTCGTGCGGAGAATCCTGGACGACGGCACCCGCGACGGGGTCGCCGCCGAGACGCTCGCACTCGCCGAGCGGGTCATGGCCCGGCTCGCCGCGGCCCCGCCGGTGTCCGCAGCCCCGGCCGCGGACCGGCGCGACGACGAACTGCTCGGGCACGACGAGGCCGCGGCCCTGATCGTCGGCCTCCAGGACCGCATGACCCGCGACCGTGCGGCGGAGTGGATGGAGGGCGCGGAGGCCGCCGTGGCGCTGCGGCTGTGGCGCGCCCTGGCCCGTCGCTGTGCCGGCTCGTACGGTGAGCACGCCGCGGCGCCGCTGACGCTCGCCGGGTGGGTGGCCTGGTCGACCGGCGACGAACTCGAGGCCCGTGAAGCCCTCGCCATGGCCCTGGGCGCGGACCCGGACTACCTCTTCGCCCGCCTCCTGCACCAGGCCTGCAACGAGGGCCTCGACCCGGAGACCGTCCGCCGCTGCCTGCGTGCGGAACGTGCGGGCCGCGAAGGGAAGCAGGGGACGCCGGCCACGATGTCGGATGACAGGGCCGAGCTCCCGGACGGTGCCGCGCCCCCCGCCCCGACCGGGGCGCCCACCCCGCAGCAGCCCACCCGTGCCCCTGGCGCCCCCCGGCGCAGGCGCACGGTCCGGCCGGCGAGTGGCGGCAGCCGGCCGACCCGTCGTCCCGCCAAGGGGGCCGGGGCACCTCGCAGGCGCCCTGCCGACATCCCACCTGGTGGCGAAGGGCAGCGGGCTGCGGAGGAGGCGACCGGCCGGTCCGGTGCCCGCCGCCGTCCCGGCCGGTGTACGGGGGAGGGCGGCACATGAGCACGTCCTGCGGTGCGGCGTACCGCCGTTCGGTCGGCTTCCCCTCCCACGGGCGTGACCCCGGGCAGGCGCGATCCGTTCACCTGAGTGGCGGAACCCGTGCACGGGTCGCGCCGCCGCATCGCTCACGACCCTCTCCGGAGCCGCCCACCCGGCTCCGGGCGCACCCCAGGCGTACCGAGCGCAGAGAAAGCCGCCCCATGCCCCTGCCCGCACCGTTCTCCACACCCGACGGCAACCGGCGTCCCCGCCACGGACCCTCGGAGCCCCGGTCTTCCCGGGGCACCCCACCGGCCGTGTCCTGGATGCCGGACGGCACACCGGCTCCCGTCCCGCACGTCGACCGGCCCCAGGCCTGCCCTCCGCCCCTGCCCGCTGCGCCGCGCCGAATCGCCGACCTGCCGCCCGCCCACACCGCGCTGATCTGCGTCGCCCTGCCCGGCCTTGTGATCTCCACGGATCAGGGACAGCTGACGGGACAGGGCCTGGAGGGGTTCTACCGAGCGGGCCGGCGCGTGCTCTCCCGCTGCCAGGTGCGGGTGGCCGGGCGGGAGCCGCTTCCCGTTCAGGCCCGCATGGTCGCGGCCGACCGGGCCCGCTTCGTGGGGACGGTGCACGCGTCCCCCGACGCGGGCCCGGATCCGGACGTCGTCGTGGAGCGCGTTCGGTTCGCCGACGGAACGGAGCGGATCACCCTGCACAGCGCGGCCCCGCGCCCGCTGCGGCTGCCGATGGAGGTGTCCCTGGGCACCGACCTCGCGGAACTGGGAGAGATCGCCTCGGGCAGCACCAGACCCGAAGTCCCCGCCACCGTCCATGACTCCGGGCTGCGCTGGTCGTGTCAGAAGGGCGACTGCGCGGTCACGGCCGCACCGCCTCCCACGGACGCCCTCGCCTCGGCGGGGCTCCTGCGCTGGGAGCTGGAACTGCCGCCCGGCGGGACGCGGAGCGTGGAACTGCGGCTGCGGCCGGACGGCGCGGCTTCGGTCAGAGCGGTGGGACACGGCGCGGCGAGCCCGCTCGCGCAGGCCCGGGCCACCGGGGACGACCCCCGTGTCCAGCCGCTGCTGGACACCTGCGTCGAGGACCTCAGGGCCCTGCTGCTCCGGGACCCCGTGCACCCTTCCGACATCCAGCCGGCGGCCGGAGCGCCGTGGCGCTGCGGCCCGGCGCCCGCGGAGTCCCTGGCGGCGGCCCGGATGACGCTGCCGCTCGGCACCCGGCTGGCCGCGGGCACGCTGCGGATCCTCGCCCGTACCCAACTCGGCGGCCCGGGGCTCCGCTCGGGCATGATCCCGGGGCCCCGCCGGGACGCGGGCGCGCATCTGCCACCGGGCTGCACGGGCACCGACGCCACCCTGCTGTTCCCCGTGCTCCTCGCGGAAGCCTGGCGCTGGGGACTTCCCGAGCGGGAGACGGAGGAGCTGCTGCCGGCGGCCGAGCACTGTCTGCGGTGGCTGCGCACCACCGTCGGTGACGGCGTCTACCTCCCCGACCCGCAGCCGGCCGGGCCGCTGCGCTGCGAGACCCAGGCGTACGCCCACCGCGCCGCGGTGGTCGGCGCCGACCTGCTCGACGCATGCGGGCGACCGGGCGGGGCCGAGCTGCGCGAATGGGCCGAGGAGCTGCGCGACGCGTTCTGCGAGGACTTCTGGATCGAGGACCGGTCGGGGGGCAGACCGGCGGCCGCCCGCACCCGCGACGGACGCCTCGTACCGCACCTCGGCGCGGGCGCCGCCCACCTCCTCGACACCGGGCTGCTCGGCTGCGGCACCCTGGCGCCCGGCCTGCTGGACAAGGTGCGCACCGAGCAGCTCGCGCGGTTGCTCGGCGGCCCCGCCATGGACTCGGGCTGGGGACTGCGCGGCCTGGCGGCCGGGGAGGCGGCGTACAACCCGTTCGGACACCGCGGGGGAGCGGTGCGCGTCCAGGAGACGGCGGTCGCCGTCGCCGGACTGGCCGCCGCCGGGTACGAGAAGGAGGCGGGCGGCCTGCTCGGGGGGATGCTGGCGGCGGCGGAGGCGTTCGGATACCGGCTGCCCGAGATGTTCGCCGGCGAGCCGCGGACGGAAGGGAGCGCGCCGCTGCCGCATCCGGCGGCCTGCCGGCCCGCCGCCACGGCGGCCGCCGCCGGGGTGCTGCTGCTCACCGCGCTCGTCGGAATCCGTCCCGACGCGCCCGCCGGCACGGTGACCCTGTGTCCGGTCCGCAGCGCCCCGCTCGGTGAGATCGTCCTGACCGGACTGAAGCTGGCCGGCGCCCCCTTCTCCGTGCGCGTGGGCCGGCTCGGCCTCGCCATGGTGGAGGAGGCCGCCGACGGGCTGCAGCTGGGGGTGTGACCTCGGATGACGTGGGCGGCAGCACGGAGGGCGGCTGTCGATGAGACCTGTATGGGACAGAAGTGGATCAGCCGCCGAAGCGGTCGTGGAAGGGAGTGTTTATCGTCAGGAAGACGACTATGATCGCGGCATGCCCTACGACCCGTCAGCCTTCCCGCCCTTCGCCGTCACCGTGGATCTGGTCGTGTTGACCGTGCGCCGCCACGCCCTGTGTGCGCTGGCGGTGCGCAGGGGTGAGCCGCCCTTCCAGGGCCGGTGGGCGCTGCCGGGCGGCTTCGTCCGGGCTGACGAGGACCTGGCGCAGGCCGCCGCGCGCGAGCTGGCCGAGGAGACGGGGCTGCGGGCCCACGACCCGTCCGCACCGGCTCAGGACAACGGCGCCCACCTGGAGCAGCTGGCCACGTACGGCGACCCGAAGCGCGACCCGCGGATGAGGGTGGTGAGCGTCGCCCATCTCGCGCTCGCCCCCGACCTGCCCGCGCCCCGGGCCGGCGGTGACGCCAGCAACGTTCGCTGGGCGCCGGTCGAGGAGCTGCTGCAGCAGGGCGGGTACGGCCGCGCCGGCGAACCGGTGGCTCCGCTCGCCTTCGATCACGCGCAGATCCTGGCGGACGGTGTCGAGCGCGCCCGATCCAAGATCGAGTACTCCTCGCTGGCCACTGCCTTCTGTCCTCCCGAGTTCACCGTCGGCGAGCTGCGCAGGGTCTACGAGGCCGTGTGGGGCGTGGCGCTCGACCCGCGCAACTTCCACCGCAAGGTGACCGGTACGCCCGGCTTCCTCGTCCCCACGGGCGGCACGACGACCCGGCAGGGCGGCCGCCCCGCACAGCTCTTCCGTGCGGGCGGCGCCACGCTGCTCAACCCGCCGATGCTGCGTCCTGAGGTCTGACCGGCGGCGTCACGGGGTGAATGCGACCCACGGACGGCTGCCGGGGACGGCCGCCGCCTGTGAGTTCCCGGGCGCCGTCGGCGTCGGTCGTTGACCTCCGGTCGCCGACATCAGCTCCGGACATATGTCCGATCACGTTAAGTCTGATCAAAGTAAGAGCCTGTCCGTCCGCAAGGTTCCCGACAAAATGGGCATATCGCGCTATCTTGCTTCGAGTGATCCAGGCGATCGGATTGACCAGCGCCCCCCGCAAGGACCTTCCGCCCGCCGTCGACGACGTGTCCTTCGAGGCTCACGCGGGCCACGTCACCGCGCTTCTGGGAGCCTCGGGTGCGGGCAAGACGACGGCGCTCCGGCTCATGCTCGAACTTCAATCGGGCCGCGGCATCACCTACTTCCGGGGCCGCCCGCTGCACCGCATCGCCCACCCCGCCCGTGAAGTGGGCGTGCTGCTCGGCGATGTCCCCGGTCATCCCGCGCGCACGGTCCGCGGACAACTGCGCATGCTCTGCGCGGCCGCGGGCGTGCCGGCCCGGCGCGCCGACGAGGTCCTCGACACGGTGGGACTCGTCGGCCTGCGCGACGAGCGCCTGGGCAACCTCTCGCGCGGCATGGACCGCCGCCTGGGCCTCGCCTGCGCCCTGCTCGCCGACCCGCACACGCTCGTCCTCGACGACCCCGCGGGCGGGCTCTCCGCCCGTGAGGGGCGCTGGCTGCACGGCGCTCTGCGCGCGCACGCCGCCCAGGGCGGCACCGTCCTGTTCACCACGGCCGACCCGAGGGAGGCGGCGCGCACCGCCGATCACGTCGTCACCCTCGACCAGGGCCGTCTCGTCGCCGACCAGCCGGCCGCAGACTTCGCCGGTACCCGGCTGCGGCCCCGCGTGGTCGTCCGCAGCCCGCACGCCGCCCGCCTCGGCGCCCTGCTCGCCAAGGAGGCCAGAACCGCGCAGCGTTCGGTGGAGATCGTGCAGGAGGACGGCAACCGGCTGTCGGTGTACGGCAGTACGTGTGCCGACATCGGCGAGGCTGCGTTCCGGCACGGCATCCTCGTTCACCAACTCGCCGACGAAATCGGTGACATGGGGCCGACCGCCGGAGCCGAGGCCGCCCCGGCGCCTTCCGCCGGGACACCTGAACCGGGCGACCTGCCCCCGCTGTCGCCGCCCGTCGACGTCCGGTCCGTCCCGAGCCCCCTGCGCCCGCTGCGCTACGAACTGCGCCGTGCCGCCGGGATCGGCACCGGCTACGCCACCGCGGCCGCCGTGCTCGTCACCTCGGCCCTGCTCTCCATCGTCCTCGCCCGGGCCGGGCACACTCCGCCGCACCGCCTGCTGGCCGCCTGGCCGCAACAGCTCCCGCTGCCGCCCGCGGCCCTCGGCGCCGGACTGCTGGGTGCCCACGCCTTCGGCGATGAGTTCCGGCATCCCGCTCTGGCGGCGGCCCGCGGGACCGTCCCCCGCCGCCTGGGACTGCTCGCCGCCAAACTCCTCGTCGCCGGGGCCACCGCGCTGGCGCTGGCCGCCCTCGCCGCCGTCTGCGACCTGGTGACGCTCCACCTCCTCTACGGGCGGGAGGCCGCCCAGGTTCCCGCCGACTGGCTTCCGCTCGCGGCGAGTTGGTGCGGGCTGGTCGCAGGATGCGCCTGGGCCGGTGTACTGGCCGCCGGTCTCTTCCGGTCCACGACCGCGGGGCTCGCCGCCGTCCTGGCGGTGCCCGTCGTCGTCGTACCCCTGGTCGAGAAGGCGCTGGCGGGGCCGTCCGTGCGGATCGCGACGGGCCTCGCCGAGCGGACGCCCGCCCTGATGCTGCTGCGGTGGCCCTTCGGCGGGGACAGGTACCTGGCCGTGGCGGCGCGCATGATCGCCCAACCCGTGGGCGGGGCACTGACCTTGTCCCTGTCCGCCCTGTTGTGCGCCTACCTGATCACAACCCTGCGCAGCCGGGTCCGATGACGACAGTCCGTGGCGATCCGGTCCCCCTGTGTCACAACTCCCCTGAAAAGCGCCCATTTCTTTCCGATAAGGCGTCAATTGCGACGCCGTGAGCGATCACCCTTTCGTGTGCTTTTCACCAAAGACCTCAAGGGAGTTGGAGAGGGCGCCGACAAAGGATCCGTGAGTACCCTTGCGCACACCATGATGACCGCCGCCCGCTCAGCAGACTCCGGCCTGGCCGGACCGGGCGAACTCGACCGCTACCCCTACGCCGAGGCGCCCGCCGCCGACCGCGTCGGCGCCCCCTCGTGGGAGGGCGGGGAGCCGGAACTGGGACGTGTCGGCCGGCGCACCGCGGGCAGCCGCGGACGCGGACTGCACGGCCAACTCGTCCAGCAGCTGGGCCAGATGATCGTCTCCGGGGACCTGGGTGCCGACCGCCCGCTGGTGCCCGAGGAGATCGGGCAGCGCTTCGAGGTCTCCCGGACCGTGGTCCGTGAATCGCTGCGCGTCCTGGAGGCCAAGGGCCTGGTCAGCGCCCGCCCGAACGTCGGCACACGCGTACGCCCCGTCAGCGACTGGAACCTCCTGGACCCGGACATCATCGAGTGGCGTGCCTTCGGGCCGCAGCGCGACGACCAGCGCCGCGAGCTGAGCGAGCTGCGCTGGACCATCGAGCCGCTCGCCGCGCGCCTCGCCGCCGGGCACGGGCGCGAGGAGGTGCAGCAGCGGCTCGGCGACATGGTCGAGATCATGGGCCACGCCATGGGGCAGGGCGACTCACTGACCTTCTCGCGCGCCGACGCGGAGTTCCACTCGCTGCTCATCCAGGTCGCCGGCAACCGCATGCTGGAGCACCTCTCGGGGATCGTCTCGGCCGCCCTCCAGGTCTCCGGCGGCCCGGTCACCGGCTGCGACCGCCCGAACGAGACGGCCCTGTCGCAGCACGCCCGCATCGTCGACGCGCTAGCCGCGGGTGACGGCGCGGCCGCCGAGAGCGCCATGCGGCAACTGCTCACCGTCCACCCCGAGGTCGAGCGTGTGGTGCCCGCGCCGCGCGAGCACTGACCGCACACCCGTCGGCGATGCGACCAGGGGGTGGGTACGCGCATCGGGCGGCACCCGGCCCGCGCGGCCGGTGGCCGCGGAGAGCCGTACGCCCGCCGTCGGACTCCGTCGGATCCTCCCGGGACCCGGCGGAGCCCGACGGAGACCGGCGGACCCCGCCCCGAGCCGGGGTGACACGGCCGTCGGGGATCCGGTGCCGGTCATGGGTGCCCCGGTGGCGACCGCGGCCCTCGGAGCCGGCGGCGATTCCTTGTATCGGATACGGATTCCCTGTGTCAGACGCGGCTTCCGGGATACGCGGTGGTGTAGAACCATCGACGGCCGAGCGTCGGCAGTGGCATCGACCGATCACCTCTGCCCGTATCTGGACGTTTTTGAGCGGTTACGGGGTGTGATCCGGGCCACGTAGATTGGGCGTAACGCTCTGCGGGGCTGCGCGATGACCTAAGAGGTGACAGCCGAGGAGGGAATACGGACGCCGTTCGCGGCGCTGTGCATCTTCCCGGCCCCCGCCCGCGCCGTCGGCCCACCCCCAAGCCGGCGGTCGGCTCCTGTCCGTTGTGGACGGGGCCGGAAGCCGTTTTCCAACGTTCCGAGAGGTTGTTCGTGTCGGCCAGCACATCCCGTACGCTCCCGCCGGAGATCGCCGAGTCCGTCTCTGTCATGGCTCTCATTGAGCGGGGAAAGGCTGAGGGGCAGATCGCCGGCGACGATGTGCGTCGGGCCTTCGAAGCTGACCAGATTCCGGCCACTCAGTGGAAGAACGTACTGCGCAGCCTCAACCAGATCCTCGAGGAAGAGGGTGTGACGCTGATGGTCAGTGCCGCAGAGCCCAAGCGCACCCGCAAGAGCGTCGCAGCGAAGAGTCCGGCCAAGCGCACCGCCACCAAGGCCGTCCCGGCGAAGACGGTGACCACGAAGAAGGCCACCGCCCCCGCCGCCCCGGCGGTGCCGGTCGCCGACGATCCGGCTGAGGACGCGCCCGTCAAGAAGACCGCGGCCAAGAAGGCGGCGGCAGCGAAGAAGACGGTCGCGAAGAAGGCCGTCGCCAAGAAGACGGCGGCCAAGAAGACGACCGCCGCCAAGAAGGACGACGTCGAGCTGCTCGACGAGGACGTCCTCGAGGAAACCCCCGTCAAGGCCGGCGAGGAGCCCGAGGGCGCGGAGAACGCCGGCTTCGTGCTCTCCGACGAGGACGAGGACGACGCGCCCGCGCAGCAGGTCGCCGCGGCCGGTGCCACCGCCGACCCGGTCAAGGACTACCTGAAGCAGATCGGCAAGGTCCCCCTGCTCAACGCCGAGCAGGAGGTCGAGCTCGCCAAGCGCATCGAGGCCGGCCTCTTCGCCGAGGACAAGCTGGCCAACGCCGACAAGCTCGCCCCCAAGCTCAAGCGTGAGTTGGAGATCATCGCGGAGGACGGCCGCCGCGCCAAGAACCACCTCCTGGAGGCCAACCTCCGTCTGGTGGTCTCCCTGGCCAAGCGCTACACCGGGCGCGGCATGCTCTTCCTGGACCTCATCCAGGAGGGCAACCTCGGTCTGATCCGCGCGGTCGAGAAGTTCGACTACACCAAGGGCTACAAGTTCTCCACGTACGCCACCTGGTGGATCCGTCAGGCGATCACCCGCGCCATGGCCGACCAGGCCCGCACCATCCGTATCCCGGTGCACATGGTCGAGGTCATCAACAAGCTCGCGCGCGTGCAGCGCCAGATGCTCCAGGACCTGGGCCGCGAGCCCACCCCGGAGGAGCTGGCCAAGGAGCTCGACATGACCCCGGAGAAGGTCATCGAGGTCCAGAAGTACGGCCGGGAGCCGATCTCGCTGCACACCCCGCTGGGCGAGGACGGCGACAGCGAGTTCGGTGACCTCATCGAGGACTCCGAGGCGGTCGTCCCGGCCGACGCGGTCAGCTTCACGCTGCTGCAGGAGCAGCTGCACTCCGTGCTCGACACACTGTCCGAGCGCGAGGCGGGCGTCGTCTCCATGCGTTTCGGTCTCACCGACGGTCAGCCGAAGACCCTCGACGAGATCGGCAAGGTGTACGGCGTCACCCGTGAGCGCATCCGCCAGATCGAGTCCAAGACGATGTCGAAGCTGCGTCACCCGTCGCGCTCCCAGGTGCTGCGCGACTACCTCGACTAGCCCTCGGCCGTACGTCATCAGGGGCCGTCTCCTACGGGAGGCGGCCCCTTTGCGTGTGCGGGATGCGGCCGGCTGAATCACTGTGGGTGTTCTACGACCATCCGACAGTGAGGAGAGCGCATGCCTCGCCACTACGTCCGATCCTTGGCACTGGCGGCCGCAGCAGCCCTGATACAGCTGATGGCACCCGCGCCGGCGACGGCAGACAGCGTTGTCATCGGAGGGTCTCCGGTCGACATCTCACAGAGCCCGTGGACGGTCGCCCTGTCCAGCCGTGACCGGTTCGGAGGTACCCGGGCGGGGCAGTTCTGCGGAGGCGTGGTGGTGGACCGCTCCACGGTCCTGACCGCCGCCCACTGTCTGAGCGCGGCCGTCCTCGGAGCGCCGCCCGGGCGGGTGCGGGATCTGAAGGTGATCGCGGACCGTACGGACCTCACGTCCAGCCAGGGCAAGGAGATCCCCGTGACCTCGACATGGGTCAATCCGCAGTACAACAGCTATACGAACACCGGAGACTTCGGTGTGCTCACGCTCGCCTCCCCACTGCCCGCCAGCTCGGTCATCCCCATGGCGCCCGCCGGGGATCCGGCCTATACGCCGGGCACGTCGGCGACGGTGTACGGCTGGGGGGACGTCACGGGGAACGCCACCTACACGAGCAGCCTGCGGGCCGCCACCCTTCAGGTCCTGACGGATGCGACCTGTGAGAAGGCGTATCCGGGTGGTCTGGACGGCAGATACGTCGCGTCCTCCATGCTGTGCGCCGGGGCGCCACAAGGCGGCCATGACGCCTGTCAGGGGGACAGCGGAGGGCCGCTGGTCGCCAATGGGCGCCTGATCGGCGTGGTGTCCTGGGGGAGCGGCTGTGGGCAGCCGGGGCGCCCTGGTGTCTACACACGGGTCTCGGAGGCCGTCAAGGCGCTGGGAGGCGGCCACTGAGGGCGGCGCCGCCGGGCGCCGCCTCGCGCCGCGGGAAAGGACACACCCGTGCGAGCTGTCGCCGGCACGGAGTGTGCGGTCGGTGTGCGTCACGAGGACGCCGGCCCTGCGCGTCCTACGAGTACGGGCGGCCACTCCCCGGATGGGGTGGCCGCCCGTACACCGGCGGCGCTGCCGGTGTCGGCTCGTCGTGGACGCGAAGGGTCAGCGTTCCTCTTCGGACGCGTTCGCGGGAACGGAGGTGAGCCGTTCCGTCTCGTCCTGTATCTCAGCGGCGATCTTCTTGAGTTCCGGCTCGAACTTGCGGCCGTGGTGGGCGCAGAAGAGCAGTTCTCCGCCGCTCAGGAGGACGACGCGCAGATACGCCTGGGCGCCGCAACGGTCGCAGCGGTCAGCGGCCGTCAGCGGGCTCGCGTGGGTCAGAACAGTAGTCACGTCGCCTCTTCTCTAGCTCGACGAGCTGTCGTACCAGGGTCAACATCCAACCAGGCCGAAAACGTTCCCGCTCGCGGCTTCTCCTCGAAAAAATCTTTCCGAGCCGGCTGTCTGCTGCCGGTTGGCGGCGAATGTGCCGTATTACGTCTCTTGTGTCGTACGGGTTCGCGCTGTGTGTCGGTTGTCCGTCCTCCCGGCGGGTTGCCGGTTGTGGATGAGGACGTGCCCCGAGGCTAAATGGTTCATGCCTCGAAGGGAACGTGATATGTACTTCACCCCCACGAGGGATCGAACGTCCGTACGACTCTGGATTACTCTGAGGTGCCGACGAGGGTTGCGTTACAACGGCTCTACCAGCCCTCGGTACCCTCGGAGCGGCGACCGAAGCCGACCCTCCCCCCAGGGGGTCCCATTTGAAATTCAGCGAGGAGCGAACCGCGTGACCGCCGAGACGTCCGTGCCGTCCACAGCGCTGCTGACCGGAGCAGACCGGGACGGTTCCAACTACACCGCTCGGCACCTCCTCGTCCTCGAAGGCCTCGAGGCCGTGCGCAAGCGCCCCGGCATGTACATCGGCTCCACCGACAGCCGGGGCCTGATGCACTGCCTCTGGGAGATCATCGACAACTCCGTCGACGAGGCCCTGGGCGGCTACTGCGACCACATCGAGGTGATCCTGCACGACGACGCCTCGGTGGAGGTGCGCGACAACGGCCGGGGCATCCCGGTCGACGTCGAGCCCAAGACCCGCCTGTCCGGCGTCGAGGTCGTGATGACCAAGCTGCACGCGGGCGGCAAGTTCGGCGGCGGCTCCTACGCGGCGTCCGGCGGTCTGCACGGCGTCGGGGCGTCCGTGGTGAACGCCCTCTCCGCGCGTCTGGACGTCGAGGTCGACCGTGGCGGCCACACCCACCTGATCAGCTTCCGGCGCGGTGTGCCGGGCGTCTTCGCCGCCGACGGCCCGGACGCGAAGTTCGAGGCCAAGGGCGGCCTGCACAAGACCAAGAAGATCCCCAAGACCCGCACCGGCACGCGGGTGCGCTACTGGGCCGACCGCCAGATCTTCCTCAAGGACGCCAAGCTCTCCCTGGAGACGCTGCACCAGCGCGCCCGCCAGACCGCGTTCCTGGTACCCGGGCTCACCATCGTCGTCCGCGACGAGTACGGGCTCGGCGAGGGCGGCAGCAAGGGCGAGGAGTCCTTCCGCTTCGACGGCGGCATCAGCGAGTTCTGCGAGTACCTGGCGAGCGACAAGCCGGTGTGCGACGTCCTCCGTCTCTCCGGGCAGGGCACCTTCAAGGAGACGGTCCCCGTCCTCGACGACCACGGCCAGATGACGCCCACCGAGGTCACCCGTGAGCTCGGCGTCGACGTCGCGCTGCGCTGGGGCACCGGTTACGACACGACGCTCAGGTCGTTCGTGAACATCATCGCCACCCCCAAGGGCGGCACCCACGTCGCCGGCTTCGAGCAGGCCGTCACCCGGACGATGAACGAGGTCCTGCGCGCCAAGAAGATGCTGCGCGTCGCCGAGGACGACATCGTCAAGGACGACGCGCTCGAGGGGCTCACCGCGGTCGTCACGGTGCGCCTGGCCGAGCCGCAGTTCGAGGGGCAGACCAAGGAGGTCCTCGGCACGTCCGCGGCGCGCCGCATCGTGGCGAACGTGGTCTCCAAGGAGCTCAAGGCGTTCCTGACGTCGACGAAGCGTGATGCCGCCCAGCAGGCCAGGGTCGTCCTGGAGAAGGCCGTCGCCGCCGCCCGCACGCGTATCGCGGCGCGCCAGCACAAGGACGCCCAGCGCCGCAAGACGGCCCTGGAGTCCTCCTCGCTGCCCGCCAAGCTCGCCGACTGCCGCAGCGACGACGTCGACCGCAGCGAGCTGTTCATCGTCGAGGGCGACTCCGCGCTCGGCACGGCGAAGCTCGCTCGGAACTCCGAGTTCCAGGCGCTCCTGCCGATCCGTGGCAAGATCCTGAACGTCCAGAAGTCGTCCGTCACGGACATGCTGAAGAACGCCGAGTGCGGCGCGATCATCCAGGTCATAGGAGCGGGGTCCGGCCGGACCTTCGACCTCGACGCGGCCCGTTACGGCAAGATCATCATGATGACCGACGCCGACGTGGACGGCTCCCACATCCGCACCCTGCTGCTGACGCTGTTCCACCGCTATATGCGGCCCATGGTCGAGGCGGGCCGGGTGTTCGCCGCGGTGCCGCCGCTGCACCGCATCGAGTTGATCCAGCCGAAGAAGGGCCAGGACAAGTACGTCTACACGTACTCGGACCGCGAGCTGCGCGACAAGCTCCTGGAGTTCCAGAGCAAGGGCATCCGGTACAAGGACTCCATCCAGCGCTACAAGGGCCTCGGCGAGATGGACGCCGACCAGCTGGCAGAGACGACGATGGACCCGCGCCACCGCACCCTGCGCCGGATCAACCTCTCCGACCTGGAAGCCGCCGAACAGGTCTTCGACCTCCTGATGGGCAACGACGTGGCACCGCGCAAGGAGTTCATCTCCAGCTCCGCGGCGACACTGGACAGGTCCCGCATCGACGCGTAGCCGCTGGGCCGGGGGGCCGGGGGGCCGGGGGGCCGGGGGGACGGGGCACGCGCCTCGGCGTCCCTCCCGGCCGCATCCGCCTCCTGACCGGGCCCGCCCCGGGCTCTCCACCCCTGGGTGGAGCCGAGGCAGTCCGAGGATCCACCCACGATCCACCCCCGCTGCGATCCACCGCCCCGCCGGCTTCCGTAGCGTCGAAGGCGTCGACGGCACCCGCCGCCGCAACGCCCTTCCTCGCCCACGGAGGCCACGATGTCCGGGCCCACCGACGCCCTGCTGATCACTGCCGCAGTCGTCCTGATCCTCGTGCGTCAGTTACGAGCGCGCCGGATCTCGGCCGACCGGCGCTGGTGGGTCATGCCTGCCGTCCTGGCCTTCCTGGCCGTGCGCGAGCCCGGCGTGCTCGACCCCCGGCACCACGCCGAGTCCGCCCTCCTCATCGGGGCCGAGCTGCTCATCGGGCTGGCCACGGGCGCCGGCTGGGCATGGACCACCCGCATATGGACCGAGCCGGACGGCACGGTCTGGAGCCGCGGCACCAAGGCAAGCGTCGCGGTGTGGATCGTCGGCATAAGCCTGCGCGTCGGTCTCTTCGGTATCGGCGCGGTCCTCGGCGTCCACCAGGACGGCTCCGCCTTGTTCCTCGCCCTCGCCGCGACCCTGCTGGTGCGCAGCGGGATCCTGGTCTGGCGGTCGCGTTCCGTCTCCACCGCCCAAGTGCGGGGCCCGGCGTACGGTGACCGCGTGGCCGCGCACTCGAGGAAGGAGTCCGTGTGACGGAGTACGCGTGGACACGCTGGCCGTCCCAAGAGGCCCTGTCCCGCGCCGGCGTCTCCGCCGCCCGGCGCGGACTCGCCCGGATCGCACGGCTCGTCGCACTCGGCATGCTCCTGTGGACGACGTTCACGGACGGCAGCCTGCGTTCGTGGGGCATCGCCGCGGCCGCGTTCGGAGTCCTGGTGTGCGCGGCAGGGGCGTGGGCCTTCTTCCGGGCCACCTTCCACCACCGGCTGTTGCCCTCGGTCGCCCTGCTCGTGGCGCTCCTCGGGATGGGAGCGACGGCGTACGTGGCGGACCTGCGTGTGCCCGCCATGGTCCTGTGGTGCGGCTGTGCCATCGGCGCCCTGGAGCGGCTGCCCCTCGCGGCCGCCGCGCCCGTCGCGGGCCTCGGTCTGGGGGCGTACGCGGCGGCCACCGACGACGCCTGGCTGACCACGGCGGTCACCGTCGTCGGGATCGCGCTCGCCGGCTATGTCCTGCGCCTCGACGCCGAGGCGCGCGGCAACGCCCTGCGGCTGCTCGCCCAGGAGAGGGCCGCGCGGGCGGCCGAGGCGGAGTCGGCGGCCCTGGCGGAGCGGACGCGGATCGCACGGGAGATCCACGACGTACTGGCGCACAGCCTCTCGGCGCAGCTGGTGCATCTGGAGGCGGCCCGGCTGCTGATCGAGGCGGGTGCCGAACGGGAGACGATCCTGGAGCGGGTCGTGGCGGCACGGGGGATGGCCCGGGACGGGCTTGCCGAGACCCGGCAGGCGCTTTCCGCGCTGCGCGGGGAGATGTCCCCGCTCGAGGACTTCCTCAGCGAGCTCGTCTCCGCGTCGAACGGTGCCGACATCACCTTCTCGGGTGAGCGTCGGCCGCTGCCCGCCGAGGCCTCCCAGGCCGTTCGCAGGGTCGCTCAGGAGGCCCTGACCAACGTCCGCAAGCACGCTCCGGGCGCCAAGGTGCGCATACGGCTGGACTACGCCGAGCACGAAGTGACGCTGGACGTCCGCGATTCGGGCGGTTCGCCGGGCGGGCTGGCGGGGTCGGGGGCCGGGTACGGTCTGCTGGGCATGCGGGAGCGTGCCGAGCTGCTGGGCGGCTCGCTGCAGGCAGGGCCCGGTGAGGAGGGATTCGTGGTGACGTTGAAGGTGCCCGTATGACAGGGGAGGAGAGCGCGAAGCCCGCCCGGGTGGTGGTGGCGGACGATCAGACGGTGGTGCGCGAGGGCATCGTGATGCTGCTCGGTCTGCTGCCCGGGATCGAGGTCGTCGGCGCCGCCGGGGACGGCGAGGAGGCGGTCCGGCTCGTCGCCGAACTCGCCCCGGACGTGGTGCTGATGGACCTGCGCATGCCGCGCTGCGACGGCGTCGAGGCGACGCGGCGCATCCGCGCCGAGCATCCAGGAACCCAGGTCGTCGTGCTGACCACCTTCGAGGACGACGAGTCGCTGTTCCCGGCCCTCAGAGCCGGGGCGCGCGGCTACCTCACCAAGGACGCGGGCGGGGACGAGATCGTACGGGCCGTGCGGAGCGTGCTGTCCGGGGAGGCGGGGCTGTCGCCGAGCATTCAGCGGCGCCTGCTGGAGCGGCTGGCGGAGCCGGAGCGGGAACCGGTAGCGGCCGCCCGGCCGCCGGACGGGCTCACCGCACGAGAGACGGAGGTACTCGTACTGATCGCCGAAGGGCTGTCCAACCAGGAGATCGCGCGCAGACTGCATGTTTCCACGGCCACCGTGAAGACCCACATCAACAATCTCTTCGCCAAGACAGGGCTCAAGGATCGTGCGCGGGCGGTGAGTTACGCGTATGCGACGGGGCTGGTCCGCCCCCCGTCGCGGTGAGTCACCTGATGGGGTGAAGCGCGGGGAGAAGAAGGTCTGGGATCTTCCCGCTCTGTCCATGCTTGGGCATGAGGTCAAACCATGATCGTTCCCGCGGAGGCGGGGACGGTCCCGAGAGTTCGGTTGAGAAGCACCACGGCTGTGATCCGGCCTCGGCGGGCACGGGAGCGGCCGGGCGGGCGGAGTACGACGACCCCTGGTACGACGCGCTCGCGTCCGGCTGGGGCGAGCTGGACGGGACCGGCGCCCCCGCCCCGGTCGTGCCCTCCGCGCGCCGGGAGGACGAAGGCGCCGACCGCGTCGCCGACGTCTATCTCCAGGTGCAGCGCAGCGCGGCGTTTCGGGAGGTGCGCAGCCGGTACCGGAGGTTCGTGGTTCCGGGTCTGGTGGTCTTCTTCACCTGGTACGTGGGCTACGTGGTGGCCGCACAGGCGGCACCCGGGCTGATGACGCGGCCGGTGGCGGGAGCCGTGAACGTGGCGATGCTGGCGGGGCTCGGGCAGTTCCTGACGACGTTCCTGTTCACGTGGGCGTACGCACGGCACGCACGGTTGCGCAGGGACCGCGCCGCGCTCGATCTGCGCTGGGACACCCAGGAGTTGACACGGCCGCTCAGGGGTGGCGAGCGGTGAGCGGTCACCATCAGACGCCGGCGCTGCTGCTGTTCGGCGTGTTCGTCGCGATCACCCTGGCGATCACCACCTGGGTGAGCCGTGACCGGCACGGGTCGGCGGAGGAGTTCTACGCGGGCGGGCGGCTGTTCTCTCCGATGGAGAATGGTTTTGCCATCGCGGGCGACTACATGTCGGCGGCCTCCTTCCTGGGCGTGACGGGGCTCATCGCGCTCTTCGGGTACGACGGGATTCTGTACGTGGTGGGCTTCCTCGTCGCCTGGCTGGTGGTGCTCTTCTTCGTCGCCGAACTGGTGCGCAACTGCGGGCGGTTCACGCTCGCCGACGTCGTCGCGGCACGGATGAGCGAGCGGAGGGTGCGGATCGCGGTGGGGACGTCCTCCGTGACGGTGTCCGTGCTGTACCTGGTGGCGCAGATGGTGGGCGCGGGCAGCCTCGTCGCGTTGCTCTTCGGGGGGACGAGCACGGCGGCGCGCGCCTGGACGGTGGTCGTCGTCGGCGCGCTCATGGTGATCTATGTGGCGCTGGGCGGAATGCGGGCCACCACCTGGATCCAGATCGTCAAGGCGGTCCTGCTGCTCGGCGGTACGGTGGCGCTGACCGCCGCGCTGCTGATGCGGTTCCACGGTGACGTCGACGCGTTGCTGCGCACGGCGGCGGAGCGCAGCGGGCACGGGGACGCGTTCCTCGCCCCGGGCCTGAAGTACGGCGGGGACTGGACCGCCCGGGTCGACTTCGTCAGTCTGGGCCTGGCGCTGGTGCTGGGCACGGCCGGGCTGCCGCACATCCTCTCCCGCTTCTACACCGTGCCGACCGCGCGTGCCGCCCGCCGTTCGGTCGTCTGGTCGGTCGGGCTCATCGGCGGTTTCTACCTGATGACGATCGTGCTGGGTTTCGGGGCGGCCGCCGTCGTCGGGCCGGACGCCGTGCGCGCGTCGAACGAGGCCGGGAACACGGCGGTGCCGCTGCTGGCGCAGCGACTGGGCGGCGGTGCGGACACCACCGGCGGGACGGTGCTGTTCGCCATGGTCGCCGCGATCGCCTTCGCCACGATCCTCGCCGTCGTCGCCGGGATCACCCTCGCCGCCTCGGCCGCCGTCGCCCACGACCTCTACCCCTCACTGCGGCGCCGTGGCGGCAAGGCCCGCAGCGAGATCGCGGTGGCACGGGCCGCCGCCGTCGGGATCGGCGTGGTCGCCATCGCCCTCGGCCTGCTGGTCCGCGACCTCAACGTGGCGTTCCTGGTGGGGCTCGCCTTCGCGGTCTCGGCGTCGGCGAATCTGCCGGTGCTGATGTACACGCTCTTCTGGCGCGGCTTCACCGCACGCGGGGCCGTCTGGGCGGTCTACGGCGGCCTCGTGCCCGCACTGGGGCTCGTGCTGCTGTCCCCGGTCGTCTCGGGAAGCCCCGGATCGCTGTTCCCGGCCGTGGACTTCCAGTACTTCCCGCTGCAGAACCCGGGCCTCGTCTCCGTCCCGCTCGGCTTCCTCGCGGGCTGGCTGGGCGCGGTCACCTCACCTGAGGAGCCGGACGAGGCCGAGTACGCGGAGACCGAGGTGCGGTCACTGACGGGCGCCGGAGCGGTGTGACCGATGGGCGCCTCCGCCGACGTACCTGCGAGCCGGGGCGCCCATCGTGTGCGGGGCTCTAAGGCGCCACCCATGCGTACCGGTGCTCGGGCCGCCCCGTGTCGCCGTACTTCAGGGACAGGCGCAGTCGGCCCGCCTGTTCCAGGTGCCGCAGATAACGCTGGGCGGTGGAGCGGCTCAGGCCGGTCTTGGCCGCCACCTCGTGGGCGGAGAGCGGCTGGCCTGCCCGGTGCAGCACCTCGCAGATGAGGTCCGTCGTCGGTTCGGAGTGGCCGCTGGGCAGCCTCGGCGACGAGACCGCGGGCGTGGTCCGCAGGGCACCGAAGATCCGGTCCACCTGCTCCTGGCCGGCCACGCCCCGGCCGCCGACGCGGTCGACGGTGCGGCGCAGCGCGGCGTAGGAGTCGAGGCGGGTGCGCAGGGCCGCGAAGGTGAACGGTTTGACCAGGTAGTGCAGGGCGCCCAGACGCATGGCGGCCTGGACGGTCGCCACGTCGCCGGCGGCGGTGATCATGATGACGTCGGTGCCGTGGCCGCGTTCGCGCATGCGGTGGACCAGTTCGAGCCCCGTCTGGTCAGGCAGGTAGTGGTCGAGCAGCACCAGGTCGATCGGGGCGCGTTCCACCGCGGCGAGCGCCTGGGCAGCGCTGTGCGCGCGGGCGGCGACCCGGAAACCGGGAACCTTTCCCACGTACTTGGCGTTGATCTCGGCGACACGGAAGTCGTCGTCCACGACCAGGACGTCAATCATCGGGCCTCTTTCTCCCAAGGCCATGCGGGCGTTACGCCCGTGTTTCGGCTCCGCAGTTGTAGCGCGAGCAAAAAGAGCACAACAGACTCTTGCAAGCAGAAGTCGAGGTTGCGCCCAGAAGACTCCTGCCGTGGCCCGCGCCACACCTACCGTCCCGGGCCATGAGCGCAGACACAAGCCCCGCCATCGAGCTACGGGGCGCGAGCAAAACCTTCCGGACCCCGTCAGGCGGTCTGCACACGGCGGTCAGGGATCTTGACCTGACCGTCGGGCGCGGCGAGTTCGTCGCCGTCGTCGGGCCCACCGGATGCGGCAAGTCGACGACCCTGACCCTGGTCAGCGGCCTGGAGGAGCCCACCGAGGGCGAGGTCATGGTGGCCGGCGAGCCGGTCTCGGGAGTCGGCGACAAGGTCGGTTTCGTCTTCCAGCAGGACGCCACGTTCCCCTGGCGCACGGTCCTGTCCAACGTCATGGCGGGTCCGCGCTTCCGGGGCGTGCCCAAGGCGGAGGCCAAGCAGAAGGCCCGCGAGTGGCTGGCCCGGGTGGGGCTCGCGGCCTTCGAGGACCGCTACCCGCACCAGCTCTCCGGCGGCCAGCGCAAGCGTGTCGCCCTCGCCGCCACCTTCGTCAACGACCCCGAGATCCTGCTGATGGACGAGCCGTTCTCGGCGCTCGACGTGCAGACCCGGGCGCTGATGTCGGACGAGTTGCTGGAGCTGTGGGAGGGCACGGGCGCCTCCGTCGTCTTCGTCACCCACGACCTGGAGGAGTCGATCGCGCTGGCCGACAAGGTCGTCGTGATGACCGCAGGACCCGCCACCGTGAAGCAGGTCTTCGACATCGACCTGCCCCGGCCGCGCAAGGTCGAGTCGGTGCGCCTGGAGCCGCGGTTCATCGAGATCTACCGCGAGATCTGGGAGTCCCTGGGTGAAGAGGTCCGCATCACGCGCGAGAGGGGTGCCGCCCATGTCGCCTGAGGTCATCTCCGCGCCCACTCCCGTCGACACCCCCAAGCCCGACCGCGCTCATTCACGCGCGCGTGCCGCCCGCAGACGCAAGGCCGTCGTCCTGCTGGTCCGGGTGCTGCTCCTGGTCGCCGTGCTCGGCCTGTGGGAGGTGCTCTCCCGGAGCAAGGTCATCGACCCGTTCAACTTCTCGATGCCGTCGAAGATCTGGGACCAGATCTCCACCTGGGTGATGCACGGCACGGCGCAGGGAGCGCTCGGCGAACAGATCTGGGTCACGCTCCACGAGGCGCTGCTCGGCTGGATCATCGGCGTGATCGCCGGTGTGGTCTTCGGTATCGCGCTCGGGCGGATCGCCTTCCTCGCCGATGTCCTCGGTCCCTACATCAAGGTGCTCAACTCCATTCCCAGGATCGTCCTCGCTCCGATCTTCGTGATCTGGTTCGGGCTCGGACCGTCCTCCAAGGTCGCCTCCGCCGTCGTCCTGGTGTTCTTCCCGGTCTTCTTCAACGCCTTCCAGGGCGCCCGCGAGGTCGACCGCAACCTAGTCGCCAACGCCCGCATCCTGGGCGCCAGTGACCGCCGGGTCACACTCCAGGTCGTCATCCCGTCGGCCACCTCGTGGATCTTCACCAGCCTCCACGTCAGCTTCGGCTTCGCGCTCATCGGCGCCATCGTCGGCGAGTACATCGGCGCGACGAAGGGCATCGGCCTGCTCGTCGCCCAGTCCCAGGGCACCTTCAACGCGGCCGGTGTCTACGCCGCGATGGTCATCCTCGCGGTCGTCGCGCTGGTGGCCGAGGGGCTGCTCACCTTCGCCGAGCGCCGCATCTTCCGCTGGAAGCCGTCGGACTCCGGGCACTGACCTGCCCCGCAGGCTCCGGTCAACGCCCCCGTCCCGCCCGCAGTTTCCCCCGCACCGCCCTCTCACAAGGACGTGAACCGCCATGCGCAAGTCCGCCAGAATCGCCGCCCTCGCCGCGGCCGGCCTGCTCGCCGCCACCTCGCTCACCGCCTGCGCCAACGACGCGGCGACCACCGCCTCGTCGGACTCCGGCAGCAAGGGCGACGGCAAGGGCGAGAAGGTCAAGATCATGGTGGGTGGCCTGGACAAGGTCATCTACCTGCCCGCCATGCTCACCCAGCGGCTCGGCTACTTCGACGCCGAGGGCCTCGACGTGGAACTGCTGAGCGAGCCGGCCGGCGTGCAGGCCGAGACCGCCCTCGTCTCCGGCCAGGTGCAGGGGGCCGTCGGCTTCTACGACCACACGCTCGACCTGCAGACCAAGGGGAAGGCCGTCGAGTCCGTGGTGCAGTTCTCGCACGCGCCCGGCGAGGTCGAGATCGTCTCCAACAAGAGCGCCAAGGACATCACCTCGCCCAAGGACTTCAAGGGCAGGAAGCTCGGCGTCACCGGCCTAGGTTCCTCGACCGACTTCCTCACCAAGTACCTCGCGGTCAAGAACGGTGTGCAGGTCAGCGAGTTCAGCCCGGTCGCCGTCGGCGCCGGTCCGACGTTCATCTCCGCCCTCCAGCAGGGCTCCATCGACGCGGGCATGACCACGGACCCGACCGTCGCCACGGTGCTGCAGAAGAACCTCGGACAGGTGCTCGTCGACATGCGGACACCGCAGGGGTCGCAGGAGGCACTGGGCGGCCCTTACCCGTCGTCGAGCCTGTACATGCAGACGGACTGGGTCAACAGCCACAAGGACACCGTCCAGAAGCTCGCCAACGCGTTCGTCAAGACCCTCAAGTGGATGTCCACACACTCCGCGAACGAGATCGCCGCCAAGATGCCGGCCGACTACTCGCAGGGCAACAAGACGCTCTACGCGAGCGCCATCAAGAGCACGCTGCCGATGTTCACCAAGGACGGCGTGATGCCCGAGGACGGCCCGCAGACCGTCGAGAAGGTCCTCAAGGCCTTCAACCCCAACATCAAGAACGCCACGATCGACCTCGGCAAGACGTACACGACGGAGTTCGTGAAGAAGGCCACGGGCTGAGCCCGAGGGCCGTGCCTCAGGCGCGGGTCGCCCACACGTAACGGTGTTCGGGGCGGCCCGCGTCGCCGTATTTCAGGGTCAGCGTGGCCCGCCCCGTGCGCTCCAGGAGCTTCAGATAGCGCTGGGCGGTCTGGCGGCTGAGCCCCGTCCGTTCGGCGATCTCCTGGGCGGACAGCGGCCCCGGGGCGTCCACCAGGGCACGGCGTACCAGCTCCGCCGTCGTCGCAGAGTGCCCCTTGGGAAGCCCCGGCTCCGACCCCGCCGACAGAGCGCCGAAGATCCGGTCGACCTCCGCCTGTTCGGCCTCACCGCCGCCGTCGAGAGTGCGCCGCAGCTCGGCGTACGCCTCCAGCTTGGCGCGCAGGCCGGCGAAGGCGAACGGCTTGACCAGGTACTGGAGCGCGCCGTGCCGCATCGCGGCCTGGACGGTCTGGATGTCACGGGCCGCCGTCACCATGATCACATCGGTCTGGTGGCCGCGCCGGCGCATCTCCTGAACGACCGAGAGCCCCGTGTCGTCGGGCAGGTAGTGGTCCATCAGGACCAGATCCAGGTGGGGGAGCGTCTCCATCTGCCGCAGCGCGCCGGCCGCGTTGTGCGCCCGGCCGGCCACCCGGAAGCCGGCGACCTTCTCCACATACGCGGCGTTGACCCGGGCGACCCGGGGGTCGTCGTCCACGACCAGTACGTCGATCGGCCGGATCATCGCGACTCCTCCTCGGGGATCGGGGCGGGTGTGTCCGGGGCCGGCGCCCTGTCCGCCGGTGCCTGACGGGCGGGGACGAGGGCCCCGCGGTCTGCGGCGGCCGGCTCCGGTTCCTCGAGCGCCTCGGGGAGGACGACGACGAACTCCGCGCCTCCTCCGTCCGCCTCGGTCACCCGGGCCCTGCCTCCCTGGCGTTCGGCGAGTCGGCGCACCAGGGACAGCCCGATGCCGCGCTTGCCGTGCGCCGGGGGCTGCTTGGTGGACCATCCGTCCGTGAAGATCAGCTCCCGCCGCTCGGCGGGTATTCCGGGACCTGTGTCGCGCACCCTGAGGACCGCCGTGCGCCCTTCCGCACGCAGTTCGACCTCCACGCGCGCGTGCGGAGTACCCGCGACGGCGTCGAGTGCGTTGTCGACCAGGTTCCCTACGATCGTGACCAGACCTCTGGGGTCGATCAGCCGGTCGGGCAGCAGTGTCCGGTCCGCGATCCACAGCGCCACCCCGCGCTCGGCGGCGACCGTCGCCTTGCCCACCAGCAGCGCCGCGAGCAGCGGATCGTGGATCTTCTCGGTGACCTGTTCCGCCGTGGCCCTGTGGTCGCCCACCACCTCCCCGACGAACTCCACGGCGTCCTCGTACATCTCCAGTTCCAGCAGTCCCAGAAGCGTATGCATGCGGTTGGCGTGTTCGTGGTCCTGCGCGCGCAGGGCGTCGATCAGACCGCGCGTGGAGTCCAGTTCGCGGCCCAGCTGCTCCAGCTCGGTGCGGTCGCGCAGGGTGGCGACGGCGCCTCCGTCGTCGGTGGGCATGCGGTTGGCGACGAGGACCCGGTGCCCGCGCACGGTGAGCAGGTCGGTGCCCGTGACCCGTCCGGCCAGCACATCGGTCGTACGGCCCTCGCCGAGCGCGTCGTCGAGGGAGCGGCCGACGACCTCGTCACCGACGCCCAGCAGGCGCTGTGCCTCGTCGTTGACCAGACGCACCCGCCCCTCGCGATCCAGCGCGACGACGCCCTCCCTGATGCCGTGCAGCATCGCCTCGCGCTCGGCGAGCAGCGCGGAGATGTCCGAGAAGGCGAGGTCACGGGTCTGCCGCTGGACCCTGCGCGAGATCAGATAGGCGGCCAGCGCGCCGATCGCCAGGGCCGCGCCCGCGTACGCGAACAGGCCCGGGATCGCGTGGATCAGCCGGGCCCGGACGCTGTCGTACTCGATGCCCACGGAGACCGCTCCGATGATCCTGCCCTGCGCGTCCCGCAGCGGCACCTTGCCGCGGGCCGAGCGGCCCAGGGTGCCGCTGTCGATGGCCATGACGTCCTTGCCGGCCAGGGCACCGCTCGGGTCGGTGGAGACGACCTTGCCGATCTGCGTGGTGTCCGGGTGCGACCAGCGCACCCATCGGGTGTTCATCACCACGACGTACTCGGCGTGGCTGGCCTTGCGGATGCGTTCGGCCTCGGCCTGCACCGGCCCGTCGGGCGACGGCCGCGTGGTTTGCAGATCTCTCGCGATCTGCGGCTGGGCCGCCGTGGTCTGCGCGATCGCGAGGGCCCGGCGCATCGCCTGGTCGTCCAGCAGACGGCTGAGCGGCGCCAGGAACAGCCCGGTGGCGAGCACGGCCACGCCCGCGGCGATCGCCACCTGCATCAGCAGGACCTGCGAGAACATCCGCCGCGGCAGACCGAGGCGCAGTCGTCGTGCAGGGGCAGAGGGGCTCATGGGTACGACGGTACGGGGACGGGCGCGCCGTGCCGTACGGGTGTGGCGTGGATCTCCTGTGCGGTGCAGGTGCGGCCCGTCACGGGGAGCCGCCCTCCTTCCGCGCGGGGCCCGCGCCTCAGCAGTGCGCCGGGTGGGCGGCGACCGCGGTGCGCAGCTCCCGTACCGACACCACGTCCATCCGCGCCGGGGAACCCAGCACCGAGCCGCAGCTCTCGGGGCGCGGCGGCAGCGAGGCGCCCTGGGCCACGACGACGCGCCACAGGCGGCCGTCGGTGTGGGCCACGGTGACCTTCCAGCGGGGCGCCGCGCCGTCGGTGCGCAGGACGGTCAGCGCTCCCGCCGTGTACTCGCGTGCCGCCGTGCGGACCGCGAGCTCCGCGGCCTGCGCGGGCCGCTCCCAGGCGGAGCTGCCGCGGCATCCCTCGACCACGACCCGCCCTTCGCGCACGGCCTGCAGGACCTCCTTGACGTGGGCGGCCTGGGCCCGCCCGTACGCGTATCCGAACGGCAGGACGAGCACGGTGGGGGAGAAGCGGTGGCCGCCGAGGTGGGTGACCTCCCAGACGCCGTGGACGCCGGAGGCGGTCAGCTCGGCCGCGAGGGGACGGCCGAGGAGGGCGCAACAGCGGTCGCGCCTGCCGTTGGTGCAGACGAAGGCGAGCGGGTCGCCGGCGTGCGGCCGTCCCTGGAGAACCGAGTCGAAGCTGTGCGGGTCGCCCGTGCCGAGGGCGGCGAAGTCCAGATCGAGCAGCCGCTCCGGCGCGGAGGTCGTGGCGGCGTGCAGCCAGACGTTTCCGGGCACGGTGTGCGCCACGTAGACCTGCCGTTCGGCGGGCGTGCCGCAGTCCGCGTGCCGCCCGGGGCGGCGGATGAGCGCGATCCGTACGCCGGTGCCCTCCACGGCCGCTTCCAGGGCGCGGCCGAGCGCCCGGTCGAGGTGGCTGGAGGTGAGCGCGTTGGGACCCCAAGGGCCCGGCTGTTCCAGGAGCAGCCAGGTCCTCGCGGTCG
The DNA here is from genome assembly GCF_044764595.1 of Streptomyces sp. NPDC093984. Taxonomy (NCBI): domain Bacteria; kingdom Bacillati; phylum Actinomycetota; class Actinomycetes; order Kitasatosporales; family Streptomycetaceae; genus Streptomyces; species Streptomyces sp. NPDC093984. Next base: position 1,621,759 of record NZ_JBIWIM010000001.1, on the reverse strand, counting down.
CCGCGGTACCCGCGAGGGGCTCGTCGAGGTCCCGGGACGCGGTCGTGCACGTACTCACAGAGGTGAGCCTAACCTGACTTGCCCGGCGGTGAGCATCGGGCTCACTCGGGGAGCGGCTGTGGCGGGCGTGCTCCCGCATGGCGTCCGCCGGGACGCATGCGCAGCGGGCGTTCGTCGTACTCCTCCAGAGCGTGGGCGATCCAGCCGTGGAGTTCTACGCGGGGCGGGCGTGATCACGGAGTTCTTATGGCCTCCCGCGCGAGATGTTCACCCCCGGCCTTCGCGACGGCGCGACCTTCGCGACGGCGCGACCTTCGCGACGGCCCGAGTGGGCGGCCGGAGCGCCAGCATCCTGGAACAGGCGGAAGGCAGGAAGATCATCCGCCCGGCGGCCCGGTACGTGGGCCCGGAACCGCCGGGAACGGTGCCGGCGGTGGCATGAGGGCCGGAGAACCGTCGGGCCTCGATGCCGTTCGCATCGAGGCCACGGGTGGAAGAGCGGATGCCACGGGTGGAAGAGCGGATGAGCGCCCGTCACTCATGCATCGGGGATGTCCGCCTTCGCGTGGAGCAGCGTTTCGCGGCTGATGACGACGATCCGTTCATAGTCTGCCCGTGAGGCGTCGGGCGGCAGTTCCGCGTCAAGAGCATCCGTGGCCTCTGTGCCGATGACGGCGAAGCGGCCGTCGCTCAGCTCGAAGATGTCGGGGCAGCTCTGTCCCGAGACGCTGCCGCGCTCCCGGGGCGAGGCGCCGACTCGACGCACGATCTTCAAGTCCGTTCCTAGCCTGGTCGAGGGACGGGCCGAGGGGTGCGTGGGACGCTGCACGGGCTGATGGCCTCCTTCGTCCGGTATAGCTCATGAGGGGGCCCGGAAGAACTCATGAGTGGCCGCCGGTCCTCGTGGGAAAGGCAGCCCTGCACAGGGAATGCGAAGCTTGCGGGGATGTTTCACCGCATCAGACTCGCGGAAGACTACAGCCCGCGTCGGCCACGCGTCTTCCCATCCGTACCGTGAGTTGACGCCCGTCACTCCTCTGGCAGTTCTCCCACCACCCACCACTGCTCCCCGTCCTCCTGCTCACGGACCAGGGCGTCCATGTCGCGGACCAAGTCGTCCATCAACGCGCCCAGCCTGGCTTCCTCGGACGAGGCGGGCAGGCTCTCGCGATGGTGGCGCGTGGCCGCCCAGTACTCGCGGAAGATGTCGTTGCGGCAGATCATCCGAAGGTGCCCGTACAGCTCGTTGAGACTCAGCGCCCCGATGCGGTGGTAATACAGAGCGTTGATATAGAGGGCGTTGGCGAAGAGGTACTGACGCTGCCTGTCCGGCGGGACGTCCGTGTCGTACGTGTGCAGGACGGCTGCCAGCGCGGGGTCGTCCATGGCCTTGCACAGCAACTCGAAGTGGAGTCGGTGCTGCTCCACGAGCGCTGCGCGTTTGCGCCGGCGCGAGCCCCAACCGTTCATGGCGCCGAAGGCGGCTGCCAACCTCGCCCTGGAGAGGGAGCCAAGCCCCCGTATGCCGGAGCTCTGTGTGACCATGTCAACCCCCGAATCAGGCGACCGTCCGCCGGTCGTCGGGTGCGGGTCGACTGGTGGGGACCGGCGAGCGATGGGCGGCGCGCTTGCCGTCTCCCAGGGTGCCGAGCGGCTCTGATCGGCCGGGAGGCGGAGAGGAGGCGCACGGAGGGAAGCGAGGGTCGCACGCTCCAGCGCCATGCCCAACGTCTGCCCAGCAAGTGGTGCTAACAATCGTTCACTTCGCGGGCTTTGCCCGCACTCGTATCCTGGGTCGGCATTCAATCCTCGTACGAGAGCCGACCCGTTGCGGCGTGAGCCGGTCCGCGAGCCGTCCCCGTACGGCCGCCGGTCCGCGCGCCGGCGGGCGCACGGGTGTGAAAAGGGGCGCACAGTGACCCAGTCGTCGAGTCCGCAGCAGATACCGGTCGTCGTACTCGCCGGATTTCTGGGCTCCGGCAAGACCACCCTGCTCAACCACCTTCTCCACCACAGCGGAGGCAGTCGCATCGGGGCCGTCGTCAACGACTTCGGGGCCATCGAGATCGACGCGATGGCCGTCGCCGGGGCGCTCGGGGACTCCACCGTCTCCCTCGGCAACGGATGCCTGTGCTGCGCCGTGGACGCGAGCGAACTCGACCTCTACCTCGACCGTCTCGCCCAGCCCTCCGCCGGCATCGACGTCATCGTCATCGAGGCCAGCGGGCTCGCCGAACCGCGGGAACTGGTCCGCATGGTGCTGGCCAGCGAGCAGCCGCGCGTCGTCTACGGCGGACTCGTCGAGGTCGTCGACGCCGTCGAGTTCGACGCCACCCGTGAGAGGCATCCCGAACTCGACCGCCATCTCGCCCTCGCCGACCTCGTCGTCGTCAACAAGACCGACCGGGCCGAGGACAGCGAGCGGGTCCTGCGGCTGGTGCGCTCGCTCGCCGACCGGGCCGCCGTCGTCCCGGCCGCCTACGGTCGCATCGACCCGGGGTTCCTCTTCGACTGCCGGCCGGCCGAGGAACGCGTCGGGCAGCTGTCCTTCGACGACATCCCCCGACAGGACGAGCACGGGCACGACGATGCGCACCACGCCCATCTGCACACCGCGTACGACAGCCTGTCCTTCCGCTCCGACGTGCCCATGAACCCCCGCCGGCTGCTGGACTTCCTCGACAGCCGCCCCGAGGGCCTGTACCGGATCAAGGGGTACGTCGACTTCGGTCCCGCGGATCCGCACAACCGGTACGCCGTGCACGCCGTGGGGCGGTTCCTGCGGTTCTACCCGCAGCCGTGGGGGACCGGCGACGAGCGGCTCACGCAGCTCGTCCTCATCGGGTCGGGCATCGACACCGCCGCCCTCGACAAGGAACTCCAGGCGTGCACGGACGACGCCCCGCACGCCGACGAGCACAGCATGTGGGGCGTCCTCCGCTACGTCCAGGACAAGGAGGCCGAGGCCCCTCAGGCCGAGGCCCCTCAGGACCCCGGCGACCTCGAGGGCTGACCTACACCGGCCCCGCCACCGCCGCGACGGTCTTCGGCAGCGACACGCCCGAGCCGTCGCGCCGCGGGTCGATCTCGGGCAGCTCGGCCGGCGTGCCGTTCTTCTGCGCCGCCCGGGCCGGGGCCGCGCCCGCCCAGGCGAACGACAGGCAGTCCTCGCCCTTCAGGAACCGCTGGCAGCGCACGCCGCCCGTGGCGCGGCCCTTGCGCGGGTACTGGTCGAACGGCGTCATCTTGGCCGTGGTCTGCACCGAGTCGTCCAGCGTGCCGCGCGAGCCGGCGACCGTGAAGACCACCGCGTCGGCCGCCGGGTCCACCGCCGTGAACGAGATCACCTTGGCGCCCTCGGTCAGCTTGATGCCCGCCATGCCGCCCGCCGGACGGCCCTGCGGGCGGACCTGGGAGGCGGGGTAGCGCAGCAGCTGGGCGTCGTCCGTGATGAAGACCAGGTCCTCCTCGCCCGTGCGCAGCTCGACCGCGCCGACGATCCGATCGCCCTCCTTGAGGGTGATGACCTCCAACTCCTCCTTGTTCGCAGGGTAGTCGGGGACCACGCGCTTGACGACGCCCTGTTCCGTGCCGAGCGCGAGACCCTGGGAGGACTCGTCCAGCGTCGTCAGGCACACCACCGTCTCGCCCTCCGTAAGGGAGACGAACTCCGAGACCGGCGCACCCCCGGACAGGCTCGCCCGCGTCGCCGTCTCCGGCAGCTGCGGAAGGTCGATCACGTTCACCCGCAGCAGCCGCCCGGCGGACGTCACCACGCCCACCTCACCGCGCGCCGTCGCCGGGACGGCGGAGACGATCACGTCGTGCTTGGCGCGCCTGCCGTCGGAGTCCTCCTCGAACGGGTCGTTGTTCGCCGTGCGCGCCAGCAGGCCCGTCGACGAGATCAGCACCCGGCAGGGGGCGTCCTCGACCTGCAGCGGAACCGTCGGGGCCGGGACGCCGGAGGACTCCAGCAGCACCGTGCGCCGGTCGGTGCCGAACTTCTTGGCCACCGCGGCCAGTTCGTTGGAGACCAGCTTGCGCAGCTCCGCGTCCGACTCCAGGATCCGGGTCAGCTCCTCGATCTCGGTGTTGAGCCGGTCCTTCTCCGCCTCCAGCTCGATGCGGTCGAACTTCGTCAGGCGGCGCAGCGGCGTGTCGAGGATGTACTGCGTCTGGATCTCGCTCAGCGAGAAGCGCTCGATCAGGCGCTCCTTGGCCTGCGCGGAGTTGTCGCTGGAGCGGATCAGACGGATGACCTCGTCGATGTCCACCAGCGCGGTCAGCAGGCCCTCGACCAGGTGGAGGCGGTCGCGCTTCTTGCCGCGGCGGAACTCCGAGCGGCGGCGGACCACGTCGAAGCGGTGGTCCAGGTAGACCTCGAGGAGCTCCTTGAGGCCCAGCGTCAGCGGCTGGCCGTCGACCAGGGCCACGTTGTTGATGCCGAAGGACTCCTCCATGGGCGTCAGCTTGTAGAGCTGCTCCAGGATCGCCTCCGGCACGAACCCGTTCTTGATCTCGATGACCAGGCGCAGGCCGTGCTGCCGGTCGGTGAGGTCCTTGACGTCGGCGATGCCCTGGAGCTTCTTCGAGCCCACCAGGTCCTTGATCTTGGCGATCACCTTCTCCGGGCCGACCGTGAAGGGCAGCTCGGTGACGACGAGGCCCTTGCGGCGTGCCGTCACGTCCTCCACGGAGACCGTGGCCCGCATCCTGAAGGTGCCGCGGCCCGTCTCGTACGCGTCGCGGATCCCGGGCAGCCCCACGATCCGGCCGCCGGTGGGCAGGTCCGGGCCCGGGACGTGCTTCATCAGAGCGTCCAGGTCCGCGTTCGGATACCTGATCAGATGGCGGGCGGCCGCGATCACCTCGCGCAGGTTGTGCGGCGGCATGTTCGTCGCCATGCCGACCGCGATGCCCGACGCGCCGTTCACCAGCAGGTTCGGGAAGGCGGCGGGCAGGGCCACCGGCTCCTGCTCCTGGCCGTCGTAGTTGGGCGCGAAGTCGACCGTGTCCTCGTCGATCGACTCGGTCATCAGACCCGTCGCCTCGGCCATCCGGCACTCGGTGTACCGCATGGCGGCCGGCGGGTCGTCGTTGCCCAGCGAGCCGAAGTTGCCGTGGCCGTCGACCAGCGGCACGCGCATCGAGAAGGGCTGGGCCATGCGCACCAGGGCGTCGTAGATCGACGCGTCGCCGTGCGGATGCAACTTACCCATGACCTCGCCGACGACGCGGGCGCACTTCACATAGCCGCGGTCGGGGCGCAGGCCCATCTCGTTCATCTGGTAGACGATCCGCCGGTGCACCGGCTTGAGGCCGTCGCGGGCGTCCGGCAGGGCCCTTGAGTAGATGACCGAGTACGCGTACTCGAGGAAGGAGCCCTGCATCTCGTCCACGACGTCGATGTCGAGGATCTTCTCCTCGTACGAGTCGTCGGGTGGCGGGGTCTTCGTGCTGCGGCGGGCCATCGCTGCCGGCTCCTTCACCGTCTGTGCTGGGCATGGAAACGAGTCTGACGCCGACCATTGTGGACCGCCGCACCGACAACGGGGACCGGGGCCCTTCCGAGGGGCCGTGAAACCGGCCCGACGGCGATCACGACCGTCCCGGCCGCCCGACGCGTCAACGGCGAGCGTCCCCCACCCCCCGTAATCATGGTCTCGCTCTCGGCGTACGCCGCCCGGGAACTTCGCCACCGGTCGGCACGCTTGCATACAGTGACAGGACCGGCAGGAAACCGCGGTTTCCGCGACAGCTTCCGCGATCGAAGGGACGTACATGCCCATGGGTCACACGGCCACAGCCGAGGCAGGCTCCGGGGGCCTGACAGCGACCGAGCACCGCCTGGCCAACGGCCTGCGCGTGGTGCTCTCCGAGGACCATCTGACCCCGGTCGCGGCGGTGTGCCTCTGGTACGACGTCGGCTCCCGGCACGAGGTTCAGGGGCGCACGGGTCTCGCCCACCTCTTCGAGCACCTGATGTTCCAGGGCTCCGCCCAGGTCAAGGGCAACGGCCACTTCGAGCTGGTGCAGGGAGCGGGCGGCTCGCTCAACGGCACCACCAGCTTCGAGCGCACCAACTACTTCGAGACCATGCCCGCCCACCAGCTGGAGCTCGCCCTCTGGCTGGAGGCCGACCGCATGGGCTCCCTGCTCGCCGCGCTCGACGACGAGTCCATGGAGAACCAGCGGGACGTCGTGAAGAACGAGCGCCGCCAGCGCTACGACAACGTCCCCTACGGCACCGCCTTCGAGAGGCTGACCGCGCTCGCCTACCCCGAGGGCCACCCCTACCACCACACGCCGATCGGGTCGATGGCCGACCTGGACGCGGCCACCCTGGAGGACGCGCGCGCGTTCTTCCGCACCTACTACGCGCCGAACAACGCGGTGCTGTCCGTCGTCGGCGACATCGACCCCCAGCAGACCCTCGCCTGGGTCGAGAAGTACTTCGGGTCCATCCCGTCCCACGACGGCAAGCCCCAGCCGCGCGACGGCTCGCTGCCCGAGATCATCGGCGAGCAGCTGCGGGAGGTCGTCGAGGAGGAGGTTCCGGCGCGCGCCCTGATGGCCGCCTACCGGCTGCCGCACGACGGCACGCGCGCGTGCGACGCGGCCGACCTGGCGCTCACGATCCTCGGCGGCGGCGAGTCCTCCCGCCTGTACAACCGGCTCGTGCGCCGTGACCGCACCGCCGTCGCCGCCGGGTTCGGCCTGCTGCGGCTCGCCGGGGCGCCCTCGCTGGGGTGGCTGGACGTGAAGACCTCCGGCGACGTCGAGGTGCCCGTCATCGAGACCGCCATCGACGAGGAACTCGCCCGGTTCGCCGAGCGGGGCCCGACGGCCGAGGAAATGGAGCGCGCCCAGGCCCAGTTGGAGCGCGAGTGGCTGGACCGGCTCGGCACGGTCGCGGGCCGCGCCGACGAACTGTGCCGGTACGCCGTGCTGTTCGGCGACCCCCAGCTCGCCCTGACCGCCGTGAAGCGCGTGCTCGAGGTCACCGCCGAGGAGGTGCAGGAGATCGCCAAGGCCCGCCTGCGCCCCGACAACCGCGCGGTGCTCGTGTACGAGCCGGTCGCGGCCGAGGCCCCGGAAGCTGCCGAGACCACCGACGAGACCGAGGAGTCGGCGAAGTGAGCGAGCTCGCGACCATGGAGTTCCACCCGCAGCCCCAGCCCGGCGAGGCCCGGCCCTGGGCGTTCCCGGCGCCCGAGCGCGGCACGCTCGACAACGGCCTGACCGTGCTGCGCTGCCACCGCCCCGGTCAGCAGGTCGTCGCCGTCGAGGTGCTCCTCGACGCGCCCCTGGACGCCGAGCCGGCCGGCCTCGACGGCGTCGCCACGATCATGGCGCGCGCCTTCTCCGAGGGCACGGACAAGCACTCCGCCGAGGAGTTCGCCGCCGAGCTGGAGCGCTGCGGCGCCACCCTCGACTCGCACGCCGACCACCCCGGCGTCCGCCTCTCCCTGGAGGTGCCGGTCTCCCGCCTCCCCAAGGCGCTCGGACTGCTCGCCGACGCCCTGAGGTCGCCGGCCTTCGCGGACAGCGAGGTGGAGCGCCTGGTGCGCAACCGCCTCGACGAGATCCCGCACGAGATGGCCAACCCGGCCCGCCGCGCCGCCAAGGAGCTCTCCAAGGAGCTGTTCCCGGCGTCCTCGCGCATGTCGCGCCCGCGTCAGGGCACCGAGGAGACGGTCGCGAACATCGACGCCGCGGCCGTCCGTGCCTTCTACGAGCGGTATGTGCGCCCCGCGACGTCCACCGCGGTCGTGGTCGGCGACCTCACCGGGATCGATCTGGACGAGCTCCTCGGCGACACCCTCGGCGCCTGGACGGGGGAGCCCTCCAAGCCGCGTCCGGTGCCCCCGGTGACCGCCGACGACACCGGCCGCGTGATCATCGTGGACCGTCCCGGCGCCGTCCAGACACAGCTGCTCATCGGCCGTGTCGGGCCCGACCGCCACGACCGCGTGTGGCCCGCCCAGGTGCTCGGCACGTACTGCCTCGGCGGCACCCTCACCTCCCGCCTGGACCGCGTCCTGCGCGAGGAGAAGGGCTACACCTACGGGGTGCGGGCCTTCGGGCAGGTGCTGCGCTCCGCGCCCGACGGCACGGGCGCCGCGATGCTCGCCATCAGCGGCTCCGTCGACACGCCGAACACCGGCCCGGCGCTCGACGACCTGTGGAAGGTGCTGCGCACCCTCGCCGCCGAGGGCCTGACGGACGCCGAGCGCGACGTCGCCGTACAAAACCTGGTGGGGGTGGCACCGCTGAAGTTCGAGACGGCGGCGGCCGTCGCGAGCACGCTCGCCGACCAGGTCGAGCAGCACCTGCCGGACGACTACCAGTCGACGCTGTATCAGCAGCTGGCCGCCACGGGCACGGTGGAGGCCACCGCGGCCGTGGTGAACGCCTTCCCGGTGGATCGCCTCGTCACCGTGCTGGTGGGCGACGCCGCGCAGATCAAGGAGCCCGTAGAGGCGCTCGGCATCGGCGAAGTGAGCGTCGTCGCCGCCGAGTAGAGCGCACCGCACGCGCGCGTGCGCCGCGCCCGTCCCGGGGCCCTGGTGACTTTCCGTTCACCAGGGCCCCGCCCATTGGCGGGTTTGTCCGTATTGCCACAGAGGTTGCCTCTCTGCCCTGTGGGATGCGCTACAAACCCCGTCCTGCGTTTGCTGATTGAAAGACGGTCCGCTTAGCGTCATTCGGGCTGTCCGTCAGGCAGTGCGCCGCACCCGCGGCACCGGACAGTCATCGCCGAGTCCCCGTACGGCGCGAGCCAGGGGAGCCGGGGACCCAAAACCACAGTCCCTGGGGTGAATCGGGCGCGAGCCCGTAGGAGACCTTCCTGCTCCGAACCCGTCAGCTAACCCGGTAGGCGAGAGGGAAGGAAAGGACCAGCCACTTCATGGCGTTCACCTGCGCCACCGGGAAGCACCGTCGCCCGAGCCGTGTGAAGCGTACGACTGCGAACGCCGTCGGCGTGGCAGCGCTCACCACCACCGGTGTCATCGGCACCCTGGCCGCCCCGGCCCACGCCGCCGGCGCCCCCGTCGAGCAGACCGGGCTGCTCCAGGCCCTCACCCTCGGTGACTCGGTCGCGGAGAAGATCGGCGCACAGGCCGCCGCCCAGAAGCAGGCCGCCGAACAGAAGCGGGCCGAGGAGGCCGCGCGCAGGAAGGCCGCCGAGAAGGCCCGCCAGGAGCGCGAGGCCAAGGAGCGGGCCGCACGCGAGGCCGAGCGCAGGCGTCTCAACGCGTTCGTGCCGCCGATCTCCAACTCCTTCGTCTCCACCGGTTACAAGACCGGCGGCTCCCTGTGGTCCTCCGGCTCCCACACCGGCATCGACTTCCACGCCGCCACGGGCACGCCCGTGCACGCCGTCGGCGCCGGTACCGTCGTCCAGACCGGCTGGGGCGGCGCGTACGGCAACCAGATCGTCATCAGGATGAACGACGGCACCTACACCCAGTACGGCCACCTGTCGTCCATAGGCGTCTTCGTGGGTCAGCACGTCACCCCCGGCCAGCAGATAGCCCTCGCCGGGTCCACCGGCAACACCACCGGGCCGCACCTGCACTTCGAGGCCCGGACCACTCCCGAGTACGGCTCGGACATCGACCCCGTCGCCTACCTGCGCTCGCACGGCGTGAACGTCTGACGGCCGCGCCCGCGACAGTAGCGCCCGCACCCGACGGCCCCGGCTGATCAGCCGGGGCCGTCGTCGGCTTCAGCCGGGGCCGTCGTCGGCTTTCGAACGGCTGTGTGTCCAAAAAAAATCCCTGGATTCCGGCCCGCCGTCGGAAATTCCGGCCCACTGCAATAGAGTCGGTTGAACACGCGTCAATCGCGTACGTTTCGCGGGGATTAAGGCGGAGGTCGGTCATGCGTATTCCGGCGCACTCGGTCTGCACGGCGATCCGTGATGACATCGTCGCGGGTGTCTACGAGCGCGGCAGCCGACTCACCGAGGAACTCCTCGCACGCCGCTACGGCGTCTCCCGCGTCCCCGTGCGCGAGGCGCTGCGCACCCTGGAGGCCGAGGGCTTCGTCGTCACCCGCCGGCACGCGGGCGCGTGCGTGGCGGAACCCACCGAGCAGGAGGCCGCCGACCTGCTGGAGATGCGGATGCTGCTGGAGCCGCTCGGGGCCGCGCGGGCCGCGCAGCGGCGTACCGAGGCCCATCTCAAGGTGCTGCGCGGCCTGGTCAGACTGGGCCAGGAGCGGGCCAGGAGGGGCAACAGCGAGGATCTGCGCTCCCTGGGCGGCTGGTTCCACGAGACGCTGGCGCAGGCCTGCGGGAGCCCGGCGCTGACCTCGACGCTCGCCCAGCTGCGGCACAAGATCACATGGATGTACGCGGTCGACGCGCCGGCCGACCCCGTGGAGTCCTGGGCCGAGCACGGCGGCATCGTTGACGCCGTCGCGCGCGGGGACGGCGAGCGGGCGCGGGCGATCACGGCGCTGCACACGGAGCGCTCCACGGCCGCGCACCGGCTCCGCTTTCCCGGCGGGACGGACCGCCCGGACCGTGTGAGGACTTCGCAACACCCCGTAAACACGTCGGCGCTCCGGCTTTAACACAGGCACCGTATACAAAGAGGGATATTCGGCTGAGGCCTATTTTCGGCTGCCTGTTTTCGGCGTGCGTCCTTAAATTCGGCGTGCGCCGTTCCGGTGCGTCGTCTGTGAATTTAGTCGTGCGTGACGAATGCGCCGTGTGCCCTTTTCATTGCGTGCGCCTTTCTCGCCGTTCCCTGCGCCGGACTGCCGTCGTCGCCGGTTCTCGCCCTCCCGGACGGGAGCATGCCCGGCAACGACAAAAGCCGCGCCGCCATGAAGGCGACGCGGCTGGAGCGGGGTGCTGCTGCCCGAAGGGTCAGACGGTCTCGGGGAGTTCCTCGAGGCCCTCGGCGACCAGCTTGGCCAGACGGTCGAGCGCGGCGTCCGCACCCTCCGCGTCGGAGGCCAGGACGATCTCCTCGCCACCCTGGGCGCCGAGGCCCAGAACCGCCAGCATGGACGCGGCGTTGACGGGGGTGCCGCCCGCCTTGGCGATCGTCACCGGGATGCCGGAGGCCGTGGCTGCCCGGACGAAGATGGAGGCGGGGCGGGCGTGGAGACCCTCGGCCCAGCCGACGTTGACGCGGCGCTCAGCCATGTGTTGCTGCCCTTCAGGTGTATCAGGGTTGTCTAGACCAGTGTTCCATAGGTGAAGCGTGCCCGGGAAGGGCATCGTCCCGTCCCCGGCGGGCCGGGACCGGTCCCCTCAGCCTGCCTCGCGCCGCCTACGGACGCGAGCCTTACTCTGGGGCCCATGCAGACCACGTCGGACCGGCACGAGTACCCCGCCCACTGGGAGGCCGACGTGGTGCTGCGCGACGGCGGCACCGCGCGCATCAGGCCCATCACCGTCGATGACGCCGAGCGCCTCGTCAGCTTCTACGAGCAGGTCTCGGACGAGTCGAAGTACTACCGCTTCTTCGCGCCGTACCCGCGTCTGTCCGCCAAGGACGTCCACCGCTTCACGCACCACGACTTTGTGGACAGGGTGGGACTCGCGGCCACGGTCGGCGGCGAGTTCATCGCAACCGTACGCTATGACCGCATCGGTACCGACGGCCTGCCCGCCTCCTCGCCTGCCGACGAGGCCGAGGTGGCCTTCCTGGTGCAGGACGCGCACCAGGGACGCGGCGTCGCCTCCGCCCTGCTCGAACACATCGCGGCGGTGGCCAGGGAGCGCGGCATCCGCCGGTTCGCCGCCGAGGTGCTGCCCGCCAACACCAGGATGATCAAGGTGTTCACGGACGCCGGGTACCAGCAGAAGCGCAGCTTCGAGGACGGTGTCGTACGCCTCGAGTTCGACCTGGAGCCCACCGACCGGTCGCTGGCCGTCCAGCGCGCCCGGGAGCAGCGGGCCGAGGCGCGGTCCGTGCAGCGGCTGCTCGCACCCGGCGCGGTCGCCGTGATCGGCGCCGGCCGTACGCCCGGGGGAGTGGGCCGCAGCGTTCTCGACCACCTCAGGGACGGCGGATACACCGGCCGCCTGTACGCGGTGAACCGGGCGTTCGCCGCAGACCGGAAGGAGCTCGACGGCGTCCCCGCCCACCGCTCGGTCCGTGACATCTCCGAGCCGGTCGACGTCGCCGTGGTGGCGGTCCCCGCCGAGCACGTCCCCGAGGTCGTCACCGAGTGCGGCGAGCACGGGGTGCAGGGGCTCGTGGTGGTCTCCGCCGGGTACGCCGAGAGCGGGCCCGAGGGGCGGGAGCGGCAGCGGGAGCTGGTGCGGCAGGCGCGGTCGTACGGCATGCGGATCATCGGGCCGAACGCCTTCGGAATCATCAACACCTCGCCGCAGGTCCGGCTCAACGCCTCCCTCGCCCCCGAGATGCCGCGCCCCGGGCGCATAGGACTGTTCGCCCAGTCGGGCGCCATCGGGATCGCCCTGCTGTCACGGCTGCATCGGCGCGGCGGAGGTGTGACCGGCGTCACGGGTGTCTCGACCTTCGTCTCCTCCGGGAACCGGGCGGACGTGTCCGGCAACGACGTCCTCCAGTACTGGTACGACGACCCGGACACCGATGTCGCCCTGATGTATCTGGAGACCATCGGCAACCCGCGAAAGTTCACCCGCCTCGCCCGGCGCACGGCGGCGGCCAAGCCGCTGGTTGTGGTCCAGGGCGCGCGGCACGGGGGCGCGCCGCAGGGGCACGCGGTACGGGCCACACGGCTGCCGCACGCCACGGTGTCCGCGCTGCTGCGGCAGGCGGGGGTGATCCGGGTGGACACGATCACGGAACTGGTGGACGCGGGCCTGCTGCTGGCCCGCCAGCCGCTGCCCGCCGGGCCCCGGGTGGCGATCCTCGGGAACTCGGAGTCGCTCGGGCTGCTGACGTACGACGCCTGCCTCACGGAGGGCCTGCGGCCCTCGCCGCCGCTCGATCTCACGACGGAGGCGTCGGCCGAGGACTTCCACCGGGCGCTGGTGGGCGCGCTGGCCGACGACTCCTGCGATGCCGTGGTCGTGACGGCGATACCGGCGGTGGGGGAGACGTCGCCCAGGGACGCGGAGCTGGCCGAGGCGTTGAGGTCCGCCGCCGCGGTGGCTCCCGCGAAGCCCGTGCTGGTGGTGCACGTGGAGCTGGGCGGGCTGGCGGAGGCCCTGTCCGCCGCCGCGAGCACGGGTCCCCAGGCGGGCGCCGCGGAACGACTGCACCCGGAGGTCGCGGACGCGGTACCGCCGCCCGCGACCGAGGCGCCGGCGGACTCCCGGCTCATCCCCGCCTACCCCGCCGCCGAACGCGCCGTCCGGGCCCTCGCCGAAGCCGTCAAGTACGCGCAGTGGCGGCGGGAGGCCGCCGAGCCGGGGAAGGTGCCCGAGTTCGACGACATCGACGAGAAGGGCGCCGCCCAGCTGATCGACGGCCTGCTCGCGCGCGGCCAGGGGCTCACACTCGGCACGGACGAGACCTGTGACCTGCTCGCGCGCTACGGCATCCACGTCCGTCGGGCGCTGCCCGCTCCCACCCCCGAGGCCGCTCTCGGGGCCGCCCGCACGATCGGCTACCCGGTGGCCCTCAAGGCCACCGCCCCGCATCTGCGCCACCGCGCCGACCTGGGCGGCGTACGCCTCGACCTGGCCGACGAGGAGCAACTGCTGAGGGCGTACGCGGAGTTGACGTCCCTGTTCGGCAAGCCGGAGGAACTGCGCCCGGTCGTGCAGGGCATGGCGCCACGCGGCGTCGACACCTTCGTACGGACCGTCATCGATCCCGCGGCCGGGGCCGTCCTGTCGTTCGGGCTCGCCGGGGCCGCCTCCCAGCTGCTCGGCGACATGGCGCACCGGCTGGTTCCCGTCACCGACCGCGACGCCACCTCCCTGGTCCGGTCGATCCGGACGGCGCCGCTCCTGTTCGGCTGGCGCGGCTCCGACCCCGTGGACACACCCGCCCTCGAAAAGCTGATGCTGCGCGTGTCACGGCTGGTCGACGACCATCCCGAGGTCGTCGCGGTCACCCTGGAGCCCGTCGTGGTCGCCCCGCGCGGCCTGAGCGTGCTCGGCGCCACCGTCCGGCTCGCGCCCCCGCCCGCCCGCGACGACCTCGGCCCCCGCAGGCTCCCGGTGTACTGAGCAGCGGCGAGCGGTGCCTCGCAGTCAGCGCGCCCCCGTAGGATGGACGGCATGGCCAAGACCAGTACGACGACCCAGGGGCTGCGCGCGGCGATCGAGCGCAGCGGCTACTACCCGGCGCTCGTGGCCGAGGCGGTGGAAGCCGCGGTGGGCGGCGAGCCCATCCGGTCGTACCTGGTCCACCAGGAGACCACCTTCGACGCCAACGAGGTGCGCCGGCACGTGACCGTGCTGGTCCTCACCGGCACCCGGTTCATCGTCAGCCACACCGACGAACAGGCCGCGGACGACACCTCCCCGACGCCGTACGCGACGACGTCGACGGAATCCGTGAAGCTCGGCCGGATCGCCTCGGTCGTCCTCAGCCGCGTCGTCGCCAACCCGGAGTCGTACACACCGGGCACGCTGCCCCGCGAGGTCGTCCTGACCATCGGCTGGGGCGCCGTCTCCCGCATCGACCTGGAGCCCGCCGCCTGCGGCGACCCCAACTGCGAGGCCGACCACGGCTACACGGGCAGCTCGACGGCGGACGACCTGAGCCTGCGTGTCAGCGAGGCAGGAGACGGCCCGGAGACGGTGCGCCAGGCGCTCGTCTTCGCACAGGCCCTCTCCGAGGCGACCGCGGACGACTCCCGCTGATGGCACTCCCCGCCTGGGCCGACCACCCGGAGCCGCTGGCCCTCGGCTCCGCGCCCGTCCCCGAGTACGGCTCGGGCTCGCTGGCCGATCTCCTGCCCACCCTGGCGGCGGGCATGGGGGTGCCGGGTCAGAATGCCGCCATACCGGAACTGACCGGCGCCGACCGCAACTGCGTCTTCCTGATCGACGGGCTCGGCTGGGAGCAGCTGAGGGCGCACCCCGACGAGGCGCCCTTCATGACCTCGCTCCTGGCGTCCTCCCGCGGCGGCACCGGGCGGCCCATCACCGCCGGCTACCCGGCGACCACGGCGACCTCGCTGGCCTCCGTCGGCACCGGCCTGCCCCCGGGCGCGCACGGCCTGCCCGGCTACACCGTGCGCAACCCGGACACCGGGGAGCTGATGAACCAGCTGCGC
The DNA here is from genome assembly GCF_044764595.1 of Streptomyces sp. NPDC093984. Taxonomy (NCBI): domain Bacteria; kingdom Bacillati; phylum Actinomycetota; class Actinomycetes; order Kitasatosporales; family Streptomycetaceae; genus Streptomyces; species Streptomyces sp. NPDC093984. The sequence continues at coordinate 1,606,570 of NZ_JBIWIM010000001.1, read as the reverse complement.
TGGCAGCCGTGGACCGCGCCGCAGGTCTGGCAGCCGTACCCCACCGTCTTCCAGCTCGCTCACGACGCCGGTGTGCACACCGCACAGGTGTCCTCCCCGGCGTTCGAGAACACCCCGCTGACGAAGGTCGCGCTCAGTGGCGGAACGTTCCGCGGGAAGCTGACCGGCGAGGACCGCATGGACCTGGCGGCCGAGCAACTGGGCGCCGGGGAGCGCTCCTTGGTGTACACGTACTACTCCGAGCTGGACGGCGCCGGCCATCGGTTCGGCGTCGACTCCGACACCTGGCGCGGCCAGCTCATGTACGTCGACCGGCTGGTCCAGCGCCTGGCCGAGCAGCTGCCGCCGCGCACCGCCCTGTACGTGACCGCCGACCACGGCATGCTCGACATCCCGTTCGACGAGCGGCACCGCATCGACTTCGACGAGGACTGGGAGCTGCGCGCCGGCGTCGCCCTGCTCGGCGGCGAGGGGCGCGCACGGCACGTCTACGCGTTGCCGGGCGCCGAGAACGACGTCCTGACCTGCTGGCGCGAGGTCCTCGGCGAGCAGTTCTGGGTGGCCTCGCGGGACGAGGCGATCGCGGCGGGCTGGTTCGGCCCGCACGTCGACGACCGCGTGTACGCGCGCATCGGCGACGTGGTCGCGGCGGCCCGTGACGACGTGCTGATCATCGCCTCCGAGCGCGAGCCGAAGGAATCGGCCATGGTCGGCAACCACGGCTCGATGACGGCCGTGGAACAGCTGGTGCCCCTGCTGGAAGTGCGCACCTGACCTCCACCTGACCGCCACCCGAGCGTGGCGCGCGCCCGCGCGCCCAGTACGCTCTGAAGATCCCCCATGCCCTCCGCCCCGCCCGAAAGGCCTCAATCACCCATGCCCGAGTTGGTGTTCTTCTCCGGAACCATGGACTGCGGGAAGTCGACACTGGCTCTCCAGATCGAGCACAACCGCTCCGCGCGCGGCCTCGTGGGCATGATCTTCACCCGTGACGACCGGGCGGGCGAGGGCAAGCTCTCCTCCCGCCTCGGCCTGGTCACCGACGCGGTGGAGGTGGGCGACGGACAGGACCTGTACGCCCACGTCGTCGACCACCTCTCCCAGGGCGGGCGAGCGGACTACGTGATCGCGGACGAGGCGCAGTTCCTGGCGCCGGAGCAGATAGACCAGCTGGCCCGCGTGGTCGACGACCTCGGTCTCGACGTCTACGCCTTCGGTATCACGACCGATTTCCGTACCAAGCTCTTCCCCGGCTCGCAGCGCCTGGTGGAGCTGGCCGACCGGGTCGAGGTCCTCCAGGTGGAGGCGCTGTGCTGGTGCGGCGCCCGCGCGACGCACAACGCCCGCACGGTGGGCGGCGAGATGGTGGTCGAGGGCGCCCAGGTCGTCGTGGGCGACGTGACCCAGTCGGCGGACGAGATCGGTTACGAGGTGCTGTGCCGCCGCCACCACCGGCGCCGTATGACGGCGGCCGCCGCGCGCGCGGCGGCTCTCTCCCCGGACGTCCTGCCGGTGTCGTCCATCTGACGCCCCGGCGATTCACCCGTCAGGAGACGGCTCGGTCGAGCGGGCTCACCACCGAGAACGTCGCTCCCTCCGGATCCGCGACCGCGACCATACGGCCCAGTGCGGTGCTGCGACCGGGACTCACGACGTGTCCGCCCAGCTCGGTGACCCGCTCGGCGGCCGCGTCGGCGTCCTCGACCTGGAAGTGCGTCATCCAGTGCGGGCCCCGGTCGCGGGGCAGGGCCTGCTCGACGCCGTGGATGCCGGCGACCGGACGGCCCCCGATGTTGAGGGTGCGGTAGTCGCAGTCGGCGGTGGCCACCGGCTCCTCCTCGTAGCCGAAGACCGTCCGGTAGAACGTGGCGACGCTCGCCGTGTCGTAGGTGAGCAGCTCGTTCCAGGCAGGAGTGCCGGGGACGCCCGTCAGGCCCGTGCCGAGGTGTTCGGCCGCCTGCCAGATGCCGAAGACCGCGCCCATCGGGTCGCAGGCGATCGCCAGCCGCCCCGCCTCGGCGGCGTCCAGGGGACCGACCCCCACCGTGCCGCCGCAGCTGCGGACCGCCTCGGCGGTCGCGTCCACGTCGTCCGAGCCGAGGTACGGCGTCCAGGCGACCGGGAGATGGCGGTCCGGCGGCAGTTGGCCGATGCCCGCCACCTCATAGCCGTGCAGCACGGCCCGCGCATAGGGCCCGAGTTGCTGCGGTCCCGGGCGGAACTCCCAGCCGAACAGTGCCCGGTAGAACTCCTGGGTCGCGTCCATCCCGTGCACCATCAGACTCACCCAGCACGGTGCGCCGGGCGCCGGCCTCTCGTGCGCCGTGCCGGTCAGGCCCGCCGACCCCGGTGCCTCGATCATCGTCACTCTCTCCCCGGCCCTTCGTGGTGGCCGTTCAGCTTCCGCCCGCGTGCACCTGCGCCGGGTGGGCGCGGGGCACGGTCCGCGCCGATGGTCGCACCACCGGTCGCACCACGGGCTCCGGCCGCGCCGTGCGGTACGGCTCCCGGCCACAGGGCTCGATGGGACGGTGCTCGTGCTTCGCGGTGTGATCGCCGTGTGCGGTCCCATCGGCTGTACAGCATGTGTCCGATCCCGTACAGCGGGTGATCGGACCTGTCCGGCGGAGCAGGGTAGCGGGACCTGGGCGAGAGGGCCACCCCATGCGCGAGGATGGGGCCATGAAGGCCATCATCTCCGCATCCGAACTCGCGAGCGAACTGGCGGGAGCGCGGCCGCCGACGCTCCTGGACATCCGCTGGCAGCTGAGCACCGCGACGGCGGCCGGCGCCGCGCCTTTCGACGGCCGTGCCGAGTACGCGGCCGGGCACATTCCGGGGGCCGTCTTCGTCGATCTGGACACCGATCTCGCGGATCCGCCGGGGCCGGCCGGTCGGCATCCGCTGCCCGACATCGAGCGTTTCGGTGCGGCGATGCGGGCCGCCGGCGTCTCTTCGGACCGGCCGGTGGTGGTGTACGACGGCGGGCAGGGCTGGGCCGCCGCGCGCGCGTGGTGGCTGCTGCGTTTCACGGGTCACCCGGATGTGCGGGTGCTGGACGGCGGTCTGCCCGCCTGGGAGGGGTCCCTGGCCTCCGGGATCGAAACGGCGCCCGCGCCGGGCGACTTCCGGCCCGCACCGGGCGCGCTGCCGCTGCTCGACGCGGACGGCGCGGCGGCGCTCGCCCGGACGGGGCTGCTCCTGGACGCGCGGGCCGGTGAGCGCTACCGGGGCGAGGTCGAGCCGATCGACCCGGTGGGCGGACACATTCCGGGCGCGGTGTCGGCGCCGACGGCGCAGAACCTGACCGAAACCGGCCACTTCCTGCCCGAGGAGAAGCTCGCCGAGCGCTTCAAGGCACTCGGCGTCACCGAGGGCGCCGAGGTCGGCGTGTACTGCGGCTCGGGCGTCTCCGCGGCCCAGCAGGTACTGGCGCTGACGCTCGCGGGCATCCCGGCCGCGCTGTACGTGGGGTCGTGGTCGGAGTGGTCGTCTGACGGCAACCGCCCCGTGGCGGTGGGCCCCCACCCGCAGTGAGTGTGGCGGTGGGGTGTACGCCAACTCGACGTACACCCCACCCGTCAGAGCCTGTGTCCCGGTCCGGCTACTCCTGCTTCTTGCGGCGTGTACCGAACACGATTTCGTCCCAACTCGGGACCGCCGCTCTGCGGCCCGGGCGGACACCGTCCGCCTCGGCCTGGCGGTCCGTCGCGCCGATCAGCCGGTCGCGGTGGCTGCCGACGGTGCGCGGCATGAGAACGTCCGCGTACGCGGATCCGGCCGAGGCCGCGGGCGCGGGAGGCTCCTCCGCCGCGGGTTCCTGGACGGGCTCCTCCGGCTCCTCGGCGGGCCGCTCGGGCACCACCAGGTCGCCGCGGAAGCTCGGCACCGCCTCCAGGAGGCTGGTGAGCGAGTCCCGTTCGCCGGTGGTCTCCTCCGCCGGCTCGGTCGCCTGCGACGGCAGCGCGGGACGGTCCGTCTGCCGCTCCGGGGCGCGGTCGAGCCGGCCCTCGCGGGGCAGACGCGCGATCCGCGGCACGAAGGGGTAGCTCGGCTCGGGCGCCGCGAGGTCGTCGGACTCGCCGATCAGCGCGCGCGCCTCGTCGTCGACGGCCTGGACGAGGCGGCGGGGCGGGTCGTAGGTCCAGGTCGCCGAGTGCGGTTCGCCCGCCACCCGGTAGACCAGGATCACCTCCCAGGTGCCGTCGTCGCGGCGCCAGGAGTCCCACTGGACGGTGTCCTTCTCGGCGCCGCGCAGCAGCAGCCGCTCCTGGACGGCCTCGCCGAGCTGGGGACCGGTGTTCTCCCCGGGCCGGCGCACGGGTGTCTTGCGGGCCCGCTCGGCCATGAAGGCACGCTCGGCCAGTACGGGGCCCTCGAAGCGGCGCACGCGGTCGACGGGGATGCCGGCGAGCTGGGCGACCTCTTCCGCGGACGCACCGGCACGTATCCGGGCCTGGATGTCGCGGGGGCGGAGATGGCTCTCCACCTCGATCTCGATCTGGCCGAGGCGGGGACGATCGCCGCGCACGGCGGCGCGGAGCCGTTCGTCGATCGGAAGCGTGTACTCCGTGCTGTCCGCAGCCTTCAGCACCAGCCGTGTGCCGTCATTGGAGACGGCCACGACACGCAGTTCGGGCATGGGGACCTCCCGGGTGGTGCCTGCCGACGTCACGTGCGTCGCTGCTTCCGCTAGTCGAGTGTGGCCTGCCCGGGTGCAGCCTGCCACAACCTTGCCGAGTTGCCCGGCGTGTCGGGCACGGGCCCTGGATCGCCGTTATGGCACGGTTACCTATTCGCAACGCAAAGTGACCAACTCTGTCACCCTGTGCAACTAGCCCCCTCCCGGCGGTCCAGCAAGGCCCCGGACACCCTGGCGGGAGACCGGACCCAGGGCTCGCAACAGTACTCCATTCGGGCCACGCGCGTGGATCGGCACGCCGCCCAAGTTCTGGCAAGGGGTACGAGTTGGCCGTCCGGTGTGCCGTTTTCGCGGCCCTCAAACGTGGCGTACTTCATCTGACCGGCAGAAACGGAACGATTCGCTTCGGGTGTCGCCGTCTTTCTGAGCGCCCCTCAACTCGCGGTGCTCCGGCCGGGCGAAGCCCTCTAGTCCCCCAGCACCCGGCGTAGATAGTCGTTGCCGAAGCGCCGGTCCGGGTCGAGGCGGTCCCTCAGTGCGGTGAACTCGCCGAAGCGCGGGTAGGCCTTGGCCAGGTACTCCGCGTCGCGCGTGTGCACCTTGCCCCAGTGCGGGCGCCCCTCGTGCGCCGTGAAGATGCGCTCGGCGGCGGTGAAGTACGCCTGATAGGGCGTCCCGCGGAACATGTGTACGGCGACGTAGGCGCTGTCCCGGCCGGACGCCGTGGACAGGGCGATGTCGTCGGCCGGGGCGGTGCGGACCTCGACGGGGAAGCTGACGCGCAGGTCCGACCGGTCGACCATGGCCTTCAGTTCGCGCAGCGTCTCCACCAGGGCCTCGCGCGGGACGGCGTACTCCATCTCCACGAACCGCACCCGGCGCGGGGAGGTGAAGACCTTGTAGGGGATGTCGGTGTACGTACGGGCCGACAGGGCGCGGCTCGATATCCGGGCGATCGCCGGGATCGTGGCGGGCACGGCCTGGCCGACCCAGTTGGCCACCTGGAAGACGCCGTTGGAGAGGAACTCGTCCTCGAACCAGCCGCTCACCTGCCCGATCGGCCGGCGGGGCCCGAGGCTGCGGTTGTTGCGCTTGGTGTTGGTGTTCCCGGTGTGCGGGAACCAGTAGAACTCGAAGTGCTCGTTCTCGGCCCACAGTTCGTCGAACTCGGCGAGGACCTTCTCGAAGGGCATCGGCTCTTCGCGGGCGGTGAGCAGGAAGAGGGGCTCCACCGCGAAGGTGATCGCGGTGATGATCCCGAGTGCGCCCAGGCCGATGCGGGCGGCCGCGAAGACGTCCGGGTTCTCCCGCTCCGAACAGGTGAGCACCGAGCCGTCCGCCGTCACCAGTTCGAGCCCCTTGATCTGCGCGGCGATCGAGCCGGAGTCCCGGCCGGTGCCGTGCGTCCCGGTGCTGGTGGCGCCCGAGACGGTCTGCTCCATGATGTCGCCCATGTTCGTGAGGGACAGTCCCTCGCGCGCGAGCGCCGTGTTGAGTCTCTTGAGGGGAGTGCCCGCCTCGACGGTGACCGTGCCGGCCGCACGATCGATGCCGCGGATCCCGGTCAGCAGTTGAGGGCGGATCAACACGCCGTCGGTGGCGGCGGTGGCCGTGAAGGAGTGTCCGGTGCCGACGGCCTTCACCCTGAGCCCGTCCTCGGCCGCCTTCCGCACGGCGGCGGAGAGCTCCTCGACCGAGGCGGGGGTCACCGCCCGTACGGGCCGGGCGGTGACGTTCCCCGCCCAGTTACGCCACGTGCCGTTCTTCCCGCTCACTGTGGTGCTCATGGGACCCTCCCCGCCGCGGATCCGGCCTGCCCGGCCGGTGACGCCCGTACGGCCCGTTCGGCGAGGGCCGTTGTGATCACCGAGGGTGCGACGGACCGGCCCGCAACGAACAGCGCCATGACCGGAGACAGTAAGTTTCCGACCAGTAGGAAGGGGATCATACTCACGGCCTCGGCACATGCGCCCAGCAATCGTCGGCGGTGGGTGGCCGGTCCTCCTGTCGGTGGCGGGTGGCAGGATCGGAGACATGCCCGACGCACTCGACGCCAGCCCGTACGACGCCCTGCTGCTCCTTTCGTTCGGAGGCCCGGAGGGCCCGGACGACGTGGTCCCGTTCCTGGAGAACGTGACCCGGGGACGGGGCATCCCCAAGGAGCGTCTGAAGGAGGTGGGGCAGCACTACTTCCTCTTCGGCGGGGTCAGCCCCATCAACAGCCAGAACCGCGCCCTGCTCGACGCCCTCCGCAAGGACTTCGCCGACCACGGCCTGGACCTGCCCGTCTACTGGGGCAACCGCAACTGGGCGCCCTATGTGACCGACACCCTGCGCGAGATCGTCGCCGACGGCCACCGCCGCATCCTGGTCCTCGCCACCAGCGCCTACGCCTCGTACTCCGGCTGCCGTCAGTACCGCGAGGACCTCGCGGGCGCCCTGGCCACCCTGGAGGCCGAGGGCCTCGAGCTGCCGCGGGTCGACAAGCTGCGGCACTACTTCAACCATCCGGGCTTCGTGGAGCCGATGGTCGAGGGCGTCCTGAAGTCGCTGGCCGACCTCCCCGAGGACGTCCGGGCCGGGGCGCACATCGCCTTCACCACGCACTCCGTCCCGACCTCCGCGGCGGACACCTCCGGTCCCGCCGAGGAGCACGGGGACGGCGGGGCGTACGTGCGGCAGCACCTCGACGTGGCGCGGCTGATCGCCGAAGCCGTGCGCGAGCGGACCGGCGTCGACCACCCCTGGCAGCTCGTCTACCAGTCGCGCTCGGGCGCCCCGCACATCCCGTGGCTGGAGCCGGACATCTGCGACCACCTGGAGCAGCTGCACGGCGCCGGGGTCCCGGCGGTCGTGATGGCGCCCATCGGGTTCGTCTCGGACCACATGGAGGTGCTGTACGACCTCGACACGGAGGCCACGGCGAAGGCCGGGGAGCTGGGGCTGCCGGTGCGCCGCTCGGCCACCGTGGGCGCCGACCCGCGGTTCGCCGCCGCGATCCGTGACCTGATCGTCGAGCGCGCCGCGACCGAGCGCGGGCAGCAGGTGACCCCCTGCGCCCTCGGCGCCCTGGGCCCGAGCCACGACGTCTGTCCGGTCGGGTGCTGCCCGGCCCGCGCCCCCAAGCCCGCCGCGGCGGGCGCCGACAGCCCGTACGCATGAGGAGCACCGTGACCGAGCAGTCCGAACCGACCGAGCGGCTGAAGGCCGAACTCCTCGAGATCGCGCTGGAGGCCGCCACGCGCGCGGGTGCCTTCCTGCGCGACGGGCGCCCCGACGACCTCGGGGTGGCCGCCACCAAGTCCAGCGCCATCGACGTGGTCACCGAGATGGACATCGCCGCCGAGAAGCTGATCACCGGGCTGCTCGCCGACCGCCGGCCCGAGGACGGCCTGCTCGGCGAGGAGGGCGCCAGCGTCGAGGGCAGCAGCGGTGTCGAGTGGGTGATCGACCCGATCGACGGCACCGTCAACTACCTGTACGGGCTGCCCAGCTGGGCGATCTCCATCGCGGCCCGCAAGGACGGGGAGACGCTCGTCGGGGTGGTCCACGTGCCCATGCGCCAGGAGACCTTCCGAGCCGTCCTGGGCGGCGGCGCGTTCTTGAACGACCGCCCCGCGCGCGTGCGCCCCGCGCCCGAGCTGGCCCTCGCCCTGGTGGGCACCGGCTTCGGCTACCTCGCCGAGCGCAAGGCCCGGCAGGCCGACGTGGTCCGGCGGATGATCCCCGAGGTGCGGGACATCCGCCGGGGCGGCTCCGCCGCGATCGACCTGTGCGACGTGGCGGCGGGCCGCCTGGACGCTTACTACGAGCGCGGCCTGAACCCCTGGGACTACGCGGCGGGCGACCTGATCGCCCGCGAGGCGGGCGCCCGGACCGGCGGCCGCCCCGGGGAGCCGGTCTCCCCGGAACTGACGATCGCGGCCCCACCGCCCCTCTTCGAACACCTCCAGACGCGGCTGGAGGAACTGGGGGCGTGGCACGACTGAGGACCTGACCACCCGCCCCGCGCGTGCGCCCCGGGGCGGTGGCGGTCGGCGCCAGGGCGCCCGCCGCGGGCCGGACCCGGCCCTTGGAGGCCGGAGGGACCGCCTTCCGCGCCCATGGGGCCGCGCAGGGCCATCCCGTCGCAGCAGGGTCCCGTACGCATGAGGCGGGGCCCCGGCCTGGATCTGCCGGGGCCCCGCCTGCTGCGAGCTGATCAGACGCGCGTCGCCGTGACTTCCACACCGTGCTCGGCGGCAAGGCGGTGCAGGTCGTCGAGCTCCGACTGCTCGACCTCCACGAGGAAGTCGTCGCCGGTTTCGCGGGCCCGCGTCAGGTCGGACTCGGTCGCCCGTATGCGCTGCAGAAGTCCTGCGGTGAATGCGTCCATGCTGCGCCCCCTCGTCCTGGGTCGTGGGTCGGTGGCACGGGGGTGTGCCGTATGGGAAGGGGCGATCACGTCTCCATGGGGTGCCCAGCGCAGCCCTGGCTGGGCGGCGACGGTGCCGGACACCCACGCCCGCTCTGCGGGAAGCGGTGAGCAGCCACGTGGTGGTGTGCCACGTGCAGAGCGTGATCGCGGGGTGTAAAGCCGTCCTCCCCCCGCTCCCTTCCGCGGAAACCTCAACCGCGCGAGAAAATTCCGCATTCCCGGACCTCCGGATCCGCCCCCCGGATCCGCTTCCCGCCGCCTTACAGCCGGTTTACGGTCGAAAAGGGCAGGATGGAGCCCTCAACCCGTGACAGAACCTGCCCGTGGGCTGCCCGCAAACGGGTCACCCGGGTGGACAGAGGAAGGACAAGCGACGTGCGCGTACTCGTCGTCGAGGACGAGCAGCTGCTCGCCGATGCGGTGGCCACCGGACTGCGCCGGGAGGCCATGGCCGTCGACGTCGTGTACGACGGTGCGGCCGCCCTGGAGCGCATCGGCGTCAACGACTACGACGTGGTCGTCCTCGACCGTGACCTCCCGCTCGTGCACGGCGACGACGTCTGCCGCAAGATCGTCGAGCTCGGCATGCCCACGCGCGTGCTGATGCTGACCGCGTCCGGTGACGTCAGCGACCGCGTGGAGGGCCTGGAGATCGGCGCCGACGACTACCTCCCGAAGCCGTTCGCGTTCAGCGAGCTGATCGCGCGCGTGCGTGCCCTCGGCCGGCGTACGAGCGTGCCGCTGCCGCCCGTCCTGGAGCGCGCCGGGATCAAGCTGGACCCCAACCGCCGCGAGGTCTTCCGCGACGGGCGCGAGGTGCAGCTCGCCCCCAAGGAGTTCGCCGTCCTGGAGGTCCTCATGCGCAGCGAGGGTGCCGTCGTCTCGGCCGAGCAGCTGCTGGAGAAGGCCTGGGACGAGAACACCGACCCCTTCACCAACGTCGTACGCGTGACCGTGATGACCCTGCGCCGCAAGCTCGGCGAGCCCCCCGTCATCGTCACCGTTCCCGGCTCCGGATACCGGATCTGATGACCGTGGCCACGACACCCGCACCACCCACGGCACCGCCCAAGCCCACCTGGGACCCCCGCAGGCCGGAACTGCCGTTCCCCTGGCTGCGCCCGACCATCCGCATAAGGCTCACGCTGCTGTACGGCGGCATGTTCCTGATCGCCGGCATCCTGCTGCTGTCGATCATCTACCTGTTCGCGGCGCACGCCCTCAACGTGGGCAGCGAGCTCCCGTTCAAGATCCTCTCGGGCCAGGTCGCCAGCGACACCTGCAACCTCCCGCAGCAGCCCTCGGCAAGCGTGCTCAACGACGCCCTGGACGCCTGCGTGAACGAGCAGCGCCAGCACGCCCTGGACAACCTGCTCAGCCAGTCGCTGCTGGCCCTGCTCGGCCTCGCCGTGATCGCTTTCGCCTTCGGGTACGCGATGGCCGGCCGCGTGCTCTCGCCGCTCGGCCGGATCACCCGCACCGCGCGCGCGGTGGCCGGCTCGGACCTGTCCCGCCGTATCGAGCTGGACGGCCCGGACGACGAGCTGAAGGAGCTCGCGGACACCTTCGACGACATGCTGGAGCGGCTGCAGCGCGCGTTCATGGCCCAGCAGCGGTTCGTCGGCAACGCCTCGCACGAGCTGCGCACCCCGCTCGCCATCAACCGCACGCTGCTCGAGGTGCACCTGTCCGACCCCGGGGCGCCCGCCGAACTGCAGCAGCTCGGCAAGACGCTGCTCGCCACCAACGAGCGCAGCGAACAGCTCGTGGAGGGCCTGCTGCTGCTCGCCCGCAGCGACAACCAGATCGTCGAGCGCAAGCCCGTCGACCTCGCCGAGGTGGCCTCCCAGGCCATCGACCAGGTGCACGCCGAGGCGGAGGCCAAGGGCGTCGAGATCCGCGGCGAGCGCGCCCCCGTGGTCGTCCAGGGCAACGGCGTCCTGCTGGAGCGGATCGCCCTGAACCTCGTGCAGAACGCCGTGCGCTACAACGTTCCGGAGGGCGGCTGGGTCGAGGTGACCACCCAGGCTCAGCACGGCCAGGCGGTACTGGTCGTCTCGAACACCGGCCCGGTGGTCCCGGCGTACGAGATCGACAACCTCTTCGAGCCCTTCACACGTCTCCGCACGGAACGCACGGGCAGCGACAAGGGCGTGGGCCTCGGCCTGTCCATCGCGAGGTCCGTCGCGCGCGCCCACGGCGGCCACATCAGCGCACAGCCGCGCGAAGGGGGTGGGCTTGTGATGCGTGTCACCCTGCCGCTCTGACAGATGCCGGGACGCAGCCGACGTTCGCTTTGCGCGGAATTTTCGGGCATGGGTTCTGGTTTCGCCATGTGTGATCAATCACAAGGACATTTTTCCAGCCACCTACGCTCCGTGACGCTGTGAGTGCTCACAAAGCCGGAATATCCGGGTTTTCTGGTGCCTTGATCACGGGTAGTACGCGGTGAGATGCCTTTGAACTGTGCCACCGAGACCGTGTACGGTCCGCTTCGCCATCCAAGCCGATCACTCTTGAGGGATCCGGTTGGGTGTCGATTGAGTAACAGACCTTGATGTGAGGCAAAATCTCCGCCTCGAGGCGGGCACAAGTCCGGCCTCTCACGCGTTACGTGCGCTGGAGACACCGCAGACACCCAGAGGGGGAGAGCGAAATGGCAACGGATTACGACACCCCACGCAAGACCGACGACGACGTCGACTCCGACAGCCTTGAAGAGCTGAAGGCCCGGCGGAACGACAAGTCAGCTTCCGCTGTAGACGTCGACGAGTTCGAGGCCGCCGAGGGCCTGGAACTGCCGGGCGCCGACCTCTCCAACGAGGAGTTGGCCGTCCGGGTGCTCCCGAAGCAGCAGGACGAGTTCACCTGCATGAGCTGCTTCCTGGTGCACCACCGCAGCCAGCTGGCCCGGGAGAAGAACGGTCAGCCGATCTGCCGCGACTGCGACTGAGGCAGGGTCGGCCGTGACCGGCTCGACCCCTCCTTGGAAGCGCCGCTTCTCGCGCAGGGGAGCGGAGCAGGAGCCCGACAAGGGCTCCCACGGCGTACGTGACGACGAGCGGGGCTCTTCCGGTGAGGGAACAGCCTCGCTCGAACCGCACGCCCCGGCGGCCCCTCCGGGGCCCCTGGTGCCGGCCGGTCCTCCGGGACCCGCCGCACGACGCCGTGCGGTCGCCGTCCGCGTGGGAGTCCGTACAGGAGTCCGGGAGGGCGTCCGCAAGGGCGGCAGTGCGGCCAGAGCGGCTCTGGCGTATCTCGCCGACCGGATCATCGACATGGCCCCGCGCATCCCGGTACGGGACCTCGAGACCCTGCGCAGGCAGTTCCCCGGCCTCGGACCCGAGGAGATCGCCGACAAGCTCGTGGCGGGCGCGGCAGGGGCGACGGCCACGGTAGGGGCCGGAGTCGGCGCCGCGGCGATGCTGCCGGTGCCGCCTGCCATGCCGACCGAGCTGGCCGCGGAGATCACCGGCGTCGCGGCGATCGAGCTGAAGCTGATCGCCGAACTGCACGAGGTGTACGGGCTGCGGCCGCCGGGCACCCTCGCTCAGCGCAGCACGCTGTATCTGAGGTCCTGGGCCGGCGAACGCGGGATCGACATGACCAACCCCGCCACGATCGACGCCGCCCTCGGCGGGCGCATGAAGCGGGAACTGCGGCAGCGGATCATGAAACGGATGGTGCGGGACCTGCCGAACCTGATGCCGTTCATGGTGGGAGCCGCGGTGGGCGCGGTCATGAACCGCCGCGACACCCGGAGGGTCGCGCAGCGGATCCGCAAGGACCTGCGCAGGATGCAGGTGCCGTGGGAGGCACTGCCGCAGCTGCCGCCGCTGGAGAAGCCACCGGGTCCCTCGCCGCTCGAGGAGTGAGCGGTCCTAGACCGTGCCCCGGCTCTCCGCCCGGGCCGCCTTGATCGCCGCCGCCAGCTTCTCCGGTTCCCTGGTCGACAGGTACAGGTACGGCGTCGGGTCCGCAGGATCCGTGACCTCCACCTTCAGCGCCGTCGGGATGTACGCGCGCAACAGCATGAAAGCCCTCGTGTCCGCCTTGTACGTGCGCCAGGCGCGGGCCTCCTCCTGGTCCAGCACCTCCGCCTCGCCGAGCGCCGACACCGGGATCTTCGCCTCGCCCGCGATCAGCGCGTCGCCGACCACACGGATGCGGGGGGAGCCGTAGGAACTGGCGACGACCGCCGAGGCCGCGGTGCCGCCGACCAGGCCGCCGAGCAGCGGGAGCGTGCCGAACGGCAGCAGCACCAGGGCCATGGCGATGCCGACCAGGAGGCACATCAGCCACCAGGTGCGGGGCGCGGTCAGGCGTTCTTCGTACGGCGACGCGGAGAGCTGCATGGAGCCAAGCTTGGCACGGTGTCCGCGGCACGTTCACGCGCGGGTAAGGTCTGCGCCTGTGAGTGGTACTTCCTCCGGTCTGACGCCCCCCGCCGACGCGGTCGCGCCCGTACGGCACCCCGACGCCCCGGCGCCGGGCGAGCCGCTCGGCGCGCACTACGGACAGTGCTTCGGGTGCGGGGGAGAGCAGCCGCACGGGCTGCGTCTCGAGGCGCGGGCCGGTGACGGGGTGTCCGTCACCGCCGAGTTCACCGTCCGGCCCGCCCACCAGGGCGCGCCCGGACTCGCCCACGGCGGGGTCCTCGCCACCGCCCTCGACGAGACCCTGGGCTCCCTGAACTGGCTCCTGCGCACCATCGCGGTCACAGGACGGCTGGAGACCGACTTCGTACGGCCCGTGCCCGTGGGTACCGTGCTGTATCTGGAGGCCGAAGTGACGGCGGTGGCGGGTCGGAAGATCTACTCGAGGGCGACCGGGCGGATCGGCGGCCCCGAGGGACCCGTCGCCGTCCGTGCCGAGGCCCTGTTCATCGAGGTGAAGGTGGACCACTTCACCGAGCACGGCCGCCCCCAGGAGATCCGGGCGGCCATGGACGACCCGGACCAGCTCCGGCGCGTACGAGCCTTCGAGGTGAACCCGTGAGCGGCGCACCTGTGAACGTGTTGATCCGGCGTGTCGATCCGGAGGTACCGCTTCCGGCGTACGCGCATCCCGGTGACGCGGGAGCCGATCTGCGCACCACTGTGGGCTGCGAACTCGCGCCCGGTGAACGGGCCGTTCTGCCCACCGGTGTGTCTGTGGCGCTGCCCGAGGGGTACGCGGCCTTCGTGCATCCGCGGTCCGGTCTCGCCGCACGCTGCGGTGTCGCCCTCGTCAATGCCCCGGGGACGGTGGATGCCGGGTACCGTGGGGAGATCAAGGTGATCGTGGTGAATCTCGACCCGCGCGAGTCCGTGCGGTTCGAGCGCTTCGACCGGATTGCCCAACTGGTCGTCCAGCAGGTCGAGAGGGTCCGCTTCCAGGAGGTCGCGGAGCTTCCCGACTCCGCGCGGGCCGAGGGGGGCTTCGGGTCCACCGGCGGTCATGCCGCCGTGGGCGGCACAACGGGTGGGAATCGATACGCTTCGGTCGTATCCGACCGGGAAGGACAGTGACGTGTTCGGACGTCGCAAGAAGAAGGGTGCCGCCGAGGACGCGGCCGGCGAGGCCGAGCAGGTCGTCGACGGTGTCGACACTGAGGCGGACGACGAGGTCGAGCGCGAGCGCGTGAGGCTGGAGCCCGAGCCCCGGCCCGACGGGCCCTGGGACGTGTCCGAGGTCCGGGAGCCCGGCGAGGGCCGGGTGGACCTGGGCGGGCTGTTCGTGCCCGGGGTCGAGGGCATGGAGCTGCGGGTCGAGGTCGCGGGCGACGCGATCGTCGCGGCGACCGTCGTGCTGCGCGACAGCGCCATCCAGCTCCAGGCGTTCGCCGCGCCCAAGCGCGAGGGCATCTGGGGCGAGGTGCGCGAGGAGATCGCCGGCGGCATCACCCAGCAGGGTGGCATCGTCGACGAGGTCGAGGGACCGCTGGGCTGGGAGCTGCGCGCGCAGGTGCCGGTGCAGCTGCCGGACGGCACGAGCGGGTTCCAGGTCGTGCGGTTCGTCGGCGTGGACGGTCCCCGCTGGTTCCTGCGCGGCGTGATCTCCGGGCAGGGCGCCGTGCAGCCGCAGGCCGCCGGCCTGCTCGAGCAGATCTTCCGTGACACGGTCGTGGTCCGCGGCGAGGGCCCCATGGCACCGCGCGACCCGATCGTCCTGAAGCTGCCGAACGACGCGCAGATGGTGCCCGAGGGCGTCCAGCAGGAGGAGGGCTCCCGCTTCTCCGGAGGCATGGGCCAGCTGCAGCGCGGCCCGGAGATCACCGAGGTCCGCTAGCAGCCGGGGCACTGCCACCGGGCAGACACACCAAGGGGCCGCATCCCTCGCCGAGGGGCGCGGCCCCACATGCTTTCCCGATGCCGGACGCCGGTCGCGAGGGGCGTATCAGGGTTGCGTCAAAGATGCCCCCGCCCGCCGTCCCCTGCCCCATATGCAGTGATTGCTGGCCGTAAGGTCGACGCAGCGTGCGCAGCTGCGGCGGGAAGACACCGGAAGACAATGGGGCCATGGGACGCGGCAAGCTTCGGATCTACCTCGGTGCGGCACCGGGCGTCGGCAAGACCTACGCCATGCTGTCCGAGGCGCACCGGCGCGTCGAGCGGGGCACGGACTGCGTCGTCGGCTTCGTGGAGCACCACGGCCGGTCCCGTACCGAGGTGATGCTGCACGGACTGGAGCAGGTCCCGCGCAGGGAGCTGGAGTACCGCGGAAGCCTCTTCCCCGAGATGGACGTCGACGCCGTGCTGCGCCGCGCCCCCGCCGTCGCCCTGGTGGACGAACTCGCCCACACCAACGTCCCCGGCTCCCGCAACGCCAAGCGCTGGCAGGACGTCGAGGAGCTGCTCGCCGCCGGGATCGACGTCGTCTCCACCGTCAACATCCAGCACCTGGAGTCCCTCGGCGACGTCGTGGAGTCGATAACGGGCATACGGCAGCGCGAGACCGTCCCCGACGAGGTGGTGCGCCGCGCCGACCAGATAGAGCTCGTCGACATGTCTCCGCAGGCCCTGCGCCGGCGCATGGCGCACGGCAACATCTACCAGCCCGACAAGATCGACGCCGCGCTGTCGAACTACTTCCGGCCCGGAAACCTGACCGCCCTGCGCGAGCTGGCCCTGCTGTGGGTGGCGGACCGGGTCGACGAATACCTGAACGAGTACCGCAGCCAGCACCAGGTGTCGGCGATCTGGGGCTCCCGCGAGCGGATCGTCGTCGGACTCACCGGCGGCCCCGAGGGACGGACCCTGATCCGCCGCGCCGCCCGCCTCGCGGAGAAGGGCGCCGGCGGCGAGGTGATGGCCGTCTACATCGCCCGCAGCGACGGGCTCACCTCCGCCTCGCCCAAGGAACTCGCCGTCCAGCGCGCCCTCGTCGAGGACCTGGGCGGCACCTTCCACCACGTCGTCGGCGACGACGTCCCCGCGGCGCTGCTCGACTTCGCCCGCGGGGTGAACGCCACCCAGATCGTCCTCGGCTCCTCGCGCCGCAAGGCCTGGCAGTACGTCTTCGGGCCCGGCGTCGGTGCCACGGTCGCCCGCGAGTCCGGGCCCGACCTCGACGTGCACATCGTCACCCACGAGGAGGTCGCCAAGGGCCGCGGCCTGCCGGTGGCCCGGGGCGCGCGCCTCGGCCGTACGCGCATCCTCGCCGGCTGGCTGGTCGGCGTCCTCGGCCCGGTCGTCCTGGCGCTGCTGCTGAACACCGTCGCCCTGGGCCTCGCCAACGACATGCTGCTGTTCCTGGCGCTGACCGTGGCGGCGGCCCTGCTCGGCGGGCTCCTCCCGGCGCTCGCCTCGGCGGCCTTCGGCTCCCTGCTGCTGAACTACTACTACACGCCTCCGCTGCACCGGCTGACGATCGCCGACCCCCGGAACATCGTCGCCATCGCGATCTTCGTCGCGGTCGCCGTGTCGGTGGCCTCGGTGGTGGACCTCGCCGCCCGGCGCACCCACCAGGCGGCCAGGCTGCGCGCCGAGTCCGAGATCCTCTCCTTCCTCGCGGGCAGCGTGCTGCGCGGCGAGACCAGCCTGGAGGCGCTGCTGGAGCGGGTGCGGGAGACCTTCGGCATGGAGTCCGCGGCGCTGCTGGAGCGCGAGAGCGACGTCGCGCCCTGGACCTGCGCGGGCAGCGTCGGCCCCGGCGCCCCGGTCGGGCGGCCGGAGGACGCGGACGTGGACGTGCCCGCCGGGGACCACATGGCGCTCGCGCTGTCCGGGCGCGTCCTGCCCGCCTCCGACCGCCGGGTGCTGGCCGCCTTCGCCGCGCAGGCCGCGGTGGTCCTGGACCGGCAGCGTCTGCAGAAGGAGGCCGAACAGGCCCGCACCCTCGCCGAGGGCAACCGCATCCGCACCGCCCTGCTGGCCGCCGTCAGCCATGACCTGCGCACCCCGCTCGCGAGCATCAAGGCATCGGTGACCTCCCTCAGGTCGGACGACGTGGAGTGGTCCGACGAGGACCGCGCCGAGCTGCTGGCGGCGATCGAGGAGGGCGCCGACCGGCTCGACCACCTGGTCGGCAACCTGCTCGACATGTCCCGCCTCCAGACCGGCACCGTCACCCCGCTGATCCGGGAGATCGACGTCGACGAGGTGGTCCCGATGGCGCTCGGCGGGGTCCCGGAGGCCGGCGTGGAACTCGACATCCCCGAGACGTTGCCGATGGTCGCCGTGGACGCCGGGCTGCTGGAGCGCACGGTGGCGAACCTCGTCGAGAACGCGGTCAAGTACAGCCCCCTCGGCTCATCCGTCCTGGTCGCCGCCAGCGCCCTCGCCGACCGGGTGGAGGTCCGTGTCGTCGACCGCGGCCCGGGCGTCCCCGACGAGGCGAAGGAACGCATCTTCGAGCCCTTCCAGCGCTACGGCGACGCCCCCCGCGGCGCAGGCGTCGGCCTCGGCCTCGCGGTGGCCCGCGGCTTCGCCGAGGCCATGGGCGGCACCCTGAACGCGGAGGACACCCCCGGCGGAGGGCTCACGATGGTCCTCACCCTGCGGGCCGTGAACGGCGCCCACCGCCCCGTACGAGTCGCCGAACCAGAAAGGCAGACCACATGACCCGGGTGCTCGTGGTCGATGACGAGCCGCAGATCGTGCGCGCCCTCGTGATCAACCTGAAGGCGCGCAAGTACGACGTCGACGCGGCCATCGACGGCGCGACCGCGCTCCAGCTCGCCGCCGCGCGCCACCCCGACGTCGTGGTGCTGGACCTCGGGCTGCCCGACCTGGACGGCGTCGAGGTGATCAAGGGGCTGCGCGGCTGGACCCGGGTGCCGATCATCGTCCTGTCCGCCCGGCACTCCTCCGACGAGAAGGTCCAGGCGCTGGACGCGGGCGCGGACGACTACGTCACCAAGCCGTTCGGCATGGACGAACTGCTGGCCCGCCTGCGCGCCGCCGTCCGCCGCGCGGAGCCGAACGGGGGCGGCGAGGAGGACGTGATCGTGGAGACCGAGGACTTCACCGTCGACCTGGCCGCGAAGAAGGTCAACCGGGCCGGGAAGGACGTACGCCTCACACCCACGGAGTGGCACCTGCTGGAGGTGCTGGTCCGCAACACCGGCCGCCTGGTCAGCCAGAAACAGCTGCTGCAGGAGGTGTGGGGGCCGTCGTACGGGACGGAGACGAACTACCTGCGGGTGTACATGGCCCAGCTGCGACGGAAGCTGGAGACGGACCCGTCGCATCCCCGGCACTTCGTCACGGAGCCGGGGATGGGGTACCGGTTCGAGAAGTGAGCCGGGAGCCCGCCCGGGGCTGCGAGAAGTGAGCCGGAGGGTCGGGACGGGTCGCCGGTGCGTCCGTGTCGGCGCCCCCCGGTACGCTTTCTGTATGAGCGCTGTTCCTCGTTCCGAGAAGCCGGTGGGCCGCCTCCGGCGCATGCTGGACCGGCTCTCCTCGTCGCAGGAGGACCTGGAGTCCGAGGAACTGCGGGAGGACGCCGAGACCGCGGGCTGTACGCGGATCGGCGACTGCCACGACCGACAGATCGTCACGGTTACTGGTACCTTGCGCACGGTCACGCTGCGCCCCCGGGCCGGTGTCCCGGCGCTGGAGGCCGAGCTGTTCGACGGTTCGGCCGCGCTGGACGTGGTGTGGCTCGGCAGGCGCTCGATCGTCGGGATAGAGCCGGGACGCAAGCTGATCGCGTCGGGCCGGATCTCGATGAGCCGGGGCCGCAGAGTGCTGTTCAACCCCAAGTACGAACTCAGACCCCTCGGACGGGAGTAGCCGGTGACGTCACTCGAGAAGCCGACCGAAGGCGCCCAGCAGGATTCGCGGGCGGTGACCGAGGCCGCGCTCTTCGAGGCGTTCGGCGGGGTCCGCGGCATGGTCGAGACCGTGGTGCCCGGCCTGTTCTTCGTCACGATCTTCACGATCAACAAGAACCTGCACTGGTCGGCGATCGTCGCGCTCGCGGTGTCCCTGCTGCTGGTGGTGGTCCGCCTCGCCATGCGGGACACCGTGAAGCACGCGTTCAGCGGTGTCTTCGGCGTGGCCTTCGGCGTGGTCTTCGCGATGATGACCGGCAACGCGAAGGACTTCTACCTGCCGGGCATGCTCTACACGCTGGGCCTCGGCCTCGCGTACATCATCACCACGCTCGCCGGGGTCCCGCTGATCGGCCTGATCCTCGGCCCGGTCTTCAAGGAGAACCTCTCCTGGCGCACGCGCAACCCGGGCCGTAAGAAGGCCTACGCCAAGGCCAGCTGGGCCTGGGGGCTGATCCTGCTCGGCAAGTGCGCGATCCTGTTCCCCCTGTACTGGTGGGCGAACACCGCCCAACTGGGCTGGGTCCTGATCGCGCTGAAGATCCCGCCGTTCCTGCTCGCCGTGTGGCTGACGTGGGTGTTCCTGGCGAAGGCGCCCGCGCCGATCGACGTGTTCGCGGAGATGGAGGCCGAAGAGGCTGCCGCCAAGAGCGAAGGGGCCGGGCGGCACCGTCGGGAGGCCTAGTCCCCCGGTGGGTGGGGTGGCCGTCCGGGGGCTGCCGCCCCCAGACCCCCGCTTCGGCCTGAACGGCCTCGTCCTCGATCTCCCCCAAGCTCTTCGGGCAGGGGGACCCCGGACGGGCCGGCTGTCGCCGGCCCCGGCTGCCGGGTGGCCCCACTCAAGCGGGCCGCTGCCCAGGGTGCGCCGCCCAGGGTGCATGCGCCCGGACACGCCGGGCGCACCCGAAGCCCGCACCCTCGCGGCGTCACGTGCGTGCTCTGGGGGTACCCCCTGCTCGAAGAGCTTGGGGGAGTGCCGGGCGGAAGCCCTCGTACTGGATGTACTCGGGGTTTCGCCCGGTGCGGCGAGTGGGGGTGCCCCCTGCTCGAAGAGCTTGGGGGAGCGTGCATGGCGTCGCGAGGCAGGCGGGACTTCCGCGACACGGCCTAGCCCGCCGCGTCCTCCCTGCGCACCGACAGCAGTTCCTCCAGCTGACCCTCGCGTGCCTGGGCCGCCACGAAGAGCAGTTCGTCGCCCGCCTCCAGGGAGTCCTCCTGGGACGGGGTCAGGACCCGGGTGCCGCGGATGATCGTCACCAGGGACGTGTCCTCGGGCCACTGCACATCGCCCACCTGCGTACCCGCCAGGGCCGACTCGGGCGGCAGGGTCAGCTCGACCAGGTTCGCGTCGCCGTGGCTGAAGCGGAGCAGACGGACCAGGTCGCCGACGCTCACCGCCTCCTCCACCAGCGCCGACATCAGACGCGGGGTGGACACGGCCACGTCCACGCCCCACGCCTCGTTGAACAGCCACTCGTTCTTCGGGTTGTTGACCCGGGCGACGACGCGCGGGACGCCGTACTCCGTCTTCGCCAGCAGCGACACGACCAGGTTCACCTTGTCGTCACCCGTCGCGGCGATCACCACGTTGCAGCGCTGGAGCGCCGCCTCGTCCAGGGACGTGATCTCACAGGCGTCGGCCAGCAGCCACTCCGCCTGCGGGACGCGCTCGACCGAGATCGCGGTCGGCGCCTTGTCGATGAGAAGGACCTCGTGGCCGTTCTCCAGCAGTTCGCCCGCGATCGAGCGACCGACCGCGCCGGCACCGGCAATGGCGACCCTCATCAGTGACCGCTCTCCTCTTCAGGGCCCTCGGCGAACGCCGCCTCGACCTTCTCGACGTCGTCCGTCCGCATCATCACGTGCACGAGGTCGCCCTCCTGCAGCACCGTCTGCGAGGAGGGCAGCATCGCCTCGCCCAGCCGGGTGAGGAACGCCACCCGGACGCCGGTCTCCTCCTGCAGCTTGCTGATCTTGTGGCCGACCCACTTCGGCGACGCGTGCACCTCGGCGAGCTGGACCCCGCCGGTGGGGTCGCGCCACAGCGGCTCCGCACCGGACGGCAGCAGACGCCGCAGCATCTGGTCCGCCGTCCAGCGGACCGTGGCGACGGTCGGGATGCCGAGCCGCTGGTAGACCTCGGCGCGGCGGGGGTCGTAGATCCGGGCCGCGACGTTCTCGATGCCGAACATCTCGCGGGCGACCCGCGCCGCGATGATGTTCGAGTTGTCGCCGCTCGAGACGGCGGCGAAGGCACCGGCCTCCTCGATGCCCGCCTCGCGCAGGGTGTCCTGGTCGAAGCCGACGCCGGTGACACGACGGCCGCCGAACCCGGAGCCCAGTCGTCGGAAGGCGGTGGGGTCCTGGTCGATCACGGCGACCGTGTGCCCCTGTTGCTCCAGGGTCTGGGCCAGAGCGGAACCCACTCTTCCGCAGCCCATGATGACGATGTGCACGACCGTCCTTCCGATGTCAATGGTTACGACTCAGTCCAAACAGGTTCTCAGACCGCCGCCCAAGCTACACACGCGCGGTCCGTACAGGGGACCCCCGTGCACCATGCCGCCCCGTCGTGCGGGCAACCTCCGGGTCGCCAGCCGAAGGGGTTTTGTCATAGAGGCATGCCGAACTCCCACCTGCGGAATCCGTAGCGCGCCCTCACACGTATTTCACTCGTGAGGCAGATCTCCTCCGGCGGGTGGAGGGGCGCCCGAACGACCCCTTACGATCCTCTGTTGTGTCCAAACTGACCGACGTGCCCAAACGGATCCTGATCGGGCGCGCACTGCGCAGCGACCGGCTGGGGGAAACGCTCCTGCCGAAGCGCATCGCACTCCCCGTCTTCGCCTCCGACCCGCTCTCCTCCGTCGCGTACGCGCCAGGAGAAGTTCTGCTGGTCCTCTCCATCGCGGGCGTGTCGGCCTACCACTTCAGCCCCTGGATCGCCGTCGCCGTCGTCGTCCTCATGTTCACGGTGGTCGCCTCCTACCGGCAGAACGTGCACGCCTACCCCAGTGGCGGCGGCGACTACGAGGTGGCCACCACCAACCTCGGCCCCAAAGCCGGCCTCACCGTCGCCAGCGCCCTGCTCGTCGACTACGTCCTCACGGTCGCCGTGTCGATCTCCTCCGGCATCGAGAACCTGGGCTCCGCGATCCCGTTCGTCGTCGAGCACAAGGTGTTCTGCGCGGTCGCCGTGGTCGTGCTGCTCACGCTGATGAACCTACGCGGCGTCAGGGAGTCCGGCACGCTGTTCGCGATCCCGACCTACGTCTTCGTCGCGGGCGTCTTCATCATGATCGCGTGGGGCGCGTTCCGCGGGCTGGTCCTCGACGACACCATGCGGGCGCCCACGGCCGCGTACCAGATCAAGGCCGAGCACCAGGGCATAGCGGGCTTCGCGCTCATCTTCCTCCTCCTGCGTGCCTTCTCCTCCGGCTGCGCCGCCCTCACCGGCGTGGAGGCGATCTCCAACGGCGTCCCGGCCTTCCGCAAGCCCAAGTCGAAGAACGCGGCGACCACGCTCGCGATGATGGGCCTGCTCGCCGTCACCATGTTCTGCGGCATCATCGTCCTGGCCATGACGACCAACGTCCGCATGGCCGAGAACCCGGCCACCGACCTGCTCCACAACGGCAACCCGCTCGGCTCCGGATACGTCCAGAACCCGGTGATCTCGCAGGTCGCCGAGGCCGTCTTCGGCAAGGGCAGCTTCCTGTTCGTCGTGCTGGCCGCCGCCACCGCACTGGTGCTGTTCCTCGCCGCGAACACCGCCTACAACGGCTTCCCGCTGCTCGGGTCGATCCTCGCCCAGGACCGCTACCTGCCGCGCCAGCTGCACACCCGCGGCGACCGCCTCGCCTTCTCGAACGGCATCGTGCTGCTCGCCGGCGCGGCGACATTGCTGATCTTCATCTACGGCGCCGACTCGACCCGGCTGATCCAGCTCTACATCGTGGGCGTGTTCGTGTCGTTCACGCTCAGCCAGACCGGCATGGTCAAGCACTGGAACCGCCACCTGGCCGTGGAGAAGGACCAGCTCAAGCGCCGCCACATGATCCGCTCGCGCGCCATCAACGCCTTCGGCGCCTTCTTCACCGGCCTGGTGCTGGTCGTCGTCCTGGTCACGAAGTTCACGCACGGCGCCTGGGTCGCCCTGCTCGGCATGTGCATCTTCTACGCGACGATGACCGCGATCCGCCGCCACTACGACGGCGTGGCCGAGGAGCTCGCCGCGCCCGAGGGCCCCAGCGACGACAGCGTGCGCCCCTCCCGGGTCCACTCGGTGGTCCTGATCTCCAAGATCCACCGTCCCACGCTGCGCGCCCTCGCCTACGCCAAACTGCTGCGCTCCGACACCCTGGAGGCACTCAGCGTCAACGTCGACCCGGCGGAGACGAAGGCGCTGAGGGAGGAGTGGGAGCGGCGCGGCATCGACGTACCGCTGAAGGTCCTCGACTCGCCGTACCGGGAGATCACCCGTCCCGTGATCGAGTACGTCAAGGGCCTGCGCCGCGAGTCCCCGCGCGACGCCGTCTCCGTGATCATCCCCGAGTACGTGGTGGGCCACTGGTACGAGCATCTGCTGCACAACCAGAGCGCGCTGCGGCTCAAGGGCCGGCTGCTGTTCACGCCGGGCATCATGGTGACCTCGGTGCCGTACCAGCTGGCGTCCTCTGAGGCGGCCAGGCGGCGCGCCCGCAAGCGGCAGGAGTGGAACGCGCCGGGCGCGGTGCGGCGCGGACCGGCGCAGGAGCGGACGCGGGAGTCGTCGGCCACCCGGTCGTCGCAGAGCTGAGGCCCGCCCCCGGACCATGGTGAACGGCCGGACGGCACCCACGTAGACTGGTGGGCTGTTGTCCGGCCGAGCCGTTGACGCGCCGTCGTCGTGCTCGCGACCGTTTCCCGCATTTCTGGATCTGGAGTCGCCCCCCATGCAGGCAGAACCGAAGAAGTCGCTGGTGGGGGAGGAGTACGAGGTCGAGATCGGCCCCGTCGCCCACGGCGGCCACTGCATCGCCCGTACGGACGCCGGTCAGGTCCTCTTCGTCCGGCACGCACTGCCCGGCGAGCGGGTCGTGGCCCGGGTGACCGAGGGCGAGGAGGGAGCCCGTTTCCTGCGCGCGGACGCCGTACGCGTGCTGGAGGCGTCGAAGGACCGCGTGGAGGCACCCTGCCCCTACGCCGGTCCCGGCCGCTGCGGCGGCTGCGACTGGCAGCACGCCAAGCCGGGCGCACAGCGCAGGCTGAAGGCCGAGGTGATCGCCGAGCAGCTGCGCCGGCTCGCGGACCTCACGCCCGAGGAGGCGGGCTGGGACGGCACGGTGGTGCCGGCGGAGGGCGACAAGCTGCCGGCCGGCGAGGTGCCCCAGTGGCGTACGCGGATGCAGTACGCGGTGGACGCGTCCGGCAGGGCGGGCCTGCGCCGGCACCGCTCGCACGAGGTTGAGCCGATCGACCACTGCCTGATCGCCGCCGAGGGCGTCAGCGAACTGGGCATCGAGAAGCGGGACTGGACGGGGATGGACTCCGTCGAGGCGATCGCGGCGACGGGCTCCCAGGACCGCCAGGTCATCCTGACCCCGAAGCCGGGCGCGCGCCTGCCGCTGGTGGAACTGGACAAGCCGGTCTCCGTCCTGCGCGTCGACGAGAAGACGGGCGGCATCCACCGCGTCCACGGCCGCCCCTTCGTCCGTGAACGCGCCGACGGCCGTACGCACCGCGTCGGAGCCGGCGGCTTCTGGCAGGTCCACCCCAAGGCGGCGGACACCCTGGTCACGGCGGTGATGCAGGGCCTGCTGCCGCGCAAGGGCGACATGGCGCTCGACCTGTACTGCGGCGTCGGCCTCTTCGCGGGCGCACTGGCCGACCGGGTCGGCGAGCAGGGCGCGGTGCTCGGCATCGAGTCGGGCAGGCGCGCGGTCGAGGACGCCCGGCACAACCTCGCCGACTTCCCGCGCGTCCGCATCGAACAGGGCAAGGTCGAATCGGTCCTGCCGCGCACGGGCATCACGGAGGTGGACCTGATCGTCCTCGACCCCCCGCGAGCGGGCGCGGGCCGCGGTACGGTCGCCCACCTCTCCACGCTGGGCGCACGCAGGATCGCCTACGTCGCCTGCGACCCGGCCGCCCTGGCACGGGACCTGGCGTACTTCCGGGAGGGCGGGTACCGGGTGCGGACGCTGCGGGCGTTCGATCTGTTTCCGATGACGCATCACGTGGAGTGCGTGGCGATTCTGGAGCCTGTTGCCAAAGGTGTCTGACCTGCGGTTCGTCGATGCCGGCGGCGGTGGGGCCGCATGTCCCGACCTGTTTCGGCAGCGCCATCATGTCGACAGGTCCAGCGTCCCGGCTCCGGTTCGGACAAGCGCTTGACGTGCTGCTTTGCCGAGTATGGTTCTCTCGCCTCCCCGTGCAGTGACACGCTTCCGATGACCTCGCACGTGGAGTGCTGGCCATCCTCGTGGCGGCCGACGTCATGGTGAGCTGGGGTGGCGGTTGCCGCTGTGCGTCGTCGACCGGAGGTGAAGATCGAGTTCGTTCCTGTGGGGGAGAAGGCTTCGGCTAGGCTGAACGCCTCGAACTCATGAGTGAGTAGCAACGGGGGTTGCCTTATGCCTGGTTGTGTCGGCTTGTTGCGCCTCGAAAGACCCTTGAGCCGGCCGGCCGGGAGCCGATGTGGCTTCTGACTTCTCGCGGCTGATGAAGCAGGACTTCTCCGACCTGGAAGCCGCTGCCAAGGTCTGGCGCAATCTGTCGACGACCATGGACTCCCTCACCGACCGCCACCGTCGGCAGGTCACCGGACCGCTGCACCAGTCCTGGAAGGGTGACGACGCCGACGCGGCCCTCTTCTACCTGGAGGACGTCGAATCGCGGATCGGTGTGGTCGAGACGGAGGCCATGGCCATCGCCGAGGTCCTGGACACCACGAAGTTCTGGATGGAGCAGGCGCAAACGGACCTCCGCAACGCGGTGCGGCGTGCGGAGGAGGACCACTTCGAGGTCGACGGCGACGGCTGGGTCAGCGATCCGACGACCACCGGCCTGCCGCGCCAGGACCCCGACGCACGGCAGATCATCGCTGACCGCAGCGCCCTGCTCGGGGAGCACCGCGCGGCCATCGAAGAGGCCCTGACCGCCGCGCACAAGGCGAGCGATGACGGCGCGAAGGCCCTTGCTGAGTTGAACGGTGACATCCTCACCGACCCGCTCAGCCATGACGCGGCAGCCGAATCCGCCCAGGACGTCAAGAAGGCGATGAAGGCGGTGGGCGTCCAGGCCCCGCAGATCCCCGACGACGACCCGAAGGCCGCCGCCGAGTGGTGGAAGGCGCTCAGTCCCGAGGAGCGTCAGGCCTACACCACGCTCTATCCGAAGGAGATCGGCGCGACCGACGGTCTGCCGACCGATGTACGCGACGACGCCAATCGCACGGCCCTCGCCCAGGAGCTCAATCTGGCCCAGGAGGGCAACTGGGACGAAGGGTTCCCTGGGGAGAGCGACGAAACCGTCAGCAGGCGTCTGCACAACCTCCAGGTGCTCAACGACCAGCTCCAAGCCGCGGACGGCGCGCCCAAGGGCAAGGAGTTGTACCTCCTTGGCTACGACTCCAAGGACGACGGACGGGCCATCATCGCCATGGGCAACCCGGACACCGCCGACAACGTCGGTGTCCAAGTGCCGGGCACCGGAACGACGATGGACTCCACACGTGGGCAATTGGAGCGCGTCAGCAAGCTGCAGGACTCGGCTGGGGAAGCAGACCCTACGGCGGATACCGCAATGGTGTACTGGTTGGGCTACGACGCCCCTGAGATTCCGGTCAGCGAGGCCAACAACCTTGATGTCGCCGGCCCGGGCCGAGCCGAAGACGGTGCCCAGGACCTGAGGGACTTCACCCACGGCCTACGCGCCTCCCGTGAAGGCGAGAGGGCAAACCTCACTGTGCTGGGCCACAGCTACGGATCCACCGCTGTAGGTGCAGCAGCAGCCGGAGACGACGGTTTGGACGCCGACAACATTGCTGTTGTCGGCAGCCCCGGCATGACCGTGGATAGAGCTGAAGAGCTCAATATCGACCCGAGCCATGTCTACGTGGGTCTGGCTGAAGACGACCCTGTCAGAGATGCTCAAGACCTGAGCGTGGGTCATAACGTGACTTCCGACTACTTCGGCGCTACACGGTTCGAAACCGACACCAGTGGCCACAGCGGCTACTGGGACGAAAACAGTGACGGCATGAGCGAAAGCCTAGCAAACCAAGGCCGGATCATCGCCGGCCGTCAGCCGAGCGCATACAATCCTCCGCCCTCGATACCGGCTCAACCACCCGGACACCTGTGATCAGGCGCCGCTGTCTCAAAGCGAGAACGATGCTCCGCAAGACCACCCTCATAGCCGCCGTGGCAATCACCACCACTCTCTTCACCGGAGCCTGCATGTCCCGGCAGACCGACGACATCAACAAGCCCCTCCCTCGCAAGAGCAGGGCGGAATCTCTGGAGTGGGCCAAGAAGTACACCTCGACCATGGCGCGATATGCCGACGTTGAGATCTCCGGTGATCCCGCGCCGAGGAAGCGCTTCGACACTTGCGTGGGCAAGAAGGACGAAGTGGCCGAGGACGGGCGGTACACGCTCACCTATACCAGCTATGCGAAGCTCCCCGAAGAGCAGCACATCCCCGCCATCCGCAAGCTTCGTAAAGCGCTTGAGCAGCACGGGGTCCGCATCACGAGCCACACCGAGCGCCCGACAACGCCTGAAGCCATCATGTACGGGAGAAGTGACAGTGAGGGCTACTCGCTCATCGCGGACTCGGTAAACCCTCCCGGGACTCTCCGGCTCTCCGTCTCCACCCCTTGCTTCCTCCCCCCGGGAGCCAAGCAGCAGCAATTCTGAGCTGAGCTTGTTCCACCTTGGCGGACACCATCGATGCTGCTCCCCGTGGAGGGCCGCGGAGGTGACTGCCGCCGGCCGCGCCGGGCTCCTGCACGGGGTACCGCCCGGTCCGGCGCCTTTCGTGATCCACTGGCGGCGAAGTGGGTGAGCGTCCGCATGCGGCCTGATCGAACGCGTGTCTACGCTGGAAGAAGGCACAGCCCGTTCGCCCGAGGCGTCAGGGTGCCGCCGCGCCGGGCGTGAGACGATGCGCCCGCATCGTGTTTCGAGTTCCGTGGGATGCGTCCTTCGAGCCCGGCCTCACCGCGGATCCGGTCGTCAGGCGGTGTCCCCTCCGAGACAGGGAGGCGTGATCCATGGACATGAAACTCGAGGTCGTCGTCGTGCCGGTGTCCGACGTCGACCGGGCCAAGGACTTCTACACGGCGCTGGGCTGGAGACTCGACGCGGACATGGCCTCCGACGGCGACTTCAGGGTGGTGCAGGTGACCCCTCCGGGTTCCCCGGCGTCGGTCATCTTCGGCAGATCGGTCACCGATCAGGCCCCGGGTTCGGCGCGAGGCCTGCACCTGGTCGTCGACGACATCGAAGCCGCCCACGACGAGCTGGCGCGGCACGGCGCCGACCCCAGCGATGTGTTCCACGACGCCGGCGGCGTCTTCCACCACGCCGGCACCGATGCCCGGGTGCCCGGTCCTGATCCGCACCACGGCAGTTACGGCTCCTACCTCTCGTTCAGTGACCCGGACGGCAACGACTGGCTCCTGCAGGAGGTCACCACACGGCTTCCGGGACGGGTGGATCCCGCGACCACCTGTTTCTCCTCGGCCGAGGATCTGGCGGGCGCCCTGCGGCGGGCCGCGGCGGCGCACGGCGAGCACGAGGCGCGCATCGGTGCGGAGGACCCGGACTGGCCCGACTGGTACGCGCGGTACATGGTCAGCGAGCAGGCCGGGACGGAACCGCCCTCGTGAGCGTGCGGATGTGACGTGCGGGATGCTCAGGTGTTCCTCGCCGACCGTGATGCCGACGGCGAGGCCGTAGACGACCAGGGCCGTGCCGTCGTTGACCAGACTCTCCGCGCGCAGGACGGTGACCTGGCGGCGGGGCAGGGCGCGGGCCAGGACGCCGACCGCCGTCGCGTCCGTGGGCGCCACGGCCGCGCCGAGCACCCAGGCGGGCCCCCACGGCAGCCCGAGGGCGTGCCCGGCCGCGGCGACGGCCCAGGCCGTGAGGATGACAAGTGCGGTGCTCAGCAGCGCGATACCGCGCAGGTTGGTGCGTATCTCCCGCAGGGAGGTGGTCAGGCTCTCCCAGTACAGCAGCACCGGCAGGAAGAGCAGCAGCACGACCTCCGGCGGCAGTTGTGCCTGCCGCACCGCCGGGACGAATCCCAGGGCCGCACCCGTCGCGAGCAGCAGGACGGGCGGGGCGATGCCGAAGCGTTGTGCCACGGCGTTGCCCACCAGCACGGCCACGCCCAGGACCACGACGAGTTCAAGACCGAGCAAGGGGTGTTTCTCCTGTGGGAGGGACGGACGGGTCGGGCGGGTCAGCCGGTCGGGACGAGCTTGAGGGTCGTGTCCCGCGAGGCCACCATCGGGTTGACGTAACCGGCGCCGTAGCGGCCGTACTTGGTGCGGTAGGCGGCGTCGACGCGGTCGTTGACGTCGGTGTCGGTGACCTCGACGAAGCTGACGTTCTTGTCGACGCCGCCGGAGCGGATGTGGCCGGCGTGGCTCGCCCGGGCTGCGCGGTACCAGGAGCCGGCGCTTCCCCGGTAGGAGCGGACGTAGAGGTCGTCGCCGTCGCGGACGACCCAGATCGGCACCGGTTTGCGCGGCGTTCCGTCGCTGCGCAGGGGCGCCATCTCGAGTTCGTCGGCGTGCTCGATGCGGTTGAGTTCGTCGTTCGTCCAGGTCGTCATCGGCACGTCTCCTTCGCGGTGCGGGGCGCGGGGTGCGGGATGGGTGCGGGGTGCGGATCTTGTGAGGGACGCCGCCGAGTGGCTGCCGGGCCGCGGCCGTACAACGGGGCGTTGGGCCCTCGTGGGCGTGAGCGCTGACGGGGGAGCGGGCCCACGCCCGCGAGGGGGCTGGGTGGGGCAGGGGCAGGGGCAGGGTCAGGGCTTGAGCAGGGTCTTGATGGCGCGGCGTTCGGCCATGGCCTTGTAGCCCTCGGCGACCTGCTCCAGGGGGAGGGTGAGGTCGAAGACCTTGCCGGGGTTGATGCGGCCCGTGAGGACGCGGTCGATCAGGTCGGGCAGGTAGCCGCGCACGGGAGCCGGGCCGCCGCGCAGGCCGACGTGGGAGAAGAAGAGCTCCTGGCCGTCGATCGCCACGTCGTGCGGGATACCGACGAAGCCGACATTGCCGCCCGGCCGGGCGGAGCGCAGCGCCTGCTGCATCGACTGCTCGGTGCCCACGCACTCGAGCACGCTGTCGGCGCTGACACCGTCCGTGAGCTCTTTGACGCGGCCGATGCCTTCCTCGCCGCGCTCGGTGACGATGTCGGTGGCGCCGAACTCCAGGGCGAGCCGCTGACGGCTCTCGTGCCGGCTCATGGCGATGATCCGCTCGGCGCCGAGTTCCTTGGCGGCGATCACACCGCACAGGCCGACCGCGCCGTCACCGACGACGACGACGGTGGAGCCGGGCCGCACCTCGGCGGCCTTGGCGGCGTACCAGCCGGTGCCCATGACGTCGGACAGCGTCAGCAGGCTGGGCAGGAACTTTTCGGCGGGGTGCTCGGCGGTGGCGACGAGGGTGCCCTGGGCCTGCGGGATGCGGACGTACTCGGCCTGGCAGGTGCTCATGAACTCCCGGTGCACGCAGTTGGACTGATAGCCGTTGCGGCAGTTCGGGCACGTGTTGTCGGAGGTGGCGAAGGAACCGATGACGAACTGTCCCGGCTTGACGGAGGTGACGTCGCTGCCGACCTCCTCGACGATGCCGACGTATTCGTGGCCCATCGGCTGCGGCTGGGCGACGGGATCCAGGCCGCGATAGGCCCACAGGTCCGAGCCGCACACACAGGTGACGACGGTACGGATGATCGCGTCGGTCGGCTTGATGATCTTCGGCTCGGGAACGTCCTCCACCCGGATGTCACCGGGGGCGTGAATGACAGTTGCTCGCATGAGTCTTTTCCTGGTCTGTTCTTTCGGAGCGGGTGGGGCCGGTCACGCGGCGACCACGCGCCGGGACGGTGCGGTTCCGCCGTCATCAGCGGCGTGCGCGGCACGTGAGTCGGCGGCGTGCGCGCACCGCTGAATACGGAAGCCCGAAGCAGGGAATACCGAATACCCGGGCCGTGCAAAAACAATCCCACCCCGTAACGGTGAAGCAGGGGTGAATATAATCCGTCGATGTGAAGCCACCGGGGGCCTCGTCCTCGACTCTGTCACCGGCCGCAGGGCCCGCACGGAAGAGAATTCCATCTCGGGCGCGGCCTATCCAGGGACAGAACTGTCCTACCCTGCGGGCCGGCGGGCGGTGGCACACTGTCAGGCATGGCCAGCAGTGCGCACCTGAACGAGCTGGGTGAATTCCTCAAGGCCCGCCGGGCCGAGCTCGGCCCCCGTGCGGTCGGGCTGCCGGACACCGACGGGCGGCGGCGCGTGGCCGGCCTGCGCCGGGAGGAGGTGGCCGTGCTGGCCGCCATCAGCACCGACTACTACACCCGCCTGGAGCAGGGCCGCATCACCCCCTCCGCGTCCGTGCTGTCCGCGCTCGTCCGCGTTCTGCAGCTGAGCGACGACCAGCGGGACTATCTGTTCGAGCTGGCCGGGAGAGAGGTCGGCCGACCGCGGCGGAGGGCTTCGCAGAAGGTGCTGCCGCAGTTGCGCACGGTGATGAACGAGCTCAGTGTGACCCCGGGCATGATCCTGGGCCGGTACCTGGACATCCTGGCGTGGAACCCGATGGCCGCCGCGTTGTTCGGCACCGATTTCACGAAGGTCCC
Organism: Streptomyces sp. NPDC093984; assembly: GCF_044764595.1. Taxonomy (NCBI): domain Bacteria; kingdom Bacillati; phylum Actinomycetota; class Actinomycetes; order Kitasatosporales; family Streptomycetaceae; genus Streptomyces; species Streptomyces sp. NPDC093984. The sequence goes on along the minus strand of NZ_JBIWIM010000001.1, from coordinate 1,574,387 downwards.
GGAGCGGCAGCGCAACTACATCCGGCAGCTCTTCACCGACCCGGCCATGAAGTCCCTGTACGCGGACTGGGAGAACTCCGCCCGCAACGCCGTGGCCGTGCTGCGCCGACGGGCCGCCGCCCGTCCCGACGACCCGGGACTGGCCGTCCTCGTCGGCGAGCTGTCGGTGCAGGACGACCAGTTCCGCCAGTGGTGGGGAGGCCGCCAAGTGGCACCCCGCACCGGCGGCATCAAGGTGTTCAACCATCCGGTCGCCGGTGAACTCACCCTCGACTGGGACGCCCTCACCTGCGAGGCCGACCCCGACCAGCAGCTCATCATCTGGATCGCCGAACCCGGCTCGCGTTCCCACGAGGGGCTGCGCTTCCTCTCCTCCTGGGCGGGGGCCCGGCAGGAACGGTCGGCGTCCGACACCATCAACTGACGGGGCCGTGGATTTCTTCTGCAAGGGCTGCGGGAAGGCCGCTGTACAGGAAATCGGCATGGGATTCCCGGTGTGTGAATGAGAGCCTGTGAACAGCAGCGTGCCATTCTGGGCGTCGCTCGAACAGGGACGAATCTTTCCTACCTTCGGCACCCGCATTCCGTGCAATGCTTCAGGGGCGCGACTCGCACATTCCCTTTCGAGGAGCAATACCTCCCAGTCCTCCACTCCCCGCCCAAATGTCGCCGTCGCATTCCACTCGGGATACGGTCACACCGCCGTCATGGCCGAGGCCGTCGCGCGTGGCGCCGCGGACGCCGGTGCGGAGGTGGTGTCCATCGCCGTGGACACGATCACCGACGAGCAGTGGGCGCAGCTGGACGCCGCCGACGCGATCATCTTCGGTGCTCCCACCTACATGGGCACCGCCTCCGCCGCCTTCCACACCTTCGCCGAGGCGAGCAGCAAGCGGTGGTACACCCAGACCTGGGCCGACAAGATCGCTGCCGGCTTCACCGACTCCGGCGCCAAGAACGGCGACAAGTCCTCGACCCTGGGCTACTTCTTCACCATGGCCGCCCAGCACGGCATGCACTGGGTCAGCCTGGGTCTTCAGCCGGGCTGGGGCTCCACCACGAGCAGCGAGGACGACCTCAACCGCCTGGGCTACTTCGTCGGCGCCGGTGCCCAGACGCCGGTCGACGCGGGGCCGGACGCGGTCCACAAGTCCGACATCGCCACCGCCGAGCGCCTCGGCGCCCGCGTGGCCGAGCAGACCGCGTTCTTCCTCGCCGGCCGCGCCGCAGTCGCGGCCTGACGGTCAGCCCCTCATCCCGGCACGCGTCACTTCCTCAAGGAGACCCATTCATGTCCGCATCCGCCGACATCGCCCTCGTCCGCAAGGTCTACGAGTCCAAGGCCGCCCCGGAGGTCCTCCAGGAGGTCATGGACCCGGAACTCGTCTGGGACATCACCCCCGGTTTCCCGGGCGGCGGTGTGTACCACGGCCTGGAGAGCGTGGGCCGGGATTTCTTCGGCCCGCTCATGGAGAACTTCGAGGCCTTCTACCCGGTCGGTGAAGAGTACTTCGCCGACGACGAGGGCCACGTCTTCGCCCTCGGCCACTACCACGCGGTGACCAAGAAGGGGAACAGCGCGGACGTCAGGTTCGTCCACATCTGGACCGCCCGCGACGGCAAGCTCGTCAAGCTGCAGCAGGCCGGCGACAGCCTCGTCGTCGACCGGGTCCTGAACGCCTGACACCGGTGCCGGGACGTCCCTGGAGCCCATGACCGACCCGGAGGTCGGCCAGGTGACATGGCGCCTCGCGCACGTCACCCCGGCCGGACACGGGTCATCCGCCCGCCCGCCCCGGCGCCGGCCGCGCCCCAAGGTCCAGCCGCAGCTGCGGCGCATGCTCGACGACATGGCGCACACCCCCGCGTTCGTGATCGGGCCGCGTACCGAGATCGTCGCCTGGAACGCCATGGGCGCCGCCCTGATCACCGACTTCGCCGAGATCCCCGAGAAGGAGCGGTACTACATCAGGCTGCTCGTCACCGACCCCGCGATGCGCGAACTGTACGCCGACTGGGAGGGCGCCACCCGGCTCGGCATCGCCCAGATGCGGATGCACAACGCGAACAACCCCGGCGACGCGCGGCTGGCCGCCCTGGTGGGCGAACTCTCGGTCCGGGACGAGCAGTTCCGCCGGTGGTGGGCCGCCCACGACGTCGCGATCAGGGACACCGGGGCCAAGCACCTGCGCCACCCCGTCGTCGGGGACCTGTATCTCGACTGGAACGCCGTCACCTGGGCCGCCGACCCCGACCTGCAGATCATCGTCTGGACCGCCGAACCCGGCACGCCGTCCCACGACGGTCTGCGCCTGCTGGCGTCCTGGGCAGGGCCCGCTCGGAGACCGTGGCCCGCTCAGAAGTCGTAGCAGACGTAGGCGCCCCCGGGCTCGCGGGCGATCCGGTCCGAGCCCCAGCAGTGGAGCATCGGCCCAACGCGGTACAGGGCGGCGCCACCGGCCAGCAGGACAAGGACGGCGAGCACGGCGGTCACCCTCCGCATGGCCGTCATCCGCCGTACGAGCCGCCAAGCCCCGGCGACCGCAAGCGTCCCCAGCCCCAGCATGACGGCCGATACCGGGGCGGTGTTGTTCTGGATCCCGGGAAAGCGGTCCGGGTGCGCGGCCTGTTGGACGCCGGCGAAGGCGAAGAAGAACAGCAGCAGCCCCAGCAGCAACAGTCCGACGGAGCCGACCCCGCGGCCGACGGCCCGGCCCCGGCTCCGTGGCCTTCCGGGCGCCTCGGCGGCGTCCGCGCGCAGGAGCCGCCGGTCGAGGACCGCCCGCAGCCGGTCCACCTCCTCCGGGTCCGCCACGGCCCGCTTGGGCAGGACGACGAAGCCGACCGCGGACTTGTCGGCGCTGAGAAGCACGAACAGCTCCGGCGTCTCGACATAGCGCGAGTAGAGGTGCCAGTCGACGCTGGCCGAGCTGTGCGCGGTGGTGAGCCGCACCCCGGTGTCGTCGACCGTTCCGCGGATGTCCCCCTGCCGTTCGGAGAGCCGGTGGAGGTGGCGCGCCTGCAACCACGGCACCGCGGTCATGAAGGCGGCGAAGACCACCACCCCCGCATACAGCGGCCACCGTGTGTCCCGGTGGCCGGAGCCGGCCGCCGACAGCAGGGCGCCGACGGTCGTGACCGCCATCGTCCAGACCAGCGCCCGGCGCTGGAAGCGTCCCGCGCCGGTGCTCCTCGCGCGTGCCCGCAGTGCGGACGCCAATTCGCCGACGGTCGGCCGGTAGGCCAGCTCCACCGGTCTCTCGGCGACTGCGTCCGTTTCCAGGCCCTCGGCCATGTCCCCTCCCCGGTTCGGTGATCAACCGGATCGTAGAGGCTTTCTCAGCCGCTACGGCGACCTGCGATGGGCGCAGCCCCACGTCATCGAGGTCCTGGCGGCATCGACATACGGTCACCCCCTGCGACCGCTCGACACAGCGACTGCTCGCAAGGACCATCCACCCTGCACGATGCACGGCGTAACAGGGAGCCGGTGTCCGCCCCGGTACGCCAGCCCCTTCACTGAGATTCCCCGTGTCGGATGCCGCGCAGCCGGGCGAGTGTGGCGTCCAGGTCGGACGGGCGGGGCCGGTTGTGGGGGAGCTTGGCGAGCAGGTCGGCCCTCCGGGATCGACCTGGGCGGCATGCTCCGCAGCGAGCTCACCCTCATCGCGTCCCAGGGCTGTGCCACCGAGATCTTCGAGGTCCGCCGAACTCGTGGAGCACCGGGACCGCTTCGCCGAGCTGGTCAGCCACCGTGTGCCCTTCACGGAGGCGGACCGCGCCTTCGAGCCGGCACTGACGCCGGGTGCTGCGGAGAAGGTCGTCGTCACCCTCGACGACTGACCGACCAACACGAACGGTGCTGTCCGCGCCGGGTTGGGAGGCGGGCGCGGACAGCACCGCGTCACGGACGACCGGTCACCAGGTGTCCCGGGCCGCCCGTCCGCCCCGCCGCGTGGTCATGCCGCGGGGCGCTTGACCGAGACGAGATGGGCGAACACCACCACGTTGGCCTCGTAGTCGTGGGCGCTGCGGTTGTAGTCGCCGCCGCAGGTGATCAGCCGGAGCTGAGGGGTCGGAGCGTCGGCGTACACCCGGCTGTCCGGGAAGCCGGCCTTGCTGAAGGTCTCGACCGAGTCGACCTTGAACCTGGCGACGGTGCCGTCCGTACGGGTGATGTCCACCTTGCTGCCCGGTTTGAGGGTGCGCAGCAGTACGAACACCGCCGGGCCGGTCTTGGTGTCGACATGCCCCACCACGATCGACGTGCCCCGCTCGCCCGGGGAGGCGCCGCCCCGGTACCAGCCGACCAGGTTGGTGTTGTTCCCGGGCGGCGGGTTCAGGTGCCCGGAGGCCCCCAGGGAGAGTTCCGTGAACGGCGCGTCCACCCCGATCTGCGGGATCTCGATCCGCTTCGGCGCCGACCGCGGCAGCCCCTGCTTCTGAGGGCTTGCCGTCGCGTCCGGCCCCGGAGCCACCGGGGTGACGGCCGCGGGCGGGGCGGCGTCCACGGGCGGAGCGGCGTCCACGGGAGGGTCCAGATTCGCGGGCGAGACCGCGACCGCGGGTGGGGCCGCCGGCTTGGGATCCGCCGGGGTGCCGGTCAGCGAGTTGTGGATGAGCAGAACGCCCAGCCCCACCGCCACGGCCGGCCACAGCAGTGCTCGGCCGGCGGTACGGCGGGGCGCGGTTCCGCTCCGCGGCCGATCCGGTGGGGTGGGCTGCGAGGGGGCCATCGGACAATGCCTCTTCATCGACGGGGGCGAGGGTCGTACTTCAGGTGCCGGCAGCGGCCGGCACAAGCGCCGCAGCCGCGGACGCCGTCACCCTTCCCAGGGCGATGGCGGCCGCGACCGCGCAGCAATCGGCGAGTGCCCGCCGATCAGGCACCGGCGACACTCGACGCGCCCCGGCGCCGCAGCATGTACGCCCCCGCGCCAAGGCCGCCGAGGAGCAGCACCGAGCCCGCGGCCAGGCCGCTGCCGGACTCCGCCAGCCCGCCGCCACCGGCCTTCACCCCACCGCGGGGCTTCTTCGACCCGCGCTCCTCGCTGCCGCTCGCACCCTCCTCCTCTTCGCCCTGCGACCGCGAGCCGCCATGGGCGCGCTCGCCGCCCTGCTCGTCGTCCTGCGAGAACTGCTCGTCCTCGCCCGACCAGCCGCCCTCCTCCTGCTTGGCCATGGCCAGGGCGCCGCCACCGGCCTTCACCCCACCGCGCGGCTTGTCCTTCGAACGGCCGTGCTCCTTGCCCTTCGACTCCCCGCCCTTGTCGTTGTCGCCCTCCTCGCCCTTTTCCTCGCCCCTGTACTCCTCGCTCTTGCCGCCGTGCTCCTCGCCCCCGGACTCCTCGCCCCTGGACTCCTCGCCGTTCTCCTCGCCCTTGCCGCCGTGCTCCTCGCCCTTGCCGCCGTGCTCCTCGCCCTTGCCGCCGTGCTCCTCGCCCTTGCCGCCGTGCTCCTCGCCCTTGGACTCCTCGCCGTTCTCCTCGCCCCTGTACTCCTCGCTCTTGCCGCCGTACTCGTCGTCCTTGGATTCCTCGCCCTTGTGGTGGCCGTGCTCCTTGCCCTTGTGGCCGCCGTGCTCCTCGCCGCCGTAGGAACCGCCGTCCGCGGCCCGAAGCTCGGGCGCCGACAGGGCGTACGCGGCGGGAGCGGAGAACACGACGGCAGCGGCGATCGCCGCGGAGGCGAACATGGTCCGGGTCGCTCGCATGAGAGGTAGTCCTTTCATCGCCACCACGAAGGCCGACACCACGTCGGCACGGGAAATCGCAGCGGTGACGTGATCACCTTCAACCCGAGGACCGCCTCTCACCACCGCAGAACACGGCAAGCGAGCTAGCTCGTACTCCCTCCGGGTGTCTGCGGGCCGAAAAGTAACCCGGTCGGCAGCACACCCGTTAGTACTAGTCCGACCACGAATGGACGCGGGGGGGGGAGCGCGTCCGGACATCGATGTGCCGCACTCGTCGCTCCGATGACGCCGCATCAGGTCGCCGCAGGACCGGGAGGCCGGCCGCCCGGGCACGAAGGCCCGGTCGACGGGCAGTCAACTCGGTTGCCTTAAGAGTCACTTGAACGCGATTTCGTGGGCGTCACGCGACGCATCGTCAAAATCCTTGGGCCGCCGATCGCGGGGCGATGGCACCGATCGGATCGCGTCGGGTCCCGGGCGGCGATGTCGGGGGCGGATCCCTGGGCGGGCCCGCCCATACCGGGCGAGCCGCGCAACGGGCCGTGCGGGCGTCGGCGACCGGGCCGAGGGCAGGCGTCGGCGACCGGGCCGATGCGGATGCCGTGCCCGCGGCGAGGTCCTCGGGTCGTGGCGAAGGGGTACGCATCGTGATGGCCCGCATGCCCCCGGTCCGCCTGCGGAGGGCCCGCATGGCGCCGCCCGGGTGACGGTCGCCCTCGCTTGCTTTGTCTCTTGCGCAATCCGGGAACTGATGGGCGTCCGGAAGCGTCGATCATGGTGGACGCGGACAACGACATGGCGGTGGAGGACGTCGATGGGTGTGGCCCTGACCAAGGGCGGCAACGTGTCGCTGAGCAAGCAGGCCCCCGGCCTGACTGCCGTGACGGTGGGACTGGGCTGGCAGGCGGACACCGGCTACGAGCCGGACGCCGGCGCACTGCTGTGCGACCGGAACGGAAAGGTGCTGTCCGACGAGCACTTCGTCTTCTTCAACAACCTGAGCAGCCCGGACGGTTCGGTCCGCCACTCCGGCAGCGGCGGCCCGGTCGGCGGGGACGACCAGCAGATCCACGTCGACCTCCTGGGAGTCCCGGGTGAGGTCGCGAAGATCGTCTTCTCGGTGTCGCTCTACGACGCCCCGGCCCGCGGCCAGGTCTTCGAGCACCTCGGCGGCGCCCACATCCGGGTCGTCGACGAGGACGGCGGCGCCGAACTGGCCCGCTACGACCTCACGACCGCCGGTCTGTCCGCGGAAACCGCTCTGGTCTTCGGCGAGTTGTACCGGCACGGCGCGGAGTGGAAGTTCCGCGCCGTCGGCCAGGGCTACGCCGCCGGACTGGCAGGCATCGCCACCGACTACGGGGTGAACGTGCTGAAGGAGAGCGCGAGCCCGGCGCCACCCGTCACCGTCCCGGAGTCCGCAGCGAAGACCGGTCCGTCGTTCCCGTCCGCCTCCACCACCGCCCCGCAGCCGCAGGCGGTCACCGCGTCGCCGCAACCCCCAGGGAGTTCCCCCGTGACGTGCTTCTTCGACCCGACCCACGGACCCGGCACGACGACGGTGACCTGGTCGCCGCAGTGGGGCGTGCCCCGGCAGATCCAGACCTGCGGCGGCTGTGCGCAGCGCGTGCAGACGACGGTCCCGCCGTTCTACACCCCGCCCCAGCAGGGTTACCCCCAGCCCGTGCAGCAGGGCTACCCCCAGCCCGTACAGCAGGGGTATCCGCAGCAGGGCCACCCCGACCAGTACGCGGACCACCACCAGCACGGGGGCGGCCGCCGCTTCGGCACGGGTGCGCTCATCGGTGCGGGCGCGGCCGGACTGATCGGCGGAGCGCTGCTCAACGAGGCGTTCGACGACGACGAACCGGAGGTCGTGGTCAACAACTACTACGAGGACTGACGGTGCGGGCGGCGGCACCGGAGGGACCGACCTCGGGGCCCGCGCCCCGCGCACGCCACCGACTGTCGCTCACACGGGCCTTAATGCGCCGGGTGTAGAAGGGGCGGGAGTACGTTTCGGTACGGGCACGCGGTGCGTCGGGTGCCCGCCGGTTCCCCGGGTGCGAAGGAGCAGGGGGAGAGGGGCGAGAGATGGCCGAGTCCCGGCTGCGGCGCAAGTGGCTTCCCGTGCTGGTGCTGGCCCTCGCCCTGTACGTCATCGTCCGTGCCGCCGGCACCCCGCAGTCCAGCGCGCCGCCCCCGGCCGCTGCGTCCACCCCCGCCCCCACCCCGTCCTCCGCGTCCCCCTCTCCGAGCCCGTCCGGGTCGAAGAGCGCGTCGGCGTACGACCCGGCCGACTACGCCCCGCAGGTCCGGGCCCGTGCCCGCCAGGCGGGGGTCGACGCCCGGCTGCTGATGGCGATCCTCTACAACGAGGCCTACAAACCGCACGATCCGGCCCTGGAACGGGCCTGGCAGAAGTACAAGCCGGACGCCTCCTTCGGCATCGCCAACATGCATCGCGCCACCTTCGACGCGGTCAAACGGGGCCGGGACTTCGCCGGCCGCCGCTGGGAGGAACTGCCCGACGACCGGGACCTGGCCGTCGAGTCGGCGGCCTGGTACCTGCACGACCTGGCCGCGCAACTGCCCGCCACCTGGCCCGCCTCCTACACCAAGGACGACCTGCTGGCCCTCGGCTACAACGCCGGCGTGGGCAACATGCTCGCCTTCGCGCGCGGAGCGACCCCGGGTACCCAGGCCCGCTCTTACCTCGACCGCCTGCACGCCAACTGGACGAAGGCGGGCCAGGCGGTCGGCGCCTAGGCCTCTCGTTTGGATCACGCCGGGCTCGCGGGCCCTGGCACGCACTCCCCCCACTGCCTTGACGGCGTGGGGGCACCCCCGACGAAAGACCCCGACGTTCTGTCACCCGTACGAGAGGTCGGAGCACGGGTTTTCGTCGGCGGAGCGGGCGTCGGCCGCCACCGAGGAGGGCAGGGCGGTGGGTGTGGGGGAGGCCGAGGGGGTGACGGTGGCATAGGTCCGGCCCAGGACGACATCGATGCCCGCGCCGGTGAGGGGCTTCAGCTGTGCGCCGGGGAAGAGCCGGGCGACCGTTTCGGCCTGGGTCTCCAGGCCCGCGCCGTACTCGATGACGGTGGTGGCGTGGTCCTGGCTGCTCGCGTTGGCGGTGCCGGTGACCGTGAAGCCGTGCCGGGTCAGGGTCGCCGCGGCGCGGGAGGCCAGGCCGCCGGTGGTGGTGCCGTTGTAGACCGTGACGTCGATGCCGGCCCCGGAAACGTCCGCGCTCGGGCTCGGTGAGGCGGAGGCGGCGGCCTTGCCCTTCGTGCCGGCGGCGTCCTTGCCGTCGATCGTGCGGTCCGCCCTGAGTCCGGCCCACAGCTCCGACGCGTCCGGCTCGACGATCGCCACGCGCTCGCCGACGTACCGCCAGGGAATGGTGACGAACTTGGTGTTGTGCAGGTCGACGTCCTTCAGCGACATGGCGAAGGAGATCAGCTTGTTCGCCGAACCGAGTCCGGGATCGACGGTCAGGGACTTGGTGGCGGCCTCGGCGAGCGGCAGCAGGTTGGCCGGGGTGAGGCCGTCGCTCTTCACCTTCTTGATCAGGCCGGCCACGAACGCCTGCTGCCGCTTGATCCGGCCTATGTCCGACCCGTCTCCGATGCCGTGCCGGATGCGCACGTAGTCCAGGGCCTTCTGCCCCGACACGGTCTGCACGCCCTTCCTGAACAACAGCGTGCCCCGGGTGCTGAGGTTGGGGTTCAGATCGTTCTCGTACACGTCCTGCGGCACGCACACCTGCACCCCGCCGACCGCGTCCGTCAGGGCCGCGAAGCCCTTGAAGTCGACGACGACCGTGTGGTCGACGCGCAGCCCGGTGAGGCTCTCGACGGTGTTCTGCGTGCAGGCGGGGTTGCCCTTGGCGGTCTCCCCGACCGAGTAGGCCGCGTTGAACATCGTGTTCGGCTGCGCCTTGGTCCACGTGCCGTCCGGGAGCCTGCACGGCGGGATGGTCACCAGTGTGTCGCGGGGGATCGAGACGGCGACGGCGTGCCGGTGGTCGGCGTAGATGTGCAGCAGGAAGGTGGTGTCGGAGCGGCCTATGTCGTTGCTGTCGCCGCCGCCGAGCGCGGAGTTGCCGTCGGTGCGCGCGTCCGTGCCGATGACGAGGACGTTCTCGCCCTTCGACGCCCCGGCCTCGGGCCGGTTCTTGGACAGGCCCCCGGCGTCGAAGGTGTCGATGTCACCGTTCAGTTTGAGGTAGATCCATCCCAGGCCGGCCGTACCCAGCACCACGACGGTCAGGGCGACGGCCAGGGCTATGCGCAGTGTGCCCCGCTTGCGGCGCCGTGCGGCACTGCCGCGGTGGCTCGGGGACTCGCTCCCGCGGCGGTGGCGGGACGGGGTGGCCTGGCGGCTCGTCGGCATGGCTGCGCCCTCATCCGTGAGACTCATACGGAGGGGACGACCGGCCCCACCTGATGGTTGTACAGTTGCGCAATGTAGCAATAATCTCAGGTGGTGCCATGCGCCCGGCGGGCACCCCGGTCCGAGGAAGGGAAGGGGTGGGCGGGGATGCTCCGCAACGGCCTGGAACCCTGGCACCTGCTGATCGTGGCGATCGTCATCATCCTGCTGTTCGGCTCCAGGAAGCTCCCGGACACCGCTCGCGCGCTGGGCAAGTCGATGCGCATCCTCAAGAGCGAGGCCAAGGCCATGAAGGAGGACGGCGACACCGCGCGGTCCGCCACGGCCGAGCCGTCGGCGCAGCGCCTGATCCAGGCGGCCCCCGGGGAGACGGCCTCGGCCCGCCCGGTGGGGGAGAGCGACACGTACCGCTGAACTCCCGAGGCGGCGACTCGAAGTTGACTGAGCGTCAGGCGCCTGACGGGCTGAGCCGTGTCACACCGGAGCGTGCCCCAGCAGTCGCAGCAGATCCCCCGTGGCGTCCGCCGCCCCCAGCGCCGGCAGGGCGCCCAGCGCCAGTGTGGTCGCGGCCAGCGGCCACAGGTGCGGGGGCGGGCCCGCTTGGAGGGCCGCGATGCGGCGGGTGACCGCGCGGTCGGTGAAGGTCAACGCGCACACCGGAGCACGGCGCCCGGCACTGAGCGCGGCGCGCGCCAGGGCTCGGGCCGTGGTGCCACGGTCCCCGACCGCGTCGGCCGCCCGCTCGTCCGCCCACCGCTCCACCAGGAACGTCACGGTGCTGCGGACGGGCGCCAGCAGGGGGTCGGCCGCAGTGGCGAGCGCCACGGCCGTCGACAGGAGCGCGTGCCGGTGGGTCAGATGGGCCCGTTCGTGCGCCAGCAGCACCCGGCGCTCCGCCGGTTCCAGCGCGCTCAGCATCGCCGAGGTGACCAGGATCCGGTCCGGAGCGCCGCCACCGCCGGGGATGGCGAACGCCCGCGGCACGGGCGAGGCGGCGACGACCAGTTCCGTGTCCGGCGGTTGCCCGGCGCACAGTGCCCGCAGCGTGCGGCGCGTCACGCGTTCCGTGCGGACGGCCCGGTACACGCGCAGGGCCACCCCTGCGAGAGCCAGGATCGCGGCGACGGCGATCGCCTCCGGGACCGGGTCCGGCAGCCGGTGGCCGTCCTCGCGGGCGTCCGCGGCGACCGGCGGCACCTGGCCCACCAGGGTGATCGCGAGCAGCACCAGCGACCAGACGGTGGCGGCCGCGGTGAACACGGCGGAGACCGTCAGCACCCGGGCCGCGAGCGCGGGCGCCACCCGCCGGCCGACCAGCGGGCTCAGGGCGGCCAGCAGCAGCGACAGCAGGAGCGGGAGGTAGACGTCGATCTTCATGCGCCACCAGCCTCGGGGAGGGGGCGCCCGCCGAGCAGGTCGCGCAGCGCCTGTTCCTCCTCGGGGCTGAGGCCGGAGACGAACTGCTGGAGCGTGGCGATCGGGTCCGGGCCGCGGTCCAGTGCCTCGTGCATCGCCTCGGCGGTCAGTTCGGCCGCGTTCTTCGCGGGCCGGTACGCGCCGCGCCGCCCGTCCACGTCCCGCAGTACCAACCCCTTGTCGTACAGCCGTTTGAGGATGGTGTGCACGGTGTTGTAGGCGAGGCCGCCGCCGATCTCGGCCTGGATCTCGGCCGGGGTGAGCGCCTCCTCGGTGGCCCACAGCGTGGCGAGCACCTCGCTCTCCAGCTCACCGCTGCTGCGTCGTTCCGCCCTGCCCCCAGGGCCTCTGCCGGCCATGCCCGCAACCTTACAGCGCGTAGGGGGCTCGTCAGTGGTGGGGCGGAGTCGTGCCGCCCGTGCACCGCCATGGCCCGGTTCACTCCATCGGAGCAAAGCCGCCCACGGGCAGGCCGGGTGACCGCCGTTTTCGCGCTGCACCCCGTGGCCGCGCGCGTTAGCTTGTCCGTGTTTTACCTGCTTCTTTCCTGATTTCCATCGTCGACCCTACGACTTGTAGGGTGTGATGCCCCTGCGGCCCGTAGGGGTGAGAGGTGGGTCATGGCCAACAGCTCGCGCACCACGCTCGCAGGCGTCCGCCGGCTCGCAGCGCCGTCGGTCGCCGGCATGTCGTGGCGGGACCGCGGCCAGAGCCTGATCGCAGCGGTCGCGGGCGCCTTCGCGCTGGCCCAGCTCGTCCTCGTACGGCCGGGCATGGGACTCGGCTGGGACGAGACGGTCTATGTCAGCCAGATCAGCGCCCACGCCCCCGCCGCGTACTTCAGCGCCCCTCGCGCGCGGGGCATATCCCTGCTGGTCGCCCCCGTCACCTGGTGGTCCTCCTCCACCGCACTGCTCAGGGTCTATCTGGCGGTGCTCGCCTCCGCCGCCCTGTTCGTCGCGCTGCACGTCTGGCGGGGGCTGTTCCCGCCCCGCGTCCTCGCCCTCGGAGGCGCCCTGTTCGCGAGCCTGTGGGTGACCCTGTTCTACGGCCCGCAGGTCATGCCCAACTACTGGGTCGCGATCGGTGCCCTGGTCGCCACCGGCTGTTTCCTGCGCGCCCACGCCGACAGCACCGACCGGGCGGCCCTGTGGGGACTCGCCGCGGGCGCGGCGCTGATGACGTGGATGCGGCCCACCGACGGTGTCTGGATCACCGCTCCGCTGCTGGCTCTTGCGCTGTTCTTCCCCCGGTGGCGCCGGCTGCGGCTGCTGCTGGCCCTGGTGGGCGGGCTCGTCGCCGGCGCGACCGAGTGGATCATCGAGGCCTACGCCGACTACGGCGGCCTCACACACCGCATCGCCGAGGGCTCCCGGATACAGGGCGGCCTGGGCTGGAGCATCGCCATAGGCGACCAACTGCGCAGCCTCGGCGGGCGCGCCCTGTGCCGCCCGTGCGCCGGCCCGTTGCCCAACCCGGCGGTGACCGCCTGGTGGTTCGTGCTGCCCCTGCTCGCCGTGCTAGCGGCGGCCGTCGCACTCAGGGCCCGCCGCCCGGCACCCCCTTCCCGCACCCTGGTGCCCCTGGCGTGCGCGGCGACGGCGGCCTTCCCGTACCTCTTCCTCATCGGCTACGCCGCGCCCCGCTTCCTGCTCCCCTCCTACGCCCTGCTCGCGCTCCCCGTCGCCGACGCGCTCCTGCACCTGGTCACCGGGCGGGACGGCCGGTGGCGCCCGGTCACCGCGACGCTGGTGGCGATCGGGCTCGCCGGGCACCTGGCGGTCCAGTTCGCGGTGCTGCACCGCACGGTGGCCCGTGCCACCGCCGACCACCGCGGCTGGTCCCGCACCGCAGCCGAACTGCACCGGCTCGGGGTCCGTCCGCCCTGCCTGCTCACCGGGAACGAGGCCGTCCCCATCGCCTTCTACGCGGGCTGCGCCTCCGCCGCCACCAGCGGCCACAACGCCAACACCACCGTCGCCGGCATCGCGAGCACCGCCGGGCGCATCCCCGTCGCCTACCTGGGCGCCCCCGAGGGCCGCCCGCCTTCGTACACCCGCGGCTGGAAGGCGCACACCGTCGACGGCGTCCGCATCCTCGTCTCGCCGACGGCGAGGGGCGGACGCGGATGAGTCCTCCGACGGCCACCGAGGCGGCGCCGGACACCCAGGTGGCGGCGACCGCCCGGACCGGGGCCGGGATCCTGCGCCGCCGCGCCCACTGGCAGGCGGCTCTCACCCTCGCCGTGCTCGCCGCCGCTGCCCTGCTCGCCCTGAGCCACTGGCCGGTGATCGCGTCCGGCGCGGACCGGCTCACCGGTGCCGACCCGGGCTGGCTGGTGCTCGGCGCGACGGCCGCGACGGCGACCTGGGCGTGCTCGGCGCTCGCCCAGCAGGGCGCGGTGCCCGAGGCGCTGCCCGGCGGGCGGCTGGTGGCGGTGCAGTTCGCCGCGTCGGCCGCCAACCACCTGCTGCCCGCGGGCGTCGGCGCGGGCGCCGTCAACCTGCGCTTCCTGACCCGCTGCGGGCTACCGGTGACCCGCTCGGCGACCGCGCTCGCCGTCAAGGCCACCGCCGGGGGCATGGCGCGCGGCGCGCTGATCGCCGTCCTCGCGCTCGCCGGGCCCGGGCTGCTGCGCCTGCCGCGCGCCTCCACCGCTCTGGTGGTGGCCGCCGCCCTGGTGGCCGCCGCGCTCGGGCTGCTGCTGATCGGGCCGGTGCGCCGTGCCGCCGGGGCCGTGCTGGCGGACGTACGGGCCGTGCACCGGCTGCCCGGGCGGGCGCTGGCCCTGTGGGGCGGCTCGCTCGCCTTCGCGTCGCTGCACGCGCTGGTGGTGATCGCGGTGACCCGGTCCCTCGCCGTGCCGCTGCCGCCCGGGCGGGTGGCGCTGGCCTACTTCGTGGCGAGCAGCGCGGCGGTCCTGCTGCCGACCCCGGGCGGCATCGGCGGTCTGGACGCCGCCCTCGCCCTCGCCCTCTCGCTCAGCGGCGCGCCCGGTTCAGCGGCGGCCTCCGTGGTCCTCGGCTACCGCCTGCTGACGGTCTGGCTGCCGCTGCTGCCGGGGCTGCTGGTGCTGGGCCTGCTGGTACGGCGCAGGGTGCTGTGACAGTGGTGCCCGCCGGGCGGTCGACGACGAAACCTGTGGCGCACGGTCCCGGATCTACGTGGGAGTGCCCGTCCGCTCGGGGGCCGTGTCCCGGTCGGTCGCCGTGGACGCCACCAGCAGGGGACGCAGCCGAGTGGTCTCCAGGCGGTGGGCCAGGGCGTCCGGGCGGCGGCTCAGGGGGACCATCGTGAGCGACGCGACCAGGGCGCCGACCACGAACCCGGCCACCACGTCGTGCGGGTAGTGGGCGCCGACCCAGACCCGGGAGACCCCCATCGCACCGGCCGCCACCAGAGCGACGTACCCGATCCGGCGCGAGACGAGGAACAGGGCGACGGCGGCCGCCGCGGCTATCGCCGTGTGGTTGCTCGGGAACGACCAGTCGCCCGGCGCCGGACACGCCTCCAGCGTGACCACGTGCAGACTCTGGCAGGGCCGGTCCTCGCGCACCAGCAGCTTCAGCACGGAGTTCACGGCGTAGGCCAGCACCACCAGCAGCGGCACCGCCAGGGCGGGCAGCGCGGCCCCGGAGCCGGTGCGGCGCGCCCGCCACCAGGCGAGGACCATCAGCACGGCGAACACTCCGAGCCCGTACGTCGACCAGGCGGAGACCAGCGCGTCCAGCCAGGAGGGGGTACGGCGGGCCAGGTCCACCACGTCCGTGTAGGCCCAGCCGTCGATCGGGGCGCCGTCGAAGGAGTACGTCATCCGCGGATGCCCGCCTTCGCGGCCCGGCGGGAGCGCAGGACCTCCAGGGCGACCGGGATCAGGGAGACCAGGACGATCACCGCGACCATCGGCAGCAGGTACTTGTCGACGTTCGGCACCGACGAGCCGAGCGCGTACCCGGCGAGGGTGAGGCCGAGGCTCCAGAGGAGGCCGCCGGCCACCTGCCAGACGGTGAAGGTCCGCACCGGCACCTGCAGCGCGCCCGCCATCGGGTTCAGCACCGTGCGCACCACGGGGACGAAGCGGGCCAGGACGATCGCCTTCGCGTGTCCGTACCGCTCCAGGAGCTCCTCGGCGCGGCGCGCACCCTCGTGCAGGCGGGCCGAGCGGCTGCGGGCCAGCAGCGCGCCGCCCGCCTTGCGGCCGAGTAGATAACCGCACTGCGACCCGGCGAGCGCGCCCACGGCCGCGGCGACCAGCAGCGCGGGCAGCGACAGTTTCACCCCTTGCTGCCCGGAGCCGGTGCACAGCAGGCCCGCCGTGAACAGCAGGGAGTCGCCGGGCAGGAAGAATCCGATCAGCAGGCCGGTCTCCGCGAACATCACCACACCCACGCCCAGCACCCCGAAAGCGGCGAGCAGGGACTGGGCGTCCAGCACGTTCACCGCTAGTTGTGATCCCAGGAACAAGGAGGTGGCCATCGTCGCGAGCCCTTCGGTGCGGAGACCGGGCGCGACGCGGCGTCACCCGGCGGCTGACTACATTCATGTAGACGTCTACGGAACTGTAGACGATGATCGGGTGGCGAACGTTCCCTTCAGGGCGTCACGAGTGAGATCTCCGTGGACTTGATCAGCGCGACGACCGAGGAGCCGGGCAGGAGGCCGAGGTCCTCCGCGGCGTCCCTGGTGATCGCGGCCGTGAGCGTTCCGCCCACGATCGTGACCTTCACCGACGCCATGGCCCCGCCCGTGATGACGCGGTCGACGGTACCGGGCAGTTGGTTCCGGATGGAGACGCCCTCCACCGCCGCGGTGGCCAGCGCCACCTCCGTGGACTTGACCAGGGCGTACACGGAGGCGCCCGGAGCGAGGTCCAGCTCGTCCACGGCCTCCGCGGTGATCGCCGCCGTGACGTCCTGCCCCCCGTCCAGCCTGACCTTGACGGCCGCCATGACCTCGCCCGGCGTGACGGACGTGACGGTGCCGGGAATCTGGTTGCGGATGCTCAGGTTCATGGGCGGCCCTCGCGGAATGTGGAGAATGGCTGATTGTGTCCTGGCCGGTCCCACGGTAGCGGGATGCGCGGGCCGTCTCCGGACGGCGCGTCAGGCCGGACACGTCTCGGCCCGCGTCTGAGGCCGGATACGCCTGGTCCGCGTCTGAGGCCGGAAACCTTTCGGCCCGCGCTTCCGGCCGGACACGTCTCGGCCCGCGCGTCAGGCCGAATACGTCTCGGTCCGCGTCTCAGGCCGGATAGGCGTGCGTCTGTGCCGCCTTGACCGTGGCCCACACCGTGGCGCCCGGATGCAGGCCGAGTTCGGCGGCGGCGACGGTGGTCAGGTCCGCGGCCAGGGGCAGCTCACCGGTGAGGTCGGCGCGGATCTGGTCGCCGTGCGTCTGGAGCCCCGCCACCTCGCAGCGCCACAGGTTGCGCGCGCTGGAGCCGTCGGGCCGGTCCCGGTACAGGGTCACCGCACTCGGGCGGAACGCCACGAAGACGGGTCCGGACAGATCCTCCGTAGTGGTGATCGAGCAACCGGTGTCGAGCCGTACGGTGTGTCCCTGCGCCGTCCCCCGGTACAGATTGAGACCGACGAGCTGGGCGATGTAGTCGGTGCGCGGACGGCGGGCGATGTCGGCGGGGGTGCCCTCCTGGACGACCCGGCCGTGCTCCACGACCACCAGCCGGTCGGCCAGGACCATCGCGTCCAGCGGATCGTGGGTGACCAGCACGGCCACCGCATCGAACTCGTCGAGATGGCGGCGGAGCCCGCCCCGCACCTCCAGCCGGGTGCGGGCGTCGAGCGCGGCGAGCGGTTCGTCGAGCAGCAGCAGCCGGGGCCGGGTGGCCAGCGCCCGGGCGAGCGCGACGCGCTGGGCCTGGCCGCCGGAGAGCCGGCGCGGCTTGGCGCCCGCGTGCTCGGCGAGCCCCATGCGCTCCAGCCACCCTGCGGCGACCGCCCGCGCCTCGGCCTTGGACGCGCCCCGGCAGCGCGGGCCGAAGGCCACGTTGTCCAGCGCCGACAGGTGCGGGAAGAGCAGATAGTCCTGGAAGACGACACCGACGGGGCGCCCTTCGGGCGGAGTGCGCTCCAGCGTGGCCCCGTCGAGCCGCAGATGACCTCCGGAGAGCGGGACCAGTCCGGCCAGCGCGCGCAGGGCGGTGGTCTTCCCGGCGCCGTTGGGCCCTAGCAGCGCGACCACCTCCCCGGGCGCGGCGGCCAGCGCCACGTCGAGCCGGAAGGAACCACGCTCGACGACGATCCGCGCGTCGAGGCCGTCGCCGCGCACGTCGGTGGCGGTGCTGCGGGGGGTGGCCCGGTCGGTGTGGGTCATGACGCCGTCATCCAGCGGTCCCGCAGCCCCGCCAGGACCGCGATCGACACCGCGAGGAGCACCAGGCTCAGCGCGATCGCCGCCGCCGGGTCGTTCTGCAGGGCCAGGTAGACGGCCAGCGGCATGGTCTGCGTGCGGCCCGGGAAGTTGCCCGCGAAGGTGATCGTCGCCCCGAACTCGCCGAGCGCCCGCGCCCACGCCAGCACCGCGCCGGCCGCGACGCCCGGCGCGATCAGCGGCAGCGTCACCCGGCGGAACGCGGTGAAGCGGGACGCGCCGAGTGTCGTCGCGGCCTCCTCGTAGCGCGGGTCGGCGGCCCGCAGCGTGCCCTCGACGCTGATCACCAGGAACGGCATCGCCACGAACGCCTCGGCGACCACCACCCCGGCCGTCGTGAACGGCAGCGTGATCCCGAACCAGGAGTCCAGCCACCGCCCCACCACGCCGTTGCGCCCGAGCGCCAGCAGCAGGGCCACGCCGCCCACCACCGGCGGCAGCACCAGCGGCAGGGTCACCAGGGCCCGCACGAATCCCCGGCCCGGGAAGTCCGTGCGGGCCAGCAGCCAGGCCAGCGGCACCCCGAGGACCAGGCTCACGGCGGTCGCCGCGGTGGCGCTCACCAGGGACAGCCGCAGCGCCTGCCACACCTCCGCGCTGGTCAACTGGTCCGGCAGGGTGTGCCAGGGAGCCCGCACGAGCAGCGCCACCAGCGGCAGCAGCAGGAACGCGAGGCCCACGAGCGCGGGCAGCAGCAGCGGCAGCGGAACACCGGGCCGGCGGACACGACCGCGCCGCGCTCCGCCCACCAGGGTGTCGGCCGCGGCCTCGGGCGCGTCGATCCGGGTCACGGCTGCAGGAACCCGGCCTCGGTCAGCACCTTGCGGCCCTCGGCGGAGGTCACCAGCGCGATGAACGCCTTCGCCGCCTCGGCGTTGGGCGCGTCCTTCAGCAGGGCGATCGGATAGTCGTTGACGGCCTTGGCCGACTCGGGGAACTCCACGCCCTGCACCTTGTCACCCGCCGCCTGCACATCGGTCCGGTAGACGACCGCGGCGTCGGCCTCCTTCAACTCCACCTTGTTCAGGGCGCTCTTGACGTCCTGCTCGTACGACACCGGGGTCAGCTTCAGACCGCTCGCGGCCAGTGCTTTCTGTGCGGCGGCCCCGCAGGGCACGGTCCTGTCGCACAGGACGACCTTCAGTCCGGACTTGGTGAGGTCCTTCAGGGAGGAGACCTTGTCCGGGTTGCCCGGCAGGGTGGCGATCTCCAGCTGGTTGCGCACGAAGGTCACCGGGGCGGTGGCCGTGTCCTTCTTGTCCGACACGATCGCCATCGTCTTGGGGCTGGCCGCGGCGAAGACGTCCGCCGGTGCGCCGCCGGTGATGCTCGCGGCGAGGGTGTCGCTGCCGCCGAAGTTGAAGGACACCTTCGTGCCGGGGTGCTCCTTCTCGAACCGCTTGCCCAGGGTCGTGAAGCTCTCCTTGAGGGATGCGGCGGCGAAGACGGTGACCGTGCCGGACGGCTTCGGCGACGGGGCCGCGGCGGACGCCGCCGTCTTGGGGGAACCCGACGAGGAGGAGCAGGCACTCAGGGCCAGCAGCGCGGCGGCCCCCGCACCGGCGACCTGCACCATCCGGCGGGGCCGGCGCGCGGAACGGGTCATCACGGGTCCACTCCCTCTGCTCGTCCGGGAGGGAGCAGGGGCACCCTCCGATACGCCGATCATACTGGCGCAGATGCGACCCGAAAGTGGTCTGCTGCATCGCACAAAGCCGGTCTGCCCGCAGATCGGGTTGGCGTGTGCGGTCGTCACGTTCGTACGGAGGTGCCGTCGGGCCACGGTCTCAGGCCGTGTCGATATGGACGTTCGTCGACTTCACCCGGGCGGTGGCCTCCATGCCGACCTCCAGGCCCAGTTCCTCCACGGCCTCCCGGGTCAGCAGGGACACCAGGCGGTGCGGGCCCGCCTGGATCTCCACCTGGGCGGCCACGTCACCCAGCTTCACGGCGGTGACGATCCCCGGGAAGGCGTTGCGGACCGAGGTGTACGAGGGGGCGTCCTCCTCGCCGGTGCCGCCGCGCGCCAGTTCCACCGAGAACGCGGCCAGGTCCCTGCCGTCGATGACGCGCCGCCCGCTCTCGTCGCGCCGGGTCGCGACCCGCCCCGCGTCCGCCCACCGTCGCGCGGTGTCCGGACTCACCCCGAGCAGCCGGGCGGCCTGGCCGATTGTGTAGGACTGCATGCGCGCCACGATAGGCGCCCGCGCCACCCCCTCCGCAACGCGCCCCCGCGGCGCCGCGGCACGCCGGATCTGCGGAAACGGACCTGATCGCGGGTGTCCGCGTGGCAGGATCCCACCCCATGGACGTGTCCTGGGCGGTGCGGAGCCTGCGCGCGGCGGTGTTCGCCGTCGTGTGCGTGCTGCTCGCCGTCGGCGGACACACGCTGGCCACCGGCGCGGTGCCGCCGGTGTGGGCGGACGCGGCGGGGTTCCTGCCCGTGTTCGCCGCCGGTGCGGCGCTCGCCGGACGCGAGCGCTCGCTGCCCGGCATCGCCCTCGCGATGCTCCTCGTCCAGGGCGGGCTCCATCTCGCCTTCGACGCCGCCGGGCCGGCACAGATGCCGATGGACATGCCGGGCATGGCGCACGACATGCCCATGGCCGCCCCGCCGCACGCCATGACCTCGCACGCCGTCGTCGCGCACCTGGCCGCCGCCCTGCTGGCCTCCTGGTGTCTGCGGCGCGGCGAGGCCGCCCTGTGGTCGCTGCTGCGCAAGGCCGCCGCCTTCGTCCCGCGCCTCGCCGTCCGGTGGCGTACGGCACCGCTGCCCGAGTACGTCAGGCCGCCGCGCCCGTACGCCCGCCGTCGCCGGCTCCCCGGACAGGCGCTGCTCCGCCACGCCCTCCACCGGCGCGGGCCGCCCCCGGCAGTCCCGTACACCGTCTGAGACCCCCCAAGACCCAGCACCAGTACGGAGCTTGCCCACTCATGTTCCCGATGCGTACCACCCTGCGCCGCGCCACCACCGTCGCCGCGCTCGCCGCCGCCGGTGTCCTCACCGCGGCCGGCGCGGCCTTCGCCCATGTCACCGTCCACCCCGAGAGCTACGCCAAGGGCGCCACCGACGGTGTGCTGACCTTCCGGGTGCCCAACGAGGAGGACACCGCCGCGACCACCAAGGTGCAGGTCTTCCTGCCCACCGACCACCCGATCCTGGGCGTGCTGGTCAGCCCGCCGGACGGCTGGACGGCGCAGGTGACCACCACCAAGCTCAAGACCCCGGTCAAGACGGACGACGGCACCATCACCGACGCGGTCTCGCAGATCACCTGGACCGGCGGCCGCATCCGGCACGGCCAGTACCAGGACTTCAACGTCGCCTTCGGCCAACTTCCGGAGAACGCCGACCAGTTGACGTTCAAGACGCTGCAGACCTACTCCGACGGAAATGTCGTCCGCTGGATCGAGGAGGCCCAGAAGGGGCAGGACGAGCCGGAGAACCCGGCGCCGGTGCTCCAGCTGACCGCCAAGGGCGCGGCGGAGGGCGGCGGTTCCACCGCGGCACCAGCGGGCACCGAGGAGAAGCCGAGTGCCGACACGACGAAGGCCGCGGCCACCAGTGACTCCACCGCCCGCGGGCTCGGCATCGCCGGTCTGGTCGTCGGCGTGCTCGGGCTGGCCGCCGCGGGCTTCGCGATCGCCCGCGGCCGCAGCGGCGCCTCCGCTTCCTCCAGCGGCGAGTGACCGGCCCCCCGCCCCGCCGGCGTCACCTGCCGTCGGCGGGGCGGGGAGCCCAGCGCTCCTCGACTTTCGCCAGCCGCCAGTACGTGAGGGCCGCCGCCCACACCACCACGAACAGCCCGACGATGACGAAGCCCACGTTGTCGAGGTCGAGTCCGGCGATCCAGCCCGTCACCGCGTCCCGCAGGTCCAGCTTGTCGTGCAGCACCCCGACCAGCTCGATCGTGCCGATCAGGAAGGCCACCGCGATCGACAGCCCGGTGATGGTGAGGTTGTAGAACACCTTGCGCACCGGGTTCGAGAAGGCCCACTGGTAGGCGAAGTTCATGAACGTGCCGTCGAGGGTGTCGAACAGGCTCATCCCGGCCGCGAACAGCAGCGGTAGGCACAGGATCGCGTACCAGGGCAGCCCGGCCGCCGCGCCGCTGCCCGCCATCACCATCAGCGTCACCTCGGTCGCGGTGTCGAAGCCCAGGCCGAACAGGAAGCCGAGCGGGAACATCTGCCCGGGGCGGCTGATGGACCTGGTGAAGCGGCCGAGGATCCGGTTCATGAACCCCCGGGAATCCAGGTGGGCTTCGAGCTCCTGCTCGTCGTACGTCCCCGCGCGCATCGCCCGGAACACCCGCAGGATGCCCATCAGCGCCACCAGGTTGAGGGCCGCGATGAGATAGAGGAACGAGCCGGAGATCGTCGTGCCCAGCACGCCGAGCACCTGGTGCGTACGGGAGTTCTCGTTCATCAGCCGCCCGGCCAGCTGGGTGCCCCCGGCGATCAGTGCGGCGAGCACCACCACCACGCTGGAGTGCCCGAGCGCGAACCAGAACCCCACCGACACCGGACGCTTGCCGTCCGCCATCAGCTTGCGGGTGGTGTTGTCGATGGCCGCGATGTGGTCGGCGTCGAAGGCGTGCCGCATGCCCAGCGTGTACGCGGTGACGCCGAGCCCGATGCCGAACGCCTTGGAGCCCATCTCGTAGTGCTCGGGCACCACCAGAAGGAACAGCACGCCGAACGCGGCCACGTGCAGGGCGGCGATCACCGCCAGCAGCCCGGCGGTCCGCAGGGTGTCCTCGCGCCGCCAACGGTAGGAGGCGGCCTCGGGCAGGGCAGGGTCGGTCAGGGTCATACGGTCACGCTCCAGCACCTCGTGGATCACTTCGTGAGATGCCGTGGCCGGTCTCCTGGCTGACGGATCAACGCGCCCGCCCCTACCTTCCCGATCTGGCGGGGCCGGGGAGGTGCGAGCACGCCCCACGCCGCCCGGCACGCACTCTCGCCGCACCGGAGGAAGGCCCACGTAGCTCCGCTACGAAGACCTACTTCCAACACGCCGATAGCACGCACCGAACGACGCGGGAACGCACCCGTACCTCCCCGGCCCCGCCGCGATCAGTGGCGCCACCCGCTGGAGGCGGGCGGCACGGGACGGGAACTCCCCGATCACAGTGGCGAGGGCCGCTCCGGCCTGAGTCCCTGGGGACTTTCACCGGTCTTCCCGAACACCACGGCCCGGCCACCTTAGGGCGGGGGCGGCGACGCCTGCAAGACTGCATAGTTGGGCAGGTATCCGGAGGTATCGAAGATCACACAGGGGCGCCTGGGAGAATGTGCGCATGCATCTCGTCCCCGCCGACCGCGCCGACAGGCGCACCATCGACGGCCACCGGGTCTGCGAGGCCATCGAGGCCATCGGCGCACCCGAGGCCGTACGCACCTGGGCCGACCGCTTCTCGCTGCTGGCCGACCCCGGCCGGCTCGCCCTGCTGCTGGCCCTGCACCGGGCCGGGCCGCTCGCCGTCTCGGACCTGGCGGTGGCGACGGGCATGAACGACCCGGCCGTCTCGCAGGCGCTGCGGCTGCTGCGGACGGCCGAGGTGGTGGCGGGCGAGAAGGAGGGGCGGATCGTCCGCTACCGGGTGATCGACCCCGTGGTGAACGAGCTGCTCAAACAGGTGACCTGACGACAGGTCACTTCTTGTGCGAGGGCGGGACCTTCTGCGCTGCCAGGTGGATGTCCTGGCTCGACAGCGTCATCGGCGACGCGGTGAAGGCCCGCAGCCGGATACGGGTGCCCTCCTTGGGCACCGCGAAGCCCTTGCCCGGCGCCTGGATCCGGTACGTCGCCGAGGTGTGGGCGCCCACGGACGACGGGCCCTGGAGCACCTTCCAATAGCGGCTCACGCCCTGTCCGGTGGTCACCGCGAAGTGGGGCTCGGCGGCGGAGTCGCCGGTGTTGTGCACACGGACGGTGAGCGCCTTGACGGTCTGAGGCGTCGTCCGGGTCGAGCCGACGGCCTGCATCCGAAGCGGCGGCTTACCGGTCGCCGCAACCGCCGCGGCCACCAGGGCGGGCGCGACCAGGGCGCCGGCCAGCACCGCGCGGGCCGTCCGCCGGCCGTGCAGCAGCCGGGGCTGCCAGGCGGTGGCGAACGCGGAGGGCGGCACGGTGACCGCGGCCGCCAGCCACAGCGGCGTCATCATCAGGTAGTAGCCGTCCTGCGAACGGGTCGCCAGGAAGAACGCGCACCAGGGAAGCACGGTCGCCGCCGGACCCAGCCGGCGCACGAACAGCACGAACAGCGCCAGCAGACCCGCCGCCAGCAGCATGCTCGCGTGCGAGTACCAGGACAGGCGGTCGCTGCCGTCGGTGTAGTACAGGGAGATGCCGACCAGGCCCTGGCCGTGGATGATCGCGCCCTGGGTGAGCGGCAGCGCGATGCCCTCGATCCACGTGCGCGGCTCGGTCACGATGAAGTAGGCGTTGATCAGCAGCCACGTTCCGGCGGCGATGCCCACGATCCGCCCCACGGCGCGGGCTGCCCCGCGCGCCCCCAGCTCGCCGCGCCGCAACGCGTAGACGCCGGCGAGCAGGAACGGCGTCAGGAACCACGGCAGCTGCTGGCTGGCGCAGGCCGCGCCCAGGCAGGCCGCCCGCGCCCAGTCGGCCGGGCCGCCCGTGCCCATCCGCGTCCAGCGCACCACCACCGGGATCAGGAACGCCAGCGCGACGATCGCCGGGTAGCCGAGCCGGGCGTACATCGGGATCATGCCGAAGCCCAGGCAGACCATGGTGGCCGCCGAGCGCCACGGCGTCGGCAGCATCTTCCACATGACGATCGTGCCGAGCACGATCGCGGTCGTGGGGACCAGGACCTCGGGCAGCGCGCCGTGGCCCATCCACAGCAGCGGCGCGGTGAGGATCGCGGTCAGCGGCGGATAGCCGTAGGTGAAGTCGTAGCCGCCGTCCACCGTCTGGGTGTAGGCGACGGTGCTGTGGTGCCCGAACAGCCAGGGCCAGGCCTGGCCGTACACCGGGTTGCCGTGGAGCAGTTCGCGGGCGGCCTGGATGGTGAGGATCGACTCGTCGCTGTAGTCGTGCAGCGCGCCGGCCGCGCAGTAGACGAGCGTGATCGCCGTCACCAGGACCACGAGATCCAGGCGCGCCAGCGAGCGGCTGCGCCGCACCACCAGCGTCAGGACGCCCGTCACCAGGATCGACGCGTAGCAGACGGAGATCACTGCGGCGATCGGCGGCTGATGGCTGGCGGCGCTGTTCCACACGTTGCGCGTGCCGATCAGCAGGCTGATGTTCGCGAGCAACGTGAGAACGCGGTGCCACTGTGCGGGAGCCCCGTCCGGCTCGTCCTCGCCCCGTGCCACCAGTGGGAGCACCCAGCGGGCGCTTGTCGACGGCTTCACTTCTGCCACATGCACGGAAGGACGCTAGGAGGAGATCATGAACGTCGAGCGCCCGGAGGTGAAGAGCCCGGTATCAGCGAGGTGAAGAGGGCTCGTACGGGGGTTGCACCGACGGTTGCGTCCTGCCTGTCGGCCACGATCGAGGCACTGCGCGCCGCCTCAGTAGACGTCCCGCACATACCGCTTCTCCGCCGCGAGCTGCTTCACATACGCGGCCGCCTCCGCCTCGCTCAGGCCGCCGTGCAGGACGGCGATGTCCCGCAGCGCCTGGTCGACGTCCCTGGCCATGCGGGAGGCGTCCCCGCAGACGTAGAAGCGGGCGCCGTCCCGGAGCCAGTGCCACAGCTCTGGGCCGTGCTCGCGCATCCGGTCCTGGACGTAGACCTTGGCGCGCTGGTCGCGGGAGAAGGCTGTGTCGAGACGCGTGAGCACGCCGTCCTCCCGCAGCTTCGTCAGCTCCTCCTCGTAGTAGTGGTCGGTGGCGCGGTGCTGCTCGCCGAAGAACAGCCAGTTCGGAGCGGTGTGCCCGAGTTCGCGGCGCTCCTGGAGGAAGCCGACGAAAGGGGCGACCCCGGTGCCGGGCCCGACCATCACCATCGGGGTCGAGCCGTCCGCCGGCGGCCGGAAGTGGGGCGAGCGCTGCACGAAGACCGGCACCGGCGCATCGGGCTCCGCGTCGGCGAGGAAGCCGCCGCACACCCCGGCGCGGGGTCGCCCGCGCAGACTCTCGTAGCGCACCACGGACACGGTCAGCGACACCCGGTGGGGGTCGACGAGCGGGCTGGAGGAGATCGAGTACAGCCGCGGCTGCAACCGCTTGAGCACTTGGGCCCATTCCTCGGCCGAGGCCCGCACCGCGTACTCGGCCGCCACGTCGACGGCCTGCCGCCCCCAGCACCAGCGCGCCAGGCCGTCCTTGTTGTCGGGGCGCAGCAGTTGCCGCAGCTCCCGGTCGTCCCGGGTGCGTTCGGCGACGAAGCGCAGCAGGTCCGGGGTGATCCGGGTGATGTCGAGATGCCTGAGCAGGGCTTCGGCGAAGGGCACCTCGCCGGCTCCCGCGACCTCGACGGCGGCGGCGCGGTCGATGCCCGTCACCTCCAGCCATTCCTCCACGAGCGTGGGGGAGTTGACCGGGCGCACACCGAGCGCGTCCCCGGCCTCGTACGTGAGGCCGGTCCCGCTGGTGTCGAAGGTGAACCGGCGCACCTCCTTGCCGGCTCCGGGCAGGCTGAGCAGCCGGTTGCCGACCAGGCGGGCGGTCGCCGGGGCGGGTTTGCCCGGCTTCGGCTGCGCGGGGGCCGCCGCCGGGGCGCCGCCGAGCGCCGCGAGGACCGACTCGAGCCAGGCGTCCGCGGACGGCTCGTAGTCGGGTTCGCAGTCGGTGCGCGGCGCGAGGCGCACCCCGCCCAGCTCCTGCAGGCGCGCGTCGAGACGGCGCCCGTGTCCGCAGAAGTCGTCGTACGACGAGTCGCCGAAGGCCAGCACGGCGAAGCGCACACCGTCCAGGCGCGGAGCCTCGTGACCGGAGAGGGCGTCCCAGAAACCGGAGCCGTTGTCGGGCGCGTCGCCGTCGCCGAACGTACTCGTGATCAGCAACAGATCGGCACCCCGCGGGAGTCGGCCCACGTCGGCCTCGTCCATGCCGACCAGGGTGGCCCGGTGCCCGGTCGCGGAGAGCCGCTGGGCGGTGGCCGTGGCGAACTCCTCCGCGTTCCCGGTCTGCGAGGCCCACAGCACGACGACCTCACGGCCGGCCGGTTCCCGCTCCTCGGGCGCGCTGCCGGCCCGGGAGTACATGCCGGCGAGGACGCCGTTGACCCACAGGGCGTGCTCCGGGCTGAAGGGCGCGTCCGGCGGCAGCACCGGCACCCCGGGGGCGCCGGAACCGAGGCCCGCGAGGAAGCCGGTGAGGTACTGGCGCTCCTGGGAGCTCAGGACCGGCGGAGGGGCGGGGGTGAGGCCGAAGGGGTCGGCGGCGGTCGGGGCGACGGGCACCGGGACCCGCGTGACCGCCGGGACGGGGGCCGCCGGAGGACTCGCCGGCTCGGCCACCTTCGCCAGTGCCACCGCGCACACCTTGAACTCCGGCTGGAAGGAGACCGGGTCGAGCGCGTCACTTGTCACCGCGTTGACGCTCAGATACTCGCCGAACAGATCGTTCCAGTGGAACGGGGCGAAACAGCACCCGGGCCGCACCCGGTCCGTCACCACCGCCGGCAGTACGGCCCGCCCGCGCCGCGAGGCCACCTCCACCCGGTCGCCGTCCGCGATCCCGAGCGCGGCCGCGTCCTCGGGGTGCACCTCCACGAAGGGCCCCGGGTTGAGCTTGTTGAGCTTCTCGACCTTGCCCGTCTTGGTCAGCGTGTGCCACTGGTGCTGCACCCGCCCGGTGTTCAGCAGGAAGGGGAAGTCATCGTCGGGCAGTTCGGCGGGCGGCAGGTGGGGGCGCGCGTGGAACACCGCCCGGCCGCTCGGAGTGGGAAACGTCAGCCCGCCGTCGACGTACCGGATCGGATTGCGCGCCGGACCGTCCTCCCGGGCGGCCGGCCACTGCACGGGCCCGGTCCGCAGCCGGTCGTAGGTCACGCCGCGCAGGTCCCATCCCGTCTTCGGGTTCCAGGCGCGCTTGATCTCCTCGAAGATCTCCTCGGCGCTGTCGTAGGAAAAGCCCTCCGTGTACCCCATCTCCCGCGCGACCGCAGCGATCAGCCGCCAGTCGGCCATCGCCTCGCCCGGCGGGTCCAGCGCGGGCCGGGCGAGGGTGAGCCCCCGCTCGCTGTTGACAAGTACGCCCTCCGCCTCGGCCCACAGCGCGCCCGGCAGGACCACGTCGGCGTAGGCGTTGGTCTCGGTCTCGGCGAAGACGTCCTGGGCGACGACGAACTCGGCGGCCTCCAGGCCCTCGATGACCGTCTTCCGGTTGGCCACGGACGCCACGGGGTTGGTGCACATGATCCAGCAGGCCTTGATATCGCCGTCCGCCATCTTCTGGAACATCTCGACGGTCCCGCGCCCCACCCCGTCCGCACGCAACGCGCCCGGCCGGAGCCCCCACAGCTCCTCGACGAACGCCCGCTCCTCCTCCACGAGCACCGACCGCTGACCCGGCAGCCCCGGCCCCATGTAGCCCATCTCGCGGCCGCCCATGGCGTTGGGCTGCCCGGTCAGGGAGAACGGGCCGCTGCCCGGACGGCAGATCGCGCCGGTCGCGAGGTGCAGGTTGACGAGCGCGTTGGTGTTCCAGGTGCCGTGCGTGGACTGGTTGAGCCCCATGGTCCAGCAGCTCGTCCACTCCTTCGCCTCGCCGATGAGCCGGGCCGCCCGACGGATGTCCTCCTCGGCCAGACCCGTGATCTCGGCGACGGCGGTGGGCGTGTAGTCGGCGAGGAAGGCGGGCATCGCCTCCCAGCCCTCGGTGTGCCGGGCGATGAAGCCCTCGTCCGTGTGCCCGTTCTCGTGCAGCAGGTGCAGCAGCCCGTTGAGCAGGGCGAGGTCGGTGCCGGGGCGTATCTGCAGGAAGAGGTCCGCCTTCGCGGCGGTCGCGGTGCGCCGGGGGTCGACGACGATCAGCTTGGCGCCCGCCTTGACCCGGTCCATCAGACGCAGGAACAGGATCGGGTGGCAGTCGGCCATGTTCGAGCCGATGACCAGGAAGACATCCGCCTCGTCCAGGTCGTCGTACGATCCCGGCGGCCCGTCGGCGCCCAGCGACAGCTTGTAGCCGGTGCCCGCGCTCGCCATGCACAGCCGCGAGTTCGACTCGATCTGGTTGGTCCGTACGAAGCCCTTGGCCAGCTTGTTGGCGAGGTACTGCGCCTCCAGGCTCAGCTGGCCCGACACATAGAACGCGACGGCGTCCGGACCGTGCTCGTCGATGATCTCCCGCAGCCGGCGGGCGGTCTCGCGCACGGCCGCGTCCACGGGAGCGGGCACCGGCTCCGCGCCTCGGTCGTCGCGCACGAGCGCCGTGGTCAGCCGCCCGGACGCGGCCAGCATGTCCGCGGTGGTGGCGCCCTTGGTGCACAGCCGGCCGCGGTTGGCCGGGTGCTCCTTGTCGCCGGACGCCTTGACGACACGACGGCGGCCATCGGGACCGGTCGCGACGTCGAGCACGATCCCGCAGCCGACGCCGCAGTACGAGCAGACGGTCCGTATCTGCTGCGTTCCGGGGCTCGTGGTCATGTCGACAACCGTACGAATTGCCCGTTACGCGGATGTCACGTGCCGCGATCTTGAGCCGTTACACGCGCTGCACACCAGGCAAGGTGCCGGTGTGAGGCGACGCCGGCGTGGTACTGGAGGGGCGCCGTCCGGCCGGAGTGACAGAACGGAGTGTCGCGGTCCGTGTCGCTGTTGGGCCGAACGGGTGACCATGCGCAAGAATTGCCCGGTGCAGACGATGAGTGCGAGCCGACACGGGGAGGGCCGGTGAACAGCCACGATGTCACCGACGAACAGTGGGAAGGGCTCGCTCAGGTCGTTCCGCTGCGGGGCCGGGACGCCTGGCCGTCAGCGGTCGACCACCGAGCGCCGCCCGAGGCGCAGACCGAGGCGCGCCGCCGCTTCGTCGTCCTGAGGGTCAATGTGTTCGCGGACGCCCGCGACGTCGCCGAGACCCTGATGGCGGGCGTACCGGTCCTGCTCGACCTCACCGGCGCGGAGACGGACGTCGCCAAGCGGGTCCTGGACTTCAGCACGGGCGTCGTCTTCGGCCTGTCCAGCGGGATGCACCGGGTCGACCGCAACGTGTTCCTGCTGACGCCGCCGGGCACGCAGGTACGGGGACTGATGGAGGAGGCAGGGGTTCCGGGCGTCTGAGCCGGGGTGTGGGTCCCCGACGGGCCCGGCCGGTCGCTCGATCGTAGGAAGCCCACGGGGCCGGAACGGTTCGCCGGTCGGCAGGAGACCTACGGTCCCGGATATGACCCTGTCACCTGCGCCACCGCTGTCCGCCGCCCCTGAGCGAGCCGCTGCCGCCGACCCTCGTCCGGACCGGCCGTGCGTCACCGAACTGCGGCTGTCCGCCTTCGCCGGGCATCGGCGGGCCACCTTTCCACTGGGCCCGTTGACGCTGTTCACCGGGCCGAGCGGTTCGGGCAAGTCACGCGCGTTGCAGGCGTACGGGGCGCTCGCGCGGCTCGGCGGCGGTGCCGAGCTGGCCGAGGTGTTCCCGGACCCGGTGGCCTGCGTCCCCGAGCGGGCGCGGCCCGACGCCCAGTGGCGGCGCGGCTTCCGGATCGGCTGCACGGCCGACGGCCCTGAAGGGCCCGTCCGGCTCGACGTCGCCGTGCAGGCAGAGCCCGAACTGCGCATCGTCGGCGAACGGTTGTCGTCCGGCGGTCTCGTCCTGCTGGAGACCGCACTGCGCGACCCGGGCCGCCCGGTGGTGCAGGCGGCCTGGCACACCGCCGGTGCCTCCCCGGTCACCCGGGGGCCGCTCCCCGACGACCGTCTCGGCACCGCCCTGCTGCCGCTGCGCGTCGCGGGGAAGACCGACGGCCAGCGCCGGGTGCTCGCCGCCGCCGAGCAGATGGTGATCGCCCTGCGCTCGGTCTTCGCCTGCGACCCGAGCCCCCGCCGGATGCGCGCCCCCGTCCCGCTGGGCGCGGGCCGGCTGCTGCCGGACTGCTCCAACCTCGCGGACGTCCTGTGGCGCACGCGCGCGGAGTGCGGCCGGCGGCACGCCCTGCTGACGGCGGCGGTCGCTGCCGGGTGCGCGGGGGAGGTCGTCGACCTGCTGGCGGAGCCGCTCGACGACGGCACGGTCCGCGCGCTGCTCGACCGGGGCGACGGACGGCGCACCCCGCTGAAGTTGCTGGGCGACGGCGAACTGCGGTACGTGGCCCTGGCCCTCGTCCTGCTCACCGGCCCGGGGGTCCTGGAGGTCGACCCGGTGGGAGAGGTGCCGGCGGCGCTGCAGACCCTCACGGTCCTGGCGGACGGCTTCGACCGCCGCATGGACCGGCTCCAGGCACGCGAACTGCTCGGGCTGGCGGCGCGGATGTGCGAGCGGGGCCACATCCGGCTGGTGGGCGCGGTGAGCGAGACGTCCCTGGCGGCGGGGGTGGACGGGGCGACGGTGGTAGACCTGGGCGCGTGACAGAGGAACCCGGGCAGCGCAAGGACCTGACCGTGGCGCGGCTGCAGCGCCGGCTCGCCGACTTCGCGGCCGCCCGCGCCTGGCAGCCGTACCACACCCCCAAGAACCTGGTGGCGGCGCTCAGCGTGGAGGCGTCCGAACTCGTCGAGATCTTCCAGTGGTTGACGCCGGAGGAGTCCGCGCGCGTCATGGAGGACCCGGACACGGCCCACCGGGTCACGGACGAGGTCGCGGACGTCCTGGCGTACCTGCTCCAGCTCTGCGAGGTACTGGGCATCGACGCGCTGGCGGCACTGGACGCGAAGATCGACCGCAACGAGGAGAGGTTTCCGGCGCCCGGGCAGGAGTGATCACAGGAGCTCGGATCGTCACTCTCCGGAGTCGTTGAGTTGTCCACATCCCCCTGGTTGTCCACAGATTTCGTACCAGCTCTGGCTTTTCGGCCCGACTGCACTCACTCTGGGTAGTGGACACCGGAGTGCGGGCAGACGTGCGGGAGCGCGCGTCGGACGGAGCGGGGGCAGGGCATGGATGCGGTGCGGCTCATCGTGGCGAGCAGGCGCGCCCTGGCGGGGAGCGAGGACGGGCCGAGGATCATGGCGGAGGCGTGGCAGGCGTACGCCCTGGCACAGGCGATCGGCAGCCGCCTGGCGGTCTCGGGCCCACCCGAACTGCGCGGCGAGGCACTGGGGTTGACGGAGCTGGCGGGCAGGGGATGCGGCGTGCTGGACACGCCGCCCGTCGACGTGGCCGATCTGCGCGCGGCCCAGCTCACCGAGCTGGGCGACGCCCGCAAGGCGCTCCTGGACCTTGGCTCCCTCCTCATGGAACTGGGCATGGCCCTCGTCGCGGTGGCGAGCTCGGCGGAGGACGAGGGCACGTACTGGCAGTGCATGGAGGCGATAGACGCGGCGGACGAGTCGAGGGACCGGGTCAGGGAGATGCTGCGCAGACTGACGGCGAGAGACGGCGAGATACGCGAGCGGGACCGGGCGGCGGGCTGAGTGACGGCACCGTCCGCGCCCCGGCCCCGGGCGGGAGTGCGGTGGCTCAGCCTCGGTCGCCGTCGCCGGTCTTCGGCCCCCGCAGCTCCGCCCCCAGTTCCGTCAGGTCCGCGGTGAGCGTCGCCATCAGCCTCTCCATCCGCTCCAGCAGCCCCTCGGGCTGCCCGGATGCAGCCTCGTGCGGCACATCGCCGGGGGACACGGCTTCCTGGGACATGTGCTGGGACTTGAGACCTCCTCGGCCCTGACGTCCCCGGGCGCGGCCGC
Source organism: Streptomyces sp. NPDC093984 (assembly GCF_044764595.1). Classification (NCBI taxonomy): domain Bacteria; kingdom Bacillati; phylum Actinomycetota; class Actinomycetes; order Kitasatosporales; family Streptomycetaceae; genus Streptomyces; species Streptomyces sp. NPDC093984. Next base: position 1,541,728 of record NZ_JBIWIM010000001.1, on the reverse strand, counting down.
CGGTGACGGGTGCCGGGCGGTCCGGCTCCGCACCAGCAACGATCACCACCGGACACGGTCACCGATCATCCGCGGATCGGCCTGTCGGACGAACGGATTTTCACCCGCCCGGGGTCGCAGGGCAGCGGCGGGAGGGTTCGGTCGACCGGTGATCGACCGTGCAGGATGGAGGTATGGATCTTCGCATCTTCACCGAGCCCCAGCAGGGCGCCACCTACGACACGCTCCTCGCCGTCGCCAAGGCCACCGAGGACCTCGGCTTCGATGCCTTCTTCCGCTCCGACCACTATCTGAAGATGGGCAACGTGGACGGCCTCCCCGGCCCCACCGACGCCTGGATCACCCTGGCGGGCCTCGCCCGTGAGACCAAGCGCATCCGCCTCGGCACGCTGATGACCGCCGCCACCTTCCGGCTCCCCGGCGTGCTCGCCATCCAGGTCGCCCAGGTCGACCAGATGTCCGGCGGACGCGTCGAACTGGGCCTGGGCGCGGGCTGGTTCGAGGAGGAGCACAGGGCGTACGGCATCCCGTTCCCGACGGAGAAGTTCGCCCGCCTCGAGGAGCAGCTGGAGATCGTCACCGGGCTGTGGGCGACCAAGACCGGCGAGACCTTCGACTTCCACGGGAAGTACTACGACCTGACAGGCTCGCCGGCCCTGCCCAAGCCCGCCCAGGGCAGGATCCCGGTGCTCATCGGCGGCCACGGCGCCACCCGCACCCCGCGGCTTGCCGCCCGGTACGCCGACGAGTTCAACATCCCGTTCGGGTCGATCGAGGACAGCGAGCGCCAGTTCGGCCGGGTCCGGGCCGCCGCGGAGGAGGCCGGACGGCACCCGAACGCCTTGACGTACTCCACCGCCCTCGTGGTCTGCGTCGGCAAGGACGACCAGGAGGTGGCGCGCCGTGCCGCCGCGATCGGCCGCGAGGTCGACGAGCTGAAGGCCAACGGTCTGGTCGGCACCCCGGCCGAGGTCGTCGACAAGATCGGCCGCTATGCGGAGATCGGCGCCCAGCGTGTCTACCTCCAGATCCTCGACCTGGACGACCTGGACCACCTGGAGCTGATCTCCTCCCGGGTCCAGTCCCAGCTGAAGTAGCCCGGACGGCCCCCGGGGACGTGTGCCGCCCCGCCCCTCGGGGCGGGGCGGCACGGTGCGAAATCCGGTGGTCCTCGGTGCCCCGGGACCGGGAGACTCAGGGCATGTTCCTGACCATCGGCACTACCGGCACGCCCGAGCGCCCCGCGACCGACCTCGGCTTCCTGCTGCACAAGCATCCCGACACCGCGCAGGCGTTCTCCACCTCCTACGGCACGGCGCACGTCCTCTACCCCGAGGCGGATGCCGAGCGCTGCACGGCCGCGCTGCTGCTGGAGGTCGATGCGGTGTCCCTGGTGCGCAGGGGCAAGGGCAAGGGCCGCGGCGGCGCGCCCGACGCGGCGCTCGCGCAGTACGTCAACGACCGCCCCTACGCGGCGTCCTCCCTGCTCGCCGTGGCGCTGAGCAACGTGTTCTCCACCGCGATGAGGGGCGTGTGCAAGGCCCTGCCGGGACGTGCCGGGCAGCCGCTGCCGTTGCGCATCGAGATACCCGCGCTGCCGGCCCGCGGAGCCGCAGGGGCGCGCCGGGGTCGAGCGGACGAGCGCGCGGAGGCCCGAAGGGCTGAGCACGGTCGTCCGCTCGACCCCGGCTTCGGCGCCCCGGAGGCGGAGCCGGAAAAAAGCAGCGGATCGGCCCTCGTAGAGCGGCTGTTCGAGCCCCTGGGGTGGGCGGTCACCGCCGAACCGGTCGCGCTGGACGCCGAGTTCCCGGAGTGGGGCGACTCCCGCTATGTGCGTCTCGTTCTGGAGTCCGACGCCCTGACCCTCGCGCAGGCCCTGCGCCACCTGTACGTGCTGCTGCCCGTCCTCGACGACGCCAAGCACTACTGGGTCTCCGCCGAGGAGGTCGACAAGCTGCTGCGGGCCGGTGAGGGCTGGCTGCCCGACCACCCGGAGCAGAAGCTGATCACCGGCCGCTACCTGGCGCGCCGCTGGTCGCTGACCCGGCAGGCGATGGAGCGGCTGGAGCTGGTGCGGCTCGCGGAGACGGACGACAGCGAGGTGGAGGAGATCGACAACGCGGTCCTGGACGCCGACGACGCGGTCGAAGGGGCCGACGACGCGGTCGAGGAGGAGACCGGGACGGAGGAGAAGCCGGTCCCGCTCGCCGTGCAGCGCAGGGAGGCCATCGTCGCGGGGCTGAAGGAGTCCGCCGCCGCCCGGGTCCTGGACCTCGGCTGCGGGCAGGGCCAGTTGGTGCAGGCCCTGCTGAAGGACGCGCGGTTCACCGAGATCGTCGGTGTCGACGTGTCGATGCGGGCCCTCACCATCGCCTCCCGGCGGCTGAAACTGGACCGCATGGGGGAGCGGCAGGCGTCCCGCGTCAAGCTCTTCCAGAGCTCGCTCGCGTACACCGACCGCCGGCTCAAGGGCTACGACGCCGCCGTCCTGAGCGAGGTGATCGAGCACGTCGACCTGCCCCGGCTGTCCGCCCTGGAGTACGCGGTGTTCGGCGCGGCCCGCCCGCGCACGGTCCTCGTGACGACGCCGAACGTCGAGTACAACGTGCGCTGGGAGAGCCTGCCGGCCGGCCACGTACGGCACGGCGACCACCGCTTCGAGTGGACGCGGAAGGAGTTTCGCGCCTGGGCGGTCCGGGTCGCCGAGCGGCACGGATACACCGTCGAGTTCCGGCCCGTGGGCCCAGACGACCCCGAGGTGGGGCCGCCCACGCAGATGGCCGTGTTCACCCTGACCGCCACGGCGACCACGACCACCGCCACCACGACCACCGCGAAGGAGGGGAAGGCAGCATGACCGTGACCGACACCAAGGGGCGCACCCTGCCCGTCACCGACCTCTCCCTCGTGGTGCTGATCGGCGCCTCCGGATCGGGCAAGTCGACCTTCGCCCGCAGGCACTTCAAGCCGACCGAGGTCATCTCCTCCGACTTCTGCCGCGGCCTGGTGTCCGACGACGAGAACGACCAGAGCGCCACCCGGGACGCCTTCGACGTGCTGCACTACATCGCCGGCAAGCGCCTCGCGGCCGGCCGTCGCACCGTCGTGGACGCGACGAGCGTGCAGCAGGACGCCCGCCGCCAGCTGATCGACCTGGCCAAGCAGTACGACGTCCTGCCCATCGCGATCGTGCTGGACGTACCGGAGGAGGTGTGCGCCGAACGCAACGCGGCCCGCACCGACCGGGCGGACATGCCCCGCCGGGTCATCCAGCGCCACACCCGCGAACTGCGCCGTTCGCTCAGGCACCTGGAGCGCGAGGGCTTCCGCAAGGTGCACGTCCTGCGGGGCGTGGAGGAGGTCGAGAACGCGACCGTCGTCACCGAGAAGCGCTTCAACGACCTGACCCACCTCACCGGCCCCTTCGACATCATCGGCGACGTGCATGGCTGCTCCTCGGAACTCCAGGCGCTGCTCGGCAAGCTGGGCTATGTCGACGGCGTGCACCCCGAGGGCCGTACGGCGGTCTTCGTCGGCGACCTGGTGGACCGCGGCCCGGACAGCCCGGGCGTGCTGCGCCGCGTGATGTCGATGGTGAAGTCGGGCAACGCGCTGTGCGTGCCGGGCAACCACGAGAACAAGTACGGGCGGTACCTCAAGGGCCGGGGCGTCCAGCACACGCACGGACTCGCCGAGACCATCGCGCAGATGGAGGACGAGAGCGAGGAGTTCAAGCAGCAGGTACGGGAGTTCATCGACGGACTGGTCAGCCACTACGTCCTCGACGGCGGCAGGCTGGTCGTCTGCCACGCCGGCCTGCCCGAGAAGTACCACGGCCGCACCTCCGGCCGGGTCCGCTCGCACGCGCTGTACGGCGACACCACGGGGGAGACGGACGAGTTCGGGCTGCCGGTGCGCTACCCGTGGGCGGAGGACTACCGGGGCAGGGCGGCGGTGGTGTACGGTCACACGCCCGTCCCGCAGGCCACCTGGCTGAACAACACCATCTGCGTGGACACCGGTGCGGTGTTCGGCGGCAGGCTGACCGCGCTGCGCTGGCCCGAGCGGGAGCTGGTCGACGTACCGGCGGAGCGGGTCTGGTACGAGCCGGCCCGGCCGCTGGCCACCGAGGCGCCCGGCGGCCACGAGGGCCGTCCGCTGGACCTGGCGGACGTCCACGGCCGCAGGGTGGTGGAGACCCGGCACGCGGGCCGGGTCTCGGTCCGCGAGGAGAACGCGGCGGCGGCCCTGGAGGTCATGAGCCGCTTCGCGGTGGACCCGCGCCTGCTGCCGTACCTGCCGCCGACCATGGCGCCCACGGCCACCTCGCGTGTCGAGGGCTACCTGGAGCACCCGGAGGAGGCTTTCGCGCAGTACCGGGAGGACGGTGTCGAGCGGGTCGTGTGCGAGGAGAAGCACATGGGGTCGCGGGCGGTGGCTCTGGTGTGCCGGGACGCGGAGGCGGCCCGGAAGCGCTTCGGAGTCGGGGGTACCTCCCGCTCGAGCGTGGTCGAGAGTGGGGGAGGTCCGACGGGTTCGCTCTACACGCGCACGGGCCGCCCGTTCTTCGACGACGAGTCGGTGACGGAGCAGATCCTCGGCCGGCTGCGCACGGCGATCGGTGCCGCGGGCCTGTGGGAGGAACTCGAGACGGACTGGCTGCTGCTGGACGCGGAGCTGATGCCGTGGTCGCTGAAGGCGTCGGGACTGCTGCGCGGTCAGTACGCGGCGGTGGGCGCCGCGTCCGGTGCCGCGTTCCCGGGCGCGCTGGCCGCGCTGGAGGGCGCGGCGGCCCGGGGCGTCGACGTGGCAGGCCTGCTGGTCCGCCAGCGCGAACGTGCTGCCGACGCGGCGGCCTTCACGGCGGCCTACCGCCGCTACTGCTGGACGACGGACGGTCTGGAGGGCGTCCGCCTGGCCCCGTTCCAGCTGCTGGCGGTGCAGGGCCGCAGTCTCGCGGCCGTGCCGCACGACCAGCAGCTTGCGCTGATCGACCGCATGGTCGAGCACGACGGAACCGGCCTGCTGCAGACGACCCGTCGTCTCCATGTCGACACCGGCGACCCGGAGTCGGTGCGGGCCGGGGTCGACTGGTGGCTGGAGCTGACGGGCCGGGGCGGCGAGGGCATGGTCGTCAAGCCCGTTCAGGCGCTGGTCCGCAGTACGGCCGGCCGCCTGGTGCAGCCGGGCATCAAGTGCCGTGGTCGCGAGTACCTCAGGATCATCTACGGCCCGGAGTACACGCGCCCGGACAACCTCGCCCGGCTCCGTCAGAGGTTCCTGAACCACAAGCGCTCCCTGGCGATCCGCGAGTACGCCCTGGGCCTCGAGGCCCTGGACCGCCTGGCGGAGGGCGAGCCGCTGTGGCGGGTGCACGAGGCGGTGTTCGCGGTGCTGGCCCTGGAGTCGGAGCCGGTGGACCCGCGCCTGTAAAGACGCGACCGTCGCCGGCACGCGGCACGCGGCACGGGGCCGCGGTCGGGGCATCAGCCCCGGCCCCGTGCCGCGAGGCCTCGAACCAGCCGGCCCGGATCGGTGTGGGCCGGGATCGGTGTGGGCCCGAGTCGGTGTGGGCCGGGATCGGTGTGGGCCCGAGTCGGTGTGGGCCCGGATCGGTGTCGGCCCGAGTCGGTGTCGGCCCGGATCGGTGTGGGCCCGGATCGGTGTCGGCCCGGATCGGTGTCGGCCCGGATCGGTGTGGGCCCGGATCGGTGTCGGCCCGAATCGGTATCCGTCCGATTCGGCGCGAACGAGGGGTGAACGCGTGCCCGAATGGTCAGGATGGAGGCATGGGATTCCACGTCGATTCCGAGGCCGGGCGGCTGCGGCGCGTCATTCTGCACCGGCCCGATCTCGAGCTCAAAAGGCTCACCCCCAGCAACAAGGACGCGCTCCTCTTCGACGACGTGCTGTGGGTACGGCGGGCGCGCGCGGAGCACGACGGGTTCGCCGACGTGCTGCGCGACCGCGGGGTGACCGTGCATCTCTTCGGTGACCTGCTCACCGAGGCCCTCGACATCCCGGCGGCCCGGTCCCTGGTCCTGGACCGGGTCTTCGACGAGAAGGAGTACGGTCCGCTCGCCACCGACCACCTCCGGGCCACCTTCGACGCCCTGCCCTCCGCGGAGCTCGCCGAGGCCCTCGTCGGCGGCATGACCAAGCGGGAGTTCCTCGAAGGCCATCCGGAGCCGACCTCCGTGCGGTTCCATGTGATGGAACTCGACGACTTCCTCCTGTGGCCCCTCCCCAGTCACCTGTTCACACGCGACACCTCCGCCTGGATCTACGACGGGGTCTCCATCAACGCCATGCGCTGGCCCGCGCGTCAGCGCGAGACCGTGCACTTCGAGGCGATCTACCGGCACCACCCGCTCTTCCGTGACGAGGACTTCCACCTCTGGTCCGAGGGCCAGTCCGACTACCCGTCCACCATCGAGGGCGGCGACGTGCTCGTCATCGGCAACGGCGCGGTGCTCATCGGCATGAGCGAACGGACCACGCCCCAGGCCGTCGAGATGCTCGCGACCAAGCTCTTCGCCGCCGGGTCGGCCCGGACCATCGTCGCGCTCGACATGCCGAAGAGCCGCGCCTTCATGCACCTCGACACGGTGATGACCATGGTCGACGGCGACACGTTCACCCAGTACGCGGGGCTCGGCATGCTCCGCTCCTACACGATCGAGCCCGGCGCCGGGGACAAGGAGCTGAAGGTCACCGATCATCCGCCGGAGCACATGCACCGGGCGATCGCCGCCGCGCTGGGGCTCAGCGAGATCCGGGTGCTGACCGCCACGCAGGACGTGCACGCGGCCGAGCGGGAGCAGTGGGACGACGGGTGCAACGTCCTGGCGGTGGAGCCGGGGGTCGTCATCGCCTACGAGCGGAACTCCACCACCAACACGTATCTGCGCAAGCGGGGGATCGAAGTGATCGAGATTCCGGGGAGTGAGCTGGGGAGGGGACGGGGTGGGCCCCGGTGCATGAGCTGTCCGGTGGAGAGGGACCGGGTGGGTGCGTGAAAGAGTCGGGCACGTATAGAAATGTGGGGCGTCGTATAGACTTCCATCCGTTCCCGTGTTCGTACCGTCCCCTCGTACTTCTGGAGCGCCCCCATGGCGACAGTCCCGACCGCCCTCGCCGGACGCCACTTCCTCAAGGAGCTGGACTTCACCGCCGAGGAGTTCCGTGGCCTGATCGAGCTGGCCGCCGAGCTGAAGGCGGCCAAGAAGGCCGGGACCGAGACGCGGTACCTCACGGGGAAGAACATCGCGCTCGTCTTCGAGAAGACCTCGACGCGTACGCGGTGCGCGTTCGAGGTGGCCGCCGCCGACCAGGGCGCCCACACCACCTACCTGGACCCCGCAGGCTCCCAGATCGGGCACAAGGAGTCCGTCAAGGACACCGCCCGCGTGCTCGGCCGGATGTTCGACGCCATCGAGTACCGCGGACACGGGCAGGGCATCGTCGAGGAACTGGCCGCGCATGCAGGGGTCCCCGTCTACAACGGCCTCACCGACGAGTGGCATCCCACCCAGATGCTCGCCGACGTGCTCACCATGACCGAGCACTGCGACAAGCCGCTGACGGAGATCGCCTGCGCCTACCTGGGCGACGCCCGTAACAACATGGGCAACTCCTACCTGGTCACCGGCGCCCTGCTCGGGATGGACGTCCGCGTCGTCGGGCCCCGGGTGCTGTGGCCTGAGCAGACCGTCGTCGAGGCGGCCCAGCGGCTCGCCGAGGACTCCGGCGCCCGGATCACGCTCACCGAGGACGTGAAGGAGGGCGTGCGCGGCGCCGACTTCGTCGCCACCGACGTGTGGGTGTCGATGGGCGAGCCCAAGGAGGTCTGGGACGAGCGCATCGCCCTGCTCGGCCCGTACGCGGTGACCATGGACGTGCTGCGCGCCACCGGCAACGACGAGGTGAGGTTCCTGCACTGCCTGCCGGCCTTCCACGACCTCGGCACGGCCGTCGGCCGTGAGATCCACGAGCGGCACGGGCTCACCGAGCTGGAGGTCACCGACGAGGTCTTCGAGTCGGGGCACTCCGTCGTCTTCGACGAGGCGGAGAACCGGATGCACACCATCAAGGCGGTCCTCGTCGCGACCCTCGCCTGACCGGGCCCTCGCCTGACCGGCTGCGACGACGGCCACAGCGCAAGCCCCGCACCCTCCCGTACGATCTCCGGCGGCCCGGAACCACCCCTTCCGCGCCCGTCGAGCGGCCCACCCGGTCGCACCCCACCACTGAAAAGAGCACCACCCGTATGCCCGGCAGTCCTGCCAACCCGTTCCGCATCAAGTCCCCCCAGCTGCTCGTCGCCGAGGCCGGTACCGATCTCGCCGGGCACGGCCTCAAGCGCCACATGGGCCTGTTCCAGCTCGTGTGCTTCGGCATCGGCGCGATCGTCGGCACCGGCATCTTCGTCGGACTGTCCGACTCGGTCGCCCAGGCCGGGCCCGGCGTCGTCGTCTCCTTCGTCCTCGCCGCGCTGACCTGCGTGTTCACCGCGTTCGCCTTCGCCGAGCTGGGCGGCGCGATCCCGGTCTCCGGGTCGTCGTACTCCTTCGCCTACGCCGGGCTCGGCGAGGGCACGGCCTTCCTCGTCGGCTGGTGCCTGCTCCTGGAGTACGGCGTGTCCGTGTCGGCCGTCGCGGTCGGCTGGAGCCAGTACGTCAACGAGCTGCTGCACAGTCTCACCGGGTGGCAGCTGCCCGCCGCGCTCTCCGCCGGGCCGGGCGACGGCGGGATCGTCAACCTGCCGGCCGTGATCGTCATCGCCCTGGCCTGCGTCCTCCTCGTACGCGGCGTACGCGAGAGCGCCCGGGCCACCGCCGCCATGGCCGTCCTCAAGCTGGCGATCCTGGTCGCCTTCTGCGCCATCGGGTTCACCGCCTTCAAGCACGGCAACCTGACCCCGTTCGCGCCGGCCGGCCTCGGCGGCATCGGCGCGGGCACCACGGCCGCCTTCTTCTCGTACATCGGCTTCGACGCGATCACCACCGCCGGTGAGGAGGCCCGGAACCCGCGGCGCGACATCCCCGTCGCGATCCTGCTCTGCATCTCACTTGTCACCCTGCTGTACTGCGCGGTCGCGCTCGCCGCGATCGGCGCCATCGGCGGGCCCGCGGTCGGCGGCCGGCCCGCCGCGCTGTCGTACGTCGTCAACCAGGTCACCGGCTCCACGGTCGGCGGCGGTGTCATCGCCTTCGGCGCGGTCGTCGCCATCGCCTCGGTCGTGCTCGCCGTGATGTACGGCCAGACCCGCATCCTGATGTCCATGGCGCGCGACGGACTCATCCCGCGCGTGTTCGAACGGGTCTCGCCGAGGACGTCGACGCCGGTCGGCGGCACCCTGATCATCGCGATCGTCTTCGCGATCCCGGCGGCCTTCGCCTCGCTGGACTCGGTGGTCAACCTGTGCACCATCGGCACGCTCGCCACGATGGCGGTGGTCAATGTGGCCGTGATCGCGCTGCGCCGCCGTGAACCGGGCCTCGCCCGCAGCTTCCGCGTGCCGCTCTACCCGGTGATGCCGCTGCTCGGCGTCGGCTTCTGCCTGTACCTGATGTACGAGACGGGCTGGGCGACCTGGGCGCAGTTCGCGGTGTTCCTCGTGGTCGGGTCCCTCGTGTACGCGCTCTACGGGCGCCGGCACTCCCGGCTCACGGCCGGGGCCGTCACAGCGGACGCCGCTGAGCGGGAACCACAGGCAGTCTGAACCACACCGCCTTGCCGGAATCGGTGGGGCGGTGCCCGCAGGACGAGCTGAGCGCGCGGATCAGCAGCAGCCCCCGGCCGTGCTCCTGCCAGGGGTCGGGGGCCACCGGGAGCGGGTGGGTGAGGTTGCCGGGCGGCGCCGGGTCCGGGTCGTGCACCTCCACCGTGCAGCCGGTCGGCAGCAGCTCCACGACCAGCTCGATCGGCCCGTCCCCCGCGGTGTGCTCCACCGCGTTCGCGACCAGCTCCGCGGTCAGCAGCTCCGCGGTGTCGCTGTCGGCCGCGTGCTCCAGCTCCGCCAGCGCCGTACGGACCAGCGCGCGGGCGACGGGCACGGCGGCGGTGGTGTGCGGCAGGGCGATGCGCCAGGAGGCGAGTGCGGGGGATTCGTACAAGGCGGGTCCGTTCATGGCGCAGGCGGTCCTGCTTTCAACAAAGGGCATCGTACGGCGCGCCCCCTGCGGGGCGGTCGGCGGGTTTCGCCGGGGGCGGCGTCGGCCCCGGTACCGGGCTGCCTACCCGTACCGACGGCCCGTCGCGCATGCCGGTGCCCGCCGTTACCGGCCTGTCGAGAAGGCGTGACAGCCCAGGTCGTATACCCGGTCGTCATCCCGGCGTGTCTGTCGTCGTATCGCGTACTCATGACGACAGTCACGGATCGGTGATAACTTCATGACAGAGCAGCAGCCAGGACCGCCGCCCCCGTCCGAGGAGGCCGCACGTCATGAGTCCCTTCACCGGCTCCGCCGCCCGCACCTCCGACTGGCGCCATGTGCGGTGCGTCCACGACAACGGGGTGGCCACGGTCACCCTGGCCCGCCCCGGAAAACTCAACGCGCTCACCTTCGGCGCCTACGCCGATCTGCGCGACCTGCTCGCCGAACTGTCCCGGGAGAAGTCCGTACGCGCCCTGGTCCTGGGCGGCGAGGGGCGCGGCTTCTGCTCGGGCGGAGACGTGGACGAGATCATCGGCGCCACGCTGTCCATGGACACCGCCCAGTTGCTGGACTTCAACCGGATGACCGGGCAGGTCGTACGGGCCCTGCGGGAGTGCCCGTTCCCGGTGGTCGCGGCGGTGCACGGGGTGGCCGCCGGCGCGGGTGCCGTCCTCGCCCTGGCCGCCGACTTCCGCGTGGCGGACCCCACCGCGCGCTTCCAGTTCCTCTTCACCAGGGTCGGGCTCTCCGGCGGCGACATGGGGGCCGCGTATCTGCTGCCCCGGGTGGTCGGGCTCGGCCACGCGACCCGGCTGCTCATGCTGGGCGAGCCGGTGCGGGCGGCGGAGGCCGAGCGGATCGGGCTGATCAGCGAGCTGACGGAGGAGGGCGGCGCCGACGCGGCGGCCGAGGCGCTGGCCCGCCGCCTGGCCGACGGCCCGGCGCTGGCGTACGCCCAGACCAAAGCCCTCCTCACGGCCGAACTGGACATGCCGCTCGCGGCATCGGTGGAACTCGACGCGGCGACCCAGGCACTGCTGATGAACAGCGAGGACTACGCGGAGTTCCACGCGGCCTTCTCGGAGAAACGGGCACCGAAGTGGCGGGGGAGGTGACCATGACCGGCACCGGAGGGCGGCCGCTGCGCGTCGCCGTCATCGGCGGCGGCCCCGGTGGCCTCTACGCCGCCGCCCTGCTCAAGCGGCTCGACCCGGCCCGCGAGGTCACCGTCTGGGAGCGGAACGCCCCCGACGACACGTTCGGGTTCGGTGTCGTCCTGTCCGACGAGACCCTCGGCGGCATCGAGCACGCCGACCCCGTCGTGTACGCCGCGCTGAAGGACGAGTTCGTGCGGTGGGACGACATCGACATCGTGCACCGGGGCGTGCGCCACACCTCCGGCGGCCACGGCTTCGCCGCGCTCGGCAGGCGGCGGCTCCTTCGGATCCTGCACGAGCGCTGCCGCTCCCTCGGCGTCGACCTGCGCTTTTGCACCGAGGCCCCGTACCCGGCCCGGCTCTCGGAGGCGTACGACCTCGTCATCGCCGCCGACGGAGTGCACAGCGGCACACGCGAGGCGTACGCCGAGGTGTTCCGTCCCTCGATCGAGGAGCACCGCTGCCGGTACATCTGGCTCGCCGCCGACTTCCCCTTCGACGCCTTCCGCTTCGAGATCGCCGAGACCGAGCACGGCGTCATGCAGCTCCACGGCTACCCGTATGCCCGCCCGTCGCCCGACCACCACCCCTCAACGAGGCCCTCCGGGCCGCAGAGTCGATTCGGTGCCTCGACGGTCATCGTGGAGATGCGCGAGGAGGTGTGGCACGCGGCCGGGTTCGCCGAGCTGGACACCGCCGAGACCATCGAGCGCTGCGCCAAGATCTTCGCGGACGCCCTGCGCGGCCGGCCCCTGCGCTCCAACAACTCCACCTGGACCACCTTCCGCACGGTCGTCACCGAGCACTGGTCCCACGGCAACCTGGTGCTGCTCGGCGACGCCGCGCACACCGCGCACTTCTCCATCGGCTCCGGTACGAAACTCGCGGTCGAGGACGCGCTCGCCCTGGTCGCCTGCCTGGAGGAGCACGCCTCGCTGCCCGAGGCCCTGGCCGCCTACGAGGAGGAGCGGCGCCCGGTGGTCGCCTCCACCCAGCGCGCGGCCCGCGCCAGCCTGGAGTGGTTCGAGAACCTGAGGCTGTACCTCGACCAGCCGCCCCGCCAGTTCGCCTTCAACCTGCTCACCCGCAGCCGCCGCGTCACCCACGACAACCTGCGGCTGCGCGACCCCCGCTTCACCGAGGCGGTGGAGCGCGAGTTCGGCTGCCCGCCCGGCACACCCCCGATGTTCACCCCCTTCCGGCTGCGCGGCCTGACCCTGCGCAACCGGGTCGTGGTCTCGCCGATGGACATGTACTCGGCGGTGGACGGCGTCCCCGGCGACTTCCACCTCGTCCACCTGGGCGCACGGGCGCTCGGCGGCGCCGGGCTGGTGATGACCGAGATGGTGTGCGTGAGCCCCGAGGGCCGCATCACCCCGGGCTGCGCCGGTCTCTACACCGGACGGCAGGCCGAGGCGTGGCGGCGCGTCACCGACTTCGTGCACGGCCAGGCGCCGGGCACCGCGATCGGGGTGCAGCTCGGGCACAGCGGCCGCAAGGGCTCCACCAAGCTGATGTGGGAGGGCATGGACGAGCCGCTGGAGGAGGGCAACTGGCCGCTCGTGGCCGCCTCGCCGATCCCGTACAAGCCGGGCGGCCAGACGCCCCGCGAGCTCTCCCGCGCCCAGCTCACCGACATCCGCGAGCAGTTCACCTCCGCCGGCGCCCGCGCCGCCCGCGCCGGCTTCGACCTCCTCGAACTCCACTGCGCCCACGGCTACCTGCTCTCCGGCTTCCTCTCACCGCTCACCAACCACCGCACCGACGCCTATGGCGGCTCGCTCGCCGGGCGGCTCCGCTTCCCGCTCGAGGTCTTCGACGCCGTGCGCGCGGTGTGGCCCGAGGAGCGGCCCATGACCGTACGGATCTCCGCGACCGACTGGGCCGAGGGCGGCACCACGGCCGAGGAGGCCGTCGAGATCGCCCGCGCGTTCGCCGCGCACGGCGCCGACGCGATCGACGTGTCGACCGGGCAGGTGGTGGCCGAGGAGAAGCCGGCGTTCGGGCGCTCGTACCAGACGCCGTACGCCGACCGGATCCGCCACGAGACGGGCATACCGGTGATCGCGGTGGGCGCCATCTCCTCCTGGGACGACGTCAACTCGCTGATCCTGGCCGGGCGCACCGACCTGTGCGCCCTCGCCCGGCCGCACCTGTACGACCCGCACTGGACCCTGCACGCGGCGGCCGAACAGGGCTACAGCGGGCAGGGCGCGGTATGGCCCGCGCCCTACCGGGCGGGTAGCAGGCGCCCCAACACCGGCCGCACCGACGCCCCCAAGCCCCGCCTGACACTGGGGAGTTGAAAGACCTACGGCAGATCCGCCACGCCCGCGAACACCGCCCCCGCCTCCCGCAGCCGCTCGTGCAGCGCCCGGAAGACCGCTGCCGAGCGGGCGCCCGGCCAGTTCGCGGGCAGCAGGCCGGCCGGCAGCCCCGGGTCGGCATAGGGCAGATGGCGCCAGGAGTCCAGGGCGAGCAGATAGTCGCGGTACGCCTCCTCGGGCGGAGTGTCCTCGCGCAACTCCCAGTCGCGCAGCACGCGCGCGTGGCGGTCGAGGAACGCCTCGTGCTGCTTGGCGATCGAGGCCAGGTCCCACCAGCGCCCCACCGCCTCAGCGGTCGGCGCGAAGCCGAGGTGGTCCCCGCGGAAGAAGTCCACGTAGGCGTCCAGGTGCAGCCGCTCCAGGGTGTGCCGGGTCTCCTCGTACAGGCGTGCGGGGGCGATCCACACGCCGGGGGCCGCGGTGCCGAAGCCGAGCCCCGCCAGCCGGGAGCGCAGCAGGTGCCGCTTCTGCCGCTCCGACTCCGGCACGGAGAACACGGCAAGCACCCAGCCCTCGTCCTTCGGGGGCGCCGTCGCGTACACCCGGCGGTCGCCGTCCTCCAGCAGCTGCCGTGCGTCAGGGGACAGCGCGTACCCGGCCGCGCCGGTCGCCGTGCGCTCCGGCACGAGCAGTCCGCGCCGCTTCAGACGTGACACCGACGACCGTACGGAGGGCGCGTCCACGCCGACCGCGGCGAGCAGCCGGATCAGCTCGGCCACCGGGACCGGGCCGGGGGTGAAGCGGCCGTAGGCGCCGTAGAACGTGACGATGAGGGACCTCGGCGCGTGCTGAGCGTGCTGATCGGACACGTTGATCACTTTAGATCGTCGGCGTCACCATGATCACCTCGCACGGGCAAAGGGTCGGCGCCCGCGCGCAGCCGGAACCGCTGGAGCTTGCCCGTCGCCGTGCGCGGCAGCGCGTCCAGGAAGACGAACTCGCGCGGGCACTTGTACGGCGCCAGCTCCGACGTCAGGAAGGCGCGCAGCGCCTCCGGGTCGCGCCGCGCGCCCTGCCTGAGGACCGCATACGCCACCACGACCTGCCCGCGCACCTCGTCGGGCCGCCCGACGACCGCCGTCTCGACCACGTCCGGATGGCGCAGCAGGGCGTCCTCGACCTCGGGCCCGGCGATGTTGTACCCGGCGGAGATGATCATGTCGTCGGCGCGGGCCACATAGCGGAAGTAGCCGTCGGGCTCGCGGACGTAGGTGTCGCCGGTGATGTTCCAGCCGCCTCGGACGTACTCCCGCTGCCGTGGATCGGCGAGATAGCGGCAGCCGACCGGCCCGCGCACCGCGAGCAGTCCGGGCTCGCCGTCCGGTACGGGCACGCCGTCGGCGTCCTGCACGCGCGCGTGCCACCCCGGGACCGGAACCCCCGTGGTTCCCGGCCGGATCCGGTCGTCCGCGGCCGAGATGAAGATGTGCAGCAGTTCGGTGGCGCCGATGCCGTTGACGATGCGCAGACCGGTGCGCTCGTGCCAGGCCCGCCAGGTGGCCTCGGGAAGGTTCTCGCCGGCCGACACACAGCGCCGCAGCGAGGTCGTGTCGTACGCGTCCAGCTCGTCGAGCATCGCCCGGTAGGCGGTCGGCGCGGTGAACAGCACCGAGACCCGGTGCTCGGCGATCGCGGGCAACAGCTGCCTGGGGCCCGCCTGTTCGAGCAGTAAGGCGCTGGCGCCGGCCCGCAGCGGGAAGACGACGAGTCCGCCGAGCCCGAAGGTGAAGCCGAGCGGGGGACTGCCCGCGAAGACGTCGTCGGGACGCGGGCGCAGGATGTGCCTCGAGAAGGTGTCCGCGATGGCGAGCAGGTCGCGGTGGAAGTGCACGCACCCCTTCGGGCGGCCCGTGGTGCCGGAGGTGAAGGCGATCAGCGCCACGTCGTCGGCCGCCGTGTCCACCGGCGCGTACGGCTCCTCGGGCACCGGCAGACGCAGCAGGTCGTCGGGGGCGTCACCGCCGAACGGGGTGATGCGCAGCCCGGGAACGTCGGCCTTCACCAGGTCGTCCACCACGCGGACGTCGCACAGGGCGTGGCCGACCCGGGCGATGTCGCACATCGTGCGCAGCTCGTGCGGGCGCTGCTGGGCGAGCACGGTGACCGCGATCGCGCCCGCCTTCAGGACCGCGAGCCAGCAGGCGGCGAGCCAGGGGGTGGCGGGGCCGCGGAGCAGGACACGGTTGCCGGGGACGACACCGAGACGGGAGGTGAGCGCGTGCGCGACGCGGTCGACACGGGCGCGGAGCCGTCCGTATGTCCACACGTCGCCGTCCGCCGTGCGGAACGCCGGGCGGTCGGGGGCGGTGCGGTCGAGCAGCTCGACCGCGGCGTTCAGCCGTTCGGGGTAGCGCAGCTCCGGCAGGTCGAAGGTGAGCTCGGGCCACTGCTCGCGGGGCGGGAGATGGTCACGGGCGAAGGTGTCGCGGTGGGCGGTGGGGACCGGTGGCGGAGCCTCGGCCGACGCGCGGCTCGCGGTGTCCGTGGCGCTCGCCGTGTCCGTGGCGCTGGTGGTGTCCGTGGCGCTCGCGGTCTCCGTGGCGCTGGTGGCGTCCCTCGGGTCCATGGCGTCTCGCCCCCTTGTCGTGGTGGGCTCGCGCATCGAGCGTATCGTGTTGGTGACGACAGTCAACGGTCCGCGATACGTTCGGGTGAGCAGCCCATCCGGCCCCGAGGGGCCGTCAGGGAGAGGGGACCGGCCATGACCGCATTCTCGCTCGACCCCGCGCAGCTGGCCTGGCGTGCGGAGCTGCGCACCCTGGCCGAGCAACGGCTGCGTCCGCTCGCCGAGAAGGGCGAGCCCGGCCGTGTCAACCGCGCCCTCGTCGCCGAACTCGGCCAACTCGCCCTTCTGGACCGGCTGTTCACCTCCGGGGCGCTGGAACTGTGCCTGATGCGGGAGTCCCTGGCGTACGCCTGCACCGAGGCGGAGACGGCCCTCGCCCTGCAAGGGCTGGGCGCCCACCCCGTGCACGCCTACGGGACACCGGCCCAGCGCGCCCGCTGGCTGCCCGGCGTCCGGGCCGGCACCACGGTCGCCGCCTTCGCGCTGACCGAGCCGGACGCGGGGTCGGACGCGGCGGCGCTCTCCCTCGCGGCCGAGCCCGACGGCCCCTCCGGGTGGCGGCTCACCGGCGAGAAGTGCTGGATCTCCAACGCCCCGGAGGCCGACTTCTACACCGTCTTCGTCCGCACCACCCCCGGCGCGGGCGCCCGCGGTGTGACCGCGTTCCTCGTCCCCGCCGACCGCCCCGGCCTGACCGGTGCCCCTCTCGACATGCTCTCGCCGCACCCCATCGGCACGCTCGCCTTCGACGCGGTGCCCGTGACCGAGGACGACCTGCTCGGTGAGACCGACCGCGGCTTCCGGGTCGCCATGGGCACCCTCAACCTCTTCCGGCCCAGCGTCGGCGCGTTCGCGGTCGGCATGGCACAGGCCGCCCTCGACGCGACCCTCGCCCACACCGCCGCGAGGGACGCCTTCGGCGGTCGGCTGAAGGACCTCCAGGCGGTCTCCCACCAGGTCGCGGAGATGGCCCTGCGCACCGAGGCGGCCCGTCTCATGGTCTACTCGGCGGCGACGGCGTACGACGAAGGCGCCCCGGACGTCCCGAAGCGGGCCGCCATGGCGAAGCTGCTCGCCACCGAGACCGCGCAGTACGTCGTCGACGCCGCCGTCCAACTGCACGGCGCCCGCGCACTGCGCCGCGGCCACCTCCTCGAACACCTCTACCGCGAGGTGCGCGCACCCCGGATCTACGAGGGCGCGAGCGAGGTGCAACGCGGCATCATCGCCAAGGAGTCGTACGCCGCCGTGGAGGCCCCGTGACCAGTGAGCGTGTCAACCCGCCCGGCCTCTCCCCGGCCAAGGGGTTCTCGCACGCGGTCGTCGCCACCGGCACCCGCGTGGTCTTCCTGGCGGGCCAGACCGCCCTCGACGGCGACGGCGAGGTGGTCGGCGACTCGCTGCCCGAGCAGTTCGAGCGCGCCCTCGCCAACCTGCTCACCGCCCTGCGCGCCGCCGGCGGCACACCCGCCGACCTCGCGCGCGTCACCGTCTACGCCACCGACGTGACCGACTACCGCGCGCACGCCCCCGAACTGGGCCGCATCTGGCGCCGGCTGGCGGGCCGTGACTACCCCGCGATGGCCGTCGTGGGGATCACGCGCCTGTGGGACGAGCGGGCGCTCGTGGAACTGGACGGCTTCGCGGTGCTGCCGTAGCCACGCCCATGGGCACGACGTGTGCAGCCACACACCGCCCGCCGCGGACTCGCCACCGAAGGGGTGAGGATCACGGAACGCACCGCGGCCTCCCGGTAGCTGTGGAACCCCCGAATCCAGGAGGTGCTTCCATGTCTCTGCGCCAGGTCGCCGGGCCGGTCGTCGGTGCCGCTCTGCTCCTGTCCGCCGCCCCCGCCGCGGGTGCCCTCTCCGCGTCGCCCGACGAGGTGACCGTCGACCCGACCGGGTACCTGGCGCCCGACGGCACCCTCACCCTCTCCGGCACCTACCGCTGTGCCGGCGGCACCGGGGGGCCGGTCCTCGTGTCCTCCTCGGTCTCCCAGGGCGACCACCGCGTCCAGCACGGTGTCGGCGGCACCGTGGCCGTGTGCGACGGCGCCGAGCACCGCTGGACCAACTCCGGGCCCCACCCGGGCGCGTACACCCCGGGCCCCGCGCACGCCGAGGCCACGCTGATGCAACTGAACGGCTCCGGGCTGCCGCTGCCCCGCTTCCGCGTGGTCCAGCAGCAGGACGTCACCTTGACGGCGAAGGGCTGATCTGCGCCGGGGCGTCGGCCGGTCTAAGGGGACGAACTCGGAGAGCCCGACCGGGCGGCGGGGGACGGCGGCCGGAAGTCCCGGAGGAGGAGTCCCAGGAGACCCCCGAACCGCGCGGGCGCGGTCGGGCCGCCGGGCCCGGCTGCTCACCGCCGATCGACGTGCCGGCGGAAATCCCCTGGCGCCCTGGCGGGCAAGGGCGGAGACTCGGCCTCATGGCTGACATGCGGTCGTTCCGGGAGGCGGTGACCGCGTGGGCGGCCGGCGGCCCCGGCGACGCCGCGCGCGAACTCGCCGCGCGGCTGCCCGTCCGGGCGGCCGTCCTGCTCGAGGGGCTGAGCGATGCGGCAGCGGTCGACGCGCTGGCCGTCGGCCGCGGCAGGGACCTGGCGGCCGAGGGAGTCTGCGTCCTGCCGATGGGCGGTGCCATGAGCGTCGGGCGCTTCGCCAGCCTCCTCGGGCCACCCGGCCTGGGCCTCCGCCTCACGGGACTGTGCGACCAGGCGGAGCGCCGCTACTACGTCCGCGCTTGGGAGCGGGCCGGTGCAGCACACCAAGGGTTCTTCGTCTGCGCGGCGGATCTGGAGGACGAGCTCATCCGTGCGCTGGGCGTGACACGGGTGGAGGAGCTCGTCCGGGCGCAGGGCGACCTGCGCGCCTGGGAGACCTTCCTGCGCCAGCCCGCACAGCGGGGCCGCACCTCGCAGCAGCAGTTGCGGCGCTTCCTCGGCACGAAGAAGGGGCGCAAGATCCACTACGGCCGCGTCCTCGGCGAGGCCCTCGACACCGACCGCATCCCCGCTCCGCTAGACGGCCTGCTCACCAGCCTCTGACCGCTGCGACGCCCGGCACGGGCAGCGACACCGGTGGACACGCGAGGCTCTGCGCCTGCTCGCCTCCTGGGCCGCCACGCACGAAGCGAGCCCGGCACCACCACCGCGTTCGGCCGATTGACTCCTCCCGCCCGTCAAACTCTGGGCGGGGCAGCCGTCATCCGGCCCGCCGCTCTCTTCGACGGGCACCGTTCCACGGCACACCCGACCACGACGCCCTGCAACTCCTCTTGTGCAACGGCCGGAACGCCGGATCGGATCACATGCGCGGCGGATCACTGCGGCCTCGGTGACCTGGAGTGGCCGCCTACCGCGTCAGGTGCCGCAGTTCGTTCTCGTAGAGCTCCGCCGGGTCGAGGCCCATGCCGGTGAACTGGCCCGCAAGCTCCAGGGAGAGGATGCCGTGCAGGCGGGTCCAGAAGAGCAATGCGCGACGCAGGGCGGCCGGGGATGCGGGATGGTCGGCCGCCCACCGCCGGTGCTCGGCGAGGTGGGCTTCGAGACGGGCATCGTCCGGGGTGTCCGCCGCAGTGCCGCCCGACTGGGCGGCGTCCAGGAGGCTTTCCATGATCTCGGATGCGATCTCGGTGACGTCGTCGGGTGCGTGGTAGCCGGGGACCGGTGTGCCGTAGACGAGGAAGTAGCGCTGGGGGTCGTCCAGTGCCCAGGCGCGCAGCGCGTGTCCCAGCCCCGCCAGATCCGCACCCGACGCGGCGGCGGTGCGGACGGTGTCGGCGAGGCTGCGGTAGGCGTCCCGGATCAGCTCGCTGATCAGCTCGTCCCGGCTGGCGAAGTACCGGTAGAGCGCGGGGCCGCTCATGCCCATCTGCTTGGCGATGGCGTTCAGGGACAGCCCTGACGCCCCCGCGGCGGCGATCTGCTCCCAGGCGCGCTCCTTGATCTCGGCCCGCAGCTGGGCCCGGTAGCGCTCGCGTGGTGTCTCCTTGCCCGCAACGGTCACGTGGGCGTCCCCTCCTCCATCTGGTCTCCGGTCCTGGTGGAAGCGATTAGAGCTCCCGGACCCCTCTGAGTTAGACCCTATTACGAATGCTCTTGACCGTCACTCCAAGCGTCGGTTATAACTTCTAACGAAAGCGCCAGCTACTAACTGTGCTGGTGAGGTTGATGGAGGTCGTCATGAACGCTGGAGCAATGGTCGAGGTCGTGCTGCCGGGCAGGGTCGAGCCGGAGGGGCTGGAGGTGCGGCAGGTGAGGGCCGTGCCCGCCCCCGGACCGGGCGAGGTCGTGATCCGCATGGAGGCGACCGGTGTCTCCTTCGCCGAGCAGCAGATGCGCCGGGGCCGCTACTACGACCAGCCGCCCTTCCCGTTCGTCCCCGGTTACGACATGGTCGGCACCGTGGCGGCGACCGGGGACGGTGTCGGTGCCGACCTCGTCGGCATCCGGGTGGCCGCGCTGCTGAAGGTCGGCGGCTGGGCCAGCCACGTGGTCGTCGACGCCGCCGACGTGGTGCCGGTCCCGGACGGGATCGGCGCGGCGGAGGCGGAGACCGTGGTGATCAACGGCATCACGGCCTGGCAGATGCTGCACCGCAAGGCCCGCATCCGCGCCGGGCAGACCGTTCTGGTGCACGGTGCCAACGGGGGAGTCGGCTCGGTCCTGGTCCAGCTCGCCCAAGCCGCGGGCGCGAAGGTCATCGGCACCGCTTCCGCGCGCCACCACGCCGCCCTGCGGGAACGAGGGGTGACCCCGATCGACTACCGCACCGAGGACATCCCCGCCCGCATCCGTGAGCTCGCCCCGCGCGGTGTGGACGCCGTCTTCGACCACGTCGGCGGCCGCGGCATCGTCGACTCCTGGCGCCTCCTCGCGCCCGGCGGCACCCTCGTCTCCTACGGCAGCGCCTCCACCCGCGACGACGAGGGCTCCAAGCAGTGGCCCGTGCTCAAGCTGCTGGGCCGGGTCTGGCTGTGGAACGCCCTGCCCAACCACCGCCACGCCTACTTCTTCAACGTCTGGGCCGGCCGCGCCCTCAGCCGCAGCCGTTTCCAGGCCCGGCTCCGCGCCGACCTCACAGAGGTCTTCGAAGCCCTCAGGCGCGGTGATATCACCGCCCAGATCGCCGCCGAGCTCCCCCTCACCAGGGTCGCCGAGGCCATGCGGCTGGCCGAGTCCGGCACCGTCGCCGGAAAGGTCGTCCTCCACGCCTGACGATGCCCGCGGAAGCCGGCGAACACGCGAGTCACACCTGGCCACACCCTCCCCTCATCCCCTGCGCCGTCACGGCGCGAAGACGTACAGGAGAGCCCCGTCGTGCCCAGACTCCGCACGTATGTCCGGCGGACCCTCACCGCCGCCCTCATGGCCACGGCCGTCGTCGCCACCCCGGCGATCGCCGCCCCTGCCCCGCCCCAACTGGCCATCCCCGCGAGCCGGATCAGCTGGAGCGCCTGCTCCCAGGCTCTCGCTCCACTCTCGCTCCACACCGCGCCGGCTTAGCCACGGCGGCCCAGTTGCCCGGCAGCGTCGTCCTCAGCCGCGAGGCGACGACTACAGCATGTTCCTGCTCTCGCCGTGCGTGCGCGACGCCACCAACCGCTACCTGACCGTCCGCACCCTGCCCGCACCCGGCACCACCTGCACCGACTGACACTCCCTGTTTCGTCCCACCGATATGTGAGGAAGCACCATGACCACCACCGCACGCAACCGGATGCGCCTGCTCGCCCCCGCGGCCATGGCCGCCCTGGCTGTCAGCGCGACGACGGCCGCCGCACCCACCTCGTCCGCCGCCGGACACACGGTCACATCACAGGGCCACCCGAGCGCCGTCAAGAGCCCGAAGGCGATGCTCGACTCCTGGCTCCGCCTCTGGAACGGCGACTTCACCCAGGCGTCCGGCATCATCTCGCCGGACTTCAAGGTTCACGCCGCCCTCCTGGACGGAGGTGACGGCAGCAGCATCCGCGGCGCGGACGGCCTGGCGGCCTGGATCGCCCAGACCCGTGCCGCCTTCCCCGACCTGCGCTTCTCGCTGCAGATCGATCCTCTGGTCGCCGGGCACCGTGCCTCCGTGCGCTGGACGGCCACCGGCACCTACGCCGGGGGCTTCCCCGGGGCGAAGGCACAGCCGGGTACCGTCGTCACCTTCACCGGCACGGACACCCTGCGGATACAGGACGGCAGGTTCGTGGAGTACTGGCTCAACTCGGACACCCTCCAACTGCTCACCCAGCTTCGCGCATTGTGACTGACGTTCCACGGCCTCCGCCGCCCTCCCGTCCCCGCCGACGGTACGGCTCCCGGACAGGGCACCGGGCCCCCGTTGGAACGCGGCCCTGGGATGCGGCGGTCGATGATCGATTGCCCGGCTGCGCATCACCGAGCCCCCGGGACGTCCGTCCGTCACCCCATCCGGAGGTTCCAGCGCCCGGCTCTGCCTGTGAGCTGTACACACGCCAAGGGCGGGATGTCGACGCGCCAAAAGGCGTGCGCGGGCGCGGTCAACGCATGCAGTACGGCAGCACGCGCGACCGCCGGGTCGGCGACGATGAGCAGCCGACCGCTGTCCTCGGCGAGGTGGTCCAGCCACTCGCTGATGCGTCCGCACAGGTGGAGGACGGATTCGCCGCCGTGCGGGGCGGCGGCGGGGTCGGAGGTCCACGCGGCGAGCGCTTCCGGTTCGGCGGTGGCGAGGTCGTCGAGCGTACGGCCGTGCCAGGTGCCCAGTTCCAGATCGCGCAGCGCCGCTTCCACCGATGCTTCCAGACCGAGGGCTTCGGCGGTCTCGCGGCACCGCCGGGAGGGCCCGCACAGGTGACGGTCGGCGGGCGGCAGAACCTCACGCGTGGCACGGGCCTGTTCCCGTCCGCGTGCGTCGAGTGGAAGGTCTCCGTCGATGCGCACCTGCCGGGCAGCCGGTCCCATCGCAGGAGCGACCAGCGTCAGCCGGATTGTCATGGCGGTGAGGCTAGCCGAGATCACGGGCGTTCCGGACGCTGAGTGAGGCAGGCCATCTTGGCCGGTGAGTAAAGGATCGGTACCGTCATGGGCGTTAGGACGACGGTGTGTCCGGAAGACCGGTGAAAGTCCGGCACGGTCGCGCCACTGTGTGCCGCACAACTCCCTTCCTAGGAAGGGGTTTGTCGGCGAGTCAGACCCCCATGCCGTCGTCGCGTGCTCCACCGACCACGGGACGCGTGTTCCCGAAGGAGGCCCGCCATGGCGCAGTCCGCCATCACCCCTGCCCCGCTCTCCCCACCCACCGTGGCCAAACTGCCGATCCGCGCCATCGCGCCGTGGGCGGCGTTCTTCGGCCTGCTGATGCTGGTCCTGCTGTACTTCGTCGGCGCCGAGGAGGGCGCAACCTCACTGCTGTCCGGCGCGGGCGTGCACGAGTGGGTGCACGACGGCCGGCACCTGCTCGGCTTCCCCTGCCACTGACCGGCACGGGGGGAGCCGCATGAACTCCGCAATCGTGCGGACGCTGCTCGTGCGCGGCATGCTCTCGGGCCTCTCCGCCGGCCTGCTCGCCTTTGGCCTGGGCCGCCTGATCGGCGAGCCGGGCGTGAATGCGGGCATCGCCTACGAGAAGGCCCACAGCCACGAGCACGAGGTCGAGATCGTCAGCCGGGCCATGCAGTCGACTGCTGGTCTGGCCACGGCGGTGCTGGTGTTCGGTACCGCCGTGGGCGGCATCGCCGCGCTGGTGTTCTGCTTCGCCCTCGGGCGGATCGGCCGCTTCGGGGCACGGGCCACCGCCGCTTTCGTCGCCGGGGGTGCGTTCGTCACCGTCTATATGGTGCCGTTCCTGAAGTACCCGGCCAACCCGCCGGGCGCCAACGATCCGGACACCATCGGCAAGCGCACCACGCTGTACTTCGGCATGATCGCCCTTGCCGTGCTCGTCGGCGTCGGGGTGGTGATCCTCGGCCGGCGTCTCGCCGGACGGTACGGCAACTGGAACGCAACCCTCGCTGGGGCGGTCGCCTTCATCGCGGTCATCGCGGTGGCTATCGCATTGCTGCCGACGGTCGACGAAGTACCGAAGGACTTCCCGGCGAGCGTGCTGTGGCAGTTCCGTATGGCTTCGCTCGGCATCCAGGCGCTGCTGTGGGCGTCGTTCGGGGTGATCTTCGGATTCCTGGCCGATCGGGCGCTGCGCCCGCGGACCGCCGATGAGGCCCGGGCCGCGGCGTCGGGAGTACCCACAGCGGTTTGACCGACGTTGACGTGGGGGCGTGTACCGGGGGCGCGACCGGTACGGTCCCCTGCGCTTCACTCTCACGCCAAATGATGGGCGACCCGGTCGTCACCGAGGACGAACTGCCCAAGGTCACCGACGTGCTGCAGGCCGCCGGGATCGAGCAGACCATCTGCAAGTTCTCCATCGCTGCGCCGGCCGCATGTGCCGGCCGCCGTCGGTCGGGATGCGTCCGAGCTTCTCGGCGTCGACGTGGACCAGGTCGCCACTCCCAGTTCCTGCCCCGCGCGGGCGCACGGGGCAGCGCCGCAATCGACGCGATCTTCGCGTAGCCACGACCGGACGTCGGCACTCGTGGAGCGCGGCCCATAGGAGTCCGCCGCAGGCGCAAAGTCCCAGAGAAGTCCCACGGATGCCGCCGCACCCCTTCTTGACCCGCTTCGTCGCAGGTCAGGAAGGCGTGCGGCGGCATCCGCTCATCAAATGTCCCGGAAGATCTCGATCTGAGCCCCCACCGAGTTCAGCCGCTCGGCCAGGTCCTCGTAGCCGCGGTTGATGACGTACACGTTGCGCAGTACGGACGTGCCCTCGGCCGCCATCATCGCCAGCAGGACGACCACGGCGGGGCGCAGCGCGGGCGGGCACATCATCTCGGCGGCGCGCCAGCGGGTCGGGCCCTCGACCAGAACCCGGTGCGGGTCGAGCAACTGCAGGCGCCCGCCCAGGCGGTTGAGGTCGGTCAGGTAGATGGCCCGGTTGTCGTAGACCCAGTCGTGGATCAGCGTCTTGCCCTGCGCGGAGGCCGCGATGGCCGCGAAGAACGGGACGTTGTCGATGTTGAGGCCGGGGAACGGCATCGGGTGGATCTTGTCGATCGGCGCCTCCAGCTTGGAGGGCCGCACGGTCAGGTCCACCAGCCGCGTACGGCCGTTGTCGGCGGAGTACTCGGGCGTGCGGTCGTGGTCGAGCCCCATCTCCTCCAGCACCGCGAGCTCGATCTCCAGGAACTCGATCGGCACCCGGCGCACGGTCAGTTCCGACTCGGTGACCACCGCGGCGGCCACCAGGCTCATCGCCTCGACCGGGTCCTCGGAGGGGGAGTAGTCGACGTCGACGTCGATGTTCGGCACGCCGTGGACGGTGAGCGTGGTGGTGCCGATGCCCTCGACCTCGACGCCGAGCGCCTCGAGGAAGAAGCACAGGTCCTGGACCATGTAGTTGGAGGAGGCGTTGCGGATGACCGTGACGCCGTTGTGCCGCGCGGCGGCCAGCAGCGCGTTCTCGGTCACGGTGTCGCCGCGCTCGGTCAGCACGATCGCCCGGCCGGGGGAGACGGACCGGTCCACCACCGCGTGGTACAGCCCCTCCGTGGCGGTGACCTCGAGCCCGAAGCGGCGCAGCGCGATCATGTGCGGCTCGATGGTGCGCGTCCCGAGGTCGCAGCCGCCCGCGTACGGCAGCTTGAAGCGGTCGAGGCGGTGCAGCAGCGGACCGAGGAACATGATGATGGACCGCGTACGGCGGGCGGCCTCGGCGTCGACGGCGTCCAGGTCGAGGTCCGCGGGCGGGACGATCTCCAGATCGACCCCTTCGTTGATCCACCGGGTCCGCACCCCGATCGAGGTGAGCACCTCCAGCAGGCGGTACACCTCCTCGATGCGGGCGACGCGGCGCAGCACCGTGCGGCCCTTGTTGAGCAGCGAGGCGCACAGCAGCGCCACGCAGGCGTTCTTGCTCGTCTTGACGTCGATCGCGCCGGAGAGCCGGCGGCCGCCGACCACGCGCAGATGCATGGGGCCCGCGTAGCCCAGGGACACGATCTCGCTCTCCAGGGCGTCCCCGATGCGGGCGATCATCTCAAGGCTGAGGTTCTGGTTGCCCCGCTCGATGCGGTTGACGGCGCTCTGACTGGTACCGAGTGCCTCGGCGAGCTGCGCCTGGGTCAGGCCCCGGTGCTGGCGTGAGACACGGATGAGCTTGCCGATGCGTACGAGGTAGTCGTCTGACATGAGACTGAGGTTATCTCAGATATGAGATGGGGCATCTTGTGGGGTCCGTTCGAGTGAAGAGGGCGGAGTGATGCCTGGTGAGAGGGGTGTGTCGCAGCGAGCTCCGTGTCCCTTGCCATCGAACTTAGTCGGCGAGGAGCTTCTGGCCAGCGGCGACTAAGTTCGATGGCAAAGGTGATCAAGCGAGCTAGATGATCTAGTCCAAGGGGTCAGTGATCGTAGGCCAGGTGCAGGCTCAGGCCGCAGAAGGTCGGCGGAGGAGATACGTGTAAGGGACGGCGCCCCGTTGTACGCCGCGGTAGCGCCCTGGGCCTGGTCCTCAACGCCTTGGTGCTGTTCAACACGCGGTACATGGACGCCGCGGTGAACCAGCTGCGTGCGGACGGCTTCGACGTCCGTGACGAGGACGTGACCCGCCTCTCGCCGTTCGTGCGGCATCACGTCAACATGCTCGGCCGGTACTCCTTCCAGCTTCCCGACCTGCCCGGAGGCCTGCGTCCGCTGCGCGATCCGGATGCCACCGACGAGGAATGACCCGGTCCCGCGCCGCCGAATGGGAGGACCCTGGAGCTATGGCCAGGAGGTACGTCCGGCGGTGCGCATAACGAGATCTCCGACAGAGCCTGGAATTCCCCAGCCCCGGTCACCGGGGCTGGGCGACATGGGACTTCGCAAGTGGCCGCAGGTGGTTGGAGTGGTTCTTTGGGCAGGTGTCGCCGGTCAGGGCTGCCGGGTCGACGGTTTGCTCGTGGATTGCGCGTTCTGCTGTCCGGTCGTGGCGGACCAGCTGGCGAGCAGTTTCAGGCCGTCCTCGGCGGCGGTTTCGGGGGGCGCGCTGTAGACGACCACGCTCAGGCCGCTTTCGTCCGGCAGGCTCATGGTCTCCTGGTCGAGTTCCAGGTCGCCGACGAGCGGGTGGTTGAGGCGTTTGGTGCTGTCGCGGAAGACATGCACGTCGTGGGATCCCCACATCACGCGGAAGGCGTCGCTGCGGGTGGACAGTTCACCGATCAGATTCGACAGTTCCCGGTCGTAAGGGCTCTTCCCCGCCTCGACGCGCAGCGCACCCACGGCGAAGCGGGCCATGCGCTCCCAGTCGGTGTAGAACCGCCTGGCCGCCGGACTGAAGAACGCGAACCGGGCGACGTTCGCCCCGCATGTCGCATCGGCGTACATCTCCGAGTACAGGGCCCGGCCCAGCGGGTTGGCGGCCAGCGCATCGAGGCGGTTGTTCATCACGAACGCCGCCATCCCCGACATGCCCTCGACGATCCGGGCCACGCTCGGCCGCACCGCCGGCCGCACCTCCCGCTTCCGTGCTCGCGCCCCGGGCGCCGGTCCGGCGGCGCGGGCGAGGTCGTACAGGTACATGCGCTCGGTGGCATCCAGCCGCAGTGCCTGGGCGAGGGCGTCCAGCACGCTGTCGGAGACACCCCGCAGGTTGCCGCGCTCCAGGCGCGTGTAGTACTCGACGCTTACCCCGGCGAGCGTGGCGACCTCGCCCCTGCGCAGTCCGGGCACCTGCCGCCGACCGTAGGTCGGCAGACCCGCCTGCTCGGGGGTGATCCTCTCGCGTCGGGAGCGGAGGAATGCGCTGACTGCGTCCCGGTTGTCCATGCCGACCAGGGTAGGCAGGCCGCGCGAGGGGTGGGGGGTCCCTGCCAGTACCCCTCGCAGCAGAGACTCCCCGGTCACGGCCGTCTCCCGTTGCATGGTGCGTGCCCCGATCCCCGGGGCCCGACCGGTGCGAGGACGTAGGCGCTCCCGCCGGCCGACCTTTCCCGTACCGGAACAAACCTGAAGGGCACGCGAGATGAGCAACCAGATCGAGACTGTGACGGAGAGCCCCGCGGATGTCGTGCGAGGGCTGTATGACGCGCTGAGCAAGGGCGACGTGCCGGGTGTCCTGGCCAAGCTCGGCCCTGAGGTGATCGTCGACGAGCCGACCCAGCTCCCCTACGGCGGCGTGCACCAGGGCCGCGAGGTGTTCGTGCAGTCGATCCTGGGCGCGATGATGGGCTACGCCAACGTCGCCATCACTGATGCCGAGGTGTTCGAAGGCCCGGCCGGCGTCATCGGAATGCTCACCGGAACTCTCACGGCCCACACCACCGGTGAGGAGTTCCCGCTGACCATGGTCGAGATCCACCGGGTCGAGGACGGCACGGTGCGCAAGATCGACGTCTACACCAAGAACCCCCACGAGCTCGCCGCGTTCTACGCGCGCGCCGAGGCGGGCACCCGCTGACGACGGCACCCCTTCACGAGTCCGGCCGAGTTGCCTCACGGCAGCGCGAGCAGCTCGGCCGACTCATGCCCAGCCCAGGCCGTCGCATCGATGACCCCTGCCCGCATCAGCGACACCGCGACACGCGCACCACACAGCGAAGGACACACCATGACCACCACCTGGTTCATCACCGGCACCTCCTCAGGCTTCGGGCGACTGCTCACCGAACGCCTCCTGGCCCGTGGCGACCGCGTCGCCGCCACGCTCCGCCGGCCCGAGGCTCTCGACGACCTCCGCGCCGAGCACGGCGACCGGCTCTGGACCGCCCAGCTCGATGTCACCGACACCGAGCAAGTGCGTCGCGTCGTCACCGAGGCGTTCAAGACCCTCGGCACGATCGACGTCGTCGTCAACAACGCCGGCTACGGCGTCCTCGCCTCCGTCGAGGAGGCATCCGACGAACAGATCCGACGCGTCATCGACACCAACCTGCTCGGCTCGATCCAGGTCATCCGTGCCGCCCTCCCGCACCTGCGCACCCAGGGCCGAGGCCGCATCCTGCAGGTATCCACCGCGGGCGGTCAGACCACCTACCCCAGCCTCAGCTACTACCACGCCTCCAAGTGGGGCATCGAGGGGTTCTGCGAGACCGTCGCCCACGAGATCGCGCCGTTCGGCCTGGCCCTGACCATCATCGAGCCGGGCGCGACCCCCACCAACTTCGGCACGTCGCTCGACATCGCACCGCCCCTGCCCGAGTACGAGAACACCCCCGCGGCCCAGACCCGGCAGGCGTTCCTCGGCGGCCACTTCCCGGTGCCCAACAGCGCGGAGAAGCTCACTGACGCGATGATCGACCTCATCGACTCCGGCGCGACCCCGCTCCGCCTCCCGCTCGGCCCCGACACCTACGAAGACGTCCACGCTGCCCTCACCGGCCGGCTCGCCGAACACGAGGCTCATCGCGACATCGCCCACTCGGTGGCGGCCACAACCGCCCGGTGACCGAGACCCGCGTCAGTCGCCGCCGACGACGAGTGACTACGCGGGTTCGCCGTACTCGGTGCCGCCGCCCACCCCACACCCTCCGCAGGCATCCCTTGGAATTGATCATCTAGCGAGACCGAGCTGCGGTGATTCTGGCATTTCGGGCTTCGCGTCGGCGGTCTTCTTTGCGCTTCTTGCCCATGTCGCCGTTCAAGGTGCCGTAGGAGATGGACGTGTTGTGCGTGTCCATGAGCTCGCACCAAATCTCTCGTGTGTTGAGTCCGGATGCGATCAGCGGGTCGATCAGATGCTGGAAACGCGTGATCACTGCTGGCCCGCGCACGGGGCGTTCTTCGAACGGTTGGGGCGGGTTGTCGAGGAAGTAGTGGACGAGCCGCTTCGAGACTCCATGACGGTGAGCGAGCGTTCGCAGAGGGACTGCGCCTTCCATCGCCTGTTGCTGGATCTGGTGCTCAACGTACCGAGGCAGCTGATCTCTGCACTTGCGTTCGAAGCGGCCTGGCATCGGTTTGTAGCGCAAGCGGGGTGAACTCGCATCGACAAGGGCTCGGTGCAGTACTTCCGGTGTGCGTCCGGAGACAGTTGAGAGTCGGTCGAGGCGAGGCTTCCCGAACCAGAAGGGTGGCCCGCTGAGGAAGGTGTGCAGGTAGCTGGGCTTGAGGTGATTGGCGCGGGCTAGGCGTCGGATGTAGGAGTCGGTGTTCTCACCCAGTCGTGGTGCGACTGGGACGGGGAGCTGTTGGAGAGAAGCGCCGAAGGTGTCGGTCATTGCCGTGTCGTGTTCTTGAGCGGCGATGCGGAGGTCTGGGCAGCGTGGTCGAGTTCGATGGCATCGAGCGATGCCTTGGTGATGCGCTCGGTGCCCGTGAGGATCGCGTCGATCGCGGCGCCTCGGATCGCGTGGGAGAGCGCGCCGATCATGCCGTCGGTTCGGTTGTGGAGGTAGCGGTCCAGCTTGATCAGACTGCCTGGCGGATGGTCGCGCAGGAGGAGGGTCTGCTCCATGGTCGCGACCAGGCCCTTCCACTCGCCACCGTAGGGGAACGGGCGGGTGGGGACGAGGGTGAAGCGGCTCGCGATCTGGGCGCCCCGGGTGCCGGCCAGGAGTTCGCTGGTTTCGAGGTTGATGCCCGCGTAGGCGAACGTCGCGGGGAGGCGTTCGGAGAAGTACTTCAGGGTGTCGGAGACCTCGGCACCGGCCCGTGTGACCTGCGAGACGTTGTGGATTTCGTCGACCAGAACCAGGCCGGTGCGGGTGTCCGTGCAGACGCCGACGACCGCCGACCGGGCCGCGCAGGCACCGCGGGTGCCGGTAGCGCGACAGCCACCGCACATTCGCCAGCAGCGTTTCCTCAGGAACCCCGACCCGCTCGAAGCCCCAACCGGCCTGGCCGCAGGCCATGCGCGTCACCTCGAACGCCTCCGTGTCCCTCGGCTCGACCCGCTCGTCCGCGCGGACATCGACGACCACCGCCGAGCCGTCCGCACGGCGCACGAAATAGTCCGGCGCGTGACGACGCTCGCGCTCCTCGTCGTGCCAGTGCAGCCAGAACGGCTGCGAGGCGATCCCCACCACCCTGGGATCGAAGTCCATCAGCACGAGACGGTCCCGCTCCAGCCACGACTCGAAACCGACGTGCCGCCCGGTCGTCGCCGTCCAATACCACCCCGGGAAGTGACGCTCACCACGCGACCAGCGAAAGGGCCGCACCGCAGGCACGTCCTCGAACCGCGCCGTCGCGCAGTCCAGCAGCGGACGCCGCCGAGACTCGCGTACAGCATCCACGTACGACAGCTCGACGTACGGTCCCGCAAGATCCGCCCCGACCGGCACGGCCACCCAGCACCCCCAGCACGTCACCTCGTGCGACTAGGTTCGCTGGCAAGGAAGCTGAAACGACTGGGTTCGCTGTCAAACGCCTCGATTGGATGACAGCGGACACTCCGGCCGCGCATGACCTACCGGCCCCCATGTACTAGAGTTATCTCGACATCGAGATATCTGCCGAGGCGTACCGCAGCAGCCGCTCTGGTAAGGGTTACCTAACTTAGCCTGCCCTCAGCGGATCGGCCGAGATGCCGTGGCGGCAGGATCGTGGTGGTACGCGCACATCAATGAAGGAGACTGTCGTGTCGGCGAACAGCTTCGACGCCCGCAGCACGCTGCAGGTGGGCGACGAGTCGTACGAGATCTTCCGGCTGGACAAGGTGGAGGGCTCGGCCCGCCTGCCCTACAGCCTCAAGGTCCTGCTGGAGAACCTGCTCCGCACCGAGGACGGCGCGAACATCACCGCCGACCACATCCGCGCCCTCGGCAACTGGGACTCCCAGGCCCAGCCGTCGCAGGAGATCCAGTTCACGCCGGCCCGCGTGATCATGCAGGACTTCACCGGCGTGCCCTGTGTCGTGGACCTCGCCACCATGCGCGAGGCCGTCAAGGAGCTGGGCGGCGACCCGGCGAAGATCAACCCGCTGGCGCCGGCCGAGCTGGTCATCGACCACTCCGTCATCGCCGACAAGTTCGGCACGAACGACGCCTTCAAGGTCAACGTCGAGCTGGAGTACGGCCGCAACAAGGAGCGTTACCAGTTCCTGCGCTGGGGCCAGACCGCCTTCGACGAGTTCAAGGTCGTCCCCCCGGGCACCGGCATCGTCCACCAGGTCAACATCGAGCACCTCGCCCGCGTGGTGATGGTCCGTGACGGCAAGGCCTACCCGGACACCCTGGTCGGCACCGACTCCCACACCACGATGGTCAACGGCCTCGGCGTCCTCGGCTGGGGCGTCGGCGGCATCGAGGCCGAGGCCGCGATGCTCGGCCAGCCGGTCTCCATGCTCATCCCGCGCGTCGTCGGCTTCAAGCTCACCGGTGAGCTGCAGCCGGGCACCACCGCCACCGACCTCGTGCTCACCATCACCGAGATGCTCCGCAAGCACGGTGTGGTCGGCAAGTTCGTCGAGTTCTACGGCGAGGGCGTCGCCGCCACCTCGCTCGCCAACCGCGCCACCATCGGCAACATGTCGCCGGAGTTCGGCTCCACCGCAGCGATCTTCCCGATCGACGACGAGACCCTGAACTACCTGCGCCTGACCGGCCGCTCCGACCAGCAGGTCGCCCTCGTCGAGGCCTACGCCAAGCAGCAGGGCCTCTGGCTGGACCCGAAGGCCGAGCCGGACTTCTCCGAGAAGCTCGAGCTGGACCTGTCCACGGTCGTCCCCTCGATCGCCGGCCCCAAGCGCCCGCAGGACCGCATCGTCCTGGCCGAGGCCGCCCAGCAGTTCGCCAAGGACGTCCTCAACTACGTCGAGGCGCCCATCGCGCAGACGCCGGACGCCGCCGCCTCACCGGTCGACGAGGCCGGCGCCGAGTCCTTCCCGGCCTCCGACGCCCCGGCCTACGGCCACCAGGAGAACGGTGCCGGCGCCCCGCAGCACGGCCAGGGCACGGGTGCCGTACCGTCCAACCCGGTTCCGGTGACCGCCCCCGACGGCACCACCTACGAGCTGGACCACGGCGCCGTCACCGTCGCCGCCATCACCTCCTGCACCAACACCTCGAACCCCTACGTCATGGTCGCCGCCGCCCTGGTGGCCAAGAAGGCGGTCGAGAAGGGCCTGACCCGCAAGCCGTGGGTCAAGACCACCCTCGCCCCGGGTTCCAAGGTCGTCACCGACTACTTCGACAAGGCGGGCCTGACCCCGTACCTGGACAAGGTCGGCTTCAACCTGGTCGGTTACGGCTGCACCACCTGCATCGGCAACTCCGGCCCGCTGCCGGAGGAGGTCTCCAAGGCCGTCAACGACCACGACCTCGCGGTCACCTCGGTCCTCTCCGGAAACCGGAACTTCGAGGGCCGTATCAACCCCGACGTCAAGATGAACTACCTGGCGTCCCCGCCGCTGGTCGTGGCCTACGCCATCGCGGGCTCCATGAAGGTGGACATCACCAAGGAAGCGCTCGGCACCGACCAGGACGGCAACCCGGTCTACCTGAAGGACATCTGGCCCTCCGAGGCCGAGGTCAACGAGGTCGTCGCCAACGCCATCGGCGAGGACATGTTCTCCAAGTCCTACAGCGACGTCTTCGCCGGCGACGCCCAGTGGCAGTCCCTCCCGGTCCCGACCGGCAACACCTTCGAGTGGGACCCGGAGTCCACCTACGTCCGCAAGCCCCCGTACTTCGAGGGCATGGGCATGGAGCCGGCCCCGGTCGAGGACATCACCGGCGCCCGTGTCCTCGCCAAGCTCGGCGACTCGGTCACCACCGACCACATCTCCCCGGCCGGCGCGATCAAGGCCGACACCCCGGCCGGCAAGTACCTCACCGAGCACGGTGTCGAGCGCCGCGACTTCAACTCCTACGGTTCCCGCCGCGGCAACCACGAGGTGATGATCCGCGGTACGTTCGCCAACATCCGCCTGCGCAACCAGATCGCGCCGGGCACCGAGGGCGGCTACACCCGCGACTTCACGCAGGAGGGCGGCCCGGTCTCCTTCATCTACGACGCCTCGCAGAACTACCAGGCCGCCGGCATCCCGCTGGTCGTCCTGGCCGGCAAGGAGTACGGTTCCGGCTCGTCCCGCGACTGGGCGGCCAAGGGCACCGCGCTCCTCGGCGTCAAGGCCGTCATCGCCGAGTCCTACGAGCGCATCCACCGCTCGAACCTCATCGGCATGGGCGTCCTGCCGCTCCAGTTCCCGGAGGGCCAGTCCGCCGCGAGCCTCGGCCTGACGGGCGAGGAGACCTTCTCCATCACCGGCGTCACCGAGCTCAACGAGGGCACCACGCCGCGCACGGTCAAGGTCACCACCGACACCGGTGTCGAGTTCGACGCGGTCGTCCGCATCGACACCCCCGGTGAGGCCGACTACTACCGCAACGGCGGCATCATGCAGTACGTGCTGCGCAGCCTGATCCGCAAGTAGGCGATCCGGCACGGCAGTCGAGGGCCGCATCCCCGCCCGGGGGTGCGGCCTTTTGCCGTCTTTCGGACCGCCGCCTGCACGGGGACACACGGGGACATCGCCGGCGCTCAGTGCGGACACAGGGTTTCCTCAGCGGACGGGTGCAGGATCGCGACATGTCTGGCACCACTATTTCCCCCGGCGGCCCGGTCCGTGTGCTGATCGTCGACGACGAGCCCGGCCTGATCCGAACGAAAGACCCTGAGGCGCGGAGATGAGGTCCGGGCTCCCGGGACGGCCGGTGGGGCGTTCGCTGTGCGCGCGGCTGCTCCTGTTCACCGGCGCGGTTCTCGTCGCGGTCTGCGCGGCCATGGCACTCACCTCCGTCTACGCCCAGCGCGCCTATCTGCTCGGCGACCTCGACCGGCGCGTCGGCGACGCCGCGCAGCGCAGCCGCGCCGAGGCCACCCTCCTTCCGGACCGCGATACCGATCTCGCCTTCCTCGGGGAGCGCGGGCAACCCGCCGGCCTGCTCGCCGCCCGGCTCGACGAGCACGGGAAGGTCACCGTGGCCGAGGTCGTCACCCGGGGTGCGGCGCCGCGGCCCCTCAGCGACGCCCAGCGTGCCGCCCTGGACGGCCTCAGGCCCGACGGCTCGATGCACACCCGGACCGTGCCGGGCCTCGGCACCTACCGGGTCACCGCTCTCGGCGGCGACGGGGTCCGTGTCCTCACCGGGCTCCCGATGGACGACGTCCGGGACCTGATCGGGGCCCTGGTCGTGGTCGAGGTCGCCGTGGCGGCCGTCGGACTCGCCGCCGCGGGCTGCGTCTGCGCGGTGGTGATACGACGCCAGCTGCGCCCGCTCGGCCGGGTCGCCGCCACCGCCGTGGAGGTCTCCCGAGCGCCGCTGGGCAAGGCTGAGGTCACCCGCCTCGCCCGCGTGCCCGAACGCGACACCGACCCCGGCACCAAGGCCGGACAGGTCGGCGCCGCGCTGAACCGAATGATCGAGCACGTCGAGTCCTCGCTCGCCCAGCACCGGCGCAGTGAGGAGCGGGTGCGTCGCAGCGAGGAACGCATGCGCCGCTTCCTCGCCGACGCCAGCCACGAACTGCGGACGCCGCTCGCCTCCATCGCCGGCTACGCGGAACTCATGAACCGGGGCACCGGCCCGATCGAGCCGGAACTGGCCTGGCGCCGCGTCACCGCCGAGTCGGCCCGCATGACGCACCTGGTGGAGGACCTGCTGCTGCTCGCCCGGCTCGACGAGGGCCGCCCCCTGCACCGCGCCGAGGTGGACCTCGCGTCCCTGGTCGCCGAGGCGGTGTGGGAGGCGCGCGCGGCGGGCGGCGACCACGACTGGCAGCTCGCCCTGCATCTCGACACCCCCGCGCTGGTCGCCGGGGACGAGGCACGGCTGCGCCAGGCGGTGGCGCACCTCCTGGCCAACGCCCGCGTCCACACACCGGCCGGCACCACCGTCACCGCCTCCGTCGAGGCGAGCGGCGAGCGGTGCGTGATCCGTGTACGGGACGACGGGCCCGGCATACTGACCGCACTGCTGCCGACGGTGTTCGAACGCTTCACCCGCGCCGACGCCTCCCGCTCCCGCACGCACGGCACAGCGGGCGGTTCGGGCCTCGGCCTCGCGATCGCCGCGGCGATCACGGCGGCGCACGGCGGCAGCGTCCGGGCGGAGAGTGTTCCGGGCCGTACGGAGTTCACGATCGAACTGCCCCTGAAGGAGCCGTCGTTGACGGGGAGCCCTAGATCCATCCCGCCAGCTGCGCCACCGCGAACGGCGCCGGCACCAGGGTCGTCATGCCGAGCCACAGGTGCAGCGGTCGGCCCTCCTGCCACGGCATGAGAACGTCCACCACCAGCACGATCCCTAGGATGAACCCACCGCCCAGCACCGCGCCGAGCGTCATGCCGACGGTCTGGTCCGGTGACGTGCCGCCGCAGCCGAAGCCGGTGACGCAGTGAAGCAGCGCGTACCTGTTCAGCAGCCACCGGACGCACACGCCGGGGACGATCGCCAGCACGCCGATCAGGAGGTTCGCCACCGCGGCCGCCCACCAGGAGCCGGCGGCGGCCTTCTCGCGGCCACCGTCCGCACCGGAACCGTGCACAACCCGCCCTTCTCCCCGGTCATCGCGTTCGTACAGGTAGATGACCACGAGAGCACTGGGGTTGCCCCGCGCGCGCCCCGGAGCGGCGAACACCGCCCCTACGAGTGACGGTTGGGGGTGGGTGGGGGATTGTCCGGGCCGCTGGGCGGACCGGGTGGCACGCACAGCGGCCACCCGGTCCGCGAGCCGGCCCGGCCCGGGGGGAGTAGGCCGGACCGGGGTCTGATGGCTTGTGTCGACCGGTGAGGCGACAACGTTGTCGGACTGGTCTGTACATGACTGTACCTCGGTCGTGGACAACGATGTCAAGGCTCTCCCATGGCGTTCACCCTTCAGGGGGACATGTCGGCGCTCCGGCCGAACGACGGCTTCCTGTCCAGCACGAAGGGGCGGGCCCCGGCGGGCCCGCCCCTCCTGCGTGCCGACGTGCGTCAGGCCAGCAGCTCCACCTCCGCCAGCGTCGACTCCGTCGTGAAGGTCAGGCGGTAGTGCGCGTACGTGCCGGGATGCCGGACGGAGAACACCCTCGTCTGCCGGCCCCAGGTGAAGGACTCGCTCGACCGCTGGTCCAGGGTCGTCCACCGCGTGCCGTCCTCGGAGGCCTCCAGGGTCCAGCCCGTGGGGGCCGACGCGCGGTCCGCCGGGGACGTCAGCGTGTACTGCACCGCCTTGGTGCCGTCCGTGACCGGCAGGTCCACGCTCGTCACGGCCGCCTCCGTCGCCGAGGTGTTGTCGAAGAGCGGACCGTCACCCTTGAGCACGTCCGCCCGCGGCGAGGGCACCTTGTCGTCCCGCGTGATGGACGCCGGTGCCGCGTTCTTCCCGGTGCCCCAGGCCGACGGCCGCGGACCCATGTCGAACTCCAGCACACCGCCCCGGGAGAGCAGCGCGTGCGGCAGCGAAGTCGACGTCCACTCCTTGCCGTCGACCCTCAGACCCTGGACGTACACGTTCCGCGCGCTGTTCCTGGGGGCCTTGACGACCAGGTCCTTGCCGTTCTCCAGGTGCACGGTCGCCTTGGTGAACAGCGGGGATCCGATGGCGTACTCGCCGCTGCCCATCACCAGCGGGTAGAAGCCCAGCGCCGAGAAGACGTACCAGCCGGACTGCTCGCCGTTGTCCTCGTCGCCGTGGTAGCCCTGCCCGATCTCGCTGCCGGTGTACAGGCGGGAGAGCACTTCACGGACCTTCGCCTGCGCCTTCCAGGGCTGACCCGCCGCGTCGTACATGTAGATCACGTGGTGCGCGGGCTGGTTGGAGTGCCCGTACATGCCCATCCGGACGTCACGGGCCTCCGTCATCTCGTGGATGACGCTGCCGTAGGAGCCCACGAACTGGGGCGAGGCCGTCTCCGGTGTCGCGAAGTACTCGTCGAGCTTGTCGGCCAGCTTCGCCCGGCCGCCGTACAGATTGGCAAGGCCCCGGCTGTCCTGCGGGACCGTGAAGGCGAAGCCCCAGCCGTTGGTCTCCGTGTAGTCGTAGCCCCACACGCGCGGGTC
Source organism: Streptomyces sp. NPDC093984 (assembly GCF_044764595.1). Classification (NCBI taxonomy): domain Bacteria; kingdom Bacillati; phylum Actinomycetota; class Actinomycetes; order Kitasatosporales; family Streptomycetaceae; genus Streptomyces; species Streptomyces sp. NPDC093984. The sequence goes on along the minus strand of NZ_JBIWIM010000001.1, from coordinate 1,503,517 downwards.
GTACTTCGACGGGTCCAGCCGCCAGTCGCCCTGCGCGTCCCGGCCCTGGAAGAAGCCCACCCTCGAGTCGAAGAGGCCGACGTAGTCCCGGGCGCGGTTGAGGAAGTAGGCCGACTCCTCCTTGTAGCGCTGTTCGCCGGTCTTCTTGTACAGCGCCTGGCCCATCCTGGCGATGCCGTAGTCGTTGATGTAACCGTCCATCGCCCACGACAGGCCCTCGCGGGTGGCGGTGCTGGTGTAGCCGAGGAACGGTGAGGTGGCCATGCCCTTGCGGCCCACGCCGGACGACGGCGGCAGGACCGTCGCATTTTTCACCGCCGCGTCGTAGGCGGCCTTGGCGTCGAACTTCACGCCCTTCACATAGGCGTCCGCGAACGCCACGTCCGACGAGGTGCCCGTCATCAGGTCCGCGTAGCCGGGGGAGGACCAGCGGGAGGTCCAGCCGCCGTCCTTGTACTGCTGCACGAAGCCGTCGACCAACTCGCCCGCCTGAGTCGGCGTCAGGAGGGAGTACGCGGGCCAGGTCGTCCGGTAGGTGTCCCAGAAGCCGTTGTTGACGTACACCTTGCCGTCGACGATCTTCGCCCCGGTGTGCGTGGCCGTGTCCGGTCCGGTCATCGGGGAGAACGGGGACGCGTACCGGTAGGCCGAGCCCACCTTCTCGAAGCCCGAGTTGGGGTAGAGGTACAGCCGGTACATCGACGAGTACAGCGTCGTGAGCTGGTCGGTGGTCGCGCCCTCGACCTCGATGGTGCCGAGCAGCTTGTCCCACGTCCCCTGGGCGCGTGCCCTGACGTCGTCGAACGAGGTGCCGTCCGGGATCTCCTGGCGCAGATTGTCCTTCGCCTGGTCGATGCCGATGAGGGAGGTGGCGAGGCGGAGCGTGACCGTGTGGTCGGCGCCCGGCTTGAAGCGGAGATAGCCCTTCACGCCCGAGGCCGCCCCGTCCGTCACCGGAGCGTCGAACACGCCGTACACGAACAGGCGCGTGGCGCCCGTCGACAGCCCGGACTTCACGTCCGAGAAGCCGGTCACGACGCCGCCCGCCTTGTCGAGGGTGAGACCGGCCTGCTCGGTCACATTGTCGAAGACCACGCTCGCGTCGTCGCCGGGGTAGGTGAACCGCAGCACCGCCGCGTGGTCCGTCGGCGTCATCTCCGCCTTGAGGCCGCCCTCGAAGGTCACGCCGTAGTAGTAGGGGCGAGCGATCTCGTTCTCGTGCCGGAACGGCAGGGCCCGCGCGGTGCGCCCGGTGTCCGGAGTGCCGGCCGCGGCCGACGGCATCACTTGGAACGTCTGCCGGTCACCCATCCACGGGCTCGGCTCATGGCTCGCGCTGAACGCTTGGATCGTGGGCAGATTGTCGGAGTTGTTGCCCCGTGCGTAGTCGTACAACCAGCTCAGCGAGCCCGCGTTGGTCACCGGCGTCCAGAAGTTGAAGCCGTGCGGCAGTGCGGTCGCCGGGAAGTCGTTGCCCCGGGAGAAGGAGCCGCTGGAGTTGGTGCCGCGCGTGGTCACCGCGTAGTCGGACAGGTGGGACTTGGGCTTGTCCGGCGGTGCGGGCTTCAGCGCCAGGTCGTCCAGCCAGCCCCGGAACTTGGCCGGCCCCTTCGGGGAGTCGTACGCCACCAGGACCCGGTCCACGGTCTTGCCGGCCGCCACCGACCCGATCCGCGAGACCACGTTGTTCCACTGGTTGACGTACAGCGACTTGGCCGCGCCCTGTCCGGTGGGGCTCAGCGGGAAGCCGTGCTGGTCGAGCGCGCCCAGGTCACTGAGGTGGGTGCCGTCGGTGAAGGCCAGGTCGACCGAGACGTTGGTGGCGTCGTAGTCCCGGTCGCCGTCCGCCATCGCCGGGAAGATCCGGTACGACAACTGCGTGTCCCGCTCGACGCGTACGTTCACGTCGAAGACCTTGTTGTACGAGTACGCCCGCCCGTCGGCCGTGTGCGTCCCGGCGTAGCGCAGCGCCCGCCTGCCCGTGAACCCCGCGCCCGCCTTGGCGGTGGGGGCGCCGAGCGGACCGCGGTCCACCAGCGTGCGCATGTCTTTCGGCGTGGGGTCGGTGCTGCTGCCCGTGGAGAACTGCACATCGGCGAGTTGCAGTATGCCGCCGCTGTGGTTCCTGGTGATGTCCAGCCGGAAGTGCGCGAACTCGGCCGGTTCGGCGAGATCGTAGGACTTGGTCTGGAAGCGCTGGTCGAACGAGTCGCCGGTTCGGGTGTCCAGCGTCTTCCAGTCCTTGCCGTCGGTGGACCCCTGAAGGGTCCAGTCGGCCGGGTCCCGCTCGGCGTGGTCGTTGGCCGAGGTCAGGGCGTATGTCACGACTTTGACCGGCTCGTCCAGGTCGAACTCGACCCAGCCCGTCGGCGCGAACGTCAGCCACTTGGTGCTCGGTTCGCCGTCGATCAGGTTGTCCGCGACCTCCCCGCCGTCCGTGTTCTCGGCGCCGGCCCGGACATCGGTCACCTCGTCGGTCACATTGCCCGGAATGCCGGTGGTGTACCCTCCGTCCACGCCGGACGCCCGCTTGGTGCCGTCCGCCGTCGTGTCCACGGTGTTCAGCCACGTGGGCGCCGGGTCCCCCGGCTCGAAGGAGGAAGCGAACTCGCGGTCCGCGGCCGCCGCTTCGCCGGGCCGGGCCTCCGCCGCGCCCGGGGCCGCCACCAGCAATGCGAAGGCGGCCGTTGCCACGACCGCCGTAGGAGCCCATCTGTGCCGAGATCTGTGCTGCATGCGCGAGCACCCTCCCTGCGCCTGTTGAGAATGGACAACGTTGTCACTTCGCCTGCGCAAGGACCAGTAGGTGGTCAAGTGGTCAGTGATGTCAAGGGCGTTGGCTGTGGCATTCGGGCTCAATGCAATGGGTATCGCGTTCGAGAGGTGTGCGAGCATCGCGTATTTCCACGAGGTCTCAACTCGGAAACGCACGGCGGCAACCTTGCTTGCGATATTGCTCCCGCGACGGAGAGTGGACTATACCTGTCGGCGTCCGGGCAGCCGTCACCTTGCCGTACGACGGCTGTGGACAGGCACGACCGGGGACAAGCGGGAGGCGGCGGACCGTCTCGAGAAGGAACCACCGCCGCACCGTCCCCCCGAATCGCTCATGCACGACCCCAGCTTCACCATCACCGCGGTGCCGGGGAGGAGCCGGTGCACCGCCTGAGTCCTGGAGAAGGCGAGGACTTGAGCATGGGATCCACTTCCGGCGAGCACACGACCACCCCCGAAGGCATCGGCACCACCACCCCCGAAGGCATCGGCACCACCACCCGCGAAGGCGTCGGGCGCCGCAGCCTGATCAAGCGTTCCGTCGCCCTGGGCCTGGTCTCCGTCCCCACGATGAGCTTCCTGTCCGCCTGCGCCAGCAGCGGAGGCGGCGGCCAGGAGAAGGCCAAGGCGGGCAAGAAGACCAAGCAGAACCCGCTCGGCGTCAACGACACGGCGCAGATGGAGTTCGTGCTCTTCGACGGCGGCTTCGGCAAGGAGTACGCCCAGGACGCGGTCAAGATCTACCAGAAGGACTTCCCGAAGGCGAAGGTGAAGTTCTCCGCCACCCAGAAGATCCAGTCCACCCTGCAGCCGCGCTTCAACCAGGGCAACCCGCCGGACCTCATCGACAACTCCGGCGCCGAGCAGATGGACATGGGCGTCCTCGTCAGCCGCAACCAGCTCGCCGACCTCACCCCGCTCCTCGACGCCCCCTCCTACGACGACCCGTCGAAGAAGGTCCGCGACACACTGCGTCCCGGCATCGTCGAGATGGGCCAGTTCGACGGCAAGCCCGTGTGGATCATATACTACGCCTACACGGTCTACGGCGTCTGGTACTCGCAGAAGCTCCTCGGCTCGCTCGACGAGAAGTACCCCGAGACCTGGGACGAGATGCTCAAGGTCTGCGAGAAGGCCAAGAAGAAGGGCATCGCGGGCTGGACCTACGCCGGCAAGTACCCGTACTACATCCCCTTCTCCCTGTACCCGATGATCGGCAAGGTCGGTGGCCGCGAGGTCCTCGACGCCATCGACAACCTGGAGCCGAACGCCTGGAAGCACCCGGCCGTCAAGGCCTGCTTCGAGGCGTACTACGAGCTCTACAGGAAGGGCTACATCCTCAAGGGCACGCCGGGCCTCGACCACATCCAGTCGCAGACCGCCTGGGCCCAGGGCAAGGCGCTGTTCATCCCGAACGGCTCCTGGGTGGAGAACGAGTCCGCCAACGTCATCCCGGCCGACTTCGACCTCGCCGTCTCCGCGCCCTCCGGCATCGACTCCTCCGACAAGATGCCCTTCGGCACCATCTGGGCCTCCGGCGGTGAGCCCTTCATCGTCCCCGCCAAGGCGCAGAACCCCGAGGGGGGCATGGAGCAGCTGCGCATCATGCTCAGCGAGGCGTCCTCGAAGAACTTCACCACCAAGGTCAAGTCGCTGACCGCCTTCAACGGCGGCACCACGGGCATCAGCCTCACCCCGGGCCTGAAGTCGGGTGTGGCCGCGCTGGAGAAGGCCGGCAGCAACGTCCTGAACCCGCGGCTGCAGGACTGGTACGTGCAGCTGCAGAAGGAGAAGATCGGTGTGTCCGGTCTCGGCGAGATGATGGCGGGCCGTATCACCCCGGCCGAGGCCATCAAGCGGATCCAGGGTTTCGCCGACGAGACCGGCAAGGACACGTCGATCAAGCACTACAAGCACCAGTGAGGGTCCGTCAGGGACAGGTCCGCCTGTGGCAGGCCTGTCAGCGGCAGGTCCGTCAGCGGCAGCGCAGGCGGCCGCACGCACGGCCGGATCGGGGTCGGTAGCCATGCATCACGGCAAGTACCGGTTCATCGTGGGGTTCCTGGCGGTTCCCCTCGGCCTGTACGCGCTCTTCGTCGTCTGGCCGTTCATCCAGTCCATCTACTACTCGTTCACGGACTGGACCGGCCTGAGCCCCGAGTTCAAGATGGTGGGCTTCGACAACTACACGCGGCTGGTCCATGACGACATCTTCTGGAAGTCGCTGTGGCACAGCCTGCTGTTCGCGCTGGTGCTGCCGCCGGTGACGATCGGTCTCGCGCTGTTCCTCGCCTTCATGATCAATGTGGGCGGGCGGCGGCGGAAGGGCGGGCCGGTGATCTCCGGGGTCCGCGGCTCGTCCTTCTACAAGATCGTCTACTTCTTCCCGCAGGTGCTCTCCATCGCGATCGTCGCCCTGCTCTTCGCTTTCGCGTACAACCCGGACAGCGGCGCCATCAACTCGCTGCTGCGCGGCATCGGGCTCGGGAGCGTCCAGCCGCTGTGGCTGGGCGATCCGGGCCTGGCCCTGTGGTGTGTGATGGCGGTCCTCGTCTGGTCCACGGTCGGCTTCTTCGTGGTCCTGTTCTCCGCGGGCATGGCCTCCATCCCGGCGGACCTGTACGAGGCGGCGCTCCTGGACGGGGCGAACCGCACCACCACCTTCTTCCGGATCACCCTGCCGCTGCTGTGGGACACCGTGCAGTCCGGCTGGGTGTACATGGGCATCCTCGCCCTGGGCGCCGAGTCGTTCGCGGTCGTGCAGATCATGACGACCGGGCCGGGCGGGCCGGACTACTCGACCACCGTCATGGTGCTGTACGTCTACCAGAAGGCCTTCCGTGACGGTCAGGCCGCCTACGCAACCACGACCGGTGTCGCCCTGCTCGTCGTCACGCTGCTGTTCGCGGCGGTCGTGATGCGGCTGGGCCGGCGCGAGCGGCTGGAGTACTGACCATGGAGACCACCGAGACCCCCGCCCCGATCCCCGCCGAGCCGCACGTCACCGTCGGAAAGGCGGACACCGCGGTCGGCGGGCCGCCCCGGGGGAGGCGGGAAGGCACCGTCCTCAACGTCTTCTCGCACGGCATGCTGATCCTGTGGGCGTTCATGGTCGTCATGCCGCTGCTGTGGGCGGTGATGACCTCCTTCAAGGACGACCGCTCGATCTTCGACTCGCCCTGGTCGCTGCCGGACAAGCTGCACTTCGAGAACTGGGCGCGGGCCTGGACCGACGCCAACATGAGCGACTACTTCCTCAACACCGTCCTGGTGGTGGGTGGTTCGCTCGTCGGGACCCTGGTGCTCGGCTCGATGGCGGCGTACGTCCTCGCCCGCTTCGACTTCCCGGGCAACCGGTTCATCTACTACCTGTTCATCGGCGGCATGAGCTTCCCGATCATGCTGGCGCTGGTCCCGCTGTTCTACGTCGTGAACAACATGGGGCTGCTGAACACGATCCACGGCCTGATCCTCGTCTACATCGCCTACTCGCTGCCCTTCACGGTGTTCTTCCTGACCGCGTTCTTCCGCTCGCTGCCCACCTCGGTGGCCGAGGCCGCGTTCGTGGACGGGGCCTCGCACTCCCGTACGTTCTTCCAGATCATGCTGCCGATGGCCAAGCCGGGCCTGATCAGCGTGGGGATCTTCAACTTCCTGGGCCAGTGGAACCAGTACATGCTCCCGACGGTCCTGAACACCGACCCCGACAAGCGCGTCCTCACCCAGGGCCTGGTCCAGCTCGCGGCCAGCCAGGGATACAAGGGCGACTGGTCCGGACTCTTCGCCGGCCTCGTGATGGCGATGCTGCCGGTCCTCGCGGCGTACATCGTCTTCCAGAGGCAGGTGGTCCAGGGCCTGACGGCGGGCGCCCTGAAGTAGTGATCGACTTCCATTGCCCCGGCCTGCCGGCGTCTTCCCCGTGAACCGGGGACGGCGCCGGTGTGTCGGTCCGCCCTTTTTTGATCTCTCCCGATTTCCGTCAAGGACTTGACTGCGGTAACCCGTTCAGCGGAGCTTGGAGTTCACAACTTGTACGTGACCCGGATTCCATTGCTGTGACTCGGGTCACATGGGCGGCGCCGTGGCCGCCGCGCTGAGGGCAGGAGTGAATGAGTCGATGGAGACTCCGGGATCGCAGTCGTCGCTGCATCGGGCAAATCTGGAGCGTGTCGTCCGTGCGGTGCGCCTGGCCGGGTCGCTGACGCAGGCCGAGATCGCGAGGACGACGGGTCTGTCCGCGGCGACCGTCTCCAATATCGTGCGGGAGCTGAAGGACGGCGGAACCGTCGAGGTCACGCCCACATCGGCGGGTGGCCGCAGGGCCCGCAGCGTCTCTCTCAGTGGTGACGCCGGCATCGTGATCGGCGTCGACTTCGGGCACACCCATTTGCGCGTCGCGATCGGGAACCTCGCCCATCAGGTACTCGCCGAGGAGTCCGAGCCCCTGGACGTGGACGCCTCCGCCGCACAGGGTTTCGACCGGGCGGAAGAGCTGGTCAGCAGGCTGATCGAGGCCACCGGAGTGAGCCGGTCCAAGATCGCGGGCGTGGGGCTCGGCGTGCCCGGACCCATCGACGTCGAGTCGGGCACGCTCGGCTCCACCGCCATCCTGCCGGGCTGGACCGGCACCAAACCCGCCGAGGAGCTGCGGGGGCGGCTCGGCGTGCCGGTGCACGTCGACAACGACGCCAACCTCGGCGCCCTCGGCGAGCTGGTCTGGGGCAGCGGCCGAGGGGTCAAGGACCTGGCGTACATCAAGGTGGCGAGCGGTGTCGGCGCCGGACTGGTGATTGACGGCAAGATCTACCGCGGGCCTGGCGGCACAGCCGGAGAAATCGGGCATATTACTCTCGATGAATCCGGTCCCGTCTGCCGCTGCGGCAACCGTGGCTGTCTTGAGACGTTCGCGTCGGCGCGGTACGTGCTGCCGCTGCTGCAGCCCAGCCACGGCGCCGACCTGACCATGGAAGGCGTGGTGAGGCTGGCGCGGGACGGTGATCCGGGGTGTCGTCGGGTGATCGCCGACGTCGGCCGCCACATCGGCAGTGGCGTTGCCAACCTGTGCAATCTGCTCAACCCGAGCCGCGTGGTCCTGGGCGGTGACCTCGCCGAGGCCGGCGAGCTGGTCCTCGGGCCCATCAGGGAGTCGGTGGGCCGGTACGCGATCCCCAGTGCCGCACGCCAGCTCTCGGTGCTGCCAGGGGCGCTCGGCGGCCGCGCGGAGGTCCTCGGCGCGCTCGCTCTCGCACTCAGCGAAATGGGTGATTCAACCCTTTTGGACGGCAGCCTGCCTGCTGCGACGCCTGTCTTCACTTAGATAACGGATGGCACCGTTGCCATCTCGTTAAGGATTTACTTCTTGACGTCGCACGTGTGGCCGAGTTGACTTCCAGCCACCTCGGCCGCAACGACGCGGCCTCGTCAGGGAGGTTTCTAGAAGTGAACACGCGTATGCGTCGTGCGGCCTTCGCCGTTGCTGCTGGTGCCATGGCCGTTTCGCTCGCCGCCTGTGGCAGCGCCAAGGAGTCCGGCAAGAGCTCGTCCTCGTCCTCGAGCGCCAAGAAGGGCGACGCCATCAAGGTGGGTCTGCTTCTCCCCGAGAACCAGACGGCGCGCTACGAGAAGTTCGACCGGCCCTTGATCGAGAAGAAGGTCAAGGAGCTCACCAGCGGCAAGGGCGAGGTCGTCTACGCCAACGCCAAGCAGGACGCCACCCTGCAGAGCCAGCAGGTCGAGACCATGATCACCAACAAGGTCGACGTGCTGATCCTGGACGCGGTGGACTCCGCGGCCATCAAGAACTCCGTGCAGAAGGCCAAGGACGCGGGCATCCCGGTCATCGCCTACGACCGTCTGGCGCAGGGCCCGATCAGCGGCTACACCTCGTTCGACAACGAGACCGTCGGCAAGACCCAGGGCCAGGCCCTCCTCACGGCCCTCGGCTCCAAGGCGAAGTCCGGCAAGATCGTCATGATGAACGGCTCCGTCACCGACCCGAACGCCGCGCAGTTCAAGAAGGGCGCCCACGAGGTGCTCGACGGCAAGGTGAACATCAGCAAGGAGTACGACACCAAGGACTGGAAGCCGGAGAACGCCAACACCAACATGGAGGGCGCCATCTCCGCCCTCGGCAAGCAGAACATCATCGGCGTCTACTCCGCCAACGACGGCATGGCCGGCGGTATCATCACCGCCCTGAAGGCCGCCGGCATCAAGGGCATCCCGGTCACCGGCCAGGACGCGGAGCTCGCGGGTGTGCAGCGCATCGTCACCGGCGACCAGTACATGAGCGTCTACAAGCCGTACCCGCAGGAGGCGGACGTCGCCGCGGAGATGGCCGTCGCCATTGCCCAGGGCAAGTCGCTCGACTCGATAGCGAAGGACAAGGTCGACAGCCCGACCACCAAGCAGGTGCCCTCCGTCCTGGTCCCGGTCGTCGCTCTGACGAAGGACAACATCAAGGACACCGTCATCAAGGACGGCATCTACACCGTCGCGGACATCTGCACTCCGCAGTTCAAGTCGGCCTGCGACAAGATCGGCCTGAAGTAACCGGCCTCAAGCCCCTTTCCCTCCACGGGGATTCGCCCTTGAATTCCCGTGAGGGACTGGCGCACTGAAGCTCCTCCGGCGCCCTGCCTTCACCAGCCCCGCAAGCTCGTCGCGGGGCGCCGGACGGAACACCCCCCAAACTTCTGCACAACCTCCCGCCGGGTCAGGCGGCGAAGGAGATGGTTCACGTGTCCGCTACGCCCGTGCTGGCGTTGCGCGGGGTCTCCAAGCGGTTCGGTGCCGTTCAGGCGCTCACCGACGTAGAGCTTGAGGTCCACGCCGGTGAGGTGGTCGCCCTGGTCGGCGACAACGGCGCCGGAAAATCCACGCTGGTCAAGACGATCGCCGGCGTGCACCCCATCGATGAGGGCGTCATCGAGTGGGAAGGCAAGACCGTCCACATCGGCAAGCCGAACGACGCCCAGAACCTGGGCATCGCGACGGTCTACCAGGACCTCGCGCTGTGCGACAACATCGACGTCGTCGGCAACCTCTACCTGGGCCGGGAGATCCGCCGCCGCGGTGTCCTGGACGAGGTGGAGATGGAGCGGCGCTCGCGCGAGCTGCTGGACCAGCTGTCCATCCGCATCCCCAGCGTCCGCATCCCGATCGCCTCGCTCTCCGGCGGTCAGCGCCAGGTCGTGGCCATCGCCCGTTCCATGCTCGGTGAGCCCAAGCTGGTGATCCTCGACGAGCCCACCGCCGCCCTCGGCGTCGAGCAGACCGCGCAGGTCCTCGACCTGGTGGAGCGGCTGCGGGAGCGCGGTCACGCCGTGATCCTCATCAGCCACAACATGGCCGACGTGAAGGCCGTCGCCGACAAGGTGGCGGTGCTGCGTCTGGGGCGCAACAACGGCGTCTTCGAGGTCAAGACGACCTCCCAGGAAGAGATCATCTCCGCCATCACCGGCGCCACGGACAACGCCGTGACCCGTCGTGCGGCGCGCAGCAATGGGGAGATCAAGAAGTGAGCATCGACAACACCTCCACGCCCCCCGAAGACACCGTCGTGGAGAACCCCGAGGCGGCGGCGAAGGCGGTCACCGCCGTCGACCCCCGTCTGCTGGTGCGCGAGCAGGGCTTCGCGGGCTACATCACCGAGTTCAAGCGGAAGATGAAGGCCGGTGACCTGGGCGCGATCCCGGTCGTCATCGGTCTGGCGATCATCTGGATCATCTTCCAGAGCCTGAACTCGAACTTCCTCACCGCCGGCAACCTCTCCGACATCTCCGTCGCCATGGTCGGCACGGGCATGATCGCCGTCGGCATCGTCTTCGTGCTGCTGCTCGGTGAGATCGACCTGTCGGTCGGCTCGGTCTCCGGTGTCGCGGGCGCCACGTTCGCCGTCCTGAACATCACCCACGGCATGAGCGAGTGGCTCGCCTTCGTGCTGGCCATCCTCACCGGTACGGTCGCCGGCGCGATTCACGGCTTCGTCTTCGCGAAGATCGGTGTGCCCGCGTTCGCGGTCACCCTGGCAGGTCTGCTGTTCTGGAACGGCTTCATGCTCCAGATCCTCGGCGACAGCGGCACGATCAACCTGAACAGCGACGGCCTCGTCGCCAAGCTGACGACGTACTACTTCTCCGACGTGGCCGCCGCCTACGGGCTCGCGCTCGCGGTGACCGTGCTGTACTTCCTCAGCTCGTACTTCGGCAACAAGCGGCGCGAGGCAGCGGGTGTGCCGTCCCGGCCGCTGAGCGAGACGATCCTGCGCACGGCGCTGCTGGCGGTCCTCGCGTTCGCCGTGGCCGTCGTCTACAACCAGTACAAGGGCCTGCCGCTCGCCGTCGTCATCTTCATCGCTGTGCTGCTCGTCACGGACTTCGTGCTGCGCCGCACCGCGTACGGCCGGAAGGTGTTCGCGCTCGGCGGCAGCGTGGAGGCGTCCCGCCGCGCCGGTATCAACGTGGCCGCGGTCCGCATCTCGGTCTTCGCCATCTCCGGCACGTTCGCCGCGATCGGCGGTCTGTTCATCGCGTCGAAGATCGCGTCCGCCAACCAGGGCGCCGGTGGCGGTGACCTGCTGATGAACGCCATCGCCGCCGCGGTGATCGGTGGTACGTCGCTGTTCGGTGGGCGTGGCCGCACGTGGAACGCGCTGCTCGGTGTGCTGGTGATCGTCTCGATCCAGTACGGCCTCGCCCTGGAGGGCATCGCCTCGCCGGTGCAGTACATGATCACCGGTGGTGTGCTGCTCGCCACGGTCGTCATCGACGCCGTGACCCGCAAGACCCAGAAGACGGCCGGCCGCGCGTAGCCGCAGCCGAACCTCCAGGTCACTGTGCCCGGCGCCAACGGCGGTGCCGGGCACAGTCCTGTGTCCGGCACCGTGTTTCGGCGGACACGTCGGGGGGATCCATGGGGCCATCGGTGATCCCTCACAGGCGGAACATTAGACTCGACAGGCCCGGCGAACGCTCGACACAGCTCTACTGCAAGGAGGCACGGGTGCCGCTGCTGACCCGCATCAGGGGACCGCGCGATCTGGACCGGCTCAGCCTGGAGGAGCTGGACCAGCTGGCAGAGGAGATCCGGACCTTCCTCGTCGACGCCGTCTCCAAGACCGGCGGCCACCTCGGTCCGAACCTCGGTGTGGTCGAGCTCACCATCGCCCTGCACCGCGTCTTCGACTCCCCGAAGGACAAGGTGCTGTGGGACACCGGCCACCAGGCCTACGTCCACAAGCTGCTCACCGGCCGTCAGGACTTCTCCAAGCTGCGTAGCAAGGGCGGTCTGTCCGGCTACCCCTCGCGCGCCGAGTCCGACCACGACGTCATCGAGAACTCGCACGCCTCCACCGTCCTCGGCTGGGCCGACGGCCTGGCCAAGGCCAACCAGCTGCTCAAGCGCGACAGCCACGTCGTGGCCGTCATCGGTGACGGCGCCCTCACCGGCGGTATGGCCTGGGAGGCGCTGAACAACATCGCCGACGCCAAGGACCGCCCGCTGGTCATCGTCGTCAACGACAACGAGCGCTCCTACGCGCCCACGATCGGCGGCCTCGCCAACCACCTGGCCACCCTGCGCACCACCGACGGCTACGAGAAGTTCCTGGCCCGTACCAAGGAGGTCCTGGAGCGCACGCCCGTCGTCGGCAAGCCGCTCTACGAGACCCTGCACGGCGCCAAGAAGGGCCTGAAGGACTTCATCGCCCCGCAGGGCATGTTCGAGGACCTGGGCCTGAAGTACGTCGGCCCGATCGACGGGCACGACATCGAGGCACTGGAGTCCGCCCTGGCCCGCGCCAAGCGGTTCGGCGGCCCGGTCATCGTGCACTGCCTCACCGAGAAGGGCCGCGGCTACAGGCCCGCCGAGCAGGACGAGGCCGACCGCTTCCACGGCATCGGCCCCATCCACCCCGACACCGGCCTGCCCATCAAGGCGGCCGCCGCCAGCTGGACCTCCGTCTTCGGCGACGAGATGGTCAGGCTCGGCCGGGAGCGCGACGACATCGTCGCCATCACGGCCGCGATGCTCCAGCCGGTGGGCCTGAAGAAGTTCGCGGACGCCTTCCCGAACCGGATCTACGACGTCGGCATCGCCGAGCAGCACGGCGCGGTCTCCGCCGCCGGCCTCGCCACCGGCGGTCTGCACCCCGTCTTCGCGGTGTACGCGACCTTCCTCAACCGCGCCTTCGACCAGGTGCTCATGGACGTCGCCCTGCACAAGTGCGGTGTGACGTTCGTGCTCGACCGGGCGGGCATCACGGGCGACGACGGCGCCTCCCACAACGGCATGTGGGACATGTCGATGCTCCAGGTGGTGCCGGGCCTGAGGATCGCCGCCCCGCGCGACGCCGAGCAGCTGCGGGCCCAGCTGCGTGAGGCCGTCGACGTGGACGACGCGCCGACCGTGCTGCGCTACTCCAAGGGCGTCGTCGGCCCGGCCGTCCCCGCCGTCGGCAAGGTCGGCGGCATGGACGTGCTGCGCAAGGCGGAGGCCCCCGTGCCGGACGTCCTGCTGGTCTCCGTCGGCGCGCTCGCCCCCATGTGCCTGGAGATCGCCGACCTCCTCGACAAGCAGGGCATCTCCACCACCGTCGTCGACCCCCGCTGGGTCAAGCCCGTCGACGAGGCGCTGGCCCCGCTCGCCGAGCGGCACCGAGTGGTCGTCACCGTCGAGGACAACTCCCGCGTCGGTGGTGTGGGTTCGGCGATCGCGCAGGCGCTGCGCGACGCGGGTGTGGACGTGCCGCTGCGCGACTTCGGCGTCCCGCCGCGCTTCCTCGACCACGCCTCCCGCAAGGAGGTCCTCGCGGAGATCGGCCTGACCGCGCCGGACATCGCCCGCCAGGTCACCGGGCTGGTCTCCAAGCTCGACGGCAGCCGCTACGACCGTACGGGCTCCGCCCAGACCGTGGACTCCGTGGAACCCGCCCGCGACTGATACGACCCGCCGCACGCGCCCGGGCCGGTTTCTCCATCCTTTACGGTGGCGAAACCGGCCCGTTTGCGTGAATCTGCCCGTGCCGGGGCACACGGAGCACGCCCCCTCTCGATCATGTCGGGGACGGTGAGCGCGGGAGGTACGCCATGAGGAGCACCCTCTTCCGGACGAAGAACGTCGAGCAGTCGATCCAGGACACCGAGGAGCCGGAGCACGCGCTCAGAAAGACCCTGTCGGCCCTGGACCTGACCGTGTTCGGCGTCGGGGTCATCATCGGCACCGGCATCTTCGTGCTCACCGGCAAGGTCGCCAAGCAGAACGCGGGTCCCGCCGTCTCCCTGTCCTTCGTCGTGGCCGGCGTCGTCTGCGCGCTCGCCGCGCTCTGCTACGCGGAGTTCGCCTCCACGGTGCCGGTCGCGGGGTCCGCGTACACGTTCTCCTACGCCACGCTGGGCGAGCTGCCCGCCTGGATCATCGGCTGGGACCTGGTCCTGGAGTTCGCGCTGGGCACGGCGGTGGTCGCCGTCGGCTGGTCCGGGTACATCCGCTCCCTGATGGACAACGCGGGCTGGCACCTGCCCGCCTATCTCGGCGGACGGGAGGGCGCGCACGGATTCGGCTTCGACATCCTCGCCGCCGCGCTCGTCCTCCTCCTCACCGCGATCCTCGTCCTCGGGATGAAGCTGTCGGCCCGGGTCACCCAGCTCGTCGTCGCCATCAAGGTGACCGTGGTGCTGATCGTGATCATCGGGGGCGCCTTCTTCGTCAACAGCGCCAACTACAAGCCGTTCGTCCCCGAGCCGCAGGCGGTGCCGGCGGGCGGCAGCCTCAAGGCGCCGCTCATCCAGCTGATGGCCGGCTGGGCACCGTCCAACTTCGGTGTGATGGGCATCTTCACCGCCGCGTCCGTCGTCTTCTTCGCCTTCATCGGCTTCGACATCGTGGCGACCACCGCCGAGGAGACCCGCAACCCGCAGCGCGACATGCCGCGCGGCATCCTCGGCTCCCTGTTCATCTGCACGGCGCTGTACGTGGCGGTGTCGATCGTCGTGACCGGCATGGAGCACTACAGCAGGCTGTCCGTGGACGCCCCGCTCGCCGACGCGTTCAAGGCCATCGGGCACCCGTGGTTCGCGGGTGTGATCAGCTTCGGTGCCGCCGTCGGCCTGACCACCGTCTGTCTGATCCTGCTGCTCGGCCAGACCCGGGTCTTCTTCGCGATGAGCCGCGACGGGCTGCTGCCCCGCTTCTTCTCCCGCGTCCACCCGCGTTTCAAGACCCCGCACCGGCCGACCATCCTGCTCGGCGTGGTCATCGCCGTCGTCGCGGGCTTCACCAGCCTCAGCGAACTGGCCGAACTGGTGAACATCGGCACGCTGTTCGCGTTCATCGTCGTCGCGATCGGCGTGGTCATTCTCCGCCGCACCCGCCCCGACCTGCCACGCGCCTTCCGCACCCCGCTCGTCCCGGTGGTGCCGATCCTGTCGGTGTGCGCCTCGCTGTGGCTGATGCTGAACCTGCCCGCCGAGACCTGGCTGCGGTTCGCGATCTGGCTGGTGGTCGGGTTCGTCGTGTACTTCCTCTACGGCCGTTCGCACAGCCGTGTGGGACGTGCCGGGGAGTCCGCGGCGGGCGGGGGGAGCGGGCCGTCCGGAGGCGGCACGCGGTGACCGCGGCGTTCCGCGTGGGGATTCAGCGCACCGTACGCGGGCCCGTCACCTCCGCGCCGAGATCCGTCACCCGGCGCCGTAGCTCCCGGTCCGCCGTGACGACCAGGACCTGGCGGTCCCCGGCCTCGGCGACCAGTTCGACGATACGGTCGTCCCCGCTGCCGGGGGCCGCGTCCACCCGGATGCCGGGCACGGCCTCCACGCCGCGCGCCGCACCCTCCACGACCAGCACCAGCTCCAGCGGCCCGGGAAAGCCGGGCAGCCCGTCGGCGGCCAACGGCACGAGACGGTCCCGCAGCCGGTCGGCGGCGCCCCGCCGGTCCCGCCACCAGCCGTCGGGCACCGACCCGACGACGTTCGCGCCATCGACGATCACCAGGAGCGGGACACTCATGCCACCCAGCGTCCCACGAGCCTGTCCGGCCCGCGCTGGGGAAGCCTCATTGAAATCGGGGGAGTGCCAACGGCCCCCGCTGAACGGCTCCTGGCTGCGGGTGCCGGGACGGCGGCTTTGACCGGTCCCGACGCGACCGGCCTTGCGCACACGACGAGAAAGGGCCTCCGCCTTGCGCGGAGGCCCTTTCACCGTGCTGCGGCCGTTACGCCGGAACCGACGCCACGCCCGGCTCGATGAACGTCCTGCCGTTCACGCGCTCCGAGACACCCTCGCGGTCCAGGTACGGCGTGATGCCGCCCAGGTGGAAGGGCCAGCCGGCGCCCGTGATCAGGCACAGGTCGATGTCCTGGGCCTCGGCGACGACGCCCTCGTCCAGCATCAGGCCGATCTCCTGCGCCACCGCGTCCAGGACGCGGGCGCGGACCTGCTCCTCCGTCAGGACCGTGTCGCCCTGCTTCAGCAGCGCGGCGACCTCCGGGTCCAACTCGGGCTTGCCGCTGTCGTAGACGTAGAAGCCGCGCTTGCCCGCCTCGACGACCGCCTTGAGGTTCGGGGAGACCGTGAAGCGGTCCGGGAACACCTTGTTGAGGGTCTCCGAGACGTGCAGGCCGATCGCCGGGCCGACCAGCTCCAGCAGGACCAGCGGGGACATCGGCAGACCCAGCGGCTCCACCGCCTTCTCCGCCACCTCGACCGGGGTGCCCTCGTCGATGACGTTCTGGATCTCGCCCATGAAGCGGGTCAGGATGCGGTTCACGACGAACGCCGGGGCGTCCTTGACCAGAACCGCCGTCTTCTTCAGCTTCTTGGCCACCGCGAAGGCGGTCGCCAGCGAGGCGTCGTCCGTCTTCTCGCCGCGGACGATCTCGAGCAGCGGCAGGACCGCGACCGGGTTGAAGAAGTGGAAGCCGACGACCCGCTCCGGGTGCTTCAGCTTCGACGCCATCTCCGACACGGAGAGGGAGGAGGTGTTGGTCGCCAGGATCGCGTGCTCGGGCGCGACCGCCTCGACCTCCGCGAACACCTGCTGCTTGACGCCCATCTCCTCGAACACGGCCTCGATGACGAAGTCCGCGTCCGAGAAGCCCTCCGCCTTGTCCAGGACACCGGAGACCAGCGCCTTGAGGCGGTTGGCCTTGTCCTGGTTGATCCGGCCCTTGCCGAGCAGCTTGTCGATCTCGGCGTGGACGTAGCCCACGCCCTTGTCGATGCGCTCCTGGTCGATGTCCGTCAGGACGACCGGGACCTCGAGGCGGCGCAGGAAGAGCAGGGCGAGCTGCGACGCCATCAGACCGGCGCCGACGACACCGACCTTGGTGACCGGGCGCGCCAGGCTCTTGTCGGGGGCGCCCGCCGGGCGCTTGCCGCGCTTCTGGACGAGGTTGAACGCGTAGATGCCGGCGCGCAGTTCACCGCCCATGATCAGGTCCGCGAGGGCCTGGTCCTCGGCGTCGTAGCCCTGCTGCAGGTCGCCGTTCTTCGCGGCGGCGATGATGTCGAGGGCGCGGTAGGCGGCCGGGGCCGCGCCGTGCACCTTGCTGTCCGCGATGAAGCGGCCCTTGGCGACGGCCTGGTCCCAGGCCTCGCCGCGATCGATGACCGGGCGCTCGATGACGATCTCGCCCTTGAGGACGGCCGCCGTCCAGGTCAGCGACTGCTCCAGGAAGTCGGCGCCCTCGAAGAGGGCGTCGGCGATCCCGAGCTCGTAGACCTGCCGGCCCTTGAGCTGCTTGTTCTGGTTGAGGCTGTTCTCGATGATGACCGAGACGGCCTTGTCGGCGCCGATCAGGTTCGGCAGCAGCGTGCAGCCGCCCCAGCCGGGGACGAGGCCCAGGAAGACCTCGGGGAGGGAGAAGGCGGGGAGGGCCGCGGACACCGTGCGGTAGGTGCAGTGCAGGCCGACCTCGACGCCGCCGCCCATCGCCGCGCCGTTGTAGTACGCGAAGGTGGGCACGGCCAGCTTGGACAGGCGCTTGAAGACCTCGTGGCCGCCCTTGCCGATGGCCAGCGCGTCCTCGTGCCGCTTCAGCAGCTCGACACCCTTGAGGTCGGCGCCGACCGCGAAGATGAACGGCTTGCCGGTGATGCCGACGCCGACGATCTCGCCGTCCGCGGCCTCCTTCTCGACCTGGTCGATCGCGGTGTTGAGGTTCGCGAGCGAGGCCGGGCCGAAGGTGGTCGGCTTGGTGTGGTCGTGGCCGTTGTCGAGGGTGATCAGGGCGAACCGGCCCACACCGAACGGCAGGTCGAAGTGGCGTACGTGCGCCTGCGTGACGACCTCGTCCGGGAACAGCTCGGCCGCGCCCTTCAACAGCTCAGCGGTGGTGCTCACTTGTCGCCTCCGTCGAAGTGCGGGTTCTCCCAGATGACCGTCGCGCCCATGCCGAAGCCGACGCACATGGTGGTGAGGCCGTAGCGGACCTCCGGCTGCTCCTCGAACTGGCGGGCGAGCTGCGTCATCAGCCGGACGCCGGAGGAGGCCAGCGGGTGGCCGAAGGCGATCGCGCCGCCGTACTGGTTGACGCGCTCGTCGTCGTCCGCGATGCCGTAGTGGTCGAGGAAGGCCAGGACCTGGACGGCGAAGGCCTCGTTGATCTCGAACAGGCCGATGTCGGAGATGGACAGGCCCGCCTTGGCGAGGGCCTTCTCCGTGGCCGGGATCGGGCCGTAGCCCATGACCTCCGGCTCGACGCCCGCGAAGGCGTAGGAGACGAGACGCATCTTGACCGGCAGGCCGTTCTCGCGCGCGAAGTCCTCGCTCGCGATGATCGAGGCGGTGGCGCCGTCGTTCAGACCGGCCGCGTTGCCCGCGGTGACCCGGCCGTGGACGCGGAACGGCGTCTTCAGGCCCGCCAGGTTCTCCAGCGTGGTGCCCGGGCGCATCGGCTCGTCGGCGGTGACCAGGCCCCAGCCGGTCTCGCCGCTCTCGGGGTTCGTGCGGCGTACGGAGATCGGCACCAGGTCCTGCTGGATCTTGCCGTTGGCGTACGCCTTCGCGGCCTTCTCCTGGGAGCGCACGGCGTATTCGTCGGCGCGCAGCTTGGTGATGTGCGGGTAGCGGTCGTGGAGGTTCTCCGCGGTCATGCCCATGAACAGCGCGGACTCGTCGACCAGCTTCTCGCTCACGAACCGCGGGTTCGGGTCGACGCCCTCGCCCATCGGGTGGCGGCCCATGTGCTCCACACCGCCCGCGATGACGGCGTCGTAAGCGCCGAACGCGATCGAGCCGGCCGTGGTCGTCACGGCCGTCATCGCACCCGCGCACATACGGTCGATGGAGTAGCCGGGGACCGACTGCGGGAGTCCGGCGAGGATGCCCGCGGTGCGGCCGAGGGTCAGGCCCTGGTCACCGATCTGCGTGGTCGCGGCGATGGCGACCTCGTCGATCTTCTTCGGGTCGAGACCCGGGTTGCGGCGCAGCAGCTCCCGGATCGCCTTCACGACGAGGTCGTCGGCGCGGGTCTCGTGGTAGATGCCCTTCGGGCCCGCCTTGCCGAACGGGGTGCGGACGCCGTCGACGAAGACGACGTCCCTGACGGTACGAGGCACGATGGCTCTCCTCCAGGGTGCGGGATGGCACTGCTGCGACACGCTGAGCGCGCGCTCAGCACCATGCTACTTGTGGGTAACCAAGCTGCCCAGTCCCGCACGCCCAAGCGGCGAAGGTCACACCTTCGGCGGAGCCGCGGAGCCCCCGCGGGGCCGGCAAGGGCTCGGAACGGGAGGCGGCAGGCCGCATCCCTGTAAGGGGCCATCCCGGCAAGGGGACGGGGGCCGCCTCGGCATGCGGCCCTGCCGTGTCGGCATGCGGCTGCGCCTTGTCGCCATGCGGCTGCCCAGCTCGGCATGGGTCTCCGCCGTGTCGGGATGCGGCTGCGCGGCGTCAGCATCGGTGCGGCAGTCCGCATCCTTGCGAGGGGCTGTCCCCGCAAGGGGGCGGGGAGCCGCGTCGGCATGCGCCCCTGCCGTGTCGGCATGCGGCTGGCGCCGCTGGCGCCGTGTCGGCGCGGGCTGCGGGGGGTCGCCATGCGGCTTCGCCGCGTCGATGGCTGCCTGGCTCGGCATGGGACTCCGCATGCGGCTTCGCCGCGTCGACATGGGACCCCGCCGGTTGCCATGCGGCTGCGCCGCGTCGGCACGGGCTGCGGGGGTCGCCATGCGACCCCGCCATGTCGGCATGCGGCCCCGCCCCGCAGGCGTCAGCCACCGAAGGCCCCCGCACCCGCCGTACGACAAAGCCGCTACGGCGACTAGGCGCCCTTTACCGACAGCGCCTTCACCAGGACCGGGGTGACCTGTTCGATCTGCCATGCCCTCGCGCCGTACCCGGCCAGCGCGGCGGCCACGGACTCCGCGTCCACCGGCTTCGGCGGCTCCCAGCACAGGCGCCGCACGATGTCCGGGGAGATCAGATTCTCCTGGGGCATGGTGAGCTGCTCGGCCAAGGCCGACACCGCGGCGCGCGCGGCGGACAGCCGGGCGGCCGCCGCCGGATCCTTGTCGGCCCAGGCCCGCGGCGGCGGCGGACCCGTCACCGGCTGCCCCGGCTGCGGCAGCTCCGCCTCCGGCAGCGCCTTGGCGCGATCGATCGCGGCCTGCCACTGCTCCAGCTGGCGCCGCCCCATGCGGTGCCCGAAGCCGTTCAGCGCGGCCAGGGCGTGCACGTTCGGCGGCAGGGCGAGGGCCGCCTCGACGATCGCGGCGTCCCCGAGCACCTTGCCCGGCGAGACGTCCCGGCGCTGCGCGATCCGGTCCCGGGTCTGCCACAGCTCCCGGACGGCCGCCATCTGCCGGCGGCGGCGCACCTTGTGCATCCCGGACGTACGGCGCCAGGGGTCCTTGCGCGGCTCGGGCGGCGGCGCGGAGGCGATGGCGTCGAACTCCTGACGGGCCCACTCCAGCTTCCCCTGCCGCTCGAGTTCCTTCTCCAGGGCGTCCCGCAGGTCCACGAGCAGTTCGACGTCGAGGGCGGCATAGCGAAGCCAGGGCTCGGGCAGGGGCCGCGTCGACCAGTCGACTGCGGAGTGGCCCTTCTCCAGGATGAAGCTGAGGACGCTCTCCACCATGGCGCCGAGTCCCACCCGCGGGAACCCGGCGAGGCGTCCGGCCAGCTCGGTGTCGAACAGACGGGTGGGCACCATGCCTATCTCGCGCAGGCAGGGCAGGTCCTGGGTGGCGGCGTGCAGCACCCACTCAGCGTCGGAGATCGCCTCCCCCAGGGCCGACAGGTCGGGGCAGGCCACCGGGTCGATCAGCGCGGTGCCCGCGCCCTCGCGGCGCAGCTGCACGAGGTAGGCGCGCTGGCCGTACCGGTACCCGGACGCGCGCTCGGCATCGACCGCGACGGGGCCGGTGCCGGCGGCGAAGGCGGCGATCACCTCGGCGAGGGAGGCCTCGTCGACGATCACGGGCGGAATGCCGTCTCGCGGCTCGAGCAACGGGATCGGCGCCGTTTCGACGTCGTCCGGAGGGGCGCCTCCGGTGGTTCGCAGTGGGCTGTCTGCTGCGGTCTCTTGGGCGTCGGTCACCTGTCAAGGGTATCTGTGTGTCGACTACGCCCGCCGACGGAACGTTCCGTCGACGGGCGATGGGGGGTCGTAAATCAGTCATGTGTCACATGGGTCGTTCGTGTCCGCACAAGGGCGCGCCGCCGGTTGTGCGGCGCGGGACGGCGGGCGTCCAGGGTGTGCCTCCAGCTCCCCGGACGCGGCTCGGCGGCGGCTCGGTGCGGACGCGGACCGGGGCGGGCGCAGGAGGGGTCGCGGAAGTCAGGGAGTCAGGGGGCCGGGGAGCCGGGGGGCTGGTGGTCAGGGGGTCGGGGAGTCAGGGGCTGGTGGTCAAGGGGAGAAGGTCAGTGGATGATGCCGGTCCGCAGGGCCACCGCCACCATCCCGGCACGGTCGCCGGTGCCGAGCTTGCGGGCGATGCGGGCCAGGTGGCTCTTCACGGTCAGTGCGGACAGGCCCATCGAGACGCCGATCGCCTTGTTCGACTGCCCTTCGGCGACCAGTCGCAGCACCTCCACCTCGCGGCCGGACAGCTCGCGGTAGCCGCCCGGGTGGCTCGGGGCACCCGGGGGGCGGCGGTGCAGGCGCGCGGCGGCGGCGCCGATGGGGGCGGCACCGGGTCGGGTGGGGAGCCCGATGTTGGTGCGGGTGCCGGTGACGACATAGCCCTTGACTCCGCCCGCGAGGGCGTTGCGGACCGCTCCGATGTCGTCGGCGGCGGACAGGGCCAGACCGTTGGGCCAGCCCGCCGCCCGGGTCTCCGACAGGAGGGTGAGACCGGAGCCGTCGGGGAGGTGGACGTCGGCGACGCAGATGTCGCGCGGGTTGCCGATACGAGGACGGGCCTCTGCGATGGACGACGCCTCGATGACGTCGCGCACTCCGAGTGCCCAGAGATGGCGGGTGACGGTGGAACGAACGCGCGGGTCGGCCACGACGACCATGGCGGTCGGCTTGTTCGGGCGGTAGGCGACCAGGCTTGCGGGCTGCTCGAGGAGAACGGACACCAGGCCTCCTGGATGGGTGCGGGGACGGGGCCGGCTCGGGGAAGCGGCCGGGACGAACCGTGTTTCAAGGTCACAGTCGTCTTCGGCACCAAACTCGTGCTCCTTTAGAGAATGATCACGATTTGGTGAGTAACAATCCGTGCAATTCGGACGCACGAGCGATCATCTGAGGATCGAGTCGGTTCGGTCCATGGTCAATACGAGGCCGAAAGTGGCCGTATCGACAAAGAGATGGCAAGGAAGGTAAAGGCGACATTGACAGCGCCGGTGGGCGCGCCGGGGTCAGCGGGGCTGTGGCCCGCGACGCTGCGGCAGCGTCACCACCGAGGCGTCGCCCGGCCCCGCCGGGGGCAGGCCCGCCACCTGGCACAGCAGGTCGCACCAGGAGGCCAGGTGCGCCGCGGTGTCCGGGACGCCTCCGATCCCCTCCCGGGGCGTCCACGAGGCCCGGATCTCGATCTGGGAGGCGGCCGGACGGGTGGCGAGACCGCCGAAGTAGTGCGAGCTCGCGCGCGTGACGGTCCCGCTCGGCTCGCCGTACGCCAGCCCGCGGGCCTGGAGCGCGCCGGTCAGCCAGGACCAGCACACGTCGGGCAGCAGCGGGTCCGCCGCCATCTCCGGCTCCAGTTCCGCGCGCACCAGCGTCACCAGGCGGAAGGTGCCCTGCCAGGCCTCGTGTCCGGCCGGGTCGTGCAGCAGGACGAGGCGCCCGTCGGCAAGGTCCTCCTCGTCGGCGACCACGGCGGCCTCCAGCGCGTACGTGTGCGGGGCGAGCCGCTGCGGCGGGCGCGACGGCTCGATCTCGATCTCCGGCCGCAGGCGTGCGGCCTTCAGGGCGTCGACCGCGGCGCGGAAGGGCAGGGGAGCCGTGTCCATCGCATCGCCCTCCCCCTCCGCGTCGTCCATTCCGCCGTCGCCGTCCGTCAGTCGTTCCTGAGCCGCAGCCATGCGGGGAAGATTAAGGGGAAGAAAGCGCGTCCGCTTGGAGAGACACCCCTTGCCGCCGGGGGTTCGGCTGCCGTGCGCGGGTTCGTCGTGGCTGGTTCCTGTCGTAGGGCGGGCGGGTCCTTCGGAGTGTGGTGCGCCGAGGCGGCTCAGCCGCGCGCGGACACAGCCCCGCGCCCCTCCGGGGGCGCTGCCGCCCCGAGGCCGAATCGCTCCGGTGGCGTGCGAGACTTTTTGCGTGAGTGTCAATGACCGCCCCGCCCCGGGCCAGCCGACAGCGACGTACGACTCCGCCTTTCTCAGGGCGTGCCGGCGCGAGCCCGTGCCGCACACGCCGGTGTGGTTCATGCGGCAGGCCGGGCGCTCGCTGCCCGAGTACCGCAAGGTGCGTGAGGGCATCCCCATGCTCGAGTCCTGCATGCGGCCCGAGCTGGTCACCGAGATCACCCTGCAGCCGGTCCGCCGGCACGGCGTGGACGCGGCGATCTACTTCAGCGACATCGTCGTGCCCCTGAAGGCGATCGGCGTCGACCTCGACATCAAGCCAGGTGTCGGCCCGGTCGTCGAGCACCCGATCCGCACCCGCGCCGACCTCGCCCGGCTGCGCGACCTGACCTCCGAGGACGTCTCCTACGTCACCGAGGCGATCAAGCTGCTCACCGCGGAGCTGGGCGAGACCCCCCTGATCGGTTTCGCGGGCGCGCCCTTCACCCTCGCGAGCTACCTCATCGAGGGCGGTCCGTCCCGTACGTACGAGCACACCAAGGCGCTCATGCACGGCGACCCGCAGCTGTGGTCCGACCTGGTGGACCGGCTCGCGGACATCACGGCCGCCTTCCTGAAGGTCCAGATCGAGGCCGGCGCCTCGGCCGTCCAGCTCTTCGACTCCTGGGCCGGTGCCCTGGCCCCCGCCGACTACCGCCGCTCGGTCCTGCCCGCCTCGGCCAAGGTCTTCCGGGCCGTCGAGGGCTACGGCGTCCCCCGCATCCACTTCGGTGTCGGCACCGGTGAGCTGCTGGGGCTGATGGGCGAGGCCGGCGCGGACGTCGTCGGCGTCGACTGGCGCGTGCCGCTGGACGAGGCGGCCCGTCGCGTCGGCCCCGGCAAGGCACTCCAGGGCAACCTGGACCCGGCGGTGCTCTTCGCCCCGCGCGAGGCCGTCGAGGCCAAGACCCGCGAGGTCCTGGACGCCGCCGCCGGCCTCGAGGGCCATGTCTTCAACCTCGGCCACGGTGTCCTGCCGTCCACCGACCCGGACAGCCTCACCCGGCTCGTGGAGTACGTCCACACGCAGACGGCCCGCTGACCGGGGCCGGCGAACGAACGGTGACCCGCGCCGAGGGCGCCGCCCACGGCGGCACCGGCGCGGGCTCCCTCAGTCGCCCAAGGACTCGTCCCCGGTCCCATCGGGCTCCTGGAACTCCGGTGCGAGAGGGCCGCGGTCGTCCTCGTGCCGCGTGGTGAACGCCTCCGCGGAGGTGTCCTCGTCGGCGGCGTGACGGGCGTCCGCTGTCTCTTCGAACGAGGTCGCACCAGGGGCCCGGTCCTCTTCGGACTCGGTGGTCTCCGTGCGCTCGGGCCAGCCGGGTGCTCCCGTGTCGCCCGTGTCTCCGGCATCGCTGCGCATGCCCGGGGCCGGGGCTGCGCGCTCCGTCCGCCGGTCGGACATCAGACCTCCTCCAGTCGCGCGGGCGGCCGTGACGACCGCGGCTCAAACGGAACCCTCATCGGTTTCCTTCCGTGCGTCGGTGCCCTTGGCCGGGGGACCACCGGAGGTGTCGGGCTTCGACCGCCCCTGTTCCTCGGGGTGGACGTCCGGCTCGCCGGTCTCCCGCTCGAGCGGCGACTGCGGCTCGCGTTCACGTTCGCGTGGGTCGCCCATGATGACTCCCGATGACGTGCCTGTCGGACGTATCGGGTTCCGTGGAGTGTGCGGGCGAAACGCCTGGCGGCGGCCCCCGCCGACCTCACCAGGTGTGGCGGGCCTGCCTGCCCCACAGCAGTCCGCGCGGTTCGGGTGGCGGCGGGGTGCCCTGGCGCAGGGGGAGGGCCAGGATCATGCCCGCGATGAAGCCGACCACATGGGCCGCGTAGGCCACGGTCCCGGCCGAGGAGACACCGTTCCCGGACGAGTAGACCGCCTGCAGCACGAACCAGAAGCCGAGCACGATCCACGCGGGCAGCCGCAGCGGCAGGAACAGCAGGAACGGCACGAGGATCCACACCCGCACCCTGGGAAAGAGCACCAGGTACGCGCCCAGTACGCCCGCGATGGCGCCCGAGGCGCCGATCAGCGGGTCGCTCGAACTCGCGTTGAGGTACGCGTAGCCGTAGCCCGCCGCGTACCCGCACGCGACGTAGAACAGCGCGAAGCGGATGTGGCCCAGGCGGTCCTCGATGTTGTTGCCGAAGATCAGCAGGAAGAGCATGTTGCCCAGCAGATGCAGCCAGCTGCCGTGCAGGAACATCGCGGTGAACACCGACGCCGGCGGCGACTTGTCGTAGTCCGGCGGGGCCACCACACAGCCGGGCCCGTGCGGGCCGACCCCGACCGCGCCCGTGGGCACGAGCCGCGGCAACTGGTCGTGGATCAACTCGCGCGGCACCGCGGCGTAGTGGTCCAGGAACGCCTGGAGGTGGCAGAACTGGGACAGGTCGCTCTGCCCCGCCACGGAGCCCGCCAGGCCGGGGGTGAACAGGAAGACGGCGACATTGGCCGCGATCAGCGCGTACGTCACATAGGGCGTACGGCGCACCGGGTTCACATCATGGACGGGGATGACCACAAGGAAGTACTGCCCTGGATCGGCCGGGTGAATCGGTGAACGCGGCGGTCCGCGGCTGCGTATGTCTCCTCAACCGCCCGCGGTGCGGGGAAGGCGTGTCGCGGGGACGACGTGAGGAACAGGCGATGAACGACCGAGTTACTCCTCCGATACACGCCCTGCCCGAAGGCGAGGCCGAGCTCGCGCTGGTGATCCAGCTGCCCTGGGAGGACGTCGCGCGGCTCGGCCAGGAGGCCGCCCGGCTCGCGACCCAGATGCAGCGGCCCGTGACCCTCGACGAGGCGGTCAGCCACCGGCTGCGGTCCTCGCGGGGCGCTGCCGCGCATGCGAAGCCGATGGCTCAGCCACAGCCGCCCGCGGTGGCCTCCAGTGCGTCCGTGTCCTCGTTGCCGTCACGGCCGCCGACCGAGCAGGCCCGGCAGGCGATCGAGCGGATCAACGGGATGGGTCAGCACGAGACGGCTTGAGGGGACCCCCATCGCGTAGGGGCCGCAACCTGCGCCCCTACGGGGGGCTCTCCCTCACCCCATGTTCTTCCGTACCGCCGCTGTCGCCTTGCGGGCCGCCACCAGGATCGGGTCCCACACCGGTGAGAACGGCGGGGCGTAGCCCAGGTCCAGGGCCGTCATCTCCTCCACCGTCATCCGCGCGGTCAGCGCCACCGCCGCGATGTCCACGCGTTTGGCCGCGCCCTCCCGGCCGACGATCTGGACGCCCAGCAGGCGGCCCGTGCGGCGTTCGGCGAGCATCTTGACCGTCATGGGGGCCGCGTTCGGGTAGTAGCCCGCGCGGCTCGTCGACTCGATCGTGACCGTCTCGTACCGCAGCCCCGCCCGCCGCGCGTCCTTCTCCCGCAGACCGGTGCGGGCGATCTCCAGGTCGCACACCTTGCTCACGGCCGTGCCGACGACGCCCGGGAACGTGGCGTAGCCGCCGCCCACGTTGGTGCCGATGACCTGCCCGTGCTTGTTGGCGTGGGTGCCCAGCGGAATGTGCCGCTCGCGGCCGGAGACCAGATCGAGGACCTCGACGCAGTCGCCGCCGGCCCAGATGTTCTCGTGACCGCGCACCCGCATCGCGAGGTCGGTGAGCAGCCCGCCGTGGTCGCCGAGCGGCAGCCCCGCGTCCCGCGCCAGGGCCGTCTCGGGCCGCACGCCGATGCCGAGGACCACCACGTCCGCCGGGTACTCGGCGTCCTGCGTGCCGACCGCGCGGACCCCGCCGTCGTCATCGGTGAGGATCTTGGTGACCTCGGCGTCGTCCACCATGGTGATGCCGAGGCCTTCCATGGCCCGGTGAACCAGCCGGCCCATGTCCGCATCGAGCGTGCTCATGGGTTCGCTGCCGCGGTTGACGACGGTGACCTCGTAGCCGCGGTTGATCATCGCCTCGGCCATCTCCACGCCGATGTAGCCCGCGCCGACGACCACCGCCCGGCGCCCCTTCGTGGCGGCAAGGGCGTCCAGGAGCGCCTGGCCGTCGTCCAGGGTCTGCACCCCGTGCACCCCGGGCGAGTCGGCGCCGGGCAGGTCGGGGCGGATCGGGCGGGCCCCGGTCGCGATCACCAGCTTGTCGTAGGACGTCCACGCCTCGGCCCCGGAGTCCACGTTCCGGGCGCGGACCCGGCCGCCCGCCACGTCGATCTCCGTGACCTCCGTCCGCATGCGCAGGTCGATGTCGCGCGCCCGGTGCTCCTCGGGCGTACGGGCGATCAGCTCGTCCCGGGTGGCGACGTCTCCACCCACCCAGTACGGGATGCCGCACGCCGAGAACGAGGAGAAGTGGCCGCGTTCGAACGCCACGATCTCCAGTTCGTCGGGGCCCTTGAGGCGGCGCGCCTGCGATGCGGCGGACATGCCCGCCGCATCGCCGCCGATGACGACCAGGCGCTCCCGCGGACGGCTCGTACGGCTGGTACCGCTCATGTTCATGCGAACACGCTACGGGCAGGGGGCATCTCAGTCCTGCTCGCCCCGGTTTTCGTGCTCGGGTGCCGTGCGGGCCACGGGGAGCGGGCCGAGGGCGGTCGCCGCCGGCACCGGGTCCGGACGGCGCGGCAGCCGGGGGCGTACCACCCGGGTCCAGAGCAGCACCGCGACGGCCGCGAGCACCAGGAAGGGGAGGGCGGCGCCGATCGCCAGGGCGATCCACCGCAGGAGCGCGACGAAGACGTGCCAGCCGCCCGCCAGGGCGTCCAGGAAACCGGGCCGGTCGTCCTTCGCCGCCTTCTGGACCGGGGTCTGGGATAGCGAGAGCGTGATGGTGGCCAGGCTGGTGCGGTCCTTCAGGGACGCCTGCCGGGCGAGCAGGGCCTCCAGGTCGGCCTCGCGGGAGCTCAACTCCCCTTCCAGGGCGACCACGTCACTGAGCTTCGTCGCCCGGTCCATCAGCTCCCGCACCCGTGCCACGCTGGCGCGCTGCGACCTGATGCGGCTCTCGACGTCGACGACCTGGTCGGTGACGTCCTCGGCCTTGGCGGTGCGCTCGATGAGCTTTCCCGCGCCCTGGAGCGCGGTGAGGACCTGGTCGTACTTCTCGGTGGGGACCCGCAGCACGAGCCGGGTGCGTTCGTTGCCCTCGGTGTCGCGCGTGGTGCTCTCGTCGCCGACGAACCCGCCCGCGTTCTCGGCGGTCGCGCGCGCCTCGTCGAGGGCCTTGGGCACCTCCTTGACCTGCACGGTCAGCGATGCCGTACGGATGACGGCGTTCGTGGTGAGCTTCGGCGTGCCGCCGCGCGCCGTCGAGCCGCCGCCCGTGCCGCTGTCGGCGGCGCCCTGCCGCTGCGCGCCCGAGGCGGCCCCGGCCTTGCCGTCGCTCGACGCGCCGGTGTCGTCGGCGCTGCTGCAGCCCGCGAGCGCGAGCACGGCGGCGAGCAGCGTCGCGGCCAGTACCCGCACCGGGCGTGGGGAGCGTGGAGTGTGCATGCGGTCGAACCCCCGGAAGTCGTCGTTACGGACGCTTCTTCGACTCCGGGCCCCCGCAGAACGTTGGCCGGATCCGGTCCCGATGCGGTCACGGTCGGGACTCGGCGGGGACACCGGGCGCCCGCCGGGCTGTCAGCGGGGTCTGAGAGGCTGGGGACATGAGCGCAGTGGAGGCCCGCGGGGGCGCGGGGCATGTCGTCGTCATCGGGGGCGGGATCGCGGGCCTGGCCGCCGCCCACCGGCTGCTGGACCGGGGCGCACGGGTCACCGTCCTGGAGGCGTCCGACCGGGTCGGCGGCAAACTGCTGCCCGGAGACATCGCGGGCGTGCGGGTCGACCTCGGGGCCGAGTCGATGCTGGCCCGGCGGCCCGAGGCGGTGGCGCTCGCCCGGGAGGCGGGACTCACGGACCGCCTCCAGCCGCCCGCCACGGCGACCGCCTCGATCTGGACCCGCGGCGCCCTGCGGCCCATGCCGAAGGGGCACGTCATGGGCGTCCCCGGCACGGCCTCCGCACTGTCCGGCGTCCTGTCCGACGAGGGCCTCGCCCGGATCGAGCGGGACGCGGAGCTGCCGCGCACGGAGATCGGCGACGACGTGGCGGTGGGGGAGTACGTGGCGGCCCGACTCGGCCGCGAGGTCGTCGACCGCCTGGTGGAGCCGCTCCTCGGCGGGGTGTACGCGGGCGACGCGTACCGCATCTCCCTGCGCTCCGCGGTCCCGCAGCTCTTCGAGGCCGCGAAGGCGCACGACTCGCTGACGGAAGCGGTCCGCGAGATCCAGGCGAAGGCCGCCACGGCGCAGCAGACCGGACCGGTCTTCATGGGGATCGAGGGGGGCGTCGGCCGACTGCCGCTCGCGGTCGCCGAGTCGGTGCGCTCGCGGGGCGGGGAGATCCGGCTGAGGACCGCGGCGGACGGACTGCGCCGCACGTCCGAGGGGTGGGAGGTCGTCGTCGGGGACCGTGCGGAGAGGGCGGACGCGGTGGTGATCGCGGCGCCCGCCGCCGTGGCCGCCCGGCTGCTGGCCGCCGAGTCCCCGGGCGCGGCGGCCGAACTGCGCACCGTCGAGTACGCCTCCATGGCCCTGGTCACCCTCGCCTACCGCCGCGCCGACGTCACCCTCCCCGAGGGCAGCGGCTTCCTCGTGCCGCCGGTCGACGGACGCACGATCAAGGCGTCGACGTTCGCCTCCCAGAAGTGGGGCTGGATCGCCGGGGAGGACCCGGACGTGCTGGTGCTGAGGACGTCCGTGGGGCGGTACGGCGAGACGGAGATCCTGCGCCGGGAGGACGCCGACCTCGTGGCCGTCTCACGGCACGACCTGCGCGAGGCGACCGGCCTGGACGCCGCCCCGATCGAGACGCGGGTCACCCGCTGGACCGACGGCCTGCCCCAGTACCCGGTCGGTCACCACGCGCGCGTGGCCCGCATCCGCGCGCACGTCGCGAAGCTGCCGGCGCTCGCGGTGTGCGGCGCGGTCTACGACGGGGTCGGCATCCCGGCGTGCATCGCGAGCGCGTACGCGGCCGTTGATCAGCTGGGCGGTGACCTGCGCGGTGTCGAGGAGCTCACCGCCAACCCGGTGCAGAGCCTGCACGGCGGAGCGGGAGAATAGGTGCATGAGTGACGACGCCCCCACCACCGAGTCCGGCAGGATCCCGAACAAGGGCAAGCTGGCCAAGGACCTCAACGAGGTCATCCGCTACACGCTGTGGTCCGTCTTCAAGCTGAAGGACGTGCTGCCCGAGGACCGCGCCGGGTACGCCGACGAGGTCCAGGAGCTGTTCGACCAGCTCGCCGCCAAGGACGTGACCATCCGCGGCACGTACGACGTGTCCGGCCTGCGCGCCGACGCCGACCTCATGATCTGGTGGCACGCCGAGACGAGCGACCAGCTCCAGGACGCGTACAACCTCTTCCGTCGCACGAAGCTGGGCCGCGCGCTCACCCCGGTGTGGTCGAACATGGCGCTGCACCGCCCGGCCGAGTTCAACCGCTCGCACATCCCGGCGTTCCTCGCCGACGAGACGCCGCGCAACTACGTCAGCGTCTACCCGTTCGTGCGTTCCTACGACTGGTATCTGCTGCCGGACGAGGACCGCCGCCGCATGCTCGCGGACCACGGCAAGATGGCCCGCGGCTACCCCGACGTGCGGGCCAACACGGTCGCGTCGTTCTCCCTCGGCGACTACGAGTGGATCCTGGCCTTCGAGGCCGACGAGCTCTACCGGATCGTCGACCTCATGCGCCACCTGCGCGGCTCGGAGGCACGTATGCACGTCCGCGAGGAGGTGCCCTTCTTCACAGGCCGCCGGAAGTCGGTTGCGGAGCTGGTGGCCGGGCTCGCCTGACAGGAGGCGGCGCCGCGCCGACCGGCCGGGGGGCTGGGGGTTGTCCCCCAGATGATGCGGCACGGGCCGCCGGAAGTCGGTTGCGGAGCTGGTGGCCGGGCTCGCCTGAGACCGCTCCGACGGGGGCGCGGACGGCCGCGCCCCCGTCGGTGGGTCACGGCGGTGGGCTCGACGCGGCCGGAGGCAGTGTGTACGTCGGCGACGGGGTCACCGGGACCGGTGCGCCGGGGTCGTCCGTGGGCCCCGGCGGCGCGGGGGAGTGGGTGAGCGGGGGCGGGCTCGAGGTGGCCGCGTCCTGCGCCAGCGCGTCGAAGTCGACGTAGCCGGTGGCCTCCAGGACCTTGATGTGGTCCAGGACCGTCGCGTTCGCGTCGTCGGCGAGGGCGCGCACGAGCGAGTTCCGGGTCGTGGCGCGGACCTGGGCGACGACGGTGAAGACCTTGCCGTGGGCCCGGCGGAGCAGGTTGGCGAAGTCGCGGTCGTATTCCTCGCCCTGGGCGGCGTCCAGGGTGTCGAGCCACTGGCGCTGCTGGGCGTTCGGCTGGTTGGGCAGGGCGAGGCCGAGCCGCGCGGCGACGTCGCGGACCCGGGTGTCAAGGAAGGTGTGGCCCCGCACCAGGTGCTCGCCCGCGGTGCGGACGGCCTCGGTGGTGCCCTTCTGCTCGGCCTGCTGTCCCGCGGGCAGTTCCCACAGCCCGGCCAGCCGGACCTTGGTGACGAAGTCGCGGTCCAGCGCGGACAGCGGACCGTACTGGGTGGACACGGACTCGGCGTTCAGAGTGTCCACGCCGGTGCCGGCGCGGTCCGCGTAGGACCAGATCGGGAAGACCAGCGCGGCGAGGGTCCCCGCGAGCAAGATGATGAGGATCCCGGTGCCGCTGAGGATGCCGCGGCCTCGGACGGGTCTGGATCTCATGGTGCCTCCTGCTTGCGGCACCGCACGCTAGTGCGCTTCGGGTGCGAGTTGGCATATTACTGCGCCGTATACGCCAACTGCCGTACCGGACAAAGCGGCTGGGAATTGGGCATCGCTCACCGAATGCCGCAGTCGCAAGACCGGGCATTGCAGGAAAAATTGCGGCAAGCAACCGCTCTCCCCGAAGGGCGCGACTGTTGTGTTAACCACGGCACATTCCCCGCGGACGACCTCCGGAACGCCCGCCGGAGTGATACGCGGCGGGCGGAGGCGGGCAGCGCCCTGCGGGAAGTGCGCGTCAATTCCGCAGCAGGACCCGGCGCGTGGCGCGGAGCGCACGGGCGGCGGGATGCCGGGACGGCGGCGTGGGGCCTGAACGCTCCAGCCACCACGCGCGCAGCCGGCGCCGCGCCTCGTTGTCCTCCGGCCGCCCGGTGAGCAGTAGGTGCTCGGCGAAGTCGAGGGCGTCGCGCCGGTAGCCACCGGTCATCGGGTGCCGCTGGGCGTAGCCGAGGAAGGCGGACCGGTACCCCTCCCCGAGGACGCCGGGCAACTCGGGCGCGACCTTGGCCACGACACCGGCCCGCTTGGCGGCGAGGGCCCGCGCCTGCACCCCGAGCCGCACCCGGTCGAACCCCTCGGGCACGGGAGTGCCGGCGACGAGACAGGACAGCAGCGCGGCCTGGGCG
The DNA here is from genome assembly GCF_044764595.1 of Streptomyces sp. NPDC093984. NCBI lineage: Bacteria > Bacillati > Actinomycetota > Actinomycetes > Kitasatosporales > Streptomycetaceae > Streptomyces > Streptomyces sp. NPDC093984. The sequence goes on along the minus strand of NZ_JBIWIM010000001.1, from coordinate 1,470,608 downwards.
AGCCCGAGCCGCTGCCGGGCCGCTTCGGTGCCGGCACCCGGACGCCCGCTCGCTGCCGTTGCCAGGGGCGTACGCGTCCCCGGGCCGGGCGCGGCCTTCTCGACCGTCTCCCGGATGACGGCCAACTCCCGCTCCAGATCCGCTGGTTCGGGGAAGTTCTCGTCGCGTTCCAGCAGGACGCCCGGTGGCGGGGTACGGGACGCCAGGTCCGCCAGGACGTCCAGGACCGGTGGCGGGACCGGGTGGGCATGGCTGTCGTGCCAGACGCCGTCGCGTTCGTAACCGCCCGCGACATGGACGTACGCGATCGCCTCGACGGGCAGTTCGTCGAGCGCCTTCGCCGGGTCCTCGCCCCGGTTGACGTGGTTGGTGTGGAGGTTGGCGACGTCGATCAGCAGCCGTACGCCGGTGCGCTCCACCAGTTCGTACAGGAACTGCCCCTCGGTCATCTCCTCGTCCGGCCACGCGATCAACGCCGCGATGTTCTCCACGGCGAGCGGCACGGGCAGCGCGTCCTGCGCGATCCGCACGTTCTCGCTCAGGACCTTCAGCGCGTCCCGGGTGCGCGGCACCGGCAGCAGGTGCCCGGCCTCCAGCAGCGGCGACGCCGTCCGCGGCCCGCCCGCCCGTACGAACGCGATGTGCTCGGTGACGAGCGGCGCGCCCAGGGCCTCGGCCCGCTCGGCCAGTGCGGCCAGCCGGACCTCGTCGGGCGCGTCCGCGCCGCCGAGGCCGAGGGACACACCGTGCGGGACGACGGTGACGCCGCGCTCGCGCAGCCGCAGCAGTGACTCGGGGAGGTGCCCGGGGCACACGTTCTCGGCCACGACCTCGACCCAGTCGAGGCCCGGCATGCGCTCCACCACGTCGGCGATCTCCGGCCGCCATCCGATGCCCGTTCCCAGTCGCTCCATCGTCCCCTCCCTCGCCCGGCCCGCCCGTACCCGTGGACCGCCCGCTGTCGCGGTGACGGAGTCATGGCCCCGGCTGTCGGCTCCGAACCCCTGACCGGGGACGTTCAGAGCAACATTTGAGGTTCCACCGGACTCGCCACGGCTGCCGCGCGGCCGCCCACATGCCCGGGTCCCGGCCGAGCAGGCGCAGGGTCGCGGCGAGCGGATCCGCGCCGGGCGGTACGGCGAGCGGCGGCGCGAAGGCGAAGCCCGGTCCGCGTCCCACCGGGTCCGTCGGCACGAGCAGGGCGACACCGAGGGCGGCCTCGAGCACGGCGGCGGGCAGCGCCGGTGTCACACCCAGCGCGGCGGCCACGTCCCACGCGTGCACCACGTAGTCGACCAGGTGGAAGCCGAGGGCCATCCGTCCGGGCACCACGCGTCCCAGCTCGGGCAGCGCGAACTCCCGCCCGAGGACGCCCGGTTCGGCGAAGGCGGCCAGCACGCTCATGGCGGCGCCGCGGTAGGTGGTCGACGGGTCGCGCATGTCCTCGGGCTCCCGCCAGTGCGCCCTCTCGCTCCCGGCACCCCGCGCGGCGGCCGCGACCCGCGTTCGACCCTGCCGTCGAGCCGGGTGCCGGACATGGCGACCTCCTGGGGTGCGTGCGTGGGGGTGTGCGGAAGAGGGTAGCCGGGACGCTCCCACGTACGGGAAAGCCCAGGTGCAGGAGTGACTCACCGGACCTGATCAAGCCTCGCGGCCGAGTCCGCTCACACCCTGGAGGGCCGTTGCCCGCAGTTCCCTCACCAAGGCGCGCACGACTGCGGAGCCGGCCGGTTCGGAGGTGGTGACATGGCCGACGAGGCGTGTCGGGCGGTCGGGTCCGAGATCGGTGATCTCGGACCCTGTGCGTGTCGGCCGCCGCGGGCGGGGTCGGCACGGCGACCGGGAGGTTCGCCAGGCTGCTCGGCGCGGGACGGCTCGTGGGCAGGAGCCGTGCGGTCCACGGCGCGGTGGCTCGCGGCGGCGCCCCCCGGTCAGTCGCCCCGCAGCGCCGGATGGTCCGCCACCACCGTGCAGCTGCCCGGGGCGATCTCCGTGAAGCCCGCGTCACGTACCAACGGCAGGCCCGACGTGGTCAGTTCCTGCCAGCGCGACCCGGGAGCCGTGCGGACGGCGAGGGGGAAGCCGGCGTCGCGCCAGGCCGCTCGCTCCTCCTCCGGCAGGGCCCACCAGGCCAGTTGGGCGCCGTGGCCCGCCTGGGCCATCGCCTTGCCCGCCGACATCTCCAGCTCCGGATTCAGCCACAGCACGGGCGCCGTCGGGTCGGCCTCCATCGGCGGCTCCGGGTCCTCGAGGTCCGTGCCGGAGACCTGCAGCCGGGCCAGGTCCTTCGGCCAGCCGTCCAGCGGGACCGGAGGGAAGACCCGGACCTCCGCCGACTTGCCGGTGACCGTGATACCCGGCAGCGCCTCGGCCCGCCGCCACTCCGCGCCGCGCGCCCGCCGCACCACCTTGCGGATCCGCGCGTCCTGCCAGTCCCGCATCGCCCGCGCCCACTGGCCCTCGCCCAGCGAACGCTCGTCGCTCAGGATCGCGAGCACGGCACGCGCCGCCGTCTGAAGGGCGTCCGTGCGGGCCGGGGGAGCGGCGCGCTCGATGCGCACGACGAGCGGCAGCACGAACTGCGGCGCCTCGTCGCGCGCGGTGCGCTCGGAACGGAACGGGCTGTCCTGGCGGGTCTGGTCACTGCTCACGGCGTCCAGTCTGCCAGGCGGAAGATCGGGGGATTCCGGTGGCGGGCGGGGGCCTGCCGGCTCAGCCGGAGCAGGCCGTGCGCTGGGCCTCCTGCCATTCGCAGACGGGGCACAGCGTGATCCCCCTGTACGACTCCGGGTACTCCGTCGGCCGGCGGCACAGCACGCACTCCGCGAACGGCGGGCCGCCCGCCTCGGGCGCCGGGTCCGGGTGCGGGGTGCCCGTGTCGCAGTAGGCGGTCGTGTCGCGGTCATCGCTCATGCCCCCAGCGTAGGCACACCCGGCGCCGTCCCTACCGGCGCCGGCCCGCGGCCTCGATCAGCTCGGAGACCTTGACGAACCGGTACCCCTGCTTGCGCAGCTCGGGCACCACCGCCCGCACCGCCTCCTCCGTCACCGGTGCCGCGCTGCGGGTGCAGTGCATGACCGCCACGGAGCCGGGCCGCACCCCCTCCAGCACCTGCCGCGCGACCCGGCTCGCGTCCGTGGCGAACACGTCCCCGCTCACCACGTCCCACTGGACGACCGTGACCCCGAGGGGACCGATCGCGCGCAGGGCCCGGTCGTCGTAGCAGCCGCCGGGGAAGCGGAAGTACGGCATCACATGGGGCACGCCCGCCTTGCGGATCGCCGTGAAGGCGCGCTCAACGTCCGGGCGCAGCTGCTTCTCCGGCAGGACCGGCAGGCCGTAACAGCTCCGGGTGAAGGAGTAGTGGCTGTAGGAGTGGTTGCCGACCTCGAAGAGCGGGTCCTCACCGATGTCCCGCGCCTCGTCGGGGTACTGGTCCGCCCAGCGCCCCGTCATGAAAACGGTCGCCGGAACCTCCAGGTCCCGCAGCGTGTCGATCAGATCGGGGTTGTCGAACGCCTCGCCGTTCTCCGCCCGCTCTCCCTGATCGGCGGCCATGTCCGCGTCGAAGGTGAGGGCGACGGTCTTCTCGGGCGTCGCACCCTTCTGGAAGACGGGTGCGAGTCCACCGGGCCCCGGCGCGGGCATGGGCGGCGTGCCACGGGCCGCCGAGGGGGAGCCGGGGTGGTCGGTGGCGCTCCCGGCGGGGCGCCGGGGGGAGTCGTCGGCTCCGCAGGCGGCGAGCGCGGCGCCGAGGGCACAGAGGGCGGCAAGGCAGGCGATATGTCGCACAAGAGGGGTCACCGTACGAACGTAAGGTGGCGATTGCGATGAAAAGCGGATGTATCTGGTGATCTGCGGCGTAGTGGTCCGTCGTGTCACCCGCCCGGCCGGGACCGCGGCCTGACCGCGCCCCGCGCCAGCAGTTCGCGGTACTCGTCCACGTCGAAGTCCGCCGCCGGGTACCGAGGATCGAGCTCGCGCAGGTGTTCCAGCAGGAGCCTGCTGACGGCCCAGTTGCGGTACCACTTGTGGTCGGCCGGGACCAGGTACCAGGGCGCGGCCAGGGTGGCGCAGCGGGTCAGGGCCGTCTCGTACGCCCGCTGGTAGGCCGGCCACAAGGCCCGTTCGTCGAGGTCGCCGGGGGAGAACTTCCACCGCTTGTGCGGATTGTCGAGACGTTTGAGCAGGCGGCGCCGCTGTTCCTCGTAGGAGATGTGCAGGAAGCACTTGATGATCGTCACCCCGTCGTCCGTGAGGGACGTCTCGAACCCGTTGATCCGGTCGTAGCGGCTCTCGATCTCGTCGTACGGGGCCAGCGAGCGGACCTTGGCGATCAGCACGTCCTCGTAGTGCGAGCGGTCGAAGATGCCGATCTCGCCGGGGCGCGGGAGCGCCTGCACCACACGCCAGAGGAAGTCGTGCCGCCGCTCCTCGGGCGTCGGCGCCTTGAACGCGTGGATGCGGCAGCCCGCCGGGTCGAACAGGCCGATGACGTGCTTGACCGTGCCGCCCTTGCCGCTGGTGTCCATGCCCTGGAGCACCAGCAGGATCCGGCGGCGGTCCCCGGCGGTCGCCGCGGCCCAGAGGCGTTCCTGCAGGTCGGCCAGGTCCTTGCCCAGACGGGCGGTGGCCGCGAGCCCGGCGGCCTTGTCGCCGGGGCCGCCGGGCGTCGCGCCGGCGTCGTGGGCGCCCAGGTCGACGGGCTCGCCGACGGGGAGGCGGAGCAGGTCACGCAGCGGGGCCTCGTCGCGCTTCTTCGCCATGGCGCACCCTCGGTGGACGGCCGCACCCATCCAGGGCCTGGACACGCATCCGGGCCCTAGAACGGAGGCGTCACCGCGTTCTCGGAGGACGACAGGGCGCGGGTCGCCTCCTCGGGGAGGTCGCGGGTCGCCTCCTTCGGAAGGTCGCGGGTCGCCCCCTCCGGAAGGCCCGGCGCGAGCTCGCTCGCCGGCGGGGAAGCGGGAGCGTCCTCGGCCTCCGGTGTCCGGGCGGGCGCGGCGTCGTCCGGCGGCGCCTGCCCGGCCGTGACCGCCGGTGGTGCCTGTGTGGCCGTAGGCGAGGGGGTGCGGGCACCGTCCGCCGCCGGCTGCGGCTCGTGCTGCTGTGCCGCCCGCTCCAGGAACCTGAGCAGCTCCACCGGGAACGGCAGTACCAGCGTCGAGTTCTTCTCGGCCGCGACCGCCACCACCGTCTGCAGCAGCCGCAGCTGGAGCGCGGCGGGCTGGTCGGACATCACTCCCGCGGCCTCCGCCAGCTTCTTGGAGGCCTGGAGCTCGGCGTCCGCGTTGATGATGCGCGCCCGGCGTTCGCGGTCGGCCTCGGCCTGCCGGGCCATCGACCGCTTCATCGCGTCCGGCAGCGACACGTCCTTGATCTCGACCCGGTCGATCTGGACGCCCCACCCCACGGCCGGACTGTCGATCATCAGCTCCAGGCCCTGGTTGAGCTTCTCGCGGTTGGACAGCAGGTCGTCCAGATCGCTCTTGCCGATGATCGAGCGGAGCGAGGTCTGCGCCATCTGCGACACCGCGAAACGGTAGTCCTCGACCTGGATCAGCGCGTTCGCCGGGTCGACCACCTTGAAGTAGACGACGGCGTCCACGCGCACGGTCACGTTGTCCCGGGTGATGCCCTCCTGTGCGGGGATCGGCAGCGTCACGATCTGCATGTTGACCTTCTGCAGCCGGTCCATCACCGGAACGATCAGGGTGAAGCCCGGCGGCCGGGGGGCGCCCAGGAGCCGCCCGAAGCGGAAGACCACCCCGCGCTCGTACTGCTTGACGATCCGTGCCGCCGAGGCGAGGCCCACGAGTCCCGCGACGCCGGCCCCCACAAGGGCACCCACCAGCTCCTGGAGCATGACGACCCCCTCGTCGAGAGGCCCGGTATGTGTGCACTTGCCACGATAGTTCCGCCGAAGCCCGCCAGGCGAGGCACAACCGAGGGCCCGCCGATGCACCACCGGCGGGCCCCAGGGGTCGGGGGCCGAGCGGCCCCGGGTCGTCAGGTGCCGGACGCCACCTGCAGCGGCTCCGTGCCGGACGTCAGCCGCACCGGCTCGGTCCCGGCCATGCTGTGCCGCTCCGCCCAGTTGTCCAGGGCCGTACGGCAGGCGTGGTCCAGGTGGTGCAACCCGGAGAGGTCCAGCTCCACGGGCCGGTCCTGCGGGAGGGCCTCCAGACTGTCGAGGATCTTCGGCAGCCGCAGGAACGTCGCGTTGCCCGAAAGGTACGCCTGAATGGGGCCGGCGCCCTTGTCGATGACCTCCAGCTTGACCTTCGACGCCTCCCAGGCGGTCTTGACGACCGACAGGGCCAGACCGATCAGCACGCCCTCGAACATGTTCACCGCGACGATGGAGACGGCCGTGACCACGAGGATCAGCGCCTCGCCCCGGTGCGACCGCCACAGCGACGCGACCTGCCGGAACGGGATCAGCTTCCAGCCGGCGTGGACCAGAATGCCGGCGAGGGCGGGAATGGGGATCAGTGCCAGGGCCCACGGCATCGCGGCGGCGAACAGCAGTAGCCACACGCCGTGCAGGACGCGGGAGGCCTTCGTCTTCGCGCCCGCGTTGACATTGGCGGAGCTGCGCACGATCACCGCGGTCATCGGCAGGGCGCCGAGCAGACCGCACACCGTGTTGCCCGCACCCTGGGCGATCATCTCCTTGTTGTACTCGGTGCGCGGACCGTCGTGCAGCCGGTCCACTGCCGCCGCGCTGAACAGACTCTCCGCCGAGGCGATCAGCGTGAACGCGAGGATCGTGCCCCAGATGGCCGGGGAGGCCAGCTCACCCAGGGCCTCGGCCCCGGGCGGCTGGATGACGCCGAGCAGCCCCTCCACCTTCACCGTGGCGACCGGCAGGCTGAAGGCGAGCGTGGCAACCGTGGCCAGCACGACCGCCGCGAGGGCACCGGGCACGGCCTGCGCGGCCTTGGGCATCCTCTTCCACAGCAGGATGACGGCGATGGTGCCCGCGCCGATCGCGAGCGAGGTCAGGGCCTGCGTGCTGCTCAGGGCGTCGACGAAAGCCCCCGGCAGGCCCGCGATCTTGCCGACGCCGGTCTTGGGGGCCTTCAGGCCCGCCGCCGCGTATATCTGGCCGGCGATGATCACGAGCCCGATGCCGCAGAGCATGCCCTCGACGACGGAGACGGATATCGCCCGGAACCAGCGGCCCACCTTGAGAAAGCCCATGGCGAGCTGGAGCAGTCCGGTCACCAGCACGATCACGCCGAGCGCCGGCACACCGAACTCGCTGACGGCCTCGAAGACCAGCACGGTCAGGCCGGCGGCCGGCCCTGACACCTGCAGGCTGCTGCCGGGCATGAACCCCGTGACGAGCCCGCCCACGATGCCGGTGACAAGTCCGAGCTCTGCCGGGACGCCGGAGGCGACCGCCACACCGACGCACAGCGGCACGGCGACCAGGAAGACGACTATGGAGGCGGCGAAGTCCTGCCTCAGGTAAGGAAACTTGGTCATCGGGCCGCTCACAGAGCCTCGAACGTGTCGGTCTCGGTGCGGTGTTCGTGCACCGATCCGGTGTGGACCTCGTAGTACCAGCCGTGCAGGCGCAGCTGACCCGACTTCAGGCGCTGCTCGATGCATGGGTAGGAGCGCAGGCGCAGCAGCTGCGCGAGCACGTGGTTCTGCACGGCTTCCGCGACCGTCGGATCGTCCGCGGCGGACGACCGAGGCTCGGGCGCGGCGTGCGCGAGCCAGTCGCGCACGGCCGGTACGGCGGTCAGGTCGTCACCGCGCACCAGCGCGCCGACGGCTCCGCAGTGGGAGTGGCCGCAGACCACGACGTCCTGGACGCCGAGGACCTCCACGGCGTACTCGATGGTGGCCGCCTCGCTGGTGGGGTGCTCGGAGGCGTACGGAGGCACGATGTTGCCCGCGGTGCGCAGTTCGAACAGTTCACCGGGCCGGGCTCCGGTGATCAGCGCGGGCACGACCCGGGAGTCGGAGCAGGTGATGAACAACACCTGCGGGGACTGGCCCTCGGCCAGCCGCGCGAACTGCTCCGGGCGCTGACCGTGCGCACGGGCGTTGTCGATGAGGGGCTGCATTGTCAGTTCCTCCTGGCGCGCCCTGGATGGCGCGTCGGTGTACGAAACATGGCAGATGCGGGTACGGCGACACGACCCACGTCGACGCGCTCGGCCAACGTGGCGTGGTGAGGGGAGGTCGTGTCAGCCCGTACCGGGTGAAGGGCTCAGCAGCGGAACACCTGGAGTGCCGCGGCGGTGTGAGCGGTCGAGGATCTGGATATGCGCAGCGCGGCGGGAGAGGCGGCCGGTGGCCGCACGGCCGTGACGTCGCGTGCCAGCGCCACGAGAGCGGGGGCCTCCGGAGCGGAGTCCGCCGCCGCGCGGTGCCGGTCACGGGTGCGCAGCGGACCGGTGGGACCGGCCGGGTGTCCGTGGTCGCCGCAGGTGACGACCTCGTCCGTCTCGTCGGCGCGCTTGACGGTGACCGCCTCCGGGGCTTCGACGGCCCTCACATGGGCCTGGTGCGCGGAGGCGGCGAAGGACGCGGTGGGTGCGAAGAGCTGCAGGGCGAGCAGGACGGCGGAGAGGATCGTGAGCACGAACCGGACCGTCGCACCGCGTACCATGCGCCTCCCTCCCCTTGCCAGCGTCCGCCGAAGGTGTCTGGCCAACACGTTAACCCGGCAACCGCCTTTGCAGGGTTAACTTTACGTTTCAGGTAAAGGAAAGCCCAAAAATCGAGGTGGGGGTGGCCTGAAGTCGTCGCTGACGCACGCCAGTTTGAGTCTGCTACGCGTGAACGGGCCTGTGGTGCTACTGGTCCTGAACGAGGCTCGCGGCATCGCGTGCGAGCGCGGTGAGGCGGGAGATGGCACGGAAGTACTTCTTGCGGTAGCCGCCCTTCAGCATCTCCTCGCTGAACAGCCGGTCGAACGGCAGCCCGGAGGCGAGCACCGGCACCTCGCGGTCGTAGAGCCGGTCCGCGAGCACGACGAGCCGCAGCGCCGTCGACTGGTCGGGCACCGGACGGACGTCCGTCAGGCACACCGCCTTCAGCCCGTCGGTCAGCGCGCCGTACCGGCTGGGGTGCACGCGCGCGAGGTGGTCGAGCAGCTCCGGGAAGGCGTCGAGCGAGGCGCCCGCGGTGGCGTACGCCGCCTTCGTCACCTGCGCGTCGGTGTACGGCGCCGGCGCCTCGGGCAGCCCGCGGTGGCGGTAGTCCTCGCCGTCGATGCGCAACGTGCGGAAGTGGGCGGACAGGCCCTGGATCTCACGCAGGAAGTCGGCCGCGGCGAAGCGGCCCTCGCCGAGCTTGCCCGGCAGGGTGTTGGAGGTGGCGGCGAGCGCCACGCCCGCCTCGACGAGCTTGCCGAGCAGTGTGGAGACGAGGACGGTGTCGCCGGGGTCGTCCAGCTCGAACTCGTCGATGCACAGCAGGCGGTGGCCGGAGAGCGTCTGCACGGTCTGCTGGAAGCCGAGCGCGCCGACCAGGTTCGTCAGCTCCACGAAGGTGCCGAAGGCCTTGAGCGAGGGCTCGGCCGGGGTGGCGTGCCACAGGGAGGCGAGCAGGTGGGTCTTGCCGACGCCGTAGCCGCCGTCGAGGTAGACGCCGCGGGGGCCCGCGGGCGTCTTGGGGGCCTTGCTCCTGCCGAACCCGAGGAACCCCCGCCTGCCGGTGGGCTGCGTCCCGCCGAGCCCGGTCGCGAAGCCCTCGAGGACACGGACGGCCTCGCTCTGGCTGGGCTGGTTCGGGTCCGGGATGTACGTCGAGAAGCGGACCGAGTCGAAGCGCGGCGGCGGCACCATCTCGGCGACGAGCCGGTCGGCGGGGACGTGCGGCTCGCGTGCGCACAGGGACAGCGGGGCCGCGTCGGCTATCGGTTCGGTCCGGGAGGCGGCGGTGGAGGACGACACGCTTCCCCACTGTACGTGTCGTGCCACACTGCACGACATGCGACGCCTGTTCCCTGTGACCGACGAAACAGACGAAACAGCGGCCCGGCCGGGCGCTCCGGCCCCGGGCACCGGGGAGGTGCCGGGCGCCGGCGCGGTGGTGGGCGGCTCCGTCGACCGCGAGTGGTCGCTGGAGGAGCTCGCCGCGGCCTACGCCTACCCGGAGCCACCGCCCGGCGGCCGGGAGCCCTGGCTGCGCGCCAACATGGTCTCCACGCTGGACGGTGCCGCCCAGCACGAAGGGCGGTCCCACCCGATCTCCAGCGCTGCCGACATGCGGATCTTCGGCACGCTGCGGGGGCTCGCGGACGTGGTGATCGTGGGTGCCGAAACGGTACGGCAGGAGGGGTACCGTCCGGCACGCGAGCGTGAGGCCTTCGCGGCGATGCGGGAGGCGGCCGGACAGGGCCCGGTGCCCGCCATCGCCGTGGTCAGCTCCAGCCTGGAGCTGGACTTCTCCTGGCCGCTGTTCACCTCGCCCCTGGTGCCCACGATGGTGCTCACCGGGGCCGCGGCGGCGCCGGACCGGGTGGCGGCGGCCGAGAAGGCGGGCGCCCGGGTGGTGATCGCCGGCGACGGCATGGGCGTGGACCCGGTGCGCGCCGTACGCGCCCTCGCGGAGCTCGGCATGACCCGGCTGCTCACCGAGGGCGGGCCACGCCTGCTGGGCCAGCTGGTCGTCTCCGGGGTGCTGGACGAGCTGTGCCTGACCGTCTCCCCGATGCTCACGGCGGGCGACGCGCAGCGGATCGCCGGAGGTCCCTCGCTCACGGTGCCCAAGCGCTTCGCGCTGGCGTCGTTGCTGGAGGAGGAGGGGTTCCTGTTCAGCCGGTACCGCCGGACCTGAGGGGCGGGAACGCACAGGGCGTTTCGTGGCCGAAGGTACCGATTTGCGGCGACGGCGCGGAATCACCCGTTCCGTTCAGTGTTCGGTGGGCACACTAGTTCTCGCGGATCCCGTGCCGGTGCCGGGGCAGGATGGTTTCCGCAAGGGCCGTGACGGCCCACCGGGAAAGGCCCGCGGTCCATGGAGGAGAAGGGCGCCTGTCGTGTTCACGAGCGTACTGATGATCGAGAAGGCCCTCACGTCCGCCGACGTGGAATTCGTCACCACTTTGCACGGTGACGAGCCGGTCTCCTTCCACGTCCTGCTGCAGCCCCGCGGCGACCAGGCGGACCGCCTGCTGCGGGCCATCGACGACATCGCCCTGGGCGAGCTCGACGAGGCGGCGCACGAACGGGAGACGCCGGAGGGCAAGGACGCCGCCGAGCTGGGGCGGCAGGCCCTGGACGTGTCCCTGGCCGCGCTGCGCGCGGCGGGCAGCGAGGCGGAGGGGCGCCTCATCGAGGACCACCCGCTGGACGCGCTCAAGGATCTGGTCGGCGAGGTCGGCGCGGACGAGGTGATCGTGCTGACCGACCCGCACTACGTGGAGGAGTTCTTCCACCGCGACTGGGCGTCCAGGGCACGGCACAAGGTGGGCGTGCCGGTGCTGAAGCTGTTCTCGCACAGCAAGGCGTGAGCGTCACCGGGACCTTCTCGTGACGCACTAGGGTGTGTCGCTGAACGTCCGCCGTACCAGCACTCAGGAGACACGCATGGCACCCGGCCTCCCCACCGCCATGGACCGACCGCACTTCATCGGCATCGGCGGCGCCGGAATGTCGGGCATCGCGAAGATCCTCACGCAGCGCGGGGCCAGGGTGGCGGGCAGCGACGCCAAGGACTCGCCGACCGCCGAGGCCCTGCGCGCGCTGGGCGCGACGGTGCACATCGGGCACGCGGCCGGGCACCTCGCCGACGACGCGAGCTGTGTCGTCGTCTCCTCGGCGATCCGGGAGGACAACCCGGAGCTGGCCCGCGCGGCCGAGCTGGGCATCCCTGTGGTCCACCGCTCCGACGCCCTCGCGGCCCTGATGGAGGGCCTGCGCCCGATCGCGGTCGCCGGCACCCACGGCAAGACGACCACCACGTCGATGCTCGCGGTGTCCCTCACCGAGCTGGGCCTGAAGCCGTCGTACGCGATCGGGGGCGACCTGGACGCCCCCGGCTCGAACGCCCTGCACGGCGAGGGCGACATCTTCGTGGCGGAGGCGGACGAATCGGACCGCAGCTTCCACAAATACGCCCCCGAGGTCGCCATCGTCCTCAACGTCGAACTCGACCACCACGCGAACTACGCGTCGATGGAGGAGATCTACGAGTCCTTCCAGACGTTCGTGGACCGCATCGCCGAGGGCGGCACCCTGGTGATCTCGGCGGACCACGAAGGTGCGCGCGAGCTGACGCGGCGCGTCACGGCGTGCGACGTGACGGTGGTGACGTACGGAGAGGCCGAGGACGCCGACGTACGGGTCCTGTCGGTCGTCCCCCAGGGCCTGAAGAGCGAGGTCACGGTCCTCCTCGACGGCCAGGAGCTCACCTTCACGGTCTCCGTCCCCGGCCGCCACTACGCGCACAACGCGGTCGCGGCCCTGGCGGCGGGCGTGGCGCTCGGCATCCCGGCGGCGGAGCTGGCCCCGGCCCTCGCCGCTTACACGGGTGTGAAGCGCCGCCTGCAGCTCAAGGGCGAGCAGGCCGGCGTCCAGGTCGTCGACTCCTACGCCCACCACCCCACCGAGATGACGGCGGACCTGGAGGCGATGCGGGCGGCGGCCGGCGGGTCCCGCATCCTGGTGGTCTTCCAGCCCCATCTGTTCTCCCGCACCCAGGAACTGGGCAAGGAGATGGGCCAGGCGCTGGCGCTCGCGGACGCTTCCGTGGTGCTCGACATCTACCCGGCCCGCGAGGACCCGATCCCGGGCGTGACCAGCGAGCTGATCATCGAGGCGGCGCGGGCGGCGGGCGCGGACGTGCAGGCCGTCCACGACAAGGCGGAGGTCCCCGCGGTCGTCGCGGGAATGGCGAAGCCGGGTGATCTCGTTCTCACCATGGGCGCGGGCGACGTCACGGACCTCGGCCCGCGGATCCTGGACCGTCTCGCACAGAGTTAAGGGGTTGGCCTTCATGTCGTACGACGTCGACAAGCCGGACGAGCAGTGGCGCGCGGAGCTGACCCCGGCGGAGTACGCGGTCCTGCGCCAGGCCGGCACCGAGCCCGCCTTCACCGGTGAGTACACGGACACCAAGACCAAGGGTGTGTACTCCTGCCGCGCCTGCGGCGCCGAACTCTTCACCTCGGACACGAAGTTCGAGTCCCACTGCGGCTGGCCGTCCTTCTACGACCCGAAGGACACCGACGCGGTGGAGCTCCTGGAGGACCGCTCCCACGGGATGATCCGCACGGAGGTGCGGTGCGCCCGCTGCGGCTCGCACCTCGGGCACGTCTTCGAGGGCGAGGGGTACCCGACGCCGACGGATCAGCGGTACTGCATCAACTCGATCTCCTTGCGCCTGATCCCCGACGCCGGCTGACCGGGCCGGTGGTCAAGCGGGGCGGTGGCCTCAGCGGTCCCGCCCCGCCGTATCGGTTGCGGAGGGGCCGCGGTCGGTAGCGGAGGGGCCGCGGTCGGCTGCCGAGGTGCCGCAGTGCTTCCGGGAGCGCTCGTCATCCCCCGGCGCCGTCCTCCTCGCGGTCGGGCCTCGTCGTCTTCCCGGCCTCCTCCGGCGCGATTCTCGCTCGTCACGCAGCCGCAAACGCAGGTCGTGGGGGGGCCGACTGCCGTGGTTGCCGCCTCGGTCCGGTCATGACGGACGCCCTTGCGGCCACTCACGCGGACGGTACACACCGGCCTCCTGGCACCCGTGACCAAACGGGACGGCGACATGGCGCGACCCGGCGGTGCGAATCACCCATATCACGGCAAAAGCCGCATGTCGTCGTCCTCGCCCGAAAGGCCCGCCCCGGAGGGTGCCGCCGGGCGCGGGCCGCCCGGCGCCGGCGTCCGGGGTTCGAGGTCAGGAGCCCGGGGGCGGGTTCAGGGGCCCGGGGGCGGGTCCGGCGTCGCGGAGATCATCACAATGCGGCAGCAACAGCCGACTACCGGGGGTCGCTCACTTGACCACGGGCGGTCACCCGCGATTGGCTCCGGCACAGCGCGAGCCACCGAGCCGATACTCCCCGGCTCACTCCGCTCTTCCCGTACGACCGCCGTCCTCTGGCTCGGCTGCACAGCGAGGTGCCGCACCCCCATGAAAACCCCTCCCCCTCCGCGCAGGTCCCGCAGAATCCCGCTCGGCACCGCCCTGACCGCAGCCTTCGCCGCCTGCCTGCTGCTGGCCGGCTGCTCCGGCTTCGACGGCGCCGGATCCGACGCCGACGCGAAGGCCTCCGGCCCCGGCCGGCTCAAGGTCGCCCTGGTCACCCACGGAGCCGAGGACGACGCCTTCTGGGAGCTGGTGCGCAAGGGCGCCGAGGCGGCCGCGGCCAAGGACGGCGCCGAGTTGACGTACGCGGGCGACCCGGACCCGGCGGGACAGGCGGAGTTGGTGCGGGACGCGGTCAAGGACCGGGTCGACGGCATCGCGCTGACACTGGCCAAGCCGGACGCGATGAAGGGAGCGATCGCCGACGCCAGGGCGGCGGGCATCCCGGTCGTGGGGCTCAACTCCGGGATCGACGCCTGGCGTTCCGAGGGCGTGCTCGAGTACTTCGGCCAGGACGAGAGCGTCGCGGGCCGCGCCGTCGGCGACAAGCTGGACGACCTCCACGCCAAGCACGCCCTGTGCGTCATCCACGAGCGCGGCAACGTCGCCCTGGAAGCGCGCTGCGCCGGGGTGAAGAAGGCCTTCGGCGGCCAGACCGACCTGCTCTACGTGGACGGCACCGACCTGAACGCCGTGACCGGCGCCGTCGCCGCCCAGCTGCGGCAGGACCCGACCATCGATCAGGTGGTCACGCTGGGCGCTCAGTTCGCGCTCGCCGCGGTCAAGTCGGTGCAGCAGGCGGGCAGCAACGCGCGCGTCGCCACCTTCGACCTCAACACCGACCTGGTCAAGGCCGTGCAGAACGGGGACGTGCAGTTCGCCGTCGACCAACAGCCCTACCTCCAGGGCTACCTCGCGGTGGACTCGCTGTGGCTCTACAAGAGCAACGGCAACGTCAGCGGCGGCGGCACCGCCCCGGTGCTGACCGGCCCGGCCTTCGTGACCAAGGCGAACATCACCTCGGTGGCGAAGTTCGCGGCGGGCGGCACCCGCTGAGCGGGCACCCGGTGCCCCAGCAGGCGCCGGTTCCGAGAAACGCCGAAACGATACGGTCCCTGTCGGTGCGCCAGGTCACACGGACGGATAACATCCTGCGCACCCCTGTGTCGCACCGGACACGCGCTCACCCCTCGCGTCCGTCCCCCTTCCCCGTTCCCCACGGACCGCTCTAGGACCACGATGTCTCGACGGACACCGACACCCATCCGGCGCCGTCTCGGCTCCATACGCCTCTCCCTGATCCTCCTGGCCCTGGTCCCCAGCGTCACGCTCGCCGCCGTCTGGGGTGTGACCACCACCCAGATGTTCTCGGAGGGGCTGCGGCTGCGCGCGCAGACGGAACTGAGCCGGTCCACCGGCGCCATGGGCACCGAGGCGGCGCTCGCCCTGCAGCAGGAGCGGCAGCTGTCCGCGGCGTGGCTGGCCTCCCCGCACGGCTCCCGGGCCGCCCTGGACGCGCAGCGCAGGGCGACGGACGCGGCGGTGGCGCAGCTCACCGGGCAGGCCGACGCGATCAAACGGGCTGCCTTTCGCATCAAGGACCCGATGTACTCCGTCGTCGCATCGGTGGGCAGCCTGGAGTACTACCGCGACCAGGTGGACCGTCCCACGGACATCACCGCCCAGCAGGCGCTGGACCAGTACACCGCGATCATCGGCCGGCAGATCCAGGCCTTCCAGGAGCTCTCCCAGGTCGACGACGGCGACCTCACCTCGCAGGCCGGCCCGCTGGTCGCGCTGGAGCACGCCGCGGAGCTGGCCTCCCAGGAGGACGCGGAGCTCACCCTGGCCTGGCCGTCGCGGCACATGGACGAGGCGTCGTGGGACCGGTTCATGCAGCTGGTCCACGCCCGCCGCTGGCTGGTCCAGGACCAGATCGTGCCCTCGCTCCAGGGGAGCATGAAGACACAGGCCGAGCGGATCCTGCAGTCGCCCGAGTGGGCGACCCTGCAGAGCGTCGAGGACCAGGTGCTCGCGGCCCGGACGGCGTCCGGCGCGCGCGGGATCGCACTGCCGGACGTCCGGCAGCGGTGGAGCACCGCGATGAACACGCTCGCCGACCGGTACGCGGCGCTGATCCGGCAGCAGACGGCGCAGCTGCTCGACCGCAGCGCCGCCACGGCGCACGGCCTGCTCCTCAAGGCCGGCTCGCTGAGCGCGGGAGGGCTCGCCGCCCTTCTTCTGTGCGTCGGCATGTCCTGGCGGATCACCCGCTCCCTGTCCCGGCGACTGCGCGGGCTCAGGCTCGCCACGCTCTCCCTGGCCGAGGAGCGGCTGCCCGACGTGGTGGCCCGCCTCGAGCGGGGCGAGAAGGTCGACGTGGAGTCCGCGACGCCACCGCTCGACTACGGGCGGGACGAACTCGGCCAGGTGGCGCAGGCGTTCAACACCGCCCAGCGCACCGCCGTGCACACCGCCGTCGAACTCGCCGAGACCCGGCGCGGTTTCCAGAAGGTGATCCTCGGCATCGCCCGGCAGAGCCAGAACCTGGTCAACCTCCAGCTCAGCAAGCTGGACGCGCTGGAGAGACAGCACCAGGACCCGGACGTCCTCAAGGGGCTGTACGAACTGGACTCCACCGCGAGCCAGTTGCGCCGCTACGAGGAGAACCTCGTCATCATCAGCGGCGAGCAGCCCCGGCGCAGCTGGACCGAACCGGTCGCGCTGATCGACATCGTGCGCAGCGCCGTCGGCGAGGTCGCCGAATATCAGCGGGTGGAGGTGCACACCGACGAGGACGTGTACCTGTCCCCGCCCGCGGTGGCCGACCTGATCCATTTGCTGGCCGAACTCATCGACAACGCGACCGTGTACTCGCCCGCCCCGAGCCCCGTCGAGGTGCGGGCCGCGCTGGTCGCCAAGGGCCTCGCCATCGAGATCGAGGACCGCGGCCTCGGCATGTCCGAGGACGACTACGCCCAGCTCAACGCCCAGTTGGCGGTGGCCCCGCAGTTCGACGTGGTGGCCCTCGCCGACGACCTCAGGCTCGGCATGTTCGTCATCGCCCGCCTCGCCACCCGGCACGGCATCGCGGTGACGCTGCGCCCGTCGCCGTACGGCGGGACCACGGCGATCGTGCTAGTCCCGCACGACATCGTGGTGCGCGAGGCCCCCGGGTCCTCACAGGCGCCCGACGCCGAGCCCGTACGGGAACCCCGGCCCGCCCGCCCGGCGGCCCGCCCGACCGGGACCGCTCCTCCGGCCGACGCCCGGCGCCGGGAGCCCACCCTGAGGGAAGGCGCCGTGCACAGCGACGAAGCCGGGCGCGCGGGAGGGCTTCCCCCGCTGCCGCGCCGGGTGCCGCAGACCAGTCTGGCCGCCGAGCTGCTCGAGGAGGCCGCGCCCGCCGACGGGGACGGCGTGCTCGACGAGTTCACCGCCGAACGCGCCGCCTCCTCCCTCGCCGGCTTCCAGCGCGGCACGCTCCGGGCGCGTGACGAGGGCACCCTGGAGCAGTACGACCAGGAGGAGCCCGCCGTGGCCGACGCACCCGAGGCCGCACCGACGTCCACACCGCTCGCCGACCGCTCGTGAAGGACACCGACATGACACGCTCCCCTGCCACGCACAGCCAGCTCGACCAGTTGCTCACCTCACTCGTGGACCGGGTCGCCGGGGTCGCCCACGCGGTGGTCCTCTCCGAGGACGGACTGGTCGTCAGCCACTCCACCGGATTCGTCCGCGACGACGCCGAACGGCTCGCGGCGACCGCGTCCGGCCTGATGAGCCTCAGCAAGGGCGTGAGCATGGACTTCCGTGGCGGCCCGGTGCGCCAGGCGCTCATCGAGATGGCCCACAGCTACCTGATCCTCACCCAGGCCGGACCCGGCGCCCATCTCGCCGTCCTCACCGGCCCGGGCGCCGACGTCGGAGTGGTGGCGTACCAGATGAACATGCTGGTGAAGAAGATCGGCGAGCACCTGAGTGCGGCACCACGTGCGGGCGTCGGCGCGTCCGACAGCGGCGAGTGAGGTGAGCGGAGGCGACGCGGCGGGCCGGCTGGTCAGGCCGTTCACGCTGACCGGCGGGCGGACCCGGCCCAGCCGCGCCGACTTCACCCTCATCACGACGGTGACGGCGGTGGACCCGCCGCCCGCGTGGGCGCCCCGGCTCCAGCCCGAGCACGCGCGGATCCTGAAGCGGTGCGCGGAGCCGATCGCCGTGGCGGAGCTCGCGGCCCACCTCGATCTGCCGGTGAGCGTGGTCGTGATCATGCTGTGCGATCTGCTGGAGGCGGGCCGGATCACCATCCGCCCGCCGCACCCCGTCTCCCGCACACCGGACCTTCAACTGCTGCAGAAAGTGAGGGACGGCCTTGGCCGGCTCTGACACCGCCACCCCTCCGGCGCCGGCCCCCGACACGGTGAAGATCCTCATCGCCGGGGGCTTCGGCGTCGGCAAGACCACCATGGTCGGGTCGGTCAGCGAGATCGTCCCGCTGCGCACCGAGGAACCGCTGACCACCGCCGGGCTGGACGTCGACGACCTCGTCGGCATCGAGGAGAAGCGGGCGACCACCGTGGCCCTGGACTTCGGCCGCATCACGATCGGCCGGGACCTCGTGCTGTACCTCTTCGGCACGCCCGGTCAGCAGCGGTTCTGGTTCATGTGGAACGACCTGGCGATCGGCGCGCTCGGCGCCGTGGTCCTGATCGACGTCCGCCGCCCGGAGTCCAGCTTCGCCGCCATCGACTTCTTCGAACGCCGCGGCATCCCCTTCGTCGTCGCCGTCAACGGCTTCTACGGGCAGCACCCGTACCCGCCCGAGGAGATCCGGGAGGCGCTGGCTCTGCCCGAGCACGTCCAGGTGCTGCTGTGCGACGCCCGGGAGCGCGAGTCGTGCCGCGACGTCCTCATCGCCCTGATCGACCAGTTGATCGCCTCGGTGGTGTGACACAGGCCCTGAGGCAGGGCCCCGACGCTCCGTCAGTCCAGCGCGTCCGACAGGCGGACGAAGGTGTGACCGCTCGCCAGCAGCCGCGGTACGGCGGCGGCGATGCCCGGGGCGGTGCCGCCGTCGGGGTGGTTCATGTGGCAGATGACGATGGAGCCGTCCGGCGCGGACCCGACGGTGGTGCGCACCTGCTCGGGGGTGAAGGTGGCGCCGCCGTCGCCGTTGACCGAGAAACTCGCGAAGCGTTCCCCCAGGTCGCCGACGATCCGTGCCGCGACGTCGTCGCAGTACGCGGTGCCGGACCGGAAGAAGCGCGGCGGGGCGCCCAGCAGCCGGGTGAGCTCGGCCCGGTTGCCGGCGATCTCGTCGTACACCTCGCCGGCGTCCCGGGTACCGGGGATGCCGTAGGCGGAGCGCCCGGTGACCGACAGCGGGCGGTGCCGGGTGCCGTGGTTGGCGATCTCGAACAGCGGCTCGGCGGCCAGCCGGCGGAAGAGGGCCGGATTGGCGTCGATCCAGCGGGAGTTGATGAACAGGGTCGCCGGTACCTCCCGGCTGCGCAGGAAGTCGATCAGCGCCTTGTCGTAGCCGCTGCCGCCCGGGCCGCCGCAGGCGTCGAAGGTCAGCGCGATCTGACGCTTGCCCTTCGGCAGCGCGTGCACCACCCCGGGCGCCAGGAAGCCCCAGGTGTGCGGCACGGCATGCCCGTAGCGGGCCACGATCTCGGCACGGGTCACCGCCGGTGCCGTCGCCGAGGGGGTGGGCGTCGGGGTGGCCGTGGCGTTCGGCGCGGGCGCCCCGGGCGGGCCGGACGTGGGCGTCCCGCCGCTCGTCGCGCTCTTCCGGCCCGCGCATCCGGCGAGCACGCTGGACGCCATGGCGGCCAGCACGGCCCGGCGACCGGTCCTCATCCACACTCCCACCTGGTCGAAAGGTCGGCGACGGGAAGCCGCCGCACCACCGCAACCGTACGGGGCCGAAGATCCACGACCGGGAAGGCACCGGTAAGGGTTCCTCAACAATCCGGTCATGTCGCCCGGTGGCACGATGGCGGCGTCGTACCCTTGACCGGCCGCGCAGACGTTGCGCTTCGGGAGCGCCGAGCTCCGGCGCCGGGACCGGGAGGAGGCGAGATGGACAGTAGTCCGGGCCATAGTCGGCCCCGTTCCGCGTTGTCCTGGTCGTCCTTCCGCGGCCCGGGGCAGCACGTCCTTCACCGCTGACCGCCCGGCACTCGAGCCGGTGCCGCACGCGGCCCAGCCGGGCCGCGTGTTGTCGTGTGCGCAACGAGCGGGAAGGCCGCTGCCGCGAGCCGCCCGGTGCCCCGCCCCGACGGGGCGAGGGGGTGTTCCTCATGGCTGCCCACACTCTGCTCATGTCCACCGGCGCCCGGCTGCGTGACCGCCGGGTCCGTCTGGAGCGCCGCGCCACCGCCTCCAAGGCGGTCCGCGGTTCCCTGGTCTCCCTGGCCGGACTGGTCGGCGGACCCGTCACCAACCAGGCCGGCGAGGAGGTCGGCCGCCTCGTGGACGTGGTCGCCCGGCTCTACGGGGCGGAGTCGTACCCGCCGGTCACCGGGCTGATCCTGCGCATCGGGCGGCGGCGCACCTTCCTGGCCGCCGACGCCATCGGCAAGGTGCACGCCGGGCACGTACGGCTGCGCGCCGCCCGGGTGGACCTGCGGGACTTCTCCCGCCGCCCCGGCGAGGCGCTGCTGGCCAGGGACGTCCTGGACCACCAACTGGTCGACGTGGACGGGGTCCAGGTCACGCGCGCCGCCGACCTGTACCTGGCGCCGCTCGTCGACCGCGTCGTCCTGGTCGGGGTGGACGTCTCGCTGCCCACCCTGCTGCGCCGGCTGGGCCCGCGCCGCTGGCAGGCCCGGCCGACTCCCGAGCGGGTCCTTGACTGGCAGGCGGTGGCCCCGTTCGCCGAGGAGGCCACGGAGGGGCCGCCCGAGGTGCGGTTGCGCGCCTCCCGGACCGCGCTGCACCGGCTGCGCCCGGCCGACCTCGCCGACATCCTCGAGGACCTCGGCCGCGCCGAACGGCAGCAGCTGCTGGGCTGGCTGGAGCCCGAACAGGCCGCCGACGCACTGGAGGAGATGGAACCGGCCGAGCTGGAGAACCTGCTGCGGGAGGCGCAGCCCGAGCACGCCGCCCGGCTGGTGGACGAGATGGAGCCGGACGAGGCGGCCGAAGCGCTGCGCGACCTCACCCCGGAGGAGCGCGAGTCGCTGCTCACCCGTATGCCGGACGACCAGTCGGCGGAGCTGCGCCGGCTGCTGGCGCACCGGGAGGGCACCGCGGGCGGCGCCATGACCACCCTGCTGGTCACCGTCCACCGGGACGCGACCGTGGCCGAGGTGCGGGCCCTGCTCGCCGAGCAGGCCGAGCACCGCACCGAGATCGACGCCGTCGCCGTCGTGGACGACGAGGGCCGGCTGCTGTGCGACATGGCGCTGTTCGACCTGGCGGTGGCCGAGGACGCGGCCCCGGTGGCCGATCTGGTGGCCTGGCGGGCCCAGTTCGGCCCTCCGGTCACCGTGCGCGCGGACACACTGCTGTCCGAGGCCGCCGACCAACTGGTCGCCGCCCGCGCCTCCTCGCTGCTGGTGGTCGACGACACCGACCGTCCCCTCGGCCGGATCCTGGCCGACGACCTGCTCGACGCCCTGCTGCCCGAACGCGGGCGCGTGCACTTCAGGAGGTTCCTCCAGTGACCCGCGACCTTCACACGACCCCGACGACCCCGACGACCACGGCACCGGGCACCGCCGGCGCACCCGCCGCCCGCCGCACGGGATGGCGCCGCCTGACCATGGTCGCCGCGATCGCGGGCCCCGGGCTGGTCGCGGCCAACGCCGGCAACGACGCGGCCGGGATCGCCACCTATGCCTCGGCCGGCTCCCAGTTCGCCTACGGCACCCTGTTCTTCATGGTTTTGGTGACCGTCGCCCTGGTGATGGTCCAGGAGATGGCCGTCCGCCTCGGCGCGTACACCGGCAAGGGCCTCGGCGCCCTGATCCGCGAACAGTTCAGCCTGCGCCTGACCGCGCTCGCCGTGTTCTGCCTGCTGCTGGCCAACACCGGTCTGGTCGTCAGCGAGTTCGCGGGCATCGGCGCCGCCTTCGAACTGCTGGGGGTGCCCAAGTGGGCGGTCGTCCCGCCGGCCGCGATCCTGCTGTGGGCGCTGGTGCTGTTCGGCTCCTACCACTGGGCCGAACGCATCTTCCTGATCATGTCGCTGGCGTTCTTCGCCTATCCGGTCGCGATGGTCCTCGGCCACCCCGACTGGGCGGCGGTCGGCCGCCACCTCGTCGTCCCGCACGTCGAGCCGAGTAAGGACTTCATCCTGCTCGCGGTCGCCCTGATCGGCACCACGGTCAGCCCCTACATGCAGTTCTACGCCGCCGCCGGTGTCGTCGACCGCGGCGCCAAACCGGCCGACTACCCGCTGATCCGCGCCGACGCCGTCCTCGGCGCGGTGTTCGCCTGCGTCATCAGCCTGACCATCATCATCGCCACCGCCGCCGCGATCGGCGGCACCGGCCCGCTGAACTCCGCCGCCCAGGCCGCCGAGGCGCTGAAGCCCGTCGCGGGACAGAACGCCGAACTGCTGTTCGCGCTGGGCCTGATCGGAGCCTCCGCGCTCGCCGGAGCCGTCGTCCCGCTGTCGGCCAGCTACGCCATCGGTGAGGCCGTCGGTGTGGAACGCTCCGTCTCGCGCAGCTTCCGCGACGCCCCGCTCTTCCTCGGCCTGTTCACCGCCCAGATCGTCCTGGGCGCCACCCTGGCCATGACCCCGATCGACGTCATCCGGCTGCTGATCGGCACCCAGGTCCTGCAGGGCCTGATCAGCCCGGTCGTCCTGGTCTACCTGCTGGTGCTGACCAACCGCCGCACCGTGCTCGGACCGGCCGCCAACGGGCCCCGCTACCGCATCGCCGCCACCGCCGTGGTCGTCGGCGTGGCCACCATGTCCACCATCCTGCTCGTGCAGACCGTCCTCGGCTGGTTCGGCCTCGCCTGAGCCTCCCGGTGAGCGCGTCAGTTCCGCTGCCGGCGGATGCGCTGGGCCACCTCGTTGTCCTCGGTCTCCCACCAGGGCCGTACGCGGTCCTCGTCGGCCGTCTGCCCGGGGGCGGGGGCCGCTGGGACCAGCTCCGTCTCCAGGCGGCGGTCCAGCGCGACGGTCTGGGCGCGGTCGGTGCGCGCCCACTGCACCAGGATCGCGAGCAGGAAGGGCAGCGCCACCAGCTCCGCGATGCTGATCATCGCGCCGCCGCCGAGCTGCTGGTCGTGGTGCACGTCCGGATCCCACGGCGGGGCGTGGTGCAGGTACCAGGCACCGGCGATCAGCGTGCCGTGGGTCATCACCACGATCCCCGGTACCGCGTCGATGATCCCGTCCACGAACACCAGCGCCGCGCGCACCGGGTGGGTGCACCAGGCGGGCAGCGCCCCCTCGTGGGTGAGGACCGGGACGACGAACAGGGTCCCGGCCAGCAGCAGGTGCAGATACATCAGCTCGTGCAGCCAGCCGAGGCGCAGGGCGGTCGCGAAGTACGGCGTGAAGTACACCGTCAGCTCGGTGGCGAGCACCAGGGCCGTACTCACCAGGGGGAAGGTGAGCAGCCGCACCACCCGCCCGGTCATCGCCCGCCGCACCCGCCCCGAGGCACGCTCGGGCAGGGCGCGGACCGCCAGATGCAGCGGGTCGCCGAGCGCCAGGCCGAGGGGAGCGATCAGGTCGAGCAGGACGTTCTGCACCGCGGCGGGCCAGAACAGCGCGTGGTCGTACACCGCGAGCGCGGACATGGTCGCCACGACGAGCGTGCCGAGGCCCAGCAGCGCGAAAGTGGCGGTGCGGGCAACGGGCCAGGGCTCGCCCCGGCGCCTCACCCTCAGGACGCCCCACCCGTAGAGCGTGCCGAGGAGGAGGACCAGGAGGAGCGCCGGGACGTCGAGGTGCCACGAGGACAGCAGCCGTCCCGTGGTGAGCTCCGGCAGGCTTGCCGTCGTCACGGCCATCTCGTTCAGCGGCATGCCGGTCATGCTCTCCCTCGCCTGCGGATTTGCGCAAACCAGCAAGTCAAGGGTTCACCTCGGCCCGGCCCCGGCGGCCTGCTCGAGGTCCCGTCGCACGCGCCACGGTGCCGCAACACACGCCGTCTACACTCTCCCCGCAACGGCCCGTGCGACCTCGGCCGAGTTGAGGCCGATCTCCGCCACACCCGAAGGGCATTCGGCGTTTTGATACGGATAGATTCAGTCACGAAGCGGTATCCGGACGGCACGGTGGCGGTCGACAGGCTGTCTCTTGAGATACCGGACCACTCGATCACCGTCCTCGTCGGCCCCTCGGGCTGCGGCAAGACCACGACCCTGCGCATGATCAACCGGATGGTCGAGCCGAGTGAGGGCACGATCACCCTCGACGGCGTCGATATCGGCAAGCAGCCGGTCAACGTCCTGCGCCGCTCCATGGGGTACGTGATCCAGAACGCCGGGCTCTTCCCGCACCGCACCATCATCGACAACATCGCCACCGTGCCCCGGCTGCTCGGCTGGAGCAAGGACCGCGCCCGCGACCGGGCCCGGGAGCTGATGGAGCGGGTCGGGCTCGACGCCTCCCTCGCCAAGCGGTACCCCTACCAGCTCTCCGGCGGACAGCAGCAGCGCGTCGGCGTGGCCCGGGCGCTCGCCGCCGACCCGCCGGTGCTGCTGATGGACGAGCCGTTCTCCGCCGTCGACCCGATCGTCCGCAAGGGCCTGCAGGAGGAACTGCTCAGGATCCAGGACGAGCTGGGCAAGACCATCGTCTTCGTCACCCATGACATCGACGAGGCGATCCGGCTCGGCACCATGGTCGCCGTCCTGCGCACCGGCGGCCGGCTCGCCCAGTTCGCACCGCCCGCCGAACTGCTGTCGTCACCCGCCGACGCCTTCGTGGAGGACTTCCTCGGCACGGACCGCGGCATCCGGCGGCTGTCGTTCTTCACCTCCGAGGCCCTTCAGCTGCAGAAGACCCCGATCGTCGCCCTCGACTCCACCGCCGAGCAGATCGCCTCCCGCGCCACGCCCGAGGTGCCGTACCTGCTGGTCACCGACCTCGACGGCAGACCGCTCGGCTGGAGCGAGCCGGGCGAACTGACCGCCGGTGACATCGCGCCGGAGCGACTGCTGCCGTACGGGCGGCCGTTCGCCCACGGCAAGGACTCGCTGCGCGCCGCGCTCGACGGTGCCGTGCTCTCGCCCACCGGGTGGGCCGTCGCGGTGGACGACAGCGGCCGGGTGGCCGGCGTGGTCTCGCAGGCGACCATCGCCGAGGCGATCCGCAGCGCCCACGCCGAGGACGTCAGCGACGCGAAGGTCGCCGGATGAACGGGTTCTTCGACATCCCGAGCGACCTCCAGCACAGCTGGCTGGGGCTGATCGGACTGCACCTGCGGGAGGCCCTGCTGCCGGTCCTCGCCGGCCTGGTCGCCGCCCTGCCGATCGCCCAGCTGTGCGTGCGGTTCCGCTGGCTGTACCCGCCCGTCCTCGGTGTGACGACGGTCCTGTACGCCATCCCGTCGCTGGCGTTCTTCGTCGTCCTCATCGACTACACCGGCCAGAGCGAGCTCACCGTGATGATCCCGCTGGCCGTGTACAGCCTGGTGGTGCTGGTCCCGGCGATCGTGGACGGTGTCCGCTCGGTGCCGCAGGAGACGCTGGCGGCGGCCACCGCCATGGGCATCGGGCCCGTACGGCGCTATCTGCAGGTGCAGTTGCCGATCGCCGCGCCCGCCATCCTGGCCGGCCTCAGGGTCGCGACCGTCTCCAGCATCAGCCTGGTCAGCGTCGGCGCCCTCATCGGCAACCAGGGTGCGCTCGGCAACCTCCTCGCCGACGCGATGTTCTACCACCGGCCCGTCCTCGCGGTGAACTCCGTGGTCACCACGGCCGTCCTCGCGATCCTCGTCGACGCCCTCCTCGTCCTGGTACGCGTCCTGCTGACGCCGTGGATGCCACGCGGCACCGGCAGGAGGCGGAAGGCCGCCGCACGGCCCGAACCGTCCGCACTCGCCCTCAAGGACGCTGCCCGGTGAACGTCCTCAACTTCGTCAACGCGTTCTTCAGCGACAGCGCCCACTGGCACGGCTACGACGGCATCCCGCAACGGCTGCTCGAACACGTCCAGTACTCCCTGATGGCCCTGGCCGTCGCCGCGGCCATCGGGCTGCCGGTGGGTCTGCTCACCGGCCACACCGGGCGCGGCGGCAACGTCCTCGCGTTCGTCGCCACCGCCGCCCGCGCACTGCCCAGCTTCGGTCTGCTGGTCCTGATGTTCGTGCTGCTCGGCCTCGGGCTGCTGCCGGTCATGATCCCGCTGGTGGTGCTGGCCGTGCCACCGATCCTGGTGACCACGTATGAGGCCGTGCGCTCCGTCGACCCCTCACCGGTGGACGCCGCGCGGGGCATGGGCATGAGCGAGGCCAGGATCCTGTTCCAGGTCGAGGTGCCCGTGGCGCTGCCGTTGATCCTCAGCGGTCTGCGCTCGGCGGCCATCCAGATCGTCTCGACGGCCACCATCGCCGCGTACGTCAGCCTCGGCGGCCTCGGCCGCTACATCGTGGACGGGCTCTACCAGCGCGACTACGAGAAGGTCGTGGGCGGGGCCACCCTGGTGGCCGTGCTGGCGCTCGCCACGCTCACGGTGTTCTGGGCGGTGTCGCGGGCAGCGGTGTCGCCGGGAGTGCGCAGGAGCGCCTGAACGGCACGCGGCAACTGCCCACTCATCGAGGCCGATCGGTGACCCGGCTGCTCTTGACTGACCGAGAACGAGCTGGATTGGATCAGTGGAGTGCGGTAAGCCGCACCAGCACAGCACAGCACAGCACGTCCAGCCCCAACCCATCGGCCCGGAACGGGAACCGTGACTTCTACAGCGAACGCCAGCACGTCCAGCAGGAGACTCCCCGGCGCGGCCACCGTCGCCCTCGCCGCCACGGCGGCACTGCTCGCGGGGTGTTCCTCGTCCTCCGACACCAAGTCCGACGACCCGCTCCAGGGCGGCAAGGCGAGCGGCGACACGGTCGTCGTCGGCTCCAACAACTTCTCCGAGAGCATCCTGCTCGCCGATGTCTACGGCGAGGCCCTGAAGGCCAAGGGCATCAAGGTCACCTACAAGCCCAACATCGGCAGCCGCGAGACGACGTACGGCCTGCTGAAGAACGGCTCCATCACCGTCCTGCCCGAGTACAACGGCGCGCTGCTGGCCTACCTCGACAAGAACGCCGCCCCGAAGACGGTCGCCGCCACCACGGCCGCCATCAACGCCAAGCTGGACTCCAAGCTGACGCTCCTGGAACCGGCGCCCGCGCAGGACAAGGACTCCGTCACCGTCAACCAGGACACGGCGAAGAAGTACAACCTCACCGAGAAGTCCTCCATCGCCGACCTCAAGGACATCGCCAAGGACCTGGTGATCGGCGCCTCGCCGGAGTTCCAGACCCGGCAGCAGGGCCTGCTCGGCCTGAAGAGCGTCTACGGCCTGCAGTTCAAGTCCTTCAAGGCGCTCGACGCGGGCGGCCCGCTCACCCAGGCGGCGCTGAAGAAGAACACCGTGCAGGCGGCCGACATCTTCACCACGGACCCGACCATCACCAAGGAGAAGTTCGTCGTCCTGCAGGACCCGAAGAACCTCTTCGGGTTCGAGAACGTGCAGCCGCTCGTCTACAAGAGCGGGCTCGACCAGAAGGGCGTCGACGCGCTCAACGCGGTCTCGGCCAAGCTCGACACGGCGGCGCTGCTCGATATGGACACCCAGGTGCAGCTCCAGAACAAGGACCCGCTCGACGTCGCCAAGGCCTGGCTGAAGTCGGCCGGCCTGGGCTGACGTCGACGCCCTGGACACGACGGCGGACGGCCGACGCGGGTGCCCGCGCCCTTCGGGGCCGCTGGCGCCCGCGTCGTCGCACGGTCCTGGCCGCGGAACTGGGCACCGGCGTACGGGCGTTGTGCCTGCGCCCCGCCCCGCCCGCCGTACCGGCCTTCACGGCGGCCGACGCCGTGCTGCCGGGACGGCACGGAGGACCGCCCCCTGACGGCGGACGTGACGGCGGCCCGAACTCCTGCCCTTGCTCGCGAAGTCGTAGCCGAACGGCCTCGACAGGGGGCGCGGGGCCGTGAGGCTACGGCTTACGGGCGATCGCCCCGTACATCGCGATGTCCTCGTCCCGAATACCCTGTTCCCCCGTGCCGTCCGGGTGCCACTTGTGCACCTGGACGATCCCCGGTTCCACCAACTGGAGCCCCGCGAAGAACTCATGGGCCTCGTCGATCGTCCGCAGCCGCATCGGCATGTTGCGGGCCGCGTACTCCCGTGCCACCCGACCCACCTCCTCGGGCGCGAACTCGGCGGTCCCGATGGTCATCGCCAGGTAGCTTCCGGACGGCAGCGGTTCGAGCAACCGCCGTACGATCCCCACCGCGTCGTCCTCGTCCAGGATGAAGTGGACGATCGCGATGACCGTGAGGGCGACCGGCCTGCCGAGATCCAGGGTCTCCCGGAACTCGGGGGCACCCAGGATGGCCTCGGGGTCGCGGAAGTCGGCCTCGATGTACGACGTCTTCCCCTCGGGCGCGCTGGCCAGCAGCCCCTGGGAGAGGGTGAGCACGATGGGGTCGTTGTCGACGTACACCACCCGCGACTCGGGGGCCACCGACTGGGCGATCTCGTGCAGGTTGGGGGAGGTGGGGATGCCGGTGCCGATGTCCAGGAACTGGCGTATGCCCGCCTCCTCGGCGAGCCAGCGCACCGCCCGGTTCATCCAGTCCCGGTTGGCACGCATGTGGATGGGCAGGGCGGGCCACTCCCGTGCCATGGCGTCGCCCGCCTCCTTGTCGGCGGGGTAGTAGTCCTTGCCGCCCAGGATGTAGTCGTAGATGCGCGCCGAGTGCGCGCTCTCGGTGTCGATGCGGTCGGCCGGCCATCCGTTGTCGGGCAACGCCGTCTCCTGTTCCGGGTCTCGGTTGTGGGGTCTCGGTCGTGGGGGTGGGAGGGGAAGGCTCTGCTGAGGACGCAGAGACAAACACACAGGACGCAGAGATAAAAGAGGATCGGCAGCGGCGAGCGGCCGCGCGTCAGAGCAGGAAGTCGGCCTCGCCCGCCTTCACGCTCGCCAGGAAGCCCGCCATCTCGGTGCGGCTGAGCACCAGCGCCGGGCCGTCGGGGTCCGTGGACTGCCTCAGGGCCACGCTTCCGTCGGCCAGTTTCTTCGCCTCCACGCAGGCGCCGCCCGCGTCGTCGCTCCAGGGCTTGGACCAGCCGCGGGCGCCGAGGGCGTGGGACGGCATACAGGTGCGTATCGGGTCCTGCACTTCTCACAACTCCTTGCGGATCGCGCCGAGGACGGCCTCGGTCTTCTTCGCGGGCGCGGACTGTGCGCCCAACCGGTCCAGGGCCTCGCGATAGACCACGACGTCGTCCGCCTTGTCCAGGTAGACGGCGCCCACGAGACCGCTCAGGTAGACGATGTCCGGCAGCTCGGGCGCCCGGAACCGGAAGAGGTGGAACGCACCGGCGCGCATGGCCGGGTGCGGGCCGTTGCTGAACGGCATGACCTGCAAGGTGACATGGGGGAGGGCGTTCATCGCGATCAGATGGTCGATCTGGGCGCGCATCACCTTCGGGCCGCCGACCGGCCAGCGCAGCACCGTCTCGTCCATCACCACCCACACGCGCGGCGGCGAGGGCCGCGACAGCAGCTCCTGGCGCCGCATACGCAGCGCCACCCGGCGCTCGGTCGCCTCGGCGGGGGCGTGCGGGTTGCCGGCGCTCAGCAGGGCGCGCGCGTAGTCCTCCGTCTGCAGCAGGCCGGGAACGAACTCGGCCTCGTACGCGCGGATCTGCAGGGCGGCCTGCTCCAGGCTGAGGTACGCGGCGAACCAGTCCGGCAGCACATCGCGGTAGGTGTGCCACCAGCCGCGCTTGTTGGCCTCGCGGACCGACTTCAGGAACGTGTCGATCTCCGGCTGGTCCGTGACTCCGTACGTCTGCAGCAGCTTCTCGACGTCCGCGATCCGCAGCCGGGCCACCTTGGCGGCCTCCATACGGCGGATCGTGGAGTGGCTGACGCCGATCGCCTCGGCGGCCTGCTCGTACGTCAGACCGGCCCGTGTGCGCAGCTCTTCCAACTGCCGGCCGAGGATCATACGCAGAACGGTGGGGGCGCCGCCCCAGTCGGTTTCCGCGGTCACGCCTACCCCCTCACACGGGATGCACGGTCGCAGTCTGTCACGATCTTCCGCTGACCGGAGCAGGATGCACCTCGCGAATTGCAATTTTCAACTTGCTGGTTGCGATGCGTTGTTGCCGGATGCCACAGTGTTCATACCGCCCGAAGACGGTGAACCATGGTGCTGAACAGCTCAGTTGGGGGAGACCGGGCTGCTTCGGCGTCTGCGGCGCGAGATGCGCGGATCGCGCCGCCGCCGGAAGGCGGTGGGTACCGGCCAGGTCCCCAGGCAGACGAAAGGCGAACGGCGATGGCTCCGCCCTCCCTCCCCCAGTCCGTGGGCCGCCTGCCCGCGGGCGCGGCACACCCGAGAACCGGTGTCTTCGACCTCCCGGCGGTCCCCGCCGCCGTCGGCCTGGCCCGCACAAGCGTCCGGCGGCTGCTCGGCCGCTGGGGCACCGGGGACTGCACGACCGACAACGCCGTGCTGGTGACCTCGGAGCTGGTCACCAACGCGGTCAAGCACACGGCCAGCGACCGGATCGTCTGCCGGATCCGTACCGACGGCCACCGGCTGCGCATCGAGGTCCAGGACGAGAACCGCGGCGGCACGCTCCCGACCCGGCGCCGGCCCGGGCCGGACGACCAGAACGGCCGCGGGCTGACGCTGGTCGGCATGCTCAGCGGCGACTGGGGCGTGCGGGAGGCCCCGGACGGCTCCGGCCGCATCGTCTGGGCCGACCTTGCACCGGAACCCGGCGAGACCGTCGCCACCGACCCGCCCCAGCTCCCGCACACCCTCAGGCCCGACCCCCACCCGGCCGCCCAAGCCGAAGGGGCGCACCGGTGCTGAGAGGTCGATCGCGCGGAGGCCCGACGAAGGAGGGCTGAGCACGGTCGGCCTCCCGGCACCGGCTCAGGCGCCCCGGAGGCAAATGATCAACAAGGATCCGCATCGCATGGAACGACCGCACGTCTTCGACCCGCTGTCCCCTCCGGCTCCCTCCCCGTCCCCGCACACGTCCCTCCCGCCCGACCGCCTGCCCCTCCCCGGGGAGCTGACCGCCCCCCTCGGGTACGACGCCGTGGGCATCCCCGGATGCCACGGCGAACGGATCATGAAATGCCTGCCCCGCGTCGGCTGCGTCTTCGCCGACGACCTGCGCTGGTGGTGGATCGTTCCCGCGGGCTCCGACATAGGAGTCACCTGGCCGCCGACGACGAGCTACGCCGTCGACGCGCGCGTGGGACCGGGCGCGGCGGACGCACGCCGCCGCGACCCCTCCTGGAGCGGCCCCCGCCCCGGCCGGCCACGACTGATCCACCGACCGGGCGGTGACTCTCCGTACACGCCCCCGATACCGCTGTACTTCCTCGCCTGCCGTCTGGCCGGCAGCACCCCGCACTGGTCGCTGGGTGTGGGCGCCTGAGGTGGTTCCGGGCCTCAGGCGCCCCGGCTGCCGTGTCTCGGGATGAAACCCGGGGTTCGGTGGCGCATCCTTGCAAGGGTGCGATCGGGGTACCCGGAGGCCCTCAGCGAACGACGCAGGAGGTGCCCGGCGCCTCCCCTCGGACGAGCCGCAGGGGCGCGCCGGAGGCGAGCGGTCGAGCGTGCGCAGGCCCAAGGGCTGAGCACGGTCGGCCGCCCGGCGCCGGCTCAGGCGCCCCAAGGCGGAGTCGTGGAAAACGTACCGGGCGGTGTGGTCATGGAGAAGAACGAGACACGTGGCAAGGGGGAAGTAACCAGTCACTCGGTGGTCGGCGCACCGTGCTGGGTGAGTCTGGCCACCCGCGACCTGGAGGGCGCGGAGGAGTTCTACCAGGCCGTCTTCGGCTGGAAGTGGCGGCCGAACAGCCTCGGCGACCGGTTCCGGGTGGCGCTCGCGGACGGGGTGCCCGTCGCCGGGATCGCCGCCGTGGCCTCGATGTGGCAGATGGCCGTGGCCTGGACCGTGTACTTCGCGGTCGACAGCGCCGACGACGCCGCGGCCCGCTGCCGGGAGCGCGGCGGGACGACGGCCGTGGGGCCGCTCGCCCTCCCGCCGGGCCGGGCGGCTCTGCTCGCGGACCGCGACGGGGCCGTGTTCGGCATCTGGGAGGGTCCGCTCATCACGGACTGGGAGGAGTGGCGCGCCGCCGCGCCCACCTTCATAAGGCTCCACACGCGTGACGCCTTCGACGCCGCCATCTTCTACGGCGAGGTCCTGGAGTGGGCCGCGGCGCGCCCCGGCTGCTGCGAGGTGCACTACGACGGCGACGAGGTCGTGCTGCGCAGCAGCGGAGTGGTGGTCGCGCGGATCCACTCGGGGGCGGTGGAGGCGGCGCCCGATCCCACGATCCGCCCGCACTGGCAGATCCACTTCACGGTCGACGACGTCACCGCCTGCGTCCTGGCGGCCCGCGCGCACGGCGGCTCCGTGC
Source organism: Streptomyces sp. NPDC093984 (assembly GCF_044764595.1). Classification (NCBI taxonomy): domain Bacteria; kingdom Bacillati; phylum Actinomycetota; class Actinomycetes; order Kitasatosporales; family Streptomycetaceae; genus Streptomyces; species Streptomyces sp. NPDC093984. The sequence continues at coordinate 1,437,962 of NZ_JBIWIM010000001.1, read as the reverse complement.
TGCAGTGGGAGGAGGGCGCCGGCGAGGCGGTGCTGGCCGACCCGGACGGCGCGCGCTTCACGGTGACCGCGAGGCAGCGGGAACGCTGACCGGGCGGCCGCGCGGGGGACGCCGGCTCGTGGTACGGCCTCGGCGGGCGGGATCCGGAGGGGAGCCCCGCTTTGTGGGGTCGGGGCGGCCGCCCGCCCGCCGAGGGGCGCGAGGGGTCAGGACACGGCCGGGCCGGCGGTGGAGGCCCGGTCGCGACGGCGGCGCAGCACGCCCCGGCGCGGCTCCTGGTCCGGCAGCCAGCCGAAGGCCAGACAGCTGCCCACCGCGCCCAGCAGCAGGCCGATCAGGAAGCCGCCCAGGTTGGATGTGAGCCAGGTGCCCAGCGACGTCAGGATGCCGATGAGCGAGTAGAACAGGCGCTGGGTGGGGTTGAAGAGGATCAGCAGACCGCACAGCACCATCACGGTCGGCAGCAGATACCCCGCGACGCCCTGCATGCCGATGTGCATGACCACCTTCAGCGACGCCTTCTCGGTGAGGAGGATCTCCGCCCCGCCCAGGGCGAGCAGCAGCCCGCCCCAGAAGGGCCGGTTCGCCCGCCACCGCCGGAAGGCTGCCCTCGGCCCGCTCGTCATGAGGGGCAGTCCGAGTCGCTGAAGCTGAGCTTGAGCCCCGGCAGCTTGAAGGTGCCCGCCGTGGTGGCGTAGTTGGTCTGCCGCAGGTTGGCGATGTGCACGGTGTCGGACTGCTGGCTGAAGACACCATGGGGGCCCTTCACCCCTGCTTTGTTCAGCGTGCCGGCGTCGTTGCCGATCTCGATGTTGGTGAAGTCGGCGTCACCGGTCAGCTGGGTCGAGTCGGTGGTCAGATCGCTGGCGACGACCTTGTCCTTGCCGCCGCCCGCGGTGATCTTCAGATATGAGCCGCCGAGGTCGACGCTCTGGCACAGCTTGGTGAGCGTCGCGTTCTTGATCACGGAGGTGACGACCGCCACCTCGTCACCGACGGTTTCTCTCAGCGGGTTGTCCTTGTCGAGTGTGTCGAGGCCGCCGAACTGCTCGAAGCCGGTGCCGTTCAGGTCGGTGGCGGTGACCGTGAAGGCCATACCGGAGATCGCGAACTGCACGCCCAGTGCTCCCTGGGCGGTCATGATCGCGAGCCCCGCGGCGATCGCGGTGGCAGGCACCGCCATCACCGCGGCGCGGCGCAGGCGGACTCGCCCGCGTCTTGCGGGGGACCCCTCGGCGGCGGAACCGCTTTCCGGGGGCTCGGGGGTGGAACCGGGGGACGCCGTGGCGTCCGAGGACGAGGCCATGTCTGCTCCTGGGCATGGTCAATGCGGGTAGGGCTTCACTGGCACGGTGTCCTGGCGCGGACAGCGGCTGCCGCGCACGCCTCCTCACACCTCCCGGCTTGTGCAAGGGCTTACCCGTGGTACGGCAGTGGCCACCCCCGAAGTTACCGTGGGTTACACCCAGGGGTCAAGGGAGTTGTGGCAGAAGCGTGTTGATTGTGTGGCGCCGGTGATCAGCCCGGTGACCGGCGCCGTCGCCGGCACCTCCGGTGCGGTGGCCGCGACCTGCGCACCCGGGTGCCGGTACTCCAACTTGTGTGCGACGTATTGACGTTGACGGTTGATCAGGTCTACAACATCCCGTGTTTTCCGCGGATCCGTGGCGCCGGATCCGTCGCACGGCGCACGTCGCCCTCCCGGCCCCTGCCTTCAGGGGCGTGTGGTGACACCTCCGCACACGCGGTGCGCTGCACGGATCCTTCACATCCACCAGCGATCCGGTCACCCCTCCGCGTCGCCGGCACGTCCGCTTTCCCCCTGTCCACGGACCAACCTCCGGTGGCCCGCCGCCCCTGCCGTCCCGTCACGTACGGAGAAGGCGTGACGGGACGGCAGCGGCACCCACCACCCGCACAACCCCCCACTTCGGAAAGAGGCACCCCATGCGTACCACCCGATCCCTGCTCGCCGTCGCCGGCGCCGCCGCGGCCCTCGCCGTGGCCACGTCGTCCCCCGCCTCCGCGGACGGCGCGGTGCTCACCACCGGCGGCGCGGGCGGCACCGCCGTCGCCGTCGGCGACGTCCTGAACGCGTCGCTCGCGAGCGGTACCACGGCCACGCTCTACTCCAGCGCCACCGGCACCAGCGGTGTCTCCTGCACCTCGTCGACGTTCACCGCCACCGTCACCGACAACCCGGCCGCCCCCGGCACCGCCACCGAGTCGCTCACCGGCCACAGCTTCGACAGCAGCAGCTGCACCAGCAACGTCACCGGCGTACTCGGCGTCAGCAGCATCACCGTCGACAACCTGCCCTACACCACCACGGTCGCCTCCGACGGCACCGTCACCGTCACCCCGGCCGCCGGCTCCACCATCCAGACCACGGTCAAGCTGCGCACCCTGCTCGGCACGATCACCTGCGTCTACCAGGCGCCGAGCCTGACCGGCGCGGCGAGCAACGCCGACAACAGCATCGCCTTCACCAGCCAGCACTTCACCAAGACCTCCGGCTCGTCGCTGTGCTTCGCCAACGGCTACTTCACGGCGAAGTACGCCCCGGTCACCGACACCAGCCAGGCCGGCAGCCCGGTCGTCTCCGTCAACTGACGGCCACGGCCGCCTCCGGTCTCCGGCGGGACCCGGGGCGGCCGTCTCAGCCGCGCCGGCGGCGCAGCACGGCGAGCGCGGCGCCCCCCAGGAGCAGCGCGACCGCCGCGGCGGCGCCCGCCAGCAGCGGCACCGAGGGGCCACGGTCCGCACGGGGCGCGTCGGCCGCAGCCGGGGTACCGGGCACGGTCGTCACCGGGACGCTGGACGCGGTGTCCGGCGGAGCACTGGTCACGGTGGCCGCCGGGGCGCTGGGCGATGGTGTCGGCGTGCCGCTCGACCCGCCCTTGCCCGCGCCGGCGCCCGAAGCGCCGGACGCGGCGAACACCACGTCGGAGCACGAGTAGTAGGTGTCCGTCGTGCTGGAGTTCTGCCAGATCGTGTACAGGACGTGGTGCCCCGAGCGGTCCGCCGGAAGCGTCGCCCTGATCCGGTAGGCGCCGTTCCGCAGCGGCGGGTCCGTGACCTCCGCGAACGGCTTCTCCGGAAGGTCCGACCAGGTCAGCGGCTTCGTGGGGTCGTAACCGCGTTTGGTCAGGAACAGTCTGAACGTGCCCGTGTGCGGGATCGTCGAGCTGTACGTCATCGTCAGCGTGGCCCCGGGCGTGAGCCGGGTCGACGGCCAGTCGGAGCGGGCCAGGTCCAGGCCCTGGTACGCGGGCAGCCCTCCGCTGCACAGCCGGCCGTCGGGGATCAGCCGCCGGTCCCTGCCGTTCACGTCCGCCACCCGCAGGTTGTCCCAGGCCGTGAACGGAGCGCCGTTCGCCGCGATCGCCGCCCGGCACGCGGAGGTCCGCGACCGCTCGCCGCCCTCCGGTGAGCACGCCACCACCCGGCTGACCGGATCCGTGGGCGCGCCGTGGGCGAGGGCCGGGGTCGCGGGCAGCAGCGTGGCCGCCACGGCGACGGCGGCCGCGGCGACGGTGCGGTGAGCGGGCATCCGGTGTCTCCATGCGCGTCGGGTCCGGCGGGCGCGGGGTGCGCATCGAGGAGTACGGGGATGCGACGGCGCCCGTTCAGACGTACGGCGCCTCGTGACGGCCCGACCGGCGCCGCGAGGGAGGGCGGACGCGCCGGTTAGCGTAGGCGCATGGCAACGGAGAGCGCCCCAGGGGCGGTTGACGTGAAATGTCCGGGCTGCGGCTCGGCCGCCGTGCGGGCGGTCCCCGAGGTCTGCGCCGATCAGGCGTCCATGCGCGACGGACTCGCCGACCGGCTGGCGCGGTCGCCGGGCGCGCCGTCACGGTTCGACAGCTGTGTGCACTTCCTGGAGGGCATGCTGATGGTCGGCGTCGGTGCCGCCCTGGCCTACAGCGGTGTCGCCCACCACCAGCCGCTCTACACCGCCGGCGGATCGCTCCTCGCCGTCCTGCTGCTGGTCGGGACGGTCGTCGTGGTCCGCCGCGAGGCCCGCGAACGCGCCTTCGTCACCGCCGGCGAGCCCCGCGCCGAGGCGCTGTGGCGACCGGCGTACCACTGCGCCGGGTGCGCGTCGGTGTTCTGCCCCGGCGGCACTCCGTGGCAGGGTCTGCTGACGCCGGAGCAGTTCAAGAAGTTCGTGTGGACCGAGGCCGGCTACGACAAGCAGCTCGAGGAGCGGTTCGCGGACGTGGACCTGCCGCCCGGGATCCCCGCCGGCCCCTGAGGAGCCCGAGACCATGCCTGACGCCCCCGTGATCCTCGCCGACGAGCCGGGCTCCTTCCCGCACGGTGTGCTCTCCGCACGGCATCCCGCGCTGATCCGCGCGGTGCGGGACGCCTTCCCGTACGGACCCGACCGGCGGCACGCCCTGGAGGCGCTGCTGACCAGCGCCACCGAGGGCGTCATCGAGCCCCTCGGCACGGACGACGACGTGCGGTGGGCGGAGTGGGGCGCCCGGGAGTACCTGGGCCGGTCCTGGTTCGAGGTGCCCTTCCTGTGGTCCGAGAGCTACTTCTACCGCCACCTCCTCCAGGCGGTCGGCTACTTCGGCCCGGGTCCCTGGCAGGGCATCGACCCGTTCCGCCCCTTCAAACTCGCCGAACTCGACTCCCCGGAGGCCGACGAGGAACTGGCGGCCCTGGACCGGCTGGCCGGGGAGCCGGCCGACGCGCGGGCACGGGCACTGCTGCACGGCTCGCTGTGGGGCAACCGCGCGGACCTCGGCTTCCGCCTGTCCGCACCCGACGCCTCGACGGCGGCTTCCGGGCTCGTGGCCGACGACAGCGACGTGTTGTGGTCCCTGCTGCCCTGCGACACGGTCTGCCTGGTCGCCGACAACGCGGGCCGGGAACTGATCCCGGACCTGCTCCTGCTGGACCATCTGCTGACCCGGGGCCGGGTACGGCGGGCCCTGCTGCACGTGAAGGCGTATCCCTACTACATCTCCGACGCCACCACGGCCGACGTCGTGGACGCCGTACGCCGCCTCACCGCCGCACAGGGCGAGGCGGCGGCCGCCGGGGAGCGCCTGTGGACCGCTCTGGCCGAGGGGCGCCTGGAGGTCCGGGCGCACCCGTTCTCCTGCGCCCCGCTGCCGTACGCCGACATGCCCGACGACCTGCGCGCCCAGTTCGCCGAGGCGGACCTGACGATCCTCAAGGGCGACCTCAACTACCGCCGCCTGGTGGGCGACCGCCTCCACCCGCCGACGACGCCGTTCGCGGACACCACGGCGTACTTCCCCGGCCCGGTCGCGGCGCTGCGCACCCTGAAGTCCGACGTGGTCGTGGGCCTCACCGCGGCGACCGAGGCGGCACTGGTCGCGGCGGAGGAACAGCGCTGGCGTACCAGCGGCAGGCACGCGCTGATCCAGGTCAGGCCGTGATCTTTCAAGTGAGCTGGACGGTGAGCTCCTTGATGCCGTTGATGAAGTTCGAGACGAGCCTTCTGGGCGGGGCGGCCAGGCGAAGACCGGGCAGGGCCTCCAGCACCTCCTGGTAGAGCACGCGAAATTGCAGCCGGGCGAAGTGCGCGCCCAGACAGACGTGCGGACCGTCCCCGAAGGAGACGTGCGGGTTCGGCGTCCGTGTCAGGTCGAGCCGGTCGGGTGCGGCGAAGGCCCGCTCGTCCCGGTTGGCGGACGCGTGGAAGACGACCACCTTGTCGCCGGCCCGTATGTGCTGCCCGGCCAGCTCGGTGTCACGGGAGGCTGTGCGCCGGAAGCTGAGCACGGGCGGGTGCCAGCGAAGCAACTCATCGACAGCAAGGCTGAGTTGTCCTGGCTGTGCACGCAGCCGCTGATACGCCCCAGGGTGCTCGGCGAGCGCCAGCAGGCCGCCGGGTGCCGCGCTGCGCACCGTGTCGTTGCCGGCGATGGTCAGCAGGAAGAAGAACATCTCCAGCTCGGGGTCGCCCAGTTCGCGGTCGGTGGCGAGGGTGGTCATGATGTCGTCGCCGGGGTGGATTCGCTTCTGCGCGGCCAACTGCCGGGCGTACGCGAACATGTCCCGCAGCGCGGTCGGCGAGCGAGGGTTGACGGGCCGGCCCTCGGCGTCGCGGAGCGGCTCGCCCGCCTCGTCCGGATCCTGGTAGCCGATCACGCGACGGGTCCAGTGCAGCAGCAGGGCCCGGTCGGACTCGGGCACGCCGAGCAGGTCGGCGAGGTTGAGCAGGGCGTAGTCGTCGGTGATGGCGGAGACGACGTCACAGGTGCCGTCACCCCTGCGTGCCCGGTCGAGGGCGCCCGCGCACAGCGCCTGGGCGCGTCGGCGGACGACGGCGGTGAAACGGTCGATACGACGCGGCGTGAAGGCACGGCTGACCAGCCGCCGCAACCGCCCGTGCGCCGACCCGTCCTGGTTGAGCATCATGCGGCGGATGAACGGCAGGTCGGCGGGGCCCGGGTCGCGGATCTGGGTGGCGCCCAGCCAGGAGGAGAACGTCGCGGAGTCCTTCAGCACGCGCACCACGTCCGCGTGCCGGGTCACCGCCCAGAAACCGGGTCCCGCCGGCCAGCCGAGCACCTCCGGTTCGTCCTGCCAGGCGACCGGGTGGTGGTCACGGAGGGTGCGGTAGGCGGAGTAGGGGATTCCCTCGGCGTAACGGCGGGGGTCGAAGACGTCGGGGACGGGCGGAGCGCTCCCGCCGATGCTCACGCTTCCGCGCCGTCCGCGCGCAGGAAGTCCTCCACGGCCCGGATGAGGTCGAGCGGTGTCTCGTCCATCGCGTAGTGGCCCGCGCAGGGCAGTTCGAGGAGCGAACCGTGGGGATACCAGCGCAGCCAGGTGTCGCGCAGCAGGTCGGCCGTCAGCGCCGGGTCGAGTGCTCCCGCGATGGCCAGAGCAGGCACCGCCGAACCCTTGATCTCCTCGTGGAAGTCCTCCCCGGCCCACGAGTCCAGCCATGCCCGGAACGCCTTGGGATCGCTGTGCGCCAGCGAACGCGCGACCATCCGGTCCAGCCAGGCGGCCGGGCGCCGGCCGCCGGTGGTGAAGTCGATGATGGCTCGCCGGTTCTCCGGCTTGTGCGCCGCGGCCGTGAACAGCTCCCACTGCTCGGCGGGCATCGTCAGCCCGGAGGCAGGCACGGGGGAGACCCCGACGATCCTGCGCAGGCGTTCGGGCGCGAGGGCCAGCAGCCGCTGGGCGACCGCTCCGCCCATGGAGTGCCCGACCACCGAGAACCGCTCCCAGCCCAGCCGGTCGGCGAGTTCGAGGAGGTCTGCGGCCGCCTGACCGGTGTCGAACGCGCCGGGGGCGTCCTTGGCGGCACCGTATCCGCGCAGGTCGACCAGGGCATAGGTGAAGGCGGCGCGATCGAGATCCGGCACCACCGCCGAGTACGCACCCCGATCACCGAACCAGCCGTGCACCGCGAACACCTTGTGGGCGCCGTCACCTTGCACGTCATGAGGCAGCACGAAGGAGGTCATGCGACCACGGTGGCGCGGGAGAGGGGGGTCGGCAAGTAGCAGGTCGAGTATTCCACTGTGTGGGTGGCAGCCGCGTGGGGCGGCGGGACGCAGCCCGGGCCGAACCAACGGTGGTTCGCTCCCGATTCACGCGATGGTGTGATCACGCGACGCCAGGCGGATGCCCCGCCCGGCCCCCGGGCAGGACCCGGCCATGACGCAGCCGTTCGACCTCCCGCACTTCTACATGCCGTACCCCGCGCGGCTGAACCCGCATGTCGACGAGGCCCGCGCCCACTCCACGGAGTGGGCCCGCGCCATGGGCATGCTGGAGGGCTCCGGCATCTGGGAGCAGTCCGACCTCGACGCGCACGACTACGGGCTGCTGTGCGCGTACACCCACCCCGACTGCGACGCCCCGGCCCTCTCCCTGATCACCGACTGGTACGTGTGGGTGTTCTTCTTCGACGACCACTTCCTGGAGATCTTCAAGCGCACCCAGGACCGCGAAGGCGGCAAGGCCTACCTGGACCGCCTCCCGCTGTTCATGCCCCTGGACCTCGACACCGCGGTACCGGCGCCGGAGAACCCGGTGGAGGCGGGCCTCGCCGATCTGTGGGCACGCACGGTGCCGTCCATGTCCCCCGGCTGGCGCAGGCGGTTCGCCGTCGCGACCGAGCATCTGCTCAACGAATCCCTGTGGGAGCTGTCCAACATCAACGAAGGGCGGATCGCCAACCCCGTCGAGTACATCGAGATGCGCCGCAAGGTGGGCGGCGCCCCCTGGTCCGCGGGACTCGTCGAGTACGCCACCGCCGAGGTACCCGACCGTGTCGCCACGTCCCGCCCGCTGCGCGTGCTCATGGAGACGTTCGCCGACGCGGTCCACCTGCGCAACGACCTCTTCTCCTACCAGCGAGAGGTCGAGGAGGAGGGCGAGAACAGCAACGGCGTCCTCGTCCTGGAGACCTTCTTCGGCTGCGGCACACAGGAGGCGGCCGACGCCGTCAACGACATCCTCACCTCACGTCTGCACCAGTTCGAGCACACCGCGTTCACGGAAGTCCCCGCCCTGGCCCTGGCCAGGGGTCTCACCCCGGACGAGCTCGCGGCCGTCGCCGCGTACGCGAAGGGGCTGCAGGACTGGCAGTCAGGCGGCCACGAATGGCACATGCGCTCCAGTCGCTACATGAACGAGAACGCCCGCTCCCGGCAGCGCACCTTCGGGCTCTCCGGCCTCGGCACGTCCGCCGCCGACGTGCGCGGGCTGCTCGCCGACGCGGGGGCCATGGGGGCACCTCCCACGCCCGTCGGGCAGTGGGGGAGGCTGCGTGCGTACACCCATCTTCCCTTCCAGCAGGTGGGGCCATCGCTGATCCCCGACCTCCACATGCCCTACGAGGTGGAGCTCAGCCCGCACCTGGACGGCGCCCGCAGCCGCCTCACCCCCTGGATGCACCGGATGGGCATGCTCCAGGAGGGCGTCTGGGACGAGGACAAGCTGGCCGCGTACGACCTGCCCCTGTGCGCGTCAGGACTGGACCCGGACGCGACCCCCGAGGCGCTGGACCTCAGCTCCCAGTGGCTGTCCTGGGGCACCTACGGCGACGACTACTACCCTCTCGTCTTCGGCCACCGCCGCGACCTCGCCGCGGCCAGGCTGTGCACCGAGCGGCTGTCGTCCTGCATGCCCCTCGACGGCGAGGAGTTCCCCGTCCCCGCGAACGGGATGGAGCGCGGCCTGATCGACCTGTGGGCACGCACCACGGCCGGGATGACCCCGGAGCAGCGGCGATCGTTGCGCGCCGCCGTGGACGACATGACCGGGAGCTGGCTGTGGGAGCTGTCCAACCAGCTCCAGAACCGCATTCCGGACCCCGTCGACTACCTGGAGATGCGCCGTGCCACCTTCGGCGCCGACCTCACCAAGAACCTCTGCCGCATGGGCCACGGCCCCGCGGTCCCGCCCGAGGTCTACCGCAGCGGTACGGTCCGCGCACTGGAGAACGCGGCCATCGACTACGCGATGCTCGTCAACGACGTCTTCTCGTACCAGAAGGAGATCCAGTACGAGGGCGAGATCCACAACGCGCTCCTCGTGGTGCAGAACTTCTTCGGCTGCGACTACCCGACGGCGGTGCGCATCGTGGGCGACCTGATGAACCAGCGCATGGAGCAGTTCCAGCACGTGGCCGCCCGCGAACTGCCCGTGCTGTTCGACGACTTCGCACTCTCCCGGGAGGCGCGCGAGGTCATGGACGGCTATGTGGCCGACCTGCGGAACTACATGGCGGCCATCCTGAACTGGCACCGCAACTGCCACCGCTACGGCGCCGACGACCTGGCCCGCCGCGTCCACGGCTTCGTCCCGGACCTGGCTTCGGCCGTCACCCTGCACGCGGCGCCGGTGGCACGCTGACCGCCCCGGCCACGGCGCCGGGCACGGCGGACACGACGGCCACCTGGGCTGACGGGCCCGCCGCTCCCTCACCGGTGGTCAGGCGAGCCGGGCCTTCTCGCGACGGCCGGCGTGCTCCACCGCGGCTCGCGCCAGCGCCCGCACGACGGGGTGCGGGCGCGAGCCGTCACCCGCGAGTTCCGGCTGGAAGAGGGTGGCCAGGAAGAAGGGATGGCCGGGCAGTTCCGCGATCCTCACCTGTCCGTCCTCGTCGTGTCCGCTGAACCGCAGCCCGTGCGCGCGCAGCGTGTCCAGGTGCCGGGAGGGGCCGTAGGAGCAGAAGTACCGTTCGACGGTCCGCTGCGAGCCGATCACACGGTGGGCCAGCGTGTCGGGGACGACACGGACCGCCGCCTCGTGGCCCACCAGGGAGCAGGCCAGCGGCTCGATGAGGAGGTCGTCGGCATCCGGGTCGTTCTCCGCGTGTGCGACCCGGGTCAGACCGCACACGGTGCGGGCGTACTCCAGCAGCGCGTGCTGGAAGCCGCCGCACGTGCCGAGGAAGGGGATCCCCTCCTCCCGTGCGGTGCGGATCGCCGCGAGCACCCCGGCCTCGCTCCGATACGGGCTGCCCGGCAGCACCCACACCGCGTCGAAGCCGCGCACCGCGCCCTCGTCCGCGGCCTCCTCGGACGGGATCCAGTAGGCGTCGAGGACGAGCCGGTCGCGCTCGGCGAGCGCCTCCAGCAGCAGGGGAACGCGGGTGTGCGAGACCACGGTGGGGGAGCGGTCGCCGACCAGGGCGAGACGGGCGGTGTGTGTCGCGTCGGATGTCATGCCGACCATGCTCGACCCGCCCCATGGTTCACGTCCAACGATGATTGGTGCACTCTCCATAAGCGATGCTGATGTCGTGCGGCATGCTGGAGCGCATGGACCCGCACCTCCTGCGCACCTATGTCACCGTGGCCCGGCTCGCGTCCTTCTCAGAGGCGGCCCGCGAACTCGGCTACACCCAGTCCGCCGTGTCGCAGCACATCGCCGCGCTCGAACAGGACCTCGGCGCGCCGCTACTGACCCGGCGTCCGGTCGCACCCACCACGGCCGGCGAACGGCTCCTCGAACACGCCGGTCCGCTGCTGCTGCGCCTCGATGCGGCCAGGGCCGATGTCACGCGGATGGCGGCCGCGCCCACGCTCGGGGTGACGCTCGCGGCCACGTCGACCGCGCTCGGGCCGCGCGTCCTCGCCGCACTGCCCGCCGCGGGCGTCACCCTGCGGGTGCTCACCCGGGACGAGATACCCGCCGCGGTCGCCACCGGCGGCGCGGACCTCGGCCTCGTGGACGGCCTGGCCGCGCCCAGCGATCCGCTGCGGCTGCCCGACGTGGCGCCGCTCGTGACCGAGAGCGCCGGCGAGGAGCCCGTCTGCGTGCTGCTGCCACGCAGCCATCCGCTCGCCGGCCGCGCCGGGCTCCGGCTCGGCGACCTGGCGGACGCCCGCTGGCTGGACGCCCCCGACGCGGGCCTGCCGCTGGCTCGACTGCGGGCCGTGGCCGGTGGCACGGGCTTCCGGCCGGCCCTGCGCCAGGAGGGCACCGATCTGCGCACGCTCCTGGCGCTTGCCGCCGCAGGCCACGGCCTCGCACTCCTGCCGCGCTCGGCGGCCACCGGAGTACCGGGCACGGTCGCCGTGCCGCTCGCGGCTCCCCGCGTGGTCCACCGCACGGAACTCGTACACGGCCGGGGCCTGCGCGGAGCCGCGGCGACACTGGCCGAGCGGCTGCTGCGCGCTCCGCAGGCCACCGGGTGACCCGGCGCGCGGGCGGGCGCCCCCGTCCCCGGGCCGTCATGGTCGCAATGGGCTCGCGTCCGCCCCTGCGGAGGGGCAGGATGCTGCCCGTAGGACCTGGGAGGACCCGTACCAGCGGAGGTTATGGATGACCGGCACGCCCGTACCGCCCGACACGGACGGTCCCGCGCCCTTCACCGCCGAGGACTACGCGGCCCGGATGCGGCGCGCCGCGGACGCCGCCGCCGAGGCCGGGCTCGACGGGGTCCTCGTCGCGCCCGGACCCGACCTGGTGTGGCTGACGGGATACCGCCCGGTGGAGACCGAACGCCTCACCCTGCTGGTCCTGCGCGCCGGGCACGCCCCCGTCCTCGTCGTGCCCACCCTGGAGGCGCCCGACGCCGCCCGGGCGCCCGGCGGGAGCGCCCTGACGCTGCGCGACTGGACCGACGGCAAGGACCCCTACGAGGCGGCGGCCTCCCTGCTGACCGCCGACGGCCGCTACGGCATCAGCGACAACGCCTGGGCCCTGCACCTGCTCGGCCTGCGCGAACGGCTGCCCGACGCCGGCCACGTCGCGCTCACCCGCGCCCTGCCGATGCTGCGGGCCGTCAAGGACGCCGCGGAACTCGACCGGCTGGCCGCCGCGGGCGCCGCCGCGGACGCGACGTACGAGGAGATCCGGAAGGTCCCCTTCGCCGGTCGCCGGGAGCGGGAGGTCGCCGCCGACCTCGCCGATCTGCTGCGGCACTTCGGCCACTCCCAGGTCGACTTCACCATCGTCGCCTCGGGCCCCAACGGCGCCAACCCGCACCACGAGGCCGGCGAGCGCGTCATCGAGCGCGGCGACATGGTCGTCCTCGACTTCGGCGGCCTCAAGCACGGCTACGGCTCCGACACCACCCGCACGGTCCACGTCGGCGAACCCACCGAGGAGGAGCGCCGGGTGCACGACCTGGTGCGCGCCGCCCAGGAGGCGGGGTTCGGCGCGGTCAGGCCCGGCGCGGCCTGCCAGGACGTCGACCGGGCGGCCCGCGCGGTCATCGCCGACGCCGGGTACGGGGAGTACTTCATCCACCGCACCGGGCACGGCATCGGCGTCACCACGCACGAGCCGCCGTACATGATCGAGGGGGAGGAGCAGCCCCTCGTCCCCGGCATGTGCTTCTCCGTGGAGCCCGGTGTGTATCTGCCCGGCCGCTTCGGGGTCCGCATCGAGGACATCGTGACGGTGACCGAGGACGGCGGACGCCGCCTGAACAACACGCCCCGTGAGATGGCGATGGTCGACTGAAGGAGTGAAGGAGGCAGTGGCCGCCGGCCGACGCGACTGCGAGGCCGCGACGGCCGCCCGACCCGGCGGCAGAACCCGCAGCAGGCCCACCGAGACGACAACGGCGCGATCATGACCCAGGCACCGACACCGACGGCGGAGACCGTACGCCGACTGGTCCGCACCCTGCTCCACGACGGCGACGGACCGGACGTGACGCCCGTCGCCGAGGGCGGGCACGCCACCTGGTGGGTCGGCACGCGCCATGTGCTGCGGCTGGCCGCCGACCGGGACGCCACCGCCCGCCAGCGCCGTGAACTGCGGCTGCGGGCCCTGGTGCGGCCGCACATCGGGACGGCGGTGCCGATGAGCGTGGCGCACGGGGAGTGGGCCGCCGGACTCGGCTACACCCTCGACGCCCGGCTGCCCGGCTCGACCGGAAGGGAACGGGGCGTCTCGGCGGTCGGCGAGGCGGACCTCGCGGCGCTGCTCTCGGGGCTGCGCGAGGTACCCGTACGGCAGGCCGAGTCGCTCGGCGTCCCGCGCGTCCCGCCCCGCTCGCTGGAGGCCGTGCGCACCGCCGCCGCGCACGCCGCGGAGCGCCTCGCCGAGCGCGACGAGTTCGACCCCGCCCGGCTCGCCCAGTTCGCCGCCCCGGCCGCCCGCCAGCTCGCCCCCCAGCCCGGCGCGGCCGTCCTGGTGCACCGCAACCTGCGGGACGACCACCTCGTCGTCAGCGACGACGGGCGGGTGCGCGGCGTCCTCGGCTGGAACGACGCGGTGATCGGCGACCCGGCCGAGGACATCGCAGGACTCGCCGAGGCCGTCGGCGCCCCCGCCGCGGTGCGCGCCGCCACCCTCGCCGGCTACGGCGCCCGCCCCTGCCTGCGCGGCCTGTGGCTGGCCCGTTGCAACGCCCTCGTCGCCCTGGCCGGCGGACTCCAGGGCCGAGATGACACGCCCCTGCCGGACCTACGGGCCCGCCTGCGCCGCGCCTGGGAGCCGATCCTGCTGGAACGCGTCACGGAACTGCCGGGGGACGAGACGCCCTAGGCGTCGCGGTGGCGTCCGGCCGCGCGGGCGCGGAGGCCCGTGCCGCCACCGCGTCCAGTGGCCGCCACCGCGTCCAATGGCCGCCACCGCACCCAATGGCCCGTCACTACGTGGCAGTAGCCGTCACCGCGTCGAGTGGGCTGTCACCGCCCCCAGTGGCCTCACCGCGCCCAGCGCCTGCGGCGGCCGGGCGCGTGCGCCGTCACGGCGACGCGGGCGTGAACGCTTGCGCGCACGTCTGCCGCGAGCGTTTGCGCCGGCACCTCACTCCTGCGTCAGCACCACGCACGACTCGCCCGGCACGGTCACCACCCCGTCCTCGTCCGGCGGCTGAACCGGCTCCCAGGCGGCCAGTACGCGCGCGTCGCGGAGGCCCAGGGAGATGCGCGCCGGCTCCTTGGCGAGGTTGACGGCGACCCGGACGTCCCCGCGGCGGAAGGCGAGCCAGCGCGCGTCCTCGTCGTAGGTGACCTTCACATCGCCGAGGTCGGGGTCCGAGAGGTCGGGCTGTGCGCGGCGCAGGGCGACCAGCTCCCGGTACCAGGCCAGCACGCGCGCGTGGGGCTCGCGTTCCGGCTCGGACCAGTCCAGGCACGAGCGGTCCCGGGTCGCCGGGTCCTGGGGGTCCGGCACGTCCTCCTCCGCCCAGCCGTGCGCCGCGAACTCCCGGCGCCTGCCGCGTCGTACGGCGTCGGCGAGCTCGGGATCGGTGTGATCGGTGAAGAACTGCCAGGGCGTGCCCGCGGCCCACTCCTCGCCCATGAACAGCATCGGTGTGAACGGGGCCGTGAGCACCAGCGTCGCCGCGCACGCCAGGAGGCCGGGGGAGAGGGACGCCGAGAGCCGGTCGCCCTGGGCGCGGTTGCCGACCTGGTCGTGGGTCTGGGAGTAGCCGAGCAGGCGGTGCGCGGACACCCGGCTGCGGTCCAGCGGGCGGCCGTGCCGCCGGCCCCGGAACGTCGAGTACGTGCCGTCGTGGAAGAAACCGGCCGTCAGTGTCTTGGCGAGGGCCGCGAGGGGCGCGCGGGCGAAGTCCTCGTAGTAGCCCTGCGACTCGCCGGTCAGCGCGGTGTGCAGCGCGTGGTGGAAGTCGTCGTTCCACTGCGCGTGGACGCCGAGGCCGTTCTCCGCGCGGGGGGTGATGAGCCGTGGGTCGGCCAGGTCCGACTCGGCGATCAGGAACAGCGGCCGGTCCACCTCGGCGGCCAGCGCGTCCACCGCCTGCGACAGCTCCTCCAGGAAGTGGATCGCGCGCGTGTCGTGCAGCGCGTGCACCGCGTCCAGGCGCAGGCCGTCGATCCGGTAGTCGCGCAGCCAGGCCAGCGCGCTGCCGATCAGATACGCGCGCACCTCGTCCGAGCCGGGCGCGTCCAGGTTCACGGCGGAACCCCAGGGCGTGTGGTGGGTGTCGGTGAAGTACGGGCCGAAGGCGGGCAGATGGTTGCCGGAGGGGCCGAGGTGGTTGTGGACCACGTCCAGCACGACGCCGAGGCCGAGTTCGTGCGCCCGGTCGACGAACCGTTTCAGCGCCGCGGGGCCGCCGTACGGCTCGTGCACCGCCCACAGCGAGACACCCTCGTAACCCCAGCCGTGCCGCCCCGGGAACGGGCACAGCGGCATCAACTCGACGTGTGAGACGCCCAGTTCCACCAGGTGCTCGAGCCGCTCGGCCGCCGCGTCCAGCGTGCCCTCACGGGTGTACGTGCCCACGTGCAGCTCGTACAGCACCGCGCCCGGCAGCCCGCGTCCCGGCCACGCGGCACGCCACGCGTACCGTCCGTGGTCGACCACCGCGCTCTGCCCGTCGGGCCCGTCCGGCTGGCGGCGCGAGCGCGGATCGGGCAGCACGGGGCCGTCGTCCAGCGCGAAGCCGTAACGCGTGCCGTCCTCGGCCTCCGCCTCGCCCGCCCACCACCCGGCGCGCTCCGGATCGCGCTCCAACGCGCGCGTGGCACCGCCGCAGTGGAGCGTGACCCGGCCGGCCTGTGGCGCCCATACCTCGAACCGCACTGACGTTCCCCCTCGTCTGCCCACCGTGATGTAGCCCGTCCATGGTGCGTCAAACACGATCACTTCGCCGTCCGATCGACCCTTTCGTCACACGGAACGACCCTGACGGCGGCTTGGGCCACTCTTTGCGTTTTCTGGACACGTCCGGTCCGACTGACCGACAATCACGTCCGTGACGTCGTCTTTCGAGTTCCACACGTACCCCGCGCGGCTCTCGGACGCCGAACGCGACAGGGCGCTGAAGGTGCTCCGCGACGGCGTCGCCCTGGGGCGTCTGTCGCACGACACGTTCCTCCGGCGCATGGAGTTGGCCCTGGTCGCCCGGCAGCCGCACGAACTGGCCGCGCTCACCGCCGATCTGCCCACCGAGAAGCGCTGGTCGCGGATCGTGTTCGGGACCGTGGAGGCGGTCTCCGGGTTCACCGTACGGCTGCGGCGGGCCTGGCAGGCCGAGCGGCTGCCCAAGCTGCTGCTGCCCCACACGGACCGGCCCTATCCGCTGCGGATCGGCCGCGACCCCGCGAGCGGCCTCAGGCTCAGCCACGAGACGGTCTCCCGTGTGCACGCCGAACTGAGCCGCCAGGGCGGCCTGTGGATACTGCGCGACCTCGGCTCCACGAACGGCACGACCGTCAACGGCCTCCGGGTGATCGGCGCCGCGGTCGTCCGCGAGGGCGACGAGGTCGGCTTCGGGAGGATGACGTTCCGCCTGGCGTCGGAGTAGGGGCGCCCTCCTCGCGAGGACCGGCGTGCCGGGCCGGAGCGGGGCCACGGCGCGCGGTCTGACGCACGGAGCGGGGCGAGGGCGCGGTCTGCCGCGCCGAGCGCGTTACGCCGTCGGAGTGCCGTCCTGCGGCCACCCAACCTTCGGTACCTCCGACGGTGTTGACGTACCTGCTCAGCCGTGACTGACTGTGCGTACGCCATGTACAGCAGGTGAATCGACGGCACCACATAGGGGAGGTGTGCCCTGCCGCCCCTCCTCCGCTACCCGACCGTGGACGAACTCGGCGCCCGTGCCGCCGCGCTGGCCGCCGGCCACCCGCGCGACGCCCGGCTCCGCCGCGTGGGCACGTCCCGCGGCGGCACGCCCCTTTGGCTGCTCTCCGTCGGCCACGGCAGCCGCCACGCCCTCGTCGTCGCCGGACCGCACGCCAACGAGCCCGTCGGCGGCGCCACCGCCCTGCGCCTGGCCGAACGGGTGCTGGCCGACCCCCGGCTCGGCCGGGACGCCGACGCCACCTGGAACCTGCTGCTGTGCCTCGACCCCGACGGCGCCCGGCGCAACGAGGGCTGGCTGTCCGGCCCGTACACCCTCGGCCGGTACTTCCGTTACTTCTTCCGCCCCGGCTTCCTCGAACAGCCCGAGTGGCTGCCCGACGGCGCCGATCGCGCCGCCCTGCCCGAGACCCGCGCCCTGCTCGACCTCCAGGACGAACTGCGGCCCTTCTTCCAGTGCTCCCTGCACGGCGTCGACGTCGGCGGCGGCTTCGTCGAACTGACCCGCGACCTGCCCGGCATGGCCCAGCGGCTCGCCCACGCCGCGGCCCGGCTCGGCATCCCGCGCGAGCTCGGCCCGTACGACACCCTGTACTGGCCGCTCCTCGGGCCCGCCGTGTACCGCATCCCGCCCCCGCGCCGAGGCGACCTCGCCGCCGCGATCACGGAGGCCGCGGTCGAGTCGACCTGGTTCCACCCGCACCGCTACGGCACCGTCACCGCGGTGGTGGAGGCGCCCATGTGGGGCGTGGCGGCCGTGGAGGACCCCTCACCGCTCGCCGACCCCGACGCGGTCCTGCGGGCCGTCAGCGCCACGCTGCGCCGCGACACGCGCCTCCTGGAGGGCCTGCTGGCCCGCGTCCGCCCCCACCTGGACGCCGTGCCGGACGCGGCCCGGCTGCTCGCCCCGGTGGACGACTATTTACTGGTCGGACCCGGACTCGCCGACTCCTGGGACCCCGACCTGTACGGCGCCGGTCAGCGGCCGCTGCCGCCGCTGGACACCGCACGGCTGACCGCCCTCGGCATCTCGGGCCGCCGGGTCGCGCTGCGCACCGCGGGACTGCTGCACCAGCTCGCCAGAGCCGCCGGGCGCGCGGCGGCCGACGTGCTGCCCGAACTGGACCGGCTGATCGACGCCTGGTGCGCCGACTACCACGACGGCTACGGCGCACGCTGGATCCCCGTGGCGCGCCAGGCCGAGTACCAGGCGCGCGTGGTGCTCGCCGCCTTCGAACTCGCCGGGCAGCACACGGCCCCACGCTCCCGTTCGGGTGAGAAGGACTGGGGTTCGGCGCCCGCGGTGCCGATGCACAGGGAATGAACAAGACGATCCTGGCCCTGCGCGGCGCCCTGCTCGCCGCGACCGCCTTGCTCATCGCGACACCGGCCCAGGCCGCGCCCCGGCCGGCCACCAGCGGGAACTGGCTCTATCTGACGGTCACCAAGGGCGACGCCCGTTCCCGGGACGTCCGCGGCACGCTCCTGATCTGCGATCCGCCCCAGGGGCACGCACGGGCTGCCCAGGCCTGCGACCAACTGGCCGCCGTGCAGGGGGACATCCACCGCATCCCGCCCGAGCAGTCCTACTGCACGATGCTCTACGCCCCCGTGACCGTCTCCGCGCGCGGGGAGTGGAACGGCCACAAGGTGGACTACACCCACACCTTCGCGAACAGCTGCGACCTGACCGCGAAGACCGGCGCGGTCTTCGCGCTGTCGGACCAGACACCGGCCCGCTCGGTGCCGGGCGGTCGCCACGCGCACGGGGCCGTCGCCGAAACCCCAGGAGCGTGGGAAAGGAGCTGACGACCCCACGCGCGTGCGCGCGGACGCGCGGGCTCACCGCTGGTGCAGCCCGCGCCCCGCGAGGGTGAGGAACGCTTCGGACGGCCCGCAGGGGCACGGAGTCACCGCCCGCCGACCCGCTCCAGCAGCGCCACCGGCAGCCGCGCGAACAGGTCCGCCACGCGCGTGTGCCCCTCGTACTCCCGCCCCGGTGCCAGCGCGTCGGCCCAGCGGCCGGGCGGCAGTGGGAGGGACGTGTCGTGCCAGCCGCCCGCCTCCGCCAGCCGCAGCGACAGCCGCGTGACCGCCGTGAGCACCTCACCCGAGCGCACGAAGGCCACACAGTGCGCGGCACCCGGGCCCTCGGCCGCCAGCGGCGCGTACGTCGCCGAGGCGCCGAAGACCTCCGGGCGCCGCCGGCGCAGGAGCAGCGCGGCTCTGGTGAGGTCCGCCTTGTCCGAGGCCGTCTGCTGCGGTGCGAACGGCTGCCGGTTGTCCGGGTCGACCAGGGCCCGGTACTCGCCCTCGGTGCCCTGGTAGACGTCGGGCACGCCCGGCATCGTCAGCTGGACCAGCGCGGCCCCGAGGACGTTCGCCCGGATGTGCGGTGCCAGCTCGTCCCTCAGGGCCGTCACGAGCCGTCCCGGCCCCCCGCACGGGCCTCCGGAGACGAACGCCGCCACCGCCTCCTCGTAGGCCGGGTCCTGTTCGGTCCACGAGGTGTGCAGCCCCGCCTCCCGCACATGCTTGAGCAGCGCCCCCTTCAGGCGCTCCTCGTCCGCCTGCCCGAGCCCGAACAGCGTCTGCCAGGCCGCCCAGGCCAACTGGGGGTCGGGCGCGTCACCGTCCGCGCGGGTCGCCTCGGCCAGTACGTCGTCCCAGCGCTGCGGGCACTGCGTGAGCACCGAGATCGCCGCGCGCACGTCCGCGCTGCGCTTGGTGTCGTGCGTCGACAGCACGGTCCCGGTGACGGGCCAGTCGCGCTGCACGCGCGCGCAGTACGCGTGGAAGTCCTCCGGGGCGACGGCCGGGGCGCCGGGCTCGCCGCCCACCTCGTTCGCCGACAGCAGCGGCACATAGCGGTAGAACGCCGTGTCCTCCACGGACTTGGCGCGCAGCGCCGACGCCGTCTGCGCGAACCGGGCCCGGAACTCCTCGAGGTCGGGACCCTCGCCGGCCCGCCCCAGCACCAGGTCGCGTACGACGGTCACCGCGTGCGCCTCCTCGGGCACCGTGAACGCGGCCCGGGCCTCGGCGGCGGCCGCCTCGGTGACCACCTCGGCGGCGTCCTGGGAGGCGTAGGGCCGGTACACCTCCATGCGGACGAGGAGTTCCCGCAGCGCTGTGCGCAGCGCCCAGGGCGCGTGGTCGCGCAGCGCCGGGTCCGGGGACGTGGCGCACAGCCGGCTCGTCACGCGGGTGAGGCGCTCCACCTCGGTCGCCAGTTCGTGCGTGACCACCTCGTAGGCGGCGCGCCGCACCGTCGAGGCCCACTGGCCGCCGCGGTCGCCGCGCGGGATCGCGAAGAGCCGGTAGTGGCCGAGCAGCTCCTCGGCGCCCTCGGGGTCCGTGAAGAGCCCGTCCACGTGCCGCAGCGCGTCGTACCCGGTGGTGCCCGCGACCGGCCAGGCGGTGGGCAGGTGCTCGCCGTCGGCGACGATCTTCTCGGCGACCGTCCAGCGCCCGCCGGTGGCCTCGTCGAGCCGGCGCAGATACACCTCCGGGTCCGCGAGACCGTCCGGATGGTCGATGCGCAGACCGTCGACGACGCCCTCGTCGAGCAGCCGCAGCAGCGTGCCGTGGGTGGCGGCGAAGACCTCCGGGTCCTCCACGCGCACCCCGATCAGCTCGGAGATGCTGAAGAACCGCCGGTAGTTCAGCTCGGTACGGGCCAGCCGCCACCACACCGGGCGGTACCACTGGGCGTCGATCAGCTGGGGCAGCGGCAGTTTCCCGGTGCCCTCGCGCAACGGGAAGACGTGCTCGTGGTAGCGCAGCAAGTCCCCGTCGACCTTGAGGTCCCCGATCACCTCGCCGAGCCGGCCCCCCAGGACCGGCACCAGCAGCTGTCCGCCCTGCGCGTCCCAGTCGATGTCGAACCAGCGGGCGTACGGCGACGCCGGGCCCTCGCGCAGCACCTCCCACAGGGCCCGGTTGTGGCGGGGGAAGGCGGCCATGTGGTTGGGCACGATGTCCACGACCAGGCCCAGCCCGTGCTCGCGCGCCGTGCGCGCCAGGGAGCGCAGCCCCGCCTCGCCGCCGAGTTCGTCCCGCACGCGCGCGTGGTCGACGACGTCGTAGCCGTGCGCCGAGCCCGGGACGGCCTGAAGGATCGGCGACAGATGCAGGTGCGAGACGCCGAGGGCGGCCAGGTACGGCACGGCCGCCTGCGCCGCACCGAACGGGAACCGCGGCTGCAACTGCAGCCGGTACGTGGCCGTGGGCACCGTCGGGCCGGGACGCTCAGGTGTCATGGAAAGCTACGTACCCGCCCCGCCGCCTTTCGTGTCATCGACGCGCCGCCGACCCGGCCGCCCACGGAAAACGTCCGCCACGCGCGCGTGCCCCCGCGGCCGGACCACCGGCTAGTCCGGCCGCTGCAGCACCACCAGGCTCCGGTCCACCAGGGTCAGCCGGCCCCCGGCCTCGATCTTCGTACCGGTGCCCGGCGGCAGCCCCTCCGGGACGGCCGTGTCGACGACCACCTGCCACTGGCGCCCGTGGTCGACCGGCACCACGAACTCGAGCGTCTGCGGCGAGGGATTGAACATGAGCAGGAACGAGTCGTCCGTGATCCGCTCCCCGCGCTGCCCCGGCTCCGAGATCGCGTTGCCGTTGAGGAACACCGTCAGCGCGCTCGCCTGCCCCGACGTCCAGTCCCGTTGGGTCATCTCCTCACCCTCCGGGGTGAACCACGCGATGTCGGACAGCTCGTCGTGCGTGCCCTGCACCGGGCGGCCGTGGAAGAAACGGCGCCGGCGGAAGACGGGGTGGTCACGGCGCAGCCACACCATCGCGCGCGTGAACTCCAGCAGATCGCTGCCGTCCTGCGGCCACTGGACCCAGGACAGCTCGCTGTCCTGGCAGTACGCGTTGTTGTTGCCGTTCTGCGTGCGCGCGAACTCGTCGCCGTGGCTGAGCATCGGCACGCCCTGGGAGAGCATCAGCGTGGCGATGAAGTTCCGCATCTGCCGGCCCCGCAGCTCGAGCACCGCAGGATCGTCGGTCTCGCCCTCGGCCCCGCAGTTCCAGGACCGGTTGAAGCTCTCGCCGTCGCGGTTGTCCTCGCCGTTGGCCTCGTTGTGCTTCTCGTTGTACGAGACCAGGTCGTGCAGCGTGAAGCCGTCGTGGCAGGTCACGAAGTTGATGGAGGCCAGCGGGCGGCGGCCGTCGTCCTGGTAGAGGTCCGAGGAGCCGGTCAGCCGGGAGGCGAACTCCGCGAGGGTACGCGGCTCGCCGCGCCACAGGTCGCGCACGGTGTCGCGGTACTTGCCGTTCCACTCGGTCCACATGGGCGGGAAGTTGCCCACCTGGTAGCCGCCCTCGCCGACGTCCCACGGCTCGGCGATCAGCTTCACCTGGGAGACCACCGGGTCCTGCTGCACCAGGTCGAAGAACGACGACAGCCGGTCCACCTCGTGGAACTGCCGTGCCAGGGTGGCCGCCAGGTCGAAACGGAAGCCGTCCACGTGCATCTCGGTGACCCAGTAGCGCAGCGAGTCCATGATCAGCTGCAGGACGTGCGGCGAGCGCATCAGCAGGGAGTTGCCGGTCCCGGTGGTGTCCATGTAGTACCGGGGGTCGTCCGCCAGCCGGTAGTACGAGGGGTTGTCGATGCCCCGGAAGGACAGCGTCGGGCCCAGGTGGTTGCCCTCGGCCGTGTGGTTGTAGACGACGTCCAGGATGACCTCGATACCGGCCTCGTGCAGCGCCTTCACCGCCGACTTGAACTCCAGGACCTGCTGGCCGCGGTCGCCCCAGGAGGCGTACGCGTTGTGCGGGGCGAAGAAACCGATCGTGTTGTAGCCCCAGTAGTTGCTCAGGCCCATGTCCGCCAGACGGTGGTCGTTGACGAACTGGTGTACGGGCATCAGTTCCAGTGCGGTGACGCCCAACTCGGTCAGGTGTTCGATGATGGCCGGGTGGGCGAGCGCGGCGTAGGTGCCGCGCAGTTCGTCGGGGAGCGCCGGGTGGCGCATGGTCAGGCCCTTCACATGGGCCTCGTAGATCACCGTACGGTGGTACTCGGTGCGCGGCCTGCGGTCGTCGCCCCAGTCGAAGTAGGGGTTGATCACCACGGACGCCATGGTGTACGGCGCCGAGTCCAGGTCGTTGCGCTTGTCGGGGGACCCGAACGGGTAGCCGTACACCTCCTCGCCCCACCTCACCGTGCCACTGATCGCGCGCGCGTACGGGTCGAGCAGCAGTTTCGCCGAGTTGCAGCGCAGCCCGCGCTCAGGGGCGTACGGACCGTGCACCCGGAACCCGTACCGCTGCCCGGGCATCACCCCCGGCAGATACGCGTGCCGGACGAACGCGTCCGTCTCCCGCAGCTCGATCGCCGTCTCCGAGCCGTCGTCGTGCAACAGACACAGCTCGATCCGGTCGGCGGCCTCCGAAAAGACCGCGAAGTTGGTCCCGGCGCCGTCATAGGTGGCACCGAGCGGATACGCCTCTCCAGGCCAGACCTGCATGAATTCGACTCTCCCAGCTTTGCCGGCCCTCTGGGGGCGCCTTGCGGCCGAGTTCCCGAAAGTGACTGCTCCCCCTCCTGAGCGAGCGGGAATCCTGACTCATCCTGCTCGCTCCCTCATCGAGTGACGAGTATGGCGCGAATCGTCCGCGGCGCCCCCCGATCTCTCCGACGATGGAACCTTCTCCCACCTGCATCCCTCTTAACGGCCGACCAGCGCACACCCGGCGCGCGTGCTGACCACCGCGCGCCGTGGTGTGCCGAACCAGTGGGGCTCGAGCCACTCCCGCAACGCAGGGGGAGTAGGGGGAAATGTGCGTAGGACAGTGCGCCGCCACCTGGGCAAGGTGGTGGCGGGTGCGGCCATCGCGGTGACAGGGACCGCCGTCATGGTCGGGATCACACTGCCGGGCTCGGCGGGGGCCGAGGAGTCCGGTGGCAAGGGCGGCGGGCTCGCTGCCCGACAGGCCGCCCGGCAGCAGGACCAGTCCGTGGGGCCCGGTGTCGTCGAGCGGGCCCCCGCCGAGGGGGCGACCGGCAAGGGCGACGACCCGCTGACCGACGACGAGGTGCGGCGCGCCGAGCGCGTCGCGCTGAGCGGCCCGCAGCTGGCCGCCGGGCAGAACGTGGAGGGCGGGAAGGGCCCACAACGCCTCGGCGTCGACCTCGCCGAACCGGACGCGGACGAACTGGACGATCCGGACGCGCCCCGACGCGCGGAGGTCACTCTCTACGACTACAAGAGCGACGCCCTTGTCACCAAGACCGTCGACCTCCGCTCCGGGAAGGTGGAGGGGACGGGCACCCAGCACGGTGTGCAGCCGCCCCTCACCCGGGAGGAGAACGCCGAGGCGGCCCGGCTGCTCATCGCCGACCCGCTGGGCGCGGGTCTGAAGGCCGACTACAAGGACGCCACCGGCAAGGACCTCACCTCGCCAGGTCAGCTGATGCTCACCGGCATCGTCTACCGGGCGGTCCCGGGGGCCCAGCCCGCGGTGCTCGACCAGTGCGGCACGCACCGCTGTGTGCGGCTCCTCCCGAAGATCCCGAACGGCTCCTGGATCGACAGCCGTTCCTTCGTGATCGACCTGAGCGCCCGAAAGGTCGGCAGGCTCGGCTGAACCACGTGGCCACCGCCTTCGGGAGGAACGTTTTTCCGGACCTGGACCTGCCCCTGGACCTGCACCGGGACCTGCACCGGGACCCGGCCCCCCGGATCTCCCGATCGCGGGCGCGGTGCCTCGCGTTCCCTTCGCCCTGCGCCGTTCGTCCTTCTCGCTTCGCCCTTCTCGCTTCGTGCAACAGGAGTCTCTTCGTCATGCGCGTGAACAGAAACAGCCGTGCCCGTCGGCAGTCGCTCCACCGGCGGGCCGTGGCCGGCCTGCTGACCGCCGGGCTCGCCCTCGGCGGCACGGCGGCCACCCCGGCCTTCGCCCGGCCGAAGACCGCCGCCGCTCCGGCCGCCGAGTGCGCCGCCGCCTACCGGATCGAGCAGAAGCTCTCCACCGGCACCACCTGGCGGATGTGCTGGCGCTACGACAAATACGCCGGTCTGGTGCTGGAGCACGTCTCCTACCAGCCCCCGGGCGAGAGCCGCCCGATCAAGGTCCTGAACAGCGCCCGGCTCGCCCAGATCGACGTCCCCTACGACGACGGCTCGGTCGAGTACAGCGACCTGACCGGCGCCGGGTTCGCGCAGGGCCTGATGAACATGGCGCCCGCCGAGTGTCCCGGCGGCACCATCAAGACGGTGAAGGTGCCGAACGCCTGGGACCCGAGCCACCCGAACGTCAACGGCCTGTGCACCACGACCCGTTCACGCGGACACGCCTACCGCATGCAGAGCGACGACGGGAACAAGGTCTACCAGGCCCAGGGCAAGGACCTGCTGATATACACCGTCAACAAGGTCGGCTGGTACGAGTACATCACCGAGTGGCGCTTCCAGGACGACGGCACGGTCAACATGAACGTCGGCGCCACCGGCAGCCTCTCGCCGTACGACTACGACGCGGGCGACGGCCGCGGCTGGCCGATCGGCAACGGCGCCCACTCCTACGCCACCAGCCACAGCCACAACGTCTTCTGGCGGCTCGACTTCGGCCTCGACGGCTCCTCCAGGAACAGGGTCGAGCAGTACGACTCCGTGGTCAGCCCGCCCGCCCGGGGCGCCCAGGCGCCCAGCAACAGGACGACACGCACCACCGTCACCAAGGAACTCGCGGGCGACGCCAAGAACATGCGCTGGTGGCGGGTCGTCAGCGACGCGGGCAAGAACAAGGACGGCCACGCGCGCTCGTACGAGATCGTCCCGGGGGCGTCCACCAAATACCTCGGCCACGACTTCACCAAGCACGACATCTACTTCACCGAGTACAAGCCGTGCGAGCAGTTCGCCAGTGACAACGTGGGCAACTGCGGTACGGGGGCGGCCAAGACGGTCGACAAGTGGGTCAACGGCCAGACTCTCACTCACCCGGTGGTGTGGGTGAACGTCGGCTTCCATCATGTCGCTCGCGACGAGGACCAGCAGCCCATGCCGGTCCACTGGCAGGGCTTCTCCATCGCTCCGCGCGACGTCACGGCTATGAATCCGCTCACTCCGCCCGCCCTCGCCGACCAGAACGGACAGCCACGAACCGGTAGTTGAGAAACGACCCTGTCCATCCGGCTGCACCGCGCCGCACTCCCGGAGTAGTCTTCCTTGATCGTTGGCCGGGGTCTTGCCCCTGGGGAGGCTCGGGGGAGCGGAAGGCGGTGCGCGGGTGGGCTCGGGAGGGCTGGAGCTGCCCCCTGGTGACGAGGGTCACGAGGGGAACTCCACGGATGTCCCGCCCGGGGCGGTGTCCCTGGCACGGCCGATGGAGATGGGATCCATCGGGCCGGAACTGGACTGGGACGCCGACGCGTGGCGCGAGGTGCGGACCCGCGCCCAGCGGGCCGGGCGGGCCTACATCTGGCTGAATCTGGTGGAGCAGCGGCTGCGCGCGGTCGTGGCCGCCGTTCTCCGCCCCATCTACGAACCGGTCCACGGCGACGACTGGGTGGTCGCCGCCGCCGGACCGGCCGGCCAGGAGTGGGTGCAGCGGGCGGTCGCGGTACGCGAGGTCAGCCGCCGCAAGGGGTATCTGCTCGACCCCGCCGACGACAACGTGCTCAGCTTCCTGACGCTGCCGCAGCTGCGCGAGCTGATGGTGCAGCACTGGCCGTGCTTCGAGCCGTACATAGACGAGCGCCGCGACGTGGAGCTCGCCCTGGACGAGCTGGAAGTGACCCGGAACGTGGTCTCCCGCAACCGGGCCCTGTCCCAGGCGGTCCTCGCGCAGGCCGAGCGCGCCTCCGCCAGGCTCCTGGAGATCCTCGGCGCGGGCGGCGACGTGCCCTCCGCCCGCCGGCTGCCCGTCGACGCGGTCGAGGACCTGGTGGGCGACCGGTACGCGGACGTGGTCGCCGTCCACCCGGACCGGGTACGGCTGCTGCGGCAGTTCCCCGCCGAGGACATCTTCGGCGGTGCCCGCCGCCTGGACGCCATCGGCATCGGCCTCAACCTGCTGGTGCAGAACTTCTCCGGGCGGCGGCTGGTGCGGCTCGCCGAGTCCGGCTGCCGGGTGCGGCTGCTGTTCCTCAACCCGGCCTCCAGCGCGGTCAAACGGCGCGAGCGGGAGCTCGGCATCAGGAAGGGCGAGCTGAGCCGCGCGGTCGAGATGAACATCCTGCACATGCGCCGGGTGCGCTCGAAGCTGCGCGACCCGGGCGCCTTCGAGATCCAGGTCTTCGACGAGACGCCCCGTTTCACCGCCTACCTGGTGAACGGGGACGGCTCCGACGGCATCGCGGTGGTGCAGTCCTATCTGCGGCGCACCCGCGGTATGGAGGCGCCGGTGCTGGTGCTGCGCGGCGGCAGCCGGGTCGTCAAGTCGGACGACGTCGAGGAGAACGGGCTCTTCCCCACCTACCGCGAGGAGTTCGAACTGGCTTGGGCGGATTCGCGTCCGGTGTCCTGAACTGTCCGATGGTGCCGACCGGAAGCGGAATCCGGTCCTCGGATTGTCAGTGGCGCATGCGAGGGTGGAGGCCACTGGGGGAAAGCACCACCACGAAGGGGGGGCCGCCATGGCCTGGCACCGGGAGCTGCTGATCGGCTTCGACCTGGAGACGACCGGGACGGATCCGTATGAGGCGCGCATCGTCACGGGAGCGGTGATCGAGGTCAAGGACGGGGAGCCGCTCGGCCGCCGCGACTGGCTCGCGGATCCGGGCGTGGAGATCCCGGCCGACGCGGTCGCGGTGCACGGGATCAGCAACGAGCGGGCGATGGCCGAGGGCCGCCCGGCCGACCGGGTCGCGGACGCGATCGCGGAGGTCCTGGTGGCGTACTGGAGGACGGGAGTCCCGGTCGTCGCCTACAACGCGGCCTTCGACCTCACCCTGCTCTCCGCCGAGCTGCGACGACACGGACTGCCGTCCCTGCGCGACCGTCTGGGGGGCCTCGCCCCGGCCCCGGTCATCGACCCGTACACGATCGACCGCTGGGCCGACCGCTACCGCCGCGGCAAGCGCAACCTGGAAGCGGTCTGCGCGGAGTACGGGGTGGCGCTGGAGTCCGCGCACAACGCGGGCGCGGACGCGCTGGCCGCCGCCCGGCTGGCCGCGGCGATAGCCGGCCGCCACCCGAAGGTCGCGGCCCTCGGCCCGGCGGAGCTGCACCGCCGCCAGATCGAGTGGTACGCGGACTGGGCGGCGGACTTCCAGGATTTCCTGCGCGCCAAGGGCGACGCGGAGGCGGTGGTGGACGGTACGTGGCCGCTGCGGGAGGCGGTGGACGGGAGGGTCTGAGACGGGCGGGGCGTTCAGGAACCGGTGGGTGCCGCGGTCCCGCGCGTGGTGTCCTTCTCGGTTCCGGCGCGATGCGCGGAGACGGGACCGTGCGCCGGGTCCGGTGCGGCCGTACGGTGGGCGCGCTCGACGGACTGGCCCCAGTAGGTTCCGGCGACCATCAGGGCCGCGCCGAGGCCGGTGAGCGGGGTGAGGTGGTCGCCGCCGAGGACGACGCCCACGGCCACGGCCCACACGGGCTCCGTGCCGAGCAGCAGCCCGGCGCGGCTGGCGGAGGTGCGCTGGACGGCCCAGGTCTGCGCGAGGAAGGCGAACACGCTGCAGAACAGGGCGAGATACAGCAGTTGAACCCAGGTCGCGGCGCCGGCGCGGGCGAAGCCGGGCAGGGCGGTGGCGGTCGCGGGGAGGAACAACGCCGTGCCGATCAGGGTCTGCAGCGCCGTCAGGTGCAGGGGACGCACCGCGCGGCCCGCGGTGAGCCGGCCGACCAGGGCCACGTGCACGGCCCGGACCACGGCGGCGGCGAGCATCAGCAGGTCGCCGAGTCCGGGCGCGTGGAAGCCGTTGCCGGACATCAGGAGCCCCACGGCCAGGACGCACACACCCGCGGCGGCGTGGAAGGAGGGCGGCAGCCCGCCGGGGTGACCGGAGCGGTCGAGCAGCGGGGTGAGCACGATGGTCAGGCTGATGATCAGCCCCGCGTTGGCGGCGCTGGTGTGGGCGACTCCGTACGTCTCCACGACCAGCACCGCGGCCTGGGTCAGCCCCAGCGGCACGCCGGCCCGTACCTCCTCCCGTGTCCACCGGCGCCGTCCACGGCGGGCGGTGACCAGGACCAGGACCAGGCAGGCCAGTGCGGAGAGCGCGTACCGGGCGAACAGGACCGCCTGGACGGGCAGCGCGGACACCGCCGTCTGGGCGGAGAGATAACTGGAACCCCAGACGAGCGCGACGAGGAGGAGTACCGCATCGGTACGGCGGGCGTCGAACACCCGCCCACGGTGCACCGCGCACGACCCTGAAGCCCAGCACCAGTTCCTAAAACGATCTTTTAGTGTGCCTGCACAGTGCCCCTACACTGCGGGAATGGACGAACGTCAGTTGCGGATCCTGCGGGAGCTGGGCGAACTCGGCAGTGTCACCGCGGTCGCCGAGGCGCTGCTGGTGACGCCGTCGGCCATCTCCCAGCAACTGCGGCTGCTGCAGCGTTCGATCCCGGTGCCGCTGACCGAGCGGCACGGGCGGCGGCTGGTGCTCACCGACGCCGGGCAGGCCCTCGCGGGCGCGGCGGTGGAGGTGGAGACGGCGCTGGCGCGGGCCCGGGGCGCCGTCGAGGAGTTCGTCGGCACAGCGGACGGCGAGGTGTCGGTGGCGGCGTTCCACAGCGCCGGTTCGGCGTTCTTCCCGCCACTGCTGCGGGCCTTCAGCGGGCCAGGTTCACCCCGGCTGGCGCTCGCCGACGAGGACGTGCCGCAGGAGGACTTCCCCCGGCTGACGAGGGAGTACGACCTCGTGCTCGCCCACCGCCTCGATCACGCCCCGTCGTGGCCGGGCACGGTGACCGTGACCACCCTGCTGCGCGAACCGCTCGACGTGGCGCTGCCCGCCGGTCATCCACTGGCCGGCAAGCGGCGGCTCACCCCGCGGGACGTGGCCGACGAGCCGTGGATCACCGTGCACGACGGGTTCCCCGTCCTGGCCACCATCGAGGCCATCGCCGCCGCGGCCGGGCGCCGGCTGCGGCTGGTCCACCGCATCAACGAGTTCGCGGTGGTCGCGGAGGCCGTGGCCGCCGGGGGCGGTATCGCCCTGATGCCGCGCTGGACGATGCGCCCGCACCCGGCGCTGGTCCTCCGGCCGATCGACGGCGTCCAGGCCAGGCGGCACATCGACGCCCTGTGCCGCCCCGAACGCACGGCCCGCACCGCGGTCCGCACGGTGCTGGCCGAACTGCGCCGCGCCGCAGTGACGATCAAGGACCGGGACGCGGGGGAGCCGGCGCCCGCGACGGCGTGACGGCGGCGCGCAGCGGGTCGGTGAACGAAGGCTCTCAGAACGGATACCAGCGCACCGTCTCGTCCCCGTCCCGCAACGACGCCACCCGGCGCTCGAACTCGGCGAGGGCCTTGGGGTTGCTGGGCGCGTGCTGGGCGACCCAGGCGCAGCTGGCCGTCTCCCGGGCACCGCGCAGCACCGAGCAGCCCTCCCATGCGCGTACGTCCCAGCCGTAGGCGGCGGTGAAGGAGTCGTACGCCTCGGCCGAAAGACCGTAGCGGTCACGGGAGAGCGCCATGACCACCAGGTCGTGCTCGCGCAGATCGGCGGAGAAGGTCTCCAGGTCGACCAGGACCGGGCCGTCCGGGCCGATGTGCACATTGCGCGGCAGCGCGTCGCCGTGGATCGGCCCGGGCGCCAGATGCGGGGTGAGCGCGGCCGCCGCGGTGGCGAACCCGTCGCGGCGCTCGCGCAGATAGGCCGCGTCCGCCGGGTCGATCGCGTCGCCCGCGAGCCGCAGCCAGCGTTCCACCCCGCCCAGCAGATCGCGGGGCGGCAGGGTGAACGCGGGGGAGGGGAGGGCGTGCACGATCCGCAGCAGTTCGGCCAGGTCGCGCGGTTCGGCGGGGCGTACGGGTTCGGGCAGCCGGTGCCATACGGTCACGGGATGCCCGTCGACGAGCAGCGGTTCGGGCTCGGCGGCCCGCACCGCCGGGACATCCGCCCCGGCCAGCCAGACGGCGATGTCCAGCTCCCGCCGCGCCCGGTCCAGCAGCTCGGCGTCGCGGCCCACCTTGACCACCAGATCCCCGACGGCGAACACCGCGTTCTCACCCAGGGCGAGGAGCCGCGCGTCCCGCGCCGCACCCGGCAGTACGTCCGCCGCGTCCAGCACATCCCGCGCCCGCGTCTCGTCCATCGCCCGCCTCCGTGTCCTGCACCGGCTCCTTGAGGTCTGCCAGTGTCGCATTCACGCAGGTCGGGACGGCCACCGGCCGGGGCCCGGACGAACCCCGCGGACAGTCGCCCAGGCTGCGCCGGGCGCCGGCGATGTGAGATCCCCGCACAGGGAGGGCCGCCGACTGCCCGCAAGGGGAGGGCCCGTCGGCTCCCCGGTCGCCGACGGGCCCTCGCTCAGGTGAGGGTCAGACCCCCAGCGGCTCGTTCTCGTCCCGCACCGCCGGTGCCACCGTCTGTGGCGTCTCGTCGTGCGTGAGGTCCGGCAGCCGGTGCAGCCACTTCGGCAGGTACCAGTTGCGCTCGCCCAGCAGCGCCATCACCGCCGGCAGCAGCACGCCCCGGATGACGGTCGCGTCGATGAGGACCGCGGCGGCCAGGCCCACGCCCATCTGCTTCATGGACTGCATGGACAGCGTGCCGAAGATCGCGAAGACGGCGACCATGATGACCGCGGCGCTGGTGACGACCCCGGCCGTGGTCACCACACCGTGCGTGATCGCGTCCTTCGTGGTCCGGCCCCGAAGACGGGCCTCGCGGATCCGGGAGACCACGAACACGTGGTAGTCCATCGACAGACCGAACAGGATGACGAAGAGGAACAGCGGCAGCCAGGTGATGATGGCGCCCACACCGTGCGCGCCCACCAGCGACGCGCCCCAGCCGTGCTGGAAGACGGCGACCAGGATGCCGTAGGCCGCGCCGACCGAGAGCAGGTTCAGGACGATCGAGGTGATCGCGATCGTCAGCGAGCGGAACGACAGGAGCATCAGCAGGAAGGCGAAGGCCACCACGAACGCGAAGACCGGGACCACCGAGCCGACGAGCTGGTCGTTGAAGTCGTGGGAGCCCGCGACCTGCCCGGTGATCGGCGCCTGCACGCCCTCCACCTTGCCGAGCGTGTCGGGCCGCACCTTGTCGCGCAGCAGCTCCAGGCTCTTGCCCGCCTTGTCCAGGTCGGAACCGCCGACGAGCGGGACGGAGATCACGGCCACGTTCTGCGCGTCGTGCAGTCTGACGTCGACCGGGCCGCGCGAGGCGCCCGATGCGATCGCCTCCGTGCGGAAGCCGGCGATCGCGGACTTCACCGCGGGCGCGTTGATGTCCTTCGCCTTGACGACGACCTGGGCCGGCTCGGAGCCGCCGGGGAAGGCCTCGTTGACCCGGTTGTAGGTGGCCACGATGGGCAGCTTGTTCCCGAACTCCTGGTCAAGGGTCAGGTTCTGGGTCTTCATGCCGAGCGCGGGCGCTGCGATCGCCAGCAGCGCACCGGCCGCGACCACCAGGGAGACGGCGGGCCGGGCGAGGACCACCTTCAGGACGGCACTCCACAGCCGGCTGCCCTCGTCGGCGCCGCGGCCGGTCCGTGCGCGCCGCTTGTCCGGGTGCAGGAACGGGATACGGCCCTTCTCGACCCGCTTGCCCAGCAGCGACAGCAGCGCGGGCAGCACGGTCACCGAGCCGACCATGGCGACCGCCACCACCATCAGCGAGGCCAGGCCCATCGCCTCGAACGTGGCGAGTCCGGTGAACAGCATGCCCGCCATCGCCACGCACACCGTGACACCGGAGACTATGACGGCGCGCCCGCTGGTCGCGGCGGCGATGCGCAGCGCGGTGCCCGGGTCGCGTCCGGCCGCGCGCTCCTCCCGCTCGCGGCGCAGGTAGAACAGGCAGTAGTCGACGCCGACGGCCATGCCGACCAGCAGCATCACGGAGTTGGCGGTGTCGTTCATCGCCTGCAGATGGCTGACGACGCCCATCAGGCCCATCGTCGCCATGATGGCGGTGATGGCGAGCGCCACCGGCAGCAGTGCAGCGACCAGCGCGCCGAACGCGATCAGCAGGATGCCGAGGGCCACCGGCACCGCGGAGTACTCGGCCTGCTGGAAGTCGTCGCCGAACGCGTCGGAGAACGTCTTGCGCATACTGGCGCTGCCGATCTCCTCGATCCGCAGCTGCGGGTGGTCCTTCTGGACCCCGGCGACGGCCTCGAGCACGGGCTCGACACGGTCACCGGCGGTGTCCGCGTCGCCGCGCATGTCGAACTGCACCAGGGCGCTGCGGCCGTCCTTGGAGATGGTCTTCGTGTCGTACGGGGAGGTCACGTCCGTCACCCGGCCGGTGCCGTCGACGGCCCGCACGACCGCGGTGACGGCGGCGCGGAACCGCGGGTCCGTGGCCGGGATGGTGCCGTCCTTCGCCTGGATCAGCACGCTCTCGCCGGCCGGCTGCTTGATCCCCGCGTCCTCGATGATCTTCGCGGCGGTGTGTGTCTCGCCCTTGAGCTCGTCGCTGTCCTTGATGTCGACGCGCCCGGCGGCCGAACCGACGGCCATGGCCAGTACGACGAACAGCACCCAGATGCCGACGGCAGCCCATCGGTGCCGAGCGCTCCAGCCGCCGGCCCGGGCGGCGATGCCCCGTACCCGTGTATCTCCGTTCCCCATGACGGGCTGCCCCCTCCGTGCGGGTGACGGCTCCCTGCCGCCACCGTTCGCTTCGAAGGTAGGGGCGGCGTAAGCGGGACTCGTCGTGCTGCCCGGTGAACCTTGAGTGCCCCGGCTCATCCCCTCGGACCGGCCCGCCTCACCATCGGGGAGGACAGTGGCCCCTTACAACTGTCCGGGGTGCTCGGGGGCCGGGATCAGGGTCCGGGCGCCCGCCCGGGGATCCGCTCTAGGGTGTCAGCATGACGACGACGTACGCGGCGCTGCTGCGGGGGATCAACGTGGGCGGCAACCGGAAGCTGCCGATGGCGCGGCTGCGGGAGCTGCTGACCGGGCTCGGCCACACCGGGGTGGCCACGTATCTGCAGAGCGGCAACGCGGTCTTCACCGCCGACCACGGTGACGAGGAGTCCCTGGCGTTGGAGCTCGAGGAGGCGATCGAGAAGGACTTCGGCTTCCGGGTCGACGTGCTCGTACGCGACCACGCGTATCTGAAGGCCGTACGCGAGGCCTGCCCGTTCCCGGCCGACGAGCTGGAGGGCAGGCAGCTGCACGTCACGTACTTCTCCGGGCCGGTGGAGGCCGAACGGTTCGCGGAGATCGACCCGGCCGCGTACCTGCCGGAGGAGTTCCGGCTCGGCGACCGCGCGCTCTACCTCCACGTCCCCGACGGCCTCGGCCGCTCCAAGCTCGCCGAACAGCTGTCGAGGCCCCGGCTGAACAAGGGGCTGATCGCCACCACCCGCAACTGGAACACGGTGGTCAAGCTGGAGGAGCTGACCCGTGTCTGAGCACGGCCCGGCCGTCGAGGCGGCGATCGAGCGCGAACTGCGTCTCCTGGACCCGGAGGTCGGCCGCTCACCCGAAGAGGTCGGGGCGCTGTTGCACCCCGACTTCCACGAGTTCGGCGTCTCCGGGCGGCACTGGGACCGGGCCTCCATCATCGAGATGCTGGCCTCGAGGACCGATGCGGGGGCGCGGCCGTCCGTCACCTCCCCCATCAGGGGCGTCCAGCTCGCCCCGGACCTGGTGCACCTCACTTTCGACACGGAGAACGACGGCCGTCACGCGCACCGCAGTTCGCTGTGGCGGCGGACCGAGGACGGCTGGCAGCTGTACTTCCACCAGGGGACGCGGTTCGACCCCGGGACGAAGTGACGCAGAGATCCACGGAGATCCACGGAGATCCACGGATCCACGGAGATCCATCGAGATCCATGGAGACCATGCCCCGGAAGCTCCACCCTCCCCCCAGGGCCAATGGTCAACGAGCTGGTGTGCGAGGCTCGTCGGCATGCGCTACATCATCATCGGAGCGGGGGCCGTCGGCGGAGCGGTCGGGGCGCGGCTCGCCGAGGCCGGTCACGAGGTGGTCCTGGTCGCGCGGGGTGCGCAGTACACGGCGCTGCGCGAGCGCGGACTGCGCTTCCTCGCCCCGGACGGCGAGCACACCCACCGGCTGCCGGTCGTCGACGGGCCTTCGGCGCTGGGCGAGTTGGACACGGACGACGTTCTCGTGCTGGCCGTCAAGACCCAGGACAGCGAGGCCGCGCTGGACACCTGGGGCCCGGCTCCGGTGCGGGGCGGGGGTACGGCCGCCGAGCAGCTCCCGCTGGTGTGCGCGCAGAACGGCGTGGAGAGCCAGCGGCTCGCCCTGCGCCGCTTCCGCCATGTCTACGGCGTCTGCGTGTGGCTCCCGGCCACCTTCGTCGAACCGGGCGTCGTCTCCGCCGCCGGCACCCCGCTCACCGGCATCCTGCACCTCGGCCGGTATCCGCACGGCACCGACGACACCGCCCGCCGGATCGCCGCCGACCTGGAGAAGGCCCGGTTCGAGGCCCCGGTCGTGCCGGACGTGACGCGCTGGCAGTACGCCAAGCTGCTGAGCAACCTCGCCAACGCCGTCGAGGCGGTCAGCGGGCCGCTCACCGGACAGGAGGCGGAGTCGCTGTACGCGAGGGTGCGGGCCGAGGGCGAGTCGGTGCTCGAGGCGGCCGGCATCCCGTACGCGAGCGGCGCGGAGCAGAAGGAGGTGCGCGGCGACAAGGTGCGCCTGGTGCCGCTCGCGGAGGCCCGGCGCGGTGGCGGTTCCTCCTGGCAGTCCCTCACCCGCGGCACCGGCACCATCGAGGCCGACTACCTCAACGGCGAGATCGTCCTCCTGGGCCGGCTGTACGGTGTGCCGACCCCGCTCAACGAGCTGCTGCAACGGCTCGCCACCACGTTCGCGCGGGAGCGCCGGGCGCCCGGATCGCTGCCGGTCGCGGAGCTGGTGCGACTCGCCGACGAGGCCGCGGCGGACGCCGCCGGGTAGGCTGCCGCGTTCCTCCCGCCTCCCGCTCAGGCGGCGCTGCGGCCTCTTTCCGCATGCGCCCGGATGATGTCCGCGTACCGGCGCCCACTGCCCTTCACTGTGCGCTTCTGCGTCCTGTAGTCGACGTGCACCAGCCCGAAGCGCTTGTCGTAGCCGTACGCCCACTCGAAGTTGTCCAGCAGCGACCAGGCGAAGTAACCCCTGAGCGGGGCGCCCTGGCGGACCGCCGACGTGCAGGCCGCGAGGTGCTGCTCCAGGTATTCCGTGCGCTCGGGG
The DNA here is from genome assembly GCF_044764595.1 of Streptomyces sp. NPDC093984. NCBI lineage: Bacteria > Bacillati > Actinomycetota > Actinomycetes > Kitasatosporales > Streptomycetaceae > Streptomyces > Streptomyces sp. NPDC093984. The sequence goes on along the minus strand of NZ_JBIWIM010000001.1, from coordinate 1,401,685 downwards.
TCGTGGATGGTTCCATCGGGGCGTACGACGTCGGGGTAGGCGGAGCCGTTCTCCGTGACATACAGCTTGCGGGCGCCGTAGTCGTGCGTCAGGCGGAGCAGGAGGCGCTCCATGCCCGAGGCGTCGACCTCCCAGTCCATGCCGGTGCGGGGCACGCCGAGGCGGGGAACCGTGCGGACCCGTGGGGCCGGCCCGGTGGGGTCGTCGGCAACGGTGGCCGGCATGTAGTAGTTGAGGCCCAGCCAGTCGAGGGGCTGCGCGATGGTCTCCAGGTCGCCCGGCTGCTCCGGGAGTTCGACGCCGTACACCTCTCGCATGTCGGCCGGGAAGCCGCGGCCGTGCACCGGGTCCAGCCACCAGCGGTTGGTGTGCCCGTCCATGCGGCGGGCGGCGTCGAGGTCCTCCGGCCGGTCGGTGGCGGCGTGGACGGTGGAGAGGTTGTTGACGATGCCCACCTGCGCGCCCGGGGCCGCCGCGCGGATCGCCTGCGCGGCCAGACCATGACCGAGGAGGAGGTGGTAGGAGGCGCGGACGGCGGCTGTGAGGTCGGTCAGTCCGGGGGCCATTTTGCCCTCCAGGTGGCCGATCCACGCGGAGCACAGGGGCTCGTTGAGCGTGGTCCAGTGGTGGACGCGGTCGCCGATACGTTCGGCGACGACCGCCGCGTAGGAGGCGAGGTGGTGGGCCGTGTCGCGGACCGGCCAGCCGCCCCGGTCCTGGAGCACCTGCGGCAGGTCCCAGTGGTACAGGGTGACGGACGGAGTGACGCCCGCCTCCAGCAGGCCGTCGATCAACGCGTCGTAGAAGTCGAGCCCCTTGGCGTTGACCGGACCGTCTCCGCCCGGCACCACGCGCGGCCAGGCGATGGACAGCCGGTAGGCGTTGGTGCCGAGTTGCCGCATGAGGCCGATGTCCTCGCGCCAGCGGTGGTAGTGGTCGCAGGCGACGTCTCCGTGGTCACCGCCAGCGATCTTGCCGGGAGTGTGCGAGAACGTGTCCCAGATCGAGGGGGAGCGGCCGTCCTCGGCGACGGCCCCCTCGATCTGGTAGGCCGACGTGGCCGTCCCCCACAGGAAGTCCTCGGGCAGTGCGGCAAGGTCGATGGTCACGGAGTTCCCTTCGAAGGCGAGAGGGGCGGTCACTTGACGGCTCCCGCGGTGAGCCCGGCGACGAGGTAGCGCTGCAGGAGCAGGAACCCGGCGACCACGGGGACGCTGACGACGAGCGAGGCGGCCATGATCTGGTTCCAGTAGACGTTGTAGAGCGTGGAGTAGCCCTGGAGGCCGACGGCGAGCGTGCGGGTGTTGTCGTTGGTCATCACCGACGCGAACAGCACCTCGCCCCAGGCGGTCATGAAGGCGTAGACGGCGACCGCGACGATGCCGGGGATCGCGGCCGGCACGACGACCCTGAACAGGGCCCCCAGCGGGCCGCAGCCGTCCACCAGCGCCGCCTCGTCCAGTTCTCGCGGCACCGAGTCGAAGTACCCGATCAGCATCCAGATCGAGAACGGCAGCGAGAAGGTGAGATACGTCAGGATGAGCCCGCCGCGCGAGCCGAACAGGGCGATGCCGGTGGCGTTGCCGATGTTGACGTACATCAGGAACAGCGGGAGGAGGAACAGGATGCCGGGGAACATCTGCGTGGACAGCACGGTGACCGTGAAGACGCGCCTGCCCCGGAAGTCGTAGCGGCTGACGGCGTACGCGGAGAACACCGCGACCACCACCGAGCAGACCGTCGCCGCACCCGCCACGATCAGCGAGTTCACGAAGTACCGGGCGAGCGGGATCGTCGTCCAGATGTCGATGTACGGGCGGATGGTCAGGTGGCTCGGCAGCCAGCGGAACTTCCCGGAGACGTCGGCCAGGGGCTTCAGCGAGCTGGAGACCATCGCGTAGACCGGTACCAGGACGAACCCGGTGAGCAGCGTGAGGAAGATCCGCCTGGACCAGAGGAAGGACCGGGGCGGAGCCATGGGCGAGCGGTGCGCCTGCGAGGTGCTAGACATCGGCCGCCTTCCTTCCTCGGGAGGTCAGCAGGAGGTAGACGCCCGTCACCACGAGCAGGAAGAGCAGCAGCAGGACGGACATGGCGGAGCCGGTGCCGAAGTTCCAGGTGACGAAGGACGCCTGGTAGATGTGGACCGAGATGAGGTCCGCGGCCTCGGGGGCGGACTTGCCGAACAGGACGTACGGCGTGTTGAAGTCGTTGAACGTCCACAGGAACAGCACCAGGACCAGGACCTGGTTGACCGGGCGCAGCGACGGCAGGGTGATGCGGCGGATCTGCTGCCACATCCCGGCCCCGTCGAGGGCGGCCGCCTCGTACAGCTCGCCCGGGATGTTCTGCAGGCCGGCCATGACGATGAGGAAGGCGAAGGGCCAGCCCTTCCACACGGACACGGTGAGCAGCGCGACGAAGCTGTTGTCGCCGATGAGCCAGAAGGACGGCTTGCCGGTGAGGTGCAGCTGGTCGTGCAGGACGTGGTTCACCAGGCCGTTGTCGTGCTGGAACATGAACACCCAGGTGATCACGGCCGCGTACACGGGAAGCGCGTACGGCACCAGGAACAGGGCGCGCAGCAGGCCACGGCCGCGGAAGGTGTCCTGCATGCAGATCGCGGCGGCCGTGCCGATCAGCCAGCACAGGCCGACCGACAGGAGGGTGAAGGCGACGGTGACGAGGAAGGAGTGCAGGAGGGCCTCGCCGACCGGGGCGTCGAAGTCCACCGACACCTTGTAGTTGGACAGGCCCGCCCAGGGGGCGGTGCCCCAGTCGCGGATGTAGAACTGCGTGAGCTCCTTGAAGCTCATCACGATGCCGATCACCATCGGCACCAGGTGGACCAGGAGTTCGAGGAGCAGGGCGGGCAGGAGCAGCAGGTACGGCAGTCCGATGCGGCGGATCCTCCCGGGGCGGCGAGGCGTTCGCCTCGCCGCCCCGGAAGGGCTGTTGTGGACGGCGGCCTCTGCGGGAGCAGTGGTCGTCATCGTGCTCACTTCGCCGGCATCTGCTGCTGGGCCTTCTCGAGCTCTGCCTTCACCGAGTCCGTGGTCACCGCGCGTCCGGCGGCCGCGTCGGCGAACAGGTCCTTGACGGCCGTACCGACCGCCGTCTCGAACTGGGACTCGTCGGCCACCTGCGGAAGCGCGACGGCGCTCTTGGCCAGGGTGTCCTTCAGGACCGCGTTCGCCGGAGAGTTGAAGGCGGCGTCCGCCTGGGCGGTCTTCACCGGCGGGATCGAGCTGTACGCGGTGTTGAGGACCTTCTGTTCGGCGTCGCCGGTCATGAACTTCACGAACTTCATGGCGCCGTCGAGGTTGTGGGTGTTCTTGAAGACGGCCAGGTTGATGCCCGCGACCATGGAGTTGACCTGCTTGCCGGTCCCCGGGGCGCCGGACTGCACGGGCACGGGGGCTATGCCGTAAGCGTCCGCGCTCATGCCCTGTGATGCGAGGTTGGCGGACGCGGACTGCCACAGCAGCATCGCGTTCGTGCCCTTGGCGAAGTCGCTCACGGACTGGTTCTGGGCGTACTCGGCGTTGCCCGGTGCGATGATCTTGTCCGTCGCCATCAGGTCGACGTACTGCTTGACCGCGGCGACCACGCCGTCATCGGTGAAGTCGGGCTTGCCGTCCGCGGTGAAGAAGTCCGCGCCGTGCTGCTTGGCGAAGACGAAGGCGTGGTGGATGTTCTCCGAGGGGTTCGAACCCTCGGCGCCCAGGCCCCACTTGCCGCCCTTGGACAGCTTCTTGCCGTCGGCGACGAGCTCGTCCCAGGTGGCCGGCGGCTGGGAGATGCCCGCGTCGGCGAACATCTTCTTGTTGTAGTAGAGGGCGTACGCCATCGAGTACAGCGGCACCGCGGCCGGGTCCTTGCCCGGTGCCCCCGTCGAGCCGAGGGCCGAGTCGACGAAGCGGTCCTTGCCGCCGATCTTGGCGAAGTTCTTGGCGTCCCACGGGAGCAGCGCTCCCGTGGCCTGCAGGGAGGCGCTCCAGGTGTTGCCGATGTTGAGGACGTCGGGACCCTGCCCCGAGGTGGTCGCGGTGAGGATCCGGTTCAGGAGGTCGGACCAGGGGACGACCTCCAACTTCACCTTGATGCCCGTCTGCTTCTCGAACTTGTCGAGTTCGGGCTGGAGGACCTTCTTGTCGACCTCGATGCTGGCGCCCTGGTTGGAGGCCCAGTAGGTGAGCGTCTTCGGTGAGTCGTCGGACCCGCCGCCGCCCGTCGACGAGCCGCCGCCGCATGCGGTCACGGCGGTCAGCAGGGAAACGGTGACCGCACCGGCGGCGGCTCGGATTCTGCGCATGGCTCAGACGTCCCTTTCCGGAGGGAGACCCACGGGCGCGTTCGTCCCGAACGACACCCGGGCTTAATTTAGAGTGTGAGTTAAGACGCGAAGGAAGGTCGCGTCAAGGGATCGCGCGGAGGTATCTTGCAGGTCGGGCAGACTCGGAAGGGACCCACATGGCGGCGCGGAACGGGCGGACAGTGCGCGACCTGCGGCGGGGCAATCGCACCGCCGTACTGCAACGGTTGTATTTCGACGGGCCGATGAGCCGCTTCGAGCTGGGCCCGGCCACCGGACTGAGTTCCGGCTCCATCAGCAACGTGGTCGCGGAACTGGTCGCCGACGGCCTGGTGGAGGAGGCCGGCACCGTCGAGTCCGACGGCGGCCGCCCCCGCACTCTGCTCCGCGTCACCCCCGCCAGCGGCCACATGATCGGCATCGACGTCGGCGAAACCCGCGTACGCGTCGAACTCTTCGACCTCACCCTCACCGAGCTCGCCCGCGCCGAACGGCCCTTGGAGCATCACGGCTACGACGTCGAGATCATCGTCGGCCACATCCGCGACGGCATCGCCGAGGTCCTCGCCGAGACGGACCTCGCCCCCGAGCGGCTTCTGGGCGTCGGCATCGGCGTCCCCGGCATCGTGGCACACACCCCTGAACAGGGGGCCGTGGTCCACGGGCAGACGATCGGCTGGGACGCCGTCCCGCTGGAATCCCTGTTGCGCTCGACGTGCGGACTCCCCGACTCCGTCCCGTACTTCATCGACAACGGCGCCCGGACGCTCGGCCAGGCCGAGATGTGGTTCGGCGCCGGACGGGGCGCCCGCACCGCGGTCGTCGTCCTCTTCGGCTCGGGGGTCGGCGCCTGTCTCGTCACGGAGGAGGTGGAGCAGGGCCGGTCCGTCGAGTGGGGGCATCTGACCGTACGGGTCAGGGGTCGCCGCTGCCGCTGCGGCGCCCTGGGCTGCCTGGACGCGTACGCGGGGGCCGAGGCGCTCATCGACCGCTGGCGGGAGGAGGGCGGACGCCCACCGGAGGACACCGACGAGGAGACCGCACTGACCGCGATGATCGCCGCGGCCTACCCGCCCCAGGGCACCGGCACCGACCCGGTGGCACTCGCCGTCCTGGAGGAGGCCGCCGAGTACGTGGGCGCCGGCCTGTCCGACCTGATCAATCTCTTCCAGCCCGAGCGCATCCTCATCGGGGGCTGGGCAGGGCTTCAGCTCGGCACCCGCCTCCTGCCGGCCGTACGCCGGTACGCCGCCTCGTACGCCCTGCGCCATCCGGCCGAACGCGTCTCCATCGACCTCGGCAAGCTGGGCCCGGACGCGGTCACGGTGGGCGCCGCCATCCTGCCCCTCGCCGACTTCTTCGCGCACGGCGGGCAGCGCGGCACGCACGGTCGCGGACGTCACGGCGAGCGCGCGTGATCCGGTCGAGGGTGCGTGTCGCGTTTGTTCAAGAGGAACGCGGCGGCCGTTCCTAGCGTGGAGGCATGAGCGATGCCTACCACAACGTGCACCCCTACCTGGTCGAATGCGCCGCCGAGGCCGCCCGCGTCGCCCGGGGCGTCCGGGCGGAGCGGCTGTCCGAGCCGACCCACTGCACCGGCTGGGACGTCCGTGCCCTGGTGAACCACTGGGTCCTGTACACCTCGCACGGACTCGAACACCGCGCGCTGCGCAAGCAGCTGCCCGAGGAGCTGACCGCACGCGACTTCACCGCGGACCCCGGCTGGGCGCGCGGCTACGCCGAGCAGCTCGACCGCGCCGTCGCCGCCTGGGACGACCCCGCCGTGTGGGAGGGAGAGGTCGACCTCGGCATGGCGAAGATGCCCGCGGACGAACTGGCGCGGATGCTCGTCAAGGAGCTGGCCGTCCACGGATGGGACGTCGCGACGGCCACCGGCCAGGAGTACCGGATCTCCGAGGGCGCCGCGCGGCTGGTCCTGGACGTCGTCGAGACCCACGGCGACCTCTACCGCCAGTACGACGGTTTCGCCGACCCCGTGCCCGTCCCCGATGACGCGCCCGTCTTCGAGCGCGCGCTGGCGGCGAGCGGACGCGATCCACGGCAGACCCCGGTGGGTGAAGTGGACCACTGAGAAGGCCGGTGATTGGACCAGAGGTCTGCGCCAATCGGCGACTAGCGTCGGCGGCATGCCGAACACCTCTCCCGTCCGCGTCGACGCCTACTTCGACCCCGCCTGCCCCTTCGCCTGGATCACCTCCCGCTGGCTGCTGGAGGTCGAGCGCGAACGCCCGCTCGACCTCCGCTTCCACGTGATGAGCCTGTACCTGCACAACGTGGGCAACGAACTGCCCGACTGGTACCGCACGTTGGTCGACAAGTCGATCGGCCCGGTGCGTGTCGCCGTCGCCGCCGCCGAACGGCACGGCGAGAAGGTGCTGCGTGATCTGTACACCGCGTTCGGGACCCGTATCCACGAGCGCGAGATGGAGGACTTCGACGCGGTGATCACCGAGTCCCTCGCCGAACTCGGACTGCCGGCCGACCTCGCCGCCGCCGCCCACGACCCCGCGTACGACGAGGCCGTACGCCGCAGCCACGACGCCGGCGCCGAGCCCGGCTCGGGCGGCTATGTGGGAACACCCACCGTCCATGTGGACGAAACGGTGTGGTTCGGTCCCGTGCTGCGGGCCGTCCCCCGGGGCACCGCGGCGGCGGAACTCTTCGACGGCTTCCGGGTCCTGGCCACGCACCCGGACTTCTTCGAGCTGAAGAGGACCAGGACCGGAGGGCTGCGCTTCGACTGAGCGTCGCGGGCAGGATGGTCACGAGTGTGACCATCGGTCCGATGAATCGCGCGCTCGAGCGAGGAAGTCACGCCTGTTTTTGTCACGTTGATTGACGATGGTGGACAAGTGCTCCTATCTTTTCCGGCGTTGGGTACAGGCAAAGCCCACGGGAGGGGCACATGCCCACGCACCGAAGAGCCGCCCTCGTCACCCTCGTCTCCGCGCTGCTGGCGCTCGGCGTTCCTGGTGCCGTCGCCCAGGCCCCGGCCGCGACATCGGACCTCTATGTGGCCCCGGCCGGGAACGACCACGCCGACGGCACCGCACGGCACCCGGTCCGCACCCTGGAACGCGCACGCGACCTGGCCCGGGTCCGGGCCGCACACCTGACGGCCGACCTGACGATCCATCTCGCGTCCGGTACCTACCGCCGGACCGACCCCCTGGTGCTGGACGCCCGCGACTCGGGCACGGGCGGCCACAAGGTCATCTGGCAGGGCACGGGCGCCACCGTCATCAGCGGCGGCCGCCAGGTCACCGGCTGGCGTCCGGTCGAGGACCGGCCGGGGCTGTGGTCCGCGCCCGCCCCGCACGGGCTCACCGACACCCGGCAACTGTACGTGGACGGGGTGCGCGCCCAGCGGGCCCGGGGCGCCGTCCCGGTGACCCTGACGCAGACCGCGACCGGCTACACCGCCTCCTCGGACACCGTCGCCCGCTGGAAGCGCCCGTCCGACGCCGAGTTCGTCTACACCAGCGGCGAGGCGCTGTGGAACATCGAGCGCAACGGTCTCGGGCAGTGGACCGAGCCGCGCTGCCGCATCGCCTCCGCCGAGGGCACCACCATCACCATGGCCCAGCCCTGCTGGGACAACTCCAACAAGCGGGTGGAGTTCCCGGACATCCCGGGCCGCACGGTCAGCATGGTCGGACCCGGCCACCTCACCAACAGCGGCAAGGCCACCTACATCGAGAACGCCTTCGAACTCCTCGACCAGCCCGGGGAGTGGTACCTCGACGGGAGTGCGCACCGCGTCTACTACATGCCGCGCAAGGGCGAGAGCCTCGCCCGGGCCGACGTCGAGGCGGCGGCGGCCGAGAAGCTGGTCGACGGCCGGGGCACGGCGAACGCGCCGGTCCACGACATCGCCTTCCGCGGGCTCCAGTTCAGCTACGCGACCTGGCTGACGCCCTCGGGACCGGAGGGCTTCTCCGAGATCCAGGCGGGCTACACCATCACCGGCGACAAGGGCTGGGCCACGCAAGGCCTGTGCCAGTACGTCGAGGGCGGCACGTGCCCCTTCGCCTCCTGGACGAAGATGCCGGGCAACGTGTCGTTCGCCCACGGACAGCGCATCGACTTCTCCGACGACGTCTTCGCCCACCTCGGTGCCTCCGGCCTCGACCTCGGCACGGGTTCGAAGGACTCCACGGTCAGCGGCGGCATCTTCACCGACATCTCCGGCAACGGCCTGGAGATCGGGGGAGTGGACGGGCAGACCCCGGCCTCGGGCGTGCAGGTGACGAACAACCACCTCTACGGCCTCCCCCGCGAGTACCACGGCGGTGTGGCGATCCTCAACGGCTACACCCGGCACAACACCATCGCCCACAACCAGATCGACCACGTCGGTTACAGCGCCGTCTCGATGGGCTGGGGCGGCTGGCCGGACAAGATCGGCGACCCGGCGACACCCAACGCCGCCCATGACAACGAGGTCCGCGACAACCTGATCTTCGACTACATGCAGATGCTCGACGACGGCGGCGGCATCTACACCCAGGGCCTGACCGGCACCTCGATGACCGACGGCGAGAAGGTCACCGGCAACGTCATCCACGACCAGTGGGGCCTCGGCAAGAGCGTCTACACCGACAACGGCTGCACCTACGAGACCGTCGAGGGCAACGTCCTCTACCGCGCCTCCTACGCCAACGTCGCCTCCCGTCACACCGACTACCGCGACGACCTGGGCAACAACGACCCGACCCTCGTCAAGGACAACTGGTGGGAGGAGGGCACCGCCGACAGCGACAACAAGGGCCTGGTGACCGCCGGCAACAAGATCATGACGTCCCTGTCGGACGTGCCCGCGGACATCGTGGCGAACGCGGGCCTCGAACCCGCCCACCGCGCACTGCTCCAGCGGAGGATCGGCGGCCCGTCCGCCCCCGAGGCACCCTCGCGCGTCGGCACGAGCACCGCGGGCCCCGACGCCCTGTACGTCACCTTCAACCCGAGCTTCGTCGAGGGCGGTTCCCCGGTGACGGGTTACACGGCCCGCGCCTTCGACGCCACGGGCAAGCAGGTCGGCGAACAGACGGTGACAGCGGCCGACTTCCGGCGCACCGCGCTCGTACGCCTCGGCGGACTGCCGTCCTCGGGCGGCCCCTTCACGGTGACGGTCACGGCGGCCAACGCGTACGGCAGCAGCGCCCCGTCCCTCGCCTCGCTCCCGCTGACGCCCACGGCCGCGACCACGCCGCCCCCGGCCCCGACGAGCCCCAAGCTGCGCACCCGGTCAACGGCGGCCACCCTCGCCTGGACCCCGCCGACGGCGACGGGCGACGCCAAGGTGATCGGCTACCGGGTGACGGTCTCCGACGGCCGCGACCCGATCGACGTAACCGGCCGGGACGCCCTGGTCACCCAGCCGTCCGCCAAGGGCATGTTCCGCGTGATCGGCGGCCTGAAGCCGGGCACCTCCTACACCGTCACGGTCGCCGCGGTGACGGCGGCGGGCACCGGCCCGTCGGCCACGGTCACGGCCATCACGACCTCGTAGGACGCCGGACCGGAAGCGTCAGGCCCCGAGTGCCGCGGGCGTCGGCACCCGGGCCTGGTCGTAGCGCTCCACCACGGCCCGCGCCACCTCCGGCGCGGGTCCCAGCACCTCGGCCAGGACGTCCGCCCCGGCCGCGCCCCGCGCGATGCGGTCCGGCAGGAATCCGGGCGCCAGCACGTACGGTGCCACGGCCACCCGGGCGCAGCCCAGCGCGCGCAGTTCGCGCACCGCGTCCTCGGTGCGCGGAAGGGATGCGGAGGCGAACGCAGGCCGCACGGCGCACCAACCGGTGTGCCGCCACTCCCGCGCGATGTCAGCGATCACTGCGATCGCCTCCGGGTCGGTGGACCCCGCCGAGGCCAGCACGACCCCGGTCGAGGACTTGTCGGCGGGGGTCAGGCCCGCCTCGTACAAACGTCGTTCGAGGGCCTGTGTCAGCAGTGGCGAGGGCCCGAGCACGTCGGCCTGCCGGATCCGCAGCCGCGGCGGCGCCTCCCGCAGGACCGCGGGGATGTCCGCCTTGGCGTGGAACGCGCGGGTCAGGAGGAGGGGGAGTGCCACCACCTCCCGGACGTCCTGAGCCGCCAGGGACTTGAGCACCCCGTGCACGGACGGGACGTTGAAGTCCAGGAAGCCGGTCTCCACGCGCAGCCCGGGCCGGAGCGACCGCACCCGCCGTACGAGGGCGTGCACGGTCGCGGCGTGCCGCGCATCGCGGCTGCCGTGGGCGATCACGAGGAGGACCGGGTCGTGCATGAGGCGGCTCAGCCCTTCACCAGCAGACCGCGGCTGCGCAGCACCCACCGCTCCAGCGGGCTGAAGATCAGCAGGTCGATGGCGATGCCGACGAACAGAATCAGGATGATGGCCTCGAACACCATGGACATGGAGCTCGCGTTGCGGCCGTTCTCCAGCAGCGCGCCCAGACCGATGCCGAGGTCGGGAGAGGAGGCGATGATCTCCGCCGCCATCAGCGAGCGCCAGGAGAACGCCCAGCCCTGCTTCAGGCCCGCCAGGTAGCCCGGCAGCGCGGCCGGCAGCACGATGTGCCAGGCGCCCCTCAGACCGGTCGCGCCCATCGTGCGGCCCGCGCGCAGGAACAGCGGCGGCACCTGGTCGATGCCGGAGACCAGGCCGTTGGCGATGGAGGGGACCGCGCCGAGCAGGATCACCGCGTACATCATCGAGTTGTTCAGACCCAGCCAGATCACCGCCGGTGGCACCCACGCCACCGACGGCAGCGACTGCAGACCGGACAGGACCGGGCCGATGGCCGCGCGCACGAACTTCACCCGCGCCACCAGCAGTCCCAGTGGGGTGCCGATCGCCAGCGCGAACAGGAAGCCCAGCAGACCGCGCGAGACACTGGTCCAGATGTAGCCGAGCAGCGTGCCCTGCAGCCAGGCGTCCCTGAACTCGCCCGCCACGGCGCCGGGGGAGGGCAGCTTGGTCGGGTCGCCGACGACCTTGAAGGAGATCAGCGCCTGCCACACCACCAGGACCAGCGCGATTCCCACGAGCGGCGGGAGGATCTTGCTGACGAAGGTCTGCCGGAAGGGCGTACGGCCGGTGACCGTGGTCTCCAGCGCGTCGAGACCGGCCTCCACACCGCCCAGTTCGGCGCCTGCCGTCGTCTTGGTCTCAGTGCTGGCCATGGCGGCGGATCTCCCCACGCAGTACTTCGGTGATCTCGAGGGACAGCTCGGCGACGGGCGCGTCCTCGATACGGCGAGGCTGCGGAATGCCGACCGTCCACTCGCGGGCCACGCGCCCCGGGCGGGAGGACAGCAGCACCACGCGCTGCGCGAGCCGCACCGCCTCGCGCACGTTGTGCGTGACGAACAGGACCGACACACCCGTCTCCTGCCAGATACGGGTCAGCTCGTCGTGCAGCAGGTCCCGGGTGATCGCGTCCAGCGCGGCGAACGGCTCGTCCATCAGCAGCAGCCGGCTGTCCTGCGCCAGCGCGCGGGCCATGGCGACCCGCTGGCGCATGCCGCCGGACAGCTCGTGCACCCGCTTGCCGTACGAGCCCTTCAGCCGTACGAGCTCCAGCAGTTCCTCGGCGCGCTCGCGCCGGTCGCTCTTCGGAACGCCCCGGAGCTTCAGGGCGAGTTCGATGTTCTTGCCCGCGGTCAGCCACGGGAACAGCGCGTGCTCCTGGAACATCAGGGCCGGGCGGCCGTCCGTCGTGATGGCACCGCCGGTCGGCTTGTCCAGGCCCGCCACCAGGTTCAGCAGCGTCGACTTGCCGCAACCCGAGGCCCCCAGGAGGGTGACGAACTCGCCCGGCGCGACATCGAGGCTGATGTCGTCCAGCACGAGCTGCTGCCCGCCCGGCACCGGGAAGGACTTCGAGACGTGCTCAAGGCGTGCCGCCTGGTCGACGGACTCGGCGGCCGTGGCGAGGGTCGTGGCCATGGTCGTCACCTCCTGGGAACTCTTCGGCTGCGGGCTTTACTTGACGCCGAGACCGGCGTCGCTGACGGTCGGCTCACCCTCGGCCTTGAGGACCTTGTTCAGGAGGGTGAGGTCGTAGATGCCGTCCAGCTTCGGGTCCTTCAGCAGACCCGCCTTGACCGCGTGCTGCGCCTCGGTGTTCAGGGTGGAGGCCAGCGGGTCGTCCGTGAACTGGATGGACTTCCACGCCGGGTCGAGGACGTTCGCCGGGAGCGCCTTGCCGGAGTCGACCGCCAGCTGCTGGTTCGCCGCCGCCTTCGCCGCGTCCGGGTTCGCCTTGATCCACTTGTTGGTCTCGACGGACGCCTTCAGCACGGCCTCGACGGCCTTCGGGTGCTCCTTGAGAAACTTCTGCGACACGATGATGTTCGTGATCACGAACTTCTTGTCCGGCCACAGCGAGGACTCGTCCAGCAGCACCTTGCCGCCCTCGGCGACCAGCTTGGACGCGGTCGGCTCCGGCACCCAGGCGCCGTCGATGGAACCGGACTTGAAGGCGTCCGGGGTGACCTTGTTGTCGGTGCGGACCACCGACACATCACCCTTGCCGCTCTGCGCGTCGACCTTCCAGCCCTGCTCCGCGATCCAGTTGAGGAACGCCACGTCCTGCGTGTTGCCGAGCTGCGGGGTGGCGATCTTCTTGCCCTTGACGTCCGCCAGAGACTTGATCTTCTTGGGGTCGACCACCAGCTTCACGCCGCCGGACGCCGAACCGCCGATGATGCGCAGGCTCTTGCCGTCGGACTTGGTGTAGCCGTTGATCGCCGGGGAGGGGCCGATCCAGCCGATGTCGATGGAACCGGAGTTCAGCGCCTCGATCTCGGAGGGGCCCGCGTTGAAGATCTGGTACTTGGCCTGGGTGGCGCCGAGCGCCTTCTGGAAGAAGCCCTTCTGGACACCCACGAGCGCGGTGCCGTGGGTGAGGTTGCCGAAGTAGCCGATCTTGACGGAGTCGAGGCCGTCGATCTTCTGGGCGCCGGCGGCGACCTTCTGGTCCGCCGGGGTGCTGGTCGACTTGGAGCCGTAACCGCAGGCGGCGAGCGTGAGGAGCGGGAGAGCGGCGGCCACGGCTATGCCGCGGCGGAGGAGTGTCGAGCGGTTGGCAGGCACGGGAGGGTTTCCTCTCGTTGGCCCGGCGGTCACGGTCTTTCGGGTCGTGGCCGGGAGGTCGGCAAGGGTCTTCGTCGCTTCCGGGACGTCGGGTGGGGGGACGGGGCGCGCAGGCAGTGCGCGTACGTCATCGCGCACATCGCGCCACTCCGCCCTGCCCGCTGCCGAGGGCACCGCTGCCGACACGGCCGCCCTCCTTGGCGAACGTCGAGTAGAAGCACGTGGTGGTCATGATCAGAAGTCCCACCCGTCGTCGTCGGCCTCGTCCTTGACCGGCTCGGGCGCGGCGAACGACTCGCCGACCATGCCCGCGGTCAGCGTGGTGCCGTCGGACGGGTCGATCAGGATGAACGAGCCCGTGCGGCGCGAGTCCGCGTACGCGTCCACCGGCAGCGGCTCGGCGGTACGGATCTTCACGCGGCCGATGTCGTTGGCGACGAGCTGCCCCGGGTGCGGGTGCAGGGACAGGTCGTCGAGCGTGAGCCGGGACGGGATGTCCTTGACGATCGCCTTGACCGTGCGGGTGCCGTGCTTGAGCAGCACCCGGTGGCCGACCGTCAGCGGCAGGTCGGCGACGTGGCAGACGGTCGCCTCGATGTCCTGGGTGGTCGGCGGCGCGTCCTTGCTGGGCACGATCAGGTCGCCGCGCGAGATGTCGATGTCGTCCTCGAGGAGCAGCGTCACCGACTGTGGCGTCCAGGCCACGTCGACCGGCTCGCCCAGCAGGTCGATGCCGGAGACCTTCGTCGTACGGCCGGAGGGCAGGACGGTGACCTGGTCGCCGACCCGGAAGGAGCCGGCCGCGATCTGACCGGCGTAGCCGCGGTAGTCGGGGTGCTCGGTGGTCTGCGGGCGGATCACGTACTGCACGGGCAGCCGCGCGTGGCAGTGCGCCAGGTCGTGGCTGACCGGGACGGTCTCCAGGTGCTCCAGGACGGTCGGGCCGCCGTACCAGTCCATGTGGGCGGACGGCTCCACCACGTTGTCGCCCTCGAGCGCCGAGATCGGGATCGCGGTGACCTCCGGGACGCCCAGCTCGGTCGCGTACGCGGTGAACTCCTCGGCGATCTGCGCGAAGACGGACTCCTGGTAGTCGACCAGGTCCATCTTGTTGACGGCGAGGACCACGTGCGGGACGCGCAGCAGGGCGGCGATCGCGGCGTGGCGGCGGGTCTGCTCGACGACGCCGTTGCGGGCGTCGACCAGGATGACGGTCAGCTCGGCCGTGGAGGCGCCGGTGACCATGTTGCGGGTGTACTGCACATGGCCGGGGGTGTCGGCGAGGATGAACCGGCGGCGGGGCGTGGCGAAGTAGCGGTAGGCCACGTCGATGGTGATGCCCTGCTCGCGTTCGGCGCGCAGACCGTCGGTGAGGAGGGCCAGGTCGGGGCCCTCCTGGCCGCGGCTGGCCGAAGCCCGCTCCACGGCCTCCAGCTGGTCGGTGAGGACCGACTTGGAGTCGTGCAGCAGCCGTCCGACGAGGGTGGACTTGCCGTCGTCGACCGAACCGGCGGTGGCGAACCGCAGGAGGGTGGTGGCGGAGAGTTCCGTGGTCGTGGTCATGGCTAGAAGTACCCCTCGCGCTTGCGGTCCTCCATGGCGGCCTCCGAGAGCTTGTCGTCGGCCCGGGTCGCGCCCCGCTCGGTCAGCCGGGAGGCGGCGATCTCGGTGATGACCTGCTCCAGGGTCACCGCGTCGGAGTCGACGGCACCCGTGCAGGACATGTCGCCGACGGTGCGGTAGCGCACGAGGCGCTTCTCGACCGTCTCGCCGTCCTTGGGGCCGCCCCACTCGCCGGCGGTCAGCCACATGCCGCTGCGCTGGAACACCTCACGCTCGTGCGCGAAGTAGATCTGCGGCAGCTCGATGCCCTCCCGGGCGATGTACTGCCACACGTCCAGCTCGGTCCAGTTCGACAGCGGGAACACACGCACGTGCTCACCGGGCGCGTGCCGCCCGTTGTACAGCTGCCACAGCTCGGGGCGCTGACGGCGCGGGTCCCACTGCGAGAACTCGTCCCGCAGCGAGAAGACGCGCTCCTTGGCGCGCGCCTTCTCCTCGTCACGCCGGCCGCCGCCGAAGACGGCGTCGAACCGCTCGGACTGGATCTTCTCCGTCAGCGGCAGCGTCTGCAGCGGGTTGCGGGTGCCGTCCGGGCGCTCCTTGAGCACACCGCGGTCGATGTAGTCCTGCACAGAGGCGACATGCAGCCGCAGGTTGTGCTTCGCCACCGTGCGGTCGCGGTACTCGATGACCTCGGGGAAGTTGTGCCCGGTGTCCACGTGCAGCAGCGCGAACGGCACCGGCGCGGGCGCGAACGCCTTCAGCGCCAGGTGCAGCATGACGATGGAGTCCTTGCCGCCGGAGAACAAGATCACCGGGTTCTCGAACTCTCCCGCCACCTCGCGGAAGATGTGCACCGCCTCGGACTCGAGGGCGTCCAGGTGGGAGAGGGCGTACGGGCTGCTGTCCGTGCCCTCCTGAATACCGGCCACGGTCGTCATGCCAGTCCCCTTTCGCTGAGCAGCGCGTACACGGACGCCGCGGACTCCTGGACGGTCTGGTGCTGCGACTCGATCCGCAGATCCGGCGACTCGGGCTCCTCGTACGGGTCGTCGACGCCCGTCAGGCCCTTCAGCTCGCCGGCGGCCTGCTTGGCGTACAGGCCCTTCACATCGCGCACCGAGCACACATCGACCGGGGTGGCCACGTGCACCTCCAGGTACGCCGTGCCGCTGCGCTGGTGGCGCTTGCGCACCGCCTCCCGGCTGTCCGCGTACGGCGCGATGACCGGGACGAGGGCCTTGACGCCGTTGCTGGCCAGCAGTTCGGCGACGAAGCCGATGCGCTGCACGTTGGTGTGCCGGTCCTCCCGGCTGAAGCCGAGGCCCGCGGAGAGGAACTCGCGGATCTCGTCGCCGTCGAGCACCTCGACCCGGTGGCCCTCCTCGCGCAGCCGGCCCGCCAGCTCGTGGGCGATGGTGGTCTTGCCCGCGCTCGGCAGACCCGTGAGCCAGACGGTGGCTCCGCTCGTCACGTGTGTCTCCTGAATCTCTGTCATGATCAGCCGTGCAGCCCGCACTCGGTCTTGGCGCGGCCCGCCCAGCGGCCGGCGCGTGCGTCCTCGCCCTGAAGGACCCGGCGGGTGCAGGGCGCGCAGCCGACGGAGGCGTAGCCGTCCATCAGCAGGGGGTTGGTCAGCACGCCGTGCTCGGCGACGTAGGCGTCCACGTCGTCCTGCGTCCAGCGGGCGATCGGCGAGATCTTGACCTTCTGCCGCTTCTCGTCCCAGCCGACGACCGGGGTGTTCGCGCGGGTGGGGGACTCGTCGCGGCGCAGGCCGGTCGCCCAGGCGTCGTAGTCCTTGAGGCCCTCTTCCAGCGGCTGGACCTTGCGCAGCTTGCAGCACAGGTCGGGGTCGCGGTCGTGCAGCTTCGGGCCGTACTCGGCGTCCTGCTCGGCGACCGTCTGGCGCGGGGTGAGCGTGATGACGTTGACGTCCATCACGGCGTCCACCGCGTCGCGGGTGCCGATGGTCTCCGGGAAGTGGTAGCCGGTGTCGAGGAACACCACGTCGACGCCGGGCATCGCGCGGGAGGCGAGGTGGGCGACCACCGCGTCCTCCATGGACGAGGTCACGCAGAAACGCTTGCCGAAGGTGTCGGCCGCCCACTGGAGGATCTCCAGCGCGGAGGCGTCCTCCAGGTCACGACCGGCCTGCTCGGCGAGCGCCTTCAGCTCCTCGGCCGTCCGTTCCGTCTGAGTGGTGCTCATATCTCGTCCCCTCCGCTGTCGGCTCGCTGAAGCCCCCGGGCGAGCAGCCCGAGGAACTTCAACTGGAAGGCTCGATTGCACGCGGCGCATTCCCACGCGCCGTGGCCCGCTTCGCTCGGACGCAGGTCTTCCTCGCCGCAGTAGGGGCAGTAGAAGGGCGCCGCACGCTCGCTCACGACAGCGCCTCCTCGGAAGCACGCGAAACCCAGGTCGCGAACCGCTCGCCGTCCTCACGCTCCGCCTGGTAGCGCCTGAGGACCCGTTCGATGTAGTCCGGCAGCTCCTCCGCGGTGACCTTCAGACCGCGGACCTTGCGGCCGAACCCGGCCTCGAGGCCGAGCGCGCCGCCCAGGTGCACCTGGTAGCCCTCGACCTGCTCGCCCTTGTCGTCGAGGACCAGCTGGCCCTTGAGACCGATGTCCGCGACCTGGATACGGGCGCAGGCGTTCGGGCAGCCGTTGAGGTTGATGGTGATCGGCTGGTCGAAGTCCGGCAGGCGCCGCTCCAGTTCGTCGATGAGCGAGGAACCGCGCTGCTTGGTCTCGACGATGGCGAGCTTGCAGAACTCGATGCCGGTGCAGGCCATCGTGCCGCGCCGGAACGAGGACGGCCTGGCCGTGAGGTCGAGCGCCTCCAGGCCGTCGACCAGGGAGTCGACCTGCCCTTCCTCGACATCGAGGATGATCATCTTCTGCTCGACGGTGGTACGGACCCGGCCGGAGCCGTGCGCCTCCGCGAGGTCGGCGATCTTCGTGAGCGTGGTCCCGTCGACGCGGCCGACGCGCGGGGCGAAACCGACGTAGTAGCGGCCGTCCTTCTGGCGGTGGACGCCGACGTGGTCGCGCCACTGCTGGACGGGCTGCTCGGGAGCGGGACCGTCGACCAGCTTCCGCTTGAGGTACTCGTCCTCAAGGACCTGGCGGAACTTCTCCGCGCCCCAGTCGGCGACGAGGAACTTCAGACGGGCCCGGTTGCGCAGCCGCCGGTAGCCGTAGTCACGGAAGATCGACAGGACGCCCTCGTAGACGTCCGGGACCTCCTCCAGCGGCACCCACGCGCCCAGCCGCACGCCCAGCTTCGGGTTGGTGGAAAGACCGCCGCCGACCCACACGTCGAAGCCCGGCCCGTGCTCGGGGTGCCGTACGCCGACGAACGCCACGTCGTTGATCTCGTGGACCACGTCGAGGAGCGGCGAGCCCGAGATGGCGGTCTTGAACTTGCGGGGGAGGTTCGAATACGCCTTGTTGTTCAGGACGCGGCGCTTCATCTCCTCCAGCGCCGGGGTGGCGTCGATGATCTCGTCCTCGGCGATGCCGGCGACCGGGGAGCCGATCATCACACGGGGAGTGTCACCGCAGGCGGTGACCGTGGACAGGCCGACGGCCTCCAGGCGGTTCCAGATCTCGGGCACGTCCTCGACCTGGATCCAGTGGTACTGGACGTTCTGCCGGTCGGTGATGTCGGCGGTGCCGCGCGCGAACTCCTGCGAGATCTCGCCGATGACGCGCAGCTGCCGGGTGGTGAGCGCCCCGCCGTCGATGCGGACCCGCATCATGAAGTACTTGTCGTCCAGCTCCTCCGGCTCCAGGATCGCGGTCTTGCCGCCGTCGATCCCGGGCCTGCGCTGGGTGTACAGACCCCACCAGCGCATGCGGCCGCGCAGGTCGTTGGGGTCGATGGAGTCGAAGCCCGCCTTGGAGTAGATCGTCTCAATGCGTGTCCGCACATTGAGACCGTCGTCGTCCTTCTTGAACTGTTCGTTGCCGTTGAGCGGGGTGAAGTGACCTGCGGCCCACTGACCCTCGCCACGGTGACGGCTCACCTTGCGGCGGGGCGTGGCGGGATTCTGCGGGGAGGCGGCCATGGTGGGTACGTCCTTCGGGACAGGCAGGAGAGCGGCTCTGACCTGCGCGCGGGGGCAGCACGAGGAGACGTGCGCGTCCTTGCGCGAGGGTGGAAAAGGGAGAAACCGGACTGGCTGGAGGCTGTCAGCTCGCCGGACAGATGGCGCTGGACATGCGGCCGAGATCGACGTGCCGTCGACTCACCAAGGCAATTCCAGTTCCAGACATGACGGAAGCGTGTCATGGCGATCTGGACACAGTCCAGCTTTGTCCATCATGCGGACACCCTTGTCCCACGATATGGGACGAGGGTGGTGTCGGTCACATCAGCCGGACGCGCTCGCGTCCGCGCAGGTCAGAGGGTGTGCGCCCCTGGCCAGGGGCCCGGGGCGGCAACTTCCGCCTGCTCCTCCACCTTGGTGTCGAACAGCCGGAACCCGCGGCGGCGGTAGTTCTCCATCGCGTGCTCCCCGTCCAGGCTGCACGTATGCAGCCACACCCGCTTCGTCGGCGTCCGCCGCGGCCAGCGGTCCGCGAGGTCCCAGGCGCGGGCGGTCCCGTACGACAGCAGGTGCCCGCCGATCCGCCGACCCCGGAAGGCCGGCAGCAGCCCGAAGTAGACGATCTCCACGACCCCGTCGTCCTGCGGCTCCAACTCGACGTATCCCGCGGGCGTGCCCCGGTCGTAGGCGACCCAGGTCTCCACGCCAGGCCGGTCCAGATGCTCCTGCCAGCGTGCGTACGTCCAGCCGAGCCGGTCGATCCAGCGGATGTCCCCGCCGACCGACGCGTACAGGAACCGGCTGAACTCCGGCGACGGCACCTCGGCGCGGACGATCCGGACATCGCCCTCGGGGACCGCGGCGGGCAGCAGATCGCTCGGCGACGTCTGCTCCAGGGACCACGTGGTCACGGTCATGCTGCTCATGCGGTCAGGGAATCACGACGCCGAGCGGTACGACAAAGGGCCCCGGCGCCCTGCCCGGCCGGTCGGCGCGCTACTTCAGGGCGTCGTCCACCGCGTCCAGGGGCACCGCGTACAGCACCCGCCCGTCGGCCGGACCCGATCCGTCGTCGCTCGCCGCGCCCTGAGTGAGCGTCCACAACTCGCCCGTCTCCCGCCAGTACGACAGGGACGCGGTGTGCCGGCCCCAGCAGGCTTGGGTCTCGTCGGCCGCACAGGTGGCCGTCTGCGCGCCGGAGGTGGTCTGCCGCCACAGCGTGCCGTGCCGGCCGTCGACCGAGGGCGCGCGGTCGACGTACCAGTCGGCCCGCGCCGCCCCGTCGCGCCGGTGCGACAGCACGCCCTGCACCCCGGCCGCCGCCGTCTCGTAGGCCTCCGTCGCCCTGACGTCGCCGTGGGCGTCCGTGGCGAGCAGGCCCGCGCGGCCGGGCGCGGTGCTGAACGCGTACCGCCACACCCGGGCCGCCCGCCCGCTGCCCCCGCGGCGCAGCGACTCGCTCGCCACCAGGCTCGCCGGGATGGTGGTGCGGTCGAGGGAGAGCGTGGAGAAGCAGGGCACTCCGTGGTCGTCGGCCGCCGAACAGGGGCCTCCGGTCAGCCGGTAGGAGCCCACCGTCGGCAGCACGTACTGGTAGCCGTCCGCCGCGTAGCCGCCGTCGACCCGTCCGATCGCGGTGCTGTCGACGTTCGCGCGCAGGATCCGGTGCAGGTCGAACACCAGCAGCGAGTCGCGTGCGGTGACGAACAGTTTGTCCCGGTACCACACCATGCCGGACAGGCCGGTGCGGACGGCGGTGAAGTCCTGGCCCCCGGCGCGCGGAGCGACCAGCAGGACCCAGCGGTAGGCGAGGCGGTAGGGGTCGTCGGCGTCGACGAAGGCGACCCGGGCGAGGCCCCGCTCGGCTGCCGGGCCGCCGGCGCGGTCCTGGTGCGTCCAGCCGGACAGGATGACCCGGTCAGGGCCCCACAGGCCGTCGGCCTCGGCGTCCCCCGAGGTCGTCACGGACCGCGGCACCCACTGCGGGGTCGTCGCGTCGCCGTGGTCCCAGCAGTACGCGCGCGTGGCGGCGGGCCGCACGGGCAGCGCGGCGGTCTCGGCGGCGTCGCACGCGGACCGGTCGCGCATGGTGCGGTCGGCGGAGGAGAGCACGCCGTGGACGTCGACGGCGCCGCCCATCGCGCGGGTGAGCGTGTCGAGGGCGCGGTGGTCGGTGAGGTCCTCGTGGAGGCGGAGCTTCGCCGTCTCGGCCGCCGAGGTGACGCGGGTCAGGCTCCCGGGGTTGTCGCCGCCCGCGGCCTGCGAGGTGCTGATCAGCGTGGCGGCGGCGGTCAACGCCAGCGCGGTGCCGGCCAGCGTCGCCCGCAGTGCACGCCCCCGGCGCCTGCGGCGGTGCCTGCCACGGTGCTTCATAGAACCTCCCGGCGTAGGCCAACTGCTCCTCGTGGTCCGTACGTTGACTTCAGGAGCTAGTGGGGTGGCCTGTAAGGAGGGATGCTACGGCAGACGGATGGGGGACCGGCCGAGGACCCGGGAAAAGCAGGGTTATCCCCACGTTCGGGTGCGCCGGGCTCTTACCACCCCCGGCGCCGTCGAGTGCGGCAGCAGGTCGTTCGGGTCGTCCGGGGGGAGCAGGTCCACCTCCGCCGACTCGCGGAAACGATACGGCCGGTGTTCCAGGAACGCCCCCAGATACCGCCGTACCCGGGACATCTCGGCGCGGACCGTGACCGTGCGGGCCGGGTCGCCGAACAGGTCGGACGCCAGGGCCGCGGCCGTGCGGCCCTCGCGGTGCAGGGCCAGCAGGTACAGCAGCTCCGCGTGCCGGGGGCTGAGTTCATGGGTCCAGGAGCCCGTGTCCCCGAAGACCGTCACCGACCAGCGGCGCGGATGGGAGACGTCCAGGACGATCCGGGTCACCTGCGCGGGCGCGGGCGCGTCCGCGGCGCGGATCAGCCAGCCGCCCGGCAGCGGCTCCACCGTGCAGGGGCCCAGGGCCGGCAGCAGACAGCGGCCGGGCCCGAGCGACGCGGGCAGCGCCACCCGGCCGGTGTACGGCATCCCGGTCACCGCCGCCGTCCAGCCGTCCTTGTCCACGGCCACCGCCCGGCCACCGAGCCGCGCGAGCAGCGGCGCCGCCACCGCGCGCAGCCTCTCGAGCGCGTTCAGATGCGTCTCCCGCAGCCGGGCCTCCGCGAGCCGGGCCACCGACTCCACCCATGCGAGCGTCGCCGGATGCATCGTCTCCAGCGGGCCGCTCACGTCCACCACTCCGATCAGCCGGCCGTCGCGCGGGTCCGTGATCGGGGCGCCGGTGCAGGTCCAGGAGGCGTGGGAGCGTACGAAGTGCTCGGAAGCGAACACCTGTACGGGTCGCCGGGTCACTGCCGGGGTCCCCACGCCGTTGGTGCCGACGACCCCCTCGCCCCAGTCCGCGCCCGGCTCGAAGCCCAGCCCGTCCGCCTTGCGCAGCACCGGCGCGCTGCCCTCGCGCCACAGGATCCGCCCGTCCGCGTCCGCGACGACCATGATGTGGTGCGCGACGTCCGCCACCGACAGCAGGCCCTCGCGCAGCACCGGCAGCACCTGCCGCAGCGGGGAGTCCTGGCGGCGGCGCTCGATCTCGTCACGGCCCAGCGGGTCGGCACGGACGTCGTGGTCGGGGTCGACCCCGCGGCGCAGCATCCGCCCCCAGGACGCCTCGATCACCGGACGCGGCGGGACGGGAGCGCGCTGCCCCGCGAGCGTCGCGCTGCGCACCTCGCTGAGCAGGCGCGCCGCCTGCCCGACGTCCAGGGCGGCGAGCCGCGTGACCTCTCTGGCCGAATACGCCACTGGAAACCTCCCCCAAGGCTGTCCGTCCCCCGTCGACGGATTCCGGCCGGAGGCGTCCCCCGGCCCTTGTCGACGGTGGCTCTCATAGTGCCGTCTACGGCCGGCGGAGGGGGGAAGTCCGGCCAGAGCGGGCGTAGGTTGCAACCCTTTGCAACCCTGGCGAAGGGCCAAGCCGTGGTTGAAACTTGTTCAACGCCGCTCGGGCGGCGTCCGCGCTCCTTGAACGGGGCCGGCAGGCGGGGGTGGTGCCGAGTCGGCGCAGCACCACCTCCGCCGCCATCGATCCCCACGGCAGGAGGACCTCAGGCGACCGGCCGCGCCCGCTCCACCACCGTGGCCAGATCCAGGGTGTGCGGCAGAGTGCCGAACGCCGCGCCCCAGTCGCCGCCCAGGCGCGAGGCGCAGAAGGCGTCCGCGACCTCCGGGGGCGCGTACTGCACAAGGAGCGCCCCCTGGAGCACCAGCGCGATCCGCTCCACCAGGCGGCGCGCCCGGGCCTCGATGCCCTCCAGGTCGGCGAGTTCGGTGAGCAGGTTCTTGATCGCGCCGTCCAGACGGTGGTCCGCGCCGCGCGCCCGGCCCACCTCCTGGAGGAAGGCCTCCAGGGCGTGCGGCTCACGCTGGAGCGCGCGCAGCACGTCGAGCGCCTGCACATTGCCCGCGCCCTCCCAGATGGAGTTGAGCGGCGACTCGCGCAGCAGCCGGGGCATGCCGGACTCCTCGACGTAGCCGTTGCCGCCGAGGCACTCGGCGGCCTCCGTCACCACCGGCGTGCACCGCTTGGTCACCCAGTACTTGGCGGCCGGCACCGCGAGCCTGAGGAACGCCCGCTCCCGCTCGCTCCCGTCGTCGTACGCCGCCGCCAGCCGCAGCCCCAGCACCGTCGCCGCCTCCGACTCCAGGGCCAGATCCGCGAGCACGTTGCGCATCAGCGGCTTGTCCAGGAGCCGCCCGCCGAACGCCTCCCGATAGGTGCAGTGGTGGATCGCCTGCACCACCGCCTGCCGCATCAGCGACGCCGAGCCGAGGACGCAGTCGAGCCGGGTCGCCGCCACCATCTCGATGATGGTGCGCACCCCGCGCCCCTCCTCGCCGACCCGGCGCGCCCAGGTGCCGTCGAACTCGACCTCGCTGGAGGCGTTGGACCGGTTGCCGAGCTTGTCCTTCAGCCGCTGGATCATGAACACGTTCCGCGTGCCGTCCTCGAGCACCCGCGGCACCAGGAAGCAGGTCAGGCCTCCCGGAGCCTGCGCCAGCACCAGGAACCCGTCCGACATGGGCGCCGAGCAGAACCACTTGTGGCCCGTCAGCTCGTACGCGCCGTCCTCGGCGAGCGGCCGGGCCGCCGTCGTGTTGGCGCGTACGTCGCTGCCGCCCTGCTTCTCCGTCATGCCCATCCCGAAGAGCACGCCGGCCTTCTCGGCGGCCGGGCGCAGCCCCCGGTCGTAGACAAGGGAGGTCAGCCGGGGCTCCCACTCGGCGGCGAGGACGGGATCGGTGCGCAGCGCGGGCACGGCGGCGTGCGTCATCGACAGCGGGCAGCCGTGGCCCGCCTCCACCTGGCTCCAGATCACGAACGCCGCCGCCCGGCGCACATGCCCGCCCGGCCGCGTCCAGGCCGCGGTCAGCCCCGCGGCGACGCCCTTGCCGAGGAGGCGGTGCCAGGACGGGTGGAACTCCACCTCGTCGATGCGGTTGCCGTAGCGGTCGTGGGTCCGCAGCCTGGGTGGGTTCTCGTTGGCCTGTGCCCCCCACTCCTGCACCTGCGCGGAGCCCGCGCTGAGCCCGAGCCCCGACAGCTCGGCGCGCACCTCGTCCAGGAGCGCGGGGTCAAGATGCCGCTCGACGGCCTCCACGAGGGCACGATCAGCGGCGAAGACGTCATATCCGACCAGCGGCGGAGCCTGATTGGTCACGGTGTGCGTGCTGGCTGCCATGGCCCTGAACCTACCCCTCGGTACGCGATCGGTCACCCGTATCGCCGAGGGGATGCGCCACAGCGGGGTCCGCCCCACTGCGGGGTGAGTGGGGGCCCGGGCGGCGGATACCGTTAAGGCGTGCAGCCAGCAGCAAGTGAAACCTCCGAGCGGCCGCCCGGCCGTCTCCACCGGGCGCGTGCCCTCTACCGGAACGTCTCCAAGCGCAGGACCGCCTGGCTGCTGCTGAAGGACATCGTCAACTCGTGCATGGAGTACCGCGTCCTGGGGCTGGCCGCCGAGGCGGCCTTCTTCACCCTGCTCTCCGTGCCGCCGCTGCTGTTGTGCCTGGTCGGACTGCTCGGCTACGTCGACCACTGGACCGGGACCGACACCATCCAGAGCCTGCAGAACAACATCCTGGACGCGTCCCGCACGGTGCTGTCCGACCGGGGCGTCAAGGAGATCGCCCAGCCGATCCTGCACGACGTGCTCAAGGCCGGCCGGCCCGACGTCGTCTCCATCGGCTTCCTCTTCGCCCTGTGGTCCGGCTCCCGCGCGGTGAACGTCTTCGTCGACACGATCACGGTGATGTACGGGCTCGACGGCACCCGGGGCATCGTGAAGACCCGGCTGCTGGCGTTCGTGCTGTTCATCGTGGCGCTGCTGATCGGCTCGGTGGCGCTGCCGCTGATGGTGGCGGGTCCGGACGCGGTGGTGAACGTCGTGCCCTGGTCGACGACCGTGGTGCAGGTCCTGTACTGGCCGGTGGTCATCGTCCTGTCGGTCGTGTTCCTGACCACGCTCTACCACGTGTCCGTCCCCGTGCGCTCACCGTGGGTGGAGGACGTGCCGGGAGCCCTGGTCGCCCTCGCGATGTGGGTGCTGGGCAGCTTCCTGCTCCGCATCTACCTGACGCACACGGTCGAGGGCCCCACGATCTACGGTTCGCTGGCCGCCCCCGTGGCCGTCCTGCTGTGGATCGGCGTGTCCGCCTTCGCCGTCCTGGTGGGCGCCGCCGTCAACGCCGCGATCGACCGCGTGTGGCCCGCCGCGGCGACGGCGGCGGCCCGCGAGGCGAACGAGCGGCTGCGCGCGGAGCAGGCCGCCGAGTACGTGGCCCGCGCCGCCGCGGCCCGCGCGACCGACTCCGACGACCCGGACATGCCCTCGGAGTTCCCGGAACGCTGGTCCCGCTTCCTGCCCCCGGAGGACGTCACCTCCCGCCTGCGCACGCAGGTGCGCAGCGGCCAGATCCACCCGCAGAAGCGGGAGGGACCGGAGGACTGAGCGCCGGCATAGCCTGAGGGGCGTGGCTGTCGACCGAGGCTTCGCGACCGCCGGGTACGCCGAGCGGGCGTCCCGGCTCCCGGGCGCCGTCGTGTGGACCAACCTGCCGTCCGCCGCCGGACGGCCGGTGCTGCCCGACGGCTGCATGGACCTGCTGTGGACCGAGGGCCGGCTCCTGGTCGCCGGCCCCGACACGCGCGCGTACCGCCCGGGGGGCCCGCCCGTCCGCTGGGCCGGCGTCCGTTTCCGCTCCGGCACCGCGCCCGCCTACCTGGGGGTCCCCGCCCACGAACTGCGCGACCGGCGCGTCGAGCTGGCCGACCTGTGGCCCGCGGCCGAGGTGCGCCGGCTGACCGGCCGCGTGGACGCCGCCGCCGACCCCGCCACGGCACTGGAGGAGATCGCCCTGGAGCGCGCCGCCCGTTCCCCGGCCCCCGACCCGCTGCTCGGCGCGCTGGTCGCGGCACTCGGCTCGGGCCGCCCGGTCGCCGCCACCGCCGACGCACTCGGCCTGAGCGCACGCCAGTTGCATCGCCGCTCGCTCGCCGCGTTCGGCTACGGGCCGAAGACCCTGGCCCGCGTGCTGCGGCTGCAACGCGCCCTGGCGCTGGCCCGCTCGGGGGTGCCGTTCGCCGAGACCGCGGCCCGCGCGGGCTTCGCCGACCAGGCGCATCTGGCCCGGGACGTGCGGGAGCTGGCGGGGATGCCGCTCGGGGACCTACTCGCGCGGGAGTAGGTCCGCGAACAGGTCCACCCCGTTGCCGTCGGGGTCGTGCACGACCGCGTACCGCATCCCCCACACCGCGTCCCACGGCTTGAGCTCGCCGTGGTACCCGGCGCCCACCAGGTCCTCGTAGACGCCGTCCACCTCGGCGGGGGAGCCGCACCGGAAGGCGAGCGAGACGCGTCCGCCGCCGACGGGCGGACGCCACCCGGGGTGGAAGGACCGCACGGTCTCCTCGGGGTCCAGCGCGAACCTCAGCCCACCGGGCAATTCCGCCTCGACGTGCGGCAGCTCCTCGGCACCCTCGGGGAAGACGAGCCCGAGGCGACGGTAGAAGGCGAGGGAGGCGGCCAGGTCGGCGACGACGAGGCCGACCACATCGAATCGTGGAGTCAGGGGTGTCATGCGGCCACGCTAGGCAGGCGACCGGGGCGGGGTCTTGAAGGAATCGGACAGGGTCCCCGGAGGCCGAAAGTTTCGGTGCTCGCCTGCTGTTGGGACGCTCCCTCCACACGCCTAGGCTCGCTGCCATGCCCTTCCGTGTCCTCGTGTACTCCCGCACCACCGCCTACCGCCACGACTCAATCCCCGATGCCGTCGCCGCCGTACGCGACCTCGGGGCCGCGCACGGGTTCGAGGTCGACGCCACCGAGGATCCCGGGGTCTTCGAGTCGCCCCTCGGCGCGTACGGCGCGGTCGTCTTCCTCTCCACCAGCGGTGAGGTGCTGACCCCGGCGGGGCGGGAACAGCTCATGGCGTACGTGGGGGACGGCGGCGGTTTCGTCGGCGTGCACGCGGCCGCCTGCACCGAGTACGACTGGCCGTACTACGGCGAACTGCTGGGCGCCTGGTTCGACCGGCACCCCGCGTACCAGCCGGGCAAGGCTGTCGTCGAGGACCGCGGGCATCCGGCGACGCGGCACCTGCCCGCAGTGTGGGAGTTCACGGACGAGTGGTACGACTTCCGTACCAATCCCCGTGATGCGGTCCGGGTGCTCGTCTCCGCCGACGAGTCGTCGTACGAGGGCGGCGGGATGGGTGCCGACCATCCGCTCGCCTGGTGCCGTGAGCAGGGCGCGGGCCGGGTCTTCTACACGGCGCTGGGACACGCCTCCGAGGCGTACCAGGACCCCGGCTTCCGCGCCCACCTCCTCGGCGGCATCCGCTGGGCGGCTCAGGCGGAGTAGCGGGGCGGTGGCGCCGTGCTGGCCCGTTCCACCAGGCGTGTCGACAGTTCGGTGCGGGTGCCCTCCGGTCGTGCGCCGGCCATCATGCGCACCAGCAGCCGGAGTGCCGTCGAGGCCATCTCCCCGAGCGGCTGCCGAACGGTCGTCAGCGGGGGTGTCGCCCAGCGCGCCTCCGGCAGGTCGTCGAAGCCGACGACGCTGACGTCGTCCGGCACGCGCAGCCCCCGTTCCGCGAGCGCCGCGCACACCCCGAGCGCCATCCGGTCGGAGCAGGCGAAGACGGCCGTCGGCGGCTCGGGCAGGTCCAGCAGTTGCAGCGTGCGCCGGTGGGCGGTCGCCTCGTCGAAGTTGCCGTGGCGCACGTACTCGGGCCGGTATGCGATGCCCGCCGCGGACAGTGCCGAGCGGTACCCGGCGACCCGTGCGCCGCTGCACAGCTTGCGCCGGTAGCCGCCGATGACCGCGATCCGCTCGTGGCCGAGGTTCAGCAGGTGCTCGGTGGCGGCCACCCCGCCCTGCCAGTTGGCGGCGCCCACCGACACCACGCCCGGCGGCGGCTCCAGCACCGGGTCGATGAGCACGTACGGAACGCGGTGCTGGTCCAGCCAGGCGTACTGGGAGGGGGTCAGCTCGGCCAGGTTGAACAGGACGCCGGCGGAGCCGCGCGCCGACAGCTTGTCGAGCCAGCCGCGCTCCGGGCGCCCGTCCCGGGTGCGGTTCAGGCTCGTGGAGACCACCACCTCCAGGCCGGCGTCGTGTGCGGCCTCCGTCACGCCGTGCAGGATCGCTCCCGACCAGGAGCTCTCCAGCGAGTGCACCACCAGGTCGACGAGGGCGGGCGGCTTGTTGGCCTCGAAGCGGGGTCTTCTGACGTAACCGAGCCGGTCCAGGGCCTCGGTGACGCGGCGGCGGGTCTCGGGTGCCACGTCCTCGCGGCCGTTGACCACCTTGGACGCCGTCGGCACGGACACACCGGCCTCGCGTGCGACGACCGCGAGGGTCGGTCCGGCCGCGCCTGCGGTACGCACCATGGGCCCACCTCTCCGGCCCCGTCCCGAGGGCCCTGGAACTCCGTTGACGGCAACCATTCATGGCAAGCGCTTTCTACATTAAGGCCGTGGTGAGTTGCCGTGGAAGACACCGGATGCGCGGTGTCGCCAACGGGGGAAGTCATGTGATGTGGGCAGCCCCCGCGGTGAGGAGAGGCCGGATGGACCCTGTGGACGACGTGACCCTGAACCCGGCGCACCCTGCGGACCCCGTGGTCCGCACGCCCTACGGGGCCGTGCGCGGCCGGTACGAGCACGGGGTCGCCGTCTTCCGCGGCATCCCGTACG
Source organism: Streptomyces sp. NPDC093984 (assembly GCF_044764595.1). Taxonomy (NCBI): domain Bacteria; kingdom Bacillati; phylum Actinomycetota; class Actinomycetes; order Kitasatosporales; family Streptomycetaceae; genus Streptomyces; species Streptomyces sp. NPDC093984. Next base: position 1,372,398 of record NZ_JBIWIM010000001.1, on the reverse strand, counting down.
CCGCCCCGCCCTTCGGCCCCCACCGCTTCCGCCCGCCGGTGCCGCCCGAGCCGTGGGACGGGGTGCGCGACGCGGGCGCGTTCGGGCCGACGCCGCCGAAACCGCCGTACTCGGAGGCCTTCGCCCGCTATCTGTCCGACCCGGTGGTCGCCGGGGACGACTGCCTGAACCTCAACGTGTGGACGCCGGACCCGGTGGCCGGGGCCCGGCTGCCGGTGATGGTGTGGATCCACGGCGGCGCCCTGACCCGGGGCTCCTCGGCCGTGCCCGTGTACGACGGCGGCGCCTTCGCCCGTGACGGCGTGGTCCTCGTCAGCTTCAACTACCGCCTGGGAGTGGAGGGTTACGGCCTCTTTCCGGACGCTCCGCCCAACCCCGGGCTGCGCGACCAGCTCGCCGCGCTGGAGTGGGTGCACGAGGCCGTCGCGGAGTTCGGCGGCGACCCGGACCGGGTGACCGTCTTCGGCGAGTCGGCGGGCGCGATCAGCATCGGCGCGCTGCTGGCGAGCCCTCGCGCCCGGGGGCTGTTCGGGCGGGCGGTGCTGCAGAGCGGGCCGCCTGAGGCCACCGAACGGGAGAAGGTACGGCGCCTGGTGCGGCGCATGGCGGCGAGGCTGAAGGTGCCGGCGACGGCGGCGGCGTTCGCCGCGGTGGACCGCACGGTGCTGGCCGAGGCGCAGGCGGAGGTGGGCCGCCGGGCGAGCCCGATCCTCGGCGGCCCCGCCTTCGGGATCGTCGTGGACGGCGACCTGGTACCGCGCGACCCGCTGGAGGCGCTGCTGGACGGCGCCGCCCGCGACGTACCCCTGCTGATGGGCTGGACCAGCGAGGAGTACCGCCTCTGGCTGGTCCCCACCGGCCTGACCGAACGCATCGACCGCCTGGGCCCGGTCGCCGTGGCCGGCGCGATGGCCCGCTGCCACTGCGGCCCGGAGGTCCCGCGCGGCTACCGCACCGCCCACCCGGACGCGTCCGTCTCCGACATGGTGGGCCAGATGGTGACGGACCACCTGCTCCGCCACCCCCTGCACCGCCTGGCCGACGCCCGCGCCGGCCACGCGCCCACGTACGTCTACGAGTTCGCCTGGCGCTCCGGCGTTCCCGGCCTGGGCGCCTGCCACGCCTTGGAGCTGGGCTTCGTCTTCGACAGCGCGGAGGTCCCGGAGTCGGCGAAACTGGCGGGGCCGAACGCCCCGCGCGCGCTGGCCCGCGAGATGCACGGGGCATGGGTGCGTTTCGCGACGGACGGCGATCCGGGCTGGCCGGCGTGGGACGCCAGGCACCCGGTGCGGATCTTCGGCGGGGACGGGGAGCCGGTCGCGTACGGCCCCCGTGACATGGAGATGGCGCTGTGGGAGGAGGCCCGCACCCGCCCGGAGCCGACCCTCGCACCCGGGAGCGGGGTGGTGCGGCGGGGCACGGTACCGCTGTCGGTGGTACGGCGGCTGCGGCGTCCGGGCGGGGCGGGGCGGCAGTGAGTGCTGCACGGTGCAGTGCACGCTCTCAGGTCGTGGCCGCCCAGACGTCAACGGTGGCGCCGAACGCGTCCGTTGCCCTGTTGAACCCGCCGACGGTGACGAGAGCGATCCGGCCCGCTGCCGTCTTGACGCAGTAGCGGTCTCCCGTGGTCACGGGCAAGGTGTCGGTGGCCTGCGTGGAAATCCGCTCCGAGCATTCCCGGCGGCTGGGCTTGGCCGGCGACTGCCACTGCGCAATGGTCGACTGGGTACTGAACAGGTCTCCGCGTAGGCCGTACAGAGTCGCCCCTCGGCCCTCGGCGTCGGGCTTGTAGTCGACCCAGACGCTGGCGCCGTCATTGCTGGACAGCACTTTCGGCGGGACCGAGTCAAGGTCGAGGAAGGTCAGAGTCACCGGGCCCGACCACTGAACAGCAGTCGGGGCCGGCGCGGGAGAACTCGCGGGAGGACTCGAGTCCTCGTCGGCTGGAGGGGAAGGCGTGCTACTCGTAGTACCCGGCCCGTGGGCGGCCGGTCCGGTGGCGGCCTGGCGGCCCGAATCGTCGCCACCCGTCCCGGCATCCGTGGTCTTCACCAGGACGAGAGAAACGACGATCGTCCCGACCAGACCGAGCACTGCCAGCAAGACACGGCCATGGACATTGACCACCAGCTGGTCGCGGCCGGCCTGGTACACACGACCTCTCCCTCGGGCGCGGCCCTTGATGTCCGTGGACCGCATGGGTTCGGTGTCCGGCCGCTCGCTCATCGTTCCGTGATGTGCTGATCCCGGCCTGCCTGGTAGACGCGCCCCTTGCCCGATGCCTTCGCCTGCATGCGAATGGTGGTGCCGCCGTGCGCCGGTGTGGACGGGCTGACCTCTTCCAGCAACTGCCGTAGCGACTGGGCCGATTCCGGATGTTCAGCCAGCAGCCGACGGAGACGGCTCTGCCATTCCACGCGAATTTCCTGTTCGAGCGCTTCGTCATGCTCCCTGTGCGCCGCGAGCAGCTCGGACCTGCTGGCTTCGAGGTCCTGCTCGACCGTCTCCGCGCTGTCGGGGTGCACCGCGCGCCAGAGCGAGACCAAGCCGTTGCGCATGCGGGTCCATGCTTCGCTGGTCATCAGCGTGACGAGCGTCGTCCCCGCCGTACGCGCAAGTTCGATGATCTCCGACACCGAGCCTCTCCAAACTTCCTGGTGACCTGCTGCCGTAGCGCCTGCGACTGTCAGCGTATCCCCAAGTCGCTCTTGTCAAGGCAGGGTTGGCAGGGAAGTCCGGAGACGGGTGGCCGATGTGCGGACGGAGGGGACAGGGTCACCCGGTCGTCCTCAGGGTCCGGCCGATCGACGTGATCCCCTCCGGCCCCACCCGGCAGCAGCCCCCGATCAGCCGTGCCCCCGCGTCCCGCCAGCCTTCGACCTCCGACGCGGTGAACGTCGAGCGGCCGTCCCAGGCTCGGGCCTCGGCGTCCCAGGACTCGCCGCTGTTGGGGTAGACCACCACCGGCTTGCCGGTGACCCGTGCCGCCGTCGCGATCGCGCCGTCCACGTCCTCGGGCGTGCAGCAGTTCACGCCGACCGCGATCACCTCGTCGGCCTCGGCGGCCAGGGCGAACGCCTCCTGAAGGGGCTGGCCCGCGCGCGTGCGGTCGCCGGAGACGCTGTACGACAGCCAGGCGGGGACGCCCAGGCCGCGCACCGCCCGCAGGAGTGCGGTGGCCTCGTCCGTGTCCGGGATCGTCTCCAGCGCCAGGACGTCCGGGCCGGCCGCCGCCAGCACCTCCAGGCGCGGGCGGTGGAAGGCCTCCAGTTCGGCGACCGTGAGGCCGTAGCGGCCCCGGTACTCGGAGCCGTCCGCGAGCATCGCTCCGTACGGGCCGACGGACGCCGCCACCCACAGCGGACGCGTGACGCCCTTCTCCCGTGCCTGCGCCGCCGCCTCGCGGGCGAGTCCGACGCTGAGGGAGAGGAGTGCGGCCGCTCGGTCGCGGTCGATGCCGCGCTTCGCGAAGCCCTCGAACGTCGCCTGGTAGCTGGACGTGATCGCCACGTCCGCGCCCGCCTCGTAGTACGCGAGGTGCGCCTCCGTGATGGCCTGCGGCCGCTCCGCGAGCAGCCGCGCCGACCACAGCTCGTCGCTCAGGTCGTGCCCGGCCGACTCGAGCTGGTTCGACATGCCGCCGTCCAGGACGAGGGTTCCGGCGGACAGCGCCTCGGCGAGGGTGGGAGTGGTGTTGCTGGTCATGTCATGACGCTAGTCCAAGGGTGGGTGGACGCCCGGGGCCGTCCAGTACCTGGGCATCCCCGGTCTCCGTCGCACACCCGTCAGGCCACGCGGATGCCCACGATGCAGGTGTCGTCGTCCGTGTCCGACTTGCTGTAGGTGAGCAGGCGGTCCAGCTGCTGGTCCAGCGTGGGAGACACCGTGCGCGCGGCCGTCAGCAGCTGTGCCAGCGACTCCTCAACGGAACGGTCACGGCGTTCGATCAGCCCGTCCGTGTACATCAGCAGGGTGTCGTCGACGGCCAGCTGGACCTCGTGCTCCTCGTACGTCGCCTCGGGCACGGCGCCCAGAAGCAACCCCTTCACCAGGGGCAGCGGCGCGGCCTCGGCGCCCCGCACCAGGACCGGCGGGAGATGGCCCGCCCTGGCCCACCGCAGGGTGTGGCGAGCCGGGTCGTACAGGCCGCAGACCGCCGTGGCGGTGACCGCGCCGGTCAGATGGTGGGCCACCATGTTGAGCCAGGACAGCAACTGGCCGGGGCCGGCGCCCGTCACGGCGAGCCCCCGCAGCGCGTTGCGCAGCACGACCATGCTGGTGGCCGCCTCTATGCCGTGTCCGGCCACGTCGCCCACGCACAGCAGCACCAGCTCGGACGGCAGCACGACCGCGTCGTACCAGTCGCCGCCGACCAGCTGTTCCGTCTCCGCGGGCCGGTAGCGTACGGCCACCTGCAGGCCGGGAGCCTCCAGCGGCGCCTGCGCCGGGGGCATGATCGCGTGCTGGAGCTGGAGGGTGAGCCGGTTGCGTTCGCTCGCCTGCTGCTCGGTGTGGGCGAGCTGGTCACGGGTGGCGGCGAGCGCGACCTCCGTCCAGTGGTGGGCGGAGATGTCCTGGTAGGCGCCGCGGACGACGAACAGCCGGCCGTCGGAGTCGAGCACCGGCTCGGCCACCACGCGGATGTGGCGCGTCACCCCGTCGGGGCGCTGCAGACGGAAGGCGGTGGACGCGGGACGCCGGTGGTGGAGCAGGGTGCGCAGGAACCTGCCGATGGCGACGGCGTCGTCGGGATGGGCGTGCGCGGGCAGGTCCTCCAGCGACACCGGGGCGCTCGAGGTGGGTTTGCCGTAGAGGCTGTAGAGCTGCCCGTTCCAGGTGATCTCGCCGGTGAGCAGGTTCTCCTCGAAGCCGCCGATCCGGCCGAGGCGCTGGGCGTGCTGGAGCAGGCTCGCCAGGCGTGCCGTCTCGTCCTCGACGCGCCAGATGAGCAGGACGTTGCCCGCGTGCCGGGTGATGTTGATGTCGGCGACCGCCGCCAGCGGGACGTCGTCCACCAGGGCGGTGAGCCTCATACGGTGGGCGCGGAACGGCTCCCCGGTGGCGTAGACCCGCTCGATCCGGTCGAACAGCTCGCTCTCGCCGGCGGCCAGCGGGTACGCCTCCAGCAGCAGGGCACCGTTGACGACGCCGCGCGGCCGGCCGGCGGGGTCGAGGAAGCGGCTGTTCACGTGCTGGATGCGGAAGTCGACGAGCTCCCCGCTGCCGTCCAGGTGCGGCACGAGCACCAGGGCGGGGTCGTGGAGCCCGTCGGCCAGGTCCATCAGCTCGGCGACGTGCGGCAGGACCCCGGGCCTCGGGATGCCGTCGGGGTACTGGAGGGCGTAGGTCTCCAGGGTGTGGGCGCACAGCTCGGCCAGGGCTTCCACCTGACGGACGATCTGCGGTGGCTGCGGTCCCAGCGGCGCGGGCCAGACGATCTCCAGCACTCCGTGGATCCGCCCGCCGGTACCGGCCGGGACGGCGACCCTGCCGCCGTCCGGGTAGAGGTGCTGGCCGATGGAGGGCAGGCCGGTCTCGGACAGGCACCCGATCCAGTGCCCCGCGCGCTCGGCCAGACCGCGGCGCGCCACGGTGGCCACGCCCGGGGGCACATACCGCCAGCGCCCCGCCTCCGCCGATGAGAACCCCGCACTGCCCGCCAGGCTGAGGGAACCGTCCGAACCCACGGCCCAGATGGCCACGGCCACCGCGCCGAGCGGGGTCAGGGCGTGCTCCAGCAGGGAGTCGGCGACGGCCTGGGTGTCGTGGGCGGCCAGCGCACCGCTCTCGGCGGCGCGCAGCCGTACGACGGAGGACCGGTTCGCAGGCGGACCACCCGCCTCGTCGGAGGCCGCAGAGTCCGCGGAGTCCGTCGTGATCGCGAGGAAGGCGGTGGCCACCTCGGAGAGCCGGTCACGTGAGGCTTGGTTGATGACCTCGACGGCGAATTCGAGGGGAGTCACACCCGCCTGTTTGGCCAGCTCGGCGAGTTGCCTGGCGGCCTGCGCCGGCCCGCATCCCAGCCGCTCGACCAGGATGCCCTTGGCCAGTTCGATCAGGGCGCGCCCGTCCGCCTCGGCCTGCGCCGCCCGCACCTCGCGACGCAGCCGCTCCACGGTCGCGGCGAGCCTGCCGACGGGGGACGTCTGCCCGCGCCCGTTATCGTCGGCGGCCTTGGCCTCGCCCGGGTGACTGCCCACCGGCACGGGGCCGGCCAGGGCCTCGGCCACGGCCCCCGTACCCGCCGCCGTCGGACCGAGCGGAGCGGCGGCGGCAGCCATCCGGCCGAGCGGCTCGGCGGCGGCCGGGCTCTCGTCCCCCGGCTCGGCGGCGGCCGCGCTTCCACCCCACGGCTCGTCGGCGGCCGGGCTTCCGCCCCACGGCTCGGTGGTGGCCTGTTCACCGGCCGGAGCGCGTGCGCCCTCCGGCTCGGGCGGTTGCTGGGGATTGCTCACGGTTGGCCTGTTCCTCGGCTGGGACGGCGCCGGTCGGCGCCCGGTCGGCTGGTGCGCACTGCGGGTGCGTCCCTCCCTCAGGCGGGCAGCCAGCGTCGGACGCGGGCGATGAGGTCGTTGGTGTCGACGGGTTTGGTCACGTAGTCGTTCGCGCCGGACGCGAGGCTCTTCTCCTGGTCGCCCGGCATCGCCTTCGCGGTGACCGCGATGATCGGCAGGTCCGCGTACTGCGGCATGGTGCGGATCTCGGCGGTGGCGGCGTACCCGTCCATCTCCGGCATCATCACGTCCATCAGGACCAGCGCGACGTCCGGGTGGGCGAGCAGCATCTCGATGCCCTTGCGGCCGTTGTCCGCGTGCAGGACCTGGAAGCCGTGGAGTTCGAGGATGCCGCTGAGCGCGAAGAGGTTGCGCGCGTCGTCGTCCACCACGAGCACCTTGCGGCCGAGGAAGGTGTCGTCCACGGGCTGCGCGGCCGCGTACTGGGGCTCCTCCGCGCGGACCAGCGACAGTACGTCTCCGGGTTCCTCGGCGGACAGGTGCAGTGTGATGCGTTCACGCAGTTCGTCCAGGCTGGACAGGAAGTCCAGCGGCCGGCCCTTCGCACGGGACCGCAAGGACTGCTCCTGGGCCAGGTCCACGCGGTGCCCCGTGTGGACGAGCACCGGCACACTGGCCAGCGCGGAGTCGCCCTGCATGGCGTCCAGGAAGCGCGCGCCCTCGGCGTCCGGCGTGCCGAGTTCGAGGACGACACAGTGGCAGGGTTCCGCGGCCAGCGCGCTCGCCGCCTCCTGCGCCCCCGCGGCGGTGATGATGTCGATCGCCCCGCGCGGATCGCCGCCGTCCTGCGCGATGTCCGCGACCGCGCTCTCCGCGACGAGGGTGAGCAGACCGCGCGGGCGCTCCTCGACGACCAGCAGGCGACGTCTGCGCTGCCCGGGCGCGTGCTTCGGGCCGGCAGCCACGAGCGGCGCCGGCACCACCTCGGAGGGAACCGTCTCCTGAGGCTTCTGCTCCGCCCGCCTACCGCCGCCGTCCGCCAGTTCCTCGAAGTCGGCGCGTGCGACGGGCAGATAGAGCGTGAACGTGCTGCCCTGACCGGGCGTGCTGTCGACCGTGACGGCGCCGCCGAGCAGATGGGCGATCTCCCGTGTGATCGACAGGCCGAGGCCGGTGCCGCCGTACTTGCGGCTCGTCGTCCCGTCCGCCTGCTGGAACGCCCCGAAGATCGTCTCCAGTTGCTGCCGGGGAATGCCGATGCCGGTGTCCTTCACCCGGAAGGCCACGACGGGACCACCGCGGTGGACGCCCGCGGGCACCTCCCGGTCGGCGGCGGGCTCGATGCGCAGCTCGACGCTTCCCTGCTCGGTGAACTTGACCGCGTTCGACAGCAGGTTGCGCAGGATCTGCCGCAGCCGGGAGTCGTCGGTGAGCAGGTCGGCGGGTGTGCCCGGCGCGGTGGTCACCGTGAAGTCCAGGCTCTTCTGCGTCGTCATCGGCCGGAAGGTCGCCTCGACGTACTCCAGCAGCTTCCGCAGCGGGACGCGTTCGGGAGCGACGTCCATCTTGCCGGCCTCGACCTTCGACAGATCGAGGATGTCGTTGATCAGCTGGAGCAGGTCCGAGCCCGCCGAGTGGATGATGCCCGCGTACTCGACCTGCTTGGGGGTGAGGTTGCGGGACGGGTTCTGTGCGAGCAGCTGGGCGAGGATCAGCAGGCTGTTCAGCGGGGTGCGCAGCTCGTGGCTCATGTTCGCCAGGAACTCCGACTTGTACTTCGAGGCCAGCGCCAGCTCCTGGGCACGGGTCTCAAGCTCCTGCCGTGCCTGCTCGATCTGGAGGTTCTTTGCCTCGATGTCGCGGTTCTGGGAGGCCAGCAGCGAGGCCTTCTCCTCCAGTTCGGCGTTGGAGCGCTGCAGTTCCTCCTGCTGGACCTGCAACTCCTCCGAGCGCGCCTGCAGTTCGGCGGTCAGCCGCTGGGACTCCTCGAGGAGCTCGTCGGTGCGGGCGTTGGCCACGATGGTGTTGAGGTTGACGCCGATGGTCGGCATCAGCTGCGCGAGGAAGTCCTGGTGGATCTGGGTGAACCGGGTGACGGAGGCCAGCTCGATGACGCCGAGGACCTGGTCCTCGACCACGATGGGCAGCACCATCAGGGCGCTCGGCACCGTCTGCCCGAGCCCCGAGGAGATGGTCACATAGCCCGGCGGCAGCTCCTCCACGCCGATGGGGCGGCGGCCCCGCGCCGCCTGTCCGACCAGCGAGCGGCCGAAGGGGATGCGGGCGGGCCGCTCCTCGTCGTCGGGGTAGCCGTACGAGCCCACCAGCCGCAGTTCGGGGCCGCGCTCGGTGTCCTCCGCGAGGTAGAAGGCGCCGTACTGGGCCCCGACCAGCGGTGTCAGCTCGTCCATGATCAGCTCGGCGACGACGGGCAGTTCCCGGTGGCCCTGCATCAGGCCGGAGATCCGGGCCAGGTTGGTCTTCAGCCAGTCCTGCTCCTGGTTGGCCCGCGTGGTCTCGCGCAGGGACTCGACCATGGAGTTGATGTTGTCCTTGAGCTCGGCGACCTCGCCCGACGCCTCCACGGTGATGGAGCGGGTCAGGTCGCCCTCGGCGACGGCGCTCGCGACCTCGGCGATCGCGCGGACCTGCCGGGTCAGGTTCCCGGCCAGTTCGTTGACGTTCTCCGTCAGCCGCTTCCAGGTGCCCTCGACGCCCTCCACCTCGGCCTGGCCGCCGAGCCGGCCCTCGCTGCCGACCTCGCGGGCGACACGGGTGACCTCGGCGGCGAACGACGACAGCTGGTCGACCATCGTGTTGATGGTGGTCTTGAGCTCCAGGATCTCGCCGCGGGCGTCGACGTCGATCTTCTTCGACAGGTCGCCGCCGGCCACCGCCGTCGTCACCAGGGCGATGTTGCGCACCTGGCCGGTGAGGTTGTTGGCCATCGAGTTGACGTTGTCCGTGAGGTCCTTCCACGTGCCCGCCACGTTCGGCACGTTCGCCTGACCCCCGAGTCGTCCCTCCGTGCCGACCTCGCGGGCGACGCGGGTGACCTCGTCGGCGAACGCGGACAGCGTGTCGACCATCGTGTTGATGACGTCCGCCAGGGCCGCGACCTCGCCCTTGGCCTCGACCGTGATCTTCTGCGACAGGTCGCCGCGCGCCACGGCCGTGGCGACCTGGGCGATCGAGCGGACCTGGCCGGTCAGGTTGGACGCCATCACGTTGACGTTGTCCGTCAGGTCCTTCCAGGTCCCCGACACACCCCGGACGATGGCCTGGCCGCCCAGGTTGCCCTCGGTGCCGACCTCGCGGGCGACGCGGGTGACCTCGTCGGCGAAGGCGGAGAGCTGGTCGACCATCGTGTTGATGGTGTTCTTCAGTTCGAGGATCTCGCCGCGGGCGTCGACGGTGATCTTCTGGGAGAGGTCGCCCTGGGCGACCGCGGTGGCGACCTGGGCGACGTTGCGGACCTGCGCGGTGAGGTTGCCCGCCATGAAGTTGACGGAGTCGGTCAGGTCGCGCCAGGTGCCCTTGACTCCCTTGACGTCCGCCTGACCACCGAGCCGGCCCTCGGTGCCCACTTCGCGGGCGACGCGGGTGACCTCGTCGGCGAAGGCGGAGAGCTGGTCGACCATCGTGTTGATGGTGTTCTTCAGTTCGAGGATCTCGCCGCGGGCG
>NZ_JBIWIM010000001.1:1313279-1362162 GCF_044764595.1 Streptomyces sp. NPDC093984 | reverse complement strand
GCGTCGACGGTGATCTTCTGGGAGAGGTCGCCCTGGGCGACCGCGGTCGTCACCTGGGCGATGTTGCGGACCTGCGCGGTGAGGTTGCCCGCCATGAAGTTGACGGAGTCGGTCAGGTCACGCCACACACCGGCGACGCCGGGCACCTGGGCCTGGCCGCCGAGCCGGCCCTCGCTGCCGACCTCGCGGGCGACGCGGGTGACCTCGTCGGCGAACGACGACAGCTGGTCGACCATCGTGTTGACGGTCTCCTTGAGCTGCAGGATCTCGCCGCGCGCCGGCACGTCGACCTTCTGCGACAGATCGCCCTTGGCCACGGCGGTCGCCACCTGGGCGATGTCACGGACCTGCGTGGTGAGGTTGCCCGCCATGGCGTTGACCGAGTCGGTCAGGTCGGCCCAGGTGCCCGAGACCCCCGGCACCTCCGCCTGACCGCCCAGCGTGCCCTCGGTTCCCACCTCGCGCGCCACGCGCGTCACTTCCGAGGTGAACACGGACAACTGGTCCACCATGCCGTTGAAGACGGTGGCGATGTCGCCGAGCAGACCCTCCCCGTCGGACGGCAGCCGTGTGCCGAAGTCGCCGTCCCGTACGGCGGTCAGTCCGGCCAGAAGCTGCCGCAGCTCCTGCTCACCCGGGCCCCGATCCACAACCTCGGTCGCTTTGCTGGTCATGCGCACCTCGTTCCGCTCCCCAAGAGTCCTCACGCCGAGGACTCGGAACCGCGCCGGGCCTCGCCCATCGCCCCGCATTTCCGCAGTTCACGGATCTGCCCGATGAGAAAATCCGTCGCAGGTTAACCCAGTTGTCCTGCGGCGGACAAAGCGTCGCGGAAACATCTCAGCTCGCCGAAAAAAGGCCCGTGAGGCAGGCATGTGCAAGCCGGTCCGGGGTACTCAGCGAAGTTTTCGCACCGGTGGCCGGGAGGGCGACCGACGGCCTTGTATGTCCAGGACGTGAACAGATCGCCCAGCATGTGGAATGCCGGGTTACGATCCAGCCCTTCCCGCCCCCCTCCGTGCACCCTCGCACGGCCATCCCCCGTCACCCGAAAGCGTCATGACTGCCACCAGCACCACCGAGGCGACCGAGCCGGAGCGCGCCCCCGCCGCGCCGGGCCGCCGCCGCACCTTCGGACTCGCCGCCGCCACCGCCCTGGTGATGGGCAACATCATCGGCGGGGGCATCTTCGCCCTGCCCGCCGCCGTCGCCCCGTACGGCACCGTGAGCCTGCTCGCCTTCGTCGTGCTGTCCGTCGCCGCGGTGCTCCTCGCCCTCCTCTTCGGCAGGCTCGCCCGGCGCAGTCCCGTCACCGGCGGCCTGTACGTCTACCCGCGTGACGCGTTCGGCGACTTCGCGGGCTTCCTGTCGGCCTGGTCGTACTGGACGATGTGCTGGGTCAGCATCGCCGCGCTCGCCGTCGCGGTCGTCGGCTATGCCGACGTGCTCATACCCCTGCACGGCAACCACACCCTCGAGGCCGTCGTCGCCCTGGCCGCGCTCTGGCTGCCGGCCGCCGCCAACTTCGCGGGCACCCGCTGGGTCGGCGCGGTGCAGGTGGTCTCCACGGTCCTGAAGTTCGTGCCGCTGCTCGTCGTCGCCACCGTCGGCCTGTTCTTCCTGCGCGCCGACAACTTCGGCCCGTTCAACGCCTCCGGGCAGAGCGTGACCGGCGCGGTCGCCTCCTCCGCCGCGCTCCTCCTCTACAGCTTCCTCGGCGTCGAGTCCGCCGCGATGAGCGCCGGCGAGGTCCGCGACCCCGAGCGCACGGTGGGCCGGGCCGGTGTCCTCGGCACCCTCGGCTCCGCCCTCGTCTACCTCCTCGGCACGGTCGCCGTGTTCGGCCTGGTCCCGCACGACAAGCTGTCCAAGTCCGGGGCGCCGTTCGCGGACGCCGTGGACGCGATCACCGGCGGCCACTGGGGCGGCACCGCCATCGCGCTGGTCGCCGTCGCCTCGATCACCGGCTGCCTCAACGGCTGGATCCTGCTGGCCGCGCAGATGCCGTACGCCGCAGCCCGCGACGGGCTCTTCCCGGCGCCGTTCGCCCGCGTCGGCAAGGGCGGGGTGCCCGGATTCGGGGTGTGGGCCTGCGCGGTCCTCGGCACACTGCTGATCGCCCTGAACTACACGGCGGGCCCGGACACCACCTTCCGCGTCCTCGTCCTGGTCACCACGTTCACCGGGTGCGTCCCGTACCTGCTGTCCGCGGCGGCCCAGTTGTACTGGCTGGCGCAGGGCACCCGCGACCGGGTCCGCCCGGCAGGCCTGGTCCGCGACCTGATCGTCGCGGCCCTGTCCTTCGCCTTCTCCTTCTGGCTGGTAGCGGGCGCGGGCTACGCGGCCGTCTACCAGGGCGTGCTGTTCCTCTTCGCGGGCATCCCGGTGTACGTGTGGCTGCGCGGACGCCGGGAGGCCTCGCTGCCGTCCAGGCTTTCCTGACCCTCCGGCGGCTCGGCCCGAAAGCCGGGACGCCAGAAGCACCACCGGGCCTGTCCGGCGGTCCTGCCGGACAGGCCCCTGGTCCCGAGGAGGGCTCAGCGCTTGAGCGTGAAGGTGAAGTCGCCGGAGAGCTTGCCGTTCAGCCGGACTGCCGAAACGAGTCTCCCCTCCGTGATCAGTCTTTCGACCTCGGCCCGCGGAAGACCGCAACCTTCAGCGACCAGCCGCACCGGCCGGACAGGGATCCGCGCCGCGAAGCGGACCGAGACGTCGATCACCTCGCGGTCCAGGTGATCCGATCCGCCGGTGTCGAGGCGCCAGGCGTTGTCCCAGTCCAGGGAGATGCGATTACGGCGCCGCACGACCGGATCCTGGAGCAACTCGGCCGCGAGGCCGGGGTCGTTGTCATGCAGCCGGTCCAGAAGCGCAGGTCGTACGGAGCGCACATTCATCCGCTCCAGGACCGTGAGCTTCGCGGTTTCCCCGCAAGTCGTACAGAGCACGAGGAGCCAGGCGTCGAGGAGCTTGTGGTTCGCGTTGACGCGGAATTTGCCGTTCGCCTGGAAGCGCTCGGACGCGCACGCGTGGCAGCGGCGGAGTACGAGCGGCAGGCAGGTGGGCATGACCACCCAGTTCGTGAGCACAGAAGTACACCGGTTTCAGTGAGAAGTCCGCAGCAAAAAGAAGCGCGGCGCACATGCGCGACGCGCGACCGATCAGCGCTCGGGAGGTCTCACAGGGTGTACAACGGCACGTCCTTGCTCAGACGACTTGGCTCGGCAGCACGGTAATGGCGCACAACGGCGCTGTTCCACTGGTTTTCGAGCGCTTCGCTGCCTCTGCGCTCGCGGTTGGCCCGCCGCTCCTTCGGCTCGGGGGTGGTGTGCTCGGGGTGCTTCCAAGAGGTCCTAGCCCGTCGAGTCCGGCTTCCAGTCCTGGGCGAGGAGCCCGAGCAGCACCTCGTCCAGGAACTCGCCCATCACCCAGGCCGAGGAGCGCAGCACGCCCTCGCGGACGAAGCCGTTGCGCTCGGCGGCGCGCAGCATCGCGGCGTTGTCCGACAGCGTCTCGATCTGCAGCCGGTGCAGGCCGCGCACGACGAAACCGTAGTGGCACAGCACCGCGACCACGTCGGTGCCGTAGCCCTTGCCTCGGCAGGACGGCAGCAGTCCGAGGCCGATGTGCGCGGACCGGTTGTGGGTGTCGATGCCCCACAGCGTCGCGGTGCCGACCAGCGTGCCGCCGTCCAGCTCCACCACGGAGAACGGGACGAGCCTTTGCTCCTTGTCGTCCACCACGAGCCGCGGATCCTTCGAGCCGGGCGTGATCGGCCGCCACGGCCCGCCTTCGGCCCGCGAGGAGTTGACCACGTCGTCGTAGAGTTCGGTCCGCAGGACCGGTATGTCGTCCTCGTGCCGGGCCCTCAGCCCGACCTTGTCGCCCTTCAGCATGAAGGCTTCGTATCCGACCGGGCCGACCCGCGGCAAACGAATAGCAGGCCGGCTCAGTCGGTGTGGCGGCGGTAGCCGCCGAGCCAGGACAGTGGGCCCGGTGGACTCAGTGGAGGCAGAGGCAGAACGGATGGCCGGCCGGGTCCGCGTAGATCCGCCAGTTGGCCCCCGGGCGAAGCTGGTCCGTCCGCTCCAGCACGGTCGCACCGAGGGCGAGCGCCCGCTTCTCCTCCCCGTCGAGATCGTCCACGTCGAAGTCCAGGTGGAGCTGTTGCGGGCGCTCCTGGCCGGGCCATTCGGGCGGTCGGTAGCCGTCCACCCGCTGGCAGGCCAGCGGCGTCCCCTCGAACCCGTGCACCTCGACCCAGCCGGCATCCTCGGAGTCCGCGACCACCCGGCCACCGAGCAGTTCCGCGTAGAACTCCGCGAGCCGTACCGGATCGGCGCAGTCCAGCGCGACCGCCTGCAGCTTTCGAATCACTTCCGACACCCCTCGCTCTTCGGGCGCTTCCGCGACGCCCCCGTACGGGAGGGGTCGTACCCGCCACCGCGGCGGGCATGCGCGGTGGCACGCCGGAGCACTGCCGGGCTTCACCGGGGCGCTCGAACAGATGCGGTGGGTACTGGTGGAACGGCCACCAGTACCCGAGGGCACCCTCCCCCTGTCATCGAGCCGCGTGCCGTCCGCCCTGACGTCCGCCGCCCTCTCGTGCGCCCTCTCTGGCGCCGCGGCTGCGCTCACGGAGGATCGCCGCGACCAGCAGCCCCGCCACCATCGCCACGCCCAGCGCGTACCCCGGCCACCACGCCAGCGAGCCGCCCTCCGAGGTGTTCGCCGCCCGCGGGTCGTCCGGCGCGCCGGGCGACGGGGCGGTCAGCGCCTGGGCGGAGGGGGTGGCGCCGACGGCGGTCAGGACGACGTCGTTGCCGTCGCCGCCCCGATAGCTGATGCGGTAGGTGGTGTCGGCGAGCCTCACCTTCGCCCCTTCCGGCAGGTCCGTGAACGTGCCGACGGTCTTCGTGGGGCCTTGGTGGTCCAGGACGCTGATCTGCCGGGCGGAGGGTGATCCGGCGTCCGACAGATCGAGCTCACCGGCCAGCCGGACCCGGCCCGCCACCTTCAACCGGCCGTCGCGAAGAACCAGTTGGCCACCAGCGTGCTGCGTGTAGTCACCCGTCACCGTGAGCCCGCCCGTCACCGTGCCGTCGTTCGTCACCGACCCGCGTACTGTGCCCCGGCCCGTCAACGTGGTCGCCACCCGCAGGCCCGCCGGGCCCGTGTCGAGCCGCGCGCCCTCCGTCGTGAGCCGGATCGCCTTGCTGTGGGCGAGTGTTGCGCCGCCCCGCAGCGCCAGGGTGCCGTTGGTGACGGTCGTCGTGCCCGTGTAGGTGACCGCCGCTCCGGTCAGCATGGTCGTCGCGGCTCCGGACTGCACGAGCGAGCCGCTGCCGCCGATCCGGGACAGCGACACGGCCGTCGAGGTGTTGCGGACGACCAGCGTGCCGTCGTCCACGATCCGCGTCCGCGCGGTGCCGGTCATCAGCGAACCGTCCTCACCCGGCTTCCCCGAGCCCAGCCGCAGCACCGCCCCCTTCTCGACGGTCGTCGACCCGTCGTAGTACTGCCGGGCAGCGAAGGTGACGTCGTTGCCGCGTGTCCCCGCGATGACGACGTCCCCGGCGCCCGGCGCGGCCAGCGTGTCGTGGTACCGGCCGCCGCCGATGGGGGCGCCCAGCGTCACCGGGCCGTTGTAGTCGAAGGTGAGCAGCGAGCGCCGCCCGCTCGCCTCGTGCAGGTTGATGTAGACGGTGTCCTTGGTGCCCGGCATGAAGATCCGGTGCGTGGTGCCGTCGCCCCACTGGACGTTCGCGCCCTCGATGTTGGTGCCGCGTTTGTTCAGTTGATGCGGTACCGATCGCCAGTTGAGGCCGGGGTCGCTGAGCGAGGGGTTCATGTCGCCGCCCTCGTCGCTGTAGCTGTACTGGCCGGTGAGGACCACCTTGCTCCCCGGCCGTGAGTGGACGTTGACATCGCTGCCGTACTCCCGCTGGTAGAAGTCCTGGCGCAAAGTGATCGTCTGGTTCAGCGGGGTGTCGATGATCCAGGAGCCCTGGTTGAGGATCGCCCGGGCGTTCGGCAGCGCGACGGGGAACTCGGGGCGGCCGGCCGCCGTGCCGGTGCCGTTGTCGATGACACCGGAGAAGGGGTGTGTCCCGGCCAGGTCGAGGGTGCCCCACATGTTCCGGGGCTGGGTGACCAGGCCCGAGCCGCTGATGGTGCCGAGGTTGAAGGTACGGGTCAGGGACAGGCGCAGAGTGCCGTCCACCCGGATGTTCAGCTGGTTGAGCTGGTAACCAGGGGTGTTGTACGGGAAGTGGCCGATCAGGCCGCTGCCGCCGCCCGTGCCGTACTGCAGCGTCGCACCGCGCTCCACCGTGACCGCGGGCGGGTCGGGGTTCGTCACCGTGGTGTACGGGTGGTTGCCGCCCTGGGTCGTGACGCGTTGCCGTTGCCGGGAGGTGGGCAGGGTGAAGTCGCTGTCCCTGGTGAGGATGAGGGTTCCGCTGCCGCGCACGGTGAGCGTGCCCTCGCCGCGGAACACCCCGCGGTAGGTGGTCGTCCTGGCCGGCACGGTCACCACCGTGTCACCGGAGAGCGTCACGTCCCGGCCGGCGAGCACGTCCGCGGTGACGTCGTGGATTCCGGCCGCGGAGGCCGGGGCGAGTGAGCCGAAGGGGCGCGTCGGTGCGGAGAGACCGAACGGGCGGAGGCCCGAAGGGCTGAGCACGATCGGGTTCTCGGCACCGGCTGAGGCGCCCCGCAGGCGAACGGAGCTCAAAAAGTGGGGAGTGGAGAGCGTGAAGGCGACCGCCGCGAGGGCGCCGACGGCCGCCGCTGTTCTGTGGGTATGGCTGCGCACGGTAGGGGGACGGGCGGACGGGGCCGCCGATAACAGAAAATCGGCAAGCGGTTTCCGGCTTGTCGCTCCGGACCCGTTGACCTCCCGGTACCACACCTTTACCTTTTCGACGTTCGGAATGGCAGATGCAGTACGAGATTTCGAACATCGTAAGTGCACTGCACCGCATCCCCGTTCCCCGTTTCCCCCCACCCGGAGAGGCGAGTCTCGCATGAGCCGCGACCCCGACCTGCCCGATGCCCCGAGCCGCAGACTGATGTTGAAGGGTGCCCTGGCCGCGGGCGCCTTGACCGCGACCATCGGCGTGGCCGAGGCCGCCGCGCCCGCCACCGGCACGAAGGCAGCCCCGTACGTGAACCCGCTCGTCAAGCAGCGCGCCGACCCCCACATCCACCGCCACACCGACGGCTTCTACTACTTCACGGCCACCGTCCCGGAGTACGACCGCATCGTCCTGCGCCGCTCCCGCACGATCAACGGCCTCACCACGGCCGCCGAGTCCGTCATCTGGCGGGCCCACCCCACCGGCGACATGGCCGCGCACATCTGGGCGCCCGAGCTGCACCGCATCGGCGGCAAGTGGTACATCTACTTCGCCTCCGCGCCCGCCGAGGACGTGTGGAAGATACGCATCTGGGTGCTGGAGAACAGCAACCCGAACCCGTTCAAGGGCACCTGGGTGGAGAAGGGGCAGATCAAGACGGCCTGGGAGACCTTCTCGCTCGACGCCACCACCTTCACCCACCGCGGCACCCGCTACCTCGCCTGGGCCCAGCACGAGCCCGGCATGGACAACAACACCGCCGTCTGGCTGTCCGAGATGGCCAACCCCTGGACGCTGACCGGGCCTCAGATTCGCTTGTCGACCCCCGAGTACGACTGGGAGTGCGTCGGCTTCAAGGTCAACGAAGGCCCTTACGTGCTCCAGCGCAACGGCCGCGTCTTCCTGACCTACTCCGCGAGCGCCACCGACTACCACTACTGCATCGGCCTGCTCACCGCCGACGCCGACAGCGACCTCATGGACCCCGCGAGCTGGTCCAAGTCCCCGACGCCCGTCTTCACCAGCAACGACACCACCAAGCAGTACGGCCCGGGCCACAACTGCTTCACCGTCGCCGAGGACGGCCGCACCGACGTGCTCGTGTACCACGCCCGTCAGTACAAGGAGATCACGGGCGATCCCCTGAACGACCCCAACCGCCACACCCGGGTCCAGAAGCTCGGCTGGAAGCCGGACGGCAGTCCGGACTTCGGCGTCCCGGTCGCCGACACCGCGACGGCGGGGGGCGTGTGAGATGAGACGTGCGTACGCGATCCTCCTCGCCTGCTGCCTGGCCCTCGCCGGCGCGCTCGCCACCGCCGGTTCCGCCCAGGCCGCCGCCCAGACCGTCACCAACGGCGTCCAGTTCACGGACACGACGGGCACCGCCCTGCACGCGCACGGCGGCGGAGTCATCAAGGTCGGCGGCTACTACTACTGGTTCGGCGAGGACCGCAACTCCGACAACACCTTCAAGTCCGTCGACGCCTACCGCTCCACCGACCTGAAGAACTGGGAGTTCCGCGGCCACGTCCTGAGCCGGTCGAGCGCCTCCGAGCTCCAGACGGCGTACATCGAGCGGCCCAAGGTAATGTACAACGCGGCCACCGGCACGTTCGTGATGTGGATGCACAAGGAGAACGGCACCGACTACAGCGAGGCCCGCGCCGCCGTCGCCGTCTCCGGCACCGTCGACGGGAGCTACACCTACCGGGGCAGCTTCCGCCCGCTCGGCCAGTACATGTCCCGCGACCTCACCACGTTCGTCGACACCGACGGCACCGGCTACATGGTCTCGGCCGCCAACGAGAACTACGACCTGCACATCTACAGGCTCACCGCCGACTACACCGGCATCGCGAGCCTGGTCGCCAACCCCTGGCCGGGCGGCCACCGTGAGGCCCCCGCGCTGTTCAAGCGGGGCGGCGTCTACTTCATGCTGACGTCCGGCGCCACCGGCTGGAGCCCCAACCAGCAGCGGTACGCCACCGCCACCAGCCTCGCCGGGCCCTGGACGGCCATGACCGATGTCGGCGACGCCACGGCCTACGGCTCGCAGACCGCGTACGTCCTCCCGGTCCAGGGGACCTCGGGCACCTCGTACCTCTACATGGGCGACCGCTGGGGCAACTCCTTCGGCGGCACGGTCAACGACTCGCGGTACGTCTGGCTGCCGCTGACCTTCCCCACCTCCACCTCGATGTCCATGTCCTGGTACCCGGAGGTCACCGTCGACACGGCCGCCGGGACGATCGGCGGCACCAGCGCCACGTACAACACGCTGATCGCCCGGCACAGCGGCAAGTGCGCCGACGTGACCAGCCAGTCCCTGTGGCAGGGCGCCCAGACCAAGCAGTACGGCTGCAACGGCGGCACCAACCAGAGGTTCTGGTTCAAGTCAGTCGGCAGCGGCTACTACCAGCTGATGGCACGTCACAGCTCCCTGTGCGTACAGGAGAACGCCAGCAGCGTCACCCAGGAGAACTGCGACGCCTCCGCGACCGGCCAGCAGTGGTCGGTGACCACCACGGGCTCGTACGTGACCATCAAGTCCCGGGCGACCGGCGAGTGCCTGGACGTGTCCGGCGCGTCCACCGCCGACTCCGCCGCGATCATCACCTACACCTGCAACGGAGGCACCAACCAGCAGTGGACGCGCGGAACGTGACCACCCTGCGGGGGACTCAGGCCAGCAGGTCGATCGCGTCGATCGCCGTACCGGCGCTGAGATAGCCCGTCGACCCCGAGCCGCTCACCACGTTGATCTTCAGCACGTTGTACTGGCTGGTGTCCGTCAGCCAGGCACTGGCCGGAACGCTGTAGGTGAACGTGTAGTTGTTGCCCCGGTACGAGCCCACGGTCAGCGACCGTGTGCTCGGCTGGGTGGGCGGCGAGGGGATCGACGAGGTCCAGTTGTTGACGGTGATCTGCGGCCGGCCGTTCGCGTACGCCGTCGTCACGCCGATCCGCAGGGTGTGCGCGGCGGCGGCCTGCGCCGCGGACAGCCTGAAGTAGACGATCAGTCCGCTGTTGACGTCCTTCCACAGGTAGCAGGGGAAGGCCGATGTCTCGCTGCCGCTGCCGATCACCACGTTGCCGGTCCAGGATGCGGCCCGCACGTCGGACGGGTGGGCGTACGTCATCAGGTCCGCGTTCTTGAACCCGCTCGGCGTGCCGTCCCAGGTGCCGATCCGCCAGATCGCGCTCGCGTTGCCCGGGTCGTTGGAGGACGGGATGGTGATCGTGTTCAGGGTGGTCGTGGCGCCCGCCGAGACGGTCACCGAGCCGGTGTGCACGGCTAGTTCGCCCTTGTAGACGGTCAGCGTGTACGTCCCCGGCAGCACCCGTGGGATCGAAAACCAACCGTCGGAGGCCCGGGCGGAACCCCAGTACTGCGCCGCGGAGTTGGCCAGCCCCACCGTGTACGCGTACGCCGTGTCCCGGCCCGCGATGCCGACGCCGGCGACCCGGCCCCTGCCGCCGTCGGGGACGTACCCGGAGATGCCGAGCGAGTCGGCCCATGGGGTGGTGAGAGTGTCGTGGTACAGCGACGACGAGGGCGCCCCGCCGTCCGTGAACGCGATGACGTACGGGCCCTGGAGGCCGTAGCGCTGGGCCTCGGTCTGGTTCTCGCCGTAGTACAGGATCTCGTACAGGCCACCGCCGTCAGTGCTCTGGTGCCGCAGCAGGGAGCGGTAGAACGGGCCGCCGGAGGCCTTCTCGTGGTTGCTGCGCACGATCCACAGGCCGACCCCGCCGGCCGCCCAGCCGATGTAGTCGTAGTCGATGACGCGGCGCTTGGAGTAGTGCTTCGAGCGGGTCTGGCCGTCGGACTTCTCGAACACGTCCGAGGCCTCGATGGTGGTGGGCGCG
This sequence comes from Streptomyces sp. NPDC093984, assembly GCF_044764595.1. NCBI lineage: Bacteria > Bacillati > Actinomycetota > Actinomycetes > Kitasatosporales > Streptomycetaceae > Streptomyces > Streptomyces sp. NPDC093984. The sequence continues at coordinate 1,351,432 of NZ_JBIWIM010000001.1, read as the reverse complement.
TAGGTGTAGGAGTCGGGCTCGTCGTTGAGGAACTTGCCCGCCTTGACGCGCACGATGTACCGGGTCGCCGTGACGGACGAGTCCGCCTTGTCGGTCCACAGGTAGATGTTGTTCTCGCCGCTGCGGGCCGCGTAGTAGTGCCGCAGCGTGCCGTACGCGACGGAGATCAGGATCGTCGAACCGGACTGCTTGACGGTGACGGTGGAGGTGCCGAGGCCGGACTCGATGTGGGAGTTCTTGCCGCCGTAGCCCTGGTACTCGGTGCCCCGGTAGACCAGCGAGGTCAGGTCGCCGTTGGTCTTGCTGACCTTGAAGACGAGGTTGGCCCCGGTGTCGACGACGTAGTTCGAGCCGTCGTCGCTCCATCCGAAGCTCGCGGCCGACGCGTGCGGTGCGAGCGGGCCGGCGAGGGCCGCGGTGCCGGCGGCGGCCGCGGTGCCCAGCACGAAGGTACGGCGACGGACCGGTCTGGGATCGGTTCCGGACATGGGGGATGCCTCCTTCGGAGGTGGGGGGTGCTCGGGTGTCTCGCAGGGTGACAGTTGAATCGATTTCGCGAAAGGGCTTTCACGGTAAGGAAGTCGGCGGTCGTGCGAATTCGTGCCGACCTCTAGAAAGCGCTTGCCAGAAGGGGTACGTTCCAGCCCCCAGGGTCCTGTCGTCCCCTCGGAGGAGCCGCAATGAGACGTTTCACCCTCGCGCTGCTGGTGGCGCTGACCGCCGCCTCCGCGCTCCAGGCCGCACCGGCCCAGGCCCACGGCCGTGCGCCGGGCGGCCTCGGCATCGAGAACTGCTCGGCGACCGCCTGCCACTTCGACGTGCCACCCGGCGACTACGACGTGAGCGTGGAACTCGGCGGTGCGGTCGCCTCCAGCACCGCCATCACGGGTGAGACCCGGCGCTCTTTGCTTCCGGAGACGGCCGTCGACGCAGGACGCCGCGTCCACCGCGGCTTCACCGTGAACGTCCGTACGCCGGAAGGCGAACCCACCGGCCCGGACGGCTCCCCGGGCCTCGACCTGACCATCGGCGGCCCGGCCCCGGCCCTCGCGGACATCCGGGTGACCCCCGCCCGCCACTTTCGCCACATCTTCCTCATCGGCGATTCGACGGTGTGCGACCAGCCCGCCGACCCGTACTCGGGCTGGGGCCAGCAGCTGCCGCAGTACCTCCGCAAGGGGCTCGCCGTCGCCAACTACGCCGACTCCGGCGAGAGCACGGTCACCTACCTCGCCAATCCCCAACTCTGGGCGACCGTTCAGCCGTTGATCCGCCCGCACGACCTGGTCCTCGTCCAACTCGCCCACAACGACAAGCAGACCGACGAGACGACCTACCGGACGAACCTGGAGACCCTCGTCGCGGGCGTGCGCGACAAGGGCGGTGAACCGGTGCTCGTGACACCGATCGTCCGCCGCTGGTTCAATGCCGACGGTACGCTGAACAACAACACCGCGCTGCTGGTGAACGGCCTCGGCGTGGACCACCCCGCGGTGATCCGCTCGGTGGCCGCCGCCGAGCACGTCCCGCTCATCGACCTGACGGCCAGGACCAAGGCGCTGGTGGAGTCCCTGGGCGTCGAGGGCTCCAAGTCGATCTACCTGTACAACGAGAAGCGGGACAACACGCATACGTCCGTCCATGGCGCGACTGTGTACGCGGGTCTGGTGCGCGACGAGTTGGTGGCGCAAGATCTGATACCGGAGGGTCTTTCACGTTAGGCCCCGTCCGGACGGGGAACTCGCCGACAGTCCCCGACCGAAAGCCCCTGGGGCGTCCCGACCGGAACCGGGGCGCCCCAGGTCTGTGCCTCGGTTCGCCCCTGAGGGGCGGCCCGGATGCCAAAGGGCCGCTACAGTGCGCCGCATGGGGGAACACGACAGACCGCTGCCCCGGGCCGACGTGGTGCTGCGCGGGCGGGGGACGACCGCGCGGCTGCGCGCCGGAGACCTGCTGCTCGAGGGTGGCGGGGTCCGACGGCGGATCCCGTTGGGGGCTGTCGAGCGGGTGGAAGCCGGAGGCCCACGCGGGGCGACCCTGGTTCTGACACTGACGTCCGACGATTCGCACCCGCAGACGTACGAAGTGCACAGTGGCAGCCCGCCGGCGGTGCGCGCCTTCGCCGCGGCGGTCGCGGAGGCCATGCCGGTCAGGGACGCGGATGAACGCCGCGGTGACGGCTCACGGCTGGTCGGAGTGGAACCGCTGCCGGACGAGCCGAAGCTCCTGGACCGATTTCCGCGGGGACTCCTGATCGGGGCCGGGGTCTGGTTACTGGTGCTCGCGGTGATCCTCGTCCGAGCGGAGGACAAGGAGCGCGACGGCGTGCTGTGGATGGTCGCGCCGCTGTTGTCGCTGCCGGGCGCCATGGCCGTGCGCGCGCTCTGGACGGGTATCCGCGATGCCCTCGTGCTGCCGAGGCGCGGCATCACGGTGGTGGGACGGCTGGTGGACACGGAGGTCGACTCCGAGGGGTATCCGTCGACGTACGTCTACGAGTTCACCGGCGTGGACGGCGGAGTCCACCTGCATCGGGGGTCGTTCGGCGGCGAGGAGTCCATCGAGATCACGTACGATCCCGGGCGTCCTGCCCGCTCACGGGTGCACGGGCATGCGGCGGCCTCCGCCGTCTGGACGTTCTTCTGTGTCGTGCTGGGGGTCCCGATGTTCGTGGCCGGAGCGGCGATGACCCTCGTACCCCTGCTGGATCTGCTGCCCCGCTTCTGAGGTCTGCCGCCCGTCGCAACAGCGTCACACTTCGGCGGGCGCCGAAACGACAGGCCCCCAGCGTGCCGTCATGAGTCGAACCGGGCCCACCTCGCCGTCCCGCCCGCCCTGAGGGTCTCCCAGCCCGGCTACCGCCCGCCGTCGTCCCGTTCGGGCTGCGCGGCCGGCACCACGTGCCAGCTGCCGCGGTGCCGTCCCGGCTCGCTCCGTCAGGCCGGGGGAGGACCGGCCCGGTCCTCCAGGCTCGCGGCGGGATCGCTCGCCGCACGTGCCCTCGCCCACGCGTGCCGGTGCTGGGTCGCCGCCCTCGCCAGGGCCACCGGGTCGCGGTCGAGCACGCCCCGGACATGCTCGGCCGACAGGGCCGCCCTGGTCGGCTGCAGGTCGCGTACGTCCTCGGTGACGGCGCCGATGTGCCGGGCCAGGCCGCGGTGACCGGTGTCCACCGCGATCCGGGCCGCCCAGGCCGCCGCGCCGGGCACCGTCGCGAAGAGCCGCACCAGCGGGGAGGCCAGCGGGAACCGCAGCAGCCGCGGGTCGGCCTCGGCCTCCTCCACGGTCAGCCGGCGGCCCCGATGTACGCGAGCGTCCTCCGGTTGCGCGCGGTGCCCACCCGCAGGGCGAGGCCGAACTCCCGGCAGTGGCCCAGGGTCAGCGCGTGCACGCGCGCGGGCGGGGCAAGCAGTCCTGCCTCCGCCCGCGCCTGCCTCGACGCCTTGCGCCGCAGCGGGCTGCCGGGACCCGGACGGCCGTCAGGCCACCGGCAGCATGTCCTCCCGCCTGGGTGCGGGCACCAGCGGCGCCGGGGCCGTCGTGGTGGCGGCGATCACCTTGCGGTACACCGCCTCGTACCCGGCCGCCATGGTGTCCGGCTGGAAGTGCTCGATGACATGGTTGCGGCAGTCCCGCGAGTCGATCGAGCCCACCGCCTCGACGGCGTCCGGAAGTTCGGCGGCGTTGTCGCGGACCAGGCCGGTGACGCCGTCGAGCACGACCTCCGGCACCGAGCCGCGGCGCAGTGTGACCACCGGCGTGCCGCACACCATCGCCTCGATCATCACCATCCCGAACGGCTCCTCCCACTGCAGCGGGAAGAGCAGGCAGCGCGCCCGGGCCAGCAGGTGCTTCTTGTGCTCGCCCGTCACCTCGCCGAGCCACTCCACGCCCCGGCCGAGGCGCGGCTTGATCTCGGCCTCGAAGTAGGCCTGTTCGGCGGGCTCGCTGCACTTGGCGGCCAGCTTGATCTCGCGGCCCGCCGCGAGGGCGGCGTCGATGGCCAGGTGCATGCCCTTGTCGGGGGTGCAGCGGCCCAGGAAGAAGACCCAGTCCTCCTTGTCCCTCCGGTAGGGGAAGTCGGAGGCGCGCAGGGCGTTGTGCACGGTGCCGGCCCAGTTGAGGTCCAGAGCCTGCGAGCGCTGCGACTCGGAGATGGCGACGAGGTGCACGCTGTCGCCCAACTGCCGGTAGTAGTCGCCGGGTTCGCCGTCCAGCGGGCCGTGCGTGGTGACCACGGTGGGCACGCTCCGGCCGCGGGCGAGCAGCGGTCCTGCGAGGGTGTGGTCGTGGACGACGTCGACGTCGAGGTCGTCCAGGAGGCGTCCGGCCGCCGCGGTGTGCCACACCTCGGGCAGCGGTTCGCCGAGGCGGGGGCCCTGGGGCACGTCGTAGGTGCGCAGCATGCGCTGGGCACGGGTGCCGTTGCGGCCCGCCGCGATCAGGGTGACGTCGTGGCCGCGGGCGACCAGCGCGTCGGTGAGGTCGGCGCACATCGCCTCGATGCCCCCGTAGGCGCGCGGCGGGAGCTCGAACCACGGCGGCGCGACCATGGCGATACGAAGCGGCCGGTTGCTCACGTACGGCTCCTTTCGTCATGGGTGAGCCTTTCGGGGCGCGTCCCTGCGGCTCACGGTCGCGCCCGGGCCTCCGCGCACGGCACGGCGACGCCTCGCCATGGCGTGCCATGTCATGCCCGGATGCGCGGGCGGCGGATGTGGGTGTCACCGGCCGCGGGCAGCGTCGACCGCGGCGGCGGTTCGGGAGGAGGGAAGGTCTCGGGGAGTGCGCTGGAACGCTGCGGTGTGTCAGCGTGGCGGGTCCACCGCCGCGCAGGCGCACCGCTCCTGGCTCACCGTCACACCGGACGGCAGCCCGGTGACCTCGGCGGTGCCGTCCTCGGTGACCGTCACGCCGACCCGTGCCGTGCCCACCGGTACGTCGGTCAGTCGAAGGGCGCCGAAGCGGGCGGGCAGGTGCGGGTCGAGGCGGACCACGCCGTGCGGGACGCACACCTCCGCACCCAGCAGCACGCGCAGCAGGTGCAGGGGCGTGGCGGACGCCCACGCCTGCGGTGAGCAGGCGGCCGGGTACGGCACCGGCCGGCCGTACACGGCGCGGTCGAAGCCGCACAGCAGCTCCGGCAGCCGCCCGCCGAAGGCCGCCGCGGCGTCCAGGACCGCCTCGGCGACGCGCCGGGCGTGGTCGGTGAATCCGTAGCGCATGAGCCCGGCGGCGACGATGCCGCTGTCGTGCGGCCACACCGAGCCGTTGTGGTAGCTCATCGGGTTGTACGCGGCCATGGAGGTGGCCAGGGTGCGCACCCCCCAGCCGCTGAACATCTCGGGCGACAGCAGCCGTTCGGCGACCGTGTGCGCCCTGTCGGCGTCGACGATGCCGGTCCACAGGCAGTGCCCCATGTTGGAGGCCAACGCGTCGACCGGCTGCTTCTCACCGTCCAGTGCCTCGGCGTACCAGCCGTGCTCCGGCAGCCAGAACCGTTCGTTGAAGCGCTCCTTGAGCTGCCGCGCCCGCTTGCGCCAGTGCCCGGCCGCGTCCGGGTCGTCGAACCGCTCGGCGAGCAGCGCCCGTGCCAGATAGGCGCCGTAGACGTAACCCTGGACCTCGGCGAGTGCGATGGGGGGCTCCGCGATCCTGCCGTCGGCACTGTTCACGCCGTCCCAGGAGTCCTTCCAGCCCTGGTTGGCCAGGCCCCGGTCGGTCGCCCGCCGGTACTCGACGAACCCGTCGCCGTCCCGGTCGCCGTACTCGTCGATCCAGGTCAGCGCCCGGTCGGCATGCGGCAGCAGCGCGCGTACGGCGTCCGGTTCGACGCCCCAGCGGCACAGCTCCCCGAGCAGCATCACGAACAGGGGAGTGGCGTCGACGGTGCCGTAGTAGACCGTGCCGCCGAGCGCGAGCGACGCCTCGACACCGAACCGCAGTTCGTGCGGGATGCGGCCGGGCTCCTCCTCGGTCACCGGGTCGGTCCTCGTGCCCTGATGGCGGGCGAGCGTCTGGGCGGTGCCGAGGGCGAGCTGGGGGTCCAGGGGCAGCGACATCAGCGCCGTCAGGATCGAGTCCCGCCCGAACAGCGCCATGAACCAGGGCGCGCCGGCCGCCACGACGGGCGTGTCGGGCCGCTCGGGGTCGAAGATCCTGAGCGCCCCCAGGTCCTGGCGGCTGCGGCGCAGGGTCAGCGCCAGCGACTCGTCGCCCACCCGGATCCGCGGCCCCGACGCCCGCCACTCGGTGGTCCGCACCGAGGGCCCGGCCTGCTCCACCGGCCGCTCCAGCGGGAACGACGTCGGCGTCTCCACCCCTTCGATCACCGGAGTGACCAGCACGGACGACCGCCAGGTGCCGCGCGGCGGGACGACCGCCCGGAAGGTGAGCTGCCCGGGGGAGCTGATCGCGCCCTCGGCGACGATCCGCACCCCGCGGCTCTCCCCGCGCCACTGCCGGGTGAGGGCGAGGACTCCGTCGCCGTAGTCGACGCCGTACTGGCCGCGCGGCCTGACCCGCCCCTCCTTCACCTCGAACAGGTCGGCGAAGTCGGCCTCGACGCGCAGCGTGAGCACACAGGCGGCGGCCTCGTTGCCGAGGTTGCGCAGCACCAGGTCCTCGCGCATGCCCGCGCCCACGAAGCGGCGCCGCTCGAGCAGGACGGTGGCTTCGCTGTACCCCGGACGCGGCCGGGCCCTCCCCAGGAACAAGGCCTCGTAGGGCTCCTGCGCGATGACGGAGAGCGGGTCGATCTCCTCGTCGTCCAGGCGCAGTTGCCACACGGACAGGATGCGGGTGTCGCGGTGGAAGAGCCCGTGGGGCGTGCCGGGCACGAGATCCCCGCCCCGCTCGGACAGGCAGAAGGACGACCCTTCGATCAGGGTCACGGAGTCCCCACCGCTCTGGGTGGCTTCCCCGGCGAACGTCCAGCCCTCGCCCATCGATCACCGTCCTCGTGAGAAGTCCTCGTGAGAAAGACGATTCGACCGGGTTTTCTTATACGACGGAGCTCAACTTTCCTGCAAGTCCGCGCACGGCTTCGGCGTTGTGCCCGGCTCAGGTCCCGAGCGGCCGAACCCGCGCGCCCCCTTCCCGTAATGGTTTGACGAAGTCCTGTCGGATGTCTTGACACCCCCGGCCGACTGCGGCGAGGCTCTCGCCCGAAAGGTGATCGTCCGAGCGTGACCGCACGTCAGGCTCCCATGGCTTCGGTTCCGTGCCTGCCGCTGCCGCCCCAGGGCACCGCAGGTTCTTCCTCCCCCGGTCCGCGGTTTTGCGCGTCCGCACGCCGTCTCGCACCCCACCCGCACAGGAAGGTCCCCGCACATGTTCCGCTCCGCCCGCAGGGCCGCACACCGCACCACCAGGCTCACCCGCACCGTCGTCGCGGCGGCGGTCGCCCTGAGCAGCGGTGCCCTCATCGGCCTGGCCACCGTCCCGGCATCGGGCGCCGACAGACCGGCCGCCTCCCTCAACCCCAGCCAGTTCAACGGCGTGAACTGGGCCGACCCCCGCGACAACTACGCCAACGACCCGGTGGTCCTGTCCGGCCTGAGCCTGTCCGACGACTACGCCACCACCTACGCCAAGGCCAGCGGCGTCATCAAGGGGTTCCGCAAGAACCTCCAGGCCAACACCGTGCGGCTGCCGATCAACCCCTACACCGTGAACGGCTCGTACTGGAGCTCCTACCGCGCCGTCATCGACGCGGCCACCGCCCACGGCTTCAAGGTCATCCTCAGCTACTGGGAGGGCACCGGGGCCCAGAAGGACGGCTTCGTCGACAACCTGCCGGACTTCTGGCGCATGTGGGGCACCGTCACCAGCGCCTACCAGCGCAAGCCGCTGGTCTACTTCGAGCCGATGAACGAGCCGCACGGCTACACCGCGCAGGCGTGGGCCGACCTGGCGGCACAGTGGATCAGCACCTACCCGGCCGTCCCCAGGAACAGGATCTTCGTCAGCGGCAGCGGCTACAACGACAGCGTCGTCAGTGTCTGCGCGGACCACCGACTCGACGGCACGTACCTGTCCCTGCACCACTACGGCTTCTGGAAGCAGAGCGCCACCTACTCGGAGTGGGTCAGCGACCTCAAGGCGCGCATCGGCTCGTGTGCCTCCCGCACGGTCGCGGACGAGTTCGGCGCGCCCATGACGACCGGCCTGGACTACAACCAGCCCGCCTCGGCCAGCACCGACCCGAACTCGGTCGCCTTCATCCAGGCCGACACGGACGTCTTCCGGGAGCTCCACATGGGCTCGGTCTACTGGCCGGGCCTGCGCACCGGCGACATCTACAGCATCCAGACCCTCACCGGCAGCGGCACCCACCTGGGCCTCGCCACCACCAACGCCTCCGGCGCGGACCGCCTGGCCTGGGCGTGGGGCAAGGGGCACCCGGCGACGGAACAGTAACCACAACCCGGTGGCCCCGGGGGAGGCAGCGTGTGCGCGAGACGCTCCGCGAACTCCTCCGGGGTCTTCGCCCGCCGGCGTTTCACCACACAATCTCGAGTGCCGCGGTCAACCGGGAGACGACGGCCAGGTCCGGGACGCCGCGCAGGCAGGCGATCGACCTGGTCGCCGGCGAACTCGCGCTGCGCGGCGGTCACGGTCGGGTCGACGGCGCACTCCGCTTGCACGTGGATGTAGTTCAAGTGCGTCGCGAAAAGCATCGAGAAGGAATGCGGATCCTTGATGACGGCACGGCCTCCGGCGCTCCGGTAGGCCCGCACCAGTCGCCGGGCGGAATCGGTGTTCAGCCGGTTGCCGCCCGACCACACGAACACGGCCTGTGCGAGCTCCCGTTCCGCCGAGGTGGACCCGGCGTTGTCCCAGTCGAGAAGAACCGGCCCGTTCGAGCCCACCAGCACGTTCTGGGGCTGCAGGTCGAGATGCGACGTCACCAGATCGCCGGGGTCGGCCGGGGTCACCCAGTGCGCCAGCTCCGCCGCGGAAGTGGCGACGAACCGGCCCAGCGCGTCCGACCACGGCAGGCCGGCCTGATGAACCTTCTTGAGGAGGTCTTTCCAGTCGGCGTCCCGGGGGCACTGCTCGTACCAGGCGTTCGGCGTCTCGCTCGCGCCCTCTCCCGCTCTGTGCAGCAGCGCCATGGTCCGGCCGAACCAGTCCAGGACGTCCGGATCCGACGCGTCCGCCTCGGTGCCGTCGATCCAGTCGTACAGCTTGACGTAGGACCCGCCCGAGGAAGGGGCGAGCTGCGACACGTACGCCCCGTGGCGATTGGGGAACAGCCGCGGTGACGCGATTCCCAGCTTCTCGGCGGCCTCCCGTAATGCGGCCTCCCGGCCGACCTGTTCTTCGTCGCAGCCGAAGAGGAGTTCCTTCACGGCCCATGAGGACCCGTTTCCGGAGAGCTTCCAGATCCGGCCCAGTGCGCCGCGGGTGACGGGCGTCATCGTCCACGGTCCGGAGCCGAGCCGGTAGGTCTCCGCTATGAAGTGGGCTGTGTCGTGCATACAGGCACCTCTCCGGATGCTGACGGGCAACGCCGACTATCGCATGCGGGCTTCGGACTCTCCCGGCGTTGACCGGCGTGGGCGGTCCAGGGAGGGCATGGGGCTTCGACCACTCGGCGCGCGGTCAGGCAGGGCGCGTCATCTCCTCCCGGGGCCAGTTCTCCAATGCCACGTGCAGGGCCTCGACGGCCTTGTCCCACGAGGCCTCCACGTCGCGGGGCGCACCGAAGCCCCCTGTGGCCTCCAAGGCGCAGTAACCGTGGAAGGTGCTGCGCAGCAGGCGTACGGCGTCGGTGAGGTCGGGCTCGTCCAGGCCGTAGGCGCGGAGCATGCCGTAGGTGATCTCGGCGGTGCGGCGCAGGGCGGGGGAGTCCGCGACGAGGGACTGGTCGATGCGGATCTGGGTCGCCGCGTACCGTCCCGGGTGCCGGTGGGCGTACTCCCGGTAGGCGCCCGCGAAGGCGGCCAGCGCCGCCTTGCCGGCGCGCCCGGCGACGGCGGCGGCGATGCGGTCGATCATCTCGCCGCCGGCGAGCAGGGCGATGCGGGTGCGCAGGTCCTGGAGATTCCTGACGTGCGAGTACAGGCTGGCGTCCTTCACGCCGAAGTGGCGGGCCAGCGCGGAGACGGTGACGTTCTCGAAGCCCGCCTCGTCCGCGAGGTCGGCTGCCGCCGCGACGATCCGCTCGACGGTGAGTCCGGCACGAGGCATGGGTCGTCCTTAAACCTTGGGGTCCTAGGGATGAGGCTAGCCCAGCTAGGATCGACTCGGGGGCGGATTACGGTGCCAGGCCGAACGTCACTGGTCGCCCGGACGGCATGGTGCTGTGATGGGTGGGTGGAACGGAGTGGACGTGCCGGCGGGGGCCGCGGAGGCCGACGCGTCGTGCGCTGTCCGCTCCGGCGGTCCGATCGCGGCCGCCCCGTCGCATCGCGGAGGAGGCTGATGTCATGCTGCACCGCCGCACGGTCGGTGACGTGATGACCGAGGAGGTGGTCACCCTCCGCGCCGACACACCGGTCCACGAGGCCGCCGCCCTGCTGGACGCCAACGACATCGCCGCGGCGCCGGTCGTCGACGAGGACGGCGCTCCGGTCGGCGTCGTGTCCGCGTCCGACGTACTGCGGCACGAGACCGGGATGCCCGATCCGCAGGGTCGGGACGGGGACGGCGAGCGTGCCTGGGGAAAGGCGCGGGCCCGGACGGCGGGCGCGCTCATGAGCAGTCCCGTTCACACCGCCCGCGCCGACTGGACGATCCCCCGGGCCGCGCGGGAACTCCGCAGGCGGCACGTCAAGCAACTGCCGGTGGTCGACGACAACGGCCTCCTCACCGGCATCGTCAGCCGCAGCGACCTGCTGGACGCCTTCATCCGCTCCGACGACGAGATCCGCGGCGAGGTCGAGCGGGACGTCCTTGGACGCCTCCTCGGCCTGGGTGAGGGAACCATCACGGTCGAGGTCCGGGAGGGTGCCGTCACCCTGCGGGGCCACGTCCCGGAGCCGCGTCTCGGGCCGGTGGTGGTGGGGCTGTGCCAGGGCGTCGACGGTGTCGTCGCCGTGGACGCCCATCTGGTCACCGACCGGTGAGGAGGCCGTATCGCGTCACCCTCGGGTGGCGACCTCTACGAACTCCGTCCAAGCGGTGGGGGAGAGGGTGAGCCGGGGGCCGGTGGGGTTCTTCGAGTCGCGGACGTGGATGGTGGTGGGGGAGGTGGCCACTTCTACGCAGTCGCCCTGGCTACCGCTGCTGTAGCTGCTCTTGAACCAGTTCAGTTCAGTGGTGCTCATAGCGCTCCTCGCATCTCCCGGAGCAGGCTCACTGTGTCAGCAGGGGTGAGAGCCTGTGAGCGCATCTTGGCATACCGCTGCTGAATCAGGCTGATCTCCTTCCGGTCGGTGATCAGTACGCCCGTTTGTTGACCTTCCGAGTACGCGAACCACTCGTTGTCGGGTGTCTCCAGCAGTTGGGCGGGGCCGTCGAGACCCGCGTGGTCGGGTTGATGGAGCGGCATCAACTGGATCTCCACATTCCAGTGCCGGTCGTTGAGGTCCAGCAGGTGGTCGATCAATTCTCGGGTGACGTCCTCACCGCCCGTGCGCCGCTCCAACACGGCCTGCTCAATGATGAAGTTGAATGCGGTCGGCTGCTCGCGGCGAGTGCTCAGCAGCTCCTGACGAGCGAGCCGTGCCGCGACACGCTTCTCGACCTGTTCCTCCGTCGGCAGCGGCGGCACGCTCCAGATCACAGCCCGTGCGTACGCGTCGGTCTGCAACAGGCCCGGCACTACACGGCATTCGTACGTGTAGAGACTGATCGCCTGCTCCTCCAGGTCCGCCCACTTGCGGAACCACGACGCCAGCCCTGCCTCGCGCCCCACATGTTTGTAGACCCCTCGCAGCGCCCCGAACGCGTCCAGCACCTCCTCCGCCCGCTCCACGAACGCCCGCGGCGGAAAGCGTCGGCCCTGCTCGATCGACGCCACCGTCGCCGGTTGGTAGCCGACGAGTGGCGCGTACTCCTCCTGCGTGTACCCCGCCCGCTTCCGGAACGCCTTGTGCGCCGCCCCGAACGCCTTCATGCTGTCGGACGGTTCGGGCTCGCTCGTGCTCGTGGCCGTGGTCGTGCTGCTGATGGTGCTTTCGGTCATCGGCGTAACCCCCGAGTGCACTGGTGACAACCCCGCAAGTGCCCCCAGAGTCACGCACCGTGACTCCCACTGTCCACGCCGTGAACTCGTACGGTGCGCAGCGTACGAGTGCCGTGCCTGGTCATACCCCTGTGACCTGCGGAACCGTCGGACCATGCACGCAGACCCCCGGCCTCAAGAGCTTGTCACCGTACGTACGTTCACCCAGCTGTTCAGCTCCACACCGCGAGGTGCCCGGCTCGCGCGGCGGCTCGTGGCGCACCGCTTGGACGCGTGGGGGTTCCCGTACGACAGCGACGCCGGCCGGAACGTGGCCCTGGTCGTCGCCGAACTCGCCGCCAACGCCGTCCGGCACGGCCGCGTCCCGGGTCGTGACTTCCGGGTCCGGCTGCTGTGGCAGGGCACCGGTGTCGTACGCGTCGAGGTGGCCGACGCGCGGAGTGAACGGCTGCCCGTGCTGCGCGAACCGGACGCCGAAGGCGGGTACGGGCTCAGGCTCGTGGCCGCGGTCTCCGAGCGGTGGGGCACGGAACCGCGGCCGTACAAGGTGGTCTGGGCGGAGGTGAGCGTCAGGCGTTCGGGTTGAGGCCGTTGGAAGGAGCCCCGGGTCGGCTCGACGGCGTCCCACTTCATCTCGTTCTCGGCGGTGACGGAGTTGAACTGCTGCCGTGTCGCAGACGGCACGAGCGTGGCGGGACGGCTCCAGGCCGCCGCCTGGTCGGCGTACGGTGGTACGTCTTGATCGTTCGTCGCGCTCGAACGTGTGTGTGCAGGGGGGAGCTGCCGTGGGGGAGGCCGCAGGTGTCGGATCGCCGGGGCGGAACCGGGACTTCGGGATCTTCTGGGCCGCGCAGACCCTTTCGGTCCTCGGTGACTCCTTCGCCCTGATCGCGCTGCCGCTGCTGGTGCTGGAGGCGACCGGGTCCGTCGCTCGGATGGGGCTGTTGACGGCCGTCGGAGGCGCGGCGTCGGTGCTGGCCGGGGTGTTCGCCGGTGTGGTGGTGGACCGGTTGGACCGCAGAAGGCTGCTGATCGCCTGCGACCTGGTGCGGATGGTGCTGTACGGGCTGGTTCCCCTGGTGTGGCTCGCCGGACCGCGCGTCTGGCTGCTGTACGCGGTCCTGCCGCTGTGCGAGGCCGTCGGAATGGTGTTCTCGGTCGCGTACGTCACCGTCGTGCGGGGCCTGGTCGACGGCGAGCGGATCACCGCCGCGAACGGCCGGCTGAACGCGACGGCCGCGGCGGCGGGGGTGGCCGGCCCGCTCGGCGCGGGTGTCGTGGCCGCGTGGACGGGGCCGGCCGGAGCCGTCGCGGTGGACGCGGTCAGCTTCGGCGTGTCGGCCCTCTGCCTGACCCTTGTACGGCTGCGGCGGTCCCCGCCGCCCGACCCGGCAACCACCCGGCGGGGACTGTGGAAGGACCTGCTGGCGGGCGCGTCCTTCCTGCGGCGCCACCCGGTGCTGCGCGCCCTGACCGTGCTCCTGTCCCTGTTCAGCTTTCTGGAGCTGGGCCTCAACGACGTGCTCATCTACCACCTCAAGCACGACCTCGGGCAGAGCGACGGCACCGTCGGCACCGTCCTCGCGGTCGGCGCTCTCGGAACCATCGCCGGGGCCCTGCTGGTGGCACGGGTACGGCAGGGGCTCGGTTTCGGGCCCACCTGGATCGGGGCCGTGACCGTCTGCGGCTGCGCGCTCGCCGGCATCGGCTGGGCCCGTCACGTACCGGCCGTCGCCTTCCTCATGGCGGCCTTCCTCGGATGCGTCAGCATCGCCGGGACCTGCTCCATGTCCCTGCGCCAGCAGGTGACGCCCGAGCACCTGCTGGGCCGGGTCACCTCCGCGTTCTGGACGATCCACTACGCGGCGGCCCCGGTCGGCGCGGCCGTGCTCACCTGGGGGGCCCAGCACCACGGCACGGCGGCGGTGGGGGTGGTGGCCGGGTCGTGCTGCGTGGGCATCGCGGCCCTGGCCCTGCTCACACCCGTACGGACCCGGCACCCGGAGACGGCCGCCGAAGCCGCCTGAGCGGCTCCGGCGTCGTCGGAGCCCGTGTCACCCGCAGGCTCTCACCCGTTCACTCCCGTGTAGTGCCCAAGGCTCCACCGCCACAGCAGCCGCGACCCCAGATACGCCAGCAGTCCGAGCAGCGGTGAGGCCGCCGCCAGCCAGTACGGGGCGCCCGTGTCGTGGCCGTGGCCGGTCAGCACCGCCGCCGGGAAGTACGCGACGAACGCGAGCGGCAGGCCGAAGGTCAGGAAACCGCCCACCGCCTTCGGCAGGACGTTCAGCGGATAGCTGCCGAACGTGCCGAGCAGTTCCTCCAGCCAGCGGCCCCAGTAGTCGGCGGCCGGGAACCGCAGCGACGCACAGGCCACCGCCGTGAACAGGGCCGCCTCCAGGAGCATGCCGCCGACGAGCGAGAGGATCAGGTACGTGATCCTGCCCGTCGTCCAGTCCAGGTGGCTGCGGCCGAGCGCGCCCGCCATCAGGCCCGCCGCCACCGTCAGGTCACCGATGGCGTTGGTGGGGAAGAACTGCAGCTGGACCTGGCGGTACACGGGCATGGGGCGCAGCAGGTACGCGTCGATCCTGCCCTCCTGGATGTGCCGGCCCAGTCCGTGCACCCGGCCCAGGAACAGCACGAACAGGCCGTGCGCCAGCATCCGCGTCGCCGGGATGAGGAGCACGTCCGAACTGTCCCAGCCGCCCATCCCGGTGAACCGGGTCAGCAGCACCGTCGCGAACACGATCACCGACACCTGCCAGATGGCACCGATGGCGATCATCATCAGGAACTCGGTGCGGTACTCCAGCTGGGCACGGAAGTTGAGACGGGTGATCCGCCATGCGATGCGCAACGCCTTCACCGACACGGTCAGCCTCCCTGGGAGATGACACGCCGGGCGGCCCGCCGCCACAGCAGCCGGGTGAACAGGGACAGGGCCACCACCCACCCCGCCTGGACGGCGAGTTGCGCACCCGCGTCGGACAGCGGGATGCGGCCCACGTACAGGGACAGCGGCACGCTCAGCGTCGCCTGGAACGGAAGGAAACCGCTCATCGTGACGAACCAGTGCGGGAAGAACCACAGCGGCGCGTACACCCCGGACAGCAGGTTCTGCGCGAAGAGGAGGATCAGCATCGCCGCGGTGTTGCGCAGCGTCCAGAAGCACAGCTGGTCGATGAGGAGCGTGACGTAGTGCAGGACCCACTGGCCGAGCAGCAGGCTCAGCGCGAACACCCCGGCCACGGACGCCGACTCGGGGGGTTCCACCACTCCCGCCGCGAGACACACCGCGTATCCGGCCAGTGCCCACACCAGACCGTACAGCTGCTCGCCCAGCGCCCGCAGAGCGTAGTAGCGCTGGGGCGGCAGCGGGCGCAGGTACCAGTACACGATCGTGCCGAAGTGCATGTGCTGGAGCACCGAGTCCCGGCCCGCGTACTGGTCCAGCTCCCGCAGCCGGGAGGCGAGGACCGCGAGCACGGCGTAGGTGACCGCCTGGTCGCGGTCCAGTCCGGCGGTCGTGCCGGTCGCCTGGTACAGGCCGCGCCACAGCGACGCCACGAGCACGACCTGCACGGTCAGCCGCAGCAGGGCGGCCGTGATGCGGGGCGGGGTGAGCAGCTCGCCGAGCGGGGTGACCCGGGCGGCGCGCCAGGCGTACAGGACGGCCATCAGACCCCCTCCGCCTGGAACTCCGCCTGGGACGCCGCCTGGACGTAGGCCGCGCGCATCACGTCCTCCAGGTCCGCCTCGTCGATCCCGAGGTCCGTGACCTCGTACCGCTCGATGATCTGCTTCAGCGCCTGGTGGACCGTCGGCGCGCCCGAGCCGTCCGGGCCGAACACCACCTGCGGCCCGTCCCGCCGCAGCAGCGCGATGCCCGGCAGCGGCTCGACCGGCGCGTGCGGATCGGCGAGGGTCGCCCGCACCTGCCAGGTCGAGCCGAACCTCCGGCGGATCTCGTCCAGGGTGCCGTCCAGTACCAGCCGCCCGTGGTTGATCAGGACCACCCGCTCGGCCAGCCGTTCGACCTCCGTCATGTCGTGCGTGGTCAGCAGCACGGTCCGGCCGCGCTCCTCGACCTGGTGCCGCAGGAACTCCCGCACCTGCTCCTTGACCACCACGTCCATGCCGATCGTCGGCTCGTCGAGGAACACCACCGGCGGGTCGTGCAGCAGCGCCGCCGCCAGGTCGCAGCGCACCCGCTGGCCGAGCGAGAGATGCCGAACCCGCGTGTCCCAGAAGGAGGAGAGATCGAGCAGCTCGTCGAACTCCTTGAGCCGGGCCGCGTGATCCGCCTTCGGCACCTCGTAGATGTCGCGCAGGATCGCGAACGACTCGCGCACCGGCAGGTCCCACCACAGCTGGGTGCGCTGCCCGAACACCGCGCCGATGTTGCGCGCGTTGCGCTCCCGCTCCTCGTACGGCACCACGCCCGCGACCCGGGCCTGGCCGGACGTGGGGGTGAGGATGCCGGTCAGCATCTTGATGGTGGTGGACTTGCCTGCGCCGTTCGGGCCGAGCAGGGCGAGCAGTTCGCCCGGGGCCACGTCGAAGGTGATGTCCGTGACGGCGTGTTTGGTCACCCTCTCCGGGTTGACCAGGGAACGCAGGGCGCCCGCGAAACCGGGGCGGCGGACGGTGGTGAGGAAGGTGCGGGTAAGCCCGCGGACCTCGATGCTCGCGCTCACTCGACGAACCTCCGGGTCAGTTGGATCAGCCATACGGTCGCCGCGAGCGAGGCGGCCGACAACGCTGTCAGCAGCCAGGGAACGGCATGGATGCCAGCGGCCTCGATGCCCAGGCCCAGCAGCGGTGGCGCTGCCACCCCGCCGACCATCGACGCGGCGATGACCCAGGCACCCGCTCTCTTTGCCTGGGGGAGAGCCCGGTTCAGCCAGGGCAGGCCGGTGGGGAAGACGGGCGCAATGAACAAGCCAACACCCGCATAGGCAACCGGCGCCACACCTTTTACGAGCGACAGCAGCAGACACGCCGTCATCCCGGCCGCGCACACGGTGAGGATGCGCTCGGGGGCGTATCTGAGCGTGAGCGGGACGACGAGGAAGCGGCCCGCCGTCATCATCAGCCAGTACACGGAGGTCGCGGAGGCGGCCACGGTCGCGCCGTATCCGACGGTTTCCAGGTGGGTGGGCTCCCAGCCGCCGACGCCAGCCTCGACGGCCACGTTGAGGACGTAGAGGGCGAGGAAGCCGACGAGGACGCGGGACAGGCCCAGCGACGTGGACGCCCTCGGCACGACGCCGACCGGTTCGGTCCGTACGCCCCCCGTGCACAGGACCAGTACGGCCGCCAGCACCGCGCACCCCCCGAACGCGTACGCGTAGTGCCGGGGGCCCGTCCACGCGATGACCGCCGGACCCAGCACCGCCCCGATGCCGAAGTGGGCGTTGAGCACGTTGAGCATGGCCGTGGACTTCTCGCCGAAGCCGACCGCGAACAGCTGGTTGAGGCCGTAGTCGATGCCGCCGAAGCCGAGTCCGCCGAGGAAGGCGGCGCCCAGGGCGAGCGGCCAGTTCGGGGCGAGCGCGAAGCCGGCGCCGCCCGCCGCCATCAGCCCGTAACTCGCCGCCAGCAGCATCCGGTTGCTGATCCGGGAGTGGATGGCGTTGAAGGCGAGGACGCCGGCGACCCCGCCCGTGAAGTGCAGGCTCAGGCCGAGACCGGCGCCCGACGGCGACAGGCCGTACTCGGCGCGCAAGCCGGGGACCGCCGGGCCGTAGAGCGCCTGGAGCATGCCGATGAGGACGAAAGCGACGCAGGACGCGGCAGCGGCCGGACGACTGAACAGCCGTCCGGCCGCGGAGGTCCTCAGGACCGTGTCCGTCAACTGACCTCCGAGAACACGAAGGAGAACTCCGCGGGCTCGGCCCGCAGGAAGTACTGCGGCAGCGGGCCCGGACCGCACGACTGCGAACCGATGCCGTGCTGGCCGTGGTCGAGGTTGACCCACACCGTGTCGCCGGGCGTGAGGTCGGTGCGGTGCCGGGCGGCGTCCAGCTGCTCGGTCGTCCAGCGCCGGGCGCTGAAGAAGAACTCCGGGTCGCCCTCGACGCGCAGCCCGCCGAGCTCCGCCCAGCGGACGTCGGCGCGGGCGCCGTTCTCCTGCGGGCGCACGTACGGCGTCTGCAGCCCGTCGACCGTGGACTCCCAACGGCCGAGCTGCGAGGCCGACCTGGTGTCCGGGTACGCCTCGCCGGGGCCGCCCCCGAACCAGGTGACCCGGTCCGCCGCGCCGGACAGGCCGAACCGGATGCCGAGCCGGGGCAGCGGCACCGTCCAGTCGCCCTCAGGTGTGACGGACACGGCCAGCCGCAGCCTCTCCCCGTCCGACGACCAGCGGTACACGGTGGCGAGGCCCACCTCCCAGGCGGCGGGAGCCACCCGGGTCCGCACGGTCAGTGCCCCGTCGCCGAGCTCCACCGCGTCCAGACGGTGCCGCATGCGGTGCAGGCCCAGCTTGCGCCACATGAAGCCGTAGCGGAGGTCGGTCTGCCACTCGGCGCCGTCGTCGTTGTCGGTGGTGGCCCGCCACACGTCCAGGCGCAGGCCGGTCACGTCCACGCCGCCGACGGCCGTCAGCGCGCCCGTGCGGGCGTCGAAGGTGCCCGGGCCGAGGGTGATCCGGCCGTCGGTGAGCACGGGAGCCGTGCCCGCGGCGGCCGGGACCGGCACACGTCCGGTGACCGGGAACTGGCCCCACGCCACCTGGTGGCCCTTCGCGCCCCACGCGGTGTCCGACGCCAGCACCGCACGCACCGTCCACTGCGCCTCGCCGCGGCGCACCTCGGGCGGTTCGGGCAGCTTGACCTCCGCCGACTCTCCGGCCGCGAGCACCGGCACCGACAGCGAGCCCGACTCCACGGTCTCGCCGTCGACCTGGAAGGACCACTCGAAGGCGAGCGCCGAGAGGTCCGCGAAGTCGTGGGCGTTGCGGATCCGCACGGTACCGCCGTCGCCGTCGCCCTCGATGCGGACCGGCTCGATCACCTTCTTGTACTCGACGAGGCCCGGCGACGGCTCACGGTCGGGGAACAGCAGACCGTCGCAGACGAAGTTCCCGTCGTGCAACTCCTCGCCGAAGTCGCCGCCGTAGGCGTAGCCCAGCTCCGGGTGCTTGATGCCGTGGTCGATCCACTCCCAGATGAAGCCGCCCTGGAGGCGGTCGTAGGACTCGAACAGCCGCTGGTAGTCGGCGATGCCGCCGGGGCCGTTGCCCATGGCGTGCCCGTACTCGCAGAGGATGAAGGGCAGCTCGCGGCGCTTGTGGGTGCCGCCGTCCAGTCGGCGGCCGATCTGCTCCACCTCGGCGTGGCTCGCGTACATCCGCGAGTACACGTCCGTGTCACGGCAGTCGATGTCACCCTCGTAGTGCACCAGCCGTGAGGAGTCACGCCCGTGGATCCACTCGGCCATCGCGGTCAGCCCGCGCCCGGTGCCGGCCTCGTTGCCGAGGGACCAGATCACGACCGACGGGTGGTTCTTGTCGCGCTCGACCATACGGGCGGCCCGGTCGAGCAGCGCCGGGGTCCAGCGGTCGTCGTCGACCGGGTTGTCGCGCCAGGCCTGCTCGACGAAGCCGTGGGTCTCCAGGTCGCACTCGTCGATGACCCACAGGCCGTACTCGTCGCACAGGTCCAGGAAGGCCGGGTGCGGCGGGTAGTGGGAGGTGCGGACGGCGTTGACGTTGTGCCGCTTCATCAGCAGCACGTCCTCGCGCATCGTCTCCAGGTCGAGCGCGCGGCCCTTCTCCGGGTGCCACTCGTGCCGGTTGACGCCCTTGAAGAGGACCGGCCTGCCGTTGACCTTGATCAGGCCGTCCTCGAGGACGACGGTCCGGAAACCGATCCTGAGCGGCACGCGCTCGCCGTCGGTGGCCAGCACGCCGTCGTACAGCGTCGGCGTCTCCGCGGTCCACGGCTCGACGGGCACGGTCACGGACTCACCGGTGGCGACATCTATGTCGAGCGCGGGCACGGTCACCCGGCCGTCCACGTCCGCGTCGACCCGCAGCGTGCCCTCGCCGGTCACGTGGTCGTAGGAGGCGTGCACGAAGAAGTCCAGGACACCGTCCGCCGGACGGTGCAGCAGGGTGACGTCCCGGAAGATGCCCGGCAGCCACCACTGGTCCTGGTCCTCCAGGTACGAGCCCGCCGACCACTGGTGGACCCGGACAGCGAGCACGTTGCCGCTCGGCTTGAGCAGATGGCCGACGGCGAACTCGTGCGGCAGCCGGGAGCCCTTGAACTCGCCGATGTCCGTGCCGTTCAGCCACACCCGCGCACAGGACTCGACACCGTCGAAGCGGAGCACCGCCCCGCCGTCCGACGGCCAGTCGGACGGCAGGTCGAAGACGCGCAGATGGTCACCGGTCGGGTTCTCGGTCGGCACGCGCGGCGGGTCGACCGGGAAGGGGTAGAGGTGGTTGGTGTAGATGGGAGAACCGTGCCCCTGGAGGACCCAGTGGCCGGGGACCGAGACCTCCGCCCAGTCCCCCGCGTCGTATCCGGGCTCGGCGAACGCGTCGTCCTCGGCGTCCGCCGTCGCCGCCAGCCGGAAGCGCCAGCTGCCGTTCAGCGAGAGGGACGCCGCGTCCGAGGACGCGTACCAGGCGCGGGGCGGCAGGGCACCGCTGCCCGGGGAGACGTCCTCGACGTAGTCGATGGAGGAATGGGTGCGGAAAGACATCGGTCTCCTAGGTCAGCCCTTGATGCCGGTCTGTGCGATGCCCTGCACCAGCCAGCGCTGCAGGAACAGGAACACGAGTACCAGCGGCAGGATGGAAATGGCCGTGGCCATGAAGATCAGATGGAAGTTGACGGTCTGGTTGGTCATGAACGAGGAGAGCGCGACCTGCACGGTCCAGGCGCTCGGGTCCTGACCGATGACCAGCGGCCACAGGAAGGCGTTCCAGCCACTGATGAAGGTGATCGTGGCGATCGCCGCGAAGAAGTTCAGCGAGTTGGGCACGACGACCCGCCAGTACGCTCCCCAGATGGTCAGCCCGTCCACGCGTGCCGCCTCCTCCAGTTCCTTGGGGAATCCCAGGAAGTACTGCCGGAACAGGAAGCAGGTGAAACCGCTGAAGAGGCCCGGAATGATGAGACCGCGGTAGGTGTCCACCCAGCCGAGTGACGACACCAGCACGAAACTCGGCACGAAGGTGACGGCCGTCGGGACCATGAGGGTCGCCAGGACCGCGTAGAAGACCTTGTTGGCGTGCTTGTAGGGGATGCGCGCGAGGCCGTAACCGGCGAGCGAGCAGACCAGGAGGGTGCCGACGGTCATCAGGACGGCGACGACCATCGAGTTCCACAGGGACCGGCCGTACTCGACCGTCTGATCGTTGAACAGCTCGGAGATGTTGCCCCACTGGAAGGAGGGGAGCCATTTCCAGCTCTCGCCCGTGATCTCCGGGTCCGTGGACAGGGAGTTGCGGGCGATCAGGTAGAAGGGGATCAGGAACAGCAGGGCGGCGACGCTCACGGCGACGTACAGTCCCGTGTTGCCGAGGACGCTCCCGCGCTTCACACGGCGCGGCTTTCCGGCCTTAGGAGCGGTGGTGGTCACTGGGAGTCCTCCCCCCTGCCGAAGCCCATGAGCTTGCCCTGGAACAGGGTGACGATGCAGATCAGAATCGACAGGATGACCGCGCCCGCGCTGCCGGCGCCGTAGTCCTGGTTGGTGCCGAGGGCCGCCTTGTACAGCTCCATGAGCGGTGTCTGGGCCCAGGTCGCCTTGGTCGAGATGATATTGAAGAACTCGTCGAACGCCTGGTAGGCGGCGATCAGCAGCAGCAGGATCACCGCGGTGGAGGTCGCCCGGAGCTGGGGCAGCGTGATGTGCCGGAAGGTCTGCCAGCCCGGCTTGGCGCCGTCGATGGCGGCGGCCTCGTACAGCTCCGACGGGATGTTCTGCAGCGCCGCCAGGAACAGGATCATGTAGAAGCCCGACTGGATCCACAGGCGCAGGGTCAGGATGACCAGCCAGTACCAGGGCGGGCTCGGGTCGGCGAGCCAGGCGATGTTGTCGATGCCGAACCAGCCGAGCACGGTGTTCGCCATGCCGAAGCGGACGCCGCTGAAGATGGACATCTTCCACACCAGCGCGGCGGCGACGTAGGAGACGGCGGTCGGCAGGAAGAACACCGACCTGAAGAACGCCCGCATGAACCGCAGCCGGTGCACCAGCAGCGCGAGGCCCAGCGACAGCGCCCACGTGGTCGGCACGATGAACGCGGCGAACACGGTGAAGGTCAGCAGGGAGTCGGGGAAGTTGCTGTTGGTGAGGATCTGCTTGTAGTTGCCGAAGCCGATGAAATTGCTCGGCGTGACGGTGTAGCGGGCGTCGAAGAAGCTGAGATAGAAGCTCCAGATGATCGGCACGAACACGAAGATCGTCAGTCCGATCAGGAACGGCCCGGTGAACAGCCAGAAGTTGAGGGTGTTGTTCGCCCCGAGGCCCCGCCTCGGCCGGGCCTTGGAGGCCTTGGCCGGGGCGGGGGGCTGGGCGACCCCGAGCTTGGTGGTGGTCGACATGTCGTGGGTCCGTCCGCGGCCTATCCGAACAGCTTCTTCAGCTCGACGTTGACCTTTTTGTCGCAGGCGTCGAGCGCGGCCTCCGGGTCGCCGTTCTTGCGGACGGAGTTGGCGATGACGTCGTTGAACGCCGTGATCATCGCCTGGGTCCAGCCGATGTTGTCGAAGTGCCCGTAGGTGTTGAACAGCTTGACGCCGTCAGCCGCCGCACCCGACTTCAGCTTGGTGGCCTGGGCGGCGATCGAGGTGCGCGGCGGGATGTGGAAGCCGTAGGAGGTGGAGAAGTCCGCCTGGTACTGCTTCTGGTCGATCCACAGCCACTTGACGTATTCCTTGGCCGCGTCGACGTTCTTGCCCTTGGCGTTGACGTACATCGACCAGCCGCCGTTGTAGACGGACTCCTTGCCGTTCGAGCCGATCTTCGGGAACGGGAAGACGCCGAAGTCGTCACCGAGCGCCTGCTGGGTGGCGGGCATCCCCCACATGCCGCCCCACTGGATCGCGCACAGGCCCTGGTTGAACGCGGAGGGGTCCCAGAAGTCGGCCGGGGCGTCCAGCAGCAGGTGGCCGCTGGTGAACAGCGTGCGGAGCTTCTTCAGGCCCTCGACGACACCGTCCGTGTGGTACGCGATCTGGTTCTTGTCGTCGAGGGTGTCGGCGCCGGCCGACCAGATGAGGTTGTTCTGGATCGGGGTCAGGTCGTTGCCGAGGAAGAGGCCCTTGACCTTGCTGGTGGTGAGCTTGGCGGCGGCCTCGATCAGCTCGTCCAGCGTGGTCGGGACGGACACGTTCGCCTTCTCGAACATGGACTTGCGGTAGAAGAAGAACTGCGGGTCGTCGATCATCCGGACGCCGTATATCTTCCCGTCGACCGTGTGCGACTTGATGTCGGCCGGGTTGAAGTCGTCCTTGACCGGACTGATGATGTCGGTGAGGTCGGCCACCTGACCGCTCTTGACGAGCTGGATCTGCGGGTGGAACTCGAAGACGTCGGGCGCCTGCTTGGTCAGCAGGGCGGAGAACAGCTTGGACTCGAAGTTGTTGCCCGTGATCCACTGCGTGGCCACGTTCGCCTTGGTGTAGGCCTTGGCGTAGCGCTTCACGGCCTGTTCGACGCCCGGCTCGCCGTACGCGTGGAAGTACTGGACGAGGTTCGTGCCCGAACCGCTGCCGCCGCCGCGGCCGTTGTTGCTCCCGCAGGCGGAGAGCGTGCCGGCGGCGGCCAGGCCCGCTGCGGCCTTCAGGAGTGATCGGCGGTCCCAGTTGCTGCTGCTCATTGCCGACATGCTGACGTCCTTGTCTCTGAAGCGCGGCTGCGGCTCTTGCGGCTCGGCGCGAGGTGGTTCGAAGGAGGTGCGGTGCGGGACGTTAGATCTTCGGCTAAGGCTTCGGCAAGGGGTTGGACGAAGCCTGCGCGAAACGTTGTGTCCGGTTCGGAATGACGAACAAGGGGGCGGGTCCGGGGTGAGGGCCGCCGGGTCAGGGTGCCGGCGGCCCTCGGTTCCGGGGGCGTTACTGCCTGGACCAGGCCTCGTTGGAGCCGCCGTTGCAGCTGTACAGGATCACCTTGCTGCCGTCGGCGGTCGCCTGACCGCTGACGTCCAGGCACTTGCCGGACGCCTCGTTGACGATCTGACCGTTCGCGTTGAGCAGCCACCGCTGGGTGGCGTCACCGGTGCGGTCGGCGGCGGTGGTGAGCCCCGAACCTCCGGCGGTCAGATAGCCGTTCGCGCCCTTCAGGGTGCCGTCCGCGTCGTACGACCAGGACTGCTCGGCCCCGCCCGTGCAGGTGTCGATCGCGGCACCCGAGGCGCCCGCCGTCAGGCACTTGCCGGACTGCGCGCCCTTCCAGGCGCCCGTCACGGCCGTCGTGGCGTGCCCGCGCTGGTCGAGGACGAAGGTCGTGATCGAGCGCGCGGCGAGCGTGGTGGAGACCGTGGAGCCGTTCACGGCCGGCTTGCCGACCGAGGCCCAGTTCTCCGTGGCCGACGTCCTGACCGCCTTCTCGGCCCGCACCGGCGCCTCGCTGTTGAAGCGCAGGTTCAGCGCCGTGTCGGTGGTGTTGTGGTTGTTGACCACGACCACCCACTTGCCCTTGTCGTCGTACGTCGTGACCTCGACCCCGCTCGGTGCGCCGGTCACGTTGTGCGCGACCGACCCCGGCCTGACGAACTTGCTGTACTGGCCGAGCGCGTAGTACCGCTTGGTGAAGTACAGCTTCTGGTTGCCGTTCGTCGCGTAGTCGGGGTCGTAGTAGATCAGGCCGTCGTTCCAGCCCTGGTCGTTCTTCGTGTACGGGTCGGTGCCGTAGCCGCTGGCCAGGGCCACCCACCACTGGAACGCCGAGTCGTGCGCGGTCGCGAAGTCCTTGTAGATGATCCGCGACATCAGCAGGGCGTTGTCGATCGTCGGGTCGTACTCCTGGTTCCAGCCCGTGGAGCCCTTGCCGAAGCAGCAGATCTCCGTGGCCCAGGGCTGTTTGCCGACCGCCTTCGACGTCTCGTAGATGTTGGCGAGCTGCCCGTCGTCGGGGTTGTTGTAGGTGTGATGGGCCAACTTGGAGACATACCGGGCGGTGTCCGGCTGCGAGATCCACTGCGGGAGCTCGCTGGTGAACTGCGTCGTCTTGCTGGACTCGTCCGCGATGATGCCGGTCTTCTGGTGCCGTGCCTTCTGCTCGGCGCCCAGCGCCCGCACGATGTCGTCGCGCTGGTCGACCGGTACCGGCATGCCCTCCTGGCCGCAGTCGGCGAAGCTGTTGTCCGGCTCGTTGAAGGGGCTGATGTAGTCGAGCTTCGCGCCCTGCCGCGCGAAGTGGTCCGTCACGTCGGCTATGTACTTCGCGAAGTCCGCCTCGTTCTCCGCCTTCAACTGCCCGCCGCAGCTCTTCCCGTTGGTCGTCCACTGGGCGGGGGCGCTGTTGACGAAGCCGATCAGGTCCTTCACGCCGTACGCCGCGGCATACTTCAGGAACGTCCGACCGCCCTTGTCCCTGCTCCAGTCATAGGTGCCGTCGGCGTTCAGGAAGTCCTCGGCGGCGCGGGCCGGGGTGGTGACCGCGACGCCGCCACCGCCGATGTTGTAGCGGTACGAGCTGAGGTCCAGGCCCTCCTTCGAGAAGAGCAGCCCCGCGACCCGGGCCTGGACGGCCGGCGAGAAATGCTGGAGGTCGTTGACCCACCAGGCACCGGAGGCGCCGATGTCGTCGATGGTCTGAGCGGCGTGCGGGGAGACCTCGGCCGCCTGGGGGTCGGCGGCCCCGGCGGGCGGGGCGGAGATCAGGGCCCCCGTGACAGCGAGTGCGGCTGCGGCTGTCGCCAGGACGGATCTGCGGGGGGAACGGATCGTGGATCTGCTGGTGCGCGTCAACGTGCATCCCTTCCGTCGTCATGAAGGTGGTGCGGTACGGCTCCTTGTGGGGGTGGCGCTTCTGGGACTGTGCTTGTCTTCTGCGGGGCGCGCCTGTGTCGAGACCGCGACCGTGCTCACCCCTTCGGGCCTGCGCGCGCCCGCGGTCTCGACACAGGCGCGCCCCGCTGGCTGACCGACTGGAGCGCGCCTTCGAGTGCGAAGGTCGCGGCTCCGAGGCACACCGGGTCGGTCGGGATGGGGGACAGGACGATCTCCGTGGCCGTGAACGGCCGCTTGAGCGCGTGCCGGGAGACGGCCTCACGCACCTCGTTCAGCAGCGGCTCGCCGAGCGTGGCCGCGACCCAGCTGCTGAGCACGACCACCTCCGGGTTCAGCAGGTTGACCAGGTCGGCGATCCCGGCGCCGAGGTAGCGGGCGGTGTCCCGCACGACCTTGATCGCGACCGGGTCCTGCTCGGCGACCCCGCGCGCGAGGGCGTCGATCGTGGCGGTCTGGTCCTCGGGGTGCAGCAGGGGGCTCTGCGGGCTCAGCTCCCGCAGGTTGAGCATGATGCCGGGCGCGCCGACGTACGTCTCGACACAGCCGTGGTTGCCGCAGTGGCACAGCCGCCCGTCCAGCACCAGCGTCGTGTGGCCCCACTCGCCGGCGCTGTTGCTGACGCCGCGGTGCAGGCCGCCGCCCAGCGCCAGCCCGGCGCCCACGCCCGTGCCCAGATTGACGACCACGGCGTCCCCGCGTCCGCGCGCCGCGCCGAACCACAGCTCGGCGACCGCGCAGGCGCGCAGCGGGTTGTCCAGGTAGAGCGGGTAGGCGATGTGCTCGGAGAGCAGGTCGAGCAGCGGTACGTCGTGCCAGTCCCAGTTCGGGGCGTACTCCGACACCCCACGGTCGCGGTCGACCTGGCCCGGGACGCTGACGCCGACGCCGAGGACGCGGGCGCCCTCCACCCCGGCCTGGGTGACGACCGAGCCGACCGCCGCGGCGACATGCGCGACGACCTGCTCGGGGCGGTTCTCGCCGGGGCGCATGTCCTCGTCGGCGCGGGCGAGCATGTTCAGCGCCAGGTCGAACAGCTCGACCCGGACGTACGTCTCCGCGATGTCGACGCCGATCAACGCGCCCCCCGACGCGTTGACCGCGACCAGGCCGCGCGGCCGGCCGCCCGCCGAGTCCTCGAAGCCGACCTCGGTCAGCATGCCGAGGTCTAGCAGCTCACCGACGAGAGTGGCGACCGTGGCCAGACTCAGTCCGGTCGCCGCCGCCAGCTCCTGACGGGACGTGGGGGAGCGGGCGATGATCTGGCGCAGCACCTCGTAACGGTTCGCTGTGCGAATATCGCGTGAGGTGCGCTTGACCGGCACGTCCCCCATCCTCCCCAGGTCATGGCGAGGCCTCATGCCTCGGCGCGGCAGGAGCCTATGCCGGGACCGGCCTTTCTACAAGGGGTTAGGAAAGGGGGTTTATGAAGTCGGGCCGCCCCCTGTCTCAAAAGCCGAGCACCTCCCGCACGAACGCGTTCCGGAACTTGCCCGCCGGGTCCAGCTCCGCCGCCAGCGCCGTGAAGTCGTCCAGCCGCGGGTAGCGCTCGCGGAGCACCTGCGGAGGCACGGTGAAGATCTTGCCCCAGTGCGGCCGCGCCTCCAAACCGTCCAGCGCCGCCTCGACCCGCCGCACCACGGGCAGCACGGCCGCCGTGTCCTCGACCCAGGTGAAGTGCAGCGCCACGGTGTCCCGCCCGTACGCCGGACTCAGCCACTGCGCGTCGGCGGCGACCGTCCGCACCTCGCAGGTCTGCAGCACGGGGGCGACCGTCGCCCGGATCGCGTCGAGGGCCCGCAGTGCGGCCGGCGCGTACGGGCGCGGCAGCAGGTACTCGGACTGCAGCTCGGCGCCACTGCTCGGGGTGAAGTCCGCCCGGAAGTGCGGCAGCCGCTCGTGCCAGGGGCCCGGGACGCCGAACTGCTCGGTGCAGTTCACCGCGGGCATGCCCGGCACCGGGTGCATCGCCTCGGTGGCGGGAGAGGCCCACGGGAAGTCGGGCAGCGGCTGGTCCGTGCGGCGCTTGAGCCACACCTGCCTGAAGCCCGGGGCGCGCCAGTCGGTGAACAGGCTCACGCTGTACGCGGCCGCCGCCACGGTCTCGTAGTCGAGGCCCTCCAGAGGCAGTTCGGTGAAGACGTGCTGTTCGACCTCGTACGACGGCTCCAGGTCGAGGGTGAGGGCCGTGACCACGCCGAGCGCGCCGAGGGAGGTCACGGCACCGTCGAAGCGGGGCTCGCCCCGGGAGATCCGTACCGTCGACCCGTCCGCGGTGACCAGCTCCACCTCGCGCACGGCCGAGGCGAGCGAGCCGTTGGCGACGCCCGAGCCGTGGGTGCCGGTCGCCACCGAGCCCGCCACCGAGATGTGCGGCAGGGAGGCCATGTTGTGCAGCGCGAGCCCGTGCTCGTGGACCACCCGGGCCAGCTCGGCGTACCGGACGCCACCGCCCACGCGCACCGTGCGGGCCGCCGTGTCGACGTCGACCTCGTCCGGCAGGGCGGCGAGGGAGAGCAGGACGCCTTCGGCGCCCGGTTCGGCGATCTCGTTGAACGAGTGCCCGCTGCCGAGCACCCGCACGGCCGCGCTGTCCGCGACGAGCGAGCGCAGCGCCTGAAGTGAGTGCGGGCGGTGCAGCTCCTTGGCGGCGTAGGTGATGTTGCCGGCCCAGTTGGTCACGGTCTCGGTCATGCCGTCGTCCCTCCCCGGGGAATGCCAGTGGCTACCGGAATCCCAGCCGAACGGCACCGGGTGATCAAGCCCCGTTCGCATGCTGAACCCGACCTGCGAAAAGGGCGAAAGGCGACAGAAGTGGGCAACGGGCGCGTCGGACGGGGACCCGGCACATCCGGACGTCCGGCGGAGGCATACCGTGAGGAGTCGAGCAATACACGCCGGGAGCGAGGAGAACGGGATGGGTGACAGTCGCACCGCGCTGGTCGAGGACCTGATGGAGCGTTTCCCGCACGTGCCGCGGGAGGCCGTCTTCAAGGAGGACCTGCTGCGGGGTGGAGTCGCCTTCGACCAGTCGGCGCTCAGCGACAACGAGGACGGCGACGTCAAGCCGAAGTCGTACTTCATCTTCTCCTTCGACCACGGCACCCTGCCGGAGCTGGGCGAGGCCGCGCTGCGCCGTCCGCCCGAGGAGATCATCCTCACCGGCGGCCCCTACGACCTGCGGCGGACCGTCGTCTCCGTACGGGTGAACCCCGCCTCGCCGTACCGGGTCGCCGCCGACGAAGAGGGCCTGCTCGGGCTGTACCTCGACGGCAGGCGGATCGCGGACGTCGGCGTGCCGCCCATGCCGGAGTACTACCGGCACACCCTCTCCAACGGGAAGTCCGTGATGGAGGTCGCCCCCACCATCCAGTGGGGCTACCTGATCTATCTGACCGTCTTCCGGGTCTGCCAGTACTTCGGCGCCAAGGAGGAGTGCCAGTACTGCGACATCAACCACAACTGGCGCCAGCACAAGGCGGCCGGGCGGCCGTACACGGGCGTCAAGGACGTCGAGGAGGTGCTGGAGGCGCTCGAGATCATCGACCGCTACGACACCCAGAAGGCGTCCACGGCCTACACCCTCACCGGCGGCGCGATCACCTCCAAGGTGGCCGGCCGTGACGAGGCCGACTTCTACGGGCACTACGCCAAGGCCATCGAGGAGCGCTTCCCCGGCCGCTGGATCGGCAAGGTGGTCGCGCAGGCGCTGCCGAAGGACGACGTACAGCGCTTCAAGGACTACGGCGTCCAGATCTACCACCCCAACTTCGAGGTGTGGGACCGCCGCCTGTTCGAGCTCTACTGCCCCGGCAAGGAGCGTTACGTCGGCCGGGACGAGTGGCACCGGCGCATCCTCGACTCCGCGGACGTCTTCGGCGCGCGCAACGTGATCCCCAACTTCGTCGCGGGCGTGGAGATGGCCGAGCCCTTCGGCTTCACGACGGTCGACGAGGCCATCGCCTCCACCACCGAGGGCCTGCGCTTCTTCATGTCGCACGGCATCACGCCCCGCTTCACCACCTGGTGCCCGGAGCCCACGACCCCGCTCGGCAAGGCCAACCCGCAGGGCGCGCCGCTGGAGTACCACATCCGGCTGCTGGAGGCCTACCGCGCCACCATGGACGACTTCGGGCTGTCCTCGCCCCCCGGCTACGGCCCGCCCGGCCCGGGCCGCGCGGTGTTCTCGGTCAGTTCGTTCATGGACAGTCTCCCGGCGGACGAAGCCGTGGGTGAAGGGGTCGAAGAACCGACGCATGCGTAACAATGCGATCACGGGCCCCGCGCGCTGAGTCGCAGCGGGGCCGTGGTCCGTACAACTCCACAGCGCGCAACCACCGGCAACGGGATTTGAATACGCCGCTTGTCAGTTGTGTGGGAGCCGTGAAAGGCTCTGGGCCTGCCGTTGAGACGACCCTCAACTCCCTTGTTTCTCAGGTGAGTTGGCTTTGCTTGTGGAAGCAGTTGACGCAGGAGCCCCCCATGCCCGACCTGCCGACCCCCCAGGACGCCGCCGAGGCCGCACTGTTCTCGGAGTGCTGGGACGCGGTCCTGTCGTACGCCGACCTGTGCACGTCCGGTTCGGCCGTCGGCAGGCAGCTGGCCACCGAGGCGTTCTCCCACGGCATCCAGGAGGTCCGCGCGGGCGAGGCCCAGGGGAAGGCCACCGGGCGCCGCGTGCCGCGCCTGCCCCGGATCCCCCTGCTGCTGACCGCGGTGCGCACCACCGCCGCCGCCTGGGAGACGGAGGGCAGGGGACACCACCTCGACCCCGACCTGCGGCTGTGGCTCAACTCCGACAACGCCGCCCGCTACACCGGTCCGCCCCTCCAGCGCCCCCTCGCCCTGCGCGGCCTGAAGGACATGCAGGAAGCGGACGCGGCCCTGCTGTGGCTCGCGGAGGTCGAGGCGCTGCCGCTGCCCGACGTGGCCCGCCGGCTCGGCCTGGACCCGGCGTCCGCCACCGAGGAACTGGCCCAGGTACGGGCCCTGTTCCGGGAGCGTTGCCAGCGCAACCACCTCGACACGCCCATGGACCCCGACTGCCGCAGCTACGCCCGGCTGCTCGACGCGGTCACCCGCTCCTCGGGCGCGGAGACGCCCGAGGACCTCTCCCGGCACCTCGCGACCTGCGTGGGGTGCGCTGAGGCGGCGGCCTGCCTCAGGCTGCACGGCGGCGGCACGCCCGCCGCACTCGCGAGCGGGGTGATCGGCTGGGGCGGGCTCGCCTATCTGGAGCGGCGCCGCCGGGCGGCGGAGGCCGGACTGACCGGCGGGCGTGCGGACGCGGGCACGGACCGGGGCATCACCGTGGGGGCCCAGGCACGGCCCCGGATCGGCCGCACCGGGATCCTCGCCGCCGCCGTGATCGTGTCCGCGCTCGCGCTCACCGTCTCGCTGCTGCAGCTGGGCAGCTCGGGCGGGGACGACACCACCGCGGGCAGCGCGGTGACCGGCCAGTCGATCACCGCACCGGGGCTGTCCTCGTCCCCCCGCGGCCCGTCCGCCGGCAACGGCACGCCCGGCGCCCCCGCCACCTCCCGTCCGGCCGGCTCCCACAGCGCGACGAGGAGCCGGGACTCCGACACCGAACCGCAGGGCACGTCGACGAGCCCGGTCGGCGAACCGTCCACCGCCTCCGGCCCCGACAAGGCCACCCCGCCGACGTGCCGGGTGAAGTACGAGGTGGTCAACCAGTGGCCGGACGGCTTCCAGGCCACCGTCACGGTGACCTCGACCAGGGCGCTCGCCGACTGGCGCATCGGCTGGAGGTTCCAGGACGGCCAGCGCATCACCCAGATGTGGGACGGCACCTACACCCAGGACGGCCCCGAGGTCACCGCGAAGGCCGCCGACTACAACAAGCAGGTCGCCGCGAACGGCACGTTCGCGGTCGGCTTCCTCTCCTCCTGGCACGGCAGCAACGCGCAGCCGCGTGCCTTCACGGTGAACGGGGCGCGCTGCACTACGGCGAGCTGAACCTGCCGGAAAAAGGTACTCGACTCCGCGGAGCGCCTCTCAGCGCACCTTGGACTCCACGAAGGCCGCGAGCCGCCCGAGGGTGTCGAAGGTGTCACCGACGATCTCTTCGATCTCGATCTCGATCCCGAACCGTTTCCTCAATGCGACGATGAGCTTGACGACGGTGAGCGAGTCGAGCTCAGGAAGATTGCCGTACAGTCCCGTCTCCGGCCCGAGGTCATCGGTCTGGTCCTCGATGTCCAGCGTGACCACCAGGACGGCCTTGACGTCCTCGAAAATCGCCTGCGAGATCTCTGGCGAGCGAGTCATGGCTTCTCCTCATCGGTCGTGCGGACCCGGCGGCCTGCGCTCCACACGGTGTCGGACGGCCGACGAACGCTGTAGGGCCGGCCGTCATCCCGTAGGCGCGGGCCTGAAAGACCGTCACAAGGTCGCCGCGACGTTCCCCAGCTGATCGTGGGGTGCGCGTAGGCGCCTGCGTTCATGCGGGGTCCTGAGGGCGGGAGGCGGTGAGCTCGTGGCGAAGGAACGCCCGGTCGAACTTGCCGTTCGGCGTTCGGGGCAGGGCCCCGAGGACCACCACCTCGGCGGGCACCATGTAGCCGGGTAGTTCCTGCCGCAGGCGGGCGGTCACCGCGGCCGGGTCGAAGCCGGCGGGATCGCAGGGTGTCACGACGAGGACGACCCGGTGGCCGAGCGCCTCGTCCTCGAGGCCGAGCGCGACGGCATCGTGGACCAGGCCGGTCTCGTACGCCACTTCCTCGATCTCCTGCGGGCTGACCCGATATCCCGATGTCTTGATCATGTCGTCACGCCGTCCGACGAAGTACAGGAAACCCTCCTCGTCGCGGACGACGACATCGCCGGACCAGACCGCCAGCTCGGGCGTACACAGCTCGACCGGACGGTTCGGCGGCGGCCGGAACCGCTCGGCCGTGCGCTCCGCGTCATTCCAATAACCCAACGCGACAAGCGGACCTCGGTGCACCAGCTCACCCGGCTCTCCCCGACCGCACAGGCCGCCGTCCTCCCGGACCACGAGGATCTCGGCGTTCGGGATGGCCTTGCCGATCGAATCGGGCCGCCGGTCGACCTCCCGGGGGTCGAGGTAGGTGGAGCGGAAGGCCTCTGTGAGGCCGTACATCAGGTATGGCGTTGCGGCCGGGAAGATCGCTCGCAGTCGTTGCAGGGTGACGCGCGGGAGTCGCCCCCCAGTGTTGGCGAAGTAGCGCATCCCGGCCACGGCCTCGGACGGCCACGTCTGGGCTGCGAGCTGGATCCACAGCGGCGGTACGCCCACCAGCCCGGTGATGCGGTGCTTCGCGCACAGCCGGACGACATCCCCCGGCAGCAGGTAGTTGGCGAGCACCACGTGGGCGCCGACGCAGAAGCCGGTCGTCAACTGGCTCAGTCCGGCGTCGAAGCTCAGCGGGAGAACGGCCAGGATTCGGTCCTCCGCCGTGTTGTTCAGGTAAGTGCTGACGCTCTCCGCGCCGACGACGAGGTTGCGGTGCGACAGCACGACGCCCTTCGGGGCCCCGGTGCTCCCCGACGTGTAGAGGATCGCGGCCACATCCGTGTCGAGGCCGCCCGTCGCAGGACACACGGCCTGGCTCGCGGGCTCGGCGACCTTCGACCAGGGGAGCACGCGGTAAGGGGCTTCCTCGTCCTCAGCAGGCGAGTCGCCCAGCACGAGGACGTGGGAGAGTGACTTGCAGGCGGCGAGCTCGGCGCGCAGGGTCCGCAGCCGGTCCGTGGAGGTCACCAGTACCCGCACGGCACAGTCGTCGAGGATGTGCCTCACTTGCCTGGCCCGCAGCACGGGATTCACCGGGACGAACACGCCACCGGCCCGCGAGCAGGCGAACAGCGCCACGACGGTCTCGATCCTCTTGTCGAGGAAGACCGCGACGCGCTCGCCACCATCTAGGCCGAGGTCACGCAGGCCGGCGGCCGCGAGCTCCGTCCGCTCGTGCAGATCGCTGTAGGAGATCGTGGTCGTCCGTGCGGTGAGGGCGGGCGCGCCGGGGTTGCGCTGGGCGGACCTCGCAACGAGGTCCGGCAATCGGATGATCATTTCGGCGGATTCCTTTCCGTCGCTTCTGCCTGGCAGCCGGCGAATCCCAGCCCCCCTCTGCCCTGCGCCGACTCGTCTCCAGGGGCAGGACCGGGATCGCCTGGGCGCTGGACGCGGAGGTTCGACGGCTCGCGCGGTGGCCCTGGGCACCGGAGACGACCCCGAACGGTCGCACGAAGGACGTGGTCATCCGGCGTTCACGTCGACGGTCGGTGAGCAGTCGGCCAGGCGCACCGGGTCGACCATCCCGACCAGGACTTCACGCGGTCCGGTGAAGGGCTCCCTGCTGTGTGCGCTGCGGATGTTGTCGACGAGCATCAGATCGCCCGCCTGCCAGGGCTCCCGCACGGTTTTGGCCTCGTACACCTCGTTGAGCAGCTGCACGACGTCCTCGCCTATCGGGTCGCCGCCCCCGAAGCGGGTGGTGAACGGCAGCCGGTCGGCGCCGTAGGTGTCGACCAGGAACTCGTGCACCTCGGGGTCGAGCGTCCACTCGTTGAGGAAGGCGATCTGGTTGAACCAGCAGCGCCGCCCGGTGACCGGGTGCCGCACCACCGCGCTGCGGCGCTGCCGGGTGCACAGCCCTCCATCGGGTTGCCACTCGAACTCGATGGCGTTGGCGCGGCAGTAGCTCTCGACCGCGCCACGGTCCTCGGTGCCGAACGCCTCGGCGACCGACGTGCCGATCTCCTCGTTGTAGTTGCGGACGAGCATCCAGCCCTCTCGCTCGAGCCGTTCGACGAGGTCACCGGGCAGCGCGTCGAGGGTGGCCGTCGAGTCCGCCACACCGGTCGCCCCGCCCTCGGTGGGCGCGGACAGGCACGCGAAGAGCATCAGGCCGGGGAACTCGAGCCGGTAGCTCAGTTCGTGGTGCATGCACATCGGCTGGTTCGGCGGCCACTTCGAGGAGGAGTACACGCCCTCTGCGTAGGTCCGCCGGGAGGCGAAGGCCTCTCTCTCGGTCATCAGACCGGTGCGGGCCAGTTGGTGGAAGACGGCGACGGTCTCGGCCACGTCGCGCAGCCCGAGGCCGCGGACGAGGACCGATCCGTGCTCGGCGATCACATCGCGCAGCGCCACGCGGTGCTCGGCTGCCCAGCGCACCGCGTCGCCGGCAGGCCTGGTGTGCAGGATCGGCGGTTTGCCAGGTTGCAGGTCCACCTCGAGCAGCGCCGCCTGGGAAGAGGACGACATCTCATTTCTCCTTGATTCCTCGATGTCCACTCAGGAAGGAGGCACCAGCACCAGCGTCCACTCGGCCCGCGCCGGCGTGGTCGCGATCCGATCGGCCGGAAAACGCGGCCGCGACGGCGTCCGGTGCATCGGCACGCGCTGCTCCAACAGCTCGTGGAACCGGCGGTCCGGCAGCTCCCGGCCGGTCTCAACCCGGTTGTCCATCGAATCGTCCCTACGTTCCACGTTCGCCGGGCGTCAGTCGCCGCGGACGCGTACGGCGGCGCAGTCGAGGATGATCCTGCGCACCTGAAAGGTCAGCCGACTGCTCGCGCATCTTCCTGGCCGGGTTCCCGCCCCACAGTGCGTGCGGTGGCATTTCCTCGCCCTTCATGAGGAAGGAGCTGGTGGCAAGCACCGCGCCGTCGCCCATGGTCACGCCGTAGTGGACGAATGCGCCGACACCGAGCGTGCAGCCGGCACCGATCACGATGCGGTCCGACTTGAATCCTCCGTCCTCCTGCGAGTGGCACTGCATGACGGTGTCCACATTGAAAGTGCAGTCGTCCCCGATCGTGGTGAACGTCCGCTCGGGCACGCGGAGGCCGTCGTCGAAGACCCGGCGGCCGATCCGCATACCCAGCAGCCGCCAGATCACGTTCTTGAGCGGGGTGCCGTTGAAGACGAGGACATAGGCGAGGGAATTTATTTTCCAGAAGCGTTCGTGCCGCCAGAAGGCGCGGTCGTAGATCGAGCAGCCCTGCGGCCGCAAGGCCTGCAGCGGCCGGACCAGCCGGTCGACCAGGACGTTGTAGGCGACGGTGAAGACGAAGACCCCGGCGGTGGCCACTGCAAACGCGAGCGCACCCAGGGAGCCCCAGAGGTCGATGGCGGCCAGGTAGAGCACGGTGACGATGAAGATGAGGATCCAGCGCGCCAGCAGGAACAGCGCCATGCTGATGGTGTTGTAGACGTTCTTGGCCCGGAGGCGGCGGCGCAGCTCGTCCTTGTTCCCCACGTCGAGCTCCTTGTCACGCTTGACCGAACGCGGGATCACGAAGCTGGGCGCGCCCAGCAGGCCCACGCCTTCCCGCACCTGCCCGTCGACCGGAGCCATGACCTTCGTCGCGAGGAGGCAGTTGTCGCCCGTCTTGCCCTGCGCGGGATAGGCGATCATGTTGCCGAGGAAGTTCTCCGCCCCGATCGACACGCGGGACACCCGGAACGAGGTGTTCGAGAAATCCGCATTGATGATGGACAGCCCATCCGCGACCATCGTTCCGCTGCCGACCGCGCTGAGGAACGGGGTGTCCTGCTTGACCGATTCGCCGAAGTTCGAACCGGTCTGCCGCACCCCGCGAAGGTCGTAGCCCAGCCAACGCAGGTAGTGGACGATGTACGAGGTGCCACCGAAGAGAGTCACGTGGAACCTGCTGTTGCTCGTGCGGGCGATCGCGCGGTGGATCCAGTAGTGGAATCCGTACAGCGGGTAGACCTTGTCCGGCTTGATGAAGAGGTTCAGCACGCGAGGAACGATTCCGACGAACACGAGGCCGACGAGCACGGCGCCGAAGAAGAGCACGGCGGACATGACCAGCGCGTCGTCGCGGTAGAACGCCCAGCTCGTGAAGGAGACCGGTCCCGTGCTCCACAGCGTGGCGAGCTGCGGGACCTTCGTGAGCGCGAGGACCACGACGACGAACGTCAGCGGCGTACCCACCAGAAGCAGGTTCACCAGCTGCACGGTCGCGAAGACGACCCGTCGCCGGGTGCTGACGTCCATCGTGGGGATCCGCTGGCAGTCGACGTCGGTCTGCTGCGCGGGGGAGCCGTGCCAGCGCTCCCCTTCGGGCACGGTCTGCCCGGCGTGCAGCGAGGAGGAGTGCCCCAGCTCGGCCCCGTCACCCAGCGAGGTCCAGATGTCGAGCACCGTCATCTCGCCGACGAGCGAGTCCTTGCCGAGGCTGACCGCGCCCGTCTGGATGATGCCGTTGTGGGCCCGGTAGCCGTTGAAGAACGAATCCTTCCGGATCACCGCGCCGTCGCCGATGCTGAGCAGGTCGGTGCACACGGGCACGTTCCTGGAGAGGATGACGGCGCCGCGCCCGACCTTCGCGCCCAGTGCCCTCAGGTAGAGCAGGTAGAGCGGTGAACCGACGAAGAGCGCCATCGGGTTCCGCTGGACCAGGGTCTTGACGAGCCAGAAGCGGAAGTACGCCATGCTCCAGACGCGGATCTGCTGCGGCTTCCACCGGCCGACAAGCACCCACTTGACCAGGATCGGAAGGGCGCAGAGGCCGAGGAACATCGCGCCGCCGTACGCGACCGCCCGCAGGTAGATGTCGACCAGGTGTGGGCCGGCCGAGACCCATGCGTAGCCCTTCACCGCGACGACCGCGGTGAGGGCGGGGTAGCCGAGGAGGAACAGGAGCTGCAACGCCCCACAGAGGACGTACTCACCATTGCGCGCCCGCCTCGGCGGCTCAATGAGAGCAGCCGGAGTTGCCGGCTGCGAGGCAGGCCTGGCTTTGGTGTCGGTTTTGGTGTCGGCGAGGGCGGCTGCAAGCCTTCGGATCGTCGGGTGCTTGTAGATGTCCGGCATCGACACGGACGGCAGGTCGGTCTGCTTGCGTACGCGGGCGCAGAAACGGGCCATCGTCATCGAGTCGGCACCGAGGTCGTTGAAGAAGTGACTGTCGGCTGAGACGTGCTCGGTGCCGACGATGTCGGCCAGGAGGACCGCGAAGCGTTGCTCGTATGTGGCGAGAGTGGTCGGATTGGCAGCGGGGTCTGTGGTCAGGGCGTCGTG